>NZ_VIRM01000030.1 GCF_006874475.1 Microbispora hainanensis
GGCCGTCGCCGAGGGCGACCTCACCAGGAAGATCGACGTCGTCGCCCGCGGCGAGATCCTCGCGCTGAAGACGACCATCAACACGATGGTCGACCAGCTGTCCTCGTTCGCCGCCGAGGTCACCCGCGTCGCCCGCGAGGTGGGCAGCGAGGGCAGGCTGGGCGGCCAGGCCGAGGTCGAGGGCGTGTCGGGCACCTGGAAGCGGCTGACCGAGAACGTCAACGAGCTGGCCGGCAACCTCACCCGCCAGGTGCGCGCGATCGCCGAGGTGACCAGCGCGGTCACCTCCGGCGACCTGACCAGGTCGATCACCGTGGACGCCGAGGGCGAGCTGGCCGACCTCAAGGACAACGTCAACTCCATGGTGGAGTCGCTGCGCGAGTCGACCAGGGCCAACCAGGAGCAGGACTGGCTCAAGACCAACCTCGCCCGCCTCTCCGGGCTGATGCAGGGCCACCGCGACCTGTCGGCGGTCGCCGAGCTGGTCATGAACGAGCTGGCCCCGCTGGTCAACGCGCAGCACGGCACGTTCCTGCTGGCCGAGGAGACCGCGGCGGGCGCGGAGCTGCGGGTGGTCGGCTGCTACGGCCACCGCGACACCTCGCGCCGCTTCGCGTTCGGGGAGTCGCTGGTCGGCCAGGCCGCGCAGGCCAGGCGGACGATCCTGGTGGAGGACATCCCGCCGGGCTATCTGACCATGTCGTCCAGTCTCGGCCAGGCCGGGCCGGTCAACCTCATCGTGCTGCCGATCGTGGTCGAAGGCCAGGTGCTCGGCGTGATCGAGCTGGCCAGCCTGGGGCGCTTCGCCGGCATCCACCGGGCCTTCCTCGAACAGCTCGTCGAGACGATCGGCGTCAACGTCAACACGATCGTGGCGAACGCCCGCACCGACGCGCTGCTGGCCGAGTCGCAGCGGCTCGCCACCGAGCTCCAGGTGCGGCAGGAGGAGCTCCAGCGTTCGAACGCCGAGCTGGAGGAGAAGGCGGAGCTGCTGGCCCAGCAGAACCGTGACATCGAGACCAAGAACAGCGAGATCGAGCAGGCGCGCCAGGAGCTGGAGGACCGGGCCCAGCAGCTCGCGCTCGCGTCCAAATACAAGAGCGAGTTCCTCGCCAACATGAGCCACGAGCTGCGCACCCCGCTCAACTCGCTGCTCATCCTGGCGCAGCTCCTCTCCCAGAACCCCACCCGCAACCTCACGGCCAAGCAGGTGGAATATGCCAACGTCATCCACTCCGCCGGCACCGATCTGCTCCAGCTCATCAACGACATCCTCGACCTGTCGAAGATCGAGGCGGGCAAGATGGACATCACGCCCGAGCCGGTGGGTTTGCGTCAGCTCCTCGACTACGTGGACGCCAACTTCCGCCCGCTGACCAGCCAGAAGGGGCTGCGGTTCGAGATGACCGTCGCCTCCGACGTGCCGGCCCGGCTGCTCACCGACGAGCAGCGGCTGCGGCAGGTGCTGCGCAACCTGCTGTCGAACGCGGTCAAGTTCACCGAATCGGGTTCGGTCGAGCTGCGCATCGAACGGGCGGCCGGCGTGGACCTGCCGGGCGCGGCCGGCCAGGAGATCCTGGCCTTCCACGTGATGGACACCGGCATCGGCATCGCCGCCGAGAACCTCTCGCAGGTCTTCGACGCCTTCCAGCAGGCCGACGGCACCACCAGCCGCAAATACGGCGGCACGGGCCTCGGCCTGTCGATCAGCCGGGAGATCGCGACCCTGCTCGGCGGCGAGATCCACGCGGCCAGCACGCCGGGCGAGGGCAGCACGTTCACGCTCTATCTCCCGCTGGCCCACTTCGACGGCGTACGGAAGGACGGACCCGCCACGCGGGAGGAGACGCTGCCGCTGTTCGCCGCGCACTCCACCACCGGGCACTCCACCACCGGGCACGCCACCACCGGGCACGCCACCGCCGCGCACTCTGTCATCGCACCCGACGCGGCCGCGGCGGCGCGGACCCCCGACGGCACGAACGGCAGCAACGGCAGGGCGAGGCGCCACCTGCTGGTCGTCGAGGCCGAGCCCGGCGGACTGCTCTCCATGCTGGCCCAGAGAGTCGCGGCCGACCTGCACGACACCCACGGGCCGGTGCGGGTGTCGACCGCGAGCGACGCCCAGTCGGCGCTTTCGATGCTGCGGCAGGAGAGCGTCCACTGCGTCGTGCTCGACCTCGGCATGCCGCACGACACCACGGCCGACTTCCTCAAGGGGCTCGACGCCGATCCCGCGCTGCGCACGCTGCCGGTGCTCGCACACCACTCGCGCAGGCTGTCGCGCCCGCAGGAGGACCTGCTGCAGGTGCGCTCCCGCAACCAGCCGCTGGAGCGCCTGCCCAGCCTCGACGAGCTGCGCGAACGGATCACCCTGCACCTGTCCGCCGATGAGCCCGGCAGCGTCCTGCCGCTCGTGCAGCGGTCCTCGGAGGAGAGGGCGCAGGAGCCCGGAAAGGTCGACAGCGCGCTCGTGGGCCGCAAGGTGCTGGTCGTGGACGACGACGTGCGCAACGTCTTCGCGCTCACCACGATCCTCGAACTGCACGGCATGCACGTGCTGTACGCGGAGAACGGCCGCAAGGGCATCGAGATGCTGACGCGCAACGACGACGTCGACCTGGTGCTGATGGACATCATGATGCCGGAGATGGACGGCTACACCGCCACCGCCGCCATCCGGTCGATGCCGCGCTTCGCCCAGCTGCCGATCATCGCGGTCACCGCCAAGGCCATGCACGGCGACCGGGAGAAGACGCTCTCGTCGGGCGCGAGCGACTACGTCACCAAGCCGGTCGACGCCGAGGAGCTCATCGTCTGCATGCGGCGCTGGCTCGGCCTGCCCGGCGACGGCGACAGGTAGGCGCGGCGGCTCAGGGCTGACGCGCCGGGGCGGATGCAGCGGCTCCGTACGGGCCTCGAAGCCGGGGATGAGAGGTCAGATCTGTGATCGTTCACAGGCTCCCGTAAGCCGACGTGGCTGAAAGTTTCAATGATCGGTCATCGGCGTCGACGTGCAGGTGGCACGCCCGCAGCGGCTCCGACCAGCCGCAGATCGCCGGGCCCGGATGCCTCGGATGATTGCGTTCACATCGGTGAACCGGGGTGATTGACCGCACCGCCGGTTTCGCGTTGTGATGACGCACCCCGGCGCATCCCGTCGCACCCTGCCCATTGCCCCCGTAGCCCCCCTGCCCGCCGCACCCTGCCCCTAGCACCCTGCCCCTAGCTCCCTGCCCCTAGCTCCCTGCCCGCCACACCTGCCCCTAGCTCCCTGCCCGTCCCACCCCCGCGCCGAACACCGGCTGAGCACCACTGAGCACCACTGAGCGCCGCTGAAGCACTGCGCCCCCATCGGCACCCCCTCATGGAGTTCCAGATGACCACACGACGAAGATCTGCTCTGGTCGCCGCCGTGGCCTCGGCCGCCGCGCTCGCGGGGACCGCGGTTCTGCCGGCCCTGCCCGCCTCCGCGGCGGCGGGCTGCCGGGTGGACTACCAGGTGACCAACCAGTGGCAGGACGGATTCGGAGCCGCCGTCACGATCACCAACCTCGGCGACGCCGTCAACGGCTGGACGCTCACCTGGTCGTACGCGGCGGGCCAGACCGTCACGCAGGCGTGGAACGCCACGGTCACCCAGAGCGGCGGGCAGGTCACCGCCAAGGACGCCGGCTACAACGCCTCGATCCCCACCGGCGGCACGACGTCGTTCGGCTTCAACGGCTCGTGGAACAACTCGTCCAACCCCGCGCCCGCGAGCTTCGCGCTCAACGGCACCGCCTGCACGGGCGGGGTCACGAGCAGCCCCTCTCCGAGTCCCAGCGCCTCGCCCAGTTCTTCTCCCAGTGCTTCTCCCAGTGCCTCTCCCAGTGCCTCTCCCAGTGCGAGCCCGACGCGTTCGCCGAGCCCCTCACCCAGCCCGTCCCCGAGCCCGAGCCCCAGCCCGTCCCCGAGCCCGACGAGCATCCCGGCGGGCGCGCGGCAGATGGAAGACCTCGACCGCGGCCTGATCAGCGTGCGGTCGGGCAACGGCAACCTGGTCTCCTGGCGACTGCTCGGCACCGAGAGCATCGGCACCGGGTTCAACGTCTATCGGGGCTCGACGAAGCTGACCTCCTCGCCGATCACCAACTCCACGAACTACTTCGACTCCGGGGCCGCCGCCGACGCCACATACACGGTGCGGGCCGTGGTGAACGGCGCGGAGCAGGCGGCGTCGGAGTCGTCGCTGCGCTTCACCGGCGGCGACCACCTCGACGTGCCCATCCAGCCGCCGTCCGGCGGCACCACGCCCGATGGCGTGTCCTACACCTACAGCGCCAACGACGGGAGCGTGGGCGACCTCGACGGCGACGGGCAGTATGAGTTCGTGCTGAAGTGGGACCCGTCCAACGCCAAGGACAACTCCCAGTCCGGCTACACCGGCAACGTGTTCGTCGACGCGTACAGGCTGAACGGCACCCGCATGTGGCGCATCGACCTCGGCCGCAACATCCGCGCGGGCGCCCACTACACGCAGTTCCAGGTGTACGACTACGACGGCGACGGCCGGGCCGAGGTGGCGATGAAGACCGCCGACGGCACCAGGGACGGCGCCGGCAGGGTCATCGGCAACGCGAACGCCGACTACCGCAACTCCTCCGGCTACGTCCTGTCCGGCCCCGAATATCTGACCATGTTCAACGGCCAGACCGGCGCGGCGATGTCCACGGTGGACTACGACCCGCCGCGCGGAACGGTCTCCTCCTGGGGCGACAACTACGGCAACCGGGTCGACCGGTTCCTCGCCGCCACCGCCTATCTCGACGGCGCCCGCCCGTCGCTGATCATGTCGCGCGGCTACTACACGCGTACCGTGATCGCGGCCTGGGACTTCCGCAACGGCTCGCTGACCAAACGGTGGACGTTCGACTCCAACTCCGCGGGCAGCCAGTACACCGGCCAGGGCAACCACAACCTCGCCGTCGCCGACGTCGACGCGGACGGCAAGGACGAGATCGTCTTCGGTGCGATGGCGATCAACGACAACGGCCAGCCCCTGTGGAACACCCGCAACGGCCACGGCGACGCCATGCACCTCGGCGACCTCGACCCGTCGCGGGCCGGACTCGAGGTGTTCAAGGTCGACGAGGACACCAGCAAGCCCGCGGCGTGGATGGCCGACGCCCGCACCGGCTCGATCATCTGGAGCAACGCCTCCTGCGGCTGCGACAACGGCCGCGGCGTCTCCGACGACGTGTGGTCCGGCAGCCCGGGCGCCGAGTCGTGGTCGTCCGGCGTCAGCGGCATGTTCAACACCAGGGGGCAGAACGTCGGGCGCAAGCCGGGTTCGGCGAACTTCCTCGCCTGGTGGGACGCCGACCCGGTCCGTGAGCTGCTCGACGGCACCCACATCGACAAGTACGGCACCGGCGGCGACACCCGCCTGCTGACCGGCTCCGGCGTGCACTCCAACAACGGCACCAAGTCCACCCCGTCGCTGTCGGCCGACCTGTTCGGCGACTGGCGCGAGGAGGTCGTCTGGCCGACGAGCGACAACACCGCTCTGCGGATCTACAGCACGACCACGGCGACGAACCGCCAGGTCTACACGCTGATGCACGACCCGGCATATCGGGTGGCGATCGCCTGGCAGAACACCGCCTACAACCAGCCGCCCCACACGGGCTTCTTCCTCGGCGACGGCATGTCCACTCCGGCCAGGCCGAACATCTATCTGAGGTGATCCGCCGACGGCGGCCGCGGGCAGACCTGGCGAGGTCCGCGGCCGCCGCCGCGCTGCCGGACCGGCCGGCGCCCCCGCGCGCTGCGCGCCCGGAACGCTCAGCTCGCGGTTGCCGAGCCTTCCGGGGTTTCCGTGAGGCACAGACCGAGCTGGGTGTAGATCTCCAGCTGGTCGAAATACTCCCGGTGGGTCTTGATCTTGCCGTCCTCGATGAAGGACGCACAGGTGCCCCGGAAGGTGATCGGGCGACCGGTCCCCTCCAGCTCGCGCCCGTTCGGCAGCAGGATCGGCCCCAGGTGCGTGCCCGTGGCCGTCCACTCCACCATCATGGGCGCGTCGCAGCCGACGGCCTCGTACCACACGATCAACTGGAAGTCGGGGAAGCTCTTGAAGACCTGCTCGTACATCCACCCGATCTGCTCATGCCCCTCCGCGATGCCGAAGGGCGAGACAAGAACGGCGTCCGGGCTGAAGGTGTCGAGTAAGGCCTCCAGATCGTGTTCGTTCAGCGCCTGGGCCAACCGGCGTTTCACATCCCATGAATCGGACATCTCGACGGTCCTTCGACAGTCGGTTTGCAACTCCGCCTGACGATCTTACCCAGTCGCCGGTCAGGAGCCGCCCACGATTGCGCCGCCGGAGCACCACACACGGGTTCCGTTTTTCACACATTTGCGCAATTTTCGTATGTCGGTTCCGGCAACCGCCCGCTGACCGCGCGTCGGCGGTCTCCAAGCCCCCGGCCGCCGCGTGACCTGTGCCGTTGTGGGTAGGCCAGTCACAGCGAAAGGCCGAGGGGGGTGGCAGGATGCGATCATCGATCAGTCTCGGCCGCATAGGCGGGATCCCGGTCGGGCTCAACATCAGCGTCCTCGTGATCGTCGTGATCCTGGTGGTCGGGCTGGCCTTCGGGCGCTTTCCCATCGCCTTCCCCGGCCTGTCCATGGCGGCGTACCTGCTGGCCGCGGTGGTGTCGGCACTGCTCTTCCTGGCCTCGCTGCTGGCGCACGAGGTGGCCCACGCGATCGTCGCCAAGCGGCACGGGCTGGGGGTCAACGGCATCACGCTCTGGCTGCTCGGCGGGGTGGCCGAACTGCGCGGTGAGCCCCGCTCCCCCGGCGCCGACCTCAAGATCGCCGGGGTGGGGCCGTTGACCAGCGCCGTGCTCGGCGGCCTGTTCGCCCTGCTGTCCTGGGGGGCCGCGGCCGTCGCGGCGCCGCCGCTGATCAGCGGGATGTTCGCCTATCTGGCCGTGGTGAACGTGCTGCTCGCCGTGTTCAACCTGGTGCCCGCCGCGCCGCTGGACGGCGGGCGGGTGCTGCGCGCCTTCCTGTGGGCCTGGTGGCACGACCGCATGCGGGCCGCCGTGGCCGCCGCCCGGGCGGGCCGGGTCTTCGGCTACGTCCTGATCGCGCTCGGCTTCCTCAACCTCGTCTCCGGCCTCGGCCTCCAGGGATTCTGGCTGGCCCTGATCGGCCTGTTCCTGGTGAACGCGGCCACCGCCGAGGAGCAGCAGGCGCAGATCGACGCCGCGCTGCACGGGATCACGGTGGGCGAGGTGATGTCGCGCGACCCTCTCGTCGCGCACCCCGACGAGACCGTCGCCAGCCTGATCGACCGGCTCGTGCTGCGCCGCCACCTGTCCACCTATCCGCTGCTGGGCGACGACGGCCGGTTCGCGGGACTGGTGACCCTGGGCCGCGTCCGGCAGGTGCCGCCCGACGACCGCGCGCGCACCCGGCTGCGCGACGTCGCGTGCCCGCCGTCGGAGGTGCCCACCGCACGCCCCGACGACCAGCTCACCGAGCTGCTCCAGCGAATGAGCGGCAGCGCGGACGGCCGGGCCGTGGTGCTCGACGACGCCGGACGCCTCATCGGCCTGGTCACGCCCACCGACATCAGCCGGGTCATCCAGACAGTGGACCTGCGGGCGCGTGAGCCCTACCGGACACCGCGCGGCGCCGACCTCGCCCCGCCACCGCCCGGAGACCGTACGCCCGGCCGGCCCGATTCCGGAGGCCCTGCGCCGGGGGGCCACACTCCCGGGGGTCCTGCCCCCGGAGGCCCTGCTCCTGGGGGAACCGTCCCGCCGCCTGGTCGCCGCGACGCCGCCTGAACGCCAACGGCTCCTGCGTCCGGCCGGCGTCAGCCGAAAGCGGTCCTAACTGACAAGGGGAGGCGCTCAGGGAGGTGGGGATATGACGATCGTCGACGACACAGCGGGCGAACGACGGCGGCTGCGGTTCGAGCGGGACGCACTGCCGTACATCGACCAGATCTACGCCGGCGCCCTACGGCTCGCCCGGAACCCCGCCGACGCCGAAGACCTGGTGCAGGACGTCTACATGCGGGCCTTCAGCAACTTCCATCAGTTCCGCGAGGGCACGAACCTGCGGGCCTGGCTCTATCGCATCCTGACCAACACCTACATCAACACCTACCGGAAGCAGCAGCGTCAGCCGCAGCGGTCCGCGGCCGAGGACATCGAGGACTGGCAGCTCGCCGAAGCGGCCTCGCACACCTCGTCGGGACTCAAGTCGGCCGAGGTGGAGGCCTTGGAAGGGCTGCCCGACTCGCGGGTGAAGCGCGCGCTGCAGGAGCTGCCCGAGGACTTCCGGCTGGCGGTCTACCTCGCCGACGTGGAGGGCTTCGCCTACAAGGAGATCGCGCAGATCACCGACGTCCCCATCGGCACGGTCATGTCACGGCTGCACCGGGGACGCCGGCAACTGCGGACCAAGCTGGAGGACTACGCCGCCGAGCTCGGCCTGCTCCGGTCGGCGAGCGCCGCCGCACCGGACGGCGAACGAGCCCAGGACGGTGCGCCGACCCAGGACGGTGAGCGAGCCCAGGACGGCGAAGCGACCTGAGACGAAAGGAGCTCAGGCGTCCTCGCGATCGGGGCTCTCCAGCCGGAAGAAGTTGCTCAGGCTGCCGTCCTTGCGGTGCTCCTGGTAGATGAAGTTGAGGTTGCGTTCCTCGAACGTCCTGAACCACTCGTCCCAGGAGATCTCCTTCAGGTCTTCGCCGCCGTATCCCGGGAAGTCGAACCGGAGGACGCCGGGACGACCATCGTGCTCGGTGCCGGGAACGGTCGCGGGTTTGGCGCCCCGTTCCTCGGCCCACCGCCTGATGACCTCGTGGTCGGTCGTGACCAGGCTGCGTCCGGGGCGCTCCTCGTGCTCCTCGGCAGAGGAGATCTCCTGCTCGTACTTGTGGTCGCCCGTGACCGGGTGGTGCTGCTCTGACATCTCGCCACCTCCCCCTCGTCGCCCTACCCCGCGCCGCCTGCCTTACCCCGGCGCCTTCACGGGCAGCCGCACCCAGGCGGGGGACTCCTCCCCCGGCGCGTACACGGAGTCGAGGCGCTTGCCCACGACGCCGGGCAGGCCCTGCTCGGCCGCCGCCCGCCGCACCGCCTCTGCCTCCCCGGGCCAGGACGGCGCCGTCTGCCAGCGCGGCCCGGCGACCGCGAGGTCCTCCAGGCCCGCACGGCGGCGCTCGAACGGCTCGCCGAGCAACAACCGGCCGTCGTCGTAGAGCAGGTCGTAGGCGACGTAGACCGGGGTGCCCGCGACCGTGACGACCTCGCCGTCCAGCACGACGGCCCTGCTGCCGAACGACTCGGCCAGCGGGCGCAGCCAGCGGTGCTCCCCGGTGACGTCCGCGCCGCCCGCGTCGCGCAGCGTCAGCCTGCCGCCCTCCACGTGGGCGAGCGCCCGCGTGCCGCCCCACCAGAACTCCCAGGCGTACGCCTCGGGGTCGCGGGGCAGGCGGGTGCGGGTCACCGGTTTCATCGGCGCGATCACGGCGGGCGGGGGCTCCCACTGCTCGCTGGGCGGGTCCATCCGGTGGATCATCCAGTTGCGTCCCCGGGTCCGGAACAGCACGTAGCGGCCCGCGACCCGGGAGCCCTTCAGCACGATCTTGACCTCGCGGTCGCTCCACTTCTCGGTCGTGTAGTGGCCGCGATCCCAGATCGTCATCGTGCCGCCGCCGTACTCGCCCTTGGGGATCTCGCCCTCGAACCGGGCGTACTCCATGGGGTGGTCCTCGGTCTGGACGGCGAGGTGGTTGGTCGCGGGGTCGAGCGGCAGGCCCTTGGGGATCGCCCAGGAGACTAGCACCCCGCCCCGCTCCAGGCGCAGGTCCCAGTGGAGGGACCGGGCGTGGTGCTCCTGGATGACGAACGTGTCGTCCTCGCCCCGCGGCAGCGGCCCTTCGGCAGGGATCGGCTCGCGGGTGCGCGTCGCGTCGCGTTTGGCCCGATAGGTCTCGAGTTTGTCCGCCATCTTCGTGGTCCTACCCACGGCATGACCCTCCCTGGGCGACAAGCGTGTCACCTTGTAGGGACATGTCCGGTTAAGGACTTCGTGACCACTTGGTGATTGGGGGTCACTATCGTCGCCCAGCATGAGTTCAGCGATCAGGTTGACCGCCGGCGCCACGGTCGTGGCCCTCGGTCTCGTCCTGCCCGGCACGCCCGCCACAGCGGCCCCGAGCCACACGGTCAAGATCACCGTCATGGCCAGCTCCGACATCCACGGAAACGCGCTCAACTGGGACTACTACAAGAACGCGGAGTACGACGACAGCGCGCACAACGACGTGGGCCTCGCGAAGATCTCGACGATGGTGTCGAAGATCAGGGCCGACCGCGGCGCCGACCACACCCTGCTCTTCGACTCCGGTGACACCCTCCAGGGCACGCCGCTGGACTACTACTACGCGAAGGTCGAGCCGATCACCTCGACCCACGCGACCCACCCCATGGCCAAGGCCATGAACGCCATCGGGTACGACGCCGTGACCCTGGGCAACCACGAGTTCAACTACGGCCTGCCGCTGCTCGGCGCATGGGTCGACCAGATGAAGGCGCCCGTCCTCGGCGCGAACGCCGTCTCGGCCAAGACCGGCCTGCCGGCCTACGAGCCGTACATCATCAAGACCATGAAGGTGAAGGGCGAAAAGCCGATCAAGGTGGGCGTGCTCGGCCTCACCAACCCCGGCGTCGCGATCTGGGACAAGGCGAACGTCGACGGCAAGCTGAAGTTCCTCGACCTCGTCGCCACCGCCAAGAAGTGGGTGCCCGTCATCCGCGACAACGGTGCCGACGTGGTGCTGGTCACCGCCCACTCGGGCGACGACGGCATGTCGTCCTACGGCTCGGAACTGCCCGTGGAGAACGCCGCCGCCATGGTCGCCGAGCAGGTGCCGGGCATCGACGCCGTGCTGTTCGGCCACGCGCACAACGAGGTGCCCCAGCGCTTCGTCACCAACAAGGCCACCGGGCAGCAGGTGCTGCTGACCGAGCCCAGCAAGTGGGGCCAGCGCCTCAGCGTCGTCGACTTCACGCTCGCCAAGCAGCGCGGGAAGTGGACGGTGACCGGCAAGTCGTCCACCACGCTCAACACCAACACGGTGGCCGAGGACCCGAAGATCGTCGCCCTCATGAAGGAGGCGCACGACAAGACCGTCGGCTACGTCAACAAGGTCATCGCGCAGTCGTCCCAGGAGCTGTCGGCGGCCGAGTCGCCGTACAAGGACACGCCGATCCTCGACTACATCCAGAAGGTCCAGACCGACCTCGTCAGCAAGGCCATCGCCGGCACCGCCGACGCCTCGCTGCCCGTGCTGTCGATCGCCGCGCCGTTCAGCCGCACCGCCGTGTTCCCGGCCGGGCCGGTCAGCGTCCGCGACATGGCCGGGCTGTACGTCTACGACAACACGCTGCTCGGGATCAAGCTGAACGGCGCCCAGATCAAGGACTTCCTGGAGTATTCGGCGAAATACTTCGCCCAGGTCGCCCCGGGCGCGCCGATCGACCTCGGCACGCTCACCAACGCCGGCGGCACGCCCGACTACAACTACGACCAGCTCTCCGGCGTGACGTACGACATCGACATCTCCAAGCCGGTCGGCCAGCGCATCGTCAACCTGTCCTACCAGGGCACGCCCGTCACCGCGGATCAGCAGTTCGTGGTGGCCATCAACAACTACCGCCAGTCGGGCGGCGGCGGCTTCCCGCACGTCTCGACCGCTCCGGTGGTCTACAACGCCCAGGTGGAGATCCGCCAGGCGCTGATCGAGTACGCCGCCGCGACCGGCACCATCGACCCGGCCTCGTTCGCCGAGCCGAACTGGAAACTCGTCCGCGACGGGGTTCCCGTCTTCTCCGAGTGACCTTCTCCGAGTGACCTTCTCCGAGTGACCTTCTCGGAGTGACCTTCTCGGAGTGACGTCCGGGGGTGGCCCATACCGGGCCACCCCCTTCTTCGTTGAGCGGTCGTACTCACTCGATCCGGGTGATTGCGCTCATGCCCGCGCACCGGTCCGGCGACGACGCTGACATGTCGGAACGCCAAGGGAAGCCAAGGGAAGTCGCGGGAAGCCGAGGGAAGCCGAGGGAAAGGGTGGCCGTGAGCAGAAGCGGGATCGTCCTCCTCGCGATCGTGTCCACGATCGCGGGGATCGTCTTGGTCTACGTGGTGGACGTGCCGCTGCCGGTGGTCGTCTCGCTGGGCTTCGGGGCACTGTGCCTGCTCTGGCTCATCGTGCTGCTGACCGTGCCGTGGAATCTGTACTTCCAGGCCCATTCCCTGATCCACGAGATACGGGTCAGCCGCGAGCGCGGGGTGGAGGTCTCGCCGGAGCGCGAGGCGGAGGCCCGCCGCATCGCCGTGCGCATGCGCCGGGCGGCCGTCGCCGCCCACCTGCTGTCGGCCGCCCTGCTCGGGGGCCGACGCGCTGGAGAGACGGGCCGAGGAGTCCGAGGCCCGCGCCGCCGGACTGGCCGAGCGCCTCGACGCCCTCACCTCCGAGACGCGCGCCGGGTTCCACGCGGCCGCGGTGCGCGCGGACGACCTCGATCGCCGGCTCGACGCCATGGGCAGGACGTTCGAGGACTCCCTCAGCCGTCTCACCGACAACCAGGAGGTGCTGGCGGGCATCAAGGCGTTCCTCCGCCTGGTCAGAGCCGAGACGGCATAGCGCAAAACCGGAAATTCCCGATTGTGTGGACGGTCCTGTCACTGCCCGATAACCTCTGCCGGGTCAAGATTGTCGGATCTTCAACAACAGGGGCGGGGGCGACGTGGCGCGCTCGTGGAGGGAGCTACCCACGGGCCGTGTCGTGCACCTGCACGCAGGACAAGACGCGCGTGCGCACGTGGGATCGGACGCGCACGCATACGCGGGACGGGACCCTCGCCTGCACGACGACCCGGACGCCGTCGCGCTGGCGCTCGACCCCCTGCCCGACGACGCGCCCGCGCTGGTCACCTACGTCCCGCGCCCGGCCCTGACCCCCACGTCCCTGACCCCCGCGAGCCTGGTCGCCGACGTCCTGCGGGAGCTGGAGCACGCCGCGCTGGCGATGTTCCCCGCATGGCTGCCCGAGGCCGACGGCATCACCGGGACCGGCGGCGCGGCCGTGCCCGCCGTCCGCGCCCTCGCCCTGCGCATGGGCTCGGCCACGAGGCACTTCGCGCCCTTCCTCGCCGACCTCGCCGAACGCGCCCTGCGCGAGCGCGCCGCCATGGACGGGGTCACGGCCAGGGTCACGGGCGGTGTGACGTCCGGAGGCCGTACGTCGGGCCGGGCCGGCGCGTTCCCGCCCGAGATCCGTGCCGCAGGGCTGGCCCGGGTGCTCCGCGCGGGCTACCGGCGACCGGAGGCCGCGATCCTCGTGCGGGTTCCCTCCCGGGCTCCCGCCCGCCGCCGAGGAGGTGCTGGTCGCGGCCTGCGAATGGCTCGCCCACCACGGCGGGTTCGGCGTCTGGCTCACCGGGCCTCCCCCGCGCGCCGTCGACCGGATCGAGTCCGTGGCCGCCCCGATCCCCGAGGATGTGGCGGCGCTCATCCGCGAGATCGAGCCGGGCGGCGCCGAGGAGTCCGACCTGCCGGCGCTCACCTATCCGCCTCTCGCCGGGCTGCCACACCCGGGCAGCGCCGCCGAGCGACAGTTGGAGGCGGCGCTGTCGCCGTGCGACTGGGCGGCGGGCCGCGAGTGGAACCAGCTCCACGCTTCGGGACCGCTCAACAACCCGATCCGCGTCGACCTGCTCTGGCGGGCCGAACGATGCGTGGTCGAGATCGACGGTCCCGAGCACCTCGGTCCGCGCCGTCGCGCCGCCGACGGACAGCGCGACGAACGCCTGCGCCGGGACGGCTACGCCGTCCGCCGATTCACCAACGAGCAGGTGCTGAAGCGTCTCAGCACCGTGCTCGCCGAGTTGGAACGCTTCCTCCACCAGTGCCGCAATGGAACGTTCGAAGGGTCACCCCATGCCTGACAAACCCCTGTCCTTCTCCGCGACCTGCGCCCTGCTGATCCTCATGGCGGAAGACCGGGAGATGCCCAATCCCGAGCTCAAGGAGAAGTACGGCGTCACCATCACGGGCAAGGAGCGGACAACCCTCAACGAGGGCGGATTCGTCACCAGTTGGAAGACGGGGCGCTCCTTCAGCCACGTGCTGACCGACAAGGGCTGGCACCACGCGTCCGAGCTCGCCCGGGACGGCATCAGCGCGCCGGGCACCGGATTCGCGGCGGCGGCGGTCAAGGCCCTCGTCGGCAACCTCCAGCGGCACATCGTCCGGAGCGAGAACAGCCTCGCCGAGATCTACAGCCGTCAGGAGGACCTCGTCACGGAGGTGAACGAGGCGCCGACGGCAGAGACGACGGCAGAACCGATCGCAAAACCGTTCATACAGGCGTCGATCACACAGGCGTCGATCACGGAGCCGCCGATCGCTCAGCTCTCGATCGCACAGCCCTCGATCGCGGAGCCGCCGACCGCGAGAGTGCCCGCGTCCGAGGACATCGAGACCTTGATCCGCAAGGCGTACGCGCAGCTCGCCGACAGGCCGAACGCCTGGGTGAGCCTGACCCGGTTGCGTCCGCTGTTGAGCGACGTCCCCAGGGACGAGGTCGACGCCGCCCTCCGTCGGATGATCGCCCTGCCCGACGTGCGTCTCGTTCCCTGGGAGAGCCAGAAGAGCCTGTCTCAGGCTGATCGGGACGCCGCCGTCGTCATCGGCGACCAGCCCAAGCACCGCATTCTGATCGGAGCATGATGACCGGCAAGGAACTGGACGCTCTGGCGGCGTTGAGGTTCAACTACGCCAATGTCCCCGACGACGTGTGGCGGCCGTCGCCGTTCCACGTCGGCACTCTGCACCGGCAGGCCGCGCAGACCGTCCTCGACGGGTTCATCGAGGCCGAGGAGAGCGCCGACGCGAGCCCCATCGGCATCGTCATCGAGGGACAGCGCGGCTCCGGCAAGACACATCTGCTCGGCTGGGTCCGGCAGAAGGTGCACGAGGAGGACGGCTATTTCTTCCTGGTGAGCCTGCTCGACGCCAGGAGCTTGTGGGAGAGCGTGCTGCTGTCCATGCTGGACAGCCTTTCCCGGCCCATACCGGGATCGGGGACCCAGCTCACCGAGCTTCTGTGGCGGCTGTGCCTGCTCGCCGAGATCCCGGAAGAAGCGCGCCGGTCGCTGACCGGTGAGGTGCCGCTCTCCCGGCATGACCTGGACGACTTCGTGCGCGCCCTGCGCCGGTACGACCGGCACGTCGGCGGCGTCGCCCAAGACGTCGCCAGGGCGCTCGTTCTGCGCGCGGCCGACGACCCGTCCGCGCAGGACGTCGGAGACGCCTACCTCACCTCCGCGCCGGAAGGAGAACCGGGCGAGCGGGCCGGCTGGGGTTTCACCACGATCGCGAAGTCCCCGCAGGAGATGGTCAGGGACCTGTCCCGCCTGATGGCGCTGACCGGTCCTTCCGTCATCGCGGTGGACCAGATCGACGTCCTCCTCGCACAGTCGTCCGTCGCTATGGAGGGAGACACCAAGGACTCCTGGCAGGAAGCGCTGGTGCTCGAGCAGATCGCGGGCGGTCTGATGACTCTGCGCGAGGTGACCCGCCGGACGCTGACCGTGCTCTCCTGCCTTCCCGCGACGTGGGAGCTCATCCGCACGAAAGCCATCGACACGGTGCAGGACCGGTTCCGGGAGACCACGCCGCTCGACAACATCCCCGACGCGCGAACGGGCATCGAGCTGATCGAGAAGCGGTTCAGTGCGCACTATGGGACGGTCGGGTTCACTCCGCCATATCCGACGTGGCCGGTGAAGCCGGAGGCGTTCGAGGATGCGCACCAGTACACGCCTCGTCAGTTGCTCATCCGGATCGACAAGCACGTCCGGTCGTGCCTGGCGAGCGGGCAGGTCGTGGAGCTGGAACGGCTGACCGGCACACCTGTCATCAAGACCGGCCCCAAACCCTCACAGCGCCCAAAGCCGGAGCCCGACTTCGGCGCGCTCGACAGGCGGTTCGCGGAGTTGCGGCAGCGGGCGGACGTGGTGGACGCGCTGGACCCGATCACCGAGGACGTCGTGATGCCGGGCCTGCTGTCGGCCGGGCTGTCCGCCTGGATCGCCGAGCAGGGCGAGGACGGGCGCCTGTTCACCCAGGACCCGCCCCCGAGCACCAAGCCGCCCCTGCACGCCCGCCTGCGGCGGACGCTGGACGAGGCGACGGAGAACGAGGCCCACTGGTGCTTCCGCGCCATCTCGGCGTCCCATCACACTGCCGCGCTCAACCGGCTGAAGACCGCGTCCACGGCGGCCGGGCTCGACGAGCGGATCCCAGCGCGCAAGCTGTTCGTGCTCAGGAACCAGAGCTGGGCCAAGGGACCGGCCACCCAGGCGGCCCTGGCCGCCTTCGAGCAGGCGGGCGGCCGGGTGCTCCAGGTCGAAGAAGACGACCTCCGGATCTTCTCGGCGCTTCGCACCCTGCTGACGGAGAACTCGCCGGACCTCCGGGCGTGGCTCGTCTCGCGTAAGCCGACGAGCGAGGTGAAGCTGTTCGCCGAGGCGCTGAGCGACGCGGCCGTTCCGCGCCTGTCCGACTCCGCCACCGGGAAGTCCACCCGGCTCAACCGGGCACAGGATCGCCCCCGGAGCACCGCCAACCCCGAACGGCGTCTGCTCCACCGGGAGGCGGTGCCAGGACTCACGACGCTGCCGGTGACTGAAGCGCCATCCCCGGCCACCGACACCAACGCCGCGCCATCCCCGGCCACCGACACCGCGCCATCCCCTGCCTCTGATACCGCGGCGTCTCCGGCCTCCGACACCGCGCCGTCCCCGGCCCCCGACGCCGCGCCGTCCCCGGCCCCCGACGCCGCGCTGTCCCCGGCCTCGGGCGATGCGCCGGAACCTTCCGGTACGGGCGCCGCGGTTTCCGGCGGCGTGACCCTCGGTCCGGCCGTTCCCGATCTGCAGGTCTGGCCGCCGCTGCCCGCCCCAGTGGCGTCATCGGTCGAAGCACCGGCCCCGGAGATGCCGACCCCGGAGATGCCGACTGTGGAGATACCGGCCCCGGAGATGCCGACTGTGGAGATACCGGCCCCGGAGATACCGGTGGAGGCGGCGGCGGTTCCTCGGCCGAGAAGGCCGCTACCCGTGGACGAGGACCCGGCGGCGCCGTACCTGACGATCGGGGCGGCGACCGCGGACGGCCGGCCGGTGCGCGTCCACCTGGAGACCCTGCGCAAGCACACGGCGATCTTCGCCGGATCGGGCTCCGGCAAGACGGTGCTGATCCGCCGTCTCGTGGAGGAGTGCGCCCTTCAGGGGGTCTCGGCGATCGTCCTCGACGCGAACAACGACCTCGCCCGGCTCGGCGACCGGTGGCCGGAGCCACCCGCGGAGTGGGGCGAGGGCGACGCGGCCAGAGCCGACGACTACCTGGCGAACACCGACGTGGTGATCTGGACGCCGCGCAAGGAGGCGGGACGGCCGCTGAGCTTCCAGCCGCTGCCCGACTTCGGCAGCGTCGCCGACGATCCGGACGAGTTCGGCGAGGCCGTCGACGCCGCCCTCGCCGCGCTCGTGCCCCGGGCGAAGCTGGAGGCCAAGACGGCGAAGGCGCATCTCGGCCAGGCGGTGCTCCGCGAGGCCGTCGCCCACTACGGACGGCGCGGCGGCACAAGCCTCGCCGGCCTGATCGCCCTGCTCGACGACCTGCCGGACGGCGTGAGCACCCTCGAAGGCGCGGCCAGGCTCGCGACCGAGATGGCTCAGCACCTGAGGGCTGAGACGATCAGCGATCCCCTGTTCGCGGGGACCGGGGCGCCCGTCGATCCGGGCGTCCTGCTGACGCCGCCGGAGGGCAAGCGGGCCCGCGTCTCGGTGATCAGCCTCACCGGCCTGGCCTCCGACGCGCAGCGGCAGGGCTTCGTCAACCAACTGCAGATGGCGCTGTTCTCCTGGATCAAGCGGCATCCGGCCGGAGACCGGCCGCTCGGCGGGCTGTTCGTGATGGACGAGGCCCAGACGTTCGCGCCGTCCGGTACGACGACCGTGTGCACCCAGAGCACGCTCGCCCTTGCCGCGCAGGCCCGCAAGTATGGCCTCGGGCTGGTGTTCGCCACACAGGCGCCGAAGGGCCTGCACAACCGGATCACGGGCAACTCCGCCACCCAGTTCTTCGGCCTGCTCAACGCGCCCGCCCAGATCACGGCGGCGCGGGAGCTGGCCAGGGCCAAGGGCGGCGACGTCCCCGACGTGGCGCGGCTGCGGTCCGGCCAGTTCTACGCGGCGTTCGAGGGCGGGTCGTTCACCAAGGTCCGTACGCCGCTGTGCCTGAGCCATCACCCGAGCAGCCCCCTGACGAGCGAGGAGGTCGTGGCCCGGGCGAACCGGTAGGGCGGCGCCGCCCGTGCTCCCCTGCCCGTGCTCCCCTGCCGCCGCCCGTGCTCGCCTTCCGGCGGCCTATCGCCGGAAGGCGGCGGCACCGGCGGCGGCGATCGCCACCGACAGGACGATGACGACGGTGAGCGTCCCCAGAGGGTTGCGGTGCCGTACGGGCGCGATCGCGCGCATGGCCGGCACCCGGTAGACCGGTGACGGCGACGGGGTGGGCCGTGGCGTCGGACGAGGGCGCGGGGACGGCGCCGCCGCGGGCGGCCGGGGCACGGCCACCACCCGATGCGGAGCGTGCCGGGGCGTCGGCGCGGGCTTCTCGGAAGCCGGTGGCGGAGGCTCCGGGGAGGGCGCGGGCGGCGGCATCGGCGTGGGTGACGTGCAGCCGGGCCGTCCGATGCCGACCTCGGCGTGCAGGTCGACGATCACATCGACGTCGAGGCAGACGCCGGCCCGCAGGCCCGGTCCGTCCGGATCGGCTGCCGCGAGGGACGCGCCGGCGGCTGCCCGCACCATCCCCCGGGGCACCGTGCTCCCTGCACCTGCGTCCTGCCGCTCGGCCCGCACCTGCTGCCCGGTCACCTGGACGGGAGCCGCCGCGGCCGGCGTGGCACAGCTCAGCGCGGCACAGGCCAGTGCCGCGCAGGCGGAAACGGCCGCGACCGCGACGGCCACACGCGGGCCCGCCGTCCTGCCCATGTCAGCGGCCCTCGGGGATCCGCTGGAACTCGTGCAGGGCGCTCACGAACGCGTCGGGCTTCACCGCCAGGCCGCCGCTGAAGGGGTGGGAGATGTTCCAGGCGAGATAGACGCCGACGCCGAGCAGGACCGCCATCGCCAGCACCGGCACGAGCGTGAGCCCCCGGGGCCGCGCCCCGGCCAGGAACGGAAAGACGGTGACGAGGACGCCCGTGAGCACCGTCAGCAGCATGACGCCGGGGGGCGGCTCGGTGCCCGCGTCGGCGGCGCGCTGCCGCCGGGCGGCGGACATGTCCGCCATCCGCTCCAGCACGGCGTCTCTGGCGTCGTGCGCCTCGTCGGTCGTGACCGGCAGTTCGGTCACGCGGGCGCGTAACGCCTCCAGCCGCGCCGTCCCCTCGCTGCCGAGATGTCCGGCCGCCATCTGCGGCCATTCGTCCTCGACGACGTATCTCGCGTACTCGCGGAGCCCCTCGCGCACCTGGGCGGCGTCGGGGGCCGGGAGCGGTGCGGCGGCCCAGTAGGCCTCCACGAGCGCGTGGGTCTCCGCATAGGTGTTCTGCCGTGCGGAGTCGGCCGAGGTCCACGGCACGACGATCGCGATGGCGAACACGAGCAGGAACAGCGAGGAGAGCATCGACCCGGCGTGACCGGCGGACGCGCCGCCGGGATCGCGGTCATCGGTGCCCCGGCCCAGCGCGCGGAAGAGAAGGGCCGCCACGGCCACCAGCCCGACGGCCGCCGCGACCGCGAGTACGCCCAAGAGCATGACATCTCCACAGACACTTTGCCGATTACTTATGGTGACATGACTATCACAGGAAGTAACCGTTGACCAGCCAGGACGGGCACGTCACGGCGCGGCCTGCCCGGCCGGGCGGGAGAGGTCGTGGCAGGATCGGCGCGGAGGTGATCGCATGCGCGTGGTGATCGCGGGCGGACACGGGAAGATCGCCCTTCGGCTGGCCCGCCTGCTGAGCGGGCGGGGTGACGCGCCCGTGGGGCTGATCCGCAACCCGGATCAGGTCGCTGACGTGGAGGCGGCCGGCGCCGAGGCGGTGGTGTGCGACCTGGAGCGGACCACGCCGGAGGAGGTGGCCGGGATCCTGGTGGGGGCGGGAGCCGTCGTCTTCGCCGCCGGGGCGGGGCCCGGCAGCGGCGCCGCGCGCAAGTTCACCGTGGACCAGGGCGCCTCGGTGCTGCTCGCCGACGCGGCCGAACGGGCCGGGGTGTCCCGCTTCATCCAGATCTCCTCTATGGGCGCGGGATCGCCGCCGGCACCGGGGAGCGACGAGGTCTGGGCGGCCTACATCACCGCGAAGACGGCGGCGGAGGAGGACCTGCGCGCCCGTCCGCTCGACTGGACGATCCTGCGGCCGGGGCGGCTCACCGACGAGCCGGGGACCGGCCTGGTGACGCTCGCCGACCCGCCGCTTCCCTCCGGGACGGTGCCACGCGACGACGTGGCCGCCGTGATCGCCGCGCTGATCGACACCCCGGAGACGCGGCTTCGCGTCCTCGAACTCATCGGCGGAGGCGTGCCCATCGACGAGGCCATACGCCTCGTGCTGATGTGATGACCCTGCGGAGGCGTTCCGGGACCGTTACCCATGCCGCCCCAGATGGCAAGAGGCACTAAATACCCAATGGGGCACTAGATCATCTCGTTACGGAAAAATCCCGAATCTGTGGGGTTCATGCGGCTTGACGCAATTTCCGGGGTGACAAAGACTTCCCTCGAACTTCGCGTGATCCACTCCGGGCTGACCCCCCTCCCCGGAGGGCACGCCAGATGGAGGAAACTCGATGAGTAGCTCTCCCCGGAGGGCGCGTCGCTATGCAGCCGCGCTCGCACTCCCCCTGGCGATCACTCTGAACGCCCTCCCGGCGCTCGCCGATCCCTCTCCGGATCCGGTCCCGCCGGACCGGGCGTCCAGCACCGCGCAGAACGGCGTCGCGCTGATGCGCATCGTCGTCGCCGACCAGTCGGGCGTGGACAAGCTGCTCGCCATGGGCGTCGACCTGGCCGAGTACAGCAAGCCCGTCGACGGCGGCATCGAGGTGCACGCCGTGCTCAGCCCCGAGGAGGCGCGGAGCCTGCGTGACCAGGGCTTCGACGTCCGCGACGCCATCTCCGACCAGAGCGACTACGCCGCGAACCTGGCAGAACGGCGGCAGGCCCTCGCCGCCGCGTCGGCCGACGCGGCCGAGACCGACACGCTGACCCCGCTGCGCGCCGAGTGGTTCACCAGCCTCGACAACCAGCGTTTCCTGTCGGTGGAGGTGAAGACGAGCGCGACCGACGCCCAGACCGTGCTCACCGCCACCTGGGACAGCGGCCCCGGCACGGCCCCCGACTCCGGCGGCTCGACGACGATGTCCCGCTTCACCGACGCGGGGCAGTACATGTACCACCGGTTCAACTCGCCGCTGCCGATCACGGAGACCCCCACCCAGGTCACGATCACCAGCAGCCGGGGCGGCTCGGTCACGGTGCCGGTGACCAAGTGGCTGGGCGAGCCGCGCAAGGCGCCGGGCAAGCACTACGTGCAGGACTTCGTCGACCACTACATGGACCCCACCGAGGTCACCGGCCGGATCGTGGCGCTGTCCAAGCAGTTCCCGAACATCTCGGAGATCATCGACCTCCCGTACAAGACGAACGGCTACCGCCGCCAGGCGCAGGCGCAGTTCGGCACGGGCTCGGGGAACGCACTGGCCAGCACGTTCTACGTGACGTCCAAGGCGTACGGCAGCGAGGGCGGCAACGACGTCAGCGTCGCGCTGGCGAGCCCGGGGACCGCCTCGGCCCCGCTCTCCGTCGCCGTCAACGGCAAGGACGTCGTGGTCAGCCTGGCCACGGACGCCTCCGGCGCGGTCACCAGCACGGCCTCCGAGGTGGTCGCCGCGCTGAACGGCGACTCCGCGGCCTCGGCGCTGCTGACCGCCGCCCTCTATCGCACCAGCCCGGGCACCGGAGTGGTGGCGGCGGCCCCGGCGACGAAGCTGACCGACAACCTGAAGGCGCCGGCCACCGTCTCGCGCCAGCCGTTCCAGATGAAGGCGCTGCGTATCGGCAAGAGCCGGGACGGCTCGAAGACCGGGGTGTTCCTCTACTGCCAGGAGCACGCCCGCGAGTGGGTGACCCCGCTGACCTGTGTGGAGACCGCCGAGCGGCTGCTGCGCAACTACGCGCTCGACGCGGACACCAAGAAGCTGGTGAACAACCTCGACATCTTCATCGTGCCGACGATCAACCCCGACGGCGCGCACTACTCGATGTACGACTACAACATGCAGCGCAAGAACATGGTGAACTACTGCGCTGCCGACGGATCGGACCCGGCGCGCCGCAACTCCTGGGGCGTCGACCTCAACCGCAACTTCTCGGTGGGCAGCGCCTCCGACGGCTACGTCGGCGGTTCCACCACCTGCACCGGTGAGACCTACTCGGGGCCGTCCGAGCTGTCGGAGCCGGAGACCCGCAACGAGGTCTGGCTGACGGAGCAGTACCCGAACATCAAGTTCGCGATGAACACCCACTCCTACGGCGGCTACTTCATGTGGCCTCCGGGGGCGTACAAGAGCGCCGGCCGGGAGACGCTGCCGCGGCCCGACCTGGGCACCGAAGAGTACTTCTGGAACGCCTCCGCCCACATCCTGTCGGCGGTGCAGGGCTGGCGCGGCACGGCCATCTGGCCGGGACGCACCGGCCCGGTGATCGACGTGCTCTACTCGGCGGCCGGCAACAGTGCCGACGAGTTCTGGTACAACAAGGGCATCATCGGCTGGGACTTCGAGGTCGGCGCGGACGTCTACGACCCGGCGACCAACAGGTACACCTCGGTCGGCTTCCAGCCTCCGTTCGATGAGGGCCACGAGGAGGCGATGGAGTTCTCCAACGGCCAGATCGGCATCCTCGAAGTCGCCCAGTCGTACGAGAAGGACAAGCAGAAGCCCGAGTCGAAGCTCGTCGTGAGCGACAGGACCGACAGCTCGGCCACGTTCACCTTCACCGTGGACGAACCGGCGAACGTCTACTACACCCTCGACGGCAGCCGGCCGACGCTGAGCTCGCCCAAGCTGACCTCGTCGGGCATGCGTGAGGGCGCCGCCAAGATCACGGTCGACAAGACGACAGAGGTGCACTGGTTCGCCATGGACCTCGCGGGCAACGTCGAGAAGAACTACAAGCCGGACGGCAACGGCAAGAACTACAACAAGGAGACCGTCACCGTCGGCAAGGCTCCGGTGGTGCCGCTGACCGTGACCGCCTCGTCCCGTTGCACGGGCACCTCGGCGTACGTCGCCGTGACGGCCGTCAACGCCGGTGACGGGCCGGCGACGGTGGAGCTGACCACCCCGTACGGTTCCAAGACGGTGGCCGGCGTGGCTCCGGGCAAGCAGGCCTACCAGTCCTTCAACACCCGGGCCGGGAACATCGGCGCCGGCACGGTCACCGTCAAGGCGACCGCCACGATCGACGGCAAGCAGGTGACCTCGTCCTACGACGCCGCCTACAGCGCGGCCGACTGCCACTGATCCGACGACACCGCTGTAACACAGACCCGGGGCCGGCCGCCCATCCGGCCGGCCCCGCCCCCATAGATGGAGCGATCCGCATGAGAATCACCAGGACCACCCGGATGCTCGCCGCGTCCGTGCTCGGCCTCACCCTCGCGGGTGCCGGCCTGGCCGGCCCCGCGGCGGCCGACGACGACCCCGCCGGCACCGGCGGCATCGACGTGTCGGTGAACATCCAGCCGACCACCACCCCCGGCCAGCTGTCGATGACGGTGGCCGACAACACCGGGGTGTCGCTGCAGGAGAACGGGTCGGACGCCACCGCCCGCCAGTTCACCGGCACCCTGCCGACGGTCACCGTGACCGACACCCGCACCCCCGAGGAGATCCCCGCGGGTGAGTACTGGGCGGTCGTGGGCCAGGCCAGCCAGTTCGTCGCGACCGACGACCCGGGCAAGACCATCGGCCCGGAATACCTGGGCTGGAGGCCGCACCTGCTGACCGACTCCTCCACCGGCGCGGTCGCGGCCGGTGAGCCGGTCTCCAGCGCCATCTCCGACGGCTCCGGAGCGCCCAACGTCGGTCTGCAGGGCCGGGAACTGCTGGTCTCCACCGCCAACTCCGCCGACGAGATCGGCACCTCCCAGGTCAACGCCGATCTCGCCCTGCGCACCCCGGTCGACGTCGCCGCCGGCGAATACCACTCCACCATCACCCTGTCGCTGTTCAACCAGTCCTGACCGGGCGGGTCCGCACCAGTCCCGTCCAGGACAATGTGACGCAGGGTTAGGAAATCCTGACGTAGCGGATTGTTGACCGGGCGGTCAATCAGGCAGACCGTCAGATAACAGGTCACCTCTCCCCGTACGGAGGCACGGATGGATCTCACGAGATCGTTGTCCGACGTCGTCGCCCTCGTTGCCGGGCTGGTCGCGGTGCTCGCACCGTTCTTCTGGGCCGACGCCCAGGCGGCCACGCAACCACTGCTCATCCTCGGCGCCCTGCTCGTCGTCTCCGCCCTGTGGTCCGTCCTGGGCGCGGGCGGCGCCAGCTCCTGGGTGACCGCGGCGTTCGGCGCCCTGCTGCTCGTCTCCCCCTGGGCGTTCGGCTTCGACGGCGATTCCGCCTCGGCGTGGACCGCCTGGATCACCGGCGGCGTCACCGTCGTCGTCGGTCTGCTGACCGTCCTGCAGGTGCGCGGCCGCACGACCGTCGCCGCCTGAATTCCCCACCGCCCCACCCACGCGTACGGCTCCCACGGCCGGCACAGGGGCGGCACGAGGGCGGCGGGCGCGACAGGGCAGCGGCAGCGCGGCGGCGGGGCCGTACGTCTTCCCGGTGGACAGGGGCTTCACCTGCGCGGAGACCAGAGTCACGCTTATCACTCCATAGGCGACATGTCGCCCCTTGACTTTGGCGCGATCTCCACTCAGTCTGTTGCGTATAGCGCTTCCTGTTCCACCTTACGAAACTGGGAAACCCTCGCATGATTCCTGCGTGCCCCCTCGCCGCCCTGCCCAGGGGTGAGGCCCTCCGAATCGAGACAGATCCCCCGATCGCCGTCTTCCACACAGAGGACGGTGAACTGTACGCGGTGGACGACACCTGTACACACCAGGACGCGTCGCTCGCGGACGGGTGGCTGGAAGGGTGCGAGGTGGAGTGCCCCCTGCACGCGTCGCGCTTCGACCTGCGCACGGGCCGGGTGGACGCTCCTCCCGCGAAGCTGCCGGTGCGCACCCATCAGGTGGTGGTCCAGGACGAGACCGTCTATGTCGTGCCGTCGGACCTGCCGCCGAACCTCCCGCCCGGCGTCCGCACCGGTTCCGCCTGAGACGCCGTGAGGGTGTCGTGAAAGCCGTGAGGGTGTCGTGAAATCCGTCGCTATCGTCGGCGCGTCGCTCGCCGGGCTGTCGGCGGCCCGCGCGCTGCGCGCCCAGGGCTTCGGCGGGCGCCTGACGATCGTCGGGGCCGAGCCGCACCGCCCCTACGACCGTCCCCCGCTGTCCAAGGAGTTCCTCGCCGGGCAGATGACGACGACCGACCTCGCCCTGGAGGGCGACGGCGAGGACCTCGGCGCCGAGTGGCGTCTGGGCGTCGCCGCCACCGGGCTGGAGCGGGGGCGGTCGCTGCGGATCGCGCTCGCCGACGGCTCCGCGGTCGAGGCCGACGGCGTGGTGATCGCCACCGGCGCGGTCGCCCGCACGCTCGGCGGCGATCTCGCCGGCGTGCACACGCTGCGCACGATCGAGGACGCGGCGGCCCTGCGGGCCGACCTCGGCGCCGCCCGGCGGCTCGTGGTGATCGGGGCCGGGTTCGTCGGCGCGGAGGTCGCCTGCGTCGCCCGCACGCTCGGGCTCGACGTGACGATCGTCGAGGCCGCGCCCGCGCCGTTCGCCCGCGCGCTCGGGCCCGAGATGGGCACCGCGCTCGCCGCGCTGCACGAAGACCACGGGGTGCGTCTCATCTGCGGCGCCGCCGTACGCGGCCTGACGGGCGAGGGCCGCGTCGACGGCGTGCTGCTCGACGACGGACGCCGCCTGGACGCCGACGTGGTGCTCGTCGGCATCGGCGCGCGGCCGGTCGTGGAGTGGCTCGACGGCAGCGGGGTGCTGCTCGGCGACGGCGTCGTCTGCGACGCCGGCGGCGCGACGAGCGTGCCGGGAGTCGTCGCGGTCGGCGACTGCGCCGCCTGGTTCGACCCCGCCCTCGGCGCCCACCTGCGCGTGGAGCACTGGACCGGCGCCGCCCGGCGTCCCGCGACGGCCGCGCAGACGCTGCTGTCCGGCGGCGCGGCCGTGCCGGACACGCTCGCGCCGCCCTACCTGTGGTCCGACCAGTACGGCATGCGCGTGCAGTTCGCCGGGCACACGCTGCCGGGAGACGAGGTGAGCGTCGAGGAGGGCGACCTCGCGTCCCGGCGTTTCCTGGCCGTCTACCGGCGGGAGGGCCGCATGGTCGCGGTGCTCGGCGTCGACCAGCCGCGCTCGTTCACCCGGTGGCGGCGCCGCGTGAACGAGCCCGCCGGGGCGCGATGAGCGCCGTCACCCCCCGTGGCCGAGACGGTGGCTGATGTCGGCGGCGCCCGCGACGAGCACGGGCGCGAGCTCGTGCATGCGCTCCTCGCTGAACCGGTAGGCCGGGCCGGAGGCGCTGACGGCGGCCACCACCTCGCCCTCGTGGGAGCGGATGGGAGCGGCGATGGCGTTCAGCCCGATCTCGTACTCCTCCACAGTGACCGCGTAGCCCTGCCGCAGCGCCTCGTCGAGCTGCCGTCGCAGCTCGTCGGCGTCGGTCACCGTGGCCGGGGTGAAGCGCTCCAGCCCGGCGGCGGCGATGAGCCGTTCGCGGCGCCGCTCGTCGAGGTGGGCGAGCAGGACCTTGCCGCTCGACGTGGCGTGCAGGGGGGTGGGCTGGCCCACCCAGTTGTGCGCCGTCACGGCCGCCTGGCCGCGCACCTGGTCGAGGTTGATGGCGTAGTGGGACCGCGCGACGGCAATGTTGACGGTCTCGCCGATCTCCTCGGCGAGCCGCCGGCACACCGGGCGGCTCTGCTGGACGAGGTCGAGCCGCGCGGCCACCCCGGCGGCGAGCCGGACGATGCCGAAGCCGAGGCGATACTTGCCGCGGTCCTCGGCCTGCTCCGCCAGGCCGCGCGCCTCGAGCGCGCCGAGCAGCCGGAACGCGGTGGACTTGTGGACGCCGATCTCCGCGGCGACCTCGCTCACGCCGGCCTCGCCGCGCTGGGAGAGGATCTCCAGAATCGTGACGGCCCGGTCCACCGATTGGACGCCGCCGCTCCCCTCGGACCTCGCGGCGGTCTCGTCGGCCCCCGCGAGATCGGGGTCCGGCGCGTGACGTTGCGAATGCTGCACTCTATTGCGCATATCAATATCATCCTGCCCGGGAGGCGGACATGTATGACTTTGTCATCGTCGGTGGTGGATCAGCGGGGAGCGCTCTCGCGAACCGGCTGTCGGCCGACCCCTCGAACCGCGTGCTCGTGCTGGAGGCGGGCCGTCCCGACTACCTCTGGGACGTGTTCATCCACATGCCCGCGGCGCTGATGTTCCCCATCGGCAGCCGGTTCTACGACTGGAAGTACGAGTCCGAGCCCGAGCCCCACATGAACGGCCGGCGGATCTACCACGCCCGCGGGAAGGTCCTCGGCGGGTCGAGCAGCATCAACGGCATGATCTTCCAGCGCGGCAACCCCATGGACTACGAGCGCTGGGGCGCCGATCCGGGCATGGAGACCTGGGACTTCGCGCACTGCCTGCCGTACTTCAAGCGGATGGAGACCTGCCTCGCCGCCGACCCGTCCGACCCGATGCGCGGGCACGAAGGGCCGCTGGTGCTGGAGCGCGGCCCGGCGAAGAACCCGCTGTTCAAGGCGTTCTTCGAGGCCGTGCAGCAGGCGGGCTACCCGCTGACCGACGACGTGAACGGCTACCGCCAGGAGGGCTTCGCGCCGTTCGACCGCAACCTGCGCCGCGGGCGCCGCCTGTCGGCCGCCCGGGCGTACCTCCACCCCGTGATGGACCGCCCGAACCTCACGGTCAAGACCCGGGCGTTCGTCACGAAGATCCTGTTCGAGGGCAAGCGCGCGGTCGGCGTCGAGTTCGACGGCAAGCGGGTGCGGGCCGGGGAGGTCATCCTCTGCGGCGGCGCGATCAACTCCCCGCAGCTCCTGCAGCTGTCCGGCGTCGGCGACGCCGACCACCTGAAGGCGCACGGCATCGACGTGGTCCACGACCTGCCCGGCGTGGGCGAGAACCTCCAGGACCACCTGGAGGTCTACATCCAGTACGCCTGCAAGCAGCCGGTGTCGATGCAGCCCGCGATGAAGTGGCGCAACCGGCCGATGGTCGGCGCCCAGTGGCTGTTCCTGCGCAAGGGCCCCGGCGCGACCAACCACTTCGAGGCCGGCGGCTTCGTGCGCGGCAACGAGGACGTCGACTACCCCAACCTGATGTTCCACTTCCTGCCCGTCGCCGTGCGCTACGACGGCAGCGCGCCGGCCGGCGGGCACGGCTACCAGGTGCACATCGGGCCGATGTACTCCGACGCCCGCGGCTCTGTGAAGATCAAGAGCGCGGACCCCCGGGTGAAGCCCGCGCTGCGGTTCAACTACCTGTCCACCGAACAGGACCGCCGCGAGTGGGTCGAGGCCGTACGGGTGGCCCGCGGCATCCTCAACCAGTCCGCCATGGACGCGTTCAACGGCGGCGAGCTGTCGCCCGGCCCGGGGGTCGAGACCGACGAGCAGATCCTCGACTGGGTGGCGAAGGACGGCGAGACCGCGCTGCACCCCTCCTGCACGGCCAAGATGGGCGTTGACGAGATGTCCGTGGTCGACCCGCTGACGATGGGGGTGCACGGCCTGGAGGGCCTGCGGGTCGTGGACGCCTCGGTCATGCCGTACGTGACGAACGGCAACATCTACGCGCCCGTGATGATGGTCGCGGAGAAGGCGGCCGACCTCATCCTCGGTAACACTCCCCTGGCCCCCGAGCCGGTGGAGTTCTACCGCCACAGGAAGGACGCCTGACATGAAGGACCTGCACATCGGCGGGGAGTGGCGCAACGCGGCCGAGGGCGGCCGGCGCGAGATCCACTGCCCGGCCGACGGACAGCACGTGGCCACGGTCGCGGAGGCCACCCGCGCCGACACCGAGGCCGCGATCGCAGCGGCCCGGCGGGCGTTCGACGAGGGCCCGTGGCCGCGTACGCCGGAGCGGGAGCGCGGGGCGCTGCTGCTGCGGGTGGCCGGTCTGCTGGAGCGCGACAAGGCCGAGATCGCGCGGGCGGAGTCGCTGGACACCGGCAAACGCCTGGTGGAGAGCGAGTATGACGTCGACGACGTGATCGCCTGTTTCCGCTACTTCGGCGGGATCGCCGGCACCGACGCGGGCCGGGTGGTCGACACCGGGCGCGCCGACGCGATCAGCCGGGTGGTGTACGAGCCGGTCGGCGTCTGCGGCCTGATCACGCCGTGGAACTACCCGCTGCTGCAGACCTCCTGGAAGGTGGCGCCCGCGCTGGTGGCCGGGAACACCTTCGTGCTCAAGCCGAGCGAGCTGACCCCGTCGACCGCGATCCTGCTGATGCGGCTGCTGGAGGAGGCGGGCCTGCCGCCGGGCGTGGGCAACCTCGTGCTCGGGGCCGGCGCGGAGGCGGGCGCGCCGCTGGCCGAGCACCCGGACGTCGACATGGTCTCGTTCACCGGCGGGCTGGCGACCGGGCGGCAGATCATGGCCTCGGCCGCGCAGACGGTCAAGCGCGTCGCCCTGGAGCTGGGCGGCAAGAACCCGAACATCGTCTTCGCCGACGCGGACTTCGACACCGCGGTCGACTTCGCCGTGACCGCCGTCTTCCTGCACTCGGGGCAGGTCTGCTCGGCCGGCGCCCGGCTGCTGGTGGAGGACTCCATCCACGAGAGGTTCGTGGACGCGGTGGTGCGCCGGGCCGAGCGGATCAGGCTGGGCGGGCCGTTCGACCCCGAGGCCGAGACCGGGCCGCTCGTCTCGGCCGCGCATCTGGCCAAGGTCGAGGCGTACGTCGAGGCGGGGATCGCCGAGGGCGCGACGCTGCGCTGCGGCGGGCGGCGCCTGGAGGGCGAGGGCTACTTCTTCCCGCCGACCGTGCTGGACGGCTGTCACCGCGGCATGCGGGTCGTGCGGGAGGAGTCGTTCGGGCCGGTGCTGACGGTGGAGCGGTTCTCCGGTGAGGACGAGGCCGTCGCGCTGGGCAACGACACCGACTACGGCCTCGCCGGGGCGGTGTGGACGACCGACGCGGGCAAGGCGCAGCGGGTGGCCGGCCGGCTGCGGCACGGCACCGTGTGGATCAACGACTACCACCCCTATGTGCCGCAGGCGGAGTGGGGCGGGTTCAAGCAGTCGGGCATCGGCCGGGAGCTCGGCCCGACCGGCCTGAACGAATATCGCGAGATCAAGCACATCTGGCAGAACACCGATCCCCGTCCCCAGCACTGGTTCCGCCCCTGAGTCAGGCGTCCCGCCCGTGCGCGGCGAGGAACTCCCCGATGCGCGCGTCCATCTCGGGCGGCGCCGCGAGGGGCAGGGTGTGATGGGTGGCCCCGGGCAGCACGGCCGTCTCCACGCGCGGCAGGAGCGCCGCGGCGGAGGCGGCCACCCGGCCGATGTCGTGCGCCCTGCTGCGCTCGGCCAGAAGAAGAAGCACCGGAAGCCGCAGCGCCCGCAGCGCCTCCGGGGCGGGACGCGGCCCGGTCAGGGGCCGGGCCGCGGGGAAGGATGCGGCCCGGTCGTAGAGGCGCAGCCACGTCTCGTCGAGCGCCGCGTGCCCCGTCTCCCAGCCGAGGAACGCGCGGCGCCGCCGTACGGTCGGGCGGAGCAGCATCGGCAGGGCGCGCAGCAGATAGCGGCGGGAGAACCCGGCGAAACAGCCGGTCGGGTCGATCAGCACCACGGCCCGCACCCTGCCGGGCGCGTGCCCCGCGTTATGGAGCGCGTAGTGCAGCGCGCTCCACGCGCCGTAGGAATGGCCGCACAGGGACACCCGCGAGGTGCCGAGCCCGTCGAGCACGGCGTCGAGCCAGGCCATCTGGTCGCCGAGTTTCCGGATCGGCCGCTCGCCGGCGACGCTGCGGCCCGCGTCGCCGACGGTGTCGACCGCGTGCACGCGGTAGGCCGTGCCGAGCGCCGTCGCCGTACCGGACCAGACGGTCGAGGTGGTCCCGCCTCCGCGCAGGAGGACCACCGGCGGCGCGCCCGCGGGGCCGACGGAGTTGACGCGGGTCGTGCCGTAGGGCGTGCGGATCTCCGCCGTCTCGGTGGAGGCGGGCCAGCGCGCCGCCAGGACGGCGTCGTATGCCTCGAGAAACCCGCCGTCAGCGCTCGTCATGACTGCCCTCCACAATACCTCGCTGAGCGATAATCTCGTTGAACGAGATAATAGGAGTGGGTCATGTCGGGTGGGCACGAGGGTCCGGAGATGGAGATCTTCCATCTGCTGCGGGCGGTCACGGTGGAATACGGCCTTCGGCAGGCGGAGTTCGCGGCCGAGCACGGCATGCACGTCACCGACGTGCGGGCGCTCATCTGCCTGCTCGACGCGGAGCGGGCCGGGATCGACGCGACCGCCGGATTCCTCGGCGCCGGGCTGGGCCTCAACTCGGCGGGCACCACAGGGGTCGTCGACCGGCTCGAACGGCTCGGCCTGGTCAGCCGGGTCCGCGACGTCAAGGACCGGCGCCGGGTCCTGCTGAGAGTCGAAGACCGCGCCAAGGAACTGGGGTGGCGCCACTTCGGCCCGCTCATCGACACGGCGGTCACGACCCTGTCCGGTTTCGACGAGCGGGAGACGGCCGCGGTGCGGCACTTCCTCCGTACGACGCTCGACGCGTTGCAGACGTGAAGGCGCATGCTGGGGGCATGGACGTGTCCGTACGCTTCTCGCCCGAGCTATGGATCTTCCTCGCGCCGCGCAACCGGCGGCCCGAGGTGGCCGTGCCGTACGACGGGACGTCCTCGCTCGGCCACCTGATCGAGTCGGCGGGCGTGCCGCTGACCGAGATCGGCGAGCCGGTCGCCGCGGGCCGCCCGGTCGAGCGGTCGTATCGGCCGGCCCCGCACGAGGTGGTGGAGGTGCCGCCCGCACCCAGGCCGCAGGCCGTGCCCGGCTGCCGGTTCGTCCTCGACGTCCACCTGGGGACGCTGGCGCGGCGGCTGCGCCTGGTCGGCCTGGACACCGCCTATCGCAACGACATGGACGACGACGCGCTGATCGAGCAGGCCAACGCCGAAGACCGGGTGCTGCTCACGCAGGACCGGGGCATCCTGCGGCGCCGGTCGCTGCGGCTCGGCGCGTACGTGCGCGGCGCCCGGCCGGACGACCAGTTCCTCGACGTGCTCGACCGCTTCCGGCCGCCGCTGGCGCCGTGGACCCGCTGCACGGCCTGCAACGGGCGGCTCGCCCCGGTCGGCAAGGCCGAGGTGGAGGACGCGCTGGAGCCCGGCACGCGGCGCAGCTACGACGAGTTCGCCCGCTGCCTCGACTGCCGCCGGATCTACTGGCACGGCGCCCACGGCGGCAGCCTCACGGCCGTCGTCGACCGCGCCCTCCACGCCGTACGTCCCGGGTAGCGGGTGCGTCTCCCGTAAGTTGCGTCTCCCGTAAGTTGCGTCTCCCGTAAGGGGAGACGCGAGGGTGGGGACATGGACGGCGACACGCTCTACTCGATCGGTGAGCTGGCACGGCGGACCGGGCTGACGGTCAAGGCCATCCGGTTCTACGCCGACTGCGGGATCGTGCCGCCCACCGGCCGCAGCCCGGCCGGCCACCGCCTCTACGACGCCGACGCCGCCGCCCGGCTCGAGCTCGTACGGACGCTGCGCGACCTGGGGATCGACCTGCCCACGATCCGGCGGGTCCTCGACCGGGAGCTGTCCCTGGCCCAGGTCGCGGCGGCGCACGCCGAGGCGCTGGCGACGCAGATCCGGGTGCTGCGCCTGCGGCGCGCGGTGGCAACGGCGGTGGCACGGCGCGGCTCCACCCCAGAGGAGATGGATCTCATGCACAGACTCGCCAGGCTTTCCGCGGACGAACGGCGACGCCTGATCGACGGCTTCCTCGACGCCGCGTTCGGCGGCCTGGACGCCGACCTGACCGGAGTCAGGCGCACGATGACCCCCGAGCTGCCCGACGACCCCGAGGACGAGCAGGTCGAGGCGTGGATCGAGCTGGCCGAGCTGGCCCGCGACCCGGAGTTCGGCGCGCTCATGCGGCGCCTGGCCGAACAGCACGTTGCCGACCAGAACAGGGCCGGCCACGGCCGGGGGAACGTCCCACGCCCGGGCGCCGTCGCGATCGTCCGCGACCACGTCGCCCCCGCACTCGCCGCAGGTGTGGACAGCGCCTCACCGCAGGCCGCCGCGGTCGTCGCCGCCGTGACCGCGCGGTACGCCGGCCTCGTGGGCCGGCCGGACGACGCCGCCCTCCGGCGCCGGCTCCTGTCTCTGGTCGACACCGCCCGAGACCCGCGCCGCCAGACGTACGTCCGGCTGCTCGCCGTGGTCAACGGCTGGCCGCCCCCGGACGACCCGACTCCCGCCCTCACCTGGTTCGCCGACGCCCTGCGCGCTTCCTGAGGCACGCCCCGGCCCGTTCTGCGAAGATCACTCCGACATGTCGCCGCGCGCTCCGGAGTGTCCGCCATGACCGATGGCCGCCCAGCCTTCACTGAGGTGTTCGCCCACTACCGTGAGCTGCGGCGGAAGGAGCCGTGGCTGGAGCCGGCCGTCTGCTGGACGGTCGTCGTCCCGCACGAGCCCCGGCCGTTCTCCGTCGCCGACATCGGAGCGCGGGTGAGCGGCGGAACCCCGCACGAGGTGCACGAGGCCGCCCCGCTGGAGGCGCTCCCCTTCTTCGAGGGAGGGAACCCGATGTCGGTGGCGCCCGCGAGCCCGGCCGTGATGCTGTTCGAGCACAACGGAATCCTGGGCACCCAGCGCGACGTGCTGCGGCGGCTCAGCCGCGACGGCCGGGTGTGCGGCGTCTACTGGAACGTGGAGGGCGACAACAGACTGAACTACGCGGCCGGTGGTCGGGTGCTGGCCTCCCTCGACGCGATGTTCTGGGACGAGTGGTCCGGCGACGACATCGCCGTGCTCGAACCCGAGTTGCGGGCCATGACCGAGCTATTGGCCGGGGACGAGGACGACTGGCGGGCCGCCGCGATGGCCGTGGTCGAGCTGGTGACGGGGGTGCGGCTCACCGCCGAATGGCTGTCCGGGGCGCATCCCTACCTCACCTTCCAGTGGCCCCTCGCGACCGAGCCGCCCACGCCCGAGGAACTCGCCGAATATCGGAACGACCCGGAGGTGCGGCTGAGGGACGCGGTGGTGGCCGCGCCGGAGTCGCGGCAGTTCGCCGCGCTCACGCACCTGGCCGAGCTGCTCGCCACCCGGTTCCGCCTGGGCGAGTTCCCCGTCGTACGGGACGTCCTGACCGGCCTCGCGTCAGGGCGGCGTGCCGGGGCGCAGCGGGTCGGCGAACTGGCCGAACGGCTCGTGGCGCCGCTGGCCCAGGAAGCCTTCGACGACGACGATGAGGACAGCGCGGACGACCTGTCGTTCGAGCAGGACCCGGCGTGGCAGCGGATGCAGGCGGGGATCGCCCTGCAGATCGCCGCACGCGGCCCGAAGGACACCGCCCTGACGGCCGCCGACATTCCGATGGTGTTCGACGCCTACCATCACGCCGGTCTGGCCCTCGGCGACGACTGGCCGGCGGTCCGCGAGACCATCCGCGAGATCCTGTCCGGCACGGACGCCTGAGCGCCGCCGCGCGACCCGGAATCAGGAGGCCCGGAATCACGAGGTCGTGACGCCGCCCACGCGGCGCAGTGCCTCGGGGGTCAGGTCCTTGAGGGTGGGATAGCCGTCGACGGCCATGATGAGGTCCGCTTCGGCCAGCATGGAGCGCAGCACGTGCACGACGCCGCCGACACCGCCGACCGCGAGCGCGTACGCGTAGGGGCGGCCGATCCCCACCGCCGTGGCGCCCAGCGCCAGCGCCTTGACGACGTCGGCGCCGCTGCGCACACCGGAGTCGAACAGGACCGGCAGCCCGTCGGCGGCCTCGACCACGCCGGGCAGGCACTCCAGGGCGGGCAGTCCTCCGTTGGCCTGTCGTCCGCCGTGGTTGGAGCAGTAGATCGCGTCCGCACCGTGGTCCTTGGCACGGCGGACGTCCTCGGGATGGCAGATGCCCTTGAGCATCAGCGGCAGCCGGGTCTGCGCGCGCAGCCAGTCGAGGTCGTCCCACCTGAACGGTCCACCGAAGATCGGCATTGTGCGCACGAACGCCTCGGTGGCGTCCTCGCCGGGACGCAGTCCCCGCCGGAACACGGGGTCGCTGGTGTAGTTGCTCAGGCATCCGCTGGGCACCTGCGGATAGTTCGAGCCGCGCAGGTCGCGGGGCCGCCAGCCGGTGACCCAGGTGTCCAGGGTGACGGCGATGCCCTTGAACCCCACCGCCTCGGCCCGGTGCACCAGGCTCGCGGCGAGATCCCGGTCGGGCGGCGTGTAGAGCTGGAAGAAGCCGGGCGTGCCGCCGAGCTCCGCGGCCACGTCCTCCATCGGATCGGCGGACAGCGTCCCCGCGAAGAACGGAACGCGCGTACGAGCGGAGGCCCGCGCGCAGGCGAGGTCGCCGTGGCCGTCCTGGGCGCACACCCCGATCACCCCGATGGGCGCCATGAACAGCGGTGAGGGCAGCCGTGTCCCGCACAACTCGATCGACATGTCACGCTCGGCGGGTGCGACGAGCATGCGCGGAAACAGGCCCCAGTGTGTGAACGCCTCGCGGTTGGCCCGTTGGGTGTGCTCGTCACCGGCGCCCCCGGCCACGTACGCCCAGACCTTCGGCGGCATCGCGGCCGACGCTCTTTTTTCCAGCTCCGCGAAGGTCATCGGATAGGGCGGCTGATGGCCGGTCTGTCCCTGGGCGTACAGCTCGTCCTGATACTTCGCGAAACTCATACGGGCGCGTTACCCCCGGCAGGGTGCGCTACCCGAGCCGGGCGGCCAAGCGACGGCCAACTATGCGGAAAAGTGCCCGCTCAGGAGGCGCGGGCACAGGTGGTGAGCGCCTTCTCGAACCAGTCGATCGTGCGGCGCAGGCCGGTGACGGGGTCGATCCGCGGACGCCAGCCGAGCCGCTCCTCGGCGAGTGAGGTGTCGGGACGGCGGACGGCGGGGTCGTCCACCGGCCGCTCGACATACCGGATCGGGGACGACGAACCCGCCAGGTCGCGGATCGTCTCCGCCAGCTCCTTCATCGACATCTCGGCCGGGTTGCCGATGTTCACCGGCCCGGCGAAATCGCCGCCCGCCAGCGCGAGCACGCCGTCGATCGTGTCGTCCACGTAGCAGATCGACCGCGTCTGACTGCCGTCGCCGGTCACGGTGATCGGCTCGCCGAGCAGCGCCTGCCGGATGAACGTGGGGATCGCCCGGCCGTCGTGGGGCCGCATCCGCGGGCCGTACGTGTTGAAGATCCGCACGATCCCGGTGTCGGCGCCCCGCGAGTTGCGGTAGGCCGTGGTCAGCGACTCGGCGAACCGCTTGGCCTCGTCGTACACGCTGCGCGGCCCGACCGGGTTGACGTTGCCCCAGTATGTCTCCTTCTGCGGGTGTTCCAGCGGGTCGCCGTACACCTCGCTGGTGGAGGCGAGGACGAACCGCGCGCCCTTCTCGGCGGCGAGCCCGAGGGCGTGCAGCGTCCCCATGCTGCCGACCTTCAGCGTCTCGATCGGATGGCGCAGATAGTCGGCGGGGGACGCGGCCGAGGCGAAGTGCAGCACCAGGTCGACCTGGCCCGGCACGTGGACGAACCCGGTGAGGTCGCACTCCACGAGCCGGAACGCCGGCCGGCCGATCAGGTGCTCCACGTTGCGCGGCGACCCGGTGAGGAAGTTGTCCAGGCAGACGACCGCCGCACCGCGCTCCACCAGACGTTCGCACAGGTAGGAGCCGAGGAACCCGGCTCCCCCGGTGACCACGACACGGGATCCGTTCACCGCACTCCCACTCCTCGCAACTTCCCTGCCGCGTCGAGCACCTCGGGCACCCCGATTTCGAGCAGTCCCTCCGACGGCCGGTCGCCGTGCGGGTCGCCCCTGCGCCCGGCCCACAGCGCGACATGCGGGCCGTCCGGGGGCGGCCCCCACAGGGTGGGCGGCACCGGGCCGTACAGGATGACCGCGGGCGTGCCGACGGCGACGGCCAGGTGAGACATGCCCGTGTCGCCGCAGACGACGAGCGCCGCGTGCGCCGTCAGCGCGGCGAGCCCGGGCAGGCTCGTACGGCCGGCCAGCACGGACTCCTCCGGCAGGCCGGCGAGCTGGGCGACATGCCGGGCGAGCGCGATCTCGGTCACGCCGCCGGTGACGACGACCCGGTGACCCTGGCCGGCCAGCTCGGCCGCCACCTGGGCGAAGCGGTCCGGCGGCCACTGCCGCGCCCGGAACGCCGCCCCCGGGTGGATGACCACCTCGCCGCCGGCGAGCGGGCTCGGCCCGGGGTCGCCCAGTGCGAGGTCCTCCGGGTCGGCCACGATGCCGTGCCACTCCAGCAGGGAGCACCACCGCCGCCTCTCGTGCGTCTCCGGCTCCCAGGGCGGCCCGTCCGCGCCCGGCACCAGATGGTGGGCGTGCGTCAGCAGGCGGCCCGGCCGGGTGCGGCGCAGCGCCTGGATGCTCTCCGGGCCGCTGCCGTGCAGGTTGACCGCGACGTCCGGAGACCCGTACGGCACCGGCCCGGGGCCGGACACGTCGAGCAGCTCGTCGATGCCGCCGATCAGCGGCAGCAGCCCGCCGAGGTAGGCCGGGGCGGCCAGCACGAAGCGGTGCTCCGGATGTGCCCGCCGCAGCGCGCGCAGGGCGGGCACCGAGGTGAGCAGGTCGCCGAGCCCGAGCCCGCGCAGGGCGAGCAGGACCGGTCTTCGCGCGTCTTCTAGGGCCATGACGTCTCCGTCGAAGCGCACACGACCAGCTCCCTGACCTCGCAGCCCTGCGGCTGGCCGAGCGCGAACAGGATCGCCGAGGCGACGTCCTCCGGCTGGTTGAGCCGGGCGTCCGGGCCGGGCTTGTACTGGTCGGGGCGGTCGTCGAAGAAGTTCGTCCGCATGCCGCCGGGGATCAGCAGGGTCACTCCCACCTGCCCCGCCAGTTCGGCCGCCAGGGCCCGGGTGAAGCCCACGACGCCGAACTTCGAGGCGCAGTAGGCCGTCGCGTCGCTGAGCGCCCGCACCCCGAGCGTGGAGGCGACGGTGACGACCTTTCCTCCCGATCGGCGCAGGTGGGGCAGGGCCGCCCGGACCACCGCGGCGGTCCCGAGCAGGTTGACCGCGATCACCCGTTCCCACTGCTCGGCGGCCACGTCCTCAAGCCGCCCGCAGGCGTCGACGCCGGCCGCCGTCACGACGCCGTCGAGCCCGCCCGCCCGCTCGGCGAGCTCGTGCACGGCCCGCTCGGCCTGCTCGCGGTCGGCCAGGTCGGCCCGCACGTGGTCGAATCCGCCGTCCGGCTCGTTGACGTCCACGACCAGCGGCCGTCCGCCGGCCTTGGCGACCGCCATGGCGGTGGCCCGGCCCAGGCCGGACGCGCCACCGGTGATCAACACGTTTCCCACCATCAAGGTCCCTTTCGATAAGAGGTCACGAAGCGGCCCGGGCGGCGGCGATCAGGCCGGTCGTGGAGTAGCCGGGCACGGTCGGCAGGATCACGACCTCCCCGCCGGTCCGGCGCACGGCCTCGGCCTCCGGCATCGACCGCTCGTCGTAGTCACCGCCCTTGACCCACACGTCCGGGCACAGGCGCTCGATGACCCGCGACGGCGTGTCCTCGCCGAAGACCGTCACCGCGTCCACGCAGCCGAGCGCGCGCAGCACCTCGACCCGGTCGCGCTCGCTCACCAGCGGCCTGCCCGGCCCCTTGAGCCGCCGGATCGAGTCGTCGGAGTTCACGCAGACCACCAGGGCGTCGCCTAAGGCCCGGGCCCGCCGCAGCAGGCTCACGTGCCCGGCGTGCAGCAGGTCGAAGCAGCCGCCGGTGGCGATCAGGCGGCCCCCCGCGGCGCGTACGGCGGCGGCCACCTCGAAGGCGGACGCGCCGGGCGCGAACGGCACCGGCGGCTCGGCGGCGGGACAGTGCCGCCAGAGCCGGTGCTGCCCGGGGTGATGCTGTCCGGAGTGATGCTGTCCAGAGTGGTGCTGTCCGGAGTGGTGCAGGCGCAGCGAGGCGGCCCCGCCCTCCTCCACGAACCTGGTGGCCTCGCCCACCGCCCTGGCGACGGCGTCCTCGGAGGAGGCGCCCTCCGCCAGGGCGAGCGCCGCCGCCGCGGCGAAGCGGTCGCCCGCGCCGCAGACGTCCGTGCCGGACGCGACGTGCGGGGCGGGGACAGGGCCGAACCTGCCGCCGCGGCGGGCCAGCATCGCCCCGCGCTCGCCCAGGGTGATCGCGACGGCCTCGGCGCCGAGGGCGCGCACGAGCCTGCGGGCGGTGCGCTCCGGCGAGACGTACGGCTCCTCGCACATGCCGTGGGCCTCGGCCTCGCTGGGCGTGACCAGCGCGCATCCCGGCACGGGCAGCGACCCCCGGGGATGGGGGTCCCAGACCAGCGGCACGTCGAGGCCGCGCAGCGGCTCACGCAGCAGGTCGGCCACGCCGCGTCCGTAGTCGGCGACCAGCACCGCGCTCGCCGCCGCGAGAGCGTCGGCCGCGCGGGCGAACGCGGAGGCGGAGGCGACCTGCCCGGGCCGGCCCAACGCCCGCCCGTCGCCGGTGTCGATCCTGACCAGCGTCTGCCCACGGGCGCGCACCCGCGACTTGCGCACCGTCGTGCCGCGCAGCGGCAGCCGCACGATCTCGACCGTGGGTGACAGCAGGTCCTCCAGGCAGCGGCCGGAGGGGTCGTCGCCCAGGGCGGTGATCAGCACCACGCGCGTGCCGTCGCGGGCGGCCAGCAGCGCCGCGAGCCCCGCGCCGCCCGGCCGGTGGTGCTCCGCCTGCCCCTCCACGACGGGCACGGGGGCGTCGGGGCACAGCCGGTCGGCGGTGCCCTCGACGTCGACGTCGAGCAGGGAGTCGCCGACGATGACGAGTGGTCCGCTCACGTGACCGCCTTCTCGATCACGTCACAGAGCATGTGGATCACCGTGAGATGCACCTCCTGGACGGTCGCGGTGTCGCCCGCGGGAACGGTCAGGGCCTCGTCGCACAGCTCGGCGAGCGGGTTCGGCCCGGGGCCGGTCAGCGCCCAGGTCGTCAGGCCGCACTCGCGGCCGGCCTCGGCCGCCTCGGTCACGTTGCGGCTCGTCCCGCTGGTCGACAGGCAGATCAGCACGTCGCCGGGGCGGCCGTGCGCCCGCACCTGCCGCGCGTACAGCTCGGCCATGCCGAAGTCGTTGCCGATGGCGGTCAGCGACGAGGTGTCGCCGTGCAGCGGGATGGCGGCGTACGGCCGCCGGTCGGCGCGGTAGCGCCCGACCAGTTCGGCGGTCAGGTGCTGCGCCTCGGCGGCGGAGCCGCCGTTGCCGCAGGCGAGCAGCCGCCCGCCGCCGCTCAGCACCGCCGCGAGCTTGTAGCCCCACGCGTGGATCTTGGGCGTCTCCGGGTCCACCGCCGTCAGCGCGGTGCTCAGCCGGGCCAGATGAGGATGCATCGCTCAGCCTCCCGCGGCGGCGAGGGTGCCCAGGCACCCGCCGGCCAGGTTTCGGTAGACGGACTCGGTCTGCTCGGCGATCTTCGGCCAGCCATAGCGGGCACCTGCCCGCCGGGCTCCCGCCGCCGACAGCGCCGCCCGCAGCCGCGGCCGGGTCAGCAGATCGCAGAGCGCGCGGGACAGCGCGCGCGGCCGCCGGGGCGGCACGAGCACCCCGCATCCCGCGACGGTGTCGAGATGGCCGCCGACCGCCGAGGCGACCACCGGCACCCCGCAGGCCAGGGCCTCCAGGGGCACCATCCCGAACGGCTCGTACCACGGGACGGTCACCAGGACGTCCGCGGAGCGCATGAGGGCCGGCACGCCGGCCCGGCTCACGCTGCCGATCAGCCGGACCCGGGCGCCGACGCCAAGGCCGTCGGCCAGCGCGCGCAGCCGCGCGCTCTCCTCGTCGCCCGGGGCGCCGCCCGCGATGACGAGCTCGGCGCCGGGCACGTGGCGCATCGCCCGCACGACGGTGTCCACCCCCTTGCGGGGCACCATGCGGCCGATGCTCAGCACCCGGGGCAGGTCGCCGCGCGGGGCGACCGGGCCGTCCGGGCGGAACACACCGAGGTCGACGCCGCACGGCACGACCCCGATCCGGTCGCGCGGCACGCCCATCGCGACGAGTTCGCGCACCTCGTCGGAGCAGGTCGCGATGACCGCGACCGCCCGGCGGCCGATGTCGCGCTCGATCGCGAGCCGGCTCGGCGGGCTGGTGTCGGCCTCGCCCTGCCAGCGCCGCTTCACGGTGCCGAGCGCGTGGTAGGTCTGCACGACCGGGATCCCGAGAGGCTCCGCCGCCGCCAGCGTGGCCAGCCCGCTCATCCAGAAGTGCGCGTGCGCCACGTCGGGCGGCTCGGACTTCCACCTGCGGGCCAGGTGCGCCCCGAACTCGGGCATGTGCGGCAGCAGCTCGTCCTTGGGCAGCGGCTCCGCCGGCCCGGCCGGCACGTGCTCGACGGTGACGCCGGGCGCCATCGGGACGGCGTCCGGCTGACGGGGGCAGGTGCGCCGGGTGTGCACGACGACCTCGTTGCCGCGTTCGGCGAGAGCCAGGGCCAGGGCCGCGACGTGCACGTTCTGCCCACCGGCGTCCACTCCGCCGAGGGTCGCCAGCGGGCTGGCGTGCTCCGACACCAGGGCGATCCTCATGGCACCCTCTCTTTCACCGCCTCTTCGGGCGGCACGAGCGCTTCGGCCCGCATGAGGCGGCGCACCGCGTCGACCACCTGCTCGCCGCCGACGGAGGCCAGGCACGGATGGCCGGGCACGGGGCAGATCCGCGCCCTGCTTTCCCGGCAGGGGGCGTCCTGGTCGCCGAGCACCACCGTGGGCACGCCGTACGGCGCCCAGCGGGCGGCGGGCACGACCGGCGCGAACAGGCTGACCACGGGCGTGCCGGCGGCCGCCGCGAGGTGGGCGGGGCCGGTGTTGGCCGCGACCATCGCCGACGCCCCCGTCAGCACGGCGGCGAGCTCCGCGAACGTGGTCGCCCCGCCCAGATCGATCGCGGAACCGGAGCCGAGCGCGGAACCGGAGACCAGGGCGGTCAGCGCCCGCTCGCCGGGGCTGCCGGTGACGACGACGCGCTCACCGGCGGCCAGCAGCGCCTCGACCGCCTCCGCCCAGCGCTCGGCGGGCCAGGCCCTCGCCGGCGCGGTCGTGCCGGGATGCACCACCACATAACCGGGCGGACCGGTGAGGTGCTCCACATCCGGCAGCGGACCGCGCACGGCGAGCCGCCCGTCGTCGCCAGGCGGGAGGTCGAAGCCGGCGGCGCGGGCGAGGCCGAGCATCCGCTCCGGCTCGGGGACGTGCACGCTCTCGTCCACGACGTGCCGCACGTCGAGCAGGGAGCCGGGGTAGTCCTCGCTGATCGCGGCGATCCGCGGCACTCCGGCCAGCCGGAGCAGCAGGGCCGCCGGCAGCGCCGACTGGTGGAAGGACGTGAAGACGACCGCCACGTCCGGGCCGACGGCTCGGACCTGCTCCACCAGGCGGGCCGCGTGCTCGGAGGTCATCGGCACCCGGTCGGGGTCGATCCACGGGGCCCGCCATTCCAGCACGCGGTCGACGCCGGGCAGCAGTTCGGCCGCGGCCCTGCCGTACGGACCGGCGAGCAGCACGACCTCCCGCGCCCCGGCGGCGATCGCGCGCACGGCGGGCCCCGCGAGCAGCACGTCGCCCGCGTTGTCGGGCCGCACCACCAGAGCGGTCCCGATCACGAGCGCCTCCCTGTCCGCACCCCGTCAGCCCGCACCCCGTTCGCCCGTGCCCTCACCTCGCCTCTGATGCGGTGCGCGCAGGCCACCGGAGGGATGACCACGCTGGTCACGACCATGCGCGCGATCTCCTCCGGCGTACGCGGCCCGGGGGCGATGCGCGCCCAGGCGAACTCGGCGGTGAGGCCGAGCCAGGCCAGTCCCGCGACGGCGGCCAGCTCCTTCCGGCGCCCCCCGGCGGCGGCGAGCGCGAGCAGGCCCATGCCGGTGGCGAGGGCGTGCCGCCTGAGCCTGCCGGTGTGCCCGCCGATGGCCATCCGCCAGTCGCGGCCGTGCAGGTGACGCATGAGCGCGTCCGACGCGTTGCCACGCTGGAGGCGCACGCTGGACCAGAAGCCGTCGTCGCGCACCGGGTGGCGGGTCAGCCGCTCCCCCTTGACCAGCGCGAACCCCGCCTGCTCGACCCGCAGCGCGAGGTCGGCGTCCTCCCGGTAGGCGCCGGGGAAACGCTCGTCGAAGCCGCCGGCCGCCTCCAGGGCGGTCCTGCGGTAGGCCATGTCGGCGGTGATCCAGTCGGCGCCGGCCAGCCCGGCGGTGTTGCGTTCCGCGTCGGTCGGGCGGCGGCCCGGCGGCAGCGGCACCTCCAGCCGTCCCTGGCTCCCGCCGGCCTTTTCCGGCAGGCGGGCGAGGTCCTCCGCCAGCGCGCGGACCCATCCGGGGCCCGGCACCACGTCGTCGTCCAGGAACACCACCCACGGGGTCGTCGCGGCCCGCCATCCGGCGTTGCGCGCGGCGGCCGGGCCCCGCCCGCCCGACCTGATCACGCGTACGCGGCCGGGCACCGGCAGCGGCAGTGCCGGCGGCTCCGGGCTCTCCCCCGGCCGGTCGTCCACAACGACGATCTCGGGGCCGGGGCCGAGGGCCGCGAGCGTGGCGGCCAGGCTCGGGCGCCCGATCGTCGGGACGACGACCGTGACGGCCGGTCCCGTCTCTTGGTGCGGCTCCTTGGCGGGAGCCGGGTTCGTCTCCCGGGTCATCTCAGTCGTCATCCGGCGAACACCGCCCCCCTGCGCACGACGTACGGACCGAGGACGAGCACGTCTACGGGGGCCGAGCCGAAGCACTCCAGCGCGTCGCGGGGGTCGTCCACCATCGGGCGGCCGGCCGTGTTGAGGCTCGTGTTGACCACCACGGGCAGCCCCGTGCGCGCCTCGAACTCCTCCAGCAGCCGGGCCAGCAGCGGGTCTCGGCCGCGCTCTACCGTCTGGATCCGGGCCGTGCCGTCGACGTGCACGACCGCGGGGATGCGGTCGCGCCACTCCGGCCGCACGTCGTGGACGAACAGCATGTGCGGGCTCGGCATCGGGCCCCTGCCGAAGATCATGGGGGCGCGTTCCGCCAGCACCATCGGGGCGATGGGGCGGAACTGCTCGCGGCCCTTCACGTCGTTGAGCCGCTCGGTGTTGCGGGGGTCGCCGGGGTGGGCGAGCAGCGATCGGCGGCCGAGCGCGCGGGGGCCATACTCGGCGCGCCCCTGGAACCAGGCGATCACGCGGTCGGCCGCGAGCTCGGCGGCCACGGTCGCGGCCAGGTCGGCGGGCCGCTCGTACGGCACCCGCGCGACGTCGAGCCAGGCGCCCAGCTCCTCGTCGGTCCAGCTCCGCCCGAGGTCGGCGCCGGGCATCGGCGTGACGGGGTCGCCGCCGGCCTGGGCGAGGTGCAGCGCTCCCCCGAGCGCGGTGCCCGAGTCGCCCGCGGCGGGCTGCACCCACACCTCCTCGAACGGGCCCTCGGCGAACAGCCGGGTGTTGGCCACGCAGTTGAGCGCGACGCCTCCGGCCATCGTGAGACAGCGCGCTCCGGTGCGCCCGTACAGCCATCTCGCCAGGTCGAGCAGCACCTCCTCAAGCCGGACCTGCACGCTCGCGGCGAGGTCGGCGTGGTCGGCCGTCCACTTCTCGCCCTTGCCGAGCGCCTTGGCGTAGACGCTCCAGTCGATCGGCTCGACCCGGAAGCCGCCGTCGCCCGTCGCGTGGACGAGGTCGCGCATCTCGCGCAGGAAACGCGGCTCGCCGTAGGAGGCGAGGGCCATCACCTTGTATTCGTCGCTGGAGCGGAGGAAGCCGAGATGCTGGGTGAGGTCCTCGTACATCAGCCCGAGGGAGTGCGGCAGCGCCTGGCTCGCCAGGACGGTCAGCTCGCCGTCGCGGTAGTGCCCGGCCAGGTGCGAGACGGCCTCGCCGCGGCCGTCGCAGACCAGCACCGCCGACTCGCGGCAGGGCGCGGCCAGCCCGGCCGACGCGGCGTGCGCGATGTGGTGGGGGACGAACCGCACCTGGGCCGCGTCGAGACCGGGCAGCGCGGTGGCGAGGAAGCTCGGGGCTCGGCGTGCGTAGGCGGTGCGCAGGTCCTCCCAGTGCCCGTCCTGCCCGGGCCCGCCGGGCACCACGAGCTCGGGGTCGTAGGAGTAGGCGACGCCGTCGAGGTCCTCGGGCCGCAGACCGGCCTGTTCGAGACACCAGGCGGCGGCGAGCTCCGGCAGCTCCCAGGCGGAGAACGGGAGCGGGCGCTTGCCGTGCTTGCGCCGGCTGAAGCGCTCTTCCTCTGCGGCGGCGATCACCTCACCATCCACGACCAGCGCGGCGGCTGGATCATGGAAAATCGCGTTTATCCCCAAGAACCGCATCGGTTTCCCTCCGTTGCGCAGTGGAGGTCTGGTTACCGAGAGAAGCGCTCCTAAACACTCCTTTGTAGAGAAGTCGACGTGAGTGGGCCATGCACTCAATAATTGCTACTGTGAGTAGTCACGGGCGGAGTTATGGCGGTGTTTGCGGATCTGTCCGCCGGGTAGCCCGGCGGGCGATTCACGCAGGAGGTCGCCCGTGTCCCAGCCCGCCCGTCCACCCGCCGCGGTGCTTTTCGACCGTGACGGAACGCTCATTCACGACGTTCCTTACAACATCGATCCTGAGCGGGTGGAGCCCGTCGCCGGGGCCCGGGAGGTGCTCGACCGGCTGCGTGCGGAAGGCGTCAAGGTCGGGATCGTGACCAACCAGTCGGGAGTCGCCAAGGGCCTGATCGCCCCGGAGGCCCTGCGCGCCGTCAACGACCGGGTGGACGCGCTGCTCGGCCCCTTCGACGTGTGGGAGATCTGCCCGCACGACGACGGCGACCGCTGCGACTGCCGCAAGCCCGCGCCCGGTCTCGTGCTGCGCGCGGCCCGGCGGCTCGGTGTGCGCCCGGAGGACTGCGTGGTGATCGGCGACATCGGCCGGGACATGGAGGCCGCGTGCGCCGCCGGCGCCCGGGGCGTCCTCGTGCCGACCCCGGTGACGCTGGCGGAGGAGGTGGCGGCCGCTCCCGAGGTGGCGCCCGACCTCGCCGCGGCCGTCGATCTGGTGCTCGGGGGAATTCCGCTCACAGCTGAGGATGAAGAGGGCATGAGCAGGGCAGATGGGTGAGGCGCCCGCGGGCGGAGGACGCGGTGTTCCGGCACGACGACGGACGGGGAGCGACGCGATGAAGATCATGGTCTGGCACGTCCACGGCTCGTGGACCACCTCTTTCGTGCACGGGCGGCACGACTATCTGGTGCCGCTCACCCCCGACCGAGGTCCCGACGGGCGGGGCCGGGCCGACACCTATCCCTGGCCCGGCTCGGTGCGGGAGGTGCCGTACGACCGGCTGGCCGGCGAGGACGTCGACGTGGTCGTCTACCAGCGGCCGCACGAGCTCGGCCTGGCCCGCGAGTGGCTGGGCCGCGACGTGCCGGGCGTCTACGTCGAGCACAACACGCCCGCGGGGGACGTGCCCAAGACCCGTCATCCGCTGGCCGGCCGCGATGACATCCCGATCGTCCACGTCACCCACTTCAACGACCTGTTCTGGGACTCCGGCCGGGCCCCCACCCGCGTGATCGAGCACGGCGTCGTCGACCCCGGCCACCTCTACACCGGCGAGCTGGCCCGGGCCGGCGTGGTCGTCAACGAGCCGATCAGGCGCTGGCGGGTGGCGGGCACCGACCTGCTGCCCACGTTCGCCGCGACGGCCCCGCTCGACGTGTTCGGCATGAAGGTCACGAACCTGCCCGCGAAGCTCGGCCTGGCCGGAGAGATGGAGGCGTTCGAAGACCTGCCGCAGGCCGCCATGCACGCCGAGCTGGCCCGGCGCCGGGTCTACCTGCATCCCTACCGCTGGACCTCGCTCGGCCTGTCGCTCATCGAGGCCATGATGATCGGCATGCCGGTCGTCGCGCTCGCCACCACCGAAGCCGTGGAGGCGGTGCCGCCGGAGGCCGGGGTCGTCTCCACCAAACTGCCCACGCTGCTCCGGGCACTCCACCGGTTCGCCGGCGAGCCCGAGCTCGCCGTACAGGCGGGCAAGGCCGCCCGCTCGGCCGCCCTGGCCCGCTACAACCTCGACCGTTTCCTCGCCGACTGGGACCGCCTCCTCGGCGAGATCGTCCCCGGGTGACCGTTCATGCCCGGCCTCGTCGCCTACGGCGTTCCTGGGAAATGGCTTACGCCCGACGTGACGTCCGAGGTCACCACGATCGTGGCCGACGATGACACCGTCGCCGTCGAATGGGTCACGTCGGGGAGCCAGTCGGGCGGCATGCTGCTCCCGGACGGCAGCGAGATCCCCGGCACCGGCCGCCCCGTCCGCTGGACCGGGTGCGGGATGTGGACGGTGGAGGACGGCAAATTCATCGCCGGGCGCATCTACTACGACCAGTGGGCTCCCTTCAAGGCGATGGGCTGCCATGCCGGCTCGTACGGACCGAGCCCGGTTCGCCGGACCGGGAAGCCCAGGGCGAGACGCGCTCGGGCCCCATCCGCCGGATCCTCCGCAGGCTCACCGGCCGGTGACCGTCCCTGCGGTCCAGCCCATCGCGGGCGAGAAGGTGGCCTTGATTCCCGGCGCTCGGCGGTCTCCGCTCCGCCCTGGCCGGTGCCTTGATTGTTTACCGAGAACGGAGCACCGCGAGGGCAGGTGATCCGATGGGGGTGGGAAAAGCCTCCTCATGATGCGCAACCTGGTGAACGGCGCCGTCGGCGGCGCGCTTGCGACGGCGGTGTACAGCGCGCTGCTGATGGCGGCGGACAGGGCCGGCCTGCTGGAGGAGCCGCCGCCGCGGCGGTTCGCACGGCTGGCCCTTCCCGGGCGGGACAAGCCCAGGAGGGGCGAGAACGTGCTGGGCACGATCGCGCACTTCGCGTTCGGCTCCTCCTGTGGTTCTGTGCTCGGTCTGCTGTCGGCAGGGCAGCGGGTGCCCGTCCCGATCGGCACCGCGTACGGGTTGCTGGTGTGGTATTTCGGCTATCAGGGCTTGGCGCCGAGCATCGGCGCGTACCCGCCCGTCCCGAAGGACCGCCCCGGACGCCAGGCCGCGCTGCTGGCGGGACACCTGCTGTGGGGCACCGCGCTCGCCTTGGCGCTCAACCGCCTGCGCACCGAGAAGGCACCGATGACGGCCGAGCTCGCGCCCGGCGTGCGCGAGCAGGTCCGGCGCGTCGTGCCCACCCCCGAGCCGGTCTCCGCACGCTGACCCGGCCCGCTCGTCCGGCCTCTTCGTCCGGCTACCAGCAGCCGACGAAAGCAGGGAGTGCGCCTGCCGATCGTCCGATGTGCCGTGACCTGCGGCGTGCCTGGTTTCGCGGGGTGCCGGCCCTGACCCCACGTGAGGGATGGGCCCGCGTCCGATCCGGGATCTCCCGGATGTCCCCCATGCCCCCGGGCCGACACGGTTGACGGGTGTCCAACGATCGGAGTCGCGCTCATGACGCACGCCATCCTCGACCTGGTCCACCAGGTGATGTCATCGCCCTGGTTGTACGTGGCGCTGTTCGCCCTGGCGCTGCTCGACGGGTTCTTCCCGGTCGTTCCGGCCGAGACCTCGGTGATCACCGCCGCGGTGTTCGCCGCGTCGGGCGAGACCAACCTGGCCCTGGTCATCGTGGTCGCGGCTCTCGGCGCGTGCGCGGGTGACCACGTCTCCTATCTGATCGGCAGCAGGTCGGCGGGCAGGCTGCGGGACAAGAAGCCGTTCGTCTGGGCGCGGAACGCCCTGGCCGAGCGGGGCGGGCTCGTCCTGGTCGTGGCCAGGTACATCCCCGGCGGGCGCACCGCGACCACGCTCACCATGGGCGCCGTACGGCATCCGCTGCGATCGTTCACGTTCTTCGACGCGATCGCGGCGGGCTCGTGGGCGGTGTACTCCGGGCTGATCGGCTTCTTCGGCGGGATGGCGTTCGAAAACGACCCGATCAAGGGCCTGCTCCTCGGCCTCGGCATCGTGCTGTCGATCACCGCGGTCGTCGAGCTGGTGAGATGGCTCGGGAAACGGCGTGCCGCCCGGCGTCTCCCCGCGCCCTCCCCGGAGGACGGCCTTCTCCGAGGGCCCGCTCACACGGCGGCGCGCAGGTAGGCGAGCACGGCGAGCACCCGGCGGTGGTCGTCGGCGTCCGGGGGCAGGTCGAGCTTGGCCAGGATGCTCGCGATGTGCTTGGCGACGGCCGCCTCGGAGACGAACAGCGCGCGGGCGATCGCGGCGTTCGACCGCCCCTCCGCGACGAGCGCGAGCACCTCGCGCTCGCGCGGGGTGAGCCGGGCCACCGGGTCGCGGCGTCCGCGCAGCAACTGCCGGACGACCTCGGCGTCGATCACCGTGCCGCCGCCCGCGACCGTGGTCACCGCGTCGGCGAACTGCACGACGTCGCCGATGCGGTCCTTCAGCAGGTAGCCGACGCCGCCCCCGCCCGGGGAGCGAGTCTGGTCGAGCAGCTCGGCGGCGTAGGTCTGCTCGACATACTGGCTGAGCACCAGCACCGCGAGGGACGGCCGCGCCGCCCGCAGCTCCAGCGCGGCCCGCAGCCCCTCGTCGCTGAAGCCGGGCGGCATGCGCACGTCGGCGACGACGACGTCCGGGTCCTGGCCCGCGACCGCCGCGATCAGCCCGGGGGCGTCGCCGACGGCCGCGACGACGCTGTGCCCGAACCGTTCGAGCAGGCCGGCGAGGCCCTCTCTGAGCAGCACCGAGTCTTCGGCGATCACCACGCGCACGGGAACTCCGCCCTCACCGTGGTCGCGCCGCCGTGTGGGCTCTCGACGGTCAGCGTGCCCCCGACGGCCGACACCCGGTCGGCGAGCCCGGTCAGGCCGGTGCCGCGCGCCGGGTCCGCTCCCCCGCGCCCGTCGTCGGTGATCTCCAGCACGAGCCCGCCCCCGCGCAGGCGTCCGCGTACGGCGCAGGAATCGGCCCCGCTGTGCTTGGCCACGTTCGCCAGCGCCTCACAGGCGACGTAGTAGGCCGCCGCCTCCACCCGTTCGGGCAGCCGCCGGTCCAGCTCGACGTCCACGCTCGTGGGCACCGGTGATCTGCCGGCCACGTCGCGCAGGGCGGCGGGCAGCCCGCGGTCGGCGAGCACCTGCGGATGGACGCCGCGGATCAGCTCGCGCAGCTCCGCGAGCGCCTGCCCGGCCAGCTCGCGTGCCTCGTCGAGACGTACGGCCGCGGGCGAGCCCGGCGGAAGATCGAGCCCGGCCAGGCCGAGCTTCATCGACAGCGCGACGAGCCGCTGCTGCGCGCCGTCGTGCAGGTCGCGCTCGATGCGGCGGCGTTCGGCCTCGAAGGCGTCCACCAGCCGCGCCCGGGAGCGCGCGATCTCCCGCGTCTCGGCCTCCTGCGGCACCAGCATCGCCCGCGCCATCGCCGCCCGGGCGCCCGCCCAGGCGGCGACCGTGTACGCCGCGACGGGCACCAGCAGCAGCCCGACGGCCGATCCGACGAAGGTCTCCCCCAGCGTGGCCTCGCCTTCCGGGTGGATCGGCTGCACGACCGGGGAGAGGATCAGCACCGCCGGCCCGGCGATCGCGGCCCCCACGACCAGCAGGTCGGCCCACCAGAGCGCGACCATCGCCACGAGGGCGTGCCCCGCCTCGCGCCAGCCCGGCCACCAGCCGCCCGGCAGCCCGCTCGCCGGCTGCCGGTCCACGAGGCGCAGCCGCCACCGCTCGAACCGGGCCAGGGGTGTCAGCAGCAGTGCGGCCACCCCGAGCGACAGCGGCACGGCGAGCAGGCCCCCCACCGCCCGCGCCGGCGCCAGGACGGTGGCGAAGGCGAGGCCGGGCACGACCCCGGCCAGCAGGTAGGCCAGGGACCTCCACGGCCAGGCCGAGGCGAGGAAGCGCTGGGGCGGCGCGGCGAGCGCGTCCAGCGCGGTGCGGGGCACAAGGATCATGGGAGAGGAAACGACGAGCGGGGCGGCCACGGCATCGACGCTAACCCGTGGGCGCGCCGATGTCGGTAGTGCTGGGGATACCCCTGGTTCTCGTCCCAGTGCCAATGCTTCACCGCCCCGCCGCCGGTTGGCTCGGTGACATGGCACCAACCGACGTGACATCACCAACACAGACAATCAGCGGACAGGCGGTCCTGCTCGACGCGGTCCGCGTGGTGTACGGCACCGGACCGGGCGCGGTGACCGCTCTCGACGGCGTGACGCTCGGCTTCGGCCAGGGGACCTTCACCGCCGTGATGGGGCCCTCGGGCTCCGGCAAGTCCACGCTGCTGCACTGCGCCGCCGGGCTCGACCGGCCGACGTCCGGCACCGTCTCGATCGGCGGCACCGACCTCGGCCCGCTGAGCGAGAAGGCGCTCACCCTGCTGCGCCGGGAGCGGATCGGCTTCGTCTTCCAGGACTACAACCTGGTCGACGCGCTCACCGCCGCGGAGAACGTGGCGCTCCCGCTCCGCCTGGCCGGGCGCCGCCCCGGGCGCGGCGAGGTGCGCGACGCGCTCGCCCAGGTCGGCATGGACCGTCGGGCCGGGCATCGGCCCGCCGAGCTCTCCGGCGGCGAGCGGCAGCGCGTGGCCATCGCCCGCACGCTGATCACCCGGTCGGGAGGATCCGGGCCCGCCGTGCTCTTCGCCGACGAGCCGACCGGCGCGCTCGACCGCGCCGCGTCCCGCGTGGTCATGGAACTCCTGCGTACGCTGGTCGACGCCCACGGGCAGACCGTCGTCATGGTCACGCACGACCCCGCCGCCGCGGCGTACGCGGACCGGGTCGTGCTGCTGGCGGACGGCCGGCTCGCGGGTGAGCTGGGCCGGTCGACCGCCGCCGGGATCGCGGCCCGCATGGCCCTCCTGGAGGAGGCATGCTGAGCCTCCCGCTGCTGCGCGGCCGGTGGACCGGCCTCGCGGGCACCTTCGTCGCGCTCTGCCTCGGCGCCGCGGTGCTCACCGCGAGCGCGCTGCTGCTGACGTCCGCGGGCCCGCGGGTGCCCGCGCGCTACGCCGCCGCGCCCCTGCTCGTGCACGCCCCCGGCATGCCCGGAGACGACAACGGCTTCGCCGAGAACCGGCCGTGGTCCCCCGAGACGGTTGAGTCGCTGGTCCGCGCGCTGACGGCGGTGCCCGGCGTGGCGGCGGCCGTCCCCGACCGCGCCTTCTACGCCCAGGCAGTCGTGGGGGGCAGGCCGGGCGGCGGGCACGAGGCGCGGGGCTGGAGCACCGCGGCGCTGGCGCCGCACCGGCTGGTGGCGGGCAGTCCGCCCGTGCGCGCCGGAGAGGTGGTGCTCGACCGCGCGCTCGGGCTCGCGCCGGGCTCACCCGTCACGCTGCTGACCGCCGAAGGGCCGGTGCCCTACACGGTCAGCGGGCTCACCGACGGCCCCGGGCCGTACGTCTCGGACGGCGAGGCCGCGCGTCTCGGGGGCGGCGTGCGCGTGATCGGGCTGCTCACCCGGCCGGGGGCGGAACCCTCCGCCGTGCGGCGTGCCGCGATCGGCGTCGTCGGCGGGTCCGGGCGGGTGCTCTCGGGGGAGGACCGGGCGGCGGCCGAGCCCGCGGCCGACGCGCGGACCCGCTGGATCGGCATGCAGGTGCTGACCGCCATGGCGCTGCTCGGCGGGTTCGTGTCGGTGTTCGTGGTGGCCTCCACGTTCGCGTTCCGGGTCACCCAGCGGCGCCGGGAGTTCGGCCTGCTGCGGGCGGTCGGCGCGACCCCGCGGCAGGTGCGGCTGATCGTGTACGGCGAGGCGCTCGCCGTGGGCGTCGTCGCCGCCGCGGCCGGGGCGCTGCTGGGCGCGGCCGTCGCGCCCGCCGTCGGCGGGGTGCTCGTCACGGCGGGCTTCGAGCCCGAGTCGTTCGGCGTGCGGTTCAGCCCGCTGCCCGTGGCCGCTGCCGTCGCGGCCGGGATCGCGGCGGGGCTGCTCGGCGCCTGGTCCGCCTCGGGACGGGCCGCCCGCGTCCGCCCGCTTGAGGCCCTCCGCGACCAGGCGGCGGGCGGCACGCCGATGACCCGTGTGCGGTGGATCGCGGGCGCGGTGTCGGTCGCGGGCGGCCTGGCCCTGGCGGTGGCGAGCGCCTCGGCCGGGGAGGACGCCCTGGTCAACGACGTCCTGCTCGCCGCGATGGCGCTGATCGCCGGGCTCACCCTGCTCGCGCCGGTCGTCTTCCCGCCGCTCGTCCGCGCCTTCTCGTGGCCGGTCTCCCGGCCGGTCGTGGGCATGCTGGCCGGGCGGAGCGCGATGACCTCCGTGCGCCGCACCGCCGCCACGGCGGCCCCGGTGCTGCTGACGGTGGGCTTCGCCGTGCTGGTCACCGGAATGGTGCGCACGACCGCCGCGGCCTACACGGCGGGGCGGGCGGCGAGCACCTCCGCGGCGGCGGTGCTCGTGCCCGACGGCGCCCCCGGTCTGTCGGACGCGGCGCTCGCGGCGGCGTCGGCCCCGCCCGTCCCGCTGCCGACCACGGTGTACGGCGATCGCCCGCTCGCCGCGCTCGGCGACGATCGCCTCGCCGAGGGCGAGACGGCGGTCGCGGAATGGGTGGCCCGCGACCACGGCTGGCGCGCGGGAGACGTCGTGCCGCTCACCTTCGAGGACGGCCGCACGGTGCGCCTGCGGATCACGGCTGTCCCATCCGCCCCACCGGCGGGGGTGCTGGTCTCCCGGGCCACGGTGCGGGCGCACGACCCGTCGGCGCTGACCCCCGAGGCGTACGTGTCCCGGCCGGCCGGGATGGTCGTCCCAGGGGCCAAGACGGTGAGCGTCGCCGACCGGGCGGCCGGCGACCAGGCGGAGGAGGACCGGCTCGTCTGGCTGTTCACTCTGCTGCTGGTCGGGGTCTCGGCCGGTTATTCGGGCCTGGCGATCGTCAACACGCAGGTCATGGCGGCGTCGGCACGGGCACGCGAGTTCGCGGTCCTGCGCCTGTCGGGCGCGACGCGGCGGCAGGTGTCCGCGGCGGCGGCGGCCGAGGCGGCGCTCGTCACCGCGATCGGCACCGTGCTCGGTCTCGCCGTGGCCGTTCCCGCGCTGCTCGGAATGCGCGCCGGGCTGGCGCGGAAGGCGGGCGCGGCCGTTCCCCTGGTCGTCCCCTGGCCGGCGATCGCGGCCGTCGCCGCCGCCTGTCTCGTCCTCGCCGCCGGAGCGAGCACGCTTTTCGCAGGAAAAACATCCGTCACATTTGGAAAAGCGTCTGCCAAGCCGCCTAGCAGTGCGAATGCTTGATCAGGCAAAGAAAACGTCGATCCTTCGCCTTGTTATCGCAAGGATTGCCATTTGACATGTTCAGGAGGCGTCGTTCCCGGATATCTCTTATTAACGTTTTTTCCCTAGCCATTGCATTGTGTACACGGATGGAGGGGTCATGGCGGGCTGGCGCATGCCTTCCCTTTTACGCCCGCGCTCGATCCAGGCGAGGACCGCCCTGATGAGTGCGGTCCTGTCCCTCGTCGTCCTCACGGTGATCGGGTTCGGCCTCGACCTCGCCATCCGCAACCGGATCCACAGCCATCTCTTCATGGACACCCAGCGGGTGGCGACCGACTGGATCGCCGCGATGGGCCCCAACGGCGTCCCCGACCCTCCGGCCGGCCACGCGGACCTGGTGCAGCTGGTCGACTCCCGCAACCGGGTGATCACCGCCAGCCGGGCGGCGAGCGGCCAGGCCCCGCTGAGCTCCCCCTTCCCCGGAGGCGACGACCGGCTGCAGTACCGCATCGAGTGCCCCGGCAGAGACCGGTGCGTCGTGCTCACCGCCGTTCGGGTCCTGCCGGTGCAGTCCCGGCTGTTCTGGGGCGGCGAGCCGCACGCCGTGTACGCGGGGAGGGCCGAGCCCGGCCTCCTGGCCACGCATCGGCTGGAACTGTTCATCGCGATCGGAGTTTTGATGATGACCGCCGGATGGACCTGGGCGAGCTGGCGTGCCACGGGCCGCACGCTGCGTCCGGTCAGAGAGATCCGCGAGAAGGTGACCGAAATCAGCGTGCGCGACCTCAGCCTGCGCGTCCCCCAGCCCCCCGGGCGCGACGAGATCGCCGAGCTCGCGCGGGCCTCCAACAGCTTCCTCGACCGCCTCGACACCTCGGTGCGCCAGCAGCGGCACTTCGCCTCGATGGTCTCCCACGAGCTGCGGACCCCGCTCGCCGGGCTGCGCGCGCAACTGGAGGAGGCCCTGCTCTACCGCGAGGAGACCGACCCCTACGAGACGATCCGTACGGCGGTGCGGACCACCGAGCGGTGCCAGGCGATCATCGACGAGATGCTCTCCGTCGCCCGCGTCCGCACGTCCGCGGCGGCCGAACACGAGCCGGTGGACCTCGCGGCGCTCGCGCGCGAGGAGGCCGCCGCCCGCACGAACGGCGTGCCCGTGCACGTGCACGTCGAGGCCGAGGACGAGGTGACCGTCCTCGGCAACCGGGTCCAGCTGTGCGGCGTGCTGACCAACCTCCTGGTCAACGCGCAGCGCCACGCCTGCAGCAAGGTCGACGTCATCGTCGGCCGGGCCGGGGACGACGCGGTCGTCACCGTGCTCGACGACGGCGACGGCATCGCGCCGGAGGACCGCGAGCGGGTCTTCGAGCCGTTCGTCCGCCTGAAGGACGGGCGCCGCCGCGACCCCAAGGGCACCGGGCTCGGCCTCGCCCTGTGCCGCCTCACGGCGGACGCGCACCACGGGACGCTGCGGGTCGAGGACTCCCCTCGCGGGGCCCGCTTCGTCCTGCGCCTGCCGCTGCTCGCGAGCGCCAGGGCACAACTCACCGGGTGACGCTCAGGTGACGCCCAGGGCGGTCCCGGCCGCGGCCAGGGTCAGCGCGAAGTCGCCCGAGCTGTCGGTATACCAGCGGCAGACCGCGAACCCGGCCCGGGACAGCTCGTCGAGCACGCCCTCCCTGCGGAACTTGGCGCTGATCTCCGTACGCGTCTCCTCGCCCTCGGCGAACAGGATCGTGAGGCCGAGCGCCCTGATCGGGACCTCCATGGGCCGGGTGGCACGCAGCCGCATCTCGATCCAGTCGTTGTCCCCGTCCCACAGCGCGACGTGCTCGAACTCCTCCGGCTCGAACCCGGCGTCCAGCTCCCGGTTGAGCACGTGCAGCACGTTGCGGTTGAAGGCGGCCGTCACGCCCCGCGGGTCGTCGTACGCCCTGACCAGACGGCCGGGATCCTTCACCAGGTCGGTGCCGAGCAGCAGGGTGTCGCCCGGCCGCAGCGTGGCCCGCAGCTCCTTGAGGAACACCTCCCGCGCGGCGGGCGGGAGATTGCCGATCGTGCCGCCGAGGAACGCCACCAGCCGCCTGCCGGTCCTCGGCAGCAGCGCCAGGTGCTGCTCGAAGTCGGCGCGCACCGGCCGCACGTCCAGGCCGGGATAGCGTACGGCGAGCCGCTCGGCCGCCACCTCGAGCGTGACGGCGTCCACGTCGACCGGCGTGTAGGCCCGCAGCGTGCCCGCGTTGGCCAGCGCGTCGAGCAGCAGCACGGTCTTCTCGCTCGTGCCCGAGCCCAGCTCGACGAGCGTGTCGGCCCGGCTGAGCCCGGCGACGTCGACGGCGCGGCGGCGCAGGATCTCCAGCTCGCACCGGGTGGGGTAATACTCCGCCAGCCGGGTGATGCGGGAGAACAGCTCGCTGCCCGCGGCGTCGTAGAACCACTTGGGGGGCAGCCACTTGGGCGACGAGGTGAGCCCGGCGCGCACGTCGTTCTCCAGAGCCTGGCGCAGATAGTCGCCGCCGAGATGATCGGTAACCATGGTCGCCTCTCAATCGATCGGTGTCACCGAAACGCCGTCGGGGGACGCGAGCAGCAGGCTCCGGTCGGGCACCGCCCGCCAGCCCGGCCGGTCGTCCAGGGGCTCGCTCGCGACCAGCACCCCCTCCTCCAGGTGCGTGAACAACGTGTCGCCCCACGCGACGGCGGCCAGGTGGGAACCTCCCGTGACGAGCAGGTTGAGCCGGGCCTCCGGGTCCTCCTCGGACGCCGCGCGGACCACGGCCGGCAGGACCGCGGTGAGCGGCAGGCCGTCCCGCAGCCGGGCGAACACGGCCGCGGCGAGCCACGCCGAGTCGCACACGCTCTCCGCGTCGGCCACGAGGGGCCGCACGGCCTCGCGCCCGACCCTGCCGTTGTGGCTGAGCAGCCAGGGTCCGTCGGCGAACGGCGCGGTGGCCGTCTCCTCGATGGGCATCCCGGCCGTGGCCGACCGCACCGCCGCGATCATGCAGTGCGAGCGGGCCGCCCCGGCCAGGCCGGGCATGTTGGCGTCCGCCCAGATCGGCACCGCACGGCGGTAGCGCACGGGCCGGGACCCGTCATACCAGCCGAAGCCGAACCCGTCGGCGTTCACCGTGCCGTACTTCTGCAGGCGCGGCGCGTACGACTGGTGCAGCAGGCCGTGTGCGGGGTCGTTGACGAGCGAGGTCAGAGACCGCACCGGGCCCAGCCACGCCGCGTGGCGGCACATCCCTCACTCCTCGGAACGGGCGCAGCGGAAGCCGGCGAAGATCTGCCGCCTGATCGGGTAGTCCCAGTTGCGGAAGGTCGTGCGGACGGCGGACGGATGGGTCGCCCACGACCCGCCGCGCAGCACCCGGTGGGTCTCCCCGAAGAAGACCTTGCTGTACTCCTCGTAGGGGAAGCACCGATAGCCGGGATAGGGCTGGAACCACGAGTCGGTCCACTCCCACACGTCCCCGATCAGCTGCTCCACGCCGTACGGGCTCGCGCCGTCCGGGAACGCCCCGGCGGGCGCGGGCCGGGCGGCGCGGTGGCCGAGGTTGGCCCAGCGCCCGAGACGGCCGGGATCGGCCTCGCCCCAGGGGTACGTGCGGCCGCCGCACGCCTTCTCCCACTCGGCCTCGGTCGGCAGGCGCTTGCCCGCCCACCGGGCGTACGCGTCGGCCTCATACCAGGAGACGTGCTGCACCGGCTCGTCCGGCGGCACCGGCTCCTCCCGGCCGAACCGGACCCGCCACCAGGCGCCGCCGTCGCGCGTCCAGAACAGCGGGGCCTCCACACCGTTGCGCTCGGCCCACTCCCACCCCTGGGGCAGCCACCAGCGCGGGTCGCGGTAGCCGCCGTCCTCGATGAACTCCGTGTAGGCCCCGTTGGTGACGGGGTGACGGTCGATCAGGTAACCCGGCAGGTAGAGCCGGTGGGCCGGCCGCTCGTTGTCGTAGGCCCAGGCCACCGTGTCGGTGCCCCCGTCAGTGCCCAGCGTGAAGACCCCGCCGGGGATGTGGACCTCGGGCTCGGCGGCGGGCCTGCCGGGTGGCAGCTCCCCGTCACGGACCAGGCCGGGCCGCCGGGACAGCTGGATCGTGGCGAGCATGGTCTCGTCGTGCTGGTGCTCGTGCTGCAGCACCAGCCCGAAGACGTAGCCGCCGGACCGCAGCGGATCGGGGTCGGTCAGGTCCACCTGGTCGAGGACGTCGAGCACCCGGCCGCGTACGCCGGAGATGTACTTCCTGGCCTCGGCCGGGCCGAGCAGCGGAAGCGACGGCCGGTCCTTGCGCGGATGTCTGAACGCGTCGTAGAGGTGGTCGATCTCCGGGCGCAGCGGCTCGATGCCGCCCACCTCGCGCAGCACCCACAGCTCCTCGTAGTTGCCGACGTGGGCGAGGTCCCAGACCAGCGGCGACATCAGCGGCGAGTGCTGGCGCACGAGCAGGTCGTCGTCGGCGTCGGTGTAGGCGAGCGACCGCTCGCGTACGGCGGCGAGCTCGGCCGCGATCCGCTCCTTCAGGCCGGTCGGGCCGGCGTTGCCCAGGACGGCGTCGAGATCGGTCACGCGAATATCTCCTCTGTCTGATCGGCGGCCGGCGATCGGCCGGACTCGATGTGCCGAGAGGCGAACGCGCGGACCCGGGCGACCAGCGCGGGCTCGGCCCCGAGGCGGGGCAGGGCCTCGGCGGCGGCGCGGAAGCAGGCCGAGGCCGACCGGCACAGGCCGGGGTCGGCGAGACCGAGGCGGGCCGCGTCCGCCCACCGGTGGGCGACCGGCCGGGCCGCCTCCATGGCGATCGCGGCGGCCCGGTCGTCGGTGACGAGCGCGTGGACGACGGCCACGCACACGGGCCACTCGGCGGCCCCCTGCGCGTCGAGGTAGCGCACCTCCAGCCAGCCCCGGGGCCGTACGGGCGGGAAGAGCGTGGTGGCGTGGTACGCGAGGTCGGCCTCGCCGGGAGACCGCCCGGCCACGCGCGCGAAGTCACGGAACGCCGAGCCGTCGAGCACCGGCACGAGCCCGCCGGTCCCCCGGACCAGCATCAGCCGGGCGTCGAGAAGGTAGCGCGCCCAGTCGCCCGCCGGGTCGCCCGCCGGGTCGCCGTTCCGCGCGACCGGCGCGGTCCTGCTCGGGTCGAGCCTGCCCCACACGGCCTGGCGGCCGGAGGCCCACCCGTCGAAGGGCGAGTTGGCGAAGGCCGCGACCAGCACCGGGCCGAGCGCGTGGGCACGTTCCCAGCGGGCCCGGGGATCCGCGCCGAAGTCCAGGTTGACCTGGATCGACGCCGTCGAGCACATCATCGTCAGGCCGTGCGGCCGCTCCAGGAACGCGGCCATCGCCTCATATCTGGGCTCTCGTAACTGCCGCACGGCCGGCCGCAGGGTGTCCAGGCCGCGGCCGCCCAGCCGCAGCCCGGCCCGGGCGAGCGCGAGCCGTACGGCGTCGACGTCGGCGGTGAGCCTGGCGACGGCGACGGGCGGGACGTCGGGCGGGGCGGACAGTTCGAGCTGCCCGCCCGGCTCGAACGTCACCCGGCTGCCACCCGGGAGCGCGGGGAGCGCCCCCGCGATCCGGGCGATGGGGACGGGAATCACGGGGTTGTCCGCGTCGAAGACCAGGAACTCCAGCTCGACGCCCAACCGGTCGGAGGTGACCCCGCGGAAGCAGTCCCTGGCGTACCTCTGCACGTCGGTCATTCGCCCCCCATCGGGCCGAGGTCTGCCGACTATGTCACGCCGAGTCAACTTTCCCGGTAATTCCCCCATTCAACCTGAAACCCACCCAAACAGGTCGTTATCAGGCGTCACGCCACAATGGCCCGGTCCTCGTCGCGCGTCCGGATCATCGAGACCCCGACGACGCCGAAAACCACGAGCAGGCGTTGTGGATGCGCTCACCGGGAGGCTCATCGATGTGGGCCTCTACCCACCAGCCGTACGGGACAGCAAGGACCGCACGGGCCCGGTCCTGGCCTTCACCCCGAGCGAGTGGAGCTCCTTCATCGCAGACGTGAAGAGCGGCGAGTTCGACAGCTGATCGCCCGGCGACCAGGGGTGACATGCTCCTTTTGTCACATGATGGGCGTCGATCCCTGACCGAATGGCCCGAGCACCTGTTCGCGGCGATCCGCAGCGCCGCCGGCGTCGTCCGCCCCGGAGATCTCTCGCCGTGAGCCGGTAGCGTTGGTGCACATGACAGCTATCGACTCCACCACCTCGGGTGCGTACGGCATCGGCCTTGCCACGATCGCCGAGGACGGCACCGTGCTGGACACCTGGTTCCCCTCCCCGGCGCTGGGCGAGCCCCCGGCCGTGGGCACCGAGCCGATCACTGGGCCGATCACTGGGCCGATCACTGGGCCGATCACTGGGCCGATCGCGGGCGACGAGCTCGACCCGGCCATGGCGGCCCTCGTCGGCCCCGACGCCGCCCGGGGCGTCGAGGTCGTGGCCGTGCGCACCGGCATCGCCGACCTGTCGGCCCCGCCGGCCGACACGCACGACGTGTACCTGCGCCTGCACCTGCTGTCCCACCGCCTGGTCCGGCCGCGCGCGCTCAACCTCGACGGGATCTTCGGGCTGCTGGCCAACGTCGTGTGGACCAACCACGGCCCGTGCAAGGTGGAGGGGTTCGAGGAGGTGCGGCTGCGCCTGCGGGCCCGGGGCCCGGTGACCGTGTACGGCGTGGACAAGTTCCCCCGGATGGTCGACTACGTGCTGCCGGCCGGGGTGCGGATCGCCGACGCCGACCGTGTGCGGCTCGGCGCCCACCTGGCGAGCGGCACCACCGTCATGCACGAGGGCTTCGTCAACTACAACGCCGGCACGCTCGGCGCCTCCATGGTCGAGGGCCGCATCTCGGCCGGGGTGATCGTGGGCGACGGATCCGACGTGGGCGGCGGCGCCTCGATCATGGGGACGCTGTCCGGCGGCGGCAAGGAGGTCATCTCGATCGGCGAGCGCTGCCTGCTCGGGGCCAACTCCGGCATCGGCATCTCGCTCGGCGACGACTGCGTCGTGGAGGCCGGGCTGTACGTCACGGCGGGCACCAAGGTCACGCTGCCGGACGGGGCGGTCGTGAAGGCGCGGGAGCTGTCAGGCAAGTCGGGCCTGCTGCTGCGCCGCAACTCGACGACCGGGGCGGTCGAGGCGGTGTCCCGCGACAGCAGGGGCATCGAGCTCAACGCGGCGCTGCACGCCAACGACTGACGCCGGAACGGGCCCCCTCCCCCACCCTGAGATGACCCTGAGTCTGCCCTGAACTTGGCCTTCGGCCCTGTGAGCGGCGGGAGGGCGGCCCGTACGGTGAAGGCATGGGACGCATTCTCCTCATCGCCGCAGCCGTGGTCGTCGGCTTCTTCCTTCTCGGCTCCGTCATCGGGCTCATCTTCGGCGCGCTGAAATGGGTTCTGATCATCGGCGCGATCGCGCTGATCGTGTCGGTCGTGCTCAAGCTCACCCGGAGCAGCAGGTCGAGCCACTACTCCTGACCCGGCGACGTGGCCGGGAAAAGGGGGCGGGCCCCGCCGCGGATGCGGCGGGGCCCGCTGTCACTCGCGCCTCGTGTTACGAGAGGGGCGGGTAGGCGTTCTGCATGAGCTGCTGGAACTGAGCGGAGAACCAGTGGCCGGAAACCGGGGCGTTCGCGAGAGCGCCGCTCGGGTTGTTGCCGTTCAGGCTGTTACCGCCGTAGGTCGGGTCGCACATGCGGTCGAAGCCCTTGCCCTCGTCGTTGTCGATGGCGGAGCTGGAGCCGTCCGACTCACCCGGGGGCTTGATCCAGACGTAGGCGTCGAGACCGGAGGCGGGGTTCGCCCTCGGACGCTCGCCGAGACCGGCACCGGACTGGTTGCACCAGTTGCCGGCGTGGATGCGGCGGTCGACGCGGGACTCGTTGACGAACGTGTCCACGTTGGTGGACGTGCTCGGCCCGGTCGGCCGGGCCGAACCGCCCCAGCCGTTGCGGGAGGTGTCGATCAGCATGCCCAGCGTGTTCGGGAAGCCCTTCGCCACCAGAGCGTTGCGGAGAGCGACCGCGAAGGACTGCTCGTCCACGTACCAGTTCCAGTCGACCCAGTGGGACTGCCGCACCGACTGGCCGTTCACCGAGCTGTTGATGGTGAAGTACGGCTCGACCGTCGCGCCGAAGTTGGCGGTGTTCACGATGAAACCGTCGATGCTGTTCACGCCGGCGGTGGTGCCGGTGGCGACCTGGTAGAAGAGGTTCACCATCGGCTGGAAGTTGTTGTCCCAGCCGAGCCAGGCGTGGTGCGCCGCGTCCACGTACGTGTAGACGTTCCTGATCGCGTGCAGCTTGTTCAGCGCGTACTGCACACCCTGGACGTAGGCGCCCGAGGACTGGGCCTCCTGACACGCCTGGAACGCGCTCACGTTGGTGATCAGGTTCGGCAGCGAGTCGGGCTCGATGATCGTCACGATGCGGAGGTTCGAGTACTTCGAGTCCGACATGATGTCGGCGATCACGTCGATGTACTCGCTCTTGTACCGCGCGAGACCGTTCTGCGCGATCTTCAGCTCACCGTTGGAGGCGAGCGCCGAGCAGTCGCGGTTCGGCAGGTCGTAGATGACGACCTGGATCGTGAGAGGCGTGTTGCCGTTGGCCGCGTCCTGCTCGACCGCCTTGTCGAGGTGGTCGCGCAGGCCCATGCTGTTGTTGCCGGCCGAGCCGGAGCTGATCGCCGCGATGCGGTCCAGCCAGACCGCCGTCGACATGTTGGCCACCCGCGAGCCGCCCGGCTCGGAAGAGGCACTCGCCGACCAGTCCGGGTTCACGTAGCCCGTCGCACCGGAGTACGGGTTGTCCACGTGGGTCCCGGGCGGCGGCGGCGAGGTCGACGGGGAGGGCGAAGCCGACGGTGAGACCCGCGGGGAGGGCGAGACCGACGGCGAGACCCGCGGGGAGGGCGAAGCCGACGGCGAGACCCGCGGGGAGGGGGAGACGGACGGCGACGGCGAGGGCGACGGCGACTGCGGGGTACCGTTGCAGGACACGCCGTTGATCTTGAAGTCGGTCGGCGTCGGGTTGCTCCCGGACCAGGTGCCGTTGAAGCCGATGCTCGTCGAGGCGCCGGTGGACAGGGACTTGTTCCAGTCCATGGCGGTCACGGTCACGTTGCTGCCCGACTGGCTCCAGTTGCCCGACCAGCCCTGGCTGACCTTCTGGCTGCTGTTCGGGAACGTGAACGCGAGGGTCCAGCCGTTGAGGGCGTCGCCCAGGTTCTGAATGGTCAGGTTGACGGACATGCCGCCCTGCCACTCACTGGCGGAGTAGGTGACTTTGCAGGAGACCGCGGCACTCGCCGAGGTGGCGGTGGCGACGGCCGCCGTGGAACCGAGCGCGAGCACGGCCGCCGCGACCAGGCCGCGGCGCACCGTGGAGCTCACGGCTCCCGGTCGGGGGGTGGATCTCATTGGGAAGGTCCTCCTGGCGATGAATTCTGCGCTTGGGAGCGCTCCCACGAACCATAGGCACCGCCTCCGGCGCCGTACAGGGACCCGTCAAGGGCGGATGAACGGCGAAGTCGCGGCACGGCGTTCACTTCGCGTCCGAGCAGGGATTCCGTCGCGCTGTTACGTCTGAAGTCACCTGCGTGTTTCGTGAAAGTTTCACCCTTCCGCAGGCGAAACGCGTGGCCAGGGGCCGGATGTCCCTCCAGGCCCCGGCGCGCGGAAGCCGGGAACCCGAGCGACGCGAAAACACGGCGCCACCTGGTCACGGGAGGAACCGGCCCGGCGGGTAGCATCCGTGAGTCACACATATCGCGAATGGGGATCGTCATGACCGTCAAAGTGACCGTCACCGGCGCGGCCGGCCAGATCGGTTACGCGCTGCTCTTCCGCGTCGCCTCGGGTCAGCTCCTCGGGGCGGACGTCCCGGTGAAGCTGAGCCTTCTGGAGATCCCGCAGGCCGTCAAGGCGGCCGAGGGCACCGCGATGGAGCTCGAAGACTGCGCGTTCCCGCTGCTGCGGGGCATCGAGATCTCCGACGACCCGGCCAAGGCGTTCGACGGCGCCAACATCGCGCTGCTCGTCGGCGCCCGCCCGCGTACGAAGGGCATGGAGCGCGGCGACCTGCTGGAGGCCAACGGCGGCATCTTCGGCCCGCAGGGCAAGGCCATCAACGACCACGCGGCCGACGACATCCGCGTGCTCGTCGTGGGCAACCCCGCCAACACCAACGCGCTCATCGCGCAGTCCGCGGCTCCCGACGTTCCGGCCGAGCGGTTCACCGCGATGACCCGTCTCGACCACAACCGCGCGATCTCGCAGCTCGCGGCCAAGCTGAACGTGCCGGTGACCGAGATCAAGAAGATGACGATCTGGGGCAACCACTCCGCGACGCAATACCCGGACCTCTTCCACGCCGAGGTCGGCGGCAAGATCGCGGCCGAGCTGGTCGAGCTGGAGTGGCTGCGCGACACCTTCATCCCGACCGTCGCCAAGCGCGGCGCCGCCATCATCGAGGCGCGCGGCGCGTCCTCGGCGGCGTCCGCGGCGAACGCGGCGATCAACCACGTCTACGACTGGGTGAACGGCACGCCCGAGGGCGACTGGACCTCGGCGGCCATCCCGTCCGACGGCTCCTACGGCGTGCCCGAGGGCCTCATCTCGTCCTTCCCGGTGGTGTCCAGGAACGGCCGCTGGGAGATCGTCCAGGGCCTGGACATCGACCCGTTCTCCCGTGAGCGGATCGACGCCTCGGTGAACGAGCTGGTCGAGGAGCGCGACGCCGTACGTGCTCTCGGTCTCATCTGACGACCGCGCACCGAAGGGGCGGGCCCGCCGCGGGCCCGCCCCTTCGCGTCGTCCGGGGTCCGTCACGCGGTACGGCTCCGCCTGCCTGGGCAGTTGACCCGGCATGGACGTCACGTACGACGTGGTGGTGCTCGGCCTGGGACCCGGTGGAGAGGACGTCGCGGGACGGCTGGCGGAGGCGGGCCTCACCGTCGCCGGTGTGGAGGCCGGCCTGATCGGGGGCGAGTGCGCCTACTGGGGCTGTGTCCCCTCGAAGATGATGGTGCGCGCCGCCGGACTGCTCGCCGAGGCGCGGCGGGTGCCCGGCATGGCCGGCGCGGTGCGGGTCTCCCCCGAGTGGGCCCCGGTGATCGGCCGGATCAGCGCGGAGGCCACCGACGGCTGGAGCGACGACGCCAGGGTGGAGCAGTTCGAGAGCCGGGGCGTCCACCTCGTCCGCGGCCGGGGCCGGATCACCGGGCCGCGCGAGGTGACCGTGGACGGCCGGGTGCTGCGCGCGCGGCGCGGCATCGTCCTCGCCACCGGGACCAGCCCCGCCGTCCCCCCGATCGACGGCTTGGAGGGCACGCCGTTCTGGACGAACCGGGACGTCGTCGCGGCGCGGCACGCGCCCGAGTCGCTGATCGTGCTCGGCGGCGGGGCGGTCGGCTGCGAGCTCGCCCAGGTGTTCGCCCGGTTCGGCACGCGGGTGTCGGTCGTGGAGGCCGCCGACCGCCTGCTGGCGCGGGAGGAGCCCGAGGCCGGGGTGCTGCTGGCCCGGGTGTTCGCCGGAGAGGGACTCGACGTGCGCGTCGGCGTCGCGGCCGAGCGGGTGCGGCACGACGAGGACGGCTTCACGCTCGCGCTGGACGACGGGACGACCCTCCGCGCCGCACGGCTGCTGGTCGCCACCGGGCGCACGACCGACCTGGCCGCGATCGGCGCGGGCGACGCCGGCCTCGACGAGAACGCCCGGTTCGTGAGCGTGGACGGGCGGATGCGGGCCGCCGACGGCGTGTGGGCGGTGGGCGACGTGACCGGCCGGGGCGCGTACACGCACGTCGCCGTCTATCAGGGCAGGATCGCGGCTCGCGACATCCTCGGCGAGGGCGGCCCGCCGGCCGACTATCGGGCGGTGCCCCGGGTCACGTTCACCGACCCCGAGGTGGCCTCGGTCGGCCTGACGGAGCGGGAGGCCCGGGAGGCCGGGCTCGACGTGCGAGTGGGCGTCGCCTCCGTCAGCGCGTCGGCCCGGGGCTGGATCCACGGGGCCGGGCACGAGGGCTTCGTCAAGCTGGTGGAGGACGCGCGGCGCGGCGTGCTGGTCGGCGCCACGAGCGCCGGGCCGTCCGGTGGCGAGGTGCTCGGCGCGCTGGTGGTGGCGGTGCAGAACGAGATCCCGACCGCGCGGCTGCGGCACATGATGTACGCCTATCCGACCTTCCATCGCGCCATCGAGGACGCGCTCGAAACGCTCGACGGCCAGGCGTGCGCAACAGAGATGTGACGAACCGGCGACGCCCGTGGCTGGTCCAATTGCATGGCCTCCCAGGAAGGAGAAGTCATGCGCCACCCCACCCTGCCGATCAGCCTGCCCATCACCCTGCCGATCAGCCTGCCGATCACCCTGCCGATCAGCCTGCCGATCACCCTGCCGGTCCGGCTGCCGGTCCGACTGCCGATCGCCTCGGGTCTGGTCGGCCTCGTCCTGTCCACGCTCACGATCTCCGCGACGGCCGCGCCCGCCACGGCCGAGACCGCGCGCCACTCGATCCGCTACGCCTCCGTGGACGCCTGCCGGGTCAAGGACGGCACCGAGGCGCCGTGCCACACCTGGCGGCTGGACCTGCTCGACGGCAGGCGGATCGCGCTCAAGGACGCCATGCTGTGGCCGATCAACGCCAAGGGCAAGGTCGACAAGAGCACCAGCGCCCCCCTCACCGTCAGCGGCGACGGCGAGTCGGTGGCCTACTTCCGCAAGTCCGATCATCGCCTGGTGGTGCGCGAGTTCCACGGCGGGGTCCTCAAGGGGGTCCGCGTGATGCCGAAGACGCCGCTACCGCGCGGCGTCGGCATGGACTCGGTCTGGCTGGACATGTCCCAGGACGGCAACCGCCTCGCCCTCGTCTACACCGACGACGACGGCGCGACGCACGGCCGCCTGTTCGACGTCGCGCGGGCGGCCGCGACCGGCACGATTCCGAAGTCGGGCGGGTTCTCCGGCTTCGGCGGGGACGGCTCGGCCGTCCTCCTGCAGCGGGACGCCGGCGCCAACACCACCGGGCTGTCCGTCCACGACCTCACGGGCGCCGAGCTGACCGGCGCGGTCCCACCCCAGATCGTGGCCAACAACGGCCCGTGGGCGCTGTCCGCCGACGGCCGCACGGTCGCCTTCGTCACCGGCAGCGGCAAGAAGGCCACGCTGCGCTTCTACGACGTCAGGACCGACCAGACGACGGGCTCCGTGCGCGTCTCCCTGCCGGGGGACACCTCGCCCGACGCGATCGACTGGACCGGCGAGCACGAGGTGACGGTCCACATCACCGACTACCAGAGCGCCCGCGACGTGGTGACCGTCCTGACGATCGACACCCGGACGGGCACGACCCGCGTCCGCGACCGATACAAGGTCCGGCCCGGCGTCTACACCTACCAGAGCTGCGGCGGCTGACCTCCGCGCCGGCACGGGCGCCGACACGGGCGCCGACACGGGGGCCGGCACGGGGGCCGACACGGGGGCCGACAGGGACGCCGACACCGACATGGCCACCAGCGCCGCCATCTCGGTGACGACGGTGAGGCGCTGGGTGAGCCCGGCCGGCACCGCACCGGGGTCGAGGCTCAGCACCCGGAACACGTACGGCACGACCACGAGGACCAGCGAGCCGAGCGCGACGGCGCACAGCACACGCACCAGACGCGATTGGGTGGCCCGGGCGACGCGCAGCCCGGCCACCGGCAGGCTGGCGAAGGCGACGAAGGCCGCATAGCGGTGGATGTTGCCGGAGAGCGACAGCGGCGCCCCCAGCGGGTCGGTCGGAAACCCGGCCACCAGCAGCAGGCAGGCGCTCCACATGCCCACCAGCAGCGCCGCGCGCCGGTCCAGGCGGCCCAGCCGGTCGAGACGTACGGCCAGCACGGCCGAGCCCACCGCGATCGACGTCAGCGAGAGGGGTAACAGCCAGCCGTCCGGCGCGTAGAAATATTGGCTGATCGTCGCCGTGAGCGGGTCGAGCCCTCCCACCAGGTGCAGCGCGAGCATCGCGGTGGCGCCGGCCGCGACCAGCGCGTATCCCAAGACCATTCCCATGACTCTTCACTGTGGCCGTGGGAAGGGCGGCGGCCCATCGGAGATCCACCCGAGCCGTCCCTGAGGGATCCCCTAGGAGACGTCGGCGGAATCGGCCGGGGCCGTCTCGGGGGTGGAGGCGCGGAACCAGCGGCAGCCATACCTGCCCATGGGGAAGCGGGCCCGGCCGTCTGCGGAGATCTCGACCGTGCCGTCCACGAGCAGGTCGGTCAGCACCGTGGACGAGCCCAGCCCGTCCAGGGTGATCTCCACCTCGACCTCGGTCGCGCGGAGGTTGTGCACGGCCACGACCGTCTCGCCGTCGCAGTCGGCCCGGTGGGCGAAGACGGCGTCCACGCCGGTGTCGAGCACCGTGTATTCCCCCCAGGCGAACTCCGGGCAGTCGCGGTAGTGCCGGATCAGCCGGGTGATCCACGACAGCAGCGAGTCGGGGTCGCGCTCCTGCGCGCTGACGTTGACCTTCTCGGGGCCGTAGTCCCCGCTGGGCATGGGGATCCGCATCTTCGAGGGATCGGCGTCGCTGAAGCCGCCGTTGCGGTGCGGGGTCCACTGCATGGGCGTGCGGACGGCCTGGCGGCCCTCCAGCTCCAGGTTCTCCCCCATGCCGATCTCCTCGCCGTAGAAGAGCACCGGGGTGCCCGGCAGCGAGAACAGCAGGCTGTAGACCATCTTGATCCGGTCGAGGTCGCCGCCCAGCATCGTCGGCAGGCGCCGGCGCAGGCCCCGGCCGAACACCTGCATGTCCTTGTCGGGGCCGAAGACCGCGAAGACCTCCTCACGCTCGGCGTCGCTCAGCTTGTCGAGCGTGAGCTCGTCGTGGTTGCGGACGAACGTCGCCCACTGGGAGTCCTTGGGCGCCTTGGGCCGCTCGCGCAGGGCGGCGGCCAGCGGACCGGCGTCCTGACGGGCCAGCGACAGGTAGGTCCGCTGCATGGTGATGAAGTCGAAGCACATGGTGATCTCGTCACCGAGATCGTTGCCGAAATACCGCACCAGGTCGTCGTACGGCAGGTTCACCTCGCCGAGGAGGATGGCGCCGCCGTCGCGGCGGCTGAGGAAGGCCCGCAGGCAGGCGAAGAACTCGTGCGGATCGGGCAGGTCGTCGCTGTCGCTCACCTGCTCGACGAGGAACGGCACGGCGTCCACCCGGAAGCCCGACAGGCCCAGCTCCATCCAGAAGCCGAGGATCCGGGCGATCTCGTCCCGCACCTCGGGGTTGGCGGTGTTCAGGTCGGGCTGGAACCGATAGAAACGGTGGAAGTAGTACTGCTCGGTCTTCTCGTCGTACTCCCAGAGGCTGTCCTCCTTGTCCGGGAACACGATGCCCTTGGGATCGTCGGGCTCCGGAGTGTCGGACCAGATGTACCAGTCCCGATAGCGGGAGTCCCGGCTGGAGCGCGCCTCCTTGAACCAGGGATGCTGGTCGGAGGTGTGGTTGACCACGAGATCGGCGATGACCCGCATGCCGCGGTCCCTGGCCACCCGCATGAACTCGACGAAGTCGCCGAGCGTGCCGAGGCGCGGATCGACCTGGTAGAAGTCGGTGATGTCGTAGCCGTCGTCCCTGTCGGGCGTCGGGAAGAACGGCATGAGCCAGATGCACGTCACGCCCATCCGGTCCAGATGGTCGATGCGCTGGATCGCCCCCCTGAAGTCACCGACCCCGTCGCCGTCGCCGTCGGCGAAGGTCTCGATGTCGAGGCAGTACACGACCGCGTTCTTCCACCACAGATCGGAGGTCATGCTCAATCTCATGACCGTTCCCGCTGCCCGGCAAAGGAACGGCAAAACATCGGGCCCGCGCCGCCGCAGCGGCGCGGGCCGACGTGGTATCGCAGGCGCGGCCGGTCACGACCGCGATGTCACCGTGAGTCACGTCTTCAGAGCGGCGTGACCTGTTCGGCCTGCGGTCCCTTGTTTCCCTGAACGGTCACGTAGCTGACTCTCTGGTTCTGATCCAGCGTCCGATAACCGTTCGAATTGATCGCCGAATAATGAACGAACACGTCAGCGGTGCCGTCGTCCGGAGCGATGAACCCGAAGCCCTTTTCGGCGTTGAACCACTTGACAGTGCCTTCAGACAACTGCTTCTCCTTCTTGGAAGCCACACCATGTTCCCAGGTCAGGAACACGAGGCTGCACAGCGGATTCGTCGCGCGACCGCGTGAGACGCTGGAAGTGCGCGCATATCCGCCGCCGGGTGTAACCCGGGTGCGCTTTTTACAAACCATGTTTTCAGGAATTGTCCACTGCGACACTCGCAGCCTGTACGGAGAGTACCCGCGATTACCCGAGGCTATGCCGGTGCCGCCATGTACCAGCGCGCGTGCCCGTCACCGCGTGTGAGCGAGTCGAGCCGCCGGGGCAGCTCCTGCCGGGAGAACGGGTCGCCGGAGGCGTTCCGGATATGGATGCCCACGGCGTACATGTCCCGCACCTCCATCAGCGTGCTGTAGCCGGCCCACAGCCGCAGGTCCGAGCCGTACGCGCGGGCGAACTCGTCCACGTCGGCCGCCGACAGGCCGAAGCGGCGCTGCCCGTGATAGGTGTGCACCAGGTCCCACTGGCGCGGGCCGACGGCCACGCCGTCCCAGTCGCACAGCACCACGTGCCCGTCCTGGCAGCGCAGCAGGTTGTCGATCCAGGCGTCGCCGTGCAGCAGCACCGGCGAGCCGGTGTCGAGGTCGTGCCAGCGCCCGGTGAGCTCCTCGATGCGGTCGCTCAGCCAGGACCGCTGGGTGGCGGTGAGCACCTCGGCCCGGTGCTCCACCGCGTGCCGCACCTCGGCGAGCGGGTCGGTGAGCGTCCGCAGCCCCACCGGCGGCACCGGCTCGCGGTGCAGGCTGCGCAGCACCCGGCCGAGCTGCCGGGTCGTCGGGCGGCCGCGGGAGGGGACGTAGCGCCAGAAGGTGACCACCCGGCCGTCGTGCACGATCGGCTGGTCGGCGACCTCGTCGGCGGGCCGCACGGTCGGGAAGCCCCGGTCGGCGAGCCAGCGGGCGACCGCCACGACCACCGGCAACCGGGTCAGCGCGTCCGGCGCGGTCGCGATCCGCACCACCAGCTCCCCGCCCGCCACGTCGCCCTGCAGTTTGAAGACCGCGTTGCTGCGCAGCCGCAGGAGCCGCGCGCCGCGCGCGTCGACCCCGATGCTCGCGCAGACCTCGCGCAGGACCCCGAACGCCTCCTCGGCCAGCGGTGCCGGCTCCATCGTCCTCATCGCGGTTTCAGGCACCCTCGGCCGCCGGGTACAGCCCGCTCATGGCGAGTGTGGGCGTCGACTCCGCCAGCACCCGTCGCAGGCGCCGTACGGCGGGCAGCGCGGGGTCGGCGTCCGCCAGCAGGGCCCGGGCCCGGGTGACGACGATCGAGGTGCGGTGCTCGGCGGGCACCTGGCGCAGCGCGTCCGCGGCGATCCGGCACGCCTCCTCGTGGTCGCCGTTCCTGGCCAGGTGGCTCGCCTGGTCGAGCAGGATCAGCGCCGGGTCGATGGTCTGGAAACCCGGGGGGAACCCGTCGATGCCCTGCACCTGCTGGGCGTCCCCCAGCTCGATCAGGGTGCCGGTGCGGTAGAACTTCATCCGCTTTTCCGTGAAGACGAAGGCCAGGTCGTCCTGGCTGATGCCGCGCATGCGGGCGAAGATCTGCTCCGCCTCGGCGAGCGCGGTCCTGGCGGCCTTGCCGTCCCCCATCCTGGCCAGCGCGCGGGCCTCGGCCGCCGCCGCCAGCGCCGCGGGCGAGCTGGGGGCCGAGCCGGCCAGCGTCCGCGCCTCGCGGGCCAGCCGCACGGTCTCGTTCAGGTCGCCGTAGTAGTAGAGGAGCATGGTCTGCTGGGCCCGCACGAGCGCCCGCAGCCGCAGGTCGCCCACGTCGTCCGAGGCGGCGCGGGCGGTGCCGTACCAGGCGTGCGCCTGGCGGGTGTCGCCCAGCTTCATCAGCGCGTCGGCGGCGAGCAGGGTGAGCATCGTGGTCGCGGTGAGCAGGCGGCGCTGCACCGACGACGGCTGGCGCACCGCGCTCAGCCGGCGCACGTCGGAGATCTCCAGCATGACCCGGCAGAGCATCGGCGTCGGCGGGGTCGTCATGTACTCCCTGCGGTAGCGCAGCACCTGCTCGTCGAGCCGGTCGAGCTGGTCCTCGCTCACCGAGCCCGCGGCCAGCGTGCGGTCGAGGTCGTGGCGCAGGCCCTCGATCTCCGCGAAGAACCGCCCGCTCGGCGTGCCCATGAGCATCGCCTGGTGGAACAGCGCCCGGCGCTCCGCGTCGTCGGCGGCCGGGTCCTCGGCGCGGGCCTGCTCACCGGTCTGGCCCGGACCCACCACGACGATCTTCTGCCCGCCCGTGTCCTCGCAGTAGTCGGCGGCCAGGCCGAGCCGTACGGCGTTGGCCCGGTAGAGCCGGGCCAGCAGGTCGATGGTCTGGGGGCGCGGGCGGGCCCGGTTGTTCTCCCAGGCGTTCAGCAGGTCGATGCTCGCCCGCGGGTGGCCGAGGTTCTGCTGCTCGCAGAGCTGCTCCAGCTCCTCGATCGCCTGCCGGGCCGACCATCCGCGGCCGAGCCTGTGCGCCTTCAGCAGGCTGACGCCGCAGCATCCGTGGATCGCCTGGACGGTCTGCCAGAGCGTCCACTGCCGTGCCTGCGCCTGTTCGCGCCAGCGACGCGCGCAAGCGGGTGAGTGCTCTCCGCGGGCCATGTGCACGCCCTCCACTGGTGAAGCGGTCCCCGTTTACGGTTGTTTCCCCAAGGTAAACACGCAGGCACCCAACCCCCCGGGACTGTTATCCCTTCGTGTTCCCGAACCCGTGGGTGTTCCACGGAAACCGGGCGAATTCCCTGGTTGTTGCACGCTTTCGGCGAATCGGCGCGATTGCCGGTGGGTCGTTGCGGGTTCACCCTTTCCGGTGATAGGTCCTGACGTTCCCGGAGGCGACCATGACGACGGTAGACCGCAGCGAGGCGATGGACCACCTGGAGCGGCTCGCCGCTCAGCTCGAGGCCCACTCGTTCCAGGTGCGCCTGACGGCGCCGGCCGGTCTCTATCCACGTCTGCGCGTCATCAACCCCATGGAGCCCACGATGGCCGAGGACGTGCTCGCGTCCAACGCCAGCGACGGCGAGTGGTGGTACTGGCTGTCGTGGGCCGGCCGGATCGGGCACGCCTCCGACGTGGTCACCGCCGCCGAACGCATCGCCAGCGTCCTCCACGTCATCCGCCGCTGAGTTATTCGGGGTTATTCGGGGCACAGCACCGGATCGCCCGCACCGCCGCCTGCCGGCCGCCTATAGTTCTATCTGGACAGACTAGACAGGCTCGACAGGAGCGCCGCTATGACCGCCTGGCAGGTGCAGGAGGCGAAACAACGATTCAGCGAGGTCGTGCGCCGCGCACTCGACGAAGGCCCCCAGGTCGTCACACGGCATGGTGAAGAGGTCGCGGTGGTCATCGACATCGCCGAATACCGCCGCCTCAGGGGAGACGCTCCCGACTTCGTCCGTTTCCTCCTCGCGGACCCCGACTGGGACGACGACGTCGAGTTCCCACGGAACAAGGACCTCCCGCGAGAGGTGGACTTCGGCTGATGACCGTCGGCTATCTGCTCGACACGAACGTGGTGTCGGAGGTGCGCAAGCGGAACGGGAGCGTCTCGGTCAAGGACTGGATCGACGCGGCTCACGGACCCACGCTCTACATGAGCAGCCTCACCGTCGGTGAGATCCGTTGCGGAGTCGAGCTCCGCAGGCGCAGTGACCCCGCGCAGGCGGCGGTGCTGGAGCGCTGGCTGCACGCTTTGCAGCGGCAGTTCGGGGACCGCATCGTCCCCGTCACTCCCGCGGTCTCTGAGGAGTGGGGCCGGCTGAACGCCGTACGAACCCTGCCGACGACGGACGGCCTGATCGCCGCGACGGCCAGGGTGCACGGATGGACCCTGGTCAGCCGGAACGTCAAGGACTTCGAGGGCACCGGTGTCTCTGTGCTGAACCCGTTCGACCTTCACGGCTGATCGGGGCGGGGTCAGGCGAACTTCGACTTCGGGCGGTCCTGGAGGACGCCGTCGACGTACACGTCCACCTTCTCGTCGTAGAAGGCGACCAGCCCGGCGATCTTCTGCGACTCCGGCAGCGGCGTGGGGTAGGACCAGACGAGGTCCCTGCCGGACTCGTCCTCGCCGACCGACCAGTACACCGCGCGGCCCTTGTACGGGCAGTGCGTCACCGTCTCGGACGGGCGCAGCAGGTCCAGCCGCACATCGGTCTTCGGCAGGTAGTAACGCGGCGGCAGGCCGGTCTCGAACAGGATGCGCGGGTTGCGCGAGTCGGCCACGGTCACACCGCCCACCTCCACCCGGACGTGGCGCGAGCTGGACAGGATGTCCACCCGCGTGTACGGGTCGCGGGCGTGGACGAAGACCTCCTCGTCCTCCTCGAACCAGTTGTCCATCGCGTCCCAGTCGAAGCGGACGTGGCCCCGGATCTGCTCGAGCGGCGCGTCGTCCCCGTACACGAGGGCGGCGCCCGCCCGGCCGGCCACGTCGTGGACCGCCGCGTCGCCCCTGCTCGGCGAGTGCCGCGTCTCCCCGGTGGCCTTCAGCTCCTCCACCCGGACGTCGTCCGCCGGGAAGTAGTACGTCGGGTAGTAGGGGGCCTCCCAGACCAGCAGAGCCCGGGTGGTGTCGGCCACCGCCCGGCCCTCGACGTAGACGCGCACGCGCTTGGCCGTCGTCTCCACCCGGACACGGCCCCGTTTCGTCGGCTCCATGCCCGCAGCAACCAGCGGGCGGATCGTCCTTATTCCCCGGCCTCACAATCGCCATTTCCCGGTGTGCGGCGCGGGGTCGGGCCGCGCTATCGACAGCGAGCGGATAAGTCGCTTACCCTCGGCTAGGTGGGTCTTCGCCTATACGATACGCATCGTCGCGCCGTCCGCGATTTCGTCCCCCGAATTCCCGGAACTGTGTCGATTTATCTCTGCGGTCCCACCGTCGTCGTTCCGCCGCATGTGGGACAGCTGAGATCGCAGGTGAATTTCGACATCCTGCACCGCTGGCTGAAAAGCAGCGGATATGAGGTCCTGCTCTGCCGGAACGTCACCGACATCGAGGACAAGATAATCAACAGGGCCATTTCCGAGGGGGTTCCCTGGTGGCGGATCACCGATCCCGTCCACCGCGCCTTCGTCCGCACCTACACCGCCCTGGGCTGCCTTCCGCCCAGCGTGGAGCCGCGGGCGACGGGGCACATCCCGGAGATGATCGAGATGGTCGAGCAGCTCGTCGCCTCCGGGCACGCGTACGAGTCCGACGGCAACGTCTATTTCTCGGTCGGCACCTACCCGAATTACGGATCCCTTTCGCGGCAGCAGGCACGGCATCTGCGGGCGACCGAGGAGAACGAGCACGGAAAACGCGATCCGCGCGATTTCGCGTTGTGGAAGAGCGCCAAAACCGGCGAGCCGGTGTGGAACTCACCCTGGGGCGATGGGCGCCCGGGGTGGCATCTGGAGTGTTCCGCGATGGCCCGCAGATATCTGGGCGCGGAATTCGACATCCACGGCGGCGGAGCGAATCTCATATTTCCGCACCATGAAAACGAGATGGCCCAGTCGCGGGCCGCCGGGGATTCGTTCGCGCGATTCTGGCTGCACAACGGGCCGGTGACGCACCGGGGCGAGAAGATACGCAAACACCAGCGCAACCCGCTGGCCGTCCCCGCCCTGCTCGACCGGGTGCGGCCGGCCGAACTCCGCTATTACCTGGCGGCGGCCCATTACCGGTCGCCGGTGGAATTCAGCCCCGACGCCCTGGACGAGGCGGCGGCGGCCTACCGGCGGGTCGAGAGGTTCGTGCTGCGGGTGGCCTCCGACGCCGCCGCGCCCCTTCCTCCGCAGTTCAGCGAGGCCATGGACAACGACCTGAACGTGCCGCAGGCCCTCGCGGCCGTCCACGGCGCGGTGGCCGAAGGCAACGCCGCACTGGCGTCCGGAGATCGCGAGCGTGCGGCCGGGAAATGCCGTGCGGTGCGGGCCATGCTGAATGTGCTCGGCCTCGATCCGCTCAGCGATACCTGGCATCGGGAAACGCATCTGCAGGAAGTCGCGGGGGCCGTACTCCGGGTGGTCCGTAATCTCGCCGCCGCCAGCGCCCGGCAGGGAGATCACGAACGCGCGCGGATCATGGAGCAGCACATCGAGAGGGCGCTCGCTAAACGCCGCCAAATCGAGCACGCCGCGCTTATCAGATAGATCTTGATCGCGCGGCGCGTGCTCGGCACAGCCCCAGCGCGGGCCCGGCAGAGACCTGGCCGCCGCGCGGGCCGCCGCCGCCGGGCCGGCCGCGACGCGCGGTTGACCGGGCGGCGAATGTTACAAGAACAAGAACTGACGAGCGGAGGATAATCTCGGCCGATTCATGGGAATCATGAAGGCACCAACTGACGGACACCGCCGAAAGGAGGGCCCCGATGAAGAAGGTGCAGATCGTGCCGCGACCGCGGCCGCCGAGAACTCCCGCCCCGATCGACCTGCGCACCCCCTCGGGAAGGGTCCTCCCCTACTAGGTCGTGCCTGACAAATCATGGCCCTGCTGCGCGTGGCCCAGGCGGCGCCTCGGGCAGCATTTGTCAGACACTCCCTAGACCCTCCGATGGCTCCGGATCAGCGTCCGGCCAGCTCGTAGCAGTGGGCGAACCCCTCAAGCACAGCGGGCCAGGAGCACCGGACCGGCTCCGTCTCCCTGTTGTGCTCGGCGATCGACCGGCGCAGGGCGGAGTCGCGGGTCAGCCGTACGACCGAGGCGACGAGGTCGTCGAACGTGCGGCCCAGCAGGCCCTCCTTGCCCGGCCTGACGAAGTCGGCCACGCCGCTCTGCGCCCGCGCGACCACAGGCACGCCGGCCGCGCGGGCCTCCAGCGCGGCCAGGCCGAACGACTCGCGCGGCGCCGGGGCCACGAACACGTCGGCCACGGCCAGCAGGTCCTTGATCTGCTCCCGGCTGTACCTGCCCGGCAGCGACACCCAGCTCATCCGGCGCGCCCGCAGGTAGCGCTCCATGCGCCCGCGGGCCGGGCCGTCGCCCACGATCGTCGCGCGCATCGCGATGTCCCTCGGCACCCTGTCGCGCGCCGTCTCCAGCAGCTTGAGCAGGCGCAACGGCTGCTTTCGCGGCGCCAGCCTGCCGACCGCCACCACGTGCACCGCCGCGTCCCCGGCATCCTGCACGCCATCTCCTACCGAGCCGGGCCCGGGCCGCCACGAGGTCACGTCCAGGCCGTTCGACACCACCTGCACGGGCACGCGGGGCCCGGCCACGGCGCGGATCGGCCGCGCGGCGGCCTCGCTGACGGCGGTGAGGACCAGGCCCCAGCGCCGCCACCCGAAGGCCGCCTGCAGCGCCCGGTAGACGCCGCGGGTGACCGGATCCCACATGCTGTGGACGGTCGCGACCACCGGCAGCCCGGCCCGGACCGCCGCCTGCACGCCCATCCACGCGAACGGCGAGACGGCCCCCGTGTGGACGTGCACCACGTCGAACCGGCCGCTCCTCATGATCCGGAGAAGGTGGGCCGTGCCGCGCGGATGGACCGGCAGGTCGAACGGGAGGTTCGCGACGACCCGGTGCACCCCCGGCAGCCGCTCCCCCGGTGTCGCCGTCACCACCTCGACTGTGTGGCCCGCCTCGCGCTGAGCCCTGACGAGGTCGGCGACCTGCACCTCGATCCCCCCGAGCCGCGGCAGATAGCAGTCGCTGACGTGAAGAATCCTCACCGGGTCAGCCTGACAGAGCCCGCCACGCCCATCAAACCGCGTGCCTATTCGGACTGCTCAGTCGGACTGCTCAGGGGAGGGCGACGTCACGCGACCCGGGCCACGTGGGATCATGGGCGGAACCGGCGGCGCAGACGAGTGGAGCACGCGATGACGACGTTCCGTGGGGCGCGATGAGGACGGCGGTGTTCTTCCACGCCCATCCCGACGACGAGGCACTGCTGACCGCCGGGACCATGGCCATGCTGGCCAACGAGGGGCACCGGGTGGTGCTCGTCGTCGCGACGGCCGGTGAGCGCGGCCTCGCCGACCTCCCGCACGGCGAGGAGCTCGGCAGGACCCGCATGGACGAGCTGCACCGTTCGGCCGCGGCCCTGGGCTGCGCCCGCGTCGTGTTGCTCGGCTACGGCGACTCCGGCCTGGCGATCGACGGCGGCGTGGCCGACGACCGGCCGGACAACGCGTTCATCGACGCCGACATCGAGGAGGCCGCGCAGCGGCTGGCCTCGGTGCTCAAGGAGGAGACGGCCGACCTGCTCACGATCTACGACCCGGCCGGCGGCTACGGTCACCCCGACCACGTGCAGGTCTACCGGGTCGGCAGCCGGGCCGCCGAGATCGCCGGGACGCCCATCGTGCTGGAGGCGACGGTCGACCGCGACCTGCTGCTCAAGGGTGTGCGGCTGGCCTCCCGGTTCTACCCGGCGATCGACGTGCGGAGCTTCGAACGGGCCTACTCGCCCCGCGACGCGATCACCCACCGGGTCAACGTGCGCAAGTACGCCAAGGCCAAGCGGGCGGCGATGGCGGCCCACGCCACCCAGGCCACCGGCGGCGACGGCGACCGCACGCTGGGCGCGATGCTGAAGATCCCCGGGCTCGCCTACCGCTTCGCCTTCGGCACCGAGTGGTACGTGCGCCGCGGCCTGCCCCGCGGCACCCGCCTGCGGCACCCCTTCGACGGCGGCCCGCACATCCCCTAAGGGTTCGCTCCTCCCCCAGGAGGAGTCTGCCGCCCCCGGGGACCGGCAGACTGGAGGGGACCGGCACCGGACTTGGGGGCGTACGCGGGTGAACAGGAAGTGGCTGCAGATCGCGCTGTCCGTGGTGTCGCTCGGGCTGGCCACGGCGCTGGTGATCTATCTCCCGCAGATCGTGCACACCCTGACCGGCGCCACCGTGAGCTGGACGGAGATCGGCCACCAGTTCGGCGGTCTCGGCTGGCAGACGATCGCGCTGATGAGCGCCCTGTGGCTGGCGAGCCTGTACGCGTACACGTTCGTGATGACCTCCGCGCTGCCCGGCCTCACGCACATGCAGGCGCTCACGCTCAACGCGGCGGGGAGCGCGGTCAGCAACCTGCTGCCGTTCGGCGGCGCGGCGGGCGTGGCCCTGACGTTCGGCATGACCCGCGGCTGGGGCTTCGCCAACCGGCCGATCGTCGTCTACACGCTGGTCACCGGCATCTGGAACTCCCTGTTCCGGTTCATCCTGCCCGCCGTGGGGATCGTGTGCCTGCTCATGGCGGGCAAGGCCACCAATCCCACGGTCGCCAAGGCGGGCTGGGCCGGGGCCGTCTCGATCCTCGTGCTCGTCGCCGTCGTCGCCACGGCGCTCTACTGGGACCGCGCCGCCGCCGTCCTCGGCCGCGTCCTCGACGGGCTCGTACGGCTCGCGCCCCGGCGGTTCCGCCCCGCGGAGCACGCGGCGTCGGCGGCCATCGAGCGGCTGCGCAAGGACACGGCCGAGATCATCCACAGCCGGTGGGCGGGCCTGTCGCTCGGGATGGTCGCCTTCCTCGTGCTGCAGTGCCTGATCATGGCCGCCTGCCTGGTCGCCACCGGCTCCTACCCGGGGCCGGCCGAGACGGTCGCCGTCTTCGCACTCAGCCGCGTCCTCACCACCGCGCTCGTCACGCCCAGCGGAGCGGGGATCATGGAGGGGGGCGTCGCCACCCTGCTGATCGGGGCCTTCGGCCAGCCCGCCGGCGGGGCCACCGCGGCCGCCGTGCTGTTCGGCTTCTGGACCTACACCATCGAGATTCCCTGGGGCGGGCTCGCCCTCGGCGGCTGGGCCCTGCTGCGCAGGCGGGAGGCCCGGGCCGGGGCCGCCGAGGCGGGGACGGCCGTCTCCCCGGACCCCACCCGGGTCCGCTGATCAAGTGCGGGTCGCCCTGCCGATCTCCTACACTCGCGGGGCGAGAAGGTGAGGGTGTCCGGGTTGGTGAATGCCTTGTGCCCCTTCGCGGGCGCGCATACGGTGACGCCTGAGACAGGACGACCAGCGGCGGCCGGCAGGCACGACGTAGGAGAGCGGAGGAACGCCCGATGAGCCCCCCGACGAGCCCGGTGACGTTCCGGGTCCTCGGACCGGTGGGGGCGCACGACGGCGCCCACGAGCTCGACCTCGGCGGGCTGCGGCAGCGCGCCGTGCTGGCCCGCCTGCTCGTGGCGCGCGGACAGGTCGTGCCCGTCGACACCCTGCTGTTCGACCTGTGGGACGACGACGCCGCCAAGGGCGCCCAGTCGGGGTTGCAGGTCTACATCTCCCGGCTGCGCCGCGTGCTGGAGCCCAACCGGCCCCGCGGCGGGCCCAACCGCCTGCTCGTGACCGTCGCGTCGGGGTACGCCCTGCGCGCCGCCCCGGAACAGGTCGACGCGCTGCGCTTCGAGGCGATGGTCCGCTCGGCCGGGGAGCGGATGGATGACAGCCCCCAGGCCGCCCGGGCCCGGCTCGACACCGCGCTCTCGCTGTGGCAGGGCACGCCTTACTCGGACTTCGCCGACCAGCCCTGGGCGGAGGCGGAGGTGGCGCGGCTGAGCGAGATGCGCCTGGTGGCCAGGGAGCGGCACGCCGACGCCGGGCTGCGCATGGGCCTGCACGCCGAGACCGTGCCCGACCTCGAGGCGCTGACCACCCAGCACGCCCTGCGCGAGGAGGGCTGGCGGCTGCTCGCGCTCGGGCTCTACCGGTGCGGGCGGCAGGGCGACGCGCTCGCCGCGCTGCGCCGGGCCCGCACGATCCTGTCCGACGAGCTGGGCATCGACCCCGGGCCGGCGCTGCGGAAGCTGGAGTCGGACATCCTGTCCCAGGACCCCGGGCTCGACCTCGTGCTCCCCGCGCCCCGGCGGCCCGCGGAGATCAGCGCGACCTGGCCGCCCCGGCCGGTCGCCACCGGCGACGCCCCGCCGCTCGAGCCCGAGCCGTTCGTGGGCCGCGACGCCGAGCTGGCCGCGCTCGCCGCCGCCGCGCCCCGCGCCCAGGCGGGCCGGTTCACGGTCGCCGTGGTGAGCGGCGACCCCGGTGCGGGGAAGACGACGCTGGTGCGGCGGCTGTTCGAGCGGCTGGAGGGCGACGGCTGGATAGGGGCGACCGGAGGCTGCCCCGACAGCACGGCGACCCCGCCCGGCTGGGCCTGGGTCGAGGTGCTGCGCGCCCTGGTCGCCCGCAGGGGCGCGGGCGAGTACGCCGCGCTGCTGGCGCCGCTGCTCGACGACGCCGCTCCCGACATCGCCGACGACGAGGCGGCGGGCAGTTTCCGGCTGCACCGGGCCGTCGGCGGCTACCTGTCGGCCGTGGCGCGCGAGGCCCCGCTGCTGATCCTGCTGGAGGACCTGCACTGGGCCGACGACCAGACGCTCGCGCTGCTGCGCGCCTTACCCAGCCTGCTCGCGGCCAGCCGCGTGCTCGTCGTGGTCACCTGCCGAGACGGCGAGCTGAACGACCAGCAGCAGGACGTGCTGGCCGCGCTGGCCCGGCTCGATCCCGTACGCGTCGGGCTCGGCGGCCTCGACGACGCCGCGGTGGCGGAGCTCGTGCGGGCGACCTGCGTGCACGAGGTGGACGACGAGGTCGTCAGCACGATCGTCGAGCGGGCCGGGGGCAACCCGTTCTTCGTCAAGGAGACGGCCCGCCTGTTCGAGGCCGAGGCCGACATCTCCGAGGTGCCGTCAGGCGTGCGCGACGTGCTGCGGCGGCGGATCGCCCGGCTGCCCGAGCGGGCTCAGCAGGTGTTGCTGCAGGCCGCCGTGATCGGCCGCGACGTGGACGTGGACGTCCTGGTCGACGTCTCGGGCGACGAGGACGCCGTGGTGGACGCGGTCGAGGCGGCTCTGCTCGCCGGGCTGGTGACCGAGCCGGGCCCCGGGCTGCTCAGGTTCGACCACGACCTGGTCAGGGACACCCTCTATTCGGACGCCTCCCGGCTGCGCCGCTCGCGCCTGCACGCCGCGGTCGCCTCCGTGATCGAGCAGCGCAGCCCGAACGACGTGGCCGCGCTGGCCCACCACTACGACGCGGCGGGCACGGTCGAGACCGCCGCGAAGGCCGTGCGGTACGCCGGTCTGGCGGCCGAGCAGGCCGAGCGCAGGTTCGCCCACCGGGAGGCCGCGACGCTCTGGCAGCAGGCCATCGCCGCCTTCGACCGCGCTCACACAGGCCGTGCCCACGCGGGCCGGGGACCGGTGCGCGACCGGCTGGAGCTGCAGCTGCGGCTGATCAGGGCGCTGGCGCTGTGCGGGGACATGACCGCCGCCCGCGCGCATCGGGGCGAGGCGATGTCTGTCGCGCTGCCCCTCGGCGATCTCGAGCTGACCGCCCGGGTCGCGGCGGCGCTCGCGGTGCCGCACAAGGGCATCGCCCGCGACTTCACGCGTACGGCCTGGGAGATCGTCGACGTCACCGAGAAGGCGCTGGTCGAGCTGCCGGAGGGCGAGCAGTCGCTGCGGGCCAGCCTGCTCGCGACGCTGGCCCTGGAGCTGGAGGGGTCGGCCACCGAGCGCGGCTACCAGGCGTCGCTGGAGGCCGAGGAGCTGGCCAGGTCGAGCGGCGACCCCGCGCTGCTGGCGATGGCGCTGAGCGGGCGGCTGCGGCAGTCCTACACGCTGACGCAGGTCGACGAGCGCGAGACCATCGGCCGTGAGCTGCTGCGGGTCGGGGCGGAGTCGGGCCAGATCGCGGTGCAGACGCTGGCGCACCTCGTGCTGCTGGAGTGCGCGGCGGCCCGGGGCGACTTCACCGAGGCCGACGAGCACCTCGCGCAGGCGGAGCGCCTCGGGCGGCAGTACGCCCTGCCCGCCCCTGCGGCGGTCGGCGCGTGGTACGCCGGGCAGCGGCTGATGATCACCGGCGACTACGCCGGGGCCGAGCGGGCCTACCGGAACGCGGCGCGGCTGACCGCGCGGGCGGGCATGCTCGAAGGCCGCCAGGACCTGCCGCTGATCGCGACGTTCTGCCTCCATCTGGTGGACGGGCGGGCCGCCGAGATGGCCGAGCCGCTGGGCGAGGCGCACCAGCGCGGCGCGAAGTGGACGCTCGACGCCTACGCCGTGGCGCTCGCCTCGGCCGGGCACGTCAGGGACGCGCAGGTGGTGGCCGCGAGCCGCGAACCGGTCCGCACCGACTTCCTCTACGAGCTCGCGCTCATCTGGCGGGCGCTCGCCGGGATGCTGCTCGACGACGAGGGCCGGATGCGGGAGGCGTACGAGAAGCTGGCGCCGTTCCGCGACCGCATCGCCGGGGCCGGCACCGGCGTGGTCGCCCTGTGGCCCGTGGCGAAGACGCTGGGCGACCTCGCCGTACGGCTCGGCCTGCCGGCCCGCGACCACTACGAGAAGGCACTGGCCGTGGCCGAGCGGGTGGGCGTGCCCCGCTGGGTCGCCGAGGCCCGCGGGGCGCTCACGAACAGGTGAACGGGCAGGTGGGGGGCAGGTGAGGGGCGGAGTTCGCAAGGGCCCCTGTCGCATCGCGAACCCGTCGCCTCTCGACCCCTCAGGTGTACATAGGACGAATTGATCGCCGGTTGACATTCGCTTGCAATCGGCGCGAGCCGGGACGCTAAGGTGAGGCTTGCCTAATGACTGCCCCCATGACCGGCGGTGAGAGCACGTGAGGATTCCTGACCCTATGGCCGCCTCCGTGTTCGGCCTTCCTCTGTGGCTGGTCGTCGCGGTCGGCGCGGTCGCCCTGTTCGGCGCGTTCCAGGTGTACTACTGGGTCGGCCGCCGGCTCGGCGAGGCGCTCTACCGCTCCCGGATGGGCCGCAGGATCGGCCGGGAGCGGATCGAACGCGTGGAGAACGTCGTGCGCCGGTGGGGCGCGCTCGCCGTGTACGGCTGCTTCTGGGTGCCGGGCCTGCGGCACACGCTGCCCTGGGTCGCAGGGGCGCTGCGGGTGGACTACCGCTGGTATGTGACGGCCAGCGCCCTCGGCTGCCTGACCTGGGTGCCGGTGACCTCCTTCGGCCTCTATTCGCTCCTGTGGGCGTGGCTGTCGCTGGCGGCCCGGTCACCCGCGCTGGCCGCCGCCGTCGTCGCCGTCGTGGCCCTGGCCGTCGCCCTCCTCGTACGGCGCCGCAGGAGGAGGAAGGGCCGCGGCGGGGACGCGCCCGCCGCGCCCGAAGCCGTGCGATCATGTCGGGATGCGTAACGGGGTACTCATCGCGCTGGCCGCCGCCCTCGTCACTGCAGGGACCGCGGCAGGACTCACGGCAGGGCCCGCTCAGGCCGCCCGAAAGCCGTCGGTCACCGCCAGGGAGGCCTACCTGGTGGACATCACGGACGGAACGAACGGAACGGACGGAACGGTCCAGTTCGCCAAGCGCGAGACGCGCCGGGTGCCGATCGCGAGCCTGACCAAGGTCATGACCGCCTACGTGGTGCGGCGGCAGGCCCGCCTCGACGACGTGGTGACCATCAAGCAGGCCGACGTGCGGCACGCGGCGGCCGGCGGGGCCACGACGGCGGGCCTGCGGGCGGGCGAGCGGCTCACCGTGCGCGACCTGCTCTACGGGCTCATGCTCCCCTCGGGAGCCGACGCCGCGCATGCTCTGGCCGAGAAGTACGGCCCGGGGACGGCGAAGTTCGTCGCCAAGATGAACGCGGCGGCCCGGCGTCTCGGCCTGCGCGACACCCGCTACGCCAACCCCGACGGGCTGCCGTCGAAGGCGTACTCCACCGCCCGCGACCAGGCGACGCTGGCCGCCGCGGCACTGCGCGACCCCGTGATCGCGGCCGTCGCCGGGACGCCCAAGCGGGTGGTCGGGAAGTCGGCCGTCCACCGGGCGCACGTGTGGCGCAACACCAACGACCTGCTGCGCGACGGCGCGGTGGGACTGAAGACCGGCTTCACCAACCAGGCCGGCTACTGCCTGTCGTTCGCCGCCGTCCGAGACGGGCGCACGTACGTGGGGGTCGTGCTGGGCGAGCGCAGCGACAAGGCCCGGTTCGCGACGGCGCGCAGGCTGCTCGACTGGGCTGCCGAAGGGGCCGGCGGAGGGGCCGCGGGAGGGCCTGGCGGAGAGGTCATGGAAGGGGCCGGGGTCATTCTGTCCTGAGCAGGCCGTGGCAGGCGATGGCCGCGGCGGCCACCACGTTCAGGGAGTCGACGCCGAGGTCCATCGCCCGTGCGCTCATCGGGATGCAGACGGGCCGGTCGGCCTCGTGCAGCCAGTGGGACGACAGCCCGTCGCCCTCCGAGCCGAGCATCAGCGCGACGCGGCCCGTCAGCGGGGCCTTGTCCAGCGGCACGGCCGACTGGTCGGGCGTGAGCGCGAGCAGGCGGAAACCGGCCGCCCTGAGCTCCGCCAGGCCGCCGTGCCAGTCGCTCATCCGGGCGTACGGGATGGCGAACACGGCCCCCATCGACACCTTGACGGCCCGGCGATAGAGGGGGTCGGCGCAGCGCGGTGACAGCACGATCGCGCCGACGCCGAGCGCCGCCGCGCAGCGGAAGATCGCCCCCACGTTGCCGTGGTCGACCAGGTCCTCCAGGACGAGGATCCGCGACCCGGCGTCCGCGAGGAGCCCGCTGACCGAGGGAAGCGGGGTGCGCTCCATCGCGGCGAGCGCGCCCCGGTGCACCTGGAAGCCGGTGATCCCCTCCATCACCCGGTCGGAGACCACATAGACGGTGGCGTCCCCGACGACGTCGGCCAGCGCGTCGAGCCACTTGGCCGTGGTCAGCACGGAACGCACCGGATGACCCGCGCCGATCGCCCGCCTGATGACCTTCTCGCCCTCGGCGACGAACAGCCCGCGCTCGCTCTCGACGCTCTTGCGCAGATCGACGTCACGCAGCCGGACGTAGTCCGACAGGCGCGGATCCGCTGCGTCCTCCACCGGGATGACCACGGGCCTCAGGGTACGGCCAGGCAGAACACTCCCGCACACCCGCTCCGTACACCCGCTCTGTACACCCTGGCGCAAGATGTGACTTTTGCCAGTATCGTTCCGTAAACCTGTTACGGCCAGTCGATAACCGGAGAGAGCACCGTGGGCGGACGACACCGCACAGACGAACTCGATGGCGGCTTCGACCCCCAGTACGAGCCCCCGCCACCACGGCGGCGCGCCGGACGGGGGACGGTGTTCGTCCCACTGGCCGGGGCGGTCGCCCTGGCCGTGCTCCTCGGCGTCGCCGCCTACGTGGTGGTGAACAAGAGCCCGGGCTGCGCCGGCGAGAAGGTCGGGCTCTCGGTCGTCGCCGCGCCCGACATCGAGCCCGCCGTACAGAAGATCGCCACGAAGTTCGGGAAGTCGGGCAGGACCGTCGACGGCAAGTGCGTCGCTGTCACGGTCAAGGCCGCCGACTCGTCCGACGTCGCCAACGCGATGGCGGGCACCGGCCCCACCAACGGCAAGATCGACCCCGACCTGTGGATCCCCGACTCCAGCCTGTGGCTGAGCGGCGTCAAGAACGCGCCCGAGCCCGCCGGGAACGCCGCGAGCACCCCCGTCGTGCTGGCCGCGTCCAAGACCGGCGCGGACAAGCTCCAGTCGGCCTTCAGCCCGAGCTGGACCGGCCTGATGAGCGCGGCGAACGCCGCCAACCCCGACGGCCTGGCGCGGAAGGTGCGCGTGCTCGCGCTCGACCCCACACAGAACGCCGCCGGTCTCGGCGCGCTGCTGGCCGGGGCCGCCGTGCTCAAGCAGGGAGGCGGCAGCGAGGAGACGCTCGTCGGCGTGCTGCGCCAGTTGTCCGAGTCCACCGTGTCGACCCCCGACAGCATGTTCGCCACGCTGACCAAGGCCGCGGCCCGCATCCCGGTCGGCGTGACGTCCGAGCAGGCCGTGTGGTCGTACAACACCACGACGACCCCCTCGAACCCCGCGGTCGCGCTCTATCCCGCCGAGGGCACGGTCAGCCTCGACTACCCGATCATCGTCACGGCGAAGGACGCCGCGACGCGCAAGGCGGCGCAGGCCCTGGCGACCGAGGTGACCTCGCCCAGCGGCAGGAAGACCGTGCAGGACTACGGCTTCCGCGCGCCCGACGGCAAGGGCGGCAGCCTGCTGAAGCCCGACAACGGCGTCAGCGCGAAGAAGCCGGCCGCGATCCCGCTGCCGGACGCCGCGACCATCACCCGCCTCTCGCAGGCGTGGCACCAGATCAAGCTCGGCACCCGGCTGCTCGCCCTCATCGACATCTCCGGGACCATGGCGCTGCCCGCCGACAAGAGCGGCGTCACCCGGATGCGCGCGATCACCGACCTCACCGTCGAGGGCCTGAAGCTGTTCCCCGGCAAGGCCGAGATCGGCATCTGGGCCTTCTCCGACAACCTCCGCGGCGAGGGCGTGGACTGGAAGCCCGTCGTGCAGATCGGGCCGCTCGCCCAGCAGATCAACGGCGTGACCCGCCGCGACATGATCATGCAGGCCCTGCGCCAGGCGAAGGCCATCCCCACGGGCAACACCGGCCTGAACGACACCCTGTGGGCCGCCTACCAGAAGATGACCAAGGAGTACGAGCCCGACAAGGTCAACACGATCCTGCTGTTCACCGACGGCGTCGGCAACGACGACCCGAACGGCGGCATCTCCAACACCGAGATCCTGCGCAAGCTGAAGGACGCCTACGACCCCAAGCGGCCGGTGAGCATCCTGATCATCTCGTTCAACACGCAGAAGGACGAGGACCGCACGCAGATGACCTCCATCGCCAAGGCGACCGGCGGCGCGGCCTACTTCCCGCAGACGATCCTGGAGATCCGGAACATCTTCCTCAAGGGGATCGCCCGCAGACTCCAGTAACAGGAGTCGCTGTTTTCGCAGGTCATACCCGTTGGGCATGAGCCTGTGACCCGTAAACGACGCCAGAGGGAACGGCGTCCCACTCGTGTGGGGACCGGCGAGACCAGGTTCCGTCACACGGGGAGGAATGTTCGTTGCCCGAATGGCCCGGCGTCGGGCGAGCCGACGACCACCGACTGCTGGAGGCGCTGCGCCGCGGGGGCGGCGCGGACGCCCAGGCCACGGCCGCGCTGTACGACGCCTACGCCGACCGGCTGAGCGACTACGCGTACGTGCTGGTGCGCGACCTCGACGCGGCCGAGCGCGCGGTGCACGACGCGCTCGTGGCCGCGTCCTGCTGCGCCGGCCGGCTGAAGGAGCCGGCCCGGCTGCGGGCGTGGCTGTACGCGCTGACCCGGTTCCACAGCGCTACCCGGAAAGGCGCGGCACAGGTCGCCGGGCCCGTCATGGAGGTGACGGAGTCCGCGGACCCGCCGCTCGCCGCGCTGGTGCGGGAGGCGCTCGGGGAGATCGCCGGCCACGAGCGCGAGGTGCTCGAACTCGCCGTACGGCACGGCCTGACGGCGGCCGAGGTCGGATCGGTCCTCGGGCTCGCCTCCCGGCAGGTGTCGGCCCGGCTCACCCGGGCCCGCGACCACCTGGAGAACGCCGCCGCGGCCCTCGTGCTGGCCAGGGTCGCCCGGGCCCACTGCCCAGAGCTGTCGGCCCTGGTCGACCACGGCGTGGGCGCCGCCTGGCAGGACGGCCCCCTCGCCACCCCCCTGCGCAAGCGGTTGAGCAAGCACGTGGCGGCCTGTGAGATCTGCCGCGAGGGCCGGGGCAGGCACGTGTCGGCCGAGCGGCTGCTCGACCTGATCCCCGTCGCCTTCCCCCCGCTGTCGCTGCGCCGCCGGGTGATCGAGTCGGCGCTCCAGACCGACCGGCATGGCGACGCCGCCACCGCCGCGTTCGACCAGCGCGGTTTCCCGGCGACCACCGGCAGGCGGGCGGAACACCGGCGAGCAGAGCACGCGCAGACAGAGCACGGGCGAGAAGAGCGCAGGCGGGTCCGCTCCCGCCCGCTGCGGACCGCCCCCGTCATGCTCGCCGCCGTCTGCGTGTTCGGCGCGGCCGGCGGGCTCGCGCTGGTCTCCGGTCAGGCCCCGGCCGAGCGGCTCGAAGCGATACGCGTGTCCCCGACGGCGGCCCCAGAAGACCCGGGACAGCCCGAAGGACCGGAAGAGTCCGAGGAGCCCGTGCTGGGCCCCGAGGAGAGCGGCCCGCCGGAGGCGACGCCCGCCGCCCCCGGAGACGGGACACCCCCACCGAGCGACTCCCCCCAATCGGCCGCGACCGCCCCACCCCACACCGCACCCTCGGGGCGGTCGCGGCCGTCTTCCCCCTCCGCGCGACGCACGCCCGCACCGGCGCTGACGGCGCTGTGCCCCGGAGACCTGGGCACGGCCAGGGGCGCGTCGATCACGCTGGCCGCGCGCAACGCCGTGATCGAGTGGACGGCCGTCACCTCGGGCGGGATCACGGTCTCGCCCCGGCGCGGCAGGCTCCGCGCCGGGGCGAGCGGCCGGGTCACGCTCTCCGTCGTCGATCCCGGCGCCGCGGGCAAAGGGGTGGTGACCTTCGCGTCCTCGGCCGGCCGGCCCTCGTGCCGGATGACCTGGGACGGCCGAGAGGGGAACGGCGACGCCGACCCGCTGCCCGACCGGACCTCCGAACCCACGACGGGCCCCCCGAATGGCAACACAACCAGTCCCACGCGTCCCCCCGGCGGCTCCTCCTCCCAGCCACCGGGTGACTCGGGCGGGTCCGGCGAGCCGGGCGACGGCCCGCCTGCGGCCGGCGAGGCCGCCGCCACGCCCTCTGTCTGACGCATCCGCCACAGGATCACCATTTGTTACACCCTTGTTGGAACATTGGCACTCGCCAGTAACAATCAGGATTCGCGAGGTGTCAGCGGAAGTTTGAAAGGGGAAAAACGACGCGACCGAGGATTTGAGGGGGCATTGTGGCCCAAGCATGGCTGCCCGGCGCAAGCCGACTTCCCTCCCCCGGGGACTCCGGATCGATGCTCGGAGGAGCCCCGAGGACCGTCTGGTTCATCTGGCCCGCCGACCCCCAAAGGGTCTCAGCCAGGTCCGTCGCCCAGCGGCTGATCCAGCTCCGCCGGCCCTCCCACCTGGTGTGGAATCCGGTGACCGGAGAGATCGTCCAGTTGCTCCCGCCCACCAGGGCGGGCGGCGGGCTCGCCGCGGACCGCGGCAGGAACGGACGGATCTGCGTGCAGATCCAAGTCATCGGCTCGGCGAGGGAACCGTTCACCGACACCAAACTCGACGGCCTGGACGACATCCTGGCCTGGCTCGACTCGTGGGAGGTGCCGCGCCGATGGCCGGCCGGCCCTCCACTGCCCTATCCGCACTCCCTGACCGCCGAGCGAAGCAAACGGCTGTGGGCGCAGGGTGGCCACTTCGGCCACTCCCAGGTGCCCGGCACCAGGGAGGGCGACCCGGGATCGATCGACATCGCCCGCATCATCGGCGAGGAGGCGCTCAACCTGGAGGTCCCCGTGCCCGGAAGCGAGCTCAGGCTTCTGCAGGAGGTATGAGCTCCCTGATCACCGCGCACCCGCGCCGTACGTCGGCGCGGGACGCCGAGCCGTAGCCCAGCACGAGGCCGTGCACCCGAGGCGGCCCGATGTGGTGGGGCTCGGCCGTGTCCAGGAGCACGCCGCGTTCCCCGGCCCGCCGCACCAGGCCGGGGACCACGTCGGCGGGCAGGGTGACCATGACGTGGAGCCCGGCCGTGTCGCCCCGCACGTACGGCCCGAGCACCTCGACGATGGCCTCCCTCCGGCGGGCGTACTCCAGCCGCATCCTGCGCAGGTGCCGGTCGAGGTCGCCGCGTTCCAGCAGGGTCGCCACGGCCCGCTGGACCGGCCCGGACGTGCGGTCGGCGAGGTGCGTCCTGCGCTCGGCCACGGCGTCGAGCAGGCCGGCGGGGGCGACCAGCCAGCCGAGCCCGACGTCGGGGCCGAGCGACTTCGACAGCGTGCCGAGCAGCACCACCCGCCCGGGGTCGAGCCCGTAGAGCGCGGGCAGCGGCGCGACGTCGTAGCGGAACTCGGCGTCGTAGTCGTCCTCGACGACGATCGCGCCGGTCCTGCGCGCCCAGGCGAGCAGCTTCTCCCTGCGCGGGATCGGCAGCCTGCCGCCGACCGGGAACTGGTGCGCGGGCGTCGTGTAGAGCACCCGCAGGTCGTCGGGGAGCGCATCGACGATCACGCCCTGCTCGTCCACCGGGCAGGGCACGACCTCCGCGCCTCGCAAGGCGAAGATCCGCCGGGCGGCCCGCCAGCCGGGCTCCTCCACGCCCGCCCTGGTGCCCGGCCCGAGCAGCGTGGCGGCGATCAGGTCGAGGCCGTTGCCGGTGCCCCTGGTGACCATGACGTTGCCCGCGCCCACCGGCACGGCCCTCGCCCTGCGCAGGTGGTCGGCCAGCAGCTCGCGCAGCTCCGGGTGGCCGTAGGGGTCGGGAAACGCGTTCAGCGCGAGGTCGCCGGCCGAGCGCCAGGCCCGCCGCCAGGCCGCCGTGTCATAGCCGAACACCCACGGCCGCCCCGCCCGCAGGTCCACCGTCCCCGGGGGCGGCGGCTCTCGGCGGGCGGACCCGCGCGCCTCGGCCGGCTTCTCGGCGGGTCTCTCGGTGGGCTGCTCGGTGGGCTGCTCGGTGGGCTGCTCGTACGGCAGCGCCTCGTCGGCCACATAGGTGCCCGAGCCGTGCCGCCCGTCCAGCCACCCCTCGGCGTACAACTGCTGGTACGCGTCGGTGGCGACGGTCCTGCTGACCCGCAGCAATGCGGCGAGGGCCCGCGTGGACGGCAGCCGCTCCCCCGCCCTGAGCCGGCCGGTGCGCATGGCCTCCCGCAACTGATCGGCCACCTGGACGGCGAGCGGCACCGGGCACTCGCGGTCCACGGCCAGCGGCAGATCTATGGTCACGCGCAAGTGGTCCCCCCATATGGCCCGCAAGTGGACGTCCTTCACCGGTCCACTTCGGCCTAACTTAACGGACATGCTCTCTACAACCGCCCGCACCACGCTTCGGCGGGCGAAAGACCGCGCCCGCACCGACCGCGCCGACCTGTACGCGATCATCGACGCCGGGCTCATCTGTCATCTCGGCGTGGTGGCCGGCGGGTCGCCCATGGTGATCCCCACCGGATATGGGCGGATCGGCGACACCCTCTATCTGCACGGCTCCACCGGCGCTACCTCGCTGCGCGCCGCTCTCGGCGGCCCGGTCTGCGTGACCGTGACCCACCTCGACGGGATCGTGCTGGCGCGTTCCGCCTTCCACCACTCCGTGAACTACCGGTCCGCCATGGTCTACGGCCTCGCCCGGATGGTGGACGACCCGGAGGAACGGCTCGACGGCCTGCGGGCAATCACCGAGCAGCTCGCCCCCGGGCAGTGGGACGCCGTGCGCCTGCCCGACCGCAAGGAGACGGCCGCCACGGCCGTGGTCGCCCTGTCCCTGGAGGAGGCGTCGGTGAAGGTCCGGCAGGGGCCGCCGATTGACGACGAGGAAGACTACGACCTGCCCGTCTGGGCGGGCGTGCTGCCCCTCACCGTGGCGTGGGGCACTCCCGAGCCCGACCCGCGCCTCACGCCCGGCATCCCGGTCCCCCCGCACATCGGGAACCGGCAGCCGCGGCTGTAAGCGGATTGCAAGCGGTTTCACCGAAACTGCGACCGACCTTTCATCGACCAGGGAGGCCGCATGAGCTCCGCCGAGCACTGGAATGTGCCCGGTTACACGGTCACACGTGAGCTGGGCGCCGGAGGCGGGGGCCGCGTCGTCCTCGCCGTCCACGAGCGCTCCGGCGCTCCGGTGGCGATCAAGTATCTGTCGGAGGACCTGCGCCGGGACGAGGGATTCGTCGTCCGCTTCCGGCAGGAGGCCCGCCTGCTCGTCGAGCTGAACGACCCGCACGTGGTGCGGCTCTACGAATACCTGGAGACCGGGCAGGGCGCCGCGATCGTCATGGAACTGGTCGACGGCCCCACCCTGCGGGCACTGTTGCGCGGGCAGGGCCCCACGGGTGCCGAGGCCGCGCTCGCCGTCCTCAAGGGCTCCCTGCTCGGCCTGGCCGCGGCGCACGCGACCGGCGTCGTCCACCGCGACTACAAGCCCGAGAACGTGCTGGTCACCGCCGACGGGGCGAGCAAGCTCGCCGACTTCGGCATCGCCGTGCGGTCCGGAGGAGCCCCCGGCGCACCGGCCGGCACCCCGCCGTACATGGCCCCCGAGCAGTGGACGGGCGCGGCGGCCTCGCCGACGTCCGACGTGTACGCCGCGACCGCGGTCTTCTTCGAGTGCCTGACCGGGCACCGGCCCTACCGGGCGACCGAGCACTCCGTCCTCCGGCACATGCACCAGACGGCGCCCGTGCCGGTCGAGGAGATCCCCGAGCCGCTGCGGCGCCTGGTCGCGCGCGGCATGGCGAAGGACCCCGCGCTGCGGCCGGCGAGCGCGGCCGCGTTCGTCTACGAGCTGGAGCGGGCCGCCGTGGCGGCGTACGGCCCGGACTGGGAGGAGCGGGGCCGGCGCAGGCTGGCCGCGCTCGCCGCCGCCCTCGCCGCGACCTTCCCGCTGAACCGGGCGCGCCCCTCGGAGACCGGCTCCTCGCTGTTCACCACGACGCTGCGGTCACTGCGGTCGTTGCGCAGCAAGGGCGTCCTGCTCACCGCCGGGGCCGTGCTGGTGGTGGTCGCGGGCGGCGGCATCGGCGCGTACGCGCTCGGCTCGGCCGGGACGCGCACCGCCGCGACGTCGCCGGGCGCCGGGACCGCGGGCACGGGAAACACGGGCGCGGGAAACACGGGCGCGGGAAACACTGGTGCGGAGAACACGACCGTGCCCGTCACGGCGTCCGCGTCGCCGGTCGTCCCCGAGGAGACCCCGAGCGAGACGCCGGACGAGACGCCGGACGAGACGCCCGAGGCGACACCCGAGGAGACCTACGCGGAATCTCCCATGCCATCATCCAAGCCGTCCCGCATGCCGTCCCGCATGCCGTCCCGCATGCCGTCTCCCATGCCGTCGCCCAAACCGTCGCCCGTGGTCACGCCGTCGCCCTCGGCGAAGCCCTCGCCATCGCCCTCTGTGTCCCCTTCGGCGAAGCCGTCGCCCTCGGCCTCGCTCACGAAGGTCGCCGAGCTGGATGTCGGCAGGCTGTCGTACCGTGCCGGAAGCGGTGCGGACGGCGCGACCGGCACCGGCACGGTCACCATCAGGACGAGCGGGCCGGGCAAGGTGACCCTGACCGTGCGCTTCACCGCGAACGGCACGGTGACCGCCACCCGCACGCTCACCCTCAGCGGCGCGACGACCTACACGCGCACCGTCTCCGGCGGCCTCGGCCGCGTCTGCTCGGGCACCTGGGGCATGAGCGTGACCACCAGCCCGGCCGGGCCCGGCGGCACCCGGACCGCCACGGCCAAGGCGCCGCCGTGCCCGACCTCCGTGACCTCGGTGAAGGTCGGCACACCGGCCGTGTCCTCGACCGGAGCCGTGACGGCCACCGTCACGGTGACCACCGACGGCACCGGCCCGGTGGACCTCACCGGACGGTTCTCCGCGCCCTCCTCGGGCGGCGGCACGAAGACGGTTCGCCTGTCCGGAGCGAAGACCTACACGCGCACGCTGTCACACGCCTTCTCCCGCCGCCCCTGCGGCGAGAAGGTCACGTTCGAGGCCTCGACCGACCCCGCGGCTCCGGGCGGCACGGCGGCGAGTTCGGCCACGGTGACCTGCCCCGCCTCCGTGAGCCAGGTGCGCGTGCAGAGCCTGACCATCAGCGGGACGACGGCCACGGCCACCATCGCCGTCACCGCGGGCAACACCTCCGCGGTGCGGTTGAACCTCGCCTGGGCGACCGGCGGCTCCACGGTGTCCACCCGGACCCTCAGCCTGTCGGGCAAGACCGCCTACACCGTCACGGCCACGTACACCTACTCCCGCTGGCCCTGTGACTCCTACGGCGTGACCGCGTCCACCTCGCCGGCCGCGGCGGGCGGCGCCTCCACGGTCACCCGGCAAACGGATTCGTGCATCAAATAGGACCGGACACGGCCAGACGATTACTGACAACCCAGTCTGACTAAATCGTGACTTCTCAGCGCATTATCCGGTGCGTCACTAAGCTACGGTCTCGTCATTCGGCGGGGGCCCCAGGCGATGAGGAGACAGACCGTTATGCACGGCCAGACGGGCGCCTGGCGCGTCCCCGGCTATACGGAGATTCGTGAACTCGGGACCGGGGGCGCCGGGCGGGTGATGCTCGCGCGGCACGACGCCGACGACATCCCTGTGGCGATCAAGTACCTGTCCGACGAGATGATGGGGGACCTCCACTTCGTCGCCCGGTTCCGGCACGAGGCCCGGCTGCTCGCCGCCATGGACCCGAGCCCCCACGCGGCGCGTTTCTACGAGTACGTCGAGACCGCGCGCGGCGCCGCCATCGTCATGGAGCTGATCGACGGCGTCTCGCTGCGCGCGATGATCCGCTCGGAGGGCCCGACCGGTCCCGAGGCCGCGCTCACCGTGCTCAAGGGCTCGCTGCTCGGCCTGGCCGCGGCGCACTCCATCGGCGTGGTCCACCGCGACTACAAGCCCGAGAACGTCATGATCGAGGCCGACGGCACCAGCAAGCTCGTCGACTTCGGCATCGCGGCGCAGGCCGGCGAGGGGGTCAGGGCGGCCGGGACGCCGCCGTACATGGCCCCGGAGCAGTGGCAGGGAGGCAAGGCCGGGCCGGCGAGCGACGTCTACGCCGCCACGGTCGTCTTCTTCGAGTGCCTCACCGGCGGACGGCCGTTCCGGGCGCAGAACATGGCCGCGCTGGCCCGCCAGCACCAGGCGACCCCTCCTCCGGTCGACGAGGTGCCGCCCCCGCTGCGCGACCTCGTGCAGCGCGGCATGGCCAAGCGGCCGGAGGACCGGTTCGCGTCGGCCGAGGAGTTCCTGCATGAGCTCGAAATGGTCGCCACCGACGTGTACGGCCCGGCCTGGGAGGATCGCGGACGGCGCCGGCTCGCGGCGCTCGCCGGGCTGCTCGTGCCGTTCTTCCCGCTGAAGGAGAACGCCCCCGAGGCCGGCACCGCGCTGGCCGAGACGAGCCTCGGCGGCCTGCTGAGCCGGACCCGCATGAAGATCGGCCTGACCCTGGCCGGCATGGTCGTGATCGCGGCCGGAACGGTGGCGCTGGTCCAGACCATGAGCGGCGACGCCACCCTGCAGGCCGGGACGTCGATCGAGACGTCGAGCCCGCCCGCGATCGATCCCTCGTCGATCGAGGTGGAGGACGAGTCCAGCGTCGGCTCCGGTGACGACTCGGGCGACGAGTCCGGCGGCGAGCCGACCCAGGAGCCCGGGAACGACACCCCCACCCCCGCGGTCACCAGCCCCGGGCCGGACACCCTGCCGACGAGTCCGACCGTGCGGCCGAGCACGACCAATCGGGCGACCCCCAGGCCCAGCCTCTCGAAGACCCCGAGGCCGAGGCCCACGCCGACCCTCAGGCGCACCCCGAAGCCGAGGCCGTCGCCCACGCCCGCGCCCTCGGACGACTCTGTCACGGTGGACCCGGGCGGCAACACGCCGGCGAACCCGCGGCCCAGCGCCACCCAGACCACCCGGCCGCCCACGACACGGCCGACGACGCAGCCCACCCAGCCCACGACACGGCCCACCCGGCCCACGACCCAGCCCAGCCAGCCGACGACGCAGCCCAGCACCCCCAGCGACCCGCCGCCCGTGCTGACGCTCTCGCCCGCTCCTCCTTCGGAGACTCCGACGGTCGGGCTCGCCGCCGCCCTGGTGACGACCGGGCTCGTTCCCGCCACACTGGCCATGGGACGCATGCGCGGACGGCACCGAAGGCGGCGGTAGATGCGAGAAGGCGCGACGGTCGCGGGGCACCGGCTCACCGGCCGGACCCGGCGCAGCGAGGTCGGCACCTGGGCGGACGCGGTGTCCGCCGACGGACGGCCGTCCGGCGCGCTGCGATTCGATCCCCCGGCCGTCGCCACGGCCGGGGCACGCGAACGACTTGTCGCGGCGGTCGGCGCCGATCTGCGTCTCCAGTCGGATGGGCCGATCGGGCTGCTTCCCGTGATCGACCTGGTCGCCGCGCGTGACGAGGTCTGGCTGATCACCACACGGGCGACGCCGTCCGTCGCCGACCTGATGGCCGCCGGCCGCCTCGACCTGGGCGGCGCTGCGACCGTGCTCGTGGAGACCGCGCAGGCCCTGCTCGCCGTACACGCCGCCGGGGCGGCGCACGGCGCGCTGCACGCCGGGACCATCGTGATCGGGGAGGACGGCTCGGCGCTGCTGGCCGAGCGCGGCCTGCTGCGGGCGCTGCGGGGCGAGCACGCGTCCGCGGAGCAGGACGTGGCGGCCTGGGCCGCGCTCGCCGGCGCGCTTGCCGCCGACTGCGGTCAGGGACACGCCGCCGCGGCGCTGCGGCGCGCGTCCGCCACCGCCGTGGCCCACGGGCTGGCCGCCGCGCGAGAAACCCTGCTCGGCGAGCGCGGCGCGTTCCCCGGCGTGGGCCGGGAAGGCCTCGCTCACGCGGCTCAGAACCTGTCGGCGCCCGCGTCCCCTGTGTCCCCCGAATACCGTGGGTCCCCCGAATATCCTGCGTCTCCTGAACACCCGGGATACCCCGCGGTCGCGGCGGCCGGTTCTTCCGGTGGCGAGGCGGTGACCCTGCTCGACCTGCCGGACGCCACCGAGGGCCCCGGCGACGTGATGATGCGGTTCGGGCCCGGGGTCCCGACCGAGACCACGGCCGCGCAGATCTGGCGGTCCGGGCAGACCTCCGCCGCCGTCACGGCCACCCACGCCGGCCGTCCGGCTCCCCGGCGGCGCCGCAGGCGCTCGACGGCGTGGGCGGGGACGCTGCTGCTGGCGATCCTGATCGCGGCGGCGATCCTCTGGCTGCGCCAGGCGCCCGCCGCGTCGCTCGCGGTGAGCGACGTCGACGTCAAGGCGCCCTCGAAGACGGTGCGCTGCGGCGGCACCGCCGACTTCGTCGGCATCGTCACGACCAACGGCGAGGCCGGCACCATCCGCTACCGCTGGCTCCGCAGCGACGGCCGCAAGCCGGTAGAGGGGGAGCAGCCGGTCTCCTCGGGGAACACGTCGGTGGATCTCCCCCTGCACTGGAACGTGAAGGGGTCGGGAACGTTCAAGGGCACGGCCACGCTCCGCATCCTGTCCCCCACGGCGTCCGGAAAACCGATCCAGGACAAGGCAAGTTTCACCTACAAATGCTGATTTCATTAGTCTGGCGCGCATGACGACGACCCCCGCCGGCTGGTATCCGGACCCGTACGGCTCCTCACTCCTGCGATGGTGGGACGGCACTCAGTGGACCGACGCCACCCACGCTCCCGGGCAGGAGGCCGGAGCCCCGCAAGCCCCGCAAGCCTCCCAAGCCCCGCAGCAGGCGCCACACCAGACGCAGCCCCAGTGGGGGCCGATGAACCGGACGGCGCAGCTTCCGGTGCCCGAGTTCGGCGCGCCCCGGCGTACGGCGCCGGTCTGGCCGTGGGTCGTGGGCGGCATCGCCGCCGTGGTGGTGCTCGCGCTGGTCATCGGCGGCGCGGTCATCGTCCTGCGCGATCGCGCCTACACGGCCGGCGCCCGGCCGGACGTCAACGCGACGGCCCCGCAGCTCGACCAGACCGTGCCGCCCGAGCAGGAGCCGCAGCAGTCCCTGCCGCCGCTGCCCCAGCTCCCCCAGCCGTCCGGCGACCGCATCACCGACCCGGTGACCGGCCTGTCGTACGCGTACCCGGGCGACAAGTGGGAGGTGCCGGAGTCGAAGGGCATCAACGACCCGGCCGACCAGCGGAGGCCGCTGTGGACGAGCGGCTGCACGGCGACGTCCCAGGCGAACTACGACGGCAGGGGCAGCGACTGGGTCGCCAGCGTCTACACCGCCGAGGTGCCCCAGATCTTCCCCTACAGCGGCCCGCAGAGTTTGGGGCAGCTGTCCCAGTCGCTGCTGCTCACCTACGAGAACGACTTCTACGGCATCCCGCACGAGCGCAAGATCCTGCGCAACGAGGCGACGACCGTGAGCGGCAAGCAGGGCTGGATCTTCGAGTTCGAGATGGACTTCACCAAGGTCTCCGAGGCCAGCGGCCTGAAGTGGAAGAAGGAGAAGGGCGCGATCATCCTGGTGGACCGTGGTCGGAACGCCCGTCCCGCGATGCTGTACGTCTCGGTGCCGGACAACCTGGACCAGTCGATCCTCAAGCGTGTGGAGGACTCGCTTCAGTCTCAGTGACGTCCCCATTTACCCTTCAGCATTACTCTTGAGCCATGACTGACCCGCTGGTCTGGATCGACTGTGAGATGACCGGGCTCGACCTCGGCCGTGACGCGCTGATCGAGGTGGCCTGTGTCGTCACCGACAGCGAGCTGAACCAGTTGGATGAGGGCGTGGACGTCGTCATCAAGCCCCCCGCCGAGACGCTGGAGCAGATGTCCGAGGTCGTGCGGGAGATGCACACGGCCTCGGGGCTGCTCCAGGCGCTCTCGACGGGGGTGACCCTGGCGGAGGCCGAGGCCGTCGTGCTCGACTACATCCGCTCCCACGTGGCCGAGCCCAAGAAGGCGCCGCTGTGCGGCAACTCCATCGCGACCGACCGCGCCTTCATCGCACGGGACATGCCGCAGGTGGACACGTTCCTGCACTACCGGATGGTCGACGTCTCGTCGATCAAGGAGCTGGCCCGCCGCTGGTATCCCCGGGTCTACTTCGCCTCTCCGGAGAAGCAGGGCGGGCACCGCGCGCTGGCCGACATCACCGAGAGCATCCGCGAGCTGCGTTACTACCGGGCCGCGGTCTTCGTGCCCCAGCCCGGTCCTGACTCCGCCACGGCCCGTGAGGTCGCGGAGGCCGTCTCCGGGCCCTGACCTCCGCAGGCGGCGATATTGGGGCGCGAACGACTCCCAAATGCCGCTACACTTTCTTCGTACGCCTCGAACGGCGGACATGGTGGGTGTAGCTCAGCTGGCAGAGCGCCAGGTTGTGGTCCTGGATGTCGTGGGTTCAAGTCCCATCACTCACCCCAGTGGCGAACGGCCGGTCCTCACGGACCGGCCGTTCGTTTTTTGCCGGTCTTTTTTCATGGGCGACTATCCGCCGCGTGTATACACTCGGGATATAGTCTGCGGGCATGACCGTACCCCTCGCGTTGCTCGGCCTGCTGGAGCGGGAGCCGAGCCACGGATACGACCTGAAACGCGACTACGACACCTTCTTCGGCCGGGGCAAGCCGCTGCCCTTCGGGCAGGTGTACTCCACGCTCGGCCGCCTCGCCAGGGACGGCAAGGTCACCGGGCAGAGTGAGCCGGGCGGCGGGCCGGACCGCAAGCGCTACGCGATCACCCCCCTGGGCAGGCAGGAGGTCGCCACGTGGCTGGCCGAGCCGGTCGCGGCCGAGCCATACCTGCAGACGGTGCTGTTCACCAAGGTCGTGCTGGCGCTGATGCTGGGCCGTGACGCGGCCGGCTATCTGGACGCGCAGCGGGCCACGCACATGCGGCGCATGCGGGAGCTCACGGAGGTCAAGCGCGGCGGCCCCCTGACCGACGCCCTGCTGGCCGACCACGCCATGTTCCACCTGGAGGCGGACCTGCGGTGGATCGACGTCACCCAGGCCCGGCTGGGGGCGCTGGCCGAGATGGTGCGTACGTCATGATCATCGAGGCACGGGAGGTCGGCCGCTCCTACGGCAGCACGGTCGCGCTGCGCGAGGCGAACCTGTCGGTGGCCGCCGGCGAGGTCGTGGCGATCATGGGTCCCAGCGGGTCGGGCAAGTCGACGCTGCTGCACTGCCTGGCCGGCATCTTCACGCCGGACAGCGGCGAGGTGTGGTTCGACGGACGCCGCCTCGACACTCTCGACGACGGCCGGCGCAGCGAGCTGCGGCGCACCGCCTTCGGCTTCGTCTTCCAGTTCGGCCAGCTCGTTCCGGAGCTGACCGCGGCCGACAACGTGATGCTGCCACTGCTGCTGGGCCGTACGCGGAGGAAGGACGCCGAGCGGCGTGCGGCCGAATGGCTGGAACGGCTGGAGCTGGCCGACCTGGGCGGCCGGCGCACCGGGGAGCTGTCCGGCGGGCAGGCACAGCGCGTGGCGATCGCCAGAGCGCTGGTGACGCGGCCGCGGGTCGTGTTCGCCGACGAGCCGACCGGCGCGCTGGACACGCTCACCGGCGAACACGTGATGGACCTGCTGGTGGGCCTGGCCCGCGAGGAGGGCGCCACCGTGATCCTGGTGACCCACGACGCCCGGGTGGCCGCCTGCGCCGACCGGGAGGTCGTGGTGCGCGACGGCCGGGTCAGCGACCCGTACACGACCGGGGCGGTCCGATGATCCGGCTGGGCCTGCGGCTGTCGCTGAGCAGCGGCAGGGAGGCGGTGACCCGGCTGGCGCTGATCGTCGTCGGGGTGGCGGCCGGCGTCGCGGTGCTGCTGTCCACGCTGTCGCTGTTCAACGCGTTCCAGGCCACCAACAGCCGTCCCTGCTGGGAGTGCACCACCGGCTCGGCGCCCAGCGGCTGGGCCCTCGACGCGACGGCCGACGGCGCGCTGTGGAGCTACCGTGAGGACTTCTACGCGGGCCGGACGATCAGGAGGCTCGACGCCGCCGCGCTCGGAACGCGGGCGCCGGTCGTCCCCGGCCTGTCCCGCATGCCCGGCCCCGGGCAGTATTACGCCTCGCCCGCGCTGGCCGGGCTGCTGGACTCCGCGCCGCGCGAGGAGCTGGCCGCCCGCTTCCCCGGCACGCGCGCCGGGCTGATCGGCGACGCGGCGCTGTCCGGGCCCGACGAGCTGGTCGTCGTGGTGGGACGGACGCCGGACGAGGTCGCCGCCCTGCCCGGCACCCGGCAGGTCGACGCGGCCTCCGCGGTCTCCACGGCGTCCACGGGGTCAACGGTGCCCGCGGTCGACGCCGACGCGGACGTCTACCGGTTCGCCTTCGGCGTCGCCGGCGTCGGGCTGATCGTCCCGCTGCTGGTGCTCGTGGGCACCGCCACCCGGCTGGCCGCGGCCCGCCGCGAGAGCCGCTTCGCCGCGATCCGCCTGGTCGGCGCCACCACGCGGCAGATCAACGTGCTCGCCACGGTGGACGCGGCGCTGGGCGCCCTCGCCGGCGCGCTGACGGGCCTCGCGATCTTCCAGCTCGTACGGCCGGCCGTGGCCGGGGTGCGGGTCACCGGCGCGCGGTTCTTCCCCGACCTGGTCGCCCCGCACGCCTGGCAGTACGCGGCCGTGCTCGGCGGCGTGCCGGTGGTGGCGGCCGGCGCCGCCCTGTGGTCGCTGCGCCGGGTGCGGATCTCGCCGCTCGGCGTGGCGCGGAAGACCACCACGTCCCCGCCCCGGGCGTGGCGGGTGATCCCGCTGCTGGCGGGGCTGGGGATGTTCATGGGCCCGGTCTATCGGAACGGCAAGCCCGACGAGCTGCTCGCCGTCGTCGCGCTCGCGCTGATCATGGTCGGGCTGATGCTGGCCGGGCCCTGGCTGACCATGGTCGCCGCGCGCCTGGCCGCCCGGCTGACCCGGGGCGGAGCGACGCTGCTGGCCACACGGCGCCTGGCCGCCGATCCGAAGACCGCCTTCAGGTCGGTGAGCGGGCTGGTGCTGGCGGTGTTCCTCGGGACGACGATCGCGGCCCTCGTGCCGGCGGTGGTCGCCGGGCAGCAGAAGGTGGCGGGGGGCACGCTCAACGACGTCCTGGGCGCCAGGTTCGAGCGGCCGGGCGTCTCCGGCCTGTCGCCGCAGGCGGGGACGGAGCTGCTCGCCCGGCTGCGCGCCCAGCCGGGCGTGGAGGTGCTGCCGATCTACGGCCGGGTGGACGCGGAGAAGGTCCCCCCGCAGCCCGGCGCGCCGCCCAGGCCGTACGTCGTCGAATGCGCCGGCCTGGCCCTCTTCCCCGTGCTGGGCCGCTGCCCTGTGAACATCGACGGCAGGGGCACCAGCGCCGTGGCGGGCAACTTCGCCCGCATCGTCGGCGCCGACAACCCCCTCACCATCGACAGGCTCCTGCCGCTGGCGGGCCCCGACAGCCCGGCCGCGTCCGCCGACGGGCTCGACCTGGCGGCCGTCATGATCACCACACGCGACACGGGGACGCTGGAGCGGCTGCGCACCCTGCTGGCCGCTTACAGCGTCGAAGCGCCGATGACCTTCGCCGAGGTCGCCGAGGTCAGGGCCGACCTGTACACCCGGGCGGAGAACATCGCGCTGGCCATGGTCGGGCTCACCCTGGTCGCCGGCGCCTGCGGCCTCGTGGTCGCGGCCGGCGGCGGGCTGGTGGAGCGCAGGCAGCCGTTCACCCTGCTGCGGCTGGCGGGCACGCCCACGCGCACCCTGGCCGCGGTGGTGCTGCTGGAGTCGGCGCTGCCGCTCGTGCTGGCCGCCGCGCTCGCCGCCGGCGCCGGCTTCGGCGTGGCCGAGCCGCTCATCGACGCCCTCGCGATGAAGGGCACGTCGCTCGCGCTGCCGGGTCCCGTCTACTTCGCCTCGCTCGGCGGCGGCCTGGCCGCGTCCCTGCTGGTGATCCTCACCACGCTGCCGCTGCTGCGGCGCATGACCACGCCCGACAACGCGCGTTTCGAATAGGGGTTTCATGAAGCTCATGCCTGCTGCGGCGATCGCGCTCGCGTTACTCGCCCCAGCCGTTCCCGCGGCTCCTGCGGAGGCGGCCGGCGGGGGTTACTCCGCCACGATCCGGCGCACCGAATATGGCATCCCGCACATCACCGCCAAGGACTACGGCGGCCTCGGATTCGGGTACGGCTACGCCTTCGCCCAGGACAACCTGTGCACGCTGGCCTCCTGGGTGGTGACGCTGCGCGGCGAACGCTCCCGCTACTTCGGTCCGGAGGCCGAGTCGGACGACCCGGCCAAGCCGGTCGCCAACCTCGCCAGCGACGTCTACTACAAGAGCGTCGCCGGCTCCGGCGTCGTACGGCGGCTGCTGGCCCGGCCCGCGCCGGTCGGCCCGAGCGCCGAGCTGCGCCGTCTGGTGGACGGCTACGTCGCCGGATACAACCGCTACCTGGAGGACACCGGGGTGGCGAACCTGCCCGATCCCCGGTGCCGGGGCAAGGCGTGGGTCGGCCCGATCACCGCCACCGACATGTGGGCCAACCTGCTCGACCTCAGCCGGATGTCCTCCAGCTCCAGCCTGAAGGAGGCCATCACCGGCATGGCCGGACCCGAGAAACCACGGCCCATGCCCGCGGCGGGCAGCAACGCCTGGGCGCTCGGCCGTGAGGCCACCCGGGGTGGCGGCGGCATGGTGCTGGCCGACCCGCACTTCCCCTGGCAGGGAATCCGCCGCTTCTACCAGATCCAGCTCACGATCCCCGGCGTCCTCGACGTCGCGGGCGGCAGCCTCTACGGCACTCCGGTCGTCCAGATCGGCCACAACGCCAAGGTCGCCTGGACCCACACCGTCACCCACGCGCAGCACTTCACCGTCTATCGGCTGGCGCTCGCGGGCGGCCACGGCTACACCGTCGACGGCCGGGTAGAGCCGATGGGCGAGCAGGAGGTGGAGGTCACGCTGCCGGACGGCACCGTCTCCCGCCACACCCTCCTCACCTCCCGCTATGGCCCGGTGCTCGCCGTCGGGCAGAGCGACGAGGCCGCGTACGCGCTGGCCGACGCGAACGCCGCCAACCTGCGGGCGGCCGACGAGTGGCTGGCGATGGCCAGGGCGGGCAGCCTCGACGAGCTGCGCGCGGCCCAGCGGACCTACCAGGGGATGCCGTTCGTCCACACCCTCGCCACCGACGTGAGCGGCACCGCCTACTTCGCCGACACCTCGGTCGTCCCCCACGTCACCGACGCCCAGGCCGAGCGCTGCGCCAAGCCCTCGCCCGTTCCCGGCCTCGACGCGTACGTCCTGGACGGGTCGACCTCCGCGTGCCTGTGGGGCAGGGACAGCGACGCCGTCGTGCCGGGCATCTTCGGGCCCGGCAAGCAGCCGACGCTGATCCGCGCCGACTACGTCGCCAACTCCAACAACACCTACTGGATGACCAACCCCGCGAAGCCGCTCACGGGCTATCCCAAGGCGTACGGCAAGACCGGCACCGATGTGCAGCCGCGCCCCCGGGTCAGCCTCGACATGATCGCCCAGCGGCTGTCCGGGGCCGACGGGCTCGGCGCGCCCGGCTTCACGCTGGAGACGTTGCAGGCCACGGTGCACGGCAAGCGCAACCTCACCTTCGAGCTGATGCGCGACGACCTGCTGAAGATGTGCCGCGCCCATCCCGAGCTGAGCCACGAGGGCTGCCGGACGCTGGAGAAGTGGGACGGGCGGGCCACCCTGGACGGCGAGGGCGCGATCCTCTGGCGCGAGTTCTTCATGCGGCTCGGCCGGCCCGTCAAGGCCGGAGATCCTCCCTACAGCCCGTGGCGGGTGTCGTTCGACCCCGCGCGGCCGCTGACCACCCCGCGCGGGCTCAAGGACGATCCGGCCGTACGGCAGGCCCTCGCCGACGCCGTGGGGTTCTTCCGGTCCAACGGGATCCCGCTGACGCTCACCCCCGGGCAGGCGCAGAGCTACGCCTCGATCCCGATTCCCGGTTGCACCGAAGGGGAGGGCTGCTTCGACCGGGTGCGCACGGGCGGGCCGCTGGGCACCGACGGACGCTACCCGGAGGTGAACACCGGATCCAGCTTCATGATGGCCGTCGAGCTCACCCCTGCCGGCCCGCGCACACGTACCGTCCTCACCTACTCCCTGTCCGCCGACCCCGCGTCGCCCCACCACACCGACCAGACAGCGCTGTTCTCGCGCGGCGGGTGGGTGACCGAGCGCTTCACCGCGGCCGAGATCGCCGCTGATCCGCATCTCGAAACCGTCACGGTCCACGAGAGGCATTGACCCGGGCAAGTCAGTGCACCTTTCCCCAAAGGTGGACGAGGCGGGTTATGCTGCCTCACAACCGCCGTGCGGGGGCCTCGGCGATCTCTGATCGTCTTCTACGGAGGCCGGATGAGAATCGACGGGCTGAGCAAGCGAGAAGCCGAGGTCATGGAGCTGATCGCGACCGGTCACTCCAACGGCGAGATAGCGCGGCTGCTGTTCCTGAGTGAGAAGACCGTGAAGAACCACGTCAACCGCATCTACGCGAAGCTGGGCGTGGATTCACGGATGACGGCAATCTGCCGGTGGCGCGGCGAGCCCGCGCCGCCGGCACCGTCAACCCCTGTGCCGTCAACCACTGTGCCGTCAACCACTGTGCCGTCAACCACTGTGCCGTCAACCACTGGCCAGGTCCCCGGTGAGGACGGCGCGCAGCCCGGCCAGGCCATACTCAAGCTCGTCCGGCTGGACGGACAGGGCCGGGCGTAGCCGTACGGACCGCTCGCCGCAGCGCAGGACCAGGATCGCGCGCTCCTCCCGGAGCCGGGTGACCAGGCCGGCGGGGTCGGGAACGTCGAAGGCGCACATCAGCCCGCGTCCGCGCGCGTTGGCGACCAGGCCCTCGGCCTCCAGGCTCTGGAGGGCGCCCAGCAGCTTCTCGCCCAGGATGGCCGCCCTCGGGATCAGGCCGTCCCGCTCGATGATCTCCAGCATCCGGCGGGAGCGCACCATGTCGACCAGGCCGCCACCCCAGGTGGAGTTGATCCTGCCGCTGACGTTGAACACGTTGTCGGGCACGAGATCCACCCTGCGGCCCGCCATGATCCCGCCGACCTGCACCTTCTTCGCGAAGGCCACGATGTCGGGGGCCAGGCCGAGCTGCTGGTACGCCCAGGGGGTGCCGGTCAGGCCGACGCCGGTCTGCACCTCGTCCACGACGAACAGGGCCTCGTACTCGTGACAGAGCGCCTGCATCGCCTGGAGGAACTCGGGGCGCATGTGGTTGTCGCCGCCCTCGCCCTGGATCGGCTCGGCGATGAAGCAGGCGATGTCGTGGCGGAACCGCTCGAACGCCTCCCTGGCCTGCGCGAGCGCCCGTTCCTCCGCCTGTTCGACGTCCCCGAAGTGGATCGCGGGGACGTCGACCCGCGGCCAGCAGAACCGGGGGAACCTGTCGGTCTTGACCGGGTCGGTGTTGGTCAGCGAGAGCGTGTAGCCGCCGCGGCCGTGGAACGCCCGTGTGAGGTGGAGGACGCGCGTGCCGAGGCCGGGATGACGGCCGTGGGCCTCATTCCAGCGGCTCTTCCAGTCGAAGGCGCACTTGATCGCGTTCTCCACGGCCGCCGACCCGCCCTCGACGAAGAACAGGTGCGGCAGCTCGGGGTCGCCGAGCACCCGCCGGAACGTCTCCACGAACTCGGCGAGGTGGACGGTGTACATGTCGGAGTTGGCCGGCTTGTTGGCGGCCACCCGGCCGAGCAGTGCCACGAACTCCGGGTCGTCGGCGAACGGGTTCACCCCGAGCGGCGACGACGCGAAGAACGTGTAGAAGTCGAGGTATCTCCGGCCGTCCCGGGCGTCGACCAGCCAGGAGCCGGCGCTCCTGTCCAGGTCGAGCACGAGGCGGTAACCGTCCACGAGCAGGTGCCGTGCGAGGGCGTCGTGCACAGTGGTGGGGTTCATTTCGCCTCCGCGTCACGCTGGGATACGAGATGATTCCCTCATATCTGGCCTTCTATGTGAAGGGTTTCCGCTTAGATAGCACCTTAAGAGGACATTTTTCAGACCGCGAGGGTAGATCCCCGCCCGGGACTCCGACACAGGCCACCTGCTGACGATTCAATCGCGATTGTGTACCTTTGCTTCAGATTCCGCGGCTAACCCGGGATTATGCGATCTTTTCTGAGGCAGGGATGATGATCGACCGCACTCGGCTGGCCCGGCTGCTCGACCGCGAGCGCGACGCGTTCCGGGAGCGCAACCCGCGCTCGGCCGCCGCGTACGAGCAGGCACGCGGCCACCTGTTCGGCGGCGTGCCGATGACGTGGATGAACAAGACCGCCGCCGGCTTCCCGCTCTATCTGGCCGAGGCCCGCGGCGCCCGCGTCACCGATCTGGACGGCCACGAGTACGTCGATCTCTGCCTCGGCGACACCGGCGCGATGGCCGGGCACTCCCCTCAGGCGACCGTGGAGGCCGTCGCCGACCGGTTCGGCCGCCGGGGCGGCGCGACCGTGATGATGCCGACCGAGGACGCCGCCTGGGTCGGCGCCGAGCTGGGCCGCCGGTTCGGGGTGCCCTACTGGAGCTTCTCGCTCACGGCCACGGACGCCAACCGGTGGGCGATCCGGCTGGCCAGGGCGATCACCGGCAGGACCAGGATCCTCGTGAACAGCTACTGCTACCACGGCAGCGTCGACGAGGTGCTGCTCGTGGTCGGCCCGGACGGCCGGCAGGTGTCCCGCGAGGGCAACGTCGGAGCTCCGGTCGATCCCACCGTCACCTCGCGCGTCGTGGAGTTCAACGACCTGCCCGCGCTGGAGCGCGAACTGGCGTACGGCGACGTCGCGGCGGTCCTCATGGAGCCCGCCCTCACCAACATCGGCATCGTGCTGCCCGAGCCGGGCTACCTGGAGGGCGTGCGCGAGCTGACCAGGCGGCACGGCAGCCTGCTGATCAACGACGAGACGCACACCTTCTCTGCGGGCCCGGGCGGCTGCACGAAGGCGTGGGACCTGCACCCCGACATCGTCACGATCGGCAAGGCGATCGGCGGCGGCATCCCGAGCGGCGGCTACGGCCTGTCCGCCGAGGTCGCCGCGCGCGTCGAGGCGATGGACGGGCTCGACCTGGTCGACATGGGCGGCGTCGGCGGCACGCTGGCCGGCAACGCCCTGTCGGTCGCGGCGATGCGCGCCACGCTGGAGCACGTGCTCACCGACGACGCGTTCGCCGCCATGACCGAGCTGGCGACCCGTTTCACCAAGGGCGTCCAGGAAGTGATCGACGCGCACGGCCTGCCGTGGTCGGTCACCCGGCTCGGGGCACGCGCCGAGTATCGCTTCACCAGCCCCGCCCCCCGCAACGGCGGCGAGTCGAACGCGGCCGGCGACCCCGACCTGGACGACTACCTGCACGTCTACCTGGCCAACCGGGGCGTGCTGCTCACACCGTTCCACAACATGGCGCTGATGTCCCCCGCCACCACCGAGGCCGACGTGGACCTGCACCACGAGGTGTTCGCCTCGGCCGTCGCGGAGCTGGTCGCATGACGCTCGACGAGACCGACCGGATCCTGCTGCGCGAGCTGCAGCGGGACGGCCGGGCCTCCTACACCGCGCTCGCCGAGGCCACCGGCCTGTCGGCGCCCGCCGTACGGCAACGGGTGCAGCGGCTCCGCGACGAGGGGGTCGTGCAGATCGTCGGCGTCACCGACCCGATGGCGCTGGGCCTGCCGGTCATGGCGCTGATCGGCGTCCGCGTCGACAGCGACGTGCACGAGGTCGCCGACCGGATCAGCGAGCTGTCCGGCGTGATCTACGTGGTGCTCACGGCGGGCTCGTTCGACCTGTTCGCCGAGGTGGTGTGCCGGGAGCCGGCCGAGCTGCTCACCGTGCTCAACGATCACATCAAGCGGGTGCCGGGCGTCACCAGGGCCGAGGCGTTCACCTACTTCGGCATCCACACCCACCGGTTCGCCTGGCCCGGCGTGTGATTCACGTGTGATTCAAAGGGCCTTCAGGAAGCGGGCGGCGATCGGGACGGCGGCGCCACGGCCGGTGCCGCCGTGCTCGACGAACACGGCGAAGGCGAGGTCGCCCCGATAGCCGATGAACCAGGCGTGGTCCTGCCCGCCCTGCCCGTCCTCGGCGGTGCCGGTCTTGCCCGCGACCCCCGGGGGCAGCTCGGAACCGGCCGCGGTCCCGTCGACCGTGACCGCGCTCATCATTGAACGCAGCCCCTCGGCCACGTTGGACGGCAGGGACACGCTCTGCAGCAGTTCCCCCTGCGGCGCCTCGTCCGCCAGCGGGCGGGCCTGCCGCCACTCCCCGCTCTCCACGGCGGCAGCGACCAGCGCCATGCACAGCGGAGTCGCCTCGACCGTGCCCTGTCCGAAGGAGTCCTCGGCGAGCGCGTCGGGATTATCCGGCCGCCCCAGGCTGCCGCACGTGCTCGTGCCGGGGTTCTCCCCCGGCACCCCGAAGCCGAACGCCCTGGCCTGGTCGACCAGCGCGTCACCGTTCAACCGCTCGATCGTCAGCCGGGCGAACGTGGTGTTGCACGACAGCGCGAACGCCTGCCGCAGGGTGACCGTCCCGTGGTTCTCGTCCTTGTAGTTGTGGATCGGCCGGTTGAAGGGGATCTGGTAGACCCCCGGGCAGTCCACCGTGCTGTCGGGAGACAGCCCGTTGTTGAGCAGCGCCGCCGCCGTGATCGTCTTGAACGTCGAACCAGGGGGGTACTTGCGCTCGAACGCCGCCCGGCCGCCCAGCCGGTCGGCCACCGCGAGGATCTCCCCCGTGGACGGCCGTACGGCCACGAGGGCGCCCCGCTGCACGCCGTCGAGCGCCCGCGCCGCCGCGGCCTGCGTCGCATAGTCGATCGTGGTCCGTACGCCGGTAGGCCGCTTTTCCGGCTTGTAGGACAGGACGGTCTTCGCCGGCATGCCCGGGTTCTCGACCTCGAGCGCCCACCCCACGGCCACCCCCGTCGTGGGCGCCACCCCCTGGTTCACGAGGTTGTCGATGTACGCCTCGGCGCCCGAGTTCTGCGGGAACTCCCGCCCTCCCCTCGTCACCGGCCGCAGCGGCCCCGCGTCCGGCTCGATCCTGACGAGGCTGCCGCCCGGCTGGATGTCCGGATGCAGGACGGACGGCGTCCAGACGACCTTCCAGGTGAGATCGCGTACGGCCAGATGCAGACTGGAGTCGAAGCGCCAGGTGCCGGCGTCCTGCTCGTCCCGCTCCTGGGTGAAGGGGATCTCCGCCGTCTCGTTCCCGGTGCGTACGAGGTTGCCCACCGTGATCCGCAGCGACTTGGAGAGGGCGGCGTCCTCGAACTCGCGGTGCTGGTCCGCGAAGTCGTCCGGGGGCTCGTCGACCAGCTCGCGCATGGCGTCGTAGTCGCTCTTGACCCAGGCCTGGAAGTAGGCGGCGGCCGTCTGGTCCGGGGAGCCCTCCGGCGAGCTCTCGGGAGACGGCTCTGGAGACGGCTCGGGAGACGAGTCGGGGCGGAGCTGGAGCGTCTGCGGGCCCGCTCCCGTGGGCGTCCCCCGCGGCGCGGCGACGAAGTCCCCACTCGCTTCCTGCCTGCCCGACACAATGAGTCCGGCAACGCCGAAGACGAAGATGCCCGCGGCGACCACGACGAGGGCGAGCAGGGCCCTGTTCCGCATACGGTTCTCATATCACGCGAAAGGAGTCATAGGTGGCAAGGAGCAAAGAACCGTTGCCAGGCCGCTATCCGGTGACCTTCGGCGAGGTGGAGCTCCTGCGCGACCTCGACCGGCCCGACGGGTGGATGCTGATCAGGGACGGCGTTCCTCAGTCGTACGTCGACCTGACCGATCCCACCTACCTGGACTTCTCGTACACGCAGCTCATGGCCAGCGTGATCGACTGCCTGCCCGAAGGCCCGCTCGACGCCGTCCACATCGGCGGCGGGGCCTGCACGATCCCGCGGTACATCTCCGCGCGGCGGCCCGGCTCCCGGCACATCGTCGTGGAACCGGACGCCGCACTCGTCCAGCTCGTACGCGACCAGCTCAACCTCAAGTCGGTGCCCCGGCTGAAGGTCCGGGTGACGGACGGCCGCGCGGCGACGACGGTCCTCGGCGACGACTCGGCCGACCTGTTCGTGCTCGACGCGTTCTCGGGCGCGACGATGCCGGTCGAGCTGGCGACCGTCCAATACATGGCGGAGATCGCCCGCGTCCTGCGCCCCTCCGGCATGGCACTGATCAACGTGGCGGACGGCAAGGGCCTGCCGTTCGTGAAGCGGGTCGCCTCCACCGTGAGCCGGGTCTTCCCGCACGTCGCGCTCCTGGCCGAGCCCGGCATCCTGCGCGGGCGCAGGTTCGGCAACGTCATCCTGGCCGCCTCGCCCGGCGACCTGCCGATCGAGGCACTCACCAGGAAGGCCGCGGGCGGCCTCACCCAGGCGCGATGCGTGGCCGACGAGGACCTGACCCGCCTGGTCGCCGGGGCCGCCCCCATTTCCGACGGCGACGCCGTCCTCGCCCCCGTTCCCCCGCCCGGCCTGTTCGACTAGCAGAGCCTTTCGACCGGCTAGTGGCTCGTCACCGAACCTCGGCCGGGTAATTGATCTCCTGGGGGTGAACCCGTCAGGCTGGCTGCCTCTTCGATGTTGGGAGGTGGTCATGGCTCGCCGACCGGAGGTGTTCGTCCGGCCGTTGACGATGGAGGAAGGCCGCAGGCTGCAGCGGATCACCAGGACCGCGAAGGACCCGGTGAAGCTGCGGCGGGCGATCGTGGTGATGATGTCCGGCCAAGGCCAATCGGTCCCGGACATCACCTCCTTGATGCAGGTCAGCGACGAT
>NZ_VIRM01000031.1 GCF_006874475.1 Microbispora hainanensis
CCGCGGTAGAGACCATGGAAAGGGCCACGCAGCTCTACCGTGACCTTGCCCGGCAGGACCCGGCCGCCTACCTGAGCGAACTCGCGCTCTCCCTCGTCAATCTGAGTCACCGCCACGCGGCCATCGGTCAGCACGCGAAGGCGGTGTATGCGCTCCAGGAGTCGATCAAGCACTACCGTAAGCTACGCAAGGAGGACCGAGAGTGGACATCCGACCTCGCTAGCGCCCACCGCTTCCTTGGCGACCAACTGACAGCACTCGGCCAGCACGAACCGGCGCTGAATGAGACGCGTGCAGCCATCAAGCTCTACCGCGAATGCGCGGACCCTCACCTCGGCGAATCCCTCAAGATCTTGGGAACCCGACTGCATAACCTTGGGCGTACAGAAGAATCGGTGGCAGCCACAGCCGAGGCAGTCGAAATCTTCCGTACCGCTGGAGACCTGCCCCAGCTCGCACACGCGCTGTTCAACCTCGCGATCACGCACAACGTCTCGACGAAATCAACGAGGCCGTGCGATCCGGCAGGGAGTCCGTCGAGTCGTATCAGCGCCTGTACGACGACGACACAGGCTGGGCCGTGGCCCTCGCTAACGCGCTGAGCTTCCTCGGCTCCGTCCTCGAGCGAGCCGGCCAGTTCGACCATGCGATCACCGCCGTCGAGCGCGCGGTCAGCCTCCTGGAACGGCTCTACGAGCCCGGCGACGATCAGCTCGGTGCGGATCTCGCGCGGGCGCTGCACAACCTGAGCCGCTACCACGAGGAGGAGGGACGCCTGGAGCGAGCGCTGGAGCACATGCGGCGATCCATCTCTCTGTACGGCGAACTGACCCAGCAGGATCGTGACCGGTTCCGCCCCCGACTGGCGAGCGCCTGGCTCTCACTCGCCATCTACCTGTCCCGGCTCGGCGAAGCCGAAGAAGCCAGATCCGCGGCCGCCCTGGCCGTCGATCTCTGCCGGGAGACCGGAGCCCAGGAAGACCTTGCCGATGCGCTCTTCCATCTCAGCAACCGGGAAGCCGACCTTGGCCGTACCGAAGAGTGCGTCGCCGCCCTCAGCGCGGCCCTCGAGATCTACGAAGAGCTGTCCCTCGTCCAGCCCGACCCGTACCTTGCCAGGATGGCAATGTCGCTGGACAACCTTGCCACTCGCTATTCGAGCCAGGGCGACCCAGGGCGGGCGCTGCCCCTGCTTGAACGCGCCGCAGACATTTGGGGGCAGATGGACGAGACCGGCCAGCTTGCCGGGACTTTGCAACGGCGGCTCTTTGTCCAGTCCTGCCTCGGGCACGACATCGAGGAGACGGTCGAGCGCGTCACCAACATCCAGCAGGACCTCGCGGTCACGGTCCGCACGCTCAACGACGTGGCCCAGGAGCTGATCGGCGTCGAACTCCTCGACCCCGCGCAGCAGCTCCTGGCTCGCGCCTCCGGGTTGTGGGAAATCCACCTCCTCCAACAGCCCGACGCCGAACCGTTCCCCTACATCCACCTGCTCGACTCAAGAGCCACCATCATGTTCAGGCTCGGGCTTCACGAGGAGGCCGCCGCCGCAGAACTCGGCGTAGTGGAGCTGTTCGAGCCGCTCGCGAAGGAGGATCCCGTCAGCTATCTGGCCGTGCTGGCGACCGTCCGAGCCAGGTTGGCCGATTACCTACGCGCCGCCGGCCGGAACGTCGAGTCCCTCCATCACCAGCGCCAAGTCGTGGAAACCTACGAGAAGCTGGCCACCTCCGACCCCAGCCGGTACCGGCCCTCCCTCGTCGTCTCCCTGACCGACCTCGGTGAACTGCTTCGAGACCTCGACGACGATGCCGACCCTGTACTCACACGGGCCGCCACCCTCCGTGCCGCCCTCTCCGGAGACCTTTGAGTGGCATCGACTCGGATGAGGCCACCGCTGGCCAATATGGGGCTGGTAGTGGGCGGGCTTCGTCGGCCTGGTTTCCCTGCCGGCGCACCCGCGACGCGGGAGAAGGTCGATAGCCGCCGGCGCAGGGCGACCCGCCTGTCGGCCCAAGATCCGGCCTGGTCTGGCCACACCATGTCGCAGGGGGCCGTCCCCTGGATCCCGACGGAATGTCGGTGGGCTGATGCATGCTGAACACTGCGAGCCTGGATTTGTGAGCCTCGATTTGTGAGCCTCGATTTGTGAGGGGGGTGTGCGTGCGGAGACCGCGTGATGCCACCGGCCAACGGCGTCAGCCGTACTCCGTTTTCGAGTACGGCGCGCCGACCGGCATCCGGAGGCGTTGCACCACATGTCCCGCACCGACAAGACCGACCCGCTCATCGTCCGGCTCTGGCATGGCGATCTGACCCGCGAGGCCTGCCACGACCACCGCGCCGAGTCCACCTGCGACCTGCCCGCCAGCCTCAAGGAGGATCTCGACGCCTCCTGTACGCGCTGCACCTGGGAGTTCCGCTGGACCGGGATCCGCTGCTGTTGCTGCGGCATGTGCCGTGCCCAGGCAAGATACCGCCGTCTCCTGCGGGGCATCCGGACCGCCGACAAGGCACGGTTGGCGCGCGGGGCCAAGGCCTGGCGCGCGGGCGACGCGACGGCCTTCGACGACATCGTTCCCGCCCTTCGCTACCGGCCTTGAGCATCACGATGAACGAGAGCCCGTGCGCCTGATCCCGCCGGATGGGTGACGACGAACGCCGATCTCCGGGACGGTGTCATCGGTTCCAGGCGGTCTCCCGCTGACCCGGTCGATCCCCGGAAACGCAAGGGCGGCCCAGCCATCCGGCTGGGCCGCCCTTCGCGTAGGCCGCGGGCCGCGTACGGGCTGATCACACTCGGCTTCCCGGGCGCAGCAGGCCGAGCGTGCGGCTCCTCGGCGCGCGAAGGACGGGCCGGCTGGACGGGGTTCGGGACCGGGGTCCCGGCAAGACGGGAAGGAAGTCCCTTTGGGGGTGCTCGCCCGGTCGTGGACCTTTGAGACATGGTTCGAACCGCCGGCGAAGCGTGCGACGTCCTCCTGCGTGACGGCGGGGTGGCGCGCATCCGCCCGTTGCGGCCGGCCGACCGGGAGGCCCTGCACGAACTGATCGCCAGGTCTTCCCCGCGTTCGGCGTATCTGAGGTTCTTCACCGGCGGCGCCGCCTCGGCCCATGCGTACATGGACCGGATCACCGGGCCCGGCTACCACGGGCACGCCCTGGTCGCTCTGGTCGGCGGCCGCGTGGTCGGGGTGGCGGAATACATCGCCGATCCGGACGGGTCGGAGGCCGAGGTGGGGATCCTGCTGGACGACGCGGTGCACGGCTGCGGGCTCGGCACGCTGCTGCTCGAACACCTCGCGCTGGACGCGGCGGACGAGGGAATCGAGGAACTCGTCGCCACCGTCCTGCCGCAGAACCGGGCGATGCTGCGGGTGCTGAACGATCTCGGCCTGCCGGTGGAGACGCGATACGAGGACGGGCAGGTCGAGATCCGCATCGCCACCCGCCCCACCGAGCGGCTCGTGGCCGAGATCGAGGCGCGGGCGCACGAGGCGGAGCGCAACTCCATCGCGCGCGTGTTCACCCCGGAGTCGGTGGCCGTGATCGGCGCCGGCCGTCACGAGGCCCGCGTCGGGCACCGCGTGCTGCGCAACCTGATCGACGAAGGCTTCCCCGGCCCGATCTATGCCGTCAATCCGCGGGCCACCGAAGTGTGCGGTCTGCCGGCCTACCCGGACGTGGCCTCGCTGCCCGGGCCGGCGGAGCTCGCGGTGATCGCCACCCCGGCCCCCACCGTGCTCGGCATCGCCCGCGAGTGTGCCCGCCATGAGGTACGTGCCCTGGTCGTGCTGACGTCCGGATTCGCCGAAGTGGGAAACCGCGAGGCCGAACGGGAGCTGCTGGAGATCTGCCGGCAGGCGGGCATGCGGCTGATCGGGCCCAACTGCCTCGGTGTGGTGAACACGGCGGCGCGCCTGAACGCCGGATTCCTGCCCACACCTCCTTCCCCGGGTCCGCTGGGACTGATGTCGCAGTCGGGCGCGGTGGCCGCGGCCATGATCGAACGCGCCGGACAGCTCGGCCTCGGCATCTCCTCCTTCGCCTCCGTGGGGAACAAGGCGGACGTCAGCGGCAACGACCTGCTCGAATACTGGGAGGACGACCCGGCCACCCGCGTCATCGGCCTTTATCTGGAGTCGTTCGGCAATCCGCGAAGGTTCGCCCGGATCGCCCGCAGGATCAGCGCCCGCAAACCGATCATCGCGGTGAAGAGCGGGCGCAGCGCCGCGGGCAGCCGGGCGGTCCGCTCGCACACGGCCGCCGCGGCGACGCCCGATGTGGCCGTGGACGCGCTGTTGCGCGCCTGCGGCGTCATCAGGGAGGACAGCGTCCAGGATCTGCTCGACACCGCCCGGCTGCTGGCCTTCCAGCCGCTGCCGGACGGCCCTCGGGTGGCGATCGTGGGCAACTCCGGAGGCCCGCAGGCGATGACGGCGGACGCCTGTGAACGGCTCGGCCTGGTCGTGCCGGAGTTGTCCCCCGCCACCGCGGAGGCGCTTCGCCCCCGGCTCCGGCCGGCGGCGGCCGTCGGCAACCCCGTCGACCTCACGGCCGAAGCCGACGCCGGGGACATCGCCTTCGCGATCGCGACGGTCCTGGCCGACCCGGGCGTCGACGCCGTGCTGACCGTCTACACCCCGCCGTTCGGCTCGGGCCTCGACGCGACGCGCGAAGCGATCGCGGCCGTCACGAGGAACGCGGCGAAGCCCGTGCTCGCCTGCCTCGCCGGGCACGACGAACTCGTCGACGGCCGGGTGCCCGCGTACGCCTTCCCCGAACAGGCCGTGCACGCCCTCGCCCGGGCGGCCGCGCACGCCGCCTGGCGCGCCCGGCCGCCGGCATCCCGCGAGGACCTCCCCGGGATCGACTCGGCGGCCGCGCGGCGGATCATCACCGCGGACCTCGCCGCTCATCCCCATGGACGATGGCTGGACGAGGGCACGGCGGCCCGGCTCCTGTCGGCGTACGCGATCCACACGGCCGAGTCCGTCCCGGTCGACGGGCCGGAGAGGGCGGCGGAGGCCGCGTCGGTCGTCGGTCTGCCCGCCGTGCTCAAGGCCGTCGGCCCCGGGTTGGTCCACAAGTCCGACGTGGGTGGTGTGCGGATCGGCCTGCGGGCGCCCGACGAGGTCCGGCAGGCGTACCGGGAGATGGCCGACCGCCTCGGCCCCGCGATGACAGGCGCGATCGTCCAGGCCATGGCAGGCGAAGGGACCGAAATGATCATAGGCGGCGTCGCGCACGAGACCTTCGGGCCGCTGATCATGGTTGGGCTCGGCGGTGTCGCGACCGAGCTGCTGGCCGATCGCGCCTTCCGCGTGCCGCCGATCGACAGGGCCGAGGCCGCCCGCATGATCGCGGAGCTGCGGTGCGCGCCGCTCCTGTACGGCTACCGCGGACGGCCGGCGGCCGACGTGGCGGCCCTGGAGGAGCAGATCGTCCGCGTGGGCCGGTTCATGGACGATCTGCCCGACGTCGCGGAGCTCGATCTCAACCCGGTGATCGTGACACCGGATGGGGCCGTGGCGGTGGACTGCCGGGTGCGGCTCGCCCCCGCCCCGCCGCTCCCTTCACCCTTCCGGCGCCGCCTCCGCTGATCCCTTCCGGTGCCGTCGCCTGCTTCTGAGCACGCCCTGCCCTCAGAAGCGACGACCGCCGTGGGGACCGGGGACCTTCGCCCCTCCCCGCGCAGAGCGGGTAGGCGGGACGGTTGAGTCATGACGATCGCGAGAACAGAACTCCGTCCGATCCCCCGGCGACAGGACGGTGGAAGGGACCGTGACGAGGCCACGGGTCCGCTCGCACGGCGTGCCGTACGGGAAACCCTGCGCGAGGTGTTCACCGACGTGGTGGACGACGTGCGCCTGGTAGAGATCGACGGCATGGTGCACGTCTACGTGTTCATCCGCCCCATCGCCTCCGCCTGCCCGGAACACATCCGTGCGACCGCTCGTGAGGCGTACCGGGCCGTTCACTGCGAGCCGGTGGTCGCTCATGTGGCCGCGTCCTGCTCCGCCCATGGACGTTGAGCTCCCAGGTCTCGTCCGGATCGCGAGAGCCCACACCGCGGCACGGCCCGGTCGTGAGAGCCCGCTCCCGCGATGTCACCCGCAAGAGCGATGTCACCGGCGAGAGCGATGTCACCGGGAGAACGGCCTGGGCCACGCGGTCACCACCAGCAGGGCCACCACAATGGCGATGCCCCCGGTGACGACCGGGTCGTAGTGCGATCCGGGGAAGAGGGACCAGCCGACGTTGGAGGCGGCATGGCAGACGACCGCGGTGAGCACGCTCGTGCTGTGCAGATACAGCCAGACGATGACGACCCGCAACGCCACCGTGTACAGGCACTGGCCCGCTATCCACAGCGGGCCGTGGCCGGCCTGCGCGTAGGGGACGATGTGCCAGACCGCCCATGTCACCCCCAGGATGACGCCGGTGACCGGCGGGCCCCAGCGGGCGGACAGCGGATCGGTGGCATACGCCGTCCATCCCGCCTCCTCGCAGGCGGCGGCGACGAGGAACACGGCGAACAGCAGCGGGACCTCGACCAGCGAAACCCGCAGCCCGGGCAGTGACCGGCCCAGCAGGACCATCACGGCGTACGAGCCGGCCATGACGCCCAGCGGCAGCGCGATCGCGAGTGCGTGCCAGCGGCCGGGACGGGGAGCGGCACGCCAGTCCACGACGCGCTGCAGCAGCCGCTTCACGGCGCCGCGTGGCTCATGACGGCGGACCAGCAGCATCGCCGCCAGCAAGGGGCAGCACGCCATCAGCGCGCTCACGGGCAGGGTCTCCGACAGGCGGCCGGCCACGGCACCGGCCAGCCAGAAGGGCACGGACAGGGCGAAGGTCAGCGCGATCAGCCGCACGGGCGACCTGTGGTCCGGCTCCGTCCACCCGCTCACACGCCGCTCCTCGAACCATGGCCGACGCCTCCTGCCGCCGCCCCTGAGTGAGCCGCGGACGCAGCCGAAGACATGTAGATGAGCCGCGCGGACCACCCTAACCGTGATTCGCGCGGTGTTTCCGGCGGTTCTGCCACATCCGGGACCTCGCAGGCGTCTCTGCAGTTCCATGGTGGCAGGACGCATGACGGCGACGGGGCTGCGCGCGTGATGCAGGACGGGCCGGGCGCTTCACGCCGGCTTCTCACCCGCGGAGTCGACGATGCGCCGGGCGAACTCCAGACGAGGTCTGTCGATCATCTCTCCGTCGACCCGTACGGCGGCGCCCGCGGACCCGGCCGCCGCGTCGAGCACACGCCGGGCCCAGTTCAGCTCCGCGTCCGAGGGCGAGAACGCGCCGCGGACGACGGCGACCTGGCGCGGGTGCAGACACAGCTTGCCGGTGAATCCCATGGCCGCCGCCCGGCGGGCGGCCTCCAGGGCCGCCGCATCGTCGTCGATCTCGGGCTCGACCCCGTCGACGGGCCCGGGCAGCCCGGCGGCCCTGGCCGCGAGCACGACCTTGCTGCGCGCGAACAGCAACGCCTGCTCGTCGCCGCCCCGTGAGGGGATGCCCATGTCGAGACAGAAGTCGAGGTTGCCGAACAGGAGCCGCGCCACGCCCGGCGCCTGTGCGATGAGATCCGCGTCCCGTACGCCCCGGGCGGATTCGAGCAGCGCGAAGACCGGCACCCGGGGGCCGAGCGCGGCGGCCACCGACGCGACGTGCTCGGCCGCCTCGGTCTTGGGGAGGACGACTCCGGCGAGCCCTTCGGCCCCGGCGAGCGCGGCCAGGTCGTCGGCGTGCCACGGCGTGCCGATCCCGTTGATCCTCACCAGAGCCGGGTGGACGGAGACGTGGCCGGCGGCGGCCGCCCGCGCCCGTGCCTTGTCCAGCGGGGCGACGGCGTCCTCGAGGTCGATGACGACCGCGTCCGCGCCGCTGGCGGCGGCCTTCGCGAAGCGGTCGGGCCGGGTGCCGGGCACGAAGAGCAGGGTCCGCGCCGTCGTCCCGTACGCCCCGGTCATGGTGTGCCGGGACGCGGGTCGAGCCCGGCGGCCTTCAGAGACCTCTCGTCCCACCGGGGTTCGACGGCGACGCGGCCGGGACCATGACCCCGCCGGTAGACCAGGAGGGTGCGCTCGAAGCTGATCACGATCACGCCGTCCTGGTTGAACCCGATGGTGCGCACCTCCACCACGCCCACGTCGGGACGGGACTTCGACTCGCGCACCGAGAGCACTTCCGACTGGGAGTAGATCGTGTCGCCCTCGAAGACGGGATTGGGCAGGCGCACCCGGTCCCAGCCCAGGTTCGCCATGACGTTCATGGACACGTCGTGCACGCTCTGCCCGGTGACCAGGGCCAGGGTGAAGGTCGAGTCGACCAGCGGCCTGCCCCACTGCGTCCGCTCCGCGTAGTGCCGGTCGAAGTGGATGGCCGCGGTGTTCTGGGTCAGCAGGGTGAGCCACGCGTTGTCCACTTCGGTCACCGTACGGCCGAGCGGGTGCCGGTAGACGTCGCCGACGACGAAGTCCTCCAGGTAGCGGCCCTCCCAGCTCACTGACGGCGTCCGGGGCTCCGGGGAGGCGGTTGAGGCGGTTCCGTTCTCGTCCACGTCGGGGTCTCCTTGTCGATGGTGTCGGTACGCCGGTGCCGCCCTCGCCATACCCGGAGCGGCCGAGCCGGTCTTCAGTCGCGGGCCAGGCCCATGAGCAGGCCGCCGGCCGAGACCGCCGGGCTGCTCGTCAGGAACAACGGTGTGCCCGCCTCGGGCGCCCGCACCTCGGCGAAGACCTCGCCCCAGACGTCGCTCATCGTTCCCAGCAGCCCGCCGGCCGGCACCTGCTCCCCCACCGCCGCGGCGGGCTCCCACCAGCCCTCCCGGTCGGTGCGCAGCCAGTGCCATCCCTCGTGCAGGCGGGCCTCGCGCACCGGCCACGGCTCACCGTCGAGCACGCCGACGGTTCTGGCGATGTTGGTCAGCCCGGCCAGGTGGCGGTCGATCGCCGCCCGGTCGAGCAGGCCGTTCTGGCCCGACTCCGCGACGATCGCCGGGATGCCGGCGTCCGCCGCGGCCGCGCACGTGCTGCCCGCCACGGTCCGCGCCCGCGCGGCCTGCCTGACGACGTGCCCGGCGCCGTACGCCAGGGCGAGCTCCAGCGAGGCCGCCTCGACCGGCGACTCCTCGAAGATCGTGAACGGCTCCAGCGACTCGGGCAGGTCGCCCGCGTGCATGTCGACGAGATAGTCGGAGCCGAGGACGAGCTCGGTGAAGACGTGGTGCGCGAGCACCCGCGTGAACGAGCCGCCCGGGTCGCCGGGGAAGCTCCGGTTCAGGTTCTCGCCGTCCACCGGGACGACGAACGGCGCCCTGGCCCAGAATCCCGGCACGTTCACCACGGGGACGACGACGATCCGCCCGGAGACGGCGGTGTCGTCGAGGTTCCGCACGAACTCGCGGACGGCCGCGATCGAGGCGTACTCGGCGCCGTGCACGCCGGACAGCACGGTGAGCCGCGGCCCGCCCCGGCGGCCCCGGATGTCGAAGTACGGGATGTCGAGCCCGTCGGGGCCGAGGCCGGGGATGCTGAGAGTCCGCCGCTCGATCATCGCGCGGCCGTTCCGAGGTCCGGCAGCGCCTCGGCGAGGAAGTCGCGCATCGTCCGCTGGAAGAGCTCCGCCTCCTCGATCTGCGGGGAGTGCCCGGACTTCTCGAAGACGACCAGCGTGGAGTCCGGGATGAGGGAGGCGATCGTCTCCGACGACGACACGGGGGTCACCCAGTCGTGGCGGCCCACGGTGACGAGGGTGGGGCAGGTCACGGACGGAAGCTGCGGCTTGACGTCGTAGATCGGCGCGTTCTGCTGGAAGCACCAGTTGTGCGCCTCGTGGCGGTAGATGCCGGCCTCGACCCGCGCGGCCGCCTTCGCCGGGTCGTACTCGTGGTCGTACAGCGGGATCAGTTCGGCCCAGCGGGCCTTCAGGTCGGCGTCGTCGCGGATATTGCCGCTCCAGTAGCGCTCGTAGTTCTCCCAGTCGAGCTCCACCCGAGTTTGCTTGCGCGCGTTCTCGTGGGCGAGCTCCAGGTTGGTCCGGTCCGGCGAGGTGTCGCGCAGGATCATCGCCCGCACCCGGTCCGGGTAGGCGATCGCGTACTCCATGGCGATGAATCCGCCGTAGGAGCCGCCCGCGATCACGATCGTCTCGGCGCCGGCCCACTCGCGAAGCGCGTCGACGTCGGCGGCCCACTGGGCGTGCGAGTAGGGCGGGACGCCCTCGCTCAGGCCGCAGCCGCGGGCGTCGAACACCACGACGCGGAACAGGTCGGACAGCGGGCCGAAGGTCGCCTTCGGCTCGGCCAGCGAGCCGATGCCCCCGCCGCCGTGGTGGGCGATCAGCACGGGGGCGCCCTCCTCGCCGAGGACCTCGACGTTGAGCCGGGCACCGTTGATGGTCACGAACATGTGCACTCCTTGCTGAGGAAACGCGGGCGCCCCGGCTCAGGCCGCCGCGGAGTCGATCCAGGCGGTCACGATCTGGTCGAGCACGCCGAGGGGGACGGCGCCGTTGCCGAGCACCGTCCCGTGGAAGGCGCGGATGTCGAACCGGGATCCGAGCCGGGCCTCGGCCACGGCCCGGAGGCGGCGGATCTCGCGACGGCCGATCATGTACGCCAGCGCCTGCCCGGGCCAGGCGATGTAGCGGTCGATCTCGTTGCGGACGTTGGCCCGCGTCGTCGCGGTGTTGTCCCACATGAATTCCATGGCCTGCCGCCGCGACCAGCCGAGGTGGTGCATGCCCGTGTCCACCACCAGCCGGCAGGCGCGCAGCGCGTCGAACGAGAGCATCCCCAACCGGGCGATGTCGGAGGTGTAGAGGCCCATCTCGTCGGCCAGCCGTTCGCTGTACAGGCCCCAGCCCTCGACGTACCCGCACACCTCGGCGTCCAGGAAGCGCCGGTACGCCGGAAGGTCCGTCAGGGTCTGCGCGGAGGCGATCTGCAGGTGGTGGCCGGGCGTGCTCTCGTGGAAGGCCAGTGCCTCGTACTCGTACACGAACCGTTCCTTCGGATCGGCCGTGAGGACGCAGTGGGCGCCGGGCCGGGACCCGTCGCCCGCCGGCGGCCGGTAGTGGGCGAGCGCGGCGTTGCCCGCCTCGATCGGGTTGATCTCCTCGATGACGCAATCGGCGATGTCGTACGCCGGGAACCAGTCGTCGCGCGCCTCCTCGGCCCGGCGCAGCGCGTCGGTCACCACGTCGACGATCTCGGCGGCCGAGCCGAACCGCAACGAGGGATCGTCCCGCAGCCGGGCCAGGATCTCGCCCACGTCGCTCGTGCCGAGCACCCGGCCGCCCAGCTCGGCCCATTCCTGTCGCAGCTCCGCGAGACAGTCGAGGCCGATCTGATGGATCTCCTCGGGAGACAGGTCCGTGGTGGTGTGGCGCCGCACCGCGGCCCGGTAGCCCTCCTCGCCACCGGGGACGAAGCGGACGCCGACCCGCTCGTCGGGCCGGGCCACGGGCAGCAGCTCGTCCCGGAGGCCGGCGAGCAGGCGCCGGAGCGCGGGACGGACCGACTCCTCGACGATGCGGGCCGCGCGCGCCCTGACGCTCCCCTCGTCGACGCCGGCCGGCAGCCGAAGGCCGAGCAGGGTGTCGTCGGCCAGGCTCAGCGAGAGGTGCCTGGTGAGCTGGTCGATGGCCTGGCCGACGCCGACGCGGGTCGGAACGCGCCCGTCCTCCTTGGCCGCCCGATAACGGTCGAGGATCGCGTCGATGAACGCGGGCAGGGCGCTCAGCCGCCGCAGGTACTGGTCGACGGCCGCGGCGTCGGTGAGGGACGCGGCCGGGACCGACATGAACATCATCGCCTGCGGTGAGGAGTAGCCGTCCGCGGACGCCCCCGTCTCCCACAGGCCGTGCTCCAGGTCGGACCGTACGCCCCAGGCGAGGCGGCCGAGCACGGCGTGGTTGATCCGGTCGGCCGGGTTCAGGCCGTCCGGGTCGATCTCCGCGAGCCGCCGTTCGATGTCCGCGATCTTCGCGGCGTCGGCGGCGGCGCCGGAGCGGCTGGGGTCGGGCACCAGCCCGTCGAAGCCCGAGACGCCGAGCAGCGTGGCGCTGAAGGGGTCGGCCGTGTGCTTCACCTGGAAGAACTCGTCGCTGAGCCGGGCGAGCCGGTCGTTCGCCGGGGGCTGGACTTCAGGAGTCACTGATCCTCTTTCCATTCGGGAGGGTTAGGCCCAGATCCGCTCGAGCGCCCGGAGGATGTTGCCGCCGAGCACGGCCGTGATCTCGCTGTCGGAGAACCCTTCCTGGACGAGCAGGCCGCAGATGTTGTGGAAGTTCTCGGTCGGGTTCTCCAGCCCGTCGACGTACTCCACCTTCTCGAAGGAGGGGCCGCCGGGCGCGGCGGCGCCCACCTTGAGCAGGTGCCCGAAGACGGTGTGCAGGCCGACGTGGTCGCCATAGAGGGTGTCCGGCCCGAACGCGACGTGCTCGATGCCGACCAGGTCCAGGCAATACCGGAAGTGGTCCATCACCGACAGGATCGTGTGCCGGGGATGGGCCTCGGACAGCGTCGTGTGGGGCGCCGCCGACATGCCGATGACGCCGCCGGTCTCGGCGACCGCGCGCAGGACGTCGTCCGGCTTCATCCGCGGCGTGTCCCAGACCGCGCGCGCTCCCGCATGGGTCATGAACACCGGGCGCTCGCTCACGGCGCAGACGTCCAGGCCGGTCCGGTCGGAGGAGTGCGAGATGTCGATGGCCAGGCCGAGCCTGTTCATCCTGGCGACCGCGCGCCTGCCGAAGTCGGTCAGCCCGCCGTCGGTGGTCTCGTTCAGCCCGCTGCCGAGGGCGTTGGCGTCGGAGTAGGCGATGCCGATCTGCCGGAGGCCGAGGCCGTACAGGACGTCGAGCCGGTCGAGCTCGTTCTCGATCGGCGTCGCCGCCTCCAGGCCGAACAGCAGCCCCACCTTGCCCGACCTGTGGGCGTGCTCGATGTCGTCCATCGTCCGGATCACGATCACGCCGGACTGGTGGGCGATGTCGGCCTGGCGCATGCCGAGGTCGGTGATGATGTCGAGCCAGCGCCACGGGGCGTTGCCGGTGACGCAGGCGGTGCCGTCCATCATGTTGTCGAACACGACGGTCATGCCCGACGCGAGGAGCCCGGCGAACGCGGTGTGCTGGCGTCCGGTCCTGTTGTATTCCGGCGTCTGCCGCATGTCGGCGGGGAACCGCACGGGATGGTCGTGCAGGCTGATCACGATGTTGTCCCGCAGCAGCCGCTCGGCCCGTTCCCGCTCCAGCTCGCTCAGGCCGCCGGCGTACGGCGGCACGCGGCCGAACTCGGGGGCCAGCTCGATGGCCGGGAAGTCGACGCCGGGCGTGAGATAGCCGTACGACTCGTAGACGCCCGCCGTCACCGCGTGCCGTCCCTGTGCACCGGCGCCAGCCGGTGCGGCCCGTCGGCGAGCAGCCGCCACAGCCGCTCCCAGGCGCGCATCCCCTCGCGCAGCCGGGAGATCCGCATGAACTCGTTCGGCGCGTGCAGGTTCTCGTCGGCGGTGGAGAAGGAGAAGAACAGCGTCTTCGCGCCGAGGACCTCCTCGAACAGGGCCGTCGCGGGCAGGGTCCCCGCGATGACGGCCAGCAGGACGTCCTGGCCCGGGTAGACGTGCGCGAGCGCCTCGGTGGCGGCGCGGATCGCCGGGTGATCGGCGGGGATCGTGTACGCGGGCACCCCGCCCTCGTCGGGGCGGACGGCGACGCGTACGCCGGGGATCTTCTGGGCGAGCACATGGTCGGTGATCGCCTGGAGCACCCGCTCCGGGCGCTGGCCCGGCACGAGCCGGCAGGAGATGTGGGCGGTCGCGACGTGCGGGATCACCGTGTATTTGCCACCGGTCAGGACACCGTTGATCTCCAGGGTGGGCCGCTCCCACAGCCGCTCCAGCGTGCTGTAGCCGGCCTCGCCGAAGAGGGCGTCGAGACCCAGGTCGTCCCGGTAGCGGTCGTCGTCGAACGGCACCGCCGCGATGGCGGCGCGGCGCTCGTCGCTCAGCTCGGGGATGCCGTCGTAGAAGCCGTCGACCGCGACCCGGCCGTCGGCCGTGTGCAGGCCGGCCAGGATCTCGCTCAGGGCGTGCACCGGGTTGGCGACGGTGCCGCCGTAACGCCCGGAGTGCAGGTCGGTGGCGGCGCCGCCGACCTCGACGGTGAGCGTCACCAGGCCCTTGGACGCGATCGACAGCGAGGGCTCGCTCGGCCGCCACATCGCCCCGTCGGCCGAGATGACCAGGTCGGCCGCGAGCTCGTCCGCGTGCTCGCGCAGGTAGGCGGGCAGGTGGGGGCTGCCGATCTCCTCCTCTCCTTCGAAGAGGAACTTGACGTTCAGCGGCAGCGCGCCCTCCTGCTCGATGAACGCCTGTGCGACCTTGAGCACGATGAAGACCGGGCCCTTGTCGTCGGTGACCCCGCGCCCGCGGATCACGTCGCCGTCGACGCGCAGCTCGAACGGCGGGGTGCGCCACTCGGCGGGATCGCCGGTCGGCTGCACGTCGTAGTGGCCGTAGACCAGGATGGTGGGGGCGCCGGGCGCCCCGAGCCACTCGCCCCGGACGATGGGGTGACCTTCCGTGGCGACGACCCGTCCGCCGGCGAAGGACAACTGGGCCGCGAGCCATTCGGCCGCGGTCCGCATGGTCTCCGCGGAGGCGTCCCGGCTCACGCTGGGCACCGCGACGTACGCGGCGAGCTCGTCGAGGTAGGCGGCGGTCGAATCGAAGTCGGTCGAATCAAAAGAGAGCATGTCCACCATCAATCGAGAGGGTCTGACCGGTGATCCAGGATGAGGATTCGGAGACGAAGAACCGGACGCCGTGCGCGATGTCCTCCGGCCGGCCGAGCCGGCGTACGGCGATGCCGTCGACGAGCGCGGCCTGCCCCTGCTCGCCGTAGCTCTCCCACTGCTGGATCGTCGTGGGGTTGGACAGGACGAACCCCGGCGCGATGCAGTTGACCGTGATGCCGAACCGTCCTAGCTCGTGCGCCATCTGCCGGGTGAAGCCGATCTGCCCGGCCTTCGCGCTGGCGTAGGCCTGGATGCCGGTCAGGCTGACGCTGCGGCCCGCGCCCGACGAGATGTTCACGATGCGGCCGGAGCCGCGCCGCTTCATGCCCGGCACCGCCGCCCTGGTGCACAGGAACGTGCTGGTGAGGTTGGCCGCGACCACGGCGGACCAGTCCTCGTCGCCGATCTCCTCCAGCGGGTGGTGGACCTGGCCGACCACGCCGCCGGCGTTGTTGACCAGGATGTCGACGTCGCCGATCTCGGTGAAGAAGGCGTTGACCGCGGACGAGTCGGTGACGTCCACCGTGTCCTTGTCGACGCCGTGCACCCGGACCCCGTCCGCCTCGAGCGCGGCGGCGATGGCCGCCCCGATCCCGTGGGCCGTGCCGGTGACGACGGCGACCCTGTCCCTGGCTTCCGTCACTGGTCGAGCCATCCCTTCTCGAGCAGCTCGCGGACCTCGGCCACGCCGGCGTCCCACACGACCTGCATGTCCTCGTCGCTGCGCTGGTAGGCCCCGCCCAGGCTTCCGTCCGGGGAAAGCTCCCTCATCTCGCGCGCGGTCACGTTGTCGGCCAGCGACCTGGGGAGGACAGGCGCGCTGCCGCCGGGGATCTCGGCGCCGGCGACCCTGGTCCAGGCGAAGTTCTCCAGCCAGGAGCCGTGAAACTGGTCGTCGTCGAACCGGGACGCCGCCTCCGCCGTCTTCGGGGCGTTGTACCAGCTGTGGAACAGCACCTCCACGCGTTCGTCGCGCGGCGCGCACACCCATTCGCGGATGAGGCCGGCGACGGGGGCGTTGCCGCCATGGCCGTTGATCACCGCGATCCGCCGGAACCCCTGGGATGCCAGGCAGTCCAGCAGGTCGCGGATCACCTCGATGTACGTGCTCATCCGCAGGCTCATGCTGCCCGGATACTCCACGAAGTACGGCGCCATGCCGAACGGCAGGACCGGCAGGACCGGAACGCCGAGCGGCTCGGCCGCCTCCACCGACACACGCTCGGCAAGCAAGGCGTCCGTCCCGAGCGAGAGATACCCGTGCTGCTCGGTCGATCCGACCGGGAGCACGATGCGATCGTCGCGTTGGAGGTAGTCGGCTATCTGCATCCAGTTGCTGTCGAAGACCCGCACCGGTCCTCACACTCCGTTCGATGATGCGAAGTGAAACCTATGTCGACCTTGACGGTGGTCAACTGTAAGGGAAGTTTCGTCTCATACTAACCATTTGCCCGACGAATGCCAGGCTTTCACTGCAAACGCATTCGGTTCGCCTGTCCGCGGCGTCCGTCCCGCAGCGCGATGTGGCAACCGTCATACGGTGACTTCGGCGGCGGTGCGCTTTCCGTGCTCCATCCGTGTCCCCGGCCGGGTAGCCTTCCCGCCATGCCCCCTCGCCGTCGTTCCCCTGCTTCGCATTCCTCGGCCGCTCCCCTGCGTGCCGTCGCCGACGTGTCCGTCCCGGCGCCTCCGGTCCCGCTCGACGATGTAGACCGGCAGATACTCGTGCTGCTCAGCCAGGACTCCAGGCGCTCGCAGCGGGCGCTCGCCCGTGAGCTCGGCATGTCCGCCCCCGCGGTCGGAGAGCGCATCGCACGGCTGGAGCGTCTCGGGGTGATCCAGGGGTACGGCGTGCGCGTGGACTGGAGCGCCGCGGGCTATCCGATGACCGTGTACCTGATCATCACGGCGGTCCAGGGCTACCAGCAGCAGGACCTCGTCCAGCAGCTCTCCGTGATCCCCGAGCTGGAAGCGCTCGACATCGTCACCGGCGCCATGGACATGCTCGCCCGGCTCCGCGTGCGTGACCACCTGCATCTGCGGCAGCTGCTCATGGACTGCATCTGGCAGATCGAGGGCGTGCAGCGCACCGAGACCGCGCTGAGCCTGGTGGAGATAGAGCCGAAGAACCTGGTGGCCGACCTGCTGTCGGCCCCGCCCGGCGAGCCGGCCTGAGCGGCCCGGCCGGCTCACCGGGATCGTGTGGAGGTCCGTGTGCCCGAAGGCGTTCCGGGGGCGGGTCACGGACCTCGCGGCGGCGTGGCCATCCTGGGCGGTCCTAGCCCCTGCTGCCGGCGGCGGCGCGCAGCCGCTCGATGCGTTCCGCGTCGTATCCGAGCACCTCGCCCAGGACGTACGCGGCGTCCTCGTCGCGCCGGGGAGCGCGCATGTGGGTGCGTTTCCCCGCACCCACCCGCAGCGGGCTCGCGACCTGCCGCACGGTGCCGAAATAGGGGTGCTCGGTCTCGACGACCATGCCCCTGGCGACGGTGTGCGGATCCTTCAGGGCCTGCGCCACGGTGTTCACCGGCCCGCACGGCACCCCGGCCGCCCGCAGCAGGCCCAGCCAGTGCTCGCTCGTGCCGGTGGCGAACACCGCCTCCAGCTCGGCGACCAGCGCCTCGGCGTTCTCCCGCCGGGCGGCGAAGTCCCGATATCGGGGGTCGTCCGGCCACTCCGGGTGCCCGAGGACCTCGGCGAGCCGGCGGAAGAACTTCTCCTTCGGGCAGGCGACCACCAGCCAGCCGTCTCCCGTCGGGAAGGCCTGGAAGGGCACGAGCGACGGGTGGGCGGAGTGGTGGGTGCGCCGGGGCTCGAAGTCGCCGTTGAGCCGCCAGGCGGCCGGATAGGTCAGCATCGAGATCGCCGTGTCGAACAGGCTGACGTCGCAGTCGGCGCCGACGCCGTCGCGCCGCGCGGCGTGCAGCGCGGCCAGGATGGACGCCGCCGCGACCAGCCCGCCCGAGTAGTCCACGAGCGACAGCCCCGACTTGGTGGGCGGTCCGTCGGGCTCGCCGGTGAGGTCCATCCAGCCGGCCATGCCCTGCAGCACGTAGTCGTACCCGGGCTCGGTGCTGCGCGGCCCGGTCATGCCGAACCCGCTGAGCGAGCTGCACACGATCGCCGGGTTGAGATGCTTGAGGTCGTCGTAGCGGATCCGCAGCTTGGCCGGGACGTCCCCCCGCAGGTTCGAGTGCACCACGTCGCTGACCCTGACCAGGTCCTCGAACACGGCGCGGCCCTCCGGCGTGGAGATGTCGAGGCTGAGGCTGCGCTTGTTGCGGTTGAACGTCTCGAAGAACAGGCTGTCCTCGCCGTGCTGCTCGGGAACGACGTATCTCCCGATGTCACCGCCGGTCGACGGGTCCTCGATCTTGATGACCTCGGCTCCCAGGTCCGCCAGGTGCACGCTGCCGAACGGTCCCGCGCCGTACTGCTCGATGGCGATGATCCTGACGTCCTCCAGCGGCATCACGGCAGGACCGGCTTTCCGCGTGCCGCGGCGATCGCCGCCACCCGTGCCATCTCGTTTCCCACGATCATCAGTCCCTCGTCCACTCCCATGCCGGGCTTGGCCAGCACCTGTCCCGCGCCGCAGGCCATGGCGACGTTGGCGCTGACCTGCGCCGAGCGGTCCGTCTCGTTGCACGTGCCGCCGCAGTACGCGACGAGCCCGCGGTCGCGCACCAGCAGCAGCGCCTCGATCGTGTTGCCGATGCCGCCGAGGTCCGGTGTCTTGACGTGGATCACGTCGGCCGCGCCCCGGCCGACGAACATCTCGATGTCCTCCAGGGTGTTGCACCACTCGTCCACGGAGATCTTCACCCGTGCGTCCATCCGCCGCAGGGCGGACCGCAGCCGGACGTACGTCTCGATCTGCGCCTCCCGGTTCCCGGCGTCGATGGGGTGCTCGACCACCAGCTCGTACGGGACCGCGATCTCCCCGAGACGGGCGAGATAGGCGGCGACCGCGTCGACGTCGCCGTCGAAGGCGAGGCCCACGGTGCCGTAGGTGTCGATGTGCAGCCTGGGCGTGTACGCGCTGTCCGGGCGCAGCTCCCCGATCCTCTTCACCAGCCACCGCAGGTAGTCCTCGAGGATCTCGCCGCCCCGGCCCAGCTTGGTGTCGACGTTGTTGATCAGGCCGTGCGGAAGGACGTCCACCCGTTTGAGGATCATCTTCTCCGCGTTGGCGTACCGGTCGTCGCCGGTCTGCGCGAACATCGGCACCGGTCGCAGATCGACGCCGGTGGCGTACTCGTCCCGGACGACCTCGGCCATGGTGAGCCGCCGGCTCTGCGCGACGGCGTCGAGCACCGCCTGCGTCACGCCGTAGCGGATGGCCGTGTGCAGCGGGCCTGAGGCCGTACGGCACGCGTCCACCCGCCCGGCCAGCTCGCGGAACGAGCCGAGCTCCGCGCCGGTCAGCATCGGGACGAGGTGCTCCTCGACGTCCCGGCGGGCCGCCTCGGCGCTGAACAGCGGGTCGCGGCCACCGGCGCCGCTGTACTGCACCGCCGCGCAGTCGCCGTAGGCGACCGAGCCGTCTTCGAGGAACAGCATCACCGACAGCGCCTCGCCCGCCTGCCGTACGGCGGAGAACCCGGGCGTGACCGGGTCGCCCGCGTAGGTGAAGCCGTCGTGCTCCGCACCTGCCCTGATCGCCGCCTGGTCGTCGGCGAAGAAGCCGGCCCGCACCGGCTGCGCGAGCACCTTGACGATCTTCATTCGACCAGCCCCCGGCACAGCAGCACGACGGTGATGAACGTCTGGTAGATCCACAGCGGGTCGTCTCCGACGATGACCGCCGACAGGTCCCCGGTCCGCTCGACTCCGGCGATCCTGGCGGCCAGCTCGCAGTAGTCGCTGCTGCGGAAGGAGATGCCGAGCGTGACCGGCAGCTCGAAGGACGGCGGCGCCGCGCCCGCCAGGTGCTCGACGGCCTCGTGCGCCCGCTCGCGGATCAGGTCCCGCGCGGCCTCCGGGTGCAACGCCTCGGCGGAGAAGCGGGACACCGACCGCTTGACGACCGCGGCCTTGATCCCCGGGCAGAACCGCTCGGTCTCCTCGGCGGTCGTCGCGTCACCGGTGACCAGCACGATCGGCACCTGGTGCGCGGCCGCCACGAGCGCGTTGATGCCCGCCTCACCGGCGACGACGCCGTTGATCTTCACCTCGGCGAACGCCGACGGGAAGTAGGTGTGCGACAGGACCGAGCCCCTGCTGCCCATCGATCCGTGATAGGAGACCAGGAAGATCGCGTCGAAGGTGGAGTCGAGCCCCTGCATCATGTACATCGGCTTGTAGCGGCCGGACAGATAGCCGGCGCGTCCGGCGAGCGCGTCCGGTTTCAGGTTCGCCATCTTCGAGTGCGCGTCGTTCACCAGGAACTCCGTGGCGCCCGCCCGCATCGCGCCCTCGATGGCGGCGTTGATCTCCCCCGTCAGCAGCTCGGTGTAGTACGGATACTGCGAACCGCCGATGACGCACTGGTCCCAGTCCACCACGCCGGCGGTCCCCTCCATGTCGGAGGAGATGAAGATTTTCACGACAGCACGCTCCTCGGGCGGGACTCCGGACCGGTCGAGCTCTCGGTCATCACCACGTAGTACGAGCCGGCCTGTCCCGCCGCCGCACCGTGCCGGCCGTCCGGCGTGAGGGCGAGACAGCGCAGCTCGGCACGGAACTCGTCGGGCAGGGTGGCCGCGTCGGCGAGCATCGCCAGGCACGCCTCCGAGGGGTCGAGCCCGCGCGCGAGGTCCGCGACGATGCCCCGGGCGCCGAGGACCCGCATGCTCAGCTCTCCCCGGCCGGTGCAGGCGGCCCCTCCGTACCGCGCGTCGGCGTAGTTTCCCGCGCCGGGAACGGCGGAGTCCCCGATACGCCCCGGGTATTTCCAGGGGTAGCCGCTGGTGGACACGCCCACGACGAGCTCGCCCGAGGCGTCGAGGGCGATGATGTTGATGGTCCCCCAGGGCCCGTCGTGCGGGGCGAAGCGGTTGACGAGTTCGAGCGCGGTCCGGCGGTACAGCTCGTCACCGGCCTGCGCCGCGGTCCGCTCGCCTTCGACGGACTCGTCCGAGGGCTGGAGCGCCGACACGAACAGCTTCTTGGACTCCTCGGTCAGCAGCTCCGCGCGGGCGAATCCGTTCTCCTCGGCGAACAGCTCGGCGCCCTCGCCGACGAGGAGGCTGTGCTGCGGCAGCCGCTCCAGGACGGCCCGGGCGATGGAGACGGGGTTGGGAAACCCCTTCACCGCGCCGACGGCGCCGAAGGCCCTGGTCGAGCCGACCATCACCGACGCGTCGAGCTCCACCACGCCCCGGGCGTTCGGCAGCCCGCCGGTCCCGACGTAGTGGTCGTCCAGGTTGTCCTCGCACCTGCGCAGACCGGCCTCGACCGCGTCCAGCGCCGAGCCGCCGCGGGCGAGTATCTCCATGGCGGCGGGCAGACCTGCCTCGCTCCGCTCGCTGCCGATGACGATCGGACCGCTCACGCGATCACTCCTTCGGGGTGGTGGGACAGGTGCACGCAGGCGGCGTGCCTGGCCGGGTCACGGGGATCGGCGAGCAGCGGCGGCTCGTCGGCGCACGCGGCGACGACGGACGGGCACCGGTCCGCGAAGCGGCAGGGGCGGGTGCCGTCGCGCTCGGCCGACCGCGCGACCTCCTCCCGCATGGGACCGAGGTCGCCGGTCTTGTCCTCCTCCGCCTCCACCGGGCCGTGCGCGCCGACCAGGCGGGGCACCGAGCCGATGAGCAGCCGGGTGTACGGATGCGCCGGGTCGTCGAACAGGGTGTCGGTGACCCCGGTTTCGACGATGCGGCCCCGGTACATCACGGCGGTGCGTTCGCAGATCTGCCGTACGACAGCCATGTTGTGCGAGACGAAGATGACCGACAGGTGGAGCGTCTCCTTGAGGTCGGCCAGCAAATTGATGATGGTGGCCTGGACCGACACGTCGAGGGCGGAGACCGGTTCGTCCGCCACCAGCACGGACGGCTCCAGCGCCAGCGCCCGCGCGATGCCGACGCGCTGCCGCTGCCCGCCCGAGAACTGACGCGGGCGCTGGCCCAGAGCGCTTTCCGGCAGGCCGACCAGGTGCATCAGCTCGCGGTTGCGCTCGTCCACCTTGTTGCGCGGGACCAGCTTGTGATACCTGAGCAGCTCCGAGAGCATCTGCCCGACCGTCATCCGCGGGTTCAGCGAGCTGTAGGGGTCCTGGAAGACCATCTGGATCGCGCGCTGCTGCGCCCGGGTGCGTCTCTCCGGAAGGACCTCGCCCTGGTAGCTGATCGTGCCCGCCGTGGGGCGGTAGAGGCCGACGATGGTGCGCGCGAGGGTCGACTTGCCGCAGCCCGACTCGCCGACGAGGCCCAGCGTCTCCCCCTTGCGCAGCACCAGGTCCACGCCGTCGACGGCGCGGTTCACCACCGGCTTCTTCCGGAAGAGCCGGTCGGTCACCGACACGGGAGGAGTGAAGTGCCGGGCCAGGCCCTCGATCGAGAGAATCTCGTCAGCCTCCGTCACCGCGTGCTCCCCGCTTCCTGCTCGGCCATCGCATTCCACCGCTCCGCCGTGTCCACGCGCCGGCAGGCGCTCCGTCTCCCCGGTCCGGCGGGCACCGGCTCCGGCTCGCCCTCCCGGCAGGCATCCTCGGCGAACGGGCATCGGGGGGCGAAGGAGCAGCCGGTCAGAGGCTGAGTAAGGTCCGGCGGCCGGCCGTGGATGGTCAGCAGCCGGGCCACCCGCCGGTCCGGGTCGGGCACCGACCGCAGCAGGGAGAAGGTGTACGGATGCCGGGGCTCGGTCACCAGATCGACCAGGTCGCCCGACTCGACCACCTTGCCCGCGTACATGACGTACAGCCGCGAGCAGGTCTGGCTGACCACGGCCAGGTCGTGGCTGACCAGCAGCAGGCTGACGTTCTCCTCCTGCTTGAGCTGCCGCAGGACGCCGAGCACCTGGGCCTGGATCGTCACGTCCAGGGCCGTGGTCGGCTCGTCGGCGAGGATGAGCCGGGGCTTGGTCGACAGCGCGATCGCGATGCAGACACGCTGGCGCATCCCGCCGGACAGCTGGTGCGGATACAGCTCGTAGCGACGCTCGGGATCGGCTATCCCGACCTCTCTCATGAGGTCGACGGCGATCGCCCTGGCCTCGCCGCGCGACTTGCCGAGCCTGCGCAGGGGCGCCTCGGCGATCTGGTCGCCCACGCGCATGACCGGGTTCAGCGCCGTCAGCGAGTCCTGGAAGATCATGCTCATCGTGTCGGACAGCCGGCTCCGCAGTTGCTTGGCAGGCAGCCCGGTGACGTCCTCGCCGTCGATGAGGATGGTTCCCGAGACGATCCGCGCCGGGCGGGGCAGCAGCCCGAGCAGCGCGCGCAGGGTGAGGCTCTTGCCCGAGCCCGACTCGCCGACCAGCCCCACCGACTCGGCCGCGCCCACCGTGAGGGACACGCCGCGGACCGCGTGCAGCCGCGCGTGCGGCATGGGGATGTCGACGTGCAGGTCGTGCACTTCGAGCAGCGGAGGGGTCATTGGTTCGCCTTCTCCACGATGCCGTCCGCGATCAGCGCAAGTGCGAGTCCCGTGACGACGACGGCCAGGCCCGGGATCGTGGACATGTACCACTTGGTCAAGAGGAACTGCTGACCTTCCTGGATCATGGTTCCCCAGTCGGGGGTCGGCGGCGGCACGCCGAGGCCGAGGAAGCCGAGGGTCACGATCGCCAGCAGGGTGAGCACGATGTCGCTCATCGAGAAGATGATCGCCTGCAGGACGACGTTCGGCAGCAGGTGCCGGAGCAGGATCCGCCATGTCGGCAGGCCGCTGGCCCGCGCCGCCATGGCGTACTCCTGCTCCTTGGCGACGAGGACCTGACCGCGGACGATGCGGCAGTACGCCACCCATCCGACCAGGGTCACCGCGACGTAGATGCTGGTCGTCCCCGGCCCCATCGCGAACACCAGCGCGATGACCAGGACCAGGAACGGGAACGCGATCACCATGTCCACGATCCGGCCGATGACGGCGTCCACCCATCCGCCGAACCATCCCGCGATCAGCCCGATCAGGCTGCCGATGATCAGCGGCGAGATGACCGCCACCACGCCGACCCGCAGGTCGACCCGGGCTCCGTAGAGCAGCCGGGCCAGCACGTCGCGCCCGAGCGCGTCGGTGCCGAGCAGGTGGCCCGGCGCGCCGGGGTCGAGGAATGCGGCCTGGAGGTTCTGCTTGATCGGGTCCTGGCTCGTCAGCAGGGGCGCGCAGAGCGCGAGGGCGACGATCAGGCCGAACAGGATCAGCCCGGCGACGAGCGGCGCGTTCCACCGCCCACGCCGCCGGCGGCGGCCGGAACCCGCCGGCGCGGCGGGGGCCGCGGAAGTGATCGCGCTCATGCGAGCTGAACCCGGGGATCGAGGGCGGAGTGGGCCACGTCGGTCAACAGGTTCACGACCACGACCATGATCGCGAAGACCAGAGTGATTCCCTGCACGGTGGGGAAGTCCCTTCCGAAGATGGAATTGATCATCTGCTGCCCGATGCCGGGGAGCGAGAAGACCCGTTCGACCACCAGCGTCGATCCCGTGAGATAGGCGATGTTGACGCCCAGGACGGTGACGGACGAGACGGCGGCGTTGCGCAGGGCGTGTCCGAGCACCACCCTCGCGGTGCTGATCCCCTTGCTGTGCGCCGTCACGATGTAGTCGCTGCTCAGCACCTCGATCATGCTGGCGCGCAGGCTGCGGATCACGATCGGCGCGAGCGTCAGGGCGACCGTGATGCCGGGCAGCACGATGCCGCGCACGTGTTCGGCCAGGCTCTGGCCGTATCCCCCGACCGGGAACCAGCCCAGCTTCAGCCCGAAGACCACGATGAGCGCGATGCCCAGCAGGAACGCCGGCAGCCCCAGGCCCACGACCGGCACCGCCCGGATGATGTTGTCGGCGATCCCGTTGCGCCGCGCCGCGGCCAGGACGGCCAGCGGCACGGCGATCAGCAGCGTGAAGAAGGTGCCCGAGACCAGCAGCCAGATCGTCACCGGCAGGCTGGTCGCGATCAGCCCGAGGACCGAGCTGTTGTACACGTAGGAGAATCCGAGGTTGCCCTGCAGCAGGTGGCCCAGGAACGTCAGATACTGGCTCAGCAGTGGCTTCTCGAGCCCCATCTGGTCGCGCAGTTCCTTGACCGCCTGCGGCGTGGCGTGCACCCCGAGCAGGGTCGCCGCCGGGTCTCCCGGGATCAGCCGGATCAGGAAGAAGACGATGAACGAGATCCCGAGCAGCACCGGGATCAGCGACACCACCCGTTTCAGGATGTAGACGACATATCTCATCGTTGCTCTCGCTCCAGGTTCTCAGTCCGCATCGGCCCGGCTCAGAGCGAGACGTCTTCCATGTGGTACGACCCGGTCGGCAGCACCTTGAAGCCCTGCACGCTGCTCGCCGTCGCGTACGGGAAGGGCGTGTAGAACAGGAACGCGAGGAACGCGGATTCGGCGGCCTTCTGCTGGAGCTCGCTGTACAGGGCCTGGCGCTTGGTCTTGTCGAACTCCTTCTGCGCCTTGTGGACCAGATCGATGAGCTCCGGGTCGTCGAAGCCGGTGTCGAAGGAGTGCCCGCCGGACGTGGGATCGAGTGCGAACTGCGCCAGCTCGTCGGGGTCGGCCAGGTCCATCGTCCAGTAGGAGTGCGCGATCTCGTAGTCCAGCTTGCCGGTCATGTCGTGCTGCGCGCTCGGGTCCACGTTCTGGATGTTCATCGTGATGCCCAGCTCCTTCAGCGACTCCTGCAGGACCTGCGCGATCGCCGCGTCCACCGCGTCGCCCGACATGGCGAGCCACGTCGTGGTGAAGCCGTTCGGCACGCTCGACTGGGCCATCTCCTCCTTGGCCTTGTTCATGTCGTACTGGATGCCGGGGCAGTTCTTGTCGTAGAACGGCGTGGACGGCATCAGGAACGAGTTCGCCGGGGTGCCGTTGCCGAACAGGATGGTCTTGATCAGCGCCTCCCGGTCGATGGCATACGAGATGGCGCGGCGCACATGAACGTCGTCGTACGGCTTCTTGTGCTGGTTCATCATGATGTAGTCCGTCCGGGTGGACGGGAACAGGTCGACCTTCACGTTGGGCGTGTTCTTGAGCTGGTCGAGGCTGGAGAACGGCGGGCTCTCGTTGATGTGCGCCTGCCCGCCCTGCAGCTGGATCGCGCGGGCGTTGCTGTCCGCGACCACCTTCCAGGTGACCGAGTCGAGGTACGGCTTGCCCGCCTGCCAGTAGGAGGGGTTCTTCTTCAGCGTGAGGGCACTGCCCTTCTGCCAGGTGCCCCACACGAACGGGCCGGTCCCGATCGGGCTGGCGTAGAACTCGTCCTTGCTCTTGCCCGCGTAGTCCTTGGGGATGATCCCGTTGTTCGGGCAGCTCAGGTCGGCGAGCAGCGGCGCCCACGGATACTTGGTGGTCACCACGACGGTGTAGTCGTCCGGCGTGGTCACCTCCTTGATCGCGGAGTTGATGAACTCCCAGCCGCCCTTGGTCTTGCTCGACTCGTCGATGGAGAACTTCACGTCCGCCGAGGTCATCGGCTGGCCGTTGTGGAACTTGACGTCCTTCCTGAGCTTCAGGGTGCACGACTTGTTGTCGGGCGACATCTCGTAGCTCTCCGCGAGCCAGGGCCTCACCCCCTGGCCGTCGTCCGTCATGGCCACCAGCGGCTCGTAGATCTGCGCGTAGGTCCAGATCGAGGCGTTGCTGAACACCATCGTCTTGTCCATGTTGACCGCGTCGTGGTCGCGGACGATGACCAGGTCGCCGCCCTTCTTGGCCGCGCCGGACGCGGCGCCGGACGAGGCGCCGGTGGAGGTGTCCGACGACGATCCGCAGGCTGCCAGCAACGGCGCGGACGCGAACGCCCCGAGGCCGAGCGCGCCGAGGTAGAGCATCCGGCGCCGGCTGATATCAGGTCCCCTGAGGCCGGCGAATATCTGCGAGGCCGATGGGATCGATGCGTCAGTGCTGTGGTCAGACATGCCTATCCTTCACGAGATGTCGCGGCGCTGCGCGGGGGTCGCTGTCGACCGAGAAGAGGCCTCAGCAACGGCCTTGGAGGATCCGATGGAGGATCAGATCGGTCTGCGACGAAGTATTGGAGCATGACGACGTTTCGTAAAGGTTACGGCGTCGATCAACTGTCATACGTAAGGTCGCCGTCCCGACTTCACCAGCAGATGAAGACTAGAGCATTCAAATCGGTTCAGGTAGTGTCCAACGGCAAAGCCCCCCAATCACTCCCAAACCAGGCGGCTTCTCATGCAACTGACGATCATCGGCGCGGGCGCGATCGGCGGCACGATCGGTGCGCACATGATCCGAGCCGGCCACGACGTGCTCCTGTGCGACGCCGACCCCGCGCACGTCGAGGCGATCAATCGCGACGGCCTGACCATCGAGGGGCCCGTCGAGAACTTCACGGTGAAGGCGCGGGCGGTCACCCCCGATGGCCTGCCGGAACGCCTGCACCACGTCGCGATCGCGGTCAAAAGCCATCACACCGACCAGGCCGCGCAGCTCGTGCGCGATCGGCTCGATCCCGACGGCTACCTGGTCAGCTTCCAGAACGGCCTGACCGCCGACCGGCTCTCCGCCGTCGTCGGCGCCCACCGGCTCATCGTGAGCTTCGTGAACTTCGGCGCGGACGTCCTCGGCCCGGGCCGGATCATGCAGGGCAACATCGGCACCTTCCGGGTCGGCGAGCCGGCCGGCGGCGAGATCACCCCGCGGGTCCGCGAGCTCGTCGAGGCCCTGCCGTACGCCGAAGCCACCGGCAACATCATGGGCTTCCTCTGGGGCAAGGAGGCCTACGGCGCGATGCTCTACGCGGGCGCCGTCTCCGACCTGTCCATCGCCGACTCCCTCGAGGCGCCCGAGTGGCGGCCCCTCATGCTCGGCATCGCCAGGGAGGTGCTCGCGCAGGCGCCGGTGAAGCCCGAGGGATTCGACGGCTTCGACCCCGACGACCTCGAAGGCTCGCTCGACCGGCTCGTCACGTTCAACCGCAACAGCGCGAAATCCCACAGCGGCATCTACCGCGACCTGATGGTCCGCAAGCGCAAGACCGAGGTCGACGACCTGCTGCACGACCTGTCAGGGCCGCTGACGACCTTCACCGGTCAGCTGATCAAGGCGATCGAGCGGGGCGAGCGCACCTGCGAGGTCGCGAACCTCCGCCTGCTCGCGGCGTACGAACGGGCCGAACGGCTCGGCCGGCCGCTCGACGCCGTGGTCACGCTGTTCCCCGCGCCGCCGCGCGCGCCCGAGGGGCCCCTGCACGGCGTGCCGGTCGCCGTCAAGGACATGATCGACATCGCCGGGCACCCACGCGGCAACGGCAATCCCGGGTCGATGCGCGCCGAGCCGGCCGCCGACGACGCCCCGGTCGTCCAGGCGCTGCGCGCGGCCGGCGCGGACGTCTTCGCGGCGACCTCGCTGCTGGAGTACGCGGCCGGCGCGGTCCACCCGGAGGTGCGGGAGGCGATGAACCCCTACAACCCCGGGCGGACGGCCGGCGGGTCCAGCGGAGGATCGGCCGCCCTGGTCGGCGCCGGCGTATGCCCGGTGGCGCTGGGCACCGACACGGGCGGCTCCATCCGGATCCCGGCCCACTACTGCGCCACGGTCGGATTCAAGCCCAGCTACGGCGCGCTGCCACTCGACGGCGCCGAGGCGCTCGCCCCCACACTCGACCACGTGGGGCTGCTCGCCGACGACGTCGCGACCACGACCACGGTCTTCTCGGCTCTCACCGGCGACCGTCCCCTGACCCGATCCGGTGCCGATATCCGGGTGGGCGTGCTCCCCGGCCTGCTGGAGCGCGCCGAGGTCCAGCCGGACGTGGCCGCCGCGGTCAGGGCGGCGCTCGACACCCTCCGCGACGCCGGCTACTCCGTCGCCGAGGTGGACGGCTCGGTCTTCGAGGAGCTCGACGCGACGTTCCCGCACATCCTGCTGTACGAGGCGTGGCAGGTGCACGGGGCGCGGGCGAGCGCGGATCCCGGCCACTACGGGCCGGAGACCCTGCGGCTGCTGCGTGCCGGCTCCGAGGTGAGCGAGGCCGACTATCGGAAGGCCCTCGCCGTACGGGAGCGGCTGCTGCCCGCCGCGACCGAGGTCTACGCGGGCGTCGACGTCCTGCTGACCCCCGCCGCGCCCTTCGTCGCGCCCGTCACCACGCCTCCCGTGGACACGCCGGAGGGGGCCGCGGAGGGCCTGTTCACCGGCATCCACAACCTCACCGGAGCCCCGGCGCTGGTGCTGCCCTGCGGCTGGAGCGCCGACGGCCTCCCGATCGGACTCCAGCTGTCGTCGCCGCCGGGCACCGACATGGAACTGCTGGCCGTGGCCGCCCACGTGGAGTCGACACTCGCCGTGGACGTCCGCAGGCCCGCCTTCAACTGATCCGACCGACCCCACGAAGGAAATCCCCTTGCGCGCCGCCCTCTACATGTCCGCCGGCCACGTCGTCGTCGAGGACGTGCCCGACCCCGTGTTGTCCGAGCCGGCCGACGCCGTCGTACGTGTCCTGCGCGCCGCCGTCTGCGGCTCGGACCTGTGGTCCTATCGGGGCGTCATCACCCGTGCCGAGCGGTCCCGGCTGGGTCACGAGTTCATCGGCGTCGTGGAGGAGGTGGGCGGCGAGGTCCGCACCGTCCGCCCCGGCGACCTGGTCGTCGCGCCCTTCACGTGGTCCGACAACACTTGCCCCGCCTGCCTGGACGGAATCCAGTCCTCGTGCGAGAGGGGCGGCACCTTCGCCTCGGCGGGCGCCGACGGCGGCCAGGGCCAGGCGGTGCGGGTGCCGTGGGCCGACGGAACGCTGGTGAAGGTGCCCGGCGGCCTGGCCGGTGCCGACGAGTCCCTGTATCCCGCGCTGCTGGCGGCCTCCGACGTGATGGGCACCGGTCTGCACGGAGCCGTCATGGCGGGTGTCTCCGAGGGGTCCACGGTGGCCGTCATCGGCGACGGAGCCGTCGGGCTGTGCGCGGTGCTGGGGGCGAAGGCCGTCCTCGGGGCCGAGCGGATCTTCCTGATGAGCCGCCACCCGGACCGCGCCGCCGTCGGCAAGTTCTTCGGGGCGACCGACGTCATCGCCGAGCGGGGCGAGGAAGGCATCGCCGCCGTACGCGAGCGGACCGGCGGCCTCGGGGTGCGGCATGTGGTCGAGGCGGTCGGCACGCCGGAGTCCTGGGCCATGGCGGTCGGCATGGCCAGGGACGGCGGTGCCATCGGCGCGGTGGGCGTGCCGCACACGGCGCCGACGCTGCCGCTGTTCCAGCCGCTCGTCCACAATCTGAGCCTGAACCTCGGGATCGCGCCCGTACGCCGGTATCTCCCCGACCTGGTCGCGCGCATCACGGCCGGGACCCTGGATCCCGGCCCGGTGTTCGACACCGTCCTCCCGCTGGAGAACGTGGCGCAGGGGTACGCAGCGATGGCCTCCCGGGAGGCGATCAAGATCATGCTCACCACGGACGACCCCGCGCCGGCGTTCTCATAGCCGGCCTCCCGGCCGTAGCCGGCCGAGCACTGCCGCCTCGGCACGCGGGGGCGCACTCTCCACTTCTGCTGCGGCCGCATCAAGTTCTGTTCATTCCTGGGGAAAGTCGTTAACCTCATGGCCATCGGTCCTACGGGTCCGAGCCGCATCTTCCCCGCCCAGGGGCCGTACCTCGTGGAGAGCAGAAGTGACGATGGCGCGCTGGTTGGGCCGGTTGCTTCTGCTGATCATCTCCGGCGTGCTGGCGATGACCGCCCTGGCGACGCCTGCTTCGGCCCATGGCCAGCTCGCGATGTCGACACCGGCCAAGGACGGCACGGTGCGCGAGCCGCTGGAGTCCCTCTCCCTCTACTTCACCGAGGCGCCCGCCCCGAACGCGTATTTCGCGGTCACCGCCCCCAGCGGGGCACGGGTCGACCGGCCCTGGACGCACGGCCGGCCGAAGCGCCTCGACAAGCCGGTCCAGGAGTACAACCTCGTCGACGGTTTCTGGGAACCGACCGTGTACAACACCGGATTCCCGGCGGAGGTCCCCGTCGCCTACTGGCCGGAACGGGGCGAGTACGTCGTCCGGTATCTGTCGATCGCCTCCGACGGAGAGCCGGTGCGGGGAGAGCTGCGGTTCACCTACAAGGGCAGGACCTCGGAGCCGCCCAGGGGCTGGCAGGCCCCGGACAACGAGCCCGACCCCGGCCTGCTCGACTCCGACGAGCACGGGAGCGGCACCCAGGCCCCCGCGCCGTCGACGAACGGCAGCCCGGCGGCGATGGGCCCGGCGGCGCCCCAGGCCGGCGGCAGCCCGGCCGCCGTTTCCGGAACCGGCGGTAGCCCGGCCACGGTGGCCGCGACGGGCAGCGCTGCCGCGCGGGCGGCGCAACCGGCCGACTCCGTGTTGTCGGTATGGCTGGTGCCCGCGGTCCTCGTCGCCGGAGCGGGCGCCCTGGTGGTGCGGGCCGCGCGGAGGCCTGTGCCCACCACCACGGCGGCCCGGCGGCCTTCCGGCCGCCCGCAGGCCAGGAAACCCGCACGCGCCCCGGCGTCACGTACTCCACCGCGCTCCACGTCCGCCAAGCGACGCTGACTCGTCCCACCCCCCTCAGGAGAACCCCCCATGACGATCGCCCCTGCGCGCCTGCGCCCGTTGCTCGCCGCGCTCACGCTCGGCGTGGCCCTGCTGATGGCCACCTCGGCCTGCGCCGGGTCGGATGCCGCCCCCGCCCAGTCGGCCGCTCCGGTATCCGTCGAGTCCGCTGCCCCGGCACCTGCCGAGTCGGCTCCCGCCGCCCCCGGCGACCCGGCCGCAGCCGCCCCCGCCGACCCGGCCGTGAAGGAGATCACCGTCACCGTCGCCGGTCGGAAGGTCACACCGCCGCCGGGCCGGATCGAGGTGGCCAAGGGCCAGACGGTGCGGATCACGGTCACCGGGGACGCCGCCGACGAGGCGCATCTGCACGGGTACGACAAGGAGGCCGAGCTTCAGCCCGGCACCCCGGCGAGCATCGAGTTCGTCGCCGATCAGACCGGCCTGTTCGAGATGGAAACCCACGAGTCGGGACTGCAGCTGTTCCAGCTCGTCGTGCGTTAGGCCGCCGGGATGCTGCTGGCTCACGGCGTCGGCGGCCGGCAGGACCTGCCGATCCCGTTCTCGGCCGCGCTGACCGGTGCGGCCCTCGCGTTGCTCGTGTCGTTCGTGGCACTCGGCGCGCTGTGGAAACAACCGCGCCTTGATGCCGCCCTCACCGCTGCCCGCTCGGTGCCCGCCGCCCTGCAGACGGCGGTGACCTCGCCGGCCTGGCGGTGGGGCTGGCGGATCGCCGGGCTCGTCGCCGCGGCGTACTTCTGCATCGGGCTGATCTTCGGGCCCGATCGGGCCGACAATCCCACGGCCGGGGCGTTCTACGTCCTGTTCTGGGTCGGCCTGGTGCCGCTGTCGCTGCTGTTCGGCCCGGTGTGGCGCGGTCTGAACCCGCTGCGGACGCTGCACCTGCTGGCCTGCAAGGGGCTCGGACGCGACCCTGAGCTCGGCCTGCGGCCACTGCCCGCCGGCGTCGGATACTGGCCCGCCTGCGCCGGGCTGTTCGCCTTCGTCTGGCTGGAACTGGTCGCCCCCGAGCGGGCCACCCTGCCGGTCATCGGCGCCTGGCTCGCGGCCTACGCCGTGCTCATGCTCGCCGGAGCGGTGGTCTTCGGCTCCCGGTGGTTCGGCCACGCCGATCCGTTCGAGGTCTACAGCGACCTCGTGGGCAGGCTCGCCCCGGCGGCCCGACGCGGCGACGGCGTCGTGGTCTGGCGCAACTCCCTCGACGGCATGGCCGGGCTGCGACCGGCACCGGGACTGACGACACTGGTGGTCGTGCTCCTGGGCTCCACCATGTACGACAGCCTGTCCAACGCCCCGGTATGGGTGCGCTTCATGCAGGAAAGCTCGGTGCCGGCCCCGGTCACGGGCACCGCGGGCCTGGTCGCCGTCATCGCTGTGGTGCTCGCGGCGTACCGGGCCGCGACGGCGCTCGCCGGCCGATGGGGCGCGGCCCGGCCCGGCACCACGGCGGGAGAGACGGCCCACTCGATCGTGCCGATCGCCGTCGGATACGTGGTGGCCCACTACTACACCCTGTTCCTCCTGGAAGGGCAGCGGACCATCGCCCTGCTGTCCGACCCTCTGGACACCGGCGCAGACTGGCTCGGCACCGCGGGGTGGACCATCCAGGCGCTCGGCACCACCCCGGCCGGAGTCGCCACCCTCCAGGTCACGGTCATCGTCATCGGTCACGTGCTGGGCACCGTCCTGGCCCATGACCGCGCACTGGCCCTGTTCCCCCGCCGCACCGCCGTGCTCGGGCAGATTCCCCTGCTCGTGCTGATGGTCGTCTACACCGTCGTGGGGCTGCTTCTCCTGTTCGCCGCCTGAGCCGGGCCGGTCCTCTTGCAGGGCCGGCGGCTCGGTGCGCGGGCACCGCCGTAGCTTTCAATCGAACTCGAAACGATTCGACGAGGTCGGGCCGACCATCGGGTCGCACGAGTCAACGGGAAGGGCCGTCCTGCGACCGAATCCCCAGGACCTGCGCGACCACAAGGCCCACGGCGTCACATGACGGCTGCGTGGCGAAGGCATATCACGGACATTTCCAGCTCTTGACCCTTCCGTCCGCACGCGCTTATGGTCTTGTCGAATCGATTCGGCGAACCGATTCGACCCGGCCGCAGCCCGACGGGAAAGGCGCATGGTCACACCCTCTGCGAGCACGCAGGATCGTGCCGCACGCCGTTCTCGCCTCCACACTCGCGCTGACCACGATCCCGTGGCCGCGATGCGGGCCGGCCCGTCCGCGAAAGAAGGAATGAATGTCAGCTCATCCGAAACGCATGGTCGCACTCAGACATCCCGGCGGAACGGCTGCGGCACCCGGTCAGGGCCGGGGCCTGAACGGCAGAAAGGGACTCGCCGTCCTCGGGACACTGGTCGCCGCCGCCGCCTTCCTGGTCAGCGTCCAGCAGCCCGCCGCGGCGGACCCGGACGCCGGCTCCGCCGGCGTGAAACAGCTGAGCGTCGACCTGTCCGCAAAGACGAAGCCGTCCAAAGGGGTGGGCCTCGGCATTCTCTATGGCATCACGCAGGACGGGTTACAACCGGCCGACGAATACCTCGAACCGCTGACGCTCAATGCCTACCGCAGCGGCGGCTGGTATGCGGGCGGCTGGATCAAGGACAAGTACACCTTCGGACCGGGCACCCAGGCCAACATCGACGCGGTCATCGCCGAGGCGAAGCGTTTACAGCGCCCGCCCCGTCACAAGTTCGAATACCAGGTCCTGCTCAGTGACGTGTTCGGCTCGACCGGCGGGGCTCCGGCGAACACGCTGTGGCCGTGCACCGGCGGCGACTGCAGCAACTGGATCGAGTTCATCGACGCGACCGTGACCAAGCTCCAGGCTTCCGGCCAGAAGTTCACCTACGAGATCTGGAACGAGCCCGATCTCGGCATCTTCTGGAGACCGGGCGTCAACACGGAACAGTACTTCCAGATGTGGGACAGCGCCTATCGCGAGATCCGGCGCATCGCCCCGGCCGCGACGATCGCCGGCCCGTCGTTCGCCTACACCCCTGAGCGACGTCCCGACGAATGGCAGGCCTTCCTGGCCCACGTCAAGGCCGCGAACACCGTCCCGGACGAGATCACCAACCACGACGAGGGGACCGTCGACGACCCGGTCACCGTCGGCACGTCCCTGTCGGACGCGCTCGACGCCAACGGGATCGCCCAGCGGCCCCTCTCGGCCAACGAGTACCAGCCCGCGGATCGGCAGACCGCCGGAGACACCGCCTGGTACAACGCCCGGCTGGCGCAGTCGAACTACGCCAACGCCATGCGCGGAAACTGGAGCTGCTGCGTCATTCCGAACCTGACCGGGCTGCTCACCAAGATCCCGAGCGGATGGGCGCCCAACGGGAACTGGTGGGTGATGCGCACGTACGCCGACATGACGGGGACACTGGTCTCCACCTCCGAACAAGTCGGATCGACCGCGATCTCCGCGTCCGCGGACCCCGCGAAGAAGCGCGCGGTGGCGCTGCTCGGTGACATTCAGGGCGCATACGCCGGGCCGACGGCCGTGACGTTCACGGGGCTGTCCTCGACGCCGTGGCTGGTCCGCGGCGGTCTCGTGCACGCCACTGTCTACAGGATCCCTGACCAGGCCCCCCTGTACACGCGCCAGGCCGTCTTCAGCCAGGACGTCAAGGTCGACAACGGCGCCATCACGGTGCCGTTCGACTTCGCGTCGCGGCACGACGCCTACGCCGTCTATCTGTCCTGGACCGAACCACAGGCGATCTCTCTCGACGCCCCGGCCGCCGTGCGGCCCGGGAGCACCTACACCGTCCCGGTGACGTTCACCAACGGCGGCGGGCAGACGGATCGCGACGTCCGGACGAGTCTCGCCGCCTACACCCCGGACGGCAAGCCGGCCCCGGGGATCACCATCACCTGCGCCGACGGTCACGCGCCGGCGTGCCCGGGCGTGCCCAAGCTGGACTCCGGTCAGAGCACCGTCGTGCGGTACACGATGACGACCTCTGCCGATCTCCCCAAAGACAACTACCGGTTCACGGCGGCCGCCACGGCGAAGTCCGAAGGCCAGGACATCTCCGTGAAGAACTCTGCCGACGCGTTGTTGCAATGTGAGGTCGGGGACGTCTGCGAGGCCGAGGACGGAGCTCTGGCCGGCGGAGCATGCCTGGCCACGGACCATCCCGGGTATACGGGATCGGGCTTCGTCGCATGCTTCACCTCACGGGGGCCCAGCGTGACTCAGCGGATCGTCGCCCAGGATGCGGGCACATACTCGCTGGACCTCCGCTACTCGGCCGGCCCCGACGGCCCGGCCGGCACCCGGAGCGCATCGGTGTCGGTCAACGGCGGAGCTCCCCGGCAAATCCTGCTTCCGCTCACCGGGAGCTGGAACACCTGGGCCGACGCGACCATTCCGGTGCAGCTGGCGGCGGGCGTCAACACGATCAGCGTCGCCTACGGTTCCGCTGACGCCGGGTGGTTCAACCTCGACCACTTGGTGGCCGCCAAGTAGCACAGTGACGCGTTCTCCGTCGCATACTCAGGCAGCCCCATCCGGCAACCGGCTACGCCGGTGGCGGATGGGGCTGCCGCCTGCTGCGCCGGAACGGGCGGCTCCCGTCAAGGCGTGGCTGGCGACTCCGATACCCGTGGTGGTGCAGGGAGCTCGTCGTCGGATGAAAGGCCCGTCACTGGCTCCGCTCCGGAGTCAGCACGTGCCGGGTCCGGTCCCCGGTCCAGGCCGCTTCGAGGATCGCGGTCAGGCTGGCGGTGTCGGCCGGGCCCGGATGGTTCTGGATCAACCGGGTGACGCCGCCGGCCATCTCCGCGAAGCGCGGGAGGTCGGCGCGTGCCACGCCGATGTCCGCCAGGGTGGCAGGGATGCCGATGTCGGCGAGGAGCCCGTCGAGCCAGGTGAGGAACATGTCCGCGGCCTCGGCGTCCGAGGCGCCGGTCACGTCGAGCCCGCACACCCCGGCGAGGGTGGCCAGCCGGTCGGCGATGGCGTCCTTGGCCGCGTCCAGCGCGTACGGCAGCAGCAGCCCGACGCCCAGGCCGTGCGGCGTGTGGGTGGCCGCGCCGATGGGGTACTGGAGTGCGTGCGGAGCCGCGGTGCCCGCGTGGGCGAAGGCGAGCCCGGCCAGCATCGACCCGTAGGACATGTCCGCGCGCGCGTCCTTGTCGCCTCCGTCCTTGACCACACGGGGCAGGCTGCGGGCGATCCGCTTCGCGGCCAGGAGCGCGTAGTGATCGGTGACCGCGTTGCGGCCGAGGAAGACCTGCTCCACCGGGTCGCGCGGTCCGTGGGGCCGGGGTCGCGCGGTGTAGCTCTCCACCGCGTGACAGAACGCGTCGATGCCGGAGTGGGCGCTGACGGTCGCCGGGCAGCTGTAGGTGAGCTCGGGATCGACGATGGCGAAGTCGGGCACGATGTGGACGCTGGAGACCCCCACCTTCAGCTCGCGGTCCGGGTCGGTCAGCACCGAGACGGGCGTGAGCTCGGAGCCGGTGCCCGACGTCGTCGGCACCGCGACGAGAGGGATCGTCGGACCCGGCACCTTCGACTCGCCGTAGTAGTCGCGCGGCGTCCCGCCGTGGCGCCGGATGACACCGACGATCTTGGCAAGGTCGATCACCGTGCCACCCCCGATGGCGAGGATCACGTCGGCGTCCACCTCCGCGGCGGCCGAGACGGCCAGGGCGACGTCGGCGAGCGGCACGTCCGGAGTCGCGTCGGCGAACACCCCGGCGGCCGCGACCTTCTCCCGCACGGCGGCCACGATCCCGGCCACGCCCGGCTGCTCCAGAAGAACCCGGTCGGTCACGATGAGGACGCGCGAGCCGCACTCGGCCACCACTCGTGGGATGTTCTGCGCGACCCCTTCGCCCACGATCAGCTGGCGTGGTCCGCGGACGGTCTCAAGCATGTAAGGGCCTCTCTGGAACGTCGGCGGTGATGTGCTGGGCGGACGTCCGGGTCACCTGCGAGACCGGGACGGCGTCGCCGAGGGCGGGAGGAGTCGCGGGAGGAGTCAAGGTCGCGGCCAGCACCTCGATCATGAGCCCGAGGACGTGGCGTTCGGCAGGTCGATCGCCGCGTAGGTGACATCGAGGTACTCGAGGATGCCCTCGTGCGACCCCTCCTTGCCGATCCCGGACTGCTTCACCCCGCCGAACGGAGCCGACGGGTCCGAGATCAGGCCGCGGTTGATGCCGATCATCCCCGTCTCCAGCCCCTCCGCGAACCGGAGCGCCCGCTGGAGGTCGCGGGTGAAGACGTATCCGACCAGGCCGTGCTCGGTGTCGTTGGCCTTCGCCATCACCTCGTCGTCGGACGTGAACGAGATGATCGGCGCCACCGGGCCGAAGATCTCCTCCCCCAGCATCCGCGCGTCTCCGGGCACGTCGGCGAGGACCGTGGGCGGGTAGAAGTGGCCCGGCCCGTCCGGACGCTCGCCGCCCACCAGGACACGGGCGCCGCGCTCGACCGCGTCGGCGACAAGCTCGTGGATCTTGGCGACCGAGACGTCGTCGATCAACGGCCCGACGTCCACGCCGTCGTCGAGACCATGGCCCACCGACAGCGCGCCCATCCGCTTGGCGAAGCGCGCCGTGAACTCCTCGCGCACCGGCTCCTCGACGTAGATCCGGTTGGCCGCGATGCAGGACTCCCCGATGTTGCGCATCTTGGCCACCATGGCGCCGTCGACCGCGACGTCCAGGTCGGCGTCGGCGCACACGATCAAGGCCGCGTTGCCGCCCAGCTCCATGGAGGTGCGCAGCACGTTGTCCGCCGCCTGCCGGAGCAGCACGCGCCCGACCTCGGTCGATCCGGTGAACGAAAGCTTGCGGGTCCGGCGGTCGGCCAGCAGCGCGGAGACCACCTTGCCGGAACGCTTCGTCGTCACGATGTTGACGACGCCCGGGGGAACGCCGACCTCCTCCATGATGCGGGCCAGCAGCAGCATCGTGAGCGGCGTCTGGGCGGCCGGCTTGGTGATCGTCGTGCAGCCCGCCGCAAGCGCGGGAGCGATCTTGCGGGCGCCCATGGCCAGCGGAAAGTTCCAGGGCGTCACGAAGACGCACGGTCCGACCGGCTTCGGCACGGTGAGGATGCGATATCCACCACCGGGGGCGGTGTTGTAGCGTCCCTCGACGCGCACCGCCTCCTCGGCGAACCAGCGGAAGAACTCGGCGCCGTAGGCCACCTCCGCCCGGGCCTCGGCGAGCGGCTTGCCCATCTCGAGCGTTATCAGCCGGGCGACCTCCTCGGATCGCTCGGTCAGCGCCCGGTATGTCGCGGTCAGCAACTCCGACCGCTTCCGCGGCGGGGTCGCCGCCCACTCCGCCATCGCCGCGCTCGCCGCGTCCAGCGCCGCGAGCCCGTCGTCGACGTCGGCGTCCGCCACCTCGGCGATGGTCTTTCCGGTGGCCGGGTCCTCGACGGCGAAGGTCGCTCCGCCGGCGGCGTCGCGCCATGCGTCGCCGATCCGGAGCCGCCGGTGCTCGGGGGCCAGGACGTTCATCGGGTCACTCACTGCGTCGCCTCCTGTGATGTTCTTGGTGATGTCCGGCGTGACCTCGCCGCCCTGCGCGGTTACCTCCCGGCATCGGACAACGACAGCCCGGTGCCCGCGTCGAACACGTGCGCACGGTCCAGGTCGACCGTGACCTGCAGCCGCTCGCCCGGCACACCGGTGACGGTGGGCCGGGCCTTGACCTTGAGGATCTCCGTCCCCACGCGGACGTCGACCACCGTCCGGTCACCGAGCGGCTCGAGCCCGTAGAGCTCCCCCGGCAGCGACGCGTCCCCGCGCTGCTCGATGGACAGGTTCTCCGCGCGCAGGCCCAGCAGCAGCGGACGGCCGTCCTCGGCTTCGGCCCAGCGGGGCCGCGGCAGCGTCCAGCCCTCACCGACCAGCTGATCTCCCTCGGCGCGGCAGGCGAGCAGGCTGATCTGCGGGCTCCCGACGAATCCCGCGACCCACTGGTTGGCCGGACGCTCGTACACCTCGGCCGGCGTCCCGACCTGCTGCACCTTCCCCTCCTTGAGGACCGCGACGTAGTCGGCCATCGACAGGGCCTCGACCTGGTCGTTGGTCACGTAGATGAAGGTCGCTCCGAGGCTCCGGTGGATGCGGGTGAGCTCGGTGCGCATCTCGACGCGGAGCTTGAGGTCGAGGTTCGTCAGCGGCTCGTCCATGAGGAACGCGCGCGGGCTGCGGACCAGCGCCCGGGCCAGGGCGACACGCTGCATCTCACCGCCCGACATCTGCGCGGGACGACGCTGCAGCAGACGTTCGATGTGCAGCAGGCTCGACATCCGCTCGACGGCGGCGGCGATCTCGCTCGAGGAACAGCGGCGTGCCCGCAGCGGCGAAGCGATGTTCTCGTACGCCGTGAGTTTCGGATAGAGGGCGTAGCTCTGGAACACCATGGCCAGGTCGCGATCGGCAGGGGCGTCGCCGGTCGCGTCCCTCCCGTCCAGATGCACCGACCCGGCGTCGAGCTTCTCAAGGCCGGCGATCGCCCGCAGGGTCGTCGTCTTGCCCGCCCCGGAGGGCCCGAGCACGACGAAGAACGAGCCGTCCGGCACGTCCAGCGTCACCCCGTCCAGTGCCTGGACCTTGCCGAAGGACTTGCGCAGCCCGTGCGCTGCCACGGTTCCCATCAGGCCACCAGCTCTTCCGTGCTCACGTCGTAGACCGGCGGGGGCCCGCCGGTGTGCCGCAGACCGACCGGTGCGTCTGCGGCGAAACGGACGGTCGGCGGCATCCGGACCCGCACCTCGTGCTCGCCGCCGTGGTCGACCACGTAGATGATCTCGTCGCCCAGCCACTCCGCCGAGACCACGCGGGCCGGGGCCGAACCTTCCGCCCCCGGTTCTGTGACCTCCAGCGCCTCCGGCCGGACGCCTGCGACAAGGTGACGGTCGCGCGGCAGGCCCGGCGGTGGCGTGAGGACCAGACCGCCCTTGCTGCGCAGCTTCCCGTCGGCCACCTCCACCTCGATGAGGTTCATCGGCGGGGAGCCGATGAACGCGGCGCAGAACAGACTCGCCGGGCGGTCGTAGACCTCCAGCGGCGTGCCGATCTGCTCGACGCGGCCCTTGTTGAGGATGGCGATTCTGTGGCCGAGCGACATCGCCTCGACCTGGTCGTGGGTGACGTAGACCATCGTCGTCCCCAGCTCTCCCTGCAGGTGCTTGATCTCCGTGCGCATGTCCGCCCTCAGCTCCGCGTCCAGATTGGTGAGGGGTTCGTCCATGAGGAACGCGCGCGGTCGCCGCACCAGGGCGCGAGCGAGCGCGACGCGCTGCTGCTCCCCGCCGGACAGCCGGTGCGGTCGCCGGTCCAGGAGCGGGCCGAGCCGCATCAGCCGGGCGGCCTCGTCGACCCGCTCGCGCACCTCCGCCTTGGGCAGTCCCTCGGCCCGAAGCGGGAACGCCAGGTTGTCGCGGGTTCTCAGGTGCGGATAGAGAGCGTAGAACTGGAACACCATGGCGATGTCGCGCTCGGCGGGCGGCAGGTCGTTGACCAGCGTGTCGCCGATGCGGATGTCACCCGTCGTCTGCCTCTCCAGGCCGGCGATGGCCCGCAGCGTGGTCGTCTTGCCGCACCCCGAAGGGCCGAGCATCACGAACAGCTCGCCGTCGCCGATGGACAGGTCCACGTGCTCGACCGCGACGGTCCCGTCCGGATACCGCTTGTGCAGGGCGGTCACCTCGATGCCCGCCATCAGCGTCGCACCGCCCCGAGCGTCACACCGGCGACGAGGTGCTTGCGCACCAGGTAGGCGAAGACGAGCACCGGCAGGGCGAACACCACGGAGGAGGCGGCCACGAGACCCCAGTCCACGGTGGTTCCGCCGATGAGGCCGGCGATGGCGGGCGGAGCCGTCCGCACGCTGTCGCTGGAGGTGAGGAAGATGGCGAACACGAATTCGTTCCACGAGAAGATGAGTGCGAACACCGCCGTCGCGGCGATGCCGGGCAGGAGCAGGGGAAGGGTGAACCGCCGGAACGCCTGCAGGCGGGTGTAGCCGTCGAGCATGGCGGCGTCCTCATACTCCGCGGGCACCTCGTCGACGAACCCCTTCATCATCCAGATCGTGAACGGGACGTTGAACGCGGCGTAGATGAGGATCAGGCCCAGCTTGGAGTCGATGAGCCCGACCTGGCGGTACATGAGGAAGATCGGGATCACCACCACCACGGGCGGCATGAAGCGGGTGGACAGGATGAAGAACAGCTGGTCCTTCTTGGCCTTCACGGCGAAGCGTGAGTAGGCCCAGGCCGCCGGGACCCCCAGCACGGTGGCCAGCGCCGTGGAGACCCCGGCGACCACGACGGAGTTGAGGAACGCGACGGACAAGGTCGAACGGCCGCCGCCGGAGGCGACGAACACGTCCTTGAAATGGTCCAGGGTGACCGTGAAGCCGAAGAACTTCGCCGGGATGGCGTAGACGTCCCGGTTCTCCTTGATGGACGTCTCGATCATCCACAGCACCGGGAAGAGCATCACGACGGCCAGCACGGCCAGCAGCGCGACCTCCAGCACGGAGCGGCCGCGGAGGCCGAAGCGGCGCGCGGGGGGCGTGTGATCCTGTACAGGACTCGTGGACACGGCCTCGTCGACGGACACGGCCATCAGTCCTCCTTGAGCTTGTTCAAGTAACGCAGGTAGAGCTGCGTAAGGACGATGACGACGAGGACCATGAGGATCCCGTACGCCGAGGCGGTTCCGGTGTTGAAGCCCAGGAACGCGACCTTGTAGACGTGGAACGACAACGTCTCGGTGGAGACCCCCGGCCCTCCGCTGGTGAGGATGTAGACGAGGTCGAACAGCCGGAACGCCTCGATGGCCCGGAACAACACGGCGATAAGGAGGAGCGGCCACACCAGCGGAAGCGTGATGGTGCGGAACCGGAACCACTCGGACGCCCGGTCGATCGAGGCGGCCTCGTACAGGTACTTGGGGACCGCGGTGAGGCCCGCGAGCGCGATGAGCATGATGAACGGCGTCCACTGCCAGGTGTCGACCACGATCAGGGAGAACAACGCCGTCTGCTGCCGGGTGAGCCACTCCACCTGCCCCAGGCCGAGCGAGCCGAGCATGCTGTTGATCACGCCGAACTGCGCGTCGAGCATGAACCGCCAGAACAACCCGACCACGACCGGCGACAGCATCATCGGAACCAGGAACAGGGTGGTCAGCAGTCCTCGCCCGTGCGTACGCCGTGAGATCAGGTAGGCGATGGTGAAGCCGAGCACGGTCTGCAGGGCGACGGCGCCGATCACGTAGATCAACGTCGTCAGGGCCCTCAGGTGGACCTGCGCCGAAGCCAGGATGGCGGTGTAGTTCTCGAACCAGACGAAATTGGCCGGCCCCCCGCGGGTGGCCGAGTAGTCGGTGAAAGACAGGTACAACGCCCACAGCAACGGAAACACCGACATCGCGAGCAACAGCAGCAGCGCCGGGGAGATGAAGACCACGGCGAGCCATCGGTCGCTCAAGCGGCGGGACCGCCCCCGCGCAGGCGGCGTCGTGGACGCCGCCTGCCCGGGGTGGTCGGTAGTCAGGGAGGCGGAGTCACTCACAGCCCGCCGCCGCCCTTGCGGTTGCTGGAGTCGAGCACGCTCTGCTGCTCCTTCGCGATGTCGTCGAGCGCGTCCTTCGGGCTCTTCGCGCCGTTGAGAGCGGCGTTCACGTTGGTGTTCTCGATGTCGACGAGACGCGCGTACTCAGGCACGTTCCACATGTCCCGCATCCGCGGAACCGAGTCGGCGTACACCTTGTTGAACGGCCCGGCGTTGAGGAACTCGGGCGACTCGAGGGCGTCCGTACGCGAGGGCACGCCACCGGCGGCGGCCCACTTCTTCTGGATGTCGGCCTGCTCGAACCACTTCATGAAGTTCAGCGCCTCCGCCTGCTTCTCCTCGGAGGAGTAGGCCGACACGTGCATCCCCATGCCGCCGAGAGGCACCAGGTTCGTCTTCTGGGTCGGCAGGGTGGCGAAGCCCAGCTTCTCGAGGATCTGCTCCCGCGTGGTGCCGAGCGTCGACTGCTTCGGGTCGAGCAGGGCGCCGCTCGCGGCGATCCAGTTGAACGCGATGCACGCCTTGCCCTGGGCGACCGCCGCGTTCACCTCGTCGATGAACCAGTTGCCGGAGCCCTTGGCGGTGAGCGGCTTCATCTTGTTGACCAGGACGTCCATCGCCTCCTGGCCCGCGGCGTCGTTGAGGACGCCGTTGATCTTGCGCGACTTGGCGTCCCAGAGGTTGCCGCCGTAGACGCCGTTGACCGTGTTGTAGGTGACGGCCGCGGCGTCGGAGCCGTTGGCCTGGTGGAAGGCCAGGCCACTGACGCCGGGGTTGTCCGCCTGGCACTTCTCGGCGACCGAGATCATCTCGTCCCAGGTCTGCGGCGGCTTGTCGCCGATCAGGTCCTTGCGATAGATCATCGTCCAGGTGTCACCGAGCAGCGGCAGTCCGTACAGGCTGGCGTTCTCGTCGCGCTTGCCGGTCTCCGCCTGGGGGAACTGGCCGTAGGCCGCCAGGAGGTACGGGTTGTAGGCGTTGACGTCGATGTTCTTCTTGACGAAGTCGGTGATGTCGAGGATGTTGCCGTTCGTCACGGCCTCGCCGATGTGCTGCGAGTCCAGGATCGGGATGTCGAAGTCGGTCTTGTGCGCGGCGAACTGGGTGAACATCGCGTCGTGCCAGTTCGCGTTGGGCACGGTGTTGACCTTGATGGTCACGTTCGGCCGCTCCTTGGTGTACTCCGCGTTCGCGAAGTCCTCCAGGGCGTGAGCGGGGGGCCAGTCGAACCAGATGAAGCTGAGGGTCAGCGGGTCCTTGGTGAGCTCGGGGACGGTCGCCGGCGCCTTGGGGGCGCTGCTCTCCGTGCCGCCGCCGCCGCAGGCCACCGCGGTCGTGACCATCAACATGGCCGCCGCTGCCAGCCGCGCCCTTCGACCGGGAACCGACAGTCGTCCTATTCGATGTGGATACCGCATCCTCTTGCCTGCTTTCTGGGTGGGGGGCTTCTGGAGCCTTACTGCGTGCTTCGCCGAGCAGTTGGGGGGTGTTGAGGCGTGTTACCGGCTGTCGCAGGGGCTGACCCGCAGACAGGGCGTCACGAGTACGCCACGACGTCGTGGAGCTCCAGGCAGTCGCGAAGTCCTTCGGGCCGTGTGGGGCCCGGCGGCGAATCGAATAGGACGTCGAACATGCTCATAGGAGCTCCAACTGGTCGAAGCGGAGCGATGGCGGGCGATTCCGCGATTTGTGGGGGATGGCCAGCATCCGCCCCCTTTCCTATACGATCCGATTGGGGGCGTCAACATCCCGCAGCGTTGCGACCGATGTCAACAGGTTCCCGAAGAGATGAGAAAGGACCTCGTGTCACGATGGACGACGAAGTGATGATCGCGCGGCGCGGTGGGACCCTGACGGGCGGAACGCCGCCGAGAAGATCTCGCGGCCGGCTTGCCGACGAGGTGTACGACACGCTGCTCGGACAGCTGATGTCGCTACGGATCGAGCCTGGCTCCCGCGTCACGATCGACGCCCTGGCGCGAGAGCTGGGCGTCTCGCAGACGCCGATCCGAGACGCTCTCAACCGCATGGAGTCCGAGGGCCTGGTCGTGCGCGTGCCCCATGCCGGCTATCGCATTCCCCCCCAGATCACCCGTCACCGATTCGAGGAGATGCTCGAGCTCCGCCTGCTCCTCGAGCCGGCGGCGGCGCGCAGATCCGCCGAGCGCGCGTCGTTGGAGCAGGTGGCCGGCCTGCGGCGAATGCTGGAGGAGATGGCGGAGCTGGAGGGGGGCAGCGGGCGCATGGCCTACGGCGCCTTCGGGCTGCGCGACGCCGCCTTTCACGATCTCGTCGCCTTGAGCGGGGAGAACCAGGCCATCCGCGAAGCGCTCGCTCGCCTGCACACGCACGTGCACCTGTTCCGGCTTCTCCACGACACCCAGGTCACCCACCTGGCCATGGCCGAGCACGAGGAGGTCGTGGCCGCGATCGCCGCGCGCGACCCCGACGCCGCCGCCTACGCCATGCGCCGGCACATCCTGCGATCAGGCGAGCGATTCCGGCGATTGTTCGATGAGGTCAAGGACGCGGACGAATCGCGGTAAAGGCTTGACGGGCGGACCAAGCCGAGGAATGCTGACAAAATCGGATCGGATCCGATTGGATCCGTCTCCCCCCGCCCCAGTTTCGAGGAGAAGCAGGTGCCCAGAGCGCTGCTCCTTACCGGCGACGCCGCCGAGGAGCTCGACACCATGTATCCCTACTATCGCGTGCAGGAGGGCGGCTGGGACGTCGACGTCTCGTCACGGACGATGCGTGACGTTCAGCTGGTCATCCACGAGTTCGACCCGAACTCCGACGCCTACGTGGAGAAGAACGGCCGGAAGCTGCCGGTCGACGTGACCTGGGCCGAGGTCGACGTCGAGCGCTACGACGCCCTCATCATCCCCGGGGGACGCGCCCCCGAGTGGATCCGGGTCGACCCCGACGTCAGGCGCATCACCGAGCACTTCTTCGCGCGCAACCTCCCCATCGCCCTGGTGTGCCACGGCGCGCAGGTGCCGGCCGTGTACGGGCTGCTGAAGGGCCGGAAGACGGCGTGCTTCCCCCCCATCACGGGTGACATGGAGAACGCGGGCGCGACGGTCATCGACGCTCCCGACGTCGTCGACGGCAACCTTGTCTCCTGCCGCGGCTGGCCCGACATGCCGCAGTTCGGCAAGGTGATGATGGAGGTCTTCTCGAAGTCCATCGACTCCGCATCGGCATGAGCACACGTGAGGTGCCGACTGTGACGGAACTTCGGACCGTCACGGTCGGCGGCTCCCCCGTCCATGTCATGGACAGCGGCACCGGGCCCGCAGTGCTGATGCTGCACGGCTCCGGACCCGGTACGACCGGATCCGGGGCCTGGGCGGCGACGGCGCAGGCGCTGGGCACGTCCTTGCGCCTCGTGGCGCCTGACCAGGCGGGGTTCGGCCGTACACCGATCCCGGCGGGCTCCCGGGGTGGGCTCCGGCTGTGGACGGAGCAGGCCGCGGGCCTGATGGACGCTCTCGGTGCCGAGCACTACGCCGTGGTGGGCCACTCCATGGGCGGTGCCGTGGCGCTGGCGTTGGCGGCCGCGCGTCCCCGGCAGGTCACCCATGTCGTGGCGGTCTCGACGATGGGCGCTCCCGGGGCGCCGCTGTCCGCCGACCTCGACGCGCTCTGGGCCGCCCCCGCCGGCCCGGCCGGGGCACGAGACATGTTGCGCCGTCTCTTCTTCGACCAGGCGCTCGTGACCGAGTCGGCCGTCGCCGCCCGTGCGGAAGCGATGCACGCGGGAGCGGCCGCGTATGCGTCGCTGTTCCCTCCGCCCAGGGCACGCTGGGCCGACGACCTCACTCTCTCGGCGCGAACGCTGGCAGGGATCCGCGCGCCCGTGCTGCTCGTCCACGGCGCCGACGACCGGGTCACCCCGCTCGGAACGGCGGCCCTGCCCCTGCTCGAACACCTGGCCGACGTCCGTCTGCACGTGTTCGGCCGATGCGGGCACGTGCCCGCGCTCGAGCACCCGCACGAGTTCAGGCAGCTCCTGTCGTGCTTCCTCGGCCGGGAACGAGGGCACTGATCACTGCGACAGGTCCGCAGCGGGTGCTCAAGCAGACCGGCATGGAGCAGGCGTGATCCGCGCGGAAGCGACGCCCTCCCCCAGACCAGAGCCATGACGAGGCGGTGACCGAGGTCACCGCCTCGTCATTGTCGCATCGGCATCCTGGCGAACCACGCCGGACGCAGCGACGTCGGCGCCGCGGAGGAAAGAAACCCGGCGGGGCCGCGCAGCCGGCCCTGTTCGAGGCCCCCTGCTCCGGCCCCGCCCCGCCGACGACCCACGCCGCCCTTCCCCCTGCGCACATAGCGAGTCGCCTTCACTGGCTGCGGCGGTGGCGGGTGTTGCCGCGCGAGGTTCCGCGCTTGAGAACGGCCACGATCACCGGCTCGCTTTCCAGCTCGCTTTCGTGACGCCCGGCAGTTCGCCCCGATGGGCCATCTGCCGGAACCCGGTGCGTGCGACCTCCTTCAGCTCCGCACGCCGCTGGGCCTAGCGGGCGACCACGGCCTTGCGCCTCTCGTCGGCGGCGATCGACCACGACCGGGCGGCCCGTACCCATGCCTGACCGCGGACCAGCCCCGTCCCCCGTCCGCAGTGTGACCGCTCTCGCCACCCCGACCCAAGGCCTTCCGGCCGGTGCCTCACTTTTCGGTCAGGCCCACTACCTCGGAAAACGTAACATTCCTGAATTACGGACAGGCTTGACGGGGGTTACATCGCCTCTTTATGGTCTATGGACCGAACCATATACCTTTGGAGGTGACATGGTCAGCGGGGAAGCTCTCGACAGCGCTGTCGATGCCTTGGCGGAGGACGCCTTCGCTTTCCTCGAGCGCCTCGTCGCGGCGCCCAGCACGGTCGGCCACGAGGCCGAGGTCTGTGACGTATTCGGGGCGGAGCTCGCCGCGACCGGTTTCGACGTCGAGTTCCTGCCGATCCCGGAGGAGATCGTCTCCGACCCGCTCGCCGGCGTCGGCCAGACGTCGTATGCCGGGCGGGCCAACGTCCTGGGAAGGCGGGGCCATGGAGACGGCCCGTCCCTTCTTCTGAACGGCCATCTGGACGTGGTGCCGGCCGGCACACCCGAGTTGTGGAGCAGCCCCCCGTTCCGGCCGGCGCGGCGGGACGGCCGGCTGTACGGCCGCGGCGCGGGCGATATGAAGTGCGGTTTCGCGATGGGTGTGCTCGCCGTACGGGCCCTCGACAAGGTGGCGCCCGGGTTCGACACCGGTCGGCTGATGTTCCTGGGCGCCATCGAAGAGGAGTGCACAGGCAACGGCACGCTGTCGGCGTCGCGGGCGGGGGTGCTCGCCGACGCCGCCGTCGTACTCGAACCCACCGACCTCGGCATCCTCACCGGAGGGGTCGGCGTGATCTGGCTCGACGTGCGCGTCGTCGGCCGGTCCGCGCACGCCGAGTCCGCCCACATGGCCGTCAACCCGGTGGATCTGTGCGGCGTCCTCACCGAGGGTTTGCGGAAATGGTGCGAACGCCTCCCGCAGGAGGCGCCCGACGAGGCCTTCACCGAGCTGGCCAGCCCGTACAACCTCAATGTCGGGGGCATCTCCGCCGGTGACTGGCACTCCAGTGTCCCGACCGACGCCGTGCTGAGGCTTCGTGTCGGTTTCCCACGGTCGTGGTCCCCGGGTGAGGCCGAGCAACGGATCAGAGCCGCCGTCGAAGACATCGCGGCCCGTGACGGCCGGTTCCCGTCCAAGCCTGTCGTCACGGCCTCGGGGTTCCGGGCGGCCGGGTATGCCCTCGCGGACGGGCATCCGCTGACCACCGCGATGGCCAGTGCCCATCGCGAAGTGCACGGCGCCGACCCGCTCAGGTACGTCATGGGCACCACCACGGACGCCCGGTTCTATGTCAACGACTTCGGCGTCCCCGCCCTCTGCTACGGCCCGCAGGTCTACGACATGCACGGGATCGACGAGAGCGTCGAGCTGAGCAGCATCGCCGACGGAGCGAAGGTGCTCGCGCGCTTCCTCCACCACTGGTTCGAGGGCAGCACCGCGGATGAGTGAGATCTTCGACGCTCCGCTGCTGAACGAGCTGCAGCGTGACAACACCGACCCGCTGGCCAGGCCCATCGTGGTGCGCAACGCGCCGGAACAGATCGTGGAGCGTCTCGTCACCGCCGTCGCCCTCGGGGTGTACGTGCCCGGCCAGGCGCTTCCGCCCGAGCGCGAGCTCGCGTCGTTGCTCGGCGTCTCCCGGGCAACCGTGCGGGAGGCCCTGCGCCGCATGACCGAGAGCGGCTTCATCGAGCAACGCCGTGGCCGCAACGGCGGCTCGTTCGTGCTGGAGAACTGGCGGCCGTCGTCGGCCGATCTCATCCGACGGCACCTGCTGCCCAACTGGGACCGCTTCGAGGCGTTGTTCGATGCCCGCCAGCTCTTGGAGCCGGTGATCGCCGCGACGGCGGCCCTCCGCCGCAACGAAGACGACGTGGCGGCCCTTTCGCAGGCCCTCGAGGACTACCACGCGGCCACCGACCGCGAGGAGTCCCGCGTCGCCGACGAGCGCGTGCACCGGGCGATCGCGGAGTCGACGCACAATTCGGTCCTGGTCGGCCTGAGCGCTCAGATCCGTACGAGGATCAGTCTTGACCTGGGCGCCGAGCCGTACACGCCGGAGATCCGCCGGGTCGCCGCGGAGCAGCACGGGCTGCTGGCCGACGCCGTCATCGCCCAGGACCCCGAACGCGCCTCGACGATCGCCCTCGAGCACTTCGGCCTGACCGAGAAACTGGTTCGCGATCTGGTGGCGCGAGTCCAGGAGCTGGCGACCCTGGAGACCGACGAATGAACCCGCGCCTGCTTTTCGTGCTCCGGCGGCTCGGGCTCACCATCCCGGTGCTGTTCGTGATGAGCGTCGTCATCTTCCTGATCATCCGGCTGGTTCCCGGCGACCCGGTCCGGACCATGCTGGGTTTCCGCGCGACCCCCGAGTCGATAGCGCAGGTGCGGGCCCAGCTTCACCTCGACGACCCGTTGTGGGTGCAGTATCGCGACTGGCTCGCCGGTCTCCTCCACGGCGATTTCGGCCAGGACTTCGTGAGCAAGGCGCCGCTCAGCGAACTGCTCGCGCAGCGCGTCCCCGTCACGCTGGAAATCACGCTGCTGTCGATGCTTCTCGCCGTCGCCGTCGGCGTGCCGCTCGGCGTCCGCGCGGCCGTCGGCGGCCGGTGGGCGCGCCGCCTGACCGAGGGCTTCGTGGTCTTCGGGATCAGCGTCCCCGACTTCTGGCTCGGCATCATGCTCGTGCTGGTGTGCGCCGGCACGATGATGTGGCTGCCGCCGTCGGGATACGTGCCCTTCACCGAAGATCCCGGCGGCAACCTCACGTACATGATCCTTCCGGTGCTCACGCTGGCCGTCGCCGAGGCGGCGTACATCATCCGGACGACCCGCGGGGCGATGCTGGGGGTCATAGGACGGCCCTTCATCGTCTACCTGAGGGCCAAGGGCACCAGAGAACGCTCGATCGTTTACCGTCACGCCCTGCGTAACGCGGCGACCCCCATCGCCACGGTCATCGGCATCCAGTTCGGCGTCCTGCTGGGCGGCGCGATCGTCGTGGAGACGCTCTTCGCGCTCCCGGGAGTCGGCCGGCTGATCGTCACGGCCATCAACCAGCGCAACTACCCGGTGGTCCAGGCCGGGCTGCTCGTGGTGGCGACGCTGTTCATCCTGGTCAGCCTCATCACCGACCTGGTGGTGGGCTTCATCGACCCGCAGGTGTCCGACAGGGGAGAGTCATGACGGCCAAGAGCACCCCGGCAGGGGGGACCGCCGTGGTCAGGGCGTTCTTCTGGCTGCCGCGCTCCGCGCGGGCCGGCGCGCTCATCCTCGTGGTGCTGGTGATCGTCACCCTCCTCGCGCCCTTGATCGCCCCGCACGATCCCAACGCCATCGACCCCACACACGTGCTCGCCGCGCCTGACCTGGGGCATCCCTTCGGAGCCGACGCACTCGGCCGGGACGTGTTCAGCCGCACGGTGTACGCCTTGCGGACCAGCCTGGCGATCGTCTTCGCGTCCGTGGCCGTCGCCTCCCTCGCGGCCCTCCCCCTGGGGACGGCCGCCGGCTACTTCGGCGGATGGGTCGACCAGGTCATCTCGCGCCCGCTGGACATGCTTCTCGTCCTTCCCGCGCTCCTCCTCGCGATCACCCTCATCGCCATCGTGGGGCCCGGGAGCATCGTGGCGGCGCTGGCCATCGCGCTGATCTACCTGCCGATTCTGGCACGGGTGCAGCGTGCGGCGTCTCTCGTGGTCGCGCATGCGGGTTTCGTCGAAGGCGGCCGGGCCCGCGGCTGGTCGTCGCTCGCCGTGCTGCGGCGCCACGTCGTGCCGAACGCGCTGGGCCCACTGCTCGTGCAGGCGGCGATCCTGGCGGGGTTCGCGGTCCAGATCGAGGCTTCGCTGAGCTTCCTCGGCCTTGGCACACAGCCGCCGACCCCGTCGCTCGGGCTCATGCTCTCCGAAGGCCGCGACGTGCTCACGCAGGCGCCCTGGGTCGAGATCTTCCCCGGACTGGCCATCGCCGTCATCGTCCTCGCCTTCAATCTGCTCGGTGACGGGCTGCGTCACCGCCTCGACCCGCAGGGGATGGCCTCGTGAACCGCACCATGCTTCAGATCAACGACGTGCGGGTGCGCATCCCGGTGGCGGGAGGTCGCTGGGTGGAGGCCGTGGACGGGGTCACGCTGGCCGTCGGCTCCGGTGAGATCGTCGGCCTGGTCGGAGAGTCGGGCTGCGGGAAGTCCACACTCGGCGGAGCCGTCATGGGCCTGCTGCCCGGCGGGGCACAACTGTCCGGCCAGGTGCTGCTGGACGGCCGGGATCTTGGGGGTCTCACCGCCGAGGAGTATCGCCGGGTACGCGGCAACGACATCGCCCTGGTCAGCCAGGACCCCTCGGCCAGTCTCGACCCGACGTTCGCGGTGGGTGCCCAGGTCGCCGAGGCCATCCGCAACCACCGCGACATCGGCCGGCGCGAGGCGCGCGAGCGGGCCGTCGAGTTGCTACGCGCCGTGGGCATCCCGGATCCCGGCGCCAGATACTCCGACCCGCCCCACCGGTTCTCCGGCGGCATGAAGCAGCGCGTGGTGATCGCCGCGGCCCTCGCCAACGATCCCTCGGTGCTCATCGCCGATGAACCGACCACCGCCCTTGACGTGACCATCCAGGCCCAGATCCTGCACCTGCTACGCGACCTCACCGTCCGCACGGGCACCGGGGTGCTGATGATCACGCACGACCTCGGCGTCGTCGCCCAGGTCTGCGACCGCATCGCCGTGATGTATGCCGGACAGGTCGTGGAGCAGGGGACGGTCCGCGACGTCTTCGCCGACCCGCTGCATCCGTACACCCGGGCGCTGCTCGACTCGCAGCCGGCCGCCCACCACCGATCCGGAGATCTTCCCGTCATCCTCGGCCAGGTGCCCGATCTCACTGATCCGCCCGCCGGTTGCCGGTTCGCGGCGCGGTGCGCCCGGGTCCACGACCGCTGCACCACGGCTCCGCCGGTGGTGGAGACGCGGGGCGGGGGCCGAGTCGCCTGCTGGCTGCACGACGCTCTCCCACCTGTGGCCCAGGAGGTCTCATGACCGCACTACTCGACGTACGCGGACTCGTCGTCACCTTCCCCGCCCCCGGGTCGGGGCTGCGGCGCAAACGCGTGCACGCGTTGTCCGGCGTCGACCTGTCCCTGCAGCGCGGCCACACCCACGGGCTGGTCGGCGAGTCGGGCAGCGGGAAGAGCACGCTGGCCCGCTGTGTTCTCGGGCTGCAGCGGCCGGACGACGGCTCCGTGGTCTTCGACGGCACGGAGATCGTCGGATTGCGGGGCAGCGCGCTTCGCGACATCCGCCGGCGCATCCAGCCGGTCTTCCAGGATCCGCTCGGCAGCCTGGACCCCCGGTGGACGGTCGGCCGCAGCGTGCGCGAGTCGCTGGACGCCTTCGGCGTCGGGTCGCCGGCGGATCGGGAGCGCCGGGTCCGCGAACTACTCGACCTGGTGGGGTTGTCGCCCGACCACGCGGACCGGCATCCCGTGCAACTGTCCGGCGGCCAGCGGCAGCGGGTGGGGATCGCCGCGGCGCTGGCCAGCGGCCCTGACCTCATCGTGGCCGACGAACCGGTCAGTGCCCTCGACGTCAGCGTGCAGGCGCAGATCCTCAATCTGATGGCGCGGCTGCAGCGCGACCTCGGGGTGGCCTTCCTGTTCGTCAGCCACGACCTCAGCGTCGTCGAGCACGTCAGCAGTGAAGTCAGCGTGATGTATCTCGGGAAGATCGTGGAGACCGCGGATCGGGCCGACCTGTTCGCCGACCCGGTGCACCCGTACACCCGGGCGCTGCTGGACGCCGTCCCGATTCCCGAGCCGGACGCGCGGCTCGTCCACGTCCCGCTGTCCGGCGACATTCCCAGCCCGATCGACCCGCCGTCGGGGTGCCGGTTTCATCCCCGCTGCCCGCTAAGGGTGGACTCGTGCTCGCGGGAACATCCCGTCCTCACGCCCGTCGGGACACTCGACAGCGCCGGCCACACCCCCCACCGCGTCGCCTGCCCCGTCGTGCTGCCGGCCCGGCCGTAGCACGATCCGACTCCACTGAAGAACCGATTTCGGAGGTCCCGTGTCAACCGCTTTCGTCAACGGCATCACGATCAACTACCAGCTCGAAGGCGAGGGGCCCGAAACGGTCGTCCTCGTCAACGGCCTCGCCGACGACCTGGAGACCTGGGAAGCCCAGGTGCCCGCGCTGCTGGACGCGGGGCTGCGGGTCCTGCGCTTCGACAACCGTGGCATCGGCGCGTCGGACAAGCCGGCAGGGCCGTACACGTCCCGCCTGCTCGCCGATGACGCCAAGGCGCTCGTCGACCACCTGGGGCTGACCGGCTTCCACCTGGTGGGCGTCTCCATGGGCGGCATGATCGTCCAGGAGTACGCCCTGGCCTACCCCGGCGATGTGAAGTCCCTGACGCTCGCCTGCACCTATGCCGCGCCTGGGCCGTTCTGCTCCCGCATGTTCGCACTGTGGGCCGACATGGCCAGGGAGATGGGAGTCCCCACGGTGATGCGGGACGTCGGGCTGTGGGCCTTCACGGTGCCGTTCTTCGAGGAGCGGCCGGAGGAGGCGGCGGAGTTCGACGCCGCCATGGCGGGGTTGGCCATGCCCGTCGAGGCGTACCTGTCCCAGCTCAACGTCATCCAGACCCACGACACCACCGAGCGGCTGGCGCAGCTCACCGCTCCGACGCTCGTGCTCGCGGGCGAGGAGGACATCCTCATCCCGGTCCGGCTCTCGCGGCGTCTGCACGAAGCCGTGCCCGGGTCGCGATGGGCCACGGTTCCGGGCGGCCATGCCTGCCTGTGGGAGACCCCCGAGCCGTTCAACACCACCCTTATCGACTTCGTCCGCGCCCACTCCGGCTGACTAGGGGATTGTCATGATGTTCAACTCCGGCCCTGACCTGTCGCGGCGCTCGTTCCTGCGGCGCGCCGGCCTCCTCGGGTTCAGCGTGGTCGGCGTCGGCGCGGCCGGCTCGCTGCTGTCGGCCTGCGGTCCCACCACCTCCTCGGTCGCCGGGGGCGGAGCCGCCGCCGCGCTGAAGGCGGGCGGCGTCCTCAAGGCCGCCCTCACCGGCGAGCCGGACAGCCTCGACCCCGCCGTGTCGTCGGTCTACACCGGCGCCCAGGTTTACGACGGCATCTTCAGCAAGCTCGTCGACCTCGCGCCCGACGGGTCCGTCATCCCGCGGCTGGCCACCAAGTGGACCGCCCAGGACGACAAGACGTGGGCCTTCGACCTGGTCGACAACGCCTACTTCCACAACGGTGAGAAGTTCGGCGCGACCGACGTGAAGTACACCTTCGAGCGGATCCTCGATCCGAAGACCGCGAGCGCGTACGCCCCGCTGTACACGCCGATCGACTCGATCGAGGTCGTCTCCCCCACGAAGGTGGTCTTCCATCTGAAGTCGTCGTTCGGGCCGTTCCTGACGAACCTGGCCAACAACGGCGAGATCGTCAACCAGAAGGCGATCGAGTCGAAGGACCCGGCCCGCAACCCGGTCGGCACCGGACCGTTCCAGTTCGTCGAGTGGGTCCAGGGCGACCACATCACGCTGAAGAAGTGGGACAAGTACTTCCGCTCCGGTCGTCCGTACCTCGACGAGATCGACTTCCGGTTCCTGCTGGTGGACCAGAGCCGCGTCGACGCCCTGTCGGCCGGGGAGATCAACTGGGCCGACGCCGTTCCGCTGCAGCAGCTGCCCACCCTGAGCAAGGACCCGCGCTTCACCTACAAGACCAGCCCCGTGGCCGGCATCCCGGACTTCCTCGCCATGAACGTCGCCAAGGCGCCGTTCGACAAGAAGGAGGTGCGCCAGGCCATCGCCTGGGCCATCGACCGCAAGGTGATCAAGGACATCGCCTACTTCGGGTCGGGTGAGGCCGGCGTGCAGGAGGTGCCCAGCGGCTCTCCGTGGTACGACGGCGTCGACCCGTTCGCCGCCGGGCCCAACCTCGACAAGGCCAAACAGCTCCTCGCCGCCGCCGGATACCCCAACGGGCTGACGATCCGCTACCTCGGTCTGCCGCAGTATCCGGAGCTGCTGAAGACCGGCGAGATCGTCGCCGAGGCGCTGAAGAAGATCGGTATCACGATGCAGATCGAGCAGGTCGACGTGTCCGTGTGGTTCGACAGGTATTCCAAGGGCGACTACGAGATGACCAGCGCCTACCAGGAGCGCACCATCGACCCGGACAACTTCTACTCCCTGGTCGTGAAGACGGGAGGCTCCATCAACGCGATGAAGTACTCCAACCCGGACGTCGACAAGCTCATCGACCGGGCCGCGTCGTCCACCGACACGGCCGAGCGGAAGAAGCTCTACACCCAGATCCGCGCGATCGTCCAGGACGACTGCCCGCTGATCTTCACGCATTACGAGACCCTCAACTACCTCATGCAGAAGAACGTGAGCGGCTCCACCGTGAACCCCACGCTGGAGCTCAACCTGGAGGACGTCGCCTTCACCGGATGACGTGCGCCCCGATGCGGGCATGCCCCGCAATCGGTGGTGGCACTGAATGATCTGCAGCGCAGCGGATGCGCTGGGGTAGGAGGTCGAACCCGGCCCGGCCCCGCATCTGCCGCATGATTCTCTTCGTTCGCATGTCGACGCCTTCGGCCCGCCCGTCGTGATGACCTTGGCATCGTTTCCGCAGCCGGGGACGGGAGTTCGGCGAAGGCACGGATCACCCGGGCGAGCTCGGCCGGCTCAGGGCACGACCCACCCACGAGTTCCTGCGACAACGCGGCGCCGGCCTCGCGCAGCCTGCCGGTGCGGGCGTAGCGGTGCTCAGGGACAGGTTGAGACGACGGGCGCATGGATCAGTTCGGGGGACGATTTTCAACGCCTGCCGGAGCGCGTCCGCCTCCGCAGGGGTCAGCTCGGCGAGGAAGTGCCCGAACGCCGCGCCTGGTTGTTGCTCATGGCCAGCGCTCCGCGCATCAAACGAGCCGTGTACGCCTCGCGCGAGGCCACAGCCTCATGACTGCAGGCGCGGCCCTCCAGGCGACGGCGCAGCCAGCCCTTGCCGAACTCGCGTACGCCATACGTGCAGGATACCCGTAGCGGGTATTAGTTTCGGACGATTAGGCGAGGTCCACCTACATGTGTCGGAGTCGTCATGAGCGAGCACCACCACCACAACCAGATGGAGCACGAGCATGGGGAGCACCCGGCGACCATGGACAATTCACCCCATTCGCATCACGGCGCCGGAACGAAGGCATCCTGGCGGACGGCCGCGTCCGCGACGCTGCACTGCCTGACCGGGTGCGCCATCGGCGAAGTGCTGGGCCTGGTGATCTCCACCGCGCTCGGCTGGACCACCGGCCCGTCCGTCGCCTTGGCCGTCGTGCTCGCCTTCTTCTTCGGCTATCTGCTGACCCTGCTCCCCCTCCGAAAGGCCGGAGTGGGCTGGGGCAGCGCGATCAAGCTGGCGCTGGCAGCGGATACCGTGTCCATCATCGTCATGGAGATCGTGGACAACGGCGTCATGATCGCCATCCCAGGCGCCATGGCCGCCACTTTGACGTCCGGGCTGTTCTGGGGCAGCCTGGCGCTCTCCCTGCTCGTCGCCTTCGTGGTCACCACGCCGATCAACAAGTGGATAATCGGCAGGGGCAAGGGACACGCGGTTGTCCACGCCTATCACCACTGAGCTGCGGCGTGCTCGGCTCATCGCGATACGTCGCACGGAGAAGCTCCGCTACTGGTTTCCGGCGACGGCTCCTCTCCCTTCGTTTCCGGGCAGGATGCGACAGAGCGCTCCTACTAGGAGCGATAGTCGGTTCAATTGATTACTAAATAGCCAGAATGTCCGTTTGTGGATTTCGGGAGAGGTAATCACTAAGTCGTCTGGGGTGGTCACTTCACGTTTACGACGTGGCATTTCCATGCGCATCTGATTCCCGATAATCCATCAAGGAGACAATGAGATGCTTGCACTCCGTAACACGATCGCCGGTATCGCGGCCGGCACCGCTCTGGCCGGCAGTGCCCTCTGCCTGGGAGCTCCCGCCTATGCCGATCCTGCCGGCGCCATGACCGCAGACAGCGCCGGAAGCTGTCAGTGCGCCGACTGCTGCTGCGACGGTTGCTAGTCACAGGACCGACTGGACGCCGCTGGGCGAGCGTCGGACAGCCCTTGCGAATGAGGGCGAGAGGCCGCGCCGAAGGCGAAGGACGGCTCCGGCGGGCAACGGCTCGCCGGAGCCGCACTGCGATCCCGTGGATCTCGCCTGGAGGCGACGCGGACGATCGCATCCCGCGTTGAGGCTCTCCGATCCGCACCACATGTATCGCGCCACCGTGGGTACGCCCGGCTACCGGGGAAGAGCGCAATGGCCATCAGTGATCAGCATGGGCCGGAGATCGTCGTCGGACTCGTGGCGACGCCACCGGACTATCCGGCGCAGGTGGTCGCGAGGCTCACCGCCGAGCTGGCCGACCGGCTCGCCGAGGCAGTGGACCCGGACGTGCGGTGGACCATCCGGGAAGGCTGGGGTGACATGGCGCCGCGCCGCCACAGCGGCATCGAGGCGTTACTTGACGATCTTGCCCGCCGGCGCGCCGACGCGTGCTGGGACGTCGCGATCTGCCTGACCGACCTGCCGCTGCACATCGAGCGGCTGCCGCTGGTGGCGCACACGTCCACCCGGCGCCGCGTCGCGACGGTGTCCTTGCCTGCGCTGGGGCTGCGCCAACTGCGAGCGCTTCGCGCGGCCGTTCCGGGTCTCGTGGGCCAGCTCCTCACCGACACCTTCCAGGAGCGGGTGCCGCCCGGCCGGGCGGCACCCGGGCTGACCGGCCGGGTCGCCGCCATTCACCGGGTGGTCGACGGGGCCGATGCCGGAGAACTGGGCTACGTGGCCTCGCGGCTGATCGGCCGGATTCGGCTGCTGACCGGGATGGTCCGGGCCAACCGCCCGGGGCGCGCCCTGCTGGGCCTGTCCAAACTGCTGGTCGGCGCCTTCGGCACGGCCGCGTTCGCACTCACCACCGACACCATCTGGCAGATGGGCGATGCGCTCGGCGGACTCCGCCTCACTGTGATCATGCTTCTCGGGCTCACCGCGCTGGTGACCTGGCTGATCGTCGCCCACGACCTGTGGGAGAAACCGGGCCCGGAGACACCGGCCGAGCTGGCCCGGCTGTTCAACCTGGGCACGGTCCTCACCCTCGTCCTGGCCGCCGTGGTGTCCTATCTGGTGCTGTTCGCCGGAACGATACTCGTCGCGGCGCTGCTGATCGACACATCCGCGCTGGAACAGAACCTGCGGCGGCCGGTCGGTTTCACCGACTATCTGACCCTGGCCTGGATCATCAGCTCGCTGGCCACCGTCGGCGGCGCGATCGGTTCCGGTCTGGAAGACGAGGAGACGGTGCGGGCCGCCGCTTACGGCTACCATCCCGAGCCTGGCGGCCGGCGGGACGAGCCTCTCCCCCCGGCCTCCTCGCCCTGAACAGGACCGGGCTCGGCATCAGGGCCGCCGCTGAATTCTCGACTGTGACCACCGCGCCAGGGCCAGTGCGGAGGTGAGCAGGAAGGCCACCCCCGCGTAGACCGCCATCTCGGTGAACTGCTCACGGCTCTCCGTCGCCGTCATCGATACGGTGAGCCGCACGACCACCGACATGATGTGCCGTACGACGGCGATGATGCCGACGATGATGAACGGCTCGAGCCGCAGCCGGCCGCCCTCCAGATGGGTCAGAACGGTGGCGAAGATCTCCAGGACGATGAGGACGAGGAGGAGATCCTCGATGACGACGACGATCTTCTCCGTCCAATCCTCGCTGCCGCTCACCACCATGGTGAACAACATGATCACTATGCCGGCCGCTATCGCCAGCAACGCCGCCGACACCACATAGAGAATCACGCGTTCGGCCGCGGCGAGCGCCTTCAGCAGCCGGACGTCCAGCGTGGTGCGCGCACACCTGATGACCGACGGATAGTCCCCGTACCGCTGGTCTCGCGCGGACGAGTCGTCGTTCACGGCTCACCCGTGAACTGGCCGTGGTGGTCGACGGGCGTGCCGGCCGATGGGCGGGGCTCGTAGTGCACCTCGATCTCGGGGGGCAGTCCGCTCAACTTGGTCTCGCCGCTGCCCCACACCACGAGGTTGACTCGTCCACCGGCGAGCGGCAACCCGGTGATCCTCAGCTCGCCGAACTTTTCCGGCAGCGCGGGGGCCACCCACAGCCGGTTGTACGGGATCCAGGGGTCGAAGCGCAGCAGTGCTCGCAGGATCTGGACGGGGCTCGCCGCCGCCCACGCCTGGGGGGAGCACGACGTGGGATAGGGCACCGGGACCGGGAACTCCTTCCTGCCGAACCCGCAGAAGAGCTCGGGGAGCCGCCCGCCGAACGCCTCCGCAGCGTCCAGCAGGCCCATGGCCACCCGCTGCGCCTCGGCGACGAACCCGTAGCGCATCAGCCCCGACACGATCAGGGCGTTGTCGTGCGGCCACACCGATCCGTTGTGGTAGCTCATCGGGTTGTAGGCGCCCATCGACGAAGCGAGCGTGCGGACGCCGAACCCGGTGAACATCTCCTCCGACAGCAGGTGCCAGGCGACGTACTCCGCCTTGTCCTCGTCCACGATGCCGGTCCAAAGGCAGTGGCCCATGTTGGAGGCCACGCTGTCGATCGGCCTGCCCTCGCGGTCCAGCCCGATCGCGTAACAGCCCCGCTCGGGAAGCCAGAAGAGCTCGTTGAACATGCGGCGGAGGGAGCATGCCTTGTCGGTGTAGCGGCGCTCGGTCTCGTGGTCGCCCGCCTCGTGCGCCAGGTGGCTGCGCGTGATGTAGGCGGCGTAGGCGTAGCCCTGCGCCTCCGCCAGGGCGATGGGCGCGCGGGCCAGGGTTCCGTCGGCGAAGTTCACCCCGTCGAAGGAGTCCTTCCAGCCCTGGTTGACCAGGCCCTTGTCGGTCTTGCGGCGATACCAGAGCAACCCCTCGATCGGGCCCGCGCGCTCGCCGTACTCCTCGATCCACGACAGCGCCGCGTCGGCGTGCGGCACGAGCTCCTCGACGGCCTCGCAATGGATGCCCCAGCGGCGCAGCTCGCCGAGGAGCACGACGTACAGCGGGGTGGCGTCGACCGAGCCGTAGTAGCAGGCGCCCCCGTGGGGGGAGACGCCCGACCGCGCGCCGAACCGCAGCTCGTGCGGGATCTTCCCGGGCTCCTCCTCCGACAGCGGGTCGACCTTCGTGCCCTGGAGCCTGGCCAGACGGCGCAGCGTGCCGAGCGCCGGCGACTGGTCGAGCGGCAGCGCCATCCACGAGGTCAGCAGCGAGTCGCGGCCGAACAGCGTCATGAACCACGGCGCGCCGGCGGCGATCGTGGGCGGCTCGTCGGGGGGCCCGGGCTCGTACAGCCGCAGCGACCCCAGGTCCTCCTTCGACCGCCGGAGCGTCATGGCCAGCACCGGATGGTCCGTGACCACGCACGGGCCGTGCCGCTGCCAGGCCGCCAGGCGCACGGCGGGCCTGGCGCGCTCAACGGGGTCGCGCGTGGAGAACCATGCCTGCGACTCTTCGCCGTCGATGATCGGGTTCACCTGGAGGGCCGCCCTCCACTCCCCCCGGGCCGGCACCGCCACGCGGAAGCCGAGCAGCCCGGGAACGGCCAGCGAATCGGCGGCCCTGATCATGGCGCCGCGTGCGCGGCTCGGCGAGTAGACCCGCAGGCTCGCCCCCTCGGGCACCAGCTCGACGTCAGGGACGTGCCGAACCCGGTTGATCTTCACCTCGAACAGGTCGGCGACGTCGGAGCCGATGTGGACGTCCACCACGCAGCCGGCCGGCTCGTCGGAGAGGTTGCGCAGCAGCAGGTCCTCGCGCAGGCCGCCGCCGACGTACCGGTCTCGCACCACCATCAGGGTGCTCTCCGCGCGCCCCGGCCTCGGCTGCGTCCGGCCGAGGAACGCGGCGTGGTACGGCGCGCTCGCCAGCACCTGGAGCGGCTCGATCGGCGCGTCGTCCACCCGCAGCTCCCACCGGGACAGCAGCCGGGTGTCGGCGTGGTAGACGCCCTGCGGCCCGCCCGGCCGGATGTCGCCGTTCCAGGAGGAGACGCAGAACGAACTCCCCTCGACAAGCGTCACGGTGCCGGCGCCCAGGGCGGCCGGCTGACCCTCGAACGTCCATGCGTTCGCCATACGATCCCTCCCCGAACGGCGAACCTGCTGGAACCCTGCTGCAACCCTGCTGTCCCGGTCTCAGACCGCCACCGGGTAGGTCTCCGGCACCTCGGCGGGCGTGTCCGCTCCGGTGGGCCCGCTCCTGCCTCGCCGGCTCGCGGGACTCGTGCCCGGCGGCCTGCCGGACGGCGCCGGGCCGGAGACCGAGCCCGCGGACGAGCCGATACCCCCGTCCGAGTGGCGCAAACGCGGAAGCCCGCCGGCCTATCCGACATGCACCCGGGGACGGATCTCGGGATCCGGCTCCGCCTCCCGCAGGATCTCGCGGGTCATCGCCGGGACGTCGCCCACTCCGAACACCAGGTAACGAAGCATCGCGGCGACGGGGTTCTCCTCGGCCCAGTGGAAGTAGATGTGCGGCAGCTTGAGGAAGCGGTTCCGGATGTAGAGCAGCAGGGCGGCCAGCGCGTTCGGGATCGAGGAGCTCTCCAGACGGAGGATCCGGTGCCCGTACCGCTCCTCGCCCCGGACGCGCAGCTCTGTCAGGAACTCCGACGCGTCCGGGACGGCGGCCTCCACGAACAGCACCGGCGTGTCGGGATCCAGCCGGTGGTTGCGCCACTGCTCACGCAGCTTCTCCTCGTACTCCGCCCGGTCGCACCGCTGCGGCTCGTGGGCGACCAGGTGGACCTCGTTGCCGGGCACCTCGCGGAGGAACCGCTCCGCCAGGGGGTCGAGGACCACGCGGGTGACCCGCAGCTCGGTGGACCGGGTCGCCCGGGAGATCAGCGAGGTGACCACGATGGCCGCGACGAAGAACGACGCGATCTTCACACCGTCCGGCCGCTCGATCACGTTCGCCACCAGCGTGTAGGTCAAGACGAGGGCGATGGCCGCGTACGCCGCCGCCGCGCGCCTGCCACGCCGGTGGGCCGAGATCGTGACCGCGACGGCCGCCGAGAGGATCAGCACGAGGACTCCGGTGGCGTACGCGCCGCCCTGCGCCGTCACGCTCGCCTGGAAGATCACGGTGATGGCGAACGCGACGGCCGTGAAGACCAGGACAAGCGGCCGGACCGCCCGCGTCCAGTCGGGGGCCATGCCATACCGGGGAAGGTAGCGGGGAACGAGGTTGAGCAGGCCCGCCATCGCGGAAGCGCCGGCGAACCACAGGATCGCGATCGTGCTCACGTCGTAGAACGTGCCGAACCCGTTCCCGAGGTAGGCGTGAGCCAGGTACGCCAATGCCCGGCCGTTGGCCCTGCCGCCCTCCCGGAACTCCCGCAGCGGGATCAGCACGGTCGTGACGAAGCTGCTGGCGATCAGGAAGACGCTCATGACCAGGGCCACCGTCGTCAGCAGCCTCTTGGCCCCCCTGATCCGCCCCGGCAGGTCCCCCTTGATCAGCGGCATGACGGCCACCCCGGTCTCGAACCCGGACAGGCCGAGGGCGAGCTTGGGCATGACGAGCAGGGACAGCAGCACCATCGACGCCGGCCCGCCGTGCGAGGACAGCAGAGCCTGCTTCCAGTCGGCGATCAGGACGGGCCGGTCGGCGACATGGAGCACGGCTGCCGCCACCACCACGACGTTGAGCGACAGGTAGACGCCCACGAGGACGACGGCGAGGCCGATCGCCTCGCTGAATCCCATCAGGAACACGGCGCCGAGCAGCGCCAGCAGGCCGAGCGTCACGGCGACCTGGTGCCCCTGGAGGGCACGCGGCACGAAGGGGTTCTCCAGGATGTGCGCTGCCGCGTCGGCCGCCGACAGCGTCATCGTGATCACGAAGTCGGTGGCCGCGAACCCGAGCAGCACCAGGACGAACAGCTTGCCCCACCACCTCGGGGCGAGCCGTTCGAGCATCGCGACCGAGCCCTGGCCGTGCGGACTCTCCATCGCGACCCGCCGGTAGACCGGCAGCGCGCCGAACAGCGTCAGCGCGACAAGGAACAACGTCGCGACGGGCGACAGCAGGCCCGCCGCCAGCGCGGCGATCCCCGGCTGGTAGCCCAGGGTGGAGAAGTAGTCGAGACCGGTGAGGCACATGACCCGCCACCAGGCATGCCGCCTGTGCGGCGCCTCCACCACGTGGGGCCCTGCGGGCATCACGTCCTCGTGCTGAAGCCCCTCCAGGAGCCAGGAACGGACCCTGTCCCTGGTCCTGGTCGCCATGCCGCCCACGCTCGCCCTACCCCACTCCTAGATCTCCCTCCAACCGGCGCTGGAGTTCGCGCACACGAGCGCGTCGACGCGGTCGGCCAGGTACGCGTCGCGCTGGCCCGCGCTCATCTTGTCCCAGTCGGCCCGTGGAACCCGGATCTCCTCGCTGACGACGTCGTGCCTGCACTGGAAGAACAGCTCGACCGTCACCGTGTCGCCCATGTCGTCTGCCGGCATCGCTCACCCCTCCGCCCACCGCTCACGCGACGGCGGCCGCTCGTCGAAGACGAGGCGCCCGCCGAGCTGGCTGTAAAGCTCCAGCTGGTCGAAGTAGATGCGGTGACTGATGATCCTGTCGTTGCCCACCGAACAGGTGCTGGTGCCCCGGATGGCGACATGGCGGCCGGTTCGTTCCAGCACCTGGCCCCCGGGCAGCAGGAAGGGCCCGGTGTGGGTGCCGGTGAGCAGCCATTCGGTCACCGCCGGATCGGCGCACAGGACGGTGTGCCAGACCGTCATGCGCATGTCGGGGAAGCCCCTGAACAGGTCTTCGTAGTAGGAGGCGATCTGCTCGTGTCCCTCCGCGACGCCCGCCGGGGTCACCAGGACCGCGTCCCGACTGTGACACTGGATCACCTCGTCCAGATCGTGCCTGTTGAAGGCGTCGTGCAGCCTTTGCTTGAGCCAGCGGGCGTCCGGCATGCGCATGGCGCGTCCCCCCTCACCGCCATGGTGGACCGCGGGGCCCGCGGCCGCGACGGGAGGGTCAGCCGATGCCGGCGGGATGCAGGACGACCTTGGTCCAGCCGGGATCCCTCCGGTCGAAGTGCTCGTAGCCGCCGGGCGCGTCGTCCAGATTCAGCTCGTGTGAGACGACCCACGACGGCCGGGCCTTCCCCTGGTGGATGAGGGTGCAGAGCTGCCGGTTGTAGTTCTTGACGTTGCACTGACCGTTGCCCATGGTCTGGCCCTTGAACCAGAACATCCCGTAGTCGAAGGCGATCTCGCCCTGCTTGTAGAGGTCGTCGGGGCTGCCGGGATCCCTGGGGATGTACACGCCCACGACCCCGATCGTCCCGGCGAACCTCACCGACTTGACGAGGTTGTTCAGCGTCATGTTGGGATGCTCGTGCCCCTGGGGGTCGTGCGCCTGGTAGCCCACGCACTCGCAGCCCCGGTCGGCGCCCCTGCCGTGCGTGAGCTCCATGACCTGGTCGACCGGCGATGCCTTGGAGTCGTCGATCGGGATCGCCCCGATCTCCTCGGCCTTGGCCAGCCGGTCCGGGTGGCGGTCCACGACCATCACCATGCCCGCGCTCTTGAACATCGCGGAGTAGGCGGCCATCAGGCCGACCGGCCCCGACCCGTAGATCACGACCGAGTCGCCGGCCTGCACACAGGCGAGCTGGGTCGCGTGCCAGCCGGTGGGCCAGATATCGGCCAGCATGACGTAGTCGGTCTGCCTCTCCCGCGCGTCGTCCGGCAGGACAAGGCAGTTGAAGTCGCCGAACGGCACGCGCAGCAGCTCGGCCTGGCCGCCGTTGTACGGGCCCATGTCCGCGAAGCCGTAAGCGGCCCCGTCCACCCCCGGCTCCGGGTTGGTGGTGAGGCAGAAGGCGGTCAGGCCGCTCTCGCAGTTGGCGCAGAAGCCGCACGCGACGTTGAACGGCACGCAGACCATGTCGCCGACGCGGACGCGTACCACTCCCGGCCCCACCTCGACCACCTCGCCGAGGTTCTCGTGGCCGAGGACACGGCCCGGCTCCAGGTCGGTCCGGCCTTCGTACATGTGCAGGTCCGACCCGCAGATGTTGCTCGTGGTGACACGGACCAGAACATCGGTGGGCATCTCTATCCGCGCGTCCGGCACGTTCTTGACGCCGACCTGCCGGGGTCCTTCGTATACGACTGCCTTCATGATGTCCTCGCTTCTAGAGAAGCAGCTCGAAAACGCGGATCACGCGATCCCACTCCTCCGTCCTGGGGTTCTTCAGGCCGGGATCGAGGATGGTGAACGTGCGCGCCAGTGCCAGCGACAGCCCGCCGGCGATCTCGGGCAGCCTTTTCGTCACCTCCTCGCCGATCGACAGGTCGAGCGGGGGCAACGCCGCGAGCTGCTCCAGGATGGGTTTCAGCTCGATGTCCTCGTCGAGGTCGCGGAACCGGTGGATGCTCTCCTGGAGGCCCTTGGTGATGGGCAGGTCCCAGGTCTCGATGATGTCCCGGACGTTCGCCTTCGCGTGGGCCTCGCCGATCACCAGCAGGTCGTACAGCTTCTGGTTCACGAAGTCGCTGTAGCGCCGGAGATCCTCCTTGTCGACGTCGAGGCCCGCCGCCTTCCTGAAGAACCGCTCGAACCTCGGCACCGCCATCACTTCTGCCATCGCCAGTCCCCTTCCTCCCCGCGTGGGCGGCTCAGCCCCTCAGCTGAAGGTGTTCGTGCACGAGGCGCACGGCCATCGCGCCCTCGCCGACGGCCGACGCGACCCGTTTGATCGACCCGTTCCGCACGTCGCCGGCCGCGAACACACCCGCTCTGCTGGTCTCCAGCGGGAACGGCCGGCCGGCGGAGTCGGGTACGCCCTTCCTGCCGGAGCGAGCGGCGTCCAGCCCGGTCAGGATGTATCCCCGGGAGTCGAGCGCGACCTCGTCGGCCAGCCACCGGCTGTACGGCTCCGCACCGATGAAGACGAACATCGCGCGGGCCTCGAGGGTGAACCGCTCCCCGGTCACGTTGTCCTCGGCGACGACCGCCTCGAGCGTCTGCTCCCCGACCAGCCGCCGGACCTGGGTGTTCAGCATCACCTGAATGCCGGGGTGTTGTTCGATCTCGACCGCCAGATAGCGGGACATGTTCCTGGTCAGCGCGTCGTCGCGTACGAGCAGGCGGACGGAGGCGACGTGCTGGGCGAGGAACAGTGCCGCCTGGCCGGCCGAGTTGCCCCCGCCCACGACGACGACCGGGTCCCGGCTGCACATCTGTGCCTCGAACGCGGTGGCCGCGTAGTAGACGCTGGTCGCCTCGAACCTCTCCAGGTCGGGCACGTCGAGTTTCCGGTACCGGACGCCCGTCGCTATGAGCAGCGCCCGCGTCTGGATCACCGCCCCTTCCTTCACGGTGACCACGTGATGGCCTTCCTGCTCTTGGAGCGTGCACGCCTCGGCCGGAATGGAGAACTGCGCGCCGAACTTGCGGGCCTGGATCTCCGCCCGCTCGGCCAACTCGCCGCCGGAGAGTCCGGCGGGGAAGCCGAGGTAGTTCTCGATCCGCGACGAGGTGCCCGCCTGACCGCCCGTCGCCACGCTGTCGAGGACGATCGTCGTGAGGCCCTCCGAGGCGCCGTACACCGCCGCGGCCAGCCCCGCCGGACCGGCTCCGACGACGAGCAGGTCCCAGCCGCTCTCCCGCGGCGCGGGCGCCGGCAGGCCGATCAACTTGGCCAGCTCCGCGTTCGTCGGATTGCGCAGCACCTTCTCACCGCGCCAGATCACGAACGGGGTCTCCTGCGGAGTGAGACCCATCCGCTGCAGGAGGCTCTCGACGTCGGTGTCCTCTTCCAGGTCGATCCACCGGTGCGGCAGCCGGTTGCGGGCCGCGAACTCACGCAGCCGGCGGCAGTCCGGCGAGTAGCGGGAGCCGATGATGCGGAAGCCGGCCCCGAGCCCGATGAGCATCGAGCGGCGAATCAGGTAGGCGCGCAGGACGAGATCGCCCAGCGTCTCGTCCTCGGCGACCAACCGGCGGAGCTCCTCGGCGGGCACGGCGAGCGCCTCACCGTCCTCCGCCACCACGGCCGTGATGAAGCTGGCCTGGCCGGTGAGCACGTTGAGATCGCCCAGGAACCGGCCGGCCCCGTGGATGCCGATCACCTGATCGTCGAATCCGTATCCCTTGACCTCCGCGACCTTGCCTGCCAGGACGACGAAGAAGGCGACGCACGGGTCGCCCTCCGCGAACAGAACGTCCTCCCGGCGGGCCGACCGCCGCTCGCCGCAGGCGGACAGCGCCTGGATCTGCGCCTCGCTCAGCCGAGGGTAGGCCCCCTGCAGGTCGGGGGTCTCGACCAGCTCATCCGGCCAGCGCATCGCCGACCCACTCCCGCAACACGGGCGCCGGCGCCGCCCCGGCCCGCCGGGCCACGACCTTCCCCTGCTTCATCACAACGAGCGTCGGAACGGCCTGCACGCCGAAGCGCCGCGATGTCTCGGGTGCCTCGTCGATGTTCACCTTCACCAGCTTGATCCGCCCGGCCAGCTCGGTGGCGACCTGGTGGAGCGCCGGGCTCACCATGCGGCATGGTCCGCACCAGGACGCCCAGAAGTCGACGACGACCGGAATCGGCGCCGCCTCGGCGACCTCGGCGAAGTCCTCGTCCCCCGCGTCCACCACCCAGGGCAGCGATTCGCGGCACTCGCCGCAGCGCGGGACTCCGGCACCCGTCCGCGGCACGCGGTTGTTGCGGCCGCAGTGCGGGCACCGGACGACGCTCGATTCCGCGACCTTCGGCGGCATCGGTCAGCCCTCCGGGTTCTCGTAGGTGACGACGAGCTCGCCGCCGGACATGGCCACCCGGATGGTCGCGCCGTCCCTGACGTCGCCGGCGACCAGCGCCCGCGCGACCCTGGTTTCCACCTCACGGGCGATGAAGCGGCGCAGCGGACGGGCCCCGTAGATGGGGTCGAACCCGCGCTCGGCGATGTGGCGGACCGCCTCCGGGCTGATCTCGAGCGTCATCCTGCGCTCGGCGAGCCGCGCCCTGATGTCGTTGAACATCAGCGTGACGATCTGCTCGATCTCGGCCTCGGTGAGCGGCTTGAACAGCACGATGTCGTCGATGCGGTTGAGGAACTCGGGACGGAAGCGGGCGCGCAGCTCCGCCATGACCATCTCGCGCACCTCCGGGTCGATCTCGCCCGACGGCGCCGCCTTCTCACTGAGGTAGTGCGAGCCGATGTTGGACGTCATGATGATCACGGTGTTGCGGAAGTCGACCGTGCGCCCCTGAGCGTCGGTGAGCCGCCCGTCGTCCAGCACCTGCAGCAGGGTGTTGAACACGTCCGTGTGCGCCTTCTCGATCTCGTCGAAGAGCACGACGGAGTAGGGCTTGCGCCGCACGGCCTCGGTGAGCTGGCCGCCCTCCTCGTAGCCGACGTACCCGGGCGGGGCGCCGACGAGGCGGCTGACGGTGTGGCGCTCCTGGTATTCGCTCATGTCGATGCGGACGATGTTCTCCTCGGTGTCGAACAACGCCTCGGCCAGCGCCTTGGCCAGCTCCGTCTTGCCGACTCCGGTCGGCCCGAGGAAGATGAACGACCCGATCGGGCGGCGGGGGTCCTTGATCCCCGAGCGCGCCCTGATGATGGCGTCGGCGACCGCCCGCACGGCCTCGTCCTGGCCGATCACCCGCTGGTGGAGGATCTCGTCGAGCCGTAGCAGCTTCTCCCGCTCGCCCTCCTGCAGGCGGCTGATCGGGATGCCGGTCCACCGCGACACGATGCCGGCGATCTCCTCCTCGGTCACCACCTCGCGCAGCAGCCGGTGCCCGCCCTGCTTGCTCTCCAGCTGTTCCTCCGCGGCACGCAGCCTGCGCTCCAGTTCGGGGAGCCGGCCGTGCCGCAGCTCCGCCGCACGGTTCAGGTCGTACATGCGCTCGGCCTGCTCGGCCTCCCGGCGTACGCTCTCGATCTCCTCGCGCAGCTGCTGCACCTTGCGCAGGGCGTGCCGCTCGGCCTCCCACTGGGCCCGCATGGCGTCGGCCTCCGCCCGCAGGTCGGCCAGCTCCTTGCGCAGCGTCTCCAGGCGCTCCCGGCTCGCCGGGTCCTCCTCCTTGGCGAGCGCCGCCTCCTCGATCTCCAGCCGCGTCACCCGGCGGGTCAGCTCGTCCAGCTCGGCGGGCATCGAGTCGATCTCCGTACGGAGCATGGCGCACGCCTCGTCGACCAGGTCGATCGCCTTGTCGGGGAGGAAGCGGTCGGAGATGTAGCGGTGGCTCAGCACGACCGCGGCGACGATCGCGCCGTCCTGGATCTTCACGCCGTGGAAGACCTCGAGCCGCTCGCGCAGCCCGCGCAGGATGGAGATGGAGTCCTCGACCGACGGCTCGTCGACGAAGACGGGCTGGAAGCGGCGCTCCAGCGCGGCGTCCTTCTCGATGTACTTGCGATACTCCGCCACGGTCGTCGCGCCGATCATGTGCAGCTCGCCGCGGGCCAGCATCGGTTTCAACATGTTGCCGGCGTCCATCGCCCCCTCGGCGGCGCCCGCGCCGACGACCGTGTGCACCTCGTCGACGAACAGCAGGATGCGCCCCTCGGACGCCTTCACCTCCGTGAGCACGGCCTTCAGGCGCTCTTCGAACTCGCCGCGGTACTTCGCCCCGGCGACCAGCGCGCCCATGTCCAGACTGAAGATCGTCTTGTCCTTCAGGCCCTCCGGCACGTCGCCGCGCGCGATGCGCTGCGCGAGGCCCTCCACGATCGCCGTCTTGCCCACGCCGGGGTCGCCGATCAGGACCGGGTTGTTCTTGCTCTTGCGGGACAGGATCTGGACGACCCGCCGGATCTCGGCGTCCCGCCCGATGACCGGGTCGAGCTTGTCCGCCCGCGCCGCGGCGACGAGGTCGCGCCCGTACTTCTCCAGCGCCTCGTAGGCGACCTCCGGATTGGCGGAGGTCACCCGCTGGTTCCCGCGCACCTGTGTCAGGACCTGCAGGAAGCGCTCGCGGGTGAGCCCTTGTCCCTTGAGCAGGCGGCCGGCCGCGCTGTCGGCGCCCTCGTCCAGCAGCGCCAGCAGCAGATGCTCGACCGACACGTACTCGTCCTTCAGCCGGCCGGCCTCCCGCTCGGCGGAGTCGAGCAGCCGCGACACCCGCTGGGTGACGTAGACCTGGCCGGGAGCGGCGCCGGGACCGGTGACGCGGGGCCTCCGCTCCAGCTCGTGCTCCAGTTCGAGCAGGAGTTCGTCCGGGTCGGCGCCGGCGGCGGACAGCAGGCGCGGGACGAGCCCGTCGGGCTGCCGGATCAGCGCCAGCAGCAGGTGCTCCCCGTCGACCTCGGTGTGTCCGAAACGGATCGCCGCGGTCTGGGCGTCGTGCAGGGCCTCCTGCGACTTCTGCGTCAGGCGGTTCAGGTCCACGATCTGTCTCCGGTCCATCTCGTACGGGTGCGCAGAGCCGATTCCAGCTCCGCGATTCGGTCCAGGAGGTCCGCCACGAGGCCGAGGGCCGCGTAGTTGACGGCGAGCCCCGCGTGCAGGCGCTGAAGGCGCCCCACTGCGGCGACCTGGGCGGGCGGGAAGCACAGGCCGCCCGGCAGGCCGGTGCAGGCGTCGATCAGCCCGAGCGCCACCAGGCGACGCACCAGTTCCGGATGCAGTCCCGTGGCCCGGGAGAAGGACTCCAGGTCCAGGTGCCCGACGTGGACCCGGGCGAACCGGGCGAGCGGATAGGTCATGACCGGCTCCTCGGGTTGAACGTCGAGACCCTGGCCAGTTGCTCGTACAGGCGGCGCTCCTCGTCACTGAGCTTGGGCGGCACCATGATCCGGACCTCGGCCAGCAGGTCCCCGGGCCGGCCGCGCGGGTTCGGCATGCCCTGTCCGCGCAGGCGCAGGCGGCGCCCGGACGAGGTGCCCGGCGGCACCTTGACCTTCGCCTCCCCACCCGGCGTCTCCACTGCGACGGTCGCCCCCAGCGCGGCCTCCGACGGCGTCAGCGGGAGGCGGACATGGATGTCGCGCCCCTCCACGCGGTAGCGCGGATGGTCGGCGATCCGCACGATCAGGTAGAGGTCGCCCGCCCTGGCGCCGTCGCTGCCCGCGCCGCCCTGGCCCTCGATCCGGATCCGCTGGCCGTCGGTCACCCCGGGAGGGATGTTCACCTCGAGGGTCCGCCCGCCTCCCGGGCCGGGGATGGTGATGGTCCGCCGGCCACCGCGGTAGGCCTCCTCGACCGTGAGCGTCAGCTCCGCCTCCTGGTCGGCGCCGGGCACCCGGCCCCAGCCGCGGCCGGTCGCGCCGCGCCTGCGCCCGCCGAAGACGCTGCCGAGCAGGTCTTCGATGTCGATGCCCTCGAAGCCCTCGCCGACGGTGAAATGGATCTCCTCCCCTCCTGGTCCGCGCGCCCAGCCTGGTCGCGCGCCGGCTCCCGCTCCCGCGCGGGCGTACGCCGCCGGGTCCACGCCCTCGGGCACCCGGCGGAAGTCCGGCCCGAACGCGTCGTATCGCCGCCGCGTTTCGGGGTCCGACAGCACCTCGTACGCCTCTGAGATCTCCTTGAAGCGATCTTCGGCGTCGGGCGACTTGTTGACGTCGGGATGGTAGGTGCGGGCCAGCTTCCGGTAGACCCGCTGGATCTCGTCCTGGCTCGCCGTTCTCGGCACGCCCAGGATCTCGTAGAAGTCGCGCTCCGCCATCACTCGTCGGCCTTCGTGGAGACGACGACGGCGGCCGGGCGCAGTTGCTTCCCGTCCTCGCCATAGCCGGGCCGTACGACCTCGACCACGGTGCCGGGATCGGCGTCCGGGACGGCGACGGTGCCGACCGCCTCATGCCTGGCGGGGTCGAACCGCGTGCCCACGTCGTCCCTGCGCGGAAAGCCGAGGCGCGTGAGCACGCCGACCGCCTGGTCGCGGACGGCCCGCACTCCCTCGATCACCGCGTCGGCGGCGGTATCCGCGTGTTTGAGCGCGAGCTCGAGGTTGTCGACCACCGGCAGCCACTCCCCCGCCACGCGCATGCGCTCGTCGATCCGCTGCCGCTCCATGTCGCGCGCGACCCGTTTGCGGAGGTTGTCGAGCTCCGCGACGGCGCGCAGCCACCGGTCCTCCAGCTCGGCGAGCTGCTCGGCGACGGGTTCCTCGACGGCTTGCTGAGGCTCCGGAGGTGCTTTCTCGTTAGGCTCGGTCATGTCACATCACGGGCTGTTGGGGCTGGTGAACTCGGCGTCGATGACGTCCTCGTCCGATCCGCCGGCGGAGGGCTGCGCGGACTGCGCCTCTCCCTCCGTCTGGCCGGAAGCGGCGGACGCCGTCATGCCGAGGCCGTGGTAAACCTGCTGCAGCTCCGCCGTCAGGGTGCGCAGCCGGTCGACGGGCGCCTCCTCCTTGATCGCCTGGCGTGCTTCCATGATCAGCTGCTCGGCCCGTGCCTTCTCGTGCACCGGGACCGCGTCGCCCAGCTCCGACAGCCGGCGCTCGACCTGGTAGGCGGCGGAGTCCAGCTCGTTACGGGCGTCGATCGTGGCACGAAGCTGCGCGTCCTCGTTGCGGTGCCGCTCCGCGTCGGCGATCATCCGCTCGATCTCGCTCTTGTCCAGGTTGGAGGTCTCGCTGATCGTGATGCGCTGCTCGGCGCCGGTGTCCTTGTCCTTCGCGGAGACGTTCAATATGCCGTTGGCGTCGATGTCGAAGGTGACCTCGATCTGCGGCACCCCGCGCGGGGCGGGCCGGATGTTCTCCAGCCGGAACCGGCCGAGCACCCGGTTGTCCGCGGCGCGCTCGCGCTCGCCCTGCAGGATGACGATGTCCACGGCCGACTGGTTGTCCTCCGCCGTGCTGAATATCTCCGTGCGGCGGGCCGGGATCGTGGTGTTCCGCTCGATGATCTTCGTCATCACGCCGCCCAGCGTCTCGACGCCGAGCGACAGCGGCGTGACGTCCAGCAGCACGACGTCCTTCAGCTCACCCTTGATGATGGCCGCCTGGACGGCCGCGCCGACGGCCACGACCTCATCCGGGTTGACCGTCATGTTCGGGTCCTTGCCCGTCAGCCGCCGCACGAGTTGCTGCACGGCCGGCATGCGGGTGGAACCGCCGACGAGGATCACCTCGTCGAGGTCGTTCGTCGTCAGCTTCGCGTCGGCCATGGCCTGCTCCACCGGCCCCCGGCAGCGTTCGAGCAGATCGTGGGTGATCTGCTCGAAGGTCGAGCGCATGAGCGTGGTGTTCAGGTGCTTGGGGCCGGTCGCGTCGGCCGTGATGAACGGCAGGCTGACCTGCGTCTGGGTGACCGCCGACAGCTCCACCTTGGCCTTCTCCGCGGCCTCGAACAACCGCTGCAGGGCCTGCGGATCGCGCCGCAGGTCGATGCCCTGCTCCTTTTGGAACTCGTCGGCAAGGTGGTCGACGATGCGCCGGTCGAAGTCGTCGCCGCCCAGGTGAGTGTCGCCCGAGGTGGCGCGGACCTCGATGACGCCCTCGCCGATGTCGAGGATGCTGACGTCGAACGTGCCCCCGCCCAGGTCGAACACGAGAACGGTCTCGCTGCCCTTCTTGTCCAGGCCGTAGGCCAGCGCCGCCGCGGTCGGCTCGTTGATGATCCGGAGGACCTCCAGGCCGGCGATCTTGCCGGCGTCCTTGGTGGCCTGCCGCTGCGCGTCGTTGAAGTACGCGGGCACCGTGATGACGGCCTCGTTGACCTTCTCCCCCAGGAACTTCCCGGCGTCCGAGACCAGTTTGCGCAGCACGAAGGCGGAGATCTCCTCCGGCGCGTACAGCTTGTCGCGCACCTTGAACCGCACGGCGCCTTCCGGGCCCGGCACGACGTCGAACGAGACCGCCTTGATCTCGCTCTCCACCTCGTCGAACTTGCGCCCGATGAAGCGCTTGGCCGAATAGATCGTGCCCTTCGGGTTGAGGATCGCCTGGCGTCTGGCCATCTGGCCCACCAGCACCTCACCCTGGTCCGTGAAGGCCACCACCGAGGGAGTCGTGCGCGACCCCTCGGCGTTCGGGACGACCGTCGGATGCGCGTCCTCCGTAGTCGCGATGACCGAGTTGGTCGTGCCCAGGTCGATGCCCACCGCCTTGGCCATGTCCTCATCCCCCTCCTTTTGGCGCTCACCCGAGCGCAGCGGCCTCACAAGCGTCCGTGAGCACTCGCCCGCGCCTCGTCGGCGCATTCGGCGATCGGGAAGTCGTGGCGGTCCAGGACGCCCACTGCGTGCCGGGCCGCGGGAGAACCGGGATCCACACCACCTTCGAACCGGTGGTGTCAGGGCTCTGCCAGCGAGAGCAATCCCCAGCGTGTCCCCCCGTCGCCCGTGGAACACCGCGACGGAATTTCGTTTCCTCCCGCCTGTCGTTCCCACGCACCACCCTTCCCGCACCTCATCTGCCTCTCATGAGCCGTGGCAAGTCCGCCGTGGTAGCGCCAGAGGAGAAGCATCGGCGTACGTACTCGGTCAGGCGTCGCGGCTCCCCGGGATCGGCCCTCCCCGTCGCCCGCCCGTCGCCCCCTCACGGACGGGGAATCAGGGCCCAGTACTCGTCCGGCAACTGGACGGTGACGTCGAAGAACTCGTCGACCGTGATGGCCTCGCGCAACGTGGCGAACACCGCGGCGGCATGTTCCCGCGCCTGGTCAAGGGACACGCCCTCTCGCTCGGCCACCCGGCGCAGAAACTCTTCCAGCCCCATCCGCGTTGCCGTGCCGGAGCGACCGGCGATGCCCCGCCTCAGCGGTGGATGCAGCCGGACCGGCAGTTCGCGGATGAGATCCCTGACCTCGCCCGCGGCGATGCGCTCCGCGAGCGTCTCCAGCACGGCCGCGGTGGCGCGTTCGGCGCCCTCGGCGTCGAGGCCGGTCCGCCTGGCGACCCTGCTGAGGAACTCCGAGGACCGCATGACCTCCACGTGCCTCCGCTGGGCCTCGGCCACCAGGGGGTCGAAATCCTCCGGCAGGTCCGCCCCCAGGTCGGCCACCTCCTTGGCGTCCAGGGCACCGCCCAGCGCCCAGAAGACGGCTCGCGCGCGCCGTTCGGCCTCTTCGACGTCCACCTGCTCCCGCTCGGCCACGCGCCGGAGGAACTCGTCGACGTCGAAGGCCTCGGAGCCCTTGTCCGTGTAGACATACGGCTTCAGCTCGGCGGGCAGTTGCCGGAGCAGGTCGCGGCTTTCCCCCTTCGACAGACGCCGCGCGAGCGTCTCAAGCGTCGCCTGAATGGCGCGCTCGGCGGCCTCGGCGTCCAAGCCGGTCTGACGGCTCACGATTTCGAGGAACTCTTCGTAGTCCACGTCCGCGCTCCTCGCTCGACACAGCATGCATGGGTTTCTCGTGGTCAGCTACCCGCCGGCCACGGGGAGCCTCATCCAGCTCAAAGCGGCGTTTCCGGAAAATGACACTTCCGTAGCCTGGGATTACCCGGGACGTCTGCGCACCGCGGTCTGCCGAGCCCGTCGCGGGAGGAGCAGATAACTCATGACCACCCACATCCGCACGGCATCGCCGCCACGACACCGTGCGTCGCGTACGGCCGGGGAGCCCGGCACCCGTGAGGCCGATGGAGATCGCCCTACCCAGGCGCGGTCTCACCTGCGCGGAAGCATAGGCTGGTCCGTAGCCGGCTTGGGGAGGTCGCCATGCGTACGACCACGTTGCCGTCCGGCGAGCAGGTCCCGGTCCTCGGGCAGGGAACCTGGCACATGGCCGAGGACCCGTCGCGATGGGACACCGAGATCAAGGCGCTACGGCTGGGCCTCGAGCTCGGCATGACCCTGATCGACACCGCCGAGATGTACGCCGGCGGCAGGGCGGAACGCCTGGTCGGCGAGGCGATCGCCGGCCACCGCGACGAGGTGTTCCTGGTCGGCAAGGTCCTGCCGCAGAACGCGACCCGCACGGGCACCGTGGCCGCCTGTGAGGGAAGCCTGCGCCGTCTGGGCACCGACCGGCTGGACCTCTACCTGCTTCACTGGCGGGGACAGGTGCCTCTGGAGGAGACGCTCGCCGCCTTCGAGCAGCTTGTGGCCTCGGGGCGCATCAGGTGGTGGGGCGTCAGCAACTTCGACGTCTCCGACATGGAGGATCTCGTCGCGATCGCCGGCGGCTCGGCCGTGCAGACCGACCAGATCCTGTACAACCTCGCCCGACGCGGTCCCGAGTACGAGCTGATCCCCTGGTGCCACGCGCGAGGCATTCCGATCATGGCGTACTCCCCGATAGAACAGGGCCGGTTGCTCGGCCGCCAGGCGCTTCTCGACGTCGCGCAACGCCATGAGGTGACCACGGCGCAGGTGGCCCTCGCATGGGTGCTCAGGAACGACGGCGTGATCGCCATACCGAAGTCGGGGGTGCCCGCACACGTGGAGCACAACGCGGCGGCCGCGGCCATCCGCCTCACCGACGACGACCTCCTGCTGCTGGACGCGGCGTTCCCACCGCCGCTCTCACGGCGACCGCTCGAACGGCTCTGAGGCTCCCGTCAACGACCGGGCCGGCTCACCGCGTCGTGACCCGGACGGCCGGCCCCGACGCCGCCTCCACCACGTCACGAAGCTGGGAGCGGGCGGTGACGCCCAGCTTGGGGAAGGTGCGATAGAGGTGGGAGCCGACAGTGCGCGGCGACAGGAAGAGCCGTTCCCCGATCTCGCGGTTGGTCAGCCCGCGGGCGGCGAGCCGGACGATCTGCTGCTGTTGCGGGGAAAGGCCGGCGAAGGCTCGGGGGTCGGTCGCGTCGACGTCCATACCGGCCGCCCGCAGTTCCGCCTGCGCGCGTTCGCTCCACGGCCGCGCCCCCAGCCGGCGAAATGTGTCGTACGCCGCGGTGAGGAACGGCCGCGCCTCGGCGATCCGGCGACGGCGGCGCAGCCATTCCCCGTACTTCAGCACCGCCTGCGCACGCTCGAACGGCCAGCGCTCCAGCGCGGGATCGGCCAGTGCCGCCAGGAACTCGGGCTCGGCGTGCCCGGGTTCGGCGAGCAACGCACGGCTGTGACGCACCAGGCTCCGCAGGCGGGACGAGCCGCCGCGGGCGAGAGTACAGGCCGAACGCTCGACGATCTCGATCGCCTCGGCCTGACGACCGACACGCGCGGCAGACTCCGCCAGCTCCGGCAGGGCCGGATAGGAGGCGTGGTAGTGGACGGGGGCGCCGTCGGCGTCGAAGACCATTCGCGCGTTCTCATACGCGGCCTCGTAGTCGCCTTCCGCCATGGCGGCGGCGGCCAGGGCGCGGCGGGCGTACACCGCGACCGATCGGCTCTCCAGCGGATCCACCAGACGCAGCGCCTCATCGGCGAGAGCGCGGGCACCCGCCGCATCGCCCTGGCAGGCCACAACCATGGCCTCGATGGCGTGCGCGCACGCGACGGCGTGGTCGAGTCTGGCCGCCGCCGGCAGCGCGCCGAGGCCCGCGCAGACCGCACGCGCCCGATCCCAGCGGCCGCACTCGAAGTAGGCCAGCGCGACGACGCCGCCGAGCCCGTCGGGGAGCGGCCCGTCGGTGCGCCACGACTCGACGGCCTCGTCGAACGTCCGGATCGCCAGCGGGGTCTCGTCCAGCACCCAGGCCGCGACGGCCAGCGCGGTCAGCTCCGCGGGACGGCCACCCGCGCCGGCGCCGTCGCCGCCCCCCTCTCGATCACCCGCTGCGGAGCGCCCCCCGGCCGCGGCGATCATCTCCGGCAGGCGAGGCGCCAGCTCGCGCCCGCCCAGCGGATCCGACACGATCCGCGCCCACTCCCGCAGCGGCCCGGCGGGCAGGCGTGGCAGGAGCCGGTCGATCTCCCGCCGCTGGAACTCCTCACCCGAATAGAAGCGCAGCACCGCGGCGGCGGCGAGCGCGTCGAGCGCGATGGCCGGTCGCTCGGCTCCCAGGTCGTCGGCGATCGCGGTCAGGCGGCCGAAGACGGCGGTGTGCCGCCCGGTCAGCGCGGACAGCCGCCCGACGTGCAGTGAGGCGGCGGCGAGCACGGCCGGGTCGTCGGTGCGTGCGCGGGCCCGGGCGGCCAGTTCCTCCACCCAGGGCAGGTCTCCGGTGAAGACGGCCAGGCCGGCCGCGTCCGCCAGCAGCCGGGCGCTGTCGTCGCGCCCGGGGCGCAGCTCCGCCGCGCGGGCCAGCGCCCTGGCCGCCGCCGCGTAGCCGCCTCGTCTGCGAGCCCTGTCGGCCGTCTGCTCCAGGGCGGCGGACACCTCCGCATCGGGGTGGAGCGTGGCGGCGGCGAGATGCCACGCACGCCGGTCCGGCTCGTCCCGCAGGGCGCCGGCCAGCGCGCGGTGAGCCTCCATGCGGGCGTCGAACGGGGCGGCGTGGTAGACCGCGGAACGGACCAGTGGGTGGCGGAACCGTACGTGCCGGCCTGCGCGGTGGATCAGCCCCGAGTCTTCGACGGCGGGCCAGGCTCTGTCGTCGGCGTCGGGCAGCAGCGCCAGCACGGCGTCCGGGGGATCCTCCACGTCGGCGGCGGCGTCGAGCAGCCGCCGGGACGCCGTGGGGCCGAGCGGGGGCAGCACAAGCGCCGGCAGTCCCCGGCCGAACTCCGGCCCGTCGTCGCGTGCGCCGACCCGCGGCGCGACCGGGTCGTCGTCGCGTACGGCGGCCAGCAGGGTGACGGGGTCGTCGTCCAGTCGGTGGGCGGCGAAGGCGAGGGCGTCGGCGGAGGCGGAGTCGATCCACTGGGCGTCGTCGAGCACGAGCACGAGCGGCGCCCGTTCGGCCACCTGGGACAGCAGAGTCAGCACGGCGACCCCCGTCAGCAGCGGATCAGGGGCGTCGGGCACGAACCCGAAGGCGCCGAGCAGCGCCCGGCGCTGCCGGTCCGGCAGGTGGTCCGCCTCGTCCAGCACCGGCCGGAGAAGCTGGTGCAGGCCCGCGAAGGCCAGGTCCCTCTCGGACTCACGACCGCTCGCCCACAGCACCCGGCGGCCCGCCTCCTCGGCGCGGCGGGCCGTGTACTCCAGCAACGTGCTCTTGCCCATCCCCGCGGCTCCGGACAGGAGCAGGACCCGGCCGCCGCCGGACGCGTCCGTCACCAGAGCGGAGAGCCGCTCGACCTCGGCGTCCCGTCCGACGACCGCGTCACGTTCCGCTGTGGCGCGGCGACCCGGCGCCCGCCCGTCCACAGGCCCTCCAGAAGTCTCACCGACAGGACCGCGGCGTCACGGCGGGTCCTCGTCCCCTCGCTGTCACGGTAGCAAGTGCGTCCCTCCGCATCGGATGCAGTCACCTTACGCATACCGCCGGCCCTCGGCGGTGGCCCACGATGAACGGGCGGCGGATCTCGTCGCACCTATCACCGCTCGTCCGATCAAGGAACGCGCATGCCTGTCAATCAGATCACTTTGGGCGACGTCACGATCACACGGGTCTGGGAGTATTACGGGCCCGTCGGCATGACGCCCGAGACGTTCTTCCCGGAAAGCTCGCCACGCACCTGGGAGGAGCACTCCTCCTGGTTGGAGCCGCAGTTCGTGGATCCCGAGACGCGGATCGTCAACTCCGCGGTTCAGACCTGGCTGCTGCGCAGCGAGGGCAGGAACATCCTCATCGACACCGGGGTCGGCAACCACAAGGAGCGGCCGTACTCGCCGGTCTGGAGTCGCCTCGACACCGATTTCCTCGACAACCTGGCCGAGGCCGGCGTACGGCCCGAGGACGTGGACATCGTGGTGAACACCCACCTCCACGTGGACCACGTCGGCTGGAACACCTACCTGGACGGCCGGACCTGGGTGCCGACCTTTCCCAACGCCACGTACCTCATCTCCAAGGCCGACTTCGACTTCTGGAACCCGGCGAACGAGCACAAGCCGCTGCTCGGGCGGGGCAACCAGAACGTGTTCGAGGACAGTGTGGCCCCCGTCCACGAGGCGGGGCTGACACACCTGTGGGAGGACTCGTACACGATCGACTCCAACCTGCGCCTGGACCTCGCGCCGGGGCACACGCCAGGGTCCTCGATCATCACCCTCGAATCGGGCACGGACCGCGCCGTGTTCGTCGGCGACCTGGTGCACAACCCCGTGCAGTTCGTCGAGCCGGACGCCGGCAGTTGCTTCTGCGAGGACCCGGCCGAGGCCCGCGCCACCCGCCGCAGGATCCTCCACTGGGCCGCCGACCTGGGCGCGCTGGTCGTCCCCGCGCACCTGGGCGGGCAGGGAGCCGCCGAGGTGGTCCGCGAAGGGAACGGGTTCGTCATCCAAGGCTGGGCTCCGTTCGCCCCCTACTCCGCGACCGCAAAGGAGGCCCGATGAGCCACCACGCGGCGGACACCGTCCTCACCGCGCAGGGCGTCGTGCGCGGGCTGCGGCACGACGGGACGACCGTGTTCCTGAACATCCCGTACGCCGCACCGCCGACCGGCGCCGCCCGGTTCGCCGCTCCACGACCGCACGCGCCCTGGGACGGTGTACGGGACGCGACGGAGCCCGGGCCCACCGCGCCGCAGGCCGGACGCCGGCTCGGCAGCGTGGACATGACCCCGTACTTCGGGCCGGGCTGGATCCCCGGCGATGACTTCCTGACCGTCAACGTGTGGACGCCGGGGGTCGCCGGAGAGCGGCTGCCCGTGATGGTGTTCGTGCACGGCGGCGGCTTCGTGGCGGGATCCACCAGGTCGGAGCTCTATGACGGCACCGCCTTCGCCCGGGACGGGGTCGTGCTCGTGACGCTCAACTACCGGCTGGGCATCGCGGGCTTCCTCGACCTGCCCGGTGCCCCCGCCAACCGGGGCCTGCTCGACGTGATCGCCGCCCTGCGATGGGTGCGGGAGAACATCGCCGCGTTCGGCGGCGACCCGTCCCGCGTCACATTGTTCGGCCAGTCCGCCGGCGCGACGATCGTGGGCGGCGTGCTGGCCGCGCCCGAGGCCGAAGGGTTGTTCCGGCGCGTGATCGTGCAGAGCGGCAGCGGCCTGGGGGCCTTCACGCCCGAGCAGGCCGCCCGGGTGACCCGCGCGGCCGCCCGCGCGCTCGGGGTCGAGGCGCATGCCGAGGCCTTCGCCGGCATCCCCGACCTGCGGCTGGTCGAGGTCATGGCCGAACTGTCGGGCATCGACCTGCGGACCGACATCGACACTGACCCGCTCATCGGGCTCAGCCCTTTCAGCATCGTTCTCGACCGGCAGCCGGCCGAGGTCGTCGCCGCGGGCCGCGGCGACGGCGTGGACCTGCTGGTGGGCACGAACACGGAGGAGGGCAACCTCTACCTCGCCCCGTTCGGGAACCTGTCCACTTCGACGGCGGCGGACGTGCACGCCGCCGCGGCCCGCTCGCACCCGCGGCCCGCCCGCCTCGTCGAGGCCTACCGCAGGGCGCGGCCGCAGGCGTCGTCCGGCGAACTGCGCTCGGCGATCATGGGCGACGCCCTGTTCGGTGTGGGCAGCCGGCGGCTGGCCGACGCGCACGCGGGGAGGGCCGCCGCCACCTACCGATACTCGTTCGCATGGCGCTCGAACGCGTTGAACGGCGAGCTGGGTGCCACGCACGCCGTGGAGCTGCCGTTCGTCTTCGACGTCGCCGACCTGCCCCGGCTGCGCGGCCCGCAGGCTCTGCTCGGTCCGTACGAGCCGCCCTCGGACCTGGCCGCCCGGATGCACGCGGCCTGGGTGGCCTTCGCCGCGACCGGCCACCCCGGCTGGGACCGCTACGCCACCGCACGCCGGGCCACCATGCGCATCGGCGCCGAGTGGAGCATGGTGGACGACCCGCACGGCGAGGAGCTCCACGCGTGGCCCTGACCGCTTCCCACCGATACCCACCACGGTTCTCTCAGCCTGATCACCGCTGGAGCGGGTCGCCGCGCGACGTGCCGAGCCGGACCTGCTCCGCCCCGCGAACCTCGTCGCACCAGCAGCCGCACCGGCGGAACCAAGATGGCCGATCCTCAGTGAAGATCGGACTGGACCTCGGTCAGTCGATGCCTTCGACGATGCGGAAGTCGCGCTCGACGCCGTCGGAGAGGGCGGCCAGCGCCTCCTGGTAGGCCGCACTCTCGTACGCCGCGACGGCCTGCTCGAAGCTGTCGAACTCGACCAGGACGGTGCGCTCGGCCAGTCCGGCGTCGTGCGCCACGACCCGGCCGCCACGGACGAGGGTCCGGCCACCCCCGGCCTTGACGGCCGGACCGGCCAGCTTGTTGTAAGCAGCCAGCTTCTCAGGGTCTGAAATGGTGCGGTAGGCGCTGACCCAGTAGCCCTTGGGCATGGAACCTGCAGTGTCGGGATGAGTGCATCGGACTTACGGGTTGGTCTCGGAGGAGCGTCGGCGGGCGAGAGCGAGGCTTGTCAGCGTCGTGATCGCCATGGCGCCGATGCCGGCCAGCGCCGCGGTGGTGTAGGCGCTGTCGTCGGGGAAGAGACGGCCGGGGCTGCTGCCCGCGGCGAGGATCAGGCCGCCGATGGCGCTGCCCAGGGAGTACCCGACGCTGCGGACGACGTAGTTGAAGCTCATGGCGCTCGACGTCTCGCTCTTGGGGGTGACGGCCAGGATGACGCCGGGCATCGCGGCCGAGAAGCCGCCGACGCCGAAGCCGAGCACGCCCATCGCCGCGAACAGTTCGGCCAGGTCCGACCGTGCCGCCGCGAACAGGGCGAACCCGCCGCCGACCACGACGGCGCTGCCGGCCAGGAGCAGGGGGCCGGCGATCCGGCTCCGGATCCGCGGCGTGAGTTTGCCCGCGACGAACCCCAGCACCGAGAACGGGATGAGGACCAGCCCGGCGGCGAAGGTCGTCAGCCCGAAGCCGTAGCCGGCGCCATGCGGCGTCTGTGCGTACCGGGTGATGAGCGTGAGCAGGAGGTACATGCCGATCCCGCCGGCGAACATGGCGAGGTTCGCCCCGGCGACCGCCGGGTGCCGCACCGCCCGCACAGCGACCAGGGGTGTCGTGCTGCGCAGCTCGACGACGACCCAGACGCAGAGCAGCACCACCGCGACGACGGCGAGGCCCGACGCCACGGCGAGGTGCCGGCTCCACAGATTCCGTTCGCCGGCGAGGAGCAGCACCAGGACCAGCGCAGCGGCCAGGACGACCGCGCCTGCCACGTCCACGCGCGCGGAGCGGCCTTCGGGGGCCTCGGGCATGGAGCACCACGCGGTCAGGAGGGCGGCGGCGGTGACGACCAGGCCGAGGCCGTAGGCGGCCCGCACGCCGCCGAGCTCGGCGAGCAGTGCGGCCAGCGGGTAGCCGACGCCGGCCCCGATGATCGAGACCACCGAGATCAGGGCGATCACGGCCGTGCTGCGCTCCTCGGGGAGGTGGTCCCGGGCCACGCCCATCATCAGCGCCGTCAGCCCGAGCCCGACGCCCTGGGCCGCCCTGCCGGCCAGCAGCCACGCGAACGGCAGCGGCAGCACGGTGAGCGCGCTGCCGGCGACGACGACCGCCAGCGTGGCGAGGATCGCGGCCCGCCGGTGCGGACCGGCTCCGAGCCGGCCCAGGACCGGCGTGGCGACGGCGCCGCTGAGCAGCGCGACGGTCAGCGTCCACTGCGCGCTGCCGAGCGAGACGTGGAACGAGGTCGCCACGCTGGTGATGAGCGGCGTCCCGAGGCCGGCGACCGCCGCCACGACCAGAGCGATGAACACCAGGGCGGGGACCAGCAGCCGCGCCTCGGAACGCGCCACAGGGAACGCCGTCGCCTCGGGCCCGCCGACCGGCTGCCCGGTCACTGCTTCGGCCGTTCGCGGTCCTGGCTTTCGAGCTCCGCCAGATGCTGCAGCGCCGGAAGGGCCGCCACCAGCGCCTCGACTTCATCGCCGGCTAGTTCGCCGATCAACCGCTCGAACGCGTGGACGCCCGCCTGGCGCCGCGTCCGGACATAGGAGGCGCCGGCCTCGGTCAGGCACACCAGCGTGACCCGCTTGTCGGACGCGTCGCCCCGCCGCTCGACCAGACCGGACTCCTCCATAACGCGGACCAGGGCGGTCATCGCGGGCTGGGTGACGCCCTCGACCGCGGCCAGATCGGTGATGCGCCGCGGGCCGGTGCGGTCCAAGGTGGCCAGGGTGGCGGCGGACGTCAGGCTCATGTCCCGCGGCAGGCGTCTCACGGCCCTGATGGCCAGGCCATAGAGGACCGCCCCGATGGCGGCGGACGCGCCAGGAGCGCTGCCTTGACGACTCACGCTAGAAGCATAGCGCTTTTATATTCATAGTTTATGGAATTGGGCGAGACCGGCGCGGGCGTCCTCACGGCATCCGCCTTTACCTTGTAGATCATTACTCCCATCCCGCAGCAGGACGTCACCGCTGATCTGGTCGGCTCGTGCGCGAGGGCGAGCGCGTACGGCCGGCCGGCAATCGCCGACGTCGGACGGCTGCCGCTGCGCCCTGGACATGCTCCGCTACGGCGACGACCGCTACCTGGCGCTCGCGCGTGAATGAAACGCATTCGCTGACGTGCCCCGGCTGCCCTCGGTCGTCACGATTTGGGCTGCCGCAGGTGCTCGGCCACCCGTCCCCGGCCCTTGCCGGTGCGTTCTCGGGCCCTGCGCGCGAGTTCGGCCGGCGAGAGTCCCTCTTCCTCGTCGGGATCCCGGGGGATGGATCGCAGCACCTCCGCCTTGTTGGCGTACGTGCCGAGCGGTAATGCCCGCAGCAGCCGCAGCGCCTGTTCGGAAGCGCCGGCGTCGGCCGCCTGCTGGACGAGCGACTGTTTGTCCGCGGGAAAGTCCACGCTGGACAGGGCCTCGCGGACGATGTCGTCGACGGTCACGGCGTCCTCCCAGGAGATCGGTGTGGTTGGCGTGGCCACCACCCTCCATCCGTCTCCCGTTACCCCGGCCATCAGGAAACTACACGGTATTTCGCCCCTAATGTCCGTTTAATATGCCGGGGCAAAGGATGGGGAGCGCCCGATGGCGGGGACACCCGCACTCTGGGGCGTCCGGACCGGGCCGGACGCCCGCCCAAGCTCGCCGACGCCGAGCTGCTCACCCTGGCCATCGCTCAAGCCCTGCTCGGCATCCGCTCCGAAGCCCGCCGGCTGCGGTCGCCCTGCCGGATGCTCCGTGTTGCCGGTAGCGGCCGGTTCAGCGCCGGGCGGTGGTGACGCGGCGACCTGGAAGCGTTCGGCTGCCTTGCCACAGCGGCCAGCCGTCGTCGACGACACACCGTGCCAGGCGCAGGCGTCCGAGTTCGGCCAGCGGGGCATTACAGCGGCTGCCGGCCGGTGCAGCACCTTCTGGGCGGGATCAAGTCCGTAATCGGCATGGCGCCCTTCTGCAGGCCGGGGGCGCGCCGCGCCGCGGTCACGGCGCGGCGCGCCTGCCCGCCCCGGTCAAATAGGCCACGACCATCTCCCCGATCATGACGCGTTGCCGCTCGCGGTGCTCCGGCGCGGTCATGTCCCGGCCGAACAGAGCCCCGAAGGTGTGCTGGTTGGAGATGCGGAAGCAGCAGAAGGAGCTGATCATCATGTGCACGTCGATGGCGTCGGCGTCGGTGACGAAGACGCCCTGCGCCTGCCCGGCGTCCAGGATCCGGGAGATCAGGTCCAGCACCGGGGTGCCCAGGTTGGCCAGCACCTCGGATTTGCGGATGTGCTTGCCGTGATGGATGTTCTCGATGCTGACCAGCTTGATGAAGTCCCGGTGTGCGTCATGGTGGTCGAAGGTCAGCTCCGCGAGCGTGCGGACCGCCTCCACAGGTGCCAGGTGCTCCACGTCGACGGTCCGCTCGACCGCCCGGATGTCGGCGTACGCCTTCTCCAGCACTGCGACGTACAACTGCTCCTTGCCGCCGAAGTAGTAGTAGATCATCCGCTTCGTGGTGCGGGTGAGCGCGGCGATCTCGTCCACCCGCGCCCCGGCGTACCCGTTCCTGGCGAACTCCCGCTGCGCGACCTCCAGGATCTCCGCCCTGGTCCGCTCGGCGTCACGTAGGCGATCCCCGGCGGGACGGGTGGCGGGCTGGGAGGACATGACGCTCCACTGTGGCCGATGAGTCAGGGTCGGCCTCATCCTATTGCCGTCTCGCCGGCGGCACGGGGCCGTGCTGGACGGCAAGCCTGATCGGCGCGTTCTGAGCGCCGTACCCCTGGTACGCGCCGAATCGCTGGACGACCTCGAAGAACATCCGGCCGGCGGTGACCGTGTACAGGTGGAGGAACTCCCCGGCGGCGTCGCGGTCGTACAGCAGGTTGAGCTCCCGCAAGGTATGCAGCCGCTCTGAAGCGAGGTCGTACCGGGCCTGCAGGTCGTCGTAGTAGTTCGCGGGGACGGGCAGCACCAGTTCGCCGAGCTCTCGCAGGCGCCCGGCCGTGGCGAGGATGTCCCGGCTCGCCAGCGCGACGTGCTGCCAGGGAGCGTCAGGCGCCGAGGGATGGCCGCCCACGTAGCCGACGTTGATCGCGATCCTGACCGTGCCGCCGGCGTTGGTCATCGCCCGGCTGCGCAGCAGTCCGTACGGGTCGGGCAGTTCGAGGCTCTCCTGCGGGGTCAGCCCGAGCACGCTGCGATAGAACAGGGCGGCCTCGTCGAAGTGGTGCCAGGGCTGGGTCAGCGCCACATGGTCGATGTGGGTGATCTCGTCACCGGGGCGCCCCGCCCGGACAGGGGCGAAGTCGCCGGTCCAGCTCGGGTGATCGGGCTGTGCCGTACGGCAGAAGAACAGCGCGGTGCCGTCGGGCGCCGCGACCGCGTCGAGCGGCGCCTCACCCGGAGCACGGCGCCGCGGCAGCACCGGCGACAGCAGCGACTGGGCGCGTTTGACCGATCCGGCCGGATCGGGTGACTCCAACCCGATCGCCGCCACCGCCGGCACATCGGCGGGCTCGCCGGTGTTGAGCAGGATCCGGGCCTCGCCCTGTTCCCACAACTGGACCGGCTTGCCGGTGTGCGTACCGGTGTGGGCGAAGCCGAGCGCCACGAGCAGCGGCTCCAGCGCGTTCCGTCCCGGTGCGGCCCCCGGGGGCAGTGGCGCGGCGGACGCGGGCATGGCCAGTTCGGCGAAGGCGAAGCCGGTGGGCTGCACGGGCGGCGGCGGAACGGCGAGCGCGGCCGCACCCGGCAGTCGCGCGGCGGTGTCCTCCTCCAGGGCGATCAGCGAGCGCATCGCGTCCACGGCGGTGCGGGTGGTGTCCGCCTGCCGGAACACGTCGTTGAACACCTCCAGCGACAGCGGACCGCTGTAGCCGGTGCGCAGCACGTGTGCCAGCAGCCCGGCCAGGTCGAAGCCGCCCTGACCTGGGAAGCAGCGGTGGTGCCTGCTCCACTGGAGGACGTCCATCGCCATCAGAGGCGCGTCGGCCAGCTGCAGGAAGAAGATCTTGTCGCCGGGGATGGCTTCGATTCCGCCGGGATCGGAGCCGCGTGACAGGATGTGGAAGCTGTCCAGGCAGGTGCCCAGATTGTCGTGGTCGGCCATCCGGACGATCCGCCACGCGTGCAGGTACTCGTTGACGTGCCGCCCCCAGGCCAGGGCCTCGTAGGCGATCGTGATGCCGTGTTCGGCCGCCGCCTCGGCGAGCAGCCGGAGTTGCCCGGCCGCCAGTGCGTCGTCGTCCACGGCGGCGGCGCTGACATTGGAGCAGACCAGCAGCCGGGTGACACCGAGTCGTTCCATGACCGCGAACGTGTGCCGCGCCCTGCGCAGGTTGCGTTCGAGCAGGTCGGCGGGAACGGCCTCGAAGTCACGGAACGGCTGGTAGAGGTCGATGCTCAGACCGAGGTCGGCGGCCCGCACCTGAACCTCCTCCGGCGACATGTTGCTGGCGACCAGGTCGTTGTCGAAGATCTCCACGCCGTCGAAGCCGGCCGCCGCGATGGCGTCGAGCTTCTCGGCCAGGGTGCCGCTCAGCGACACCGTGGCGATGGTCTTGCGCATTGACGGCTCCTCAGGCGGCGACGAGGTCGGTCATGTGGGCGAGCATCCGTTCCGCGTCCGGCTCGCGGCCGGTGAACAGGCGGAACGCATGGGCGGCCTGGAAGACGACCATGCCGCCGCCGTGGAGCGTGCGGCAGCCGATCTCGCGGGCCTGCCGCAGCAGCGCGGTCTCAAGCGGCCGATACACCACATCGGCCACCCACAGGTCCGGCGTGAGCAGTTCGGCGGGCAACGGCAGGCCCGGGTGCGCGGCCATCCCGGTGGGAGTGACGTTGACCAGCCCGTCGGCACCCGCGAGTAGCGCCGGCAGCCGGTCGGGCGTGGCGGCGACGGCGCGGCCCGTCCCGAAGCGCCGGGCCAGCTTGACGGCCAGTTCGACGGCCCGGTCCTGCTGGACGTCCACCAGCGTCATCCGGTCGGCTCCCAAAGTCAGCAGCGCGTGCGCCACCGCCGAGCCCGCCCCGCCCGCACCGAGCTGCACGACCCGGCGGGTCGCCGCGTCGGGCAGGCCGCGGGCGAACGACTCGGCGAACCCGGTCCAGTCGGTGTTGTGCCCGATGGCGCGGCCGCCGTCGAACACCACAGTGTTCACCGCGCCCAGTTTCTCGGCGTCGGGCGACAGCTCGTCCAGATGCTCGATGACCGTCTGTTTGCAGGGATGGGTGATGTTGAGACCAGTGAAGCCGAATCGGCGGGCCGTCGTCACCAGATCGCCGGCGGCCTCCGCGGGCAGCCCGAGTTCGGCGATGTCGATCAGCCGGTAGATGTAGCGCAGGCCGTGAAAGTCGGCCTCGCGCTCGTGCAGGGGTGGACTGAGCGACGGTCCGATCCCCGCCCCGATGAGCCCCACCAGATATGACGTCATCGTCCTTCCTTCTTCAGGAGCATTGCCGCGTGGGCGAGGGCGAGCGGGTAGCCGTGCGGTCCCGCGCCGCAGATCAGCGCGTCCGCGACCTCCGACACGTACGAGCGACGGCGGTACGGCTCCCGCCGGTGGATGTTGGTCAGGTGGACCTCGACCACGGGCAGTCCGGCGGCGGCCAGCGCGTCCCGCAGCGCGACGGACGTGTGCGTGTAGCCCCCGGCGTTGATCACGATCGCGTCCATCTCGCGCCCCGCCTCCTGAACGGCGTCGATGAGCACGCCCTCATGGTTGCTCTGCCGGAAGTCGAGGGCCAGGCCGTGCTCGCGGGCTGCGGCGAGGGACAGTTCCTCAATGTCCGCCAAGGTCGTGATCCCGTAGACAGCGGGCTCGCGGCGGCCGAGCAGGTTGAGGTTGGGCCCGTTGAGGACGAGTACGCGGGGGTCGGGCGGCATGACGCTCCATTATGTACGAACTAGTACGTTACTTTTTATAGACCAGCTCGGCCGACGTGGGAAGCCGCACCGGCTGGCGCCGATGGAAGGGTCAGGCGACGACCGCCACCCGTCCCGTCAGCGCCTCCGAGAAAGGCGGGTGCACGGCCAGCACCTCGGGATCATGACCGGGAAGGATCAGCTCCGGCCCTCCGGCCAGCTCGTTGATGCGGTCGAACGCCGCGTACATGCCGGTCATGCTGTGCAGGATCGCGAAGGGCCGGTCCTCGCGGATGTTCTCGTAGTAGTGGCTCGCGTCGGAGGCCACGACCACGTCGCCGCGCGCGGTGGCGATCCGGACCACCTGCATGCCGGCGGTGTGCCCGCCCACCAGGTGGACGCTCAACCCCGGAAGAAGCTCCACGTCGCCGTCGACGAGGAGCAGCCTCCCGTCCTCGCCCGCCTTCAGCAGATGGTCGACGTCGTCCCGGTCGCACAGCCACTGCTCGCGGGTGATGCGCTCTGCCCACGGCCCCGTCCAGTAGTCGAGCTCCGGCCGCTGCAGGACGTATCGAGCACGGTCGAAGTCACGGGCGGTCCCGGTGTGGTCGTAGTGCAAGTGCGTGAGGATCACGTGATCCACCGACGTCGGATCGACGCCCATCTCAGCCAGCGTCCGTGCGGGCGAGGCCAGATAGGTCATCCCCGCGATGCCGGCGGCGCGCTCGGGACGGATGCCGCTGTCGATCAGCACGGTGTGGCCATCGGAGACCGCGAGCCACACGTAGTAGGCCGTGGGATGCGGCTCGTCCCAGCGGTCGTCGTACCCGTGGAAGTGCTGGCCGCGGCGGCCCTCGCGCTCGGCGTAGCGGATGGCGTAGACGCGGAACGTGCTCATGCCGGCACCTTGACCCGGGTCGTCCCCACAAGGCCGAGCTTGTCGGTGGGCACCCGATAGGTCTCGCGCGCCGTCGCCACCGCCGCGACGTTGACCAGGCACAGCAGTGCGGTGAAGGCCGCGACCCCGAACCAGCTGTCCGGGCCGGTGCCCGCGACGGCGGTGGCGATCGTGGGCGCGAACCCGGCGATCGCGAAGCCGATCTGGGTGCCGACGGCCATACCGGACAACCGCACGCGGGTGCTGAACATCTCGCCGTAGAAAGCCGGCCACACCCCGCTGGTCGCGCTGTGCACGACGCCGAACATGAGGATGCCGATCACGAAGATCAGCAGGTAGTCACCCGCCGAGATCGACCACAGGTAGCCGAACATCAGCACGGCGCACCCCAGCGAACCGCCCGCGAACACGGGCTTACGGCCCACCCGGTCGGAGAGCCTTCCCCACAGCGGGATGGCGATCAGGGCGGCGACGTTGGCCAGGACTCCGACCCAGAGCATGGGCGTGCGATCGAGCTTCATCGTGTTCACCGCGTAGGACAGCGCGTGAACCGTGAAGATCGTGCTGACGGACGCGATGACCGCGGCCACCACCACCCGCAGCACGTCCTTCCAGTGGTCACGGAACAGCACGGCCAGCGGCATCTTGGCGACCGCGCCCTCGGCCACCTCCCGCTCGAAGGCGGGAGTCTCCTCAAGGGTCCGGCGGATCAGCAGGCCGACCGCGGCGACCACGATGCTCAGCCAGAACGGCACCCGCCAGCCCCAAGTGAGGAGCTGGTCCTCAGGGAGCGCGGCGATCGGAAGGAAGACGGCTGTCGCCAGGATCTGCCCGGCCTGAGTGCCGTTGAGCGTGAAGCTCGTGTAGTAGGCGCGGCGTCCGGGCGGGGCGTGCTCCAGAGTCATGGAGTTGGCTCCGGCCTGCTCCCCCGCCACCGAGAAGCCCTGCAGGAGCCGCAGCACAACCAGCAGCACCGGGGCGAGCACACCGATGTCCTCGTACGTCGGCAGGCAGCCGACCAAGAAGGTGGACAAGCCCATCAGGACCAGCGTGGCGACCAGCACCCGCTTGCGGCCGAACTTGTCGCCGATGTGCCCGAGCACGAAAGCGCCCACGGGGCGGGCCAGATAGCCGACGCCGAAGGTCGCCAGCGCCAGAAGGGTTCCGGTCGCCGGAGCCGACTCCGGAAAGAAGATCTTGCTGAAGACCAGCGCTGCGGCGGTGCCGTAGATGAAAAAGTCGTAGTACTCCAAGGCGCTGCCGATCCAGGCGGCGAGCGCCGCCTTACGGGGCTTGCCCTGCGCGGCATGGGGACGGTCCACGGGAACAGCCGACACGGCGGGTCTCCTCTGTGACATCGGGCGGCGACTACCTGGGTCGCACGCGAGGGGGGGTGGGTGACCGCTGAGAACGGGGATGCCGTGTCGGGCCAGGGGCTCACCCATAGCAAAGTTACCCATGGAGGGATAACAGGCCGCCAAGCCCTGTCCGCGATACGGGGTGTCCGTTCCAGCCTGGCTTGTGACGTTGAAGCTAACTCACTAGTTCGTTCATTACAAGAGCGCCCAGAGCAATTCGGCGTCCTGCCACGAGCGTCGGCCGGCATGACCATGCGGCGACATCCGGGACTGGCGCCGGGCCTGGGCGAGGGCGGCAAGCTGCACGTCCGCTTAGGCAAGGGCAGCCGCGGCAAGGGCCTCAAGGCTCGGATGGTCCCGACGATCGAACCGCGCCGAGTATGCACGAAAGCTGCGGATGGAGTTCCAGATTCCACAACGGTTTTGTCTACCTGACAAGCTCACGTCGGCAACAATCTGCACATCCGCGGTTGCGATCAGCAACAGAGGGTGAGCTCCGTGCGCGCCTCACCCCCGGTGCGAAGAAGGATGTCGAGGCGGAGTGAACCATCCCTGGGCCATCTACCTGTGGGCGTTTCTGGGTGTTCGGATCCAGCGCGCGAGAGCAGCTCCAACGCGTGGAGCTTCAGCCGTCGAGTGGGTGATCATCACGGCCATCATCGCCGGCGTCGCACTGGGCTTGGCCACGTTGATCAAGACAGTGGTGGAGCAGAAGCAGGGCGAGATTCAGAACACCCTTGGGGGCGGCACGAGCGGCTGAGCGATCACCCTCGACAGCCGCGCCACCCCAAGTCAGATCCGATCAGCGGCCACCCGGCCACACCGCCGCTCTGCAGGCAGCCCCACCCGACACGCCCCTGGCACAGCTTGAAGACCTTGACCGACCCGAACGGCTTGCGCACGTCGACCGGATTGTCGTTGTGCCACACAGCCCTGCAGGCCACGTTGTCCTTCCTGCCGTGGCGTACCTTGATCGTCGATCGGTCCGCCGGAACGCTCACGCGGTCGTCGGCTCGCCCTGTACGAATTCGATCAAGCTGGAAAAGGCGAATCGGCAGGGCGTATGGCTGTCACCGGGAATCACGGCGTGCCGGCGCGTGTCGTTGGCGCCTGCGCACGATTGCGTGCGCGATCAAGGGGGAGCCGATCAGGGCCGGGAGCAGCCAGTAGGCAACGGTGGGGAGCCTGTCCCACAGTGGCAGGTGGGGGCCGTTGTCGACGTAGAAGCCGATCAACAGCAGCACGTAGGACGTGCCCATTGCGAGGATGTGAAGGTCGGGCCGGCGCCGCCGGTTGGCGTAGCCCGTCAGCGCGGCGGTGAAGCCAAGGGTGCCGATGACGAACAGGTGGACGTTCTCCCGCCAGCGGATCACCGACATGACGGTCAGGGTGAGGTAGGCGACGGCCCACGCCCACAGATAGGTGCGGCCGAACCGCCGGTGCCATGGGCTTCCCTTCCGCGTCAGCGCGGCGATCGCGCCGCAGCTCACGCAGGTGATCCCGGCAGTGACATGGATGGCGAGTGCGGCGAAGAAGACCGGTCCGGCGTTGGGGATCGGAGTGCCCAGGATGTCGATGTGGTCCATCGCATCTCCAATACGTAGTGACCCTACATGTAGGAACGCTACTCCGGGTCTTGGCGTACGGGAAGAGCAGTTGTAGCGTTGCTACCTATGAGGGCGGAAGCACTCAAGGGACACTTGGACGGCCTCCTGCTCGCCACACTGGAGGACGGGCCGCAGCACGGCTACGCGGTGAAGGAAGCCTTGCGTGACGCGACGGGCGGCAAGCTCGATCTGCCCACCGGCACCGTCTATCCGGCGCTGCACCGGCTGGAGCGCGCGGGACTGATCAAGGGGAGCTGGTCGGTGGTGAGCGGTCGCAGACGGCGCACTTATGAGCTGACCGAGCAGGGGCGGCGCTCTTTGGCGGGGGCACGCGACCACTGGCAGGAGTTCGCCGCCGTGATATCCGCGGCGCTGGGTGGTGGACCGTGGCCGGCCACGAACTGATCGAACGCCACCTGCGGACGCTCGCCGAACGGCTGCCCGGCCCCGTGGTCGACGAGCTCGCCGACGGCCTGCTCGCCTCGTACGACGACCAGATGGAGCGGCTCGGGGACCCGGATGCGGCAGCCCGGGCCGCCCTCGCGGACTTCGGTGACGCCGACGCCGTCACCGCCGCCTTCGTTCGTGCCTCACCGGCCCGGCACGCCGCGTTCACACTGCTTGCGGCCGGGCCGATCGTCGGCCTGTGCTGGGGCACCGCTCTTATCACCGCCGACGGCTGGGCCGCGGCGATCCCACCGGCCGCACGCCTGGTCCTCGGACTCCTGCTCGGCTCGGCCGTGCTCATGCTCGTAACGGCCGTCCGGGAACAGCGGCACTATCACACCGTACGGCTGGCCGCCCTGGGCGGCGCGGGAACCGTCGCCGTCTTGGACACGGTCATTCTGGGCACGGTCGTCACGCTTGTGCCGCCGCCGTCCTTGCTGCTGCTCGTGGCGCTGACCGGCAGCGTCGCGAGGATCATGCTGGCGGTACGAGCCATCCCCGCACTGATCACACGCCTGTGACCATGCTGCGGCATCGTCTCGTCACAGGTGCTGCCCCCCCGACAGGAGGGTCGGGACGCGGCGCTGCCGCTGACCGGGAGTACGCCCATGCAGGGACATTCCCGGCGGTGACGGTAAGAGCGGCGGGATCAGCTTTCTTGCCGAGCGTCGATCTCGGCGATCAGAGCCTGGATGCGGGTTTTGATCTCGTCGCGGATCGGCCGGACGGCCTCGACGCCCTTGCCTGCGGGGTCGTCCAGGGCCCAGTCGAGGTACTTCTTGCCCGGGAAGATCGGGCAGGCATCCCCGCAGCCCATGGTGATGACGTAGTCGGAGGCCTGCACCGCCTCGGTGGTTAGCACCTTGGGGGTCTGGCCGGAGATGTCGATGCCGACCTCCTTCATCGCCTCCACGGCGGCAGGGTTGACCTGCTCGGCGGGCAGCGACCCGGCGGAGCGGACCTCGATGCGGTCGCCGGCCAGGTGGGAGAGGAATCCGGCGGCCATCTGGGAGCGGCCGGCGTTGTGCACACAGACGAACAGAACGGACGCGGCAGTAGCGGTCGTGGGCATCTTCGTTCTTTCTTGCTGATGGTGGTGGGGGCCAGGCCTGGGGCAGGGTGGCGAGCAGGTCGGTGTGGGTGTCGATCGCGTCGCGGATGGCGTGCAGGAGCTGGCGGCCGGGCGTCAGATTCGCATCAGCCCCCGCTGATGTGACAGTATCAGTACATGCTGATGTCAGTCGACACTGATCTATTGCGGGTGCTGGCCGATCCCCTGCGGCTGCAGATCGTGACCCTGCTCGCCCGGGAAACGCTGTGCACCACGCACTTGGTGGCCGAGACCGGCGCGCGGCAGACCAACCTGTCCAACCACCTGAAGGTGCTGCGGGACGCCGGGGTGGTGGACACCGAGCCGTGCGGCCGGTTCACCTACTACCGGCTCAAGCCTGACGTCATCGCCGCTTTGGCCGGGCAGTTCGCCGAACTGGCCGAGACCGCCCGTGCCACCGCCGCCGCCGACAGGAAGAGGTCCTGCCCATGACGGCCACCGAGCCCGCGCTCGCCGCGCCCAGGGGCGTGGTGGGCAAGCTGTCGCTGCTGGACCGTTTCCTTGCGGTGTGGATCCTGGCCGCCATGGCCTTGGGCCTTGGTCTGGGCCGCGCCGTCCCGGGGCTGAACGCCGTGCTGTCGAAGGTCGCGATCGGCGGCATCTCCCTGCCGATCGCCCTCGGCCTGCTGATCATGATGTATCCGGTGCTGGCCAAGGTCCGCTACGACAAGCTCGACGCCGTCACCGGCGACCGCCGCCTGATGATCTCTTCACTGGTCGTCAACTGGGTCATCGGCCCGGCCGTGATGTTCGCCCTGGCCTGGATCTTCCTGCCGGACCTGCCGGAGTACCGCACGGGCCTGATCATCGTCGGTCTGGCCCGCTGCATCGCCATGGTCATCATCTGGAACGACCTGGCCTGCGGCGACCGTGAGGCCGCCGCCGTCCTGGTGGCGCTCAACAGCGTGTTCCAGGTCCTGGCGTTCGCCCTGCTCGGTTGGTTCTACCTCGACCTGCTGCCCGGCTGGCTCGGTCTGGGCCAGGGGCAGCACCTTGGCATCTCCGCATGGAAGATCGCCCTCAACGTCGTCATCTTCCTCGGCATCCCGCTGCTGGCCGGGTTCCTCACCCGCCGCCTGGGCGAGCGCAGGCTCGGCCGCCAGCGGTATGAGAGCGCGTTCCTGCCGAAGATCGGCCCGTTCGCGCTGTACGGGCTGCTGTTCACGATCGTGATCCTGTTCGCCCTGCAGGGCAAGACGATCACCTCCGAGCCCGCCGACGTCGCCCGCATCGCGCTGCCGCTGCTGGCCTACTTCGCCCTGATGTGGTTCGGCACCTTCGCCCTCGGCAAGGCCCTGGGCCTGCCGTACGAGCGGACCGCCACGCTGGCCTTCACCGCGGCCGGCAACAACTTCGAGCTGGCGATCGCGGTGGCCATCGCCACCTTCGGCGTCACCTCCGGCCAGGCCCTGTCGGGGGTGGTCGGACCGCTGATCGAGGTCCCCGTGCTGGTGGCGCTGGTCTACGTCTCCCTCGCCTGGCGCCGCAGACTCGCCCCCGCCAACCCCTGACAAGACACCCGTCGGCGGCACGGGGGCTGCTCCGGTAAGTCCGCAGCGGACCCGCTGCATACAGGCCAGACTGTGGTTTTCAGACGCGTGCGGGGCCGGTCAGCAGCCGGCCCATTCCGGCCAGCACGCTCGGCTCGACCCGGTAGTACACCCAGGTACCCCGCCGCTCAGAGGCCAGTAGACCGGCCTCCTTCAGCTTCTTCAGGTGGTGGGAGACGGTCGGCTGGGACACCCCGACGTCGGAGATGTCGCACACGCACGCCTCGCCGCCGGGAGCGGAGGCGACCGCGGAGAACAGGCGCAGCCGCACCGGGTCGCTGAGCGCCTTGAACATCGCCGCCGTCCGCTCGGCCTCTGCCGCGGTGAGGGTGCGTTCGGTCAGCGGCGGGCAGCACGGCACGACATCAGGCTCCAGCACCGGCAGCGTCCGCGTATTCGACATGCATCTATGTTGACACACATCGAACCAACGCGTGAGGGCCCACCAGCTCATCCGCCGCAGTGGGTGACGCACGGCCGGTCAGCGGCGCAGGCGGGCGGCCAGCCGGCGGGCGGCGCGGGCGGCGTCCCGGCCCACCCCACGCAGCGAGTTGGACGACAGGCTGCGCTGCCACTCCAGCCCCACGTAGGCGAGCAGGGGATGGGTGAGCGAGGCGCCGTCGCGGTGCAGCGGACGCCCGGCCGCGTCCAGCGCGCCGAGCCCCGCCAGGTAGGGCAGGTCGGGGCGGTAGCCGGTGGCGAGCACGATCGCATCCACCTGCTCGGTGGTGCCGTCCGCCCAGGTGACCTTGCTGTCGCCAGCCTCGGTGAACAGGGCACGCCGATCCGGGGCGCTGGCGTTCAAGGCGGAGCGGTAGCGGCCGTCATCGAGGACCGGCTGAGTCGGAGGTGTGCGCAGCAGACGGCCCAGCGGCGCGGTGTCCAGCCCGGTGACGGTGAGCCAGAAATGCAGATCCCGGCCGAGCAGGTGCTGACGGGCGAACCGTACCGGCGCCCGGGTGGCCAGCGTCACCCGCGCCACGGTCGCGAGTTCGGCGGCGATCTGCACCGCAGAGTTCCCTGCACCCACCACAACGACCCGCTGACCGGCGAACGGCTCAGGGGCGCGATAGTCGGCCGCGTGCAGCACCGTCCCGGTAAAGTTCCCCAGGCCGGGCAGCGCCGGCCGGTAGGGGTTGCCGAAGGTTCCGCTTGCCGCGACCACGGCCCGTGCGGCGAGGCGGCTGCCGTCTTGCAGGGTGATGCCGAACCCCTCGCCCTCCGCGCTGACCTCCGCGACGCGGGCACCAGTGCGAATGTCGGCGTCCAGGCGGGCGGCGTAGGCGGTGAGATAGTCGATCACCTCGTCACGGTGCGGGTAACGATCCGGATCCCCACCGCTGAACGGCATCCCCGGCAAGGAGCTGTAGCGGGCCGGGGAGAACAGGGTGAGGCTGTCGTAGTACCGGGGCCATGACCCGGCAGGCTGCTGCGATGCCTCCAGGATCACCGGCTTCAACCCGTGCCGCCGTAGGGCGTTCGCCGTGGCCAGCCCGGACTGACCGCCGCCTATCACCGCGACCTCGATCTGATCCATGACCAAACCCTTTCCTGTATCGATGAACGTCTATGTTGACGGGTATCGAAACAGATGCCATGCTGGCCGCGCAACTCATAGACGAATGTCGAATCAGAGGAGACGCCGTGACCACGCCCGCCGCCGAACTGCCTGTCGTCGTGATCGGAGCCGGTCCCGTCGGCCTTGCCGCCGCCGCCCACTTGATCGAACGCGGACTCGACCCACTGGTGCTGGAGGCCGGCCCTGCGGCTGGATCCGCCGTCCGGGAGTGGTCACACGTGCGCCTGTTCTCCACCTGGAGCGAGGTCGTCGACCCCGCCGCCGAAAAGCTGCTCGCCCCGACCGGCTGGGTCCGCCCGGACGCGGCGACGTACCCGACCGGCGGAGACTGGGCCGAGCAGTACCTGCAGCCGCTCGCCGACACTCTCGGCCACAAGGTCCGCTACAACAGCACCGTCACCGGCGTGGCCAAGGCCGGGCGAGACCGGGTGGTCGACTCCGGCCGTGACGAGCAGCCCTTCACCGTGCACGTACGCACCGGCGACGGCCGCGAAGAGCGAATCAGTGCCCGTGCGGTCATCGACGCCTCCGGCACCTGGACCACCCCCAACCCGCTCGGTGGTGACGGGCTGCCCGCGCTCGGTGAAAAGAGCGCGACCGACCGCGTCTCCTATCGCGTCCCCGACCTGCGCGACCCTGCCGTACGCGCCCGGTACGCAGGGCGGCGCACCGCGGTGGTCGGCTCCGGCGCCTCGGCCTTCACCGCACTGGCGGCCCTCGCCGACCTGGCCGAGCAGGAGCCGGGTACGCACGCGGTATGGGTCCTGCGGCGCGGCATCGGCGCCGATACCTTCGGCGGCGGCGAGGCCGACCAGCTCCCCGCACGCGGCGCCCTCGGGCTCGCCGCCAAGGCCGCCGTCGAGGCGGGACACGCCACGGCGGTCACCGGCTTCCGCACCGCCGCCGTGCAGCGTGACGGTGACCGCCTGGTCCTCGTCTCCGACGACGGCCGGGTCACCGAGCCGGTCGACGAGGTCATCGTGCTGACCGGATTCCGCCCCGACCTGTCGTTCCTGTCCGAGGTGCGCCTCGGCCTGGACGAGCGCCTTCAGGCCCCGCTCGCGCTGGCGCCGCTGATCGACCCCAACGTGCACTCCTGCGGCACCGTCTACCCCCACGGCGTGAACGAGCTGTCCCACCCCGAGCAGGGCATCTACCTGGTCGGCATGAAGTCCTACGGCCGCGCCCCGACGTTCCTGGCCATGACCGGCTACGAGCAGACCCGCTCCATCACCGCCGCCCTGGCCGGCGACCGGGAGGCCGCCGAACGCGTCGAGCTCGTCCTGCCCGAGACCGGGGTGTGCGGCGGCTCCGGCCTGTTCGACCAGGCGGACACGGCGGAGGCGTCCGGTGGCTGCTGCGCCGCCCCGGCCACCCTGCAGATCGGCATCGGCGCTCCCGCGTCCTCCGGCGGCTGCTGACCGCAGTGGCCGATCTTCACGCTCACGCGGCCGCGACCGGCTCACAGGACCGGTCGCGGCCGCGTGCCGTCCTGCCCGCCCTGTGCCTCACCCAGATCACCGGCTGGGGCGTGGTCTACTACGCCTTTCCCGTGCTCAACCCGGCCATCACCGCGGACACCGGCTGGTCGGCTGCCGCCACCACCGCGGCCTTCTCCGCCGCCCTGCTCGTCTCCGCGCTCGCCGGCATCCCCGTCGGCCGCATCCTGGACACCCGCGGCCCACGGGCGGTGATGACGATCGGGTCGATCCTGGCCACGCTCAGCGTGCTGGCCGCCGCCTACGCGCCCACCCTGCCCGCCTTCACCGCGGCCTGGCTGCTCGCCGGGATCGCCATGGCGGCCACCTTCTACCAGCCGGCGTTCGCGGCCGTGACCCGCTGGTGGGGACCCGACCGCGTCCGCGCGCTCACCATCGTGACCCTCGCCGGCGGGCTGGCCTCCACCGTCTTCGCCCCCCTGACCGCCACCCTCGCCGAGTACCTGTCCTGGCGCACCACCTACGCGGTGCTCGCCGTGATCCTGGCCGTCGTCACCATCCCGGCCCACGCCCTCGCGCTGCGGGCCCCCTGGCCCCTCGCCCCATCGCCACCGTCCGGTCAGCCTGCACACGGAACCGGCGATGCGCCGGTGAATGTGGCCAGGAGCAGGCCGTTCCTCCTGCTGGCTGCCGCGCTGACCGCCTCCGCCTTCGCGATGTACGCCGTCGTCATCGCGCTGGTTCCCCTTCTCACCACGCGTGGCGCCTCCACCACGGCCGCCGCCTGGGCACTCGGCCTAGGCGGCGCCGGCCAGACCCTCGGCCGCACCCTGTACGCCGCCCTCGCCCGCCGCACCGACGTAAGGCTCCGCACCGCCGCGCTGATGGCGGCCGGTGGCGCCACCACCGCCGCCCTGGCCGTCATCCCCGGACCCGTCGCGCTGCTCACCGCGATCGCCGTCGCCGCAGGCATGGTGCGCGGCAACCTCACCCTGCTCCAGGCCACCGCCGTCCCCGATCGCTGGGGCACCACCCACTACGGCCGCCTGTCCGGCCTGCTGGCCGCCCCCGCCACCATCGCCGCAGCTCTGGCTCCCTTCGCCGGGGCCGCTCTCGCCCCGCCCCTGGGCGGGTATCCGCACCTGTTCACCCTGCTTGCGACCATGTCCGCCCTCGCGGGCTTCCTCGCCCTGGGCACCGGCCCCAACCGCATCAGGCAGTGACACCACCGGTGGCATCAGATGGCGGGGCTACGGCGTTCGATCATGAGGACGTCGCGCCAGACGCCGTGGTGGCGTCCGATGCGTTCGCGGGTGCCGAGGACACGGAAGCCGGCCGCCTGGTGCAGAGCCAGGCCGGCCGTGTTCTCGGGGAACACGCCGGATTGGATCGTCCAGATGCCGGCGTCCTCGCTCGCGGCGACGAAGGCGTCCAGAAGGGCACGACCCAGGCCCCGGGAACCGTAATCGGGGTGGACGTAGATGCTGTGTTCGACGACGCCCGCATAGACGGGACGGGCGGAGACGCGGGAGGCGGCCACCCAGGCGACCACCTGGCCCGTACGGGTGTCGGCGACGACGTACCGCAAATGTCCGAGGCGGGCGGAACTGAACGCCTCCCAGGTCGGAGCAGTGGTCTCGAAGCTCGCGTGGCCGGTGTCGAGGCCGAGCTGGTAGACGCTCAGAACCTGGCCGGCGTCCTCGGCGCGCATGGGGCGGATTTCGAAGCCGGGAGCGACGGGCGGCTTGACGGCCTTGACGACGGCCGAGTGGACGCCGTCACCGTGGTCCGCGGTGGGGGTGACGGTAATGCCGGTGAAGCCGGCGTCCAGGAGCAGGGTGCGGTACTCGCCGGCGGTCAGGGAACCGGCGGTGCATCCGATGCGGGTCTCGGTGCGGCGGCGCAGGTCCTCGTCGGGGACGGCGTCCTCGGTGACGACGTCGCTGACGCCGAAGCGGCCGCCGGGGCGCAGGACACGGAACGCCTCGGCCAGGGTGGCCGCCTTGTCGTCGGACAGGTTGATGACGCAGTTGGAGATGACCACGTCGACCGCACGGCCGGGCAGCGGGATGTGCTCGATGGTGCCGTGCAGGAACTCGGTGTTGGTCACGCCGGCCTTTGCGGCGTTGTCGCGGGCGAGGCTCAGCATGTCGGAGCTGGCGTCCAGGCCGTAGACCCTGCCGGTGGGACCGACGCGGCGGGCGGACAGCAGGACGTCGATTCCGCCGCCGGAGCCGAGGTCGAGCACGACCTCGCCCTCGCGCAGGTCGGCGACGGCGACGGGGTTGCCGCAGCCCAGGCTGGCGCGCAGGGCGCCCTCGGGCAGTGCGGCGGTGTCGTCGTATCCGGCGGCGCCGACGCAGCCCTCGCCGAAGGACGTGGAGTCGCGGCCGGACTGGCCGGTCATCGCCGTCCTGGCGAACCTGGAGTAGCGGTCGACGATCTCATCGTGAGCCACGGCGGCCTCCTTCACACGCGGACGGGTGCGGCGGCGAGCCCAGGCCGCCCCGCTTCACCTCATCCTGCCGTCATCCAGCCGTTGCGGGCGGCGGCCGCGGACAGGTGCTCCAGCAGCCCACGGGCCCAGGCGTCCGGGTCGAAGCCCTCCGCCGCCGCCACGTCCAGGCCGAGGTTCAGCCACGCCGGCGCGGCCTCGGCCTTGGCGTAGCGGTCGTAATCGACGTCGAGACCGCGCCTCGCGGGCTCCGAACCCAGCCAGAGGGGCACCAGTTCTTCCAGGCCGTCCCCGGTTTTCGCCGAGTAGCCGAGAACGGCGGCGGTGGGGTACCGCTCACGCAGGTCCGCGATGACGGCGGCGGCCTCCGCCGTGCCGAGCAGGTCGATCTTGTTGAGGGCGATCACGTCGGCTTCCTGTAACTGCTTGCCGAACAGGTAGGACATGTCCGACTCCGTGTCGTCCAGCCGCAGCGACGTACGGAGCGCGTCAAGCCTTTCCGGTTCGACCACGACCCTGCGCTCGCGGTGGAAGTTCCGCAGGCTCTTCGACGCCGTTAAGGCATCCGACGTGGTCATCACCATGGGCTGCGGTGATGCATGCCCTATCCTCCCCGGCAAACGGTACGAGGACTGGAAACTCGACGACCCGGCCGGGCAGGGCATCGATGCTGTGCGCGTGACATAAGGAACGAGATGTACGACCGGGTAAAGGTTCTGATGGTCGAACTTCTGCAGCCCTGATGCGCTTCCCAGGAGTACGGGGGTGGCTCTCGTGGTCGGCGTCCTTGTCGACGAGAGCCCACTGCGCGAGCTGATCGACCGCAGCGTGCGGGTGCACAAGTGCGTCGACCGGGCCGGCAGGCGTCAGGACGGCGGGCGCAGCTGACCCTCTGCTCCCTATCCGGCGGACACTCGCCCGTGCCTGCGTCTGGAATGGCGCAACGAGAGCAGAGTCAGGTCGACAAGGGCGGCGGCCAGGACCGCACTGCTTATCACGCCGAGCCATGTCAGGCCTGCCATGAAGCTCAGGATCGCGACGCCGACGCACAAGATCAAGATTGCGATGGACGCCGCGACATGGAGCAGCTCGCGCTCGGTGAGATGTTGTTCGGGCGTCTCGTGCCGGGGCTGGTCCCGCGAGGTCATGAGCCCTCCTGATGTTCTGCGTTTCGCCGGGTCAGCCGGGCCGTACCCGCACAGGTCCACTCAACTCGCCAAAACCGCCAGCCCTCCGCGTCGGTGATGGACGCTCTCCGGGCCGTACATGGGTCCCGGCTGCTCACGCAGCCACGGCAGGAGGTTTCACAGATCCCACTTACGCGGCTAATCCGGTGATATCTGCTTGAAAGGGTACATTTTCAAAGTGCGGCCCTCGATCACCGTGTACGTCGCCTCCGGGACCTCGAACCACATGCCGGGCAGATCTCGCAGCGGTTCCGAGACGACGACCTGTGCGCCTTCGGAGAGCTCCATGAGGGTGAACACTTCGGGATGCAGTCGCTGGATGCACCTCGCGCTGCTGCTGTGAGAGATCACACCGTTGTGCATCCACAGCCACCTGCACTTGCGAACGGATGGAAGTTCGTCTGCTGAATCGCCGTTCCCGTGGAAGCGCGCACGTGCGCCATGAACAGCGGCGACCGGACGAAGCGTGCGAGTTGCCGGAGGTTGTGATCCCCCAGGCGGGCTTGGCGTCCTTGAACACCGCGGGTGTCGCCTCGCCGTCGCCGTAGCAGTCCACGCCGAACCCGTCGCCGTTGACCGGCTCCGGGCCATACCTGGCGTGGAGGCTCTGGTCGATCAGTGAGTGCTCCGGCTCGTAGATCAGCTTCTCCAGTCTGATCGGCGAGCCGGAATAAAGACTCGGCCTCCGTCGGCTGGCGACCCGATCGCGGAACGAGGCTCATCGGATGAGCACCAGGCGGATCGCCTCCTCCACCGGGATGCCGCCGCCGATCAGTTCGAGGATGCGATGCCGAGTCTCGGGAGTGTCGAGCAACGCCGCGATCACATCGGCGACGTCGTCGCGCGAGACCTCGCCGAGCGGCAGCGGCGGGTCCGCCAGCGTGACCAGGCCCAATCCCCGCTCATCGGTCAGCCGCCCGGGGCGCAGGATCGTCCAGTCGAGATCGCGGGTGCGGAGGTTGTCCTCGGCGGCGCTCTTCGCCGCGACGTACGCCGCCCAGGCGTCGTCGCTTTCCGGAGGCGGTCGCCGGCCCGCGCCCATGCAGGAGATGTGGATGAATCGCCGCACACGGGCCTTCTCGGCCGCCTCCGCCATGAGGGCCAGTGCCCACTGGTCGACCGCGTACATACGGACGAGACCGCCCACCGGCCCGGCGCCGGCGGCGAAGACCACCGCGCCGGCCCCTATGAGGATCCGCTCCACCTCCTCGACACGGGCGTCCTCCAGGTCACAGAGCACCGGCTCTGCCCCGGCCGCCCGGACGTCGACGTCGTGCTCCGGGTTACGGATGAGGCCCACTGGCGCGTCTCCGCGGTCCGCGAGCACCCTTTCCAGCCTGAGAGCGACCCTCCCATGGCCCCCTGCGATCACCACTCGCATGTGACTCACCCCCGATGACAAGCTCCCGGCAGCCGCCCGCACACCATGAGGCCGTACCCAGCCACGGCCGCTCCCACAAGGGCGCGGCGCCGCCTGATATGACCGGTGGATGAACGGGCGGATGTCAGGCGCCGAAAAGCCGATCAAGACGGGGGCGAGCAGGAGTCGGGGGCCACGTCGTGCGTCTGACGGTCGAGCGTCCGGTGCTCCGCTGTACGGAGCGCATCCGCCGTGGCCCTGACGACCTGGGCGGGTATGCCGACGTTCGTCATGAACACGGCTACGGCATCGCCCCTGCGACCGGCGTCGAGCAGTTCGCAGTCTCTGCGTGTACTCCTTCATCCAGCTGCCGTCCTCGACCTCGGCCAGGAACGGCGGCTCGTAAAGTGCGAGCTTGGTGATCCCAGGGCCGACGGCCGCGGCCGCGGCGAGAGCAGCCCTGAGAAATGGCCTAGACGTAGGCCTCGCCGCGGGCCTGCGCGATGAGGGCCCGCAGATCCTCGACCTCGCGGGCGACCGCGTAGGGCATCGTGTCCGAGCTCTCACCCCGGCCGCGACGGTCGTACGTGCAGACAGTGAAGGCGTCTCGCAGCAGCGCGGCGAGCGGCCGCATCGGTCCCGCGCCACGAAAGCACACGGCACCGTCGACGAGACGAGCAACGGCCCGATTCCCCTGCGTTCGCACGCGATCGTGGCGCCGACGGCTGAGGTGACTGTGGGCATGCCGTGCTCCCTACTCCTGCGGGCCGGCGAGATAGACGTCGAAACGGTCGAGACTCGGTGGCGAAGCCGGCTCGCGCCTCGGCACTGAGGTACGCGGCCGGCACGTTCGTCCGATGGGCGGCATGCGGACCACGATCACGTTCATCGACCTGCACGACGGGCGAACCGAGGTGGTCACCCCCTTCCGCACGCGGGGCCGACGCACGGCTGAAGATCGAGACCTGGATCGTCGACTTCTACACCAGCAGGAGGCACAGCGCCAACGACGGGCTGCCGCCTGTCACAGTCGAGCGTCAGATGATCGAGAACAAGGCAAGCGTCAGCGGCCCTGCTCAGGGCCGCTGTGGCATAGGACCGTCTCCACACTTTCAGGGGGTGCGCCACGAGGCGCTGTTGGACCGAGCGGAGGTGAAAGGACTCCGCCTCCTGCCTGTCGTAGCAGGCAGGTGAAGCTGGCGGCAGCCTGACCTGGAGGAACGCCGGGGAAGGCGGGAGCAGCCGCGACAAAGTCGGGTCGGCTCAGGACTGCCGGATGGGTCGGGCTCGGTGAGCAAGAGAGGAAGGTGTACGTGAGGAACCGGTGTTGTTACGCCTCTTGAAAGTGTGCCAGCTCGAACCCGGTGGATCTGGGCTGGTTGGCGGCGCGCAGCCGATGCTTGGCCGTCGAGTCCGCGGCGGCGGAGGATCGGTGAACTCCCGGGCAGGTTTCCCCTGCTGGGCCTGGGAGGTCACGGTGAAGGACTACGGCGTAGCCGTGGCGATGCCGCAGGGGTATAGCCGGGCACCTCACCTCTCGATCGGTTGGCAGTGAACGTGGGAACCGCCGGTGGGCCGGTCCCGTTCAGGTCTCTTCCAGAGGGCCGTGCGGGATAGGACGCGTTGCCCGTCGAAGGGCACCGGCGGGGCGGAGCCGCCGTAGTACTCCGAGGCCGGGAAAGCCGGCCACATGGGGAAGGGCGGCAGCGTGTCAGACAAGGAGCGCTCTGCAATGGTCGAAGATGCCCCGGTGAACACCGGGGCCGGGACGGACGAACCTGCCTTG
>NZ_VIRM01000032.1 GCF_006874475.1 Microbispora hainanensis
CCCAAGCCTTCAGCCACATCCACCTGATCCGCACCGCACAGGCGCTGACCCGCTACAGCGAGCAGCGGTAGGCGAGGCTCCTGGCGCACTCCCGGAACCCGAGCGACCGATACAGCCGCGCCGGCGGTGGCCAGGCGCGGTGCCGGCCGGCTCGATGCGGGCGGCCCGGTTGGCCTCGTCCAGCCAGACCAGGCAGAACGCCGCGGCGCTCCCGTCCGGCGCCTCGGCGATCCAGTCCAGGTCCGGCCGATAGGGCCAGGCCCGCCGGACCGCGTGGTAGCTCTCCTCGGTCACCCGCGACGGGTGGAACGCCGCCCGGTGCGCGGCGGCGCGTCGCGGGACGTCGGCGTCGCCCACCGTGCGCAGGCGGTATCCGGCGGGCGGGCGCGGGGCGGGCAGGCCGTCGTCCAGGTCCATGACCATGTGCAGGAAGAAGGGCCCGTCGCCGGCACGCCGATAGCCGTGCCGTTCGAGCGCCGGGAACAGGTGCGTCTCTGTGCTGGAGACCGTCACCGTCCGGACCTGCCCAGGTGCTGTCGCGGGTGCTGCCGCGGGTGCTGTCGCGAGCGTCGTCGCCGCGAACCAGCCCAGCACCTCGCCGGCCAGCGCGGGGTGCCGCGGGTCGGCCACCAGACCGAGGTGGCCGGAATCGGCCCATCCCCAGGCCGCGGTCGAATCACCGGCGTCCCAGAGCATGGTCGGCCACTCGTGCTCCCTGCCCGTGTGCTGGAAGCGTTCCCATGCCAGGTCGCCGACGTGCCAGGTCGCCCCGGGCGACCACAACCGGGCGGCGAGGTCCTGCATCGCCCGCAGGTCGTCCACCCGGGCGTACGGTCTGCGGTCGAAGCGCGCGGTCGTCATGCCGGCCAGTCTCACCCCGGCCGGCGTCCCCCCGCACGCGATTTTCGGGCGCGGCTACTGCCGGCCGGCGATGCGGGCGAGGAGCCGGGCGAACTCCGGCGGCGGCGCGACGACCAGCCGGGTCTGCCCGTCGTGACTGATGAGGTCGGCCTGGATGCGGGTCAGCTTGCCCCGGCGCCACCAGTACACGTGGGGGCTCAGCCCGTCGGCCCGGCCGGCGTGCTCCCGGTGGGCGAAGATGCGCAGGCGCTCGATCGCGCGGACCACCCCGATGCCGGCCACCGGGTGCACCGCCACCATGCCCCGGTGCGGCAGCACGGCGAGCATGCCGTCCTCGGGCACGTCCATGTACGCCGTCAGGCGGCGCAGGTGGGCCGCCGCGCTGGGCGCGGTCAGCAGCGACACCTCCGTGCCGGCGAGGTCGAGCCGCGACACGGTGGGCCGCTCGTCGGTCAGGGCGTTGCCGACGGCCACGTCGAGCGCCTCGGCTGGCGGGATGGGCCAGCAGAACGCCTCCTCCGGCCGCACCGGACGGGCGCCGATGGTCAGCACCTCGATCAGGTCGGCGCTGAGGTGGCGGCCGATGATCCGGGAGGGGTCGGGGAAGGCCGGATCGTCGGCGGCGTGGACCCGCGTGCGCAGCAGCGGCCTGATGGGCGTGAGGTTGCAGGCGTCGAATGGCTCGCCCGACACGGCGTGCGCGAGGTGCTCGGAGACCAGCATGGGCCAGTCCTCGCGGGCACGGCGAGCGGCCTCGCGGCGCAGGCCGACGAGGTTCACCGTCCGCTCACGCTCGGGCGAGGTCAGCGTCAGCGACGCGCCGTCGGCCGCGAACGTGCAGGTATGGCCCATGGTCTCGGCGACCAGGGCCAGCAGGGAATCGAGATCGACGTCCTCGACGGCTCTCGGGGCGGGATGGTCCGGCCGTGTCCGGCTGAGCAGTCGCCGCAAGAGTCCCAACGCACCATCCCTTCACCACCGCCCGGATGCCTCCGGGGCGGGTCTCAGGTTGCCGCGTCCGAGTCGCGGAACATGCCCGAGAGAGAATACGATTCGGTCACAATAGCCACATTTGACTCCAACCACACACTCATCTGTGGTGTGCCATGGCCCACAGTCAGTCCCGCGAGCACCGGCACATCCAGCGGGGCCAGGCGTTCGGCCAGCGTGGGAAGGGGGTCGCCGCACTCCACCCACGATCCCAGCACGATTCCCGCCGCGCCGTCGAGACACCCGGCCTGCAGCAGTTGCGTCACCATGCGGTCGATCCGGTACGGTTCCTCGGCGACGTCCTCCAGCAGCACGATGCGCCCCCGCGCGCGCATCGCGTACCGCGTGCCGCACAGGGCGGCGAGCAGGGCGAGGTTGCCTCCCGTGAGCCGGCCCTCGGCCCGGCCCGGCACGATCACCCGGTCGCCGATGATCGGCGCGGTCACGCCGCCCTCGAACAGCGCCTCCCGCAGGTGGGCGAGGGTGGCCGGCTCGGGACCCTCCGGGTCGCCGATCACCGTGGTCGCCGGCATCGGCCCGAACAGCGTCGCCAGGCCGAGCCGGTCGGCGAAGGCCCGGTGGAGCGCGGTGATGTCGCTCGACCCGAGCAGGATCTTCGGCCCGGCCGCCGCCATCGCGTCCCAGTCGAGCAGCCCGAGCAGCCGGGTGCTGCCATAGCCGCCCCTGGCGCAGATGACCGCCGCCACCCCGGGATCGCACCACGCGTCCTGGAGATCGGCCGCCCGTGCGGCGTCCGGCCCGGCCAGATAGCCCTCCCGCGCGAGGATCGACGCCCCGTGCACGACCCGCAGACCGAGCTCGGTCAGGACCTCGGTGCCGTGTTCGAGCAGCACGGGATCGACGGGACCGGCGGGCGCGACCAGTGCGACGGTGTCGCCGGGCCGCAGCCGCCGCGGCAGTGTCGGGACCGTTATCGAGGCGTCACCGCCCGCCCCGCCCGGGAAGCGCTCGCTCACCCTTCAAAGGGTGTCAGACTTAGCGGTATCTATGCGACCTCCGACGCACATCCTCGTGGTCAACGGTGTCAAGGTCCGCCGTCCGGTGTTCGTTGTCGCGGCGCCGCACTCCGGCGCCGACCTGCTGGGCCGCGCGCTCAAGCGCTCGCCCGGCTTCCACGTGACCATGGGCAGGGGCCCGGTGGCCCGGGTCGTCTACGCCTTCGCCAGGAGGCCGTCGATCGCCCGCAGCGGCGGCGCCCCGCAGGTGCTGCGCGACGTGCTGGCCGAGGCGTGGCAGGTGGTCCCGGCGGCGTGCGCGGAGTGCACGGCCTCCTGCCGGGAGGCGGGCGGCATCGTCGGCGCGGGGCCCTGCGTCGGGCCGGGCTCGCTGTCCCGGTTCGGCGACGCCGGCCCCGACCTGCTCTACAGCGCGCCGGTGCTGCTGCAGGCGTTCCCCGACGCCCGGCTCATTCAGATCATCCGCGACGGCCGTGACGTCGTCGCCGACATGCTCGCCGACCCCGCCTGCATGGCCTGGGTCAAGCCCCACATGCTGAGCGAGGACGCCGAGTTTCCCAATCCGTTCCTCGGCGTACGCTCGGCCGAGCACCGCGGGCGCTGGGCCGCGATGCCACCCGCGGGCAAGTGCGCCCTGCGCTGGCGCAGCGCCGTACGGCTGAGCGCCGCGCTGCGCCACGAGCTGCCCGCCGAGCACCTGCTCACCCTGCGGTACGAGGACATGGTGGCCGCACCGGGAGACGCGATCGACGCGGTGTCGTCCTTCCTGGAGGCCAAGGTCTCCACGATCGCGCTGTACGGCACGACGATCCCCCGGCCGGGAAGCTGGCGCAGGCGGCTGTCGGCCGACGACGCCGAGCTGGTGGAGAAGGTGGCCAGGGAGGAGCTCGCCCGCCTCGGCTACCGCTGAGCCGTCGTCTCCCGGCCGCCGTCGGTCTCCCGGCCGCCGCGCGTGTCAGGATCCGCTCTGGCCTGAGGCGGTGAACTGGGTGCGGTAGAGCTCGGCGTAGGCGCCGCCCCGCTCCAGCAGCTCCTCGTGCCGGCCGCGCTCGGCGACCCGGCCGTCCTCGATCACCAGGATCGTGTCGGCCTCGCGGATGGTCGACAGCCGGTGGGCGATCACCAGCGACGTCCTGCCGTGCAGCGCGGTCTTCAGCGCCTGCTGCACCGCGGCCTCGGACTCCGAGTCGAGGTGGGCGGTCGCCTCGTCCAGCACCACCACCCGCGGCGCCTTCAGCAGGAGCCGGGCCAGGGCGATGCGCTGCTTCTCCCCGCCCGAGAGCCGGTAGCCGCGGTCGCCGACGACCGTCTCCAGCTCCTCCGGCAGGTTCTTGACCAGGTCGGCGATCTGGGCGGCGCGCAGGGCCTCCCAGATCTCCTCGTCGGTCGCCTCGGGGCGGGCGTAGCGGAGGTTGTTGCCGATCGTGTCGTGGAACAGGTGGGCGTCCTGCATGACCACCCCCACCGTGTCCCTGATGCCGTCGAGGGTGGCGTCGCGGACGTCCACTCCGTTGATCCGCACGGCTCCCTCGTCCACGTCGTACAGCCGGGACACCAGCGAGGTGATGGTCGTCTTGCCCGCGCCCGAGTGGCCGACGAGCGCCACCAGCTCGCCCGGGTGCGCGGTGAACGACACGCCCTTGAGCACCTCCTGCGAGGGCCCGGTGTCCGGGCGGGCCACCGACTCCAGCGACGCCAGCGAGACATCGGAGGCGGCCGGGTAGCGGAAGCGGACGTCGTCGAACTCGATCGTGACCGGCCCCTCGGGGATCGGCCGCGCGTCCGGCCTCTCGGCGACCATCGGCTTCAGGTCGAGCACCTCGAAGACCCGGTCGAAGCTCACCAGCGCGGTCATCACGTCCACGTGGACGTTCGACAGGCTGGTCAGCGGGCCGTACAGGCGCATGAGCAGGGACGACTGGGCGACCAGGGTGCCGAGCGCGAACGCCCCGGAGATCGCCAGCATGCCGCCGAGACCGTAGACGAGCGCGGTCGCCAGCGCGGCGACCAGGCCGAGCGCGATGCGGAACACCGCGCCGTACATGGCGACGATCACGCCCACGTCGCGGACCCGGCCCGCGCGCTCGGCGAAGTGGGCCGCCTCGTCGTCCGGCCTGCCGTACAGCTTCGCGACCATGGCCCCGGCCACGTTGAACCGCTCGGTCATCACCGAGCTCATCTCGGCGTCGAGCTGCATCTGCTCCCGGGTCAGCGCGGACATCCGGCGGCCGACCCACTTGGCGGGGAAGATGAAGATCGGCAGCAGGACCAGCGCGACCAGCGTGACCTGCCACGACAGCACGAGCATGGTGCCGAGCACCATGACCAGGCTGATGACGTTCGACACCACCGACGACAGGGTGCTGGTGAGGGCCCGCTGCGCCCCGATGACGTCGGTGTTCAGCCGGGAGACCAGCGCGCCGGTCTGGGCGCGCATGAAGAACGCGACCGGCATGCGCTGCACGTGGTCGAAGACCTCGGTGCGCAGGTTGTAGATCAGGCCCTCGCCGATGCGCGCGGAATACCACCGCTGCACCAGGCCGAGCCCGGCGTCCAGCACCGCGAGCGCCCCGATCGCCACCGCGAGCCACACCACGACGTCGACCCGCTTGGGAGTGATGCCGTGATCGATGATCGACTTCATCAGCAGCGGGTTGGCGACCACGATGACCGCGTCGACCACGACCAGGGCGAGGAAACCGGCGATCTGGGCGCGGAACGGCCGGGCGTAGCCGGCGATGCGCCGGACGGTCCCCGGCGCGATCCGTTCCTTCGTCACGGAGTTATCTCGCCGTAACGACCGCATAACCTGAAGGCCGTAGCCGCCGTTCATCATCGACATATGCCGTACATCCTCCCAGCCCTGCAGCAGCGGGAGGACACCCCCGATTCCCCCGTCAGCTCGAAGCGAACAGCACGTACCGGTTCGCCCCGGACACCGACCCTAGTTCGTTTCGAACAGGCGCGCGCAGTTCGTTTCGAACAGAAGCGCGCAGTTCGCTTCGGACAGCACCCTCCAGCTCGATCCGAGCAGCGCCGCGCGGTTCGGCCGGACCAGCGTGCGCATCTGGGCCTGAACGGCAGCCTTCACCTCGGCCCGCGCAGGGCCCTTCGGCTCAGCCCGAGCAGCGTCCTTCAGCTCGTTCCGAACAGTGCCCCTCAGTTCGTTCCGAACAGTGCCCCTCAGTTCGTTCCGAACAGTGCCCGGATGCGCGCCACCTGCTCGATCCGCTCGGCGGCGGCCTGCTCCTCCAGCGTGCGTCCCGGCGCGGCCTGCAGCAGCCTCTTGGTGGCGATCGCGGCGGCGCGGTCGGTCGCGAGCAGCGCGGCGGCCAGGTCCTGTACGGCCTGGGCCAGCTCGGACGTGGGCACCGCGATCTCGGCCAGGCCGAGCCGTACGGCTTCGGCGGCCCCCACGGTGCGCGCGGTCAGGCACATCTCGATGGCCCGCGGCACCCCCACGATGTCGGCCAGGGGCTTGGTCCCGGTCAGGTCGGGAACCAGCCCCAGCGCGGGCTCCTTCATGCAGAACTTCACGTCGTCGGCGACGACACGCAGATCGCACGCGAGTGCGAGCTGGAAGCCCGCCCCGATCGCATGCCCCTGCACGGCCGCGATCGACACGATCTCCGGCCTGCGCAGCCACAGAAAACCCTTCTGTGCCTCCGCGATCCGCTGCTCGAACTCGGAGTCGCCGAGCGCCGCGGCGCTCGTGAACGATTCCTGCCCGGGAACCCCCTCGGGTGTGAACATGCGCAGGTCGATTCCGGCTGAGAAGGACGGCCCCTCGCCTCTGACCACGACCACTCTCACCTGCTCCGGAAGGGTCTCCCCTATCCGGGCCAGGGCCGACCATGTCGCGAACGTCTGTGCGTTGCGCTTGTCCGGCCGGTCCAAAGTGACGGTCGCGATCTCGCCGTCCACCTCGAAGCGCAGTCCGACCTCGGCCGGCGCGGCCGCCGAGATCGTCGACACATCGGAGCCTTCGCCCGTCCCAGGGGCGTGCTCCAGATTCCCCCCCATTGCCGCTTCCGCCATGCTCTGCTCCTGCGTCCGGTGCGGAGCGACGTCGCCTCGCACGGCCGGTCCGGTGCGGCGCACCGTCCGTGCCGGGCGTCCGCCCTCCTGTTCATCCCGCGGTCGCGCCCGAGCTTACCGAATATCGTTCTGGCGAGTCGGACGCGACCGCTCCTCCAGCAGGAACGAGCGGCTGCGGTCGCGCGTCTTGAGGTGGATCTCTAGCGCTTGGACTTGCCCCGGGTCGCGCCGCCGCGCCCGCGCAGAGTCACCCCGGACTCGCTGAGGATGCGGTGGATGAACCCGTACGACCGGCCGGTGGAAGCAGCCAGAGCGCGGATGCTCTCACCCGCGGAATAGCGCTTCTTGAGATCGGCGGCCAGCTTTTCCCGGTCGGCCCCGGTCACCCGGGTGCCCTTCTTCAGAGTCTCGGCCACGAGTACCTCCTGTAGTGCCAGACTTCCGCAGCGTTACTTCAGCCCATGATCAGTCATTTCGGCGGGATCGGCTACCTACTCCGCGGGAAAAGATCCCTACCCGCTCAAATTAAGATCAGGCAAGCGCCACAAGATCGGAAAATTCGTCGCTCCATGCGTCTTCTACTCCGTCTGGCAACAGAATCACCCTATCCGGCTTCAGCGCCTCGACCGCCCCCTCGTCGTGCGTGACCAGCACAATCGCGCCGGTGTAGGAGCCGAGGGCGGCCAGGACCTGGTCGCGGGAGGCCGGATCGAGGTTGTTGGTGGGCTCGTCGAGCAGCAGGACGTTGGCGCTCGACAGCACCAGCGTCGCGAGGGCGAGACGGGTCTTCTCGCCGCCGGACAGGACCCCGGCGGGCTTGTCCACGTCGTCTCCGGTGAACAGGAACGACCCCAGCACCTTGCGCAGGTCGACGTCGGCCAGGTCGGGCCCGGCCGACCGCATGTTCTCCAGGACCGTGCGCTCGGGATCGAGCGTCTCGTGCTCCTGCGCGTAGTAGCCGAGCTTGAGCCCGTGGCCCGGCAGGACCTCGCCCGTGTCGGGCTTCTCGATGCCCGCGAACAGGCGCAACAGGGTCGTCTTGCCCGCGCCGTTCAGGCCCAGGATGACAATCCGCGAGCCCCGGTCGACCGCGGCGTCGACGTCGGTGAACACCTCCAGCGAGCCGTACGACTTGGACAGGCCGCGGGCGGTCAGCGGGGTCTTCCCGCAGGGCGCGGGGTCGGGGAAGCGCAGCTTGGCGACGCGGTCGGAGCGCCGCTCGCCCTCCACGCCGGACAGCAGCCGCCGGGCGCGCCGCTCCATGTCCTGGGCCGCCTTGGCCTTGGTGGCCTTCGCCCGCATGCGGTCGGCCTGGGACAGCAGCGCGGACGCCTGCCGCTCGGCGTTGGCCCGCTCGCGCTTGCGCCGCTTCTCGTCGGTCTCCCGCTGGGCGAGATAGGCCTTCCAGCCGACGTTGTAGGTGTCGATCACGCAGCGGTTGGCGTCGAGATGGAGCACCCGGTTTACCGTCGCATCAAGAAGGTTCACGTCATGGCTGATGATCACCAAGCCGCCCTGGTGCGAGCGCAAAAAATCACGAAGCCAGCCGATCGAGTCCGCATCGAGGTGGTTTGTCGGCTCGTCAAGCAGGAGAGTCTCCGCTCCGGAGAACAGAATCCGGGCCAGCTCCACCCGCCGTCGCTGGCCGCCGGACAGGGTCTCCAGCGGCTGGCCGAGGACGCGGTCGGGCAGCCCGAGGCTCGACGCGATCGAGGCCGCCTCGGACTCCGCCGCGTAACCGCCGAGGACGTGCAGGCGGTCCTCCAGGCGGCCGTAGGCACGCACCGCGCGGTCGCGCACGCGCTGGTCGTCGGCCGCCATCCCGGCCTCGGCCTCGCGCAGCTCGCGGAGCACGTCGTCGAGGCCGCGGGCCGACAGGATGCGGTCGCGCGCCAGCACGCTCAGGTCGCCGGTGCGGGGGTCCTGCGGCAGGTAGCCGACGCTGCCGGAGATCGTGACCGTGCCCGCGGCGGGCAGCCCCTCCCCCGCCAGGACCTTGGTGAGGGTGGTCTTGCCGGCGCCGTTGCGGCCGACCAGGCCGATCTTGTCGCCCGGGTTCACCCGGAACGAGGCGCCCTCGATGAGGAGGCGCGAGCCCGCGCGAAGTTCGATGTCGGTTGCGATGATCATGATTAAGGGGACACTCCCGTAGGTGATGAGGTCGGGGATCGGCACCGGGAGCGATCAATCGGGAGTGCGCATGGGCTCAAGTGTAGTGCCGCCCTGTCCACCATCGCCTGCGCGGAAACCCCGCCCGTGTCCCCTTCGTCGCACAGGCGGTCAGGGGTCGAGCAGGCGGATCCGCACGGCGCGGAACAGCGCGGGGGCGCCCTCCAGAACCGGCATCCGGGGGTCGGGCACGGCGAGGAAGGGGCCGGACTCCAGCGCGAACACCGGCGCGAGACGGCGGTCGCGCCTGAGCTCGTCGATCGAGCGCCGGTCTCCGCCGAGCACGACGGCCTCCAGGTCCGGGAGCCTCGGCAGGAGCACCCGGGCGGCCACGTCGGCGGCGGCCCGCAGCGCCTCGGCCGACTGCTTGTCCCTGCGCCGGGCGAAGCGCTGCTGCGACCACCCGCCCGCCGCGCTGCGCCCGTGGACCTGACGCGAGCCGACCTTGCCCGTGACGAGGCGGGCGCCGGTGAAGACGCCTGCGGCGTGCCCGCCGAGCCGGGCCAGCAGCACGCCGACGGTCCGCTCCCGGCACACGTGGGACACCAGCGCCGCCGCGGCCGGGGGAAGCCGGAACCCGCCCTCGTGCGCGCCGTCGCGCCCGTCGCCGTCGCTCTGGTGCCCACCGTCGCCGTCGCCCCCGCGGTCGCTGTCTCCCACTCCGCCGCGGTGGCCGGCGCGGGAGGGGCGCAGCGGCGGGAACGGCACCTGGCACTCGGCCACCGCTCCGTCGGCGGCGTCGAGACGGACCACGTCAGGCAGGACGACGGCCTCGATCGCGCCGTGCCGCTCGGCGAAACGCGCGATCCATCCGGCGAGCCGCTCGGGGGCGACCGAGATCCGTCTGCCGCCTCCCGCGGCGGGCCCTGCCGTCATGGCTGATCAGCCTAGCCGTGCACCCGTCTGTAGGCTTCCGCCCAACTGACCGGGAAATGTGGGTGAACTTCGTCCCGCGAACGGCATCGCCGGGCGATTTCTGTCCCAGAATTCAATCGTGTCGCTCCCCGTCTCCCCGGCGGCGCCGCTCGCCGCGACCCCGCAACGCGTCCCGGCGCCCGGCGCGGCTCCGGCGACCCCCTTCCCGCCCGCCGGCGGGCGGGACCATCCCCCGTCGGACACCGCGACGGGCACCGCGACGGACGCCGGGTGGGAGCAGGGCCCGGCCGTCCCGCTCTTCCTCCCGGTGGTCGACCTCGGCACCGGCGGCGCCGTGGCCGTCGAGGTGATCACCGAGGGCGCGTCCTCCGCCGGACCGGGCATGGGGACCACGGTGAACGGCCTGCTGGCCGCCGCCCGCGAGGAGGCCCTGCTGCCGCTGGTCCTGCCGATCTCCGCCGCCGCCGTGGCCGGCGGTCCGGCCGGCCTCGCGCCGCTGCACGAGGCCATGCGCGTGTCCAACCGGCGTCCCCGCGAGGTCATCCTCGTTATCGAGGGCGACACCGCGTACGTGCAGCGCACCGCCCTGCTGTCCGGGATCGAGGGGCTGCGCGCGATGGGCTATCTCATCGCGTTCGGCGCCATCGGCACCGCCCCGCTGCCGCTCGACCTGCTCGCCGACGCCTCGCCGTACATGATCGCGCTGTCCCCCGGCATGGTGGCACGAGGGCCGCGCGACCCCCGGCACGGCGCGCTCGCGGAGTCGCTGGTGCGGCTCGCACGCGGCGTCGGCGCCCACGTGCTCGCCCCGGGCCTGCGGGACGAGGCGCAACTGGCGGCGGTGCGCGGCTGGGGGATCCGGCTCGCGCAGGGTCCTCTGCTCGCGCCGTCCGGCTGGCGGCCCTCCCACGGGTACAACCGCGTCCACGTGCCGCTGCCGGTGCCGGAGGCGGCCCCCTCCACCGCGTCGCTGGGCCCCCGGGTGCAGGAGCTCCTGCTTCCCGCGGTGACGCTGCCGGCCGAGTCGACGGCCGAGGAGGTGGTCGCCGTGCTGAGCGCCGAACCCTCGATCACGAGCGTGATCCTGGTGGACGAATACCAGCGGCCGCAGGGCAGCATCGACCGCAGCCGGTTCCTGCTCTTCATGGCCGGGGCGTACGGCCACGCGCTGCACGCGAAGAAGCCGGCCGGCCGCCTGGCGGACGCGGCGAAGATCGTGGCGAAGACGACCCCGGTGATCGCGGCCATGCAGGTGGCGGGGCGGGACAACGCCCGCGTGTACGACGACCTGGTGGTGGTCGACGAGGTCGGCAGGTGCCTGGGCGTGGTGCGGGTCGGCGACCTGCTGCGGCACGCCGCCGACCTCCAGTCGCAGCAGGACCGCTGAGCGCGGTCAGAGCCAGCCCTGCGCCTGGGCCTTCTGGACGGCCTCGATCCGGTTGCGCGCTCCGGTCTTCTGGATGGCCGCCGACAGGTAGTTGCGCACCGTGCCCTCCGACAGGTGCAGCCGCAGCGCGATGTCGTTGATCGTCGAGCCGTCCGCGGCGGCGGACAGCACGTCGCGCTCGCGCGGCGACAGGGGGTTCGGCCCGGCGCTGAGCGCGGCGGCGGCCAGCCCCGGATCGATCACGCGCTCGCCCCGCAGCACCCGCCTGATCGCGGCGGCCAGTTCGCTCGCGGGGCTGTCCTTCACCAGGAAGGCCACCGCTCCGGCCTCCATCGCGCGGCGCAGGTAGCCGGGCCTGCCGAAGGTCGTGAGGATCACCACCCGGCATCCGGGGACCCGGCGGCGCAGCTCCTCGGCGGCGGAGATCCCGTCCCTGCCGGGCATCTCGATGTCGAGCAGCGCGATGTCCGGCCTGGTCGCCTCGGCGACGGCGATCACCTCCTCGCCGTCCGCCGCCTCTCCGACCACCTCGATGTCGGGCTCCAGGCCGAGCAGGGAGGCGAGCGCCCCCCGCACCATGCTCTGGTCCTCCGCCAGCACGACCCTGATCACTCGCCCAACCTATCCGCGATCATCTCCGGCGTACGGTCCAGGGGCGGCGGAACCGCCACCCGCACCCGGAACCCCCGCTTGCCACCTTCGACCTGCAGGCTCCCGCCCGCCGCGTGCACCCGCTCGCCGAGCCCGGTGAGGCCGTTGCCCGGCTCGTACGCGCCGCCGCCGTTGTCGGCGATCTCCAGCACCGCGCCCTCCTCGTCGTACGACACGTCGATCTCGCAGCGGGTGGCCCCGGAATGCCGTACGACGTTGATGGTGGCCTCGCGTACGGCCCAGGCGAACAGGCCGTCGAGGTCCTCGGGCAGCGGGGTGCCGCAGGTGCGCACCGTGAGGGCGACGCCGGCGACTCCCAGCGAGGACCTGGCGCCGTCGATCTCCTCCGACAGCCGGCGCCGGCGATATCCGCTGACGGCCTCGCGCACCTGGGCCAGCGCCTGCCGCGCCACCGACTCGATGTCCGCCACCTCCCCGGCGGCCTTCGGCGAGCCCTGCTCCCCCAGGCGGCGGGCCAGCTCGCTCTTGAGGACGATGAGCGAGAGGCTGTGTCCCAGCAGGTCGTGCAGGTCCCGGGCGATCCGCAGCCGCTCCTCCGTGGCGGCCAGCCTGGCGACCTCGCTCTGCGCCTGTTTGAGCTGGACGACGAGGACGCGGGTGTTGCGGACGCTCACGAACAGCACGCCGAGCGTGATGATCTGCAGCACGAGCGCCCACACCGTGCCGTCGTCGGCGCCCATGATCTTGCCTTCGGCGACGACGAGCCCGGCCATGGCCGCGATCCCCAGCAGGGCGCGGCGTGGTGGCAGGCCCATCGCGAAGACGACCACCAGGTAGACCGCCAGGGTCAGCCAGGAAGGGCTCCGGAAGATCAACGGGAAGACGGCCGCCATCACCGTCGCGACGCCGAGCAGGGGGAACATCCACCGGGGGCGGTGGTCGAAATCACGCGGCGCCAGCACGACCGCAAGGTAGACGGCCACGAAGACCGCGAGTGCGCCCATCCACCAGACCGCCCGCGCGCCGCTCACCGTGCCGTTGGTCACCTCGGACACCGGGTAGAAGACGTAGATCAGGCCCATCGACATGCCCATCAGGCGCCTCAGGCGGGAGGGACGCTCGTCGATCCCGCCGAAGGTGAACACGTTGGCCAGCCGGATCATCCCGCTGTCCCTCCGAAGCATGGTGGAGTCAGATGCACGTCACGCTGTTCCTGTCAGGCGCGGACTGTTCCTGTCAGTCGCGGACTGTGGCACGACGGTAGGCGAAGAGCGCGAACGCCACCAAGGCCACCCCCCAGGCGAGGATGCCGGCCGCGTCGGCCGCGTGCGGGGTCTCGCCCGCCGCGATCTGCCAACCGATGCGCGCGTAGTCGTACGACGGGGTCACGTGGGCGATGCTCTTCATGGCCGCGGGCATCATGCTCTCGGGGAACCAGAGCCCGCCGAGCAGGGCGAGCCCGAACATGCCGATCATCGCGACGGGCTGCGCGGTGTCGGGCGGCAGCAGGGATCCGATCGCCAGGCCGAGCGCCGCGAACGGAATCGTGCCGGCCCACATCGCCAGGATCAGCCCCACCCACTGCAGCGGCGACAGCGAGACGTGCTGGGTCACCACCGCGGCCAGGCCGACCAGCAGCAGCGACGGCAGCACCAGCAGCATCGAGGAGATCAGCTTCGTCAGGATGATGGCCCGGCCCGGCAGCGGGGTGATCTGGAGCTGCCGCAGCCAGCCGCTGTGCCGCTCCTGCGACCAGGGCACGGCCGTCGACATCATGGCGGCGGCCAGCGCGCCGTACGCCGCCATCGAGACCATCAGCAGGACGCTGCCGCGCAGCCCGGTCGCCTGGTCGGACTCCGACCCCCAGAGGTTGGAGTAGAGGAGGTAGAACCCGACGGGGAAGGCGACCACGAAGATGATGTAGCGCTTGTTGCGCAGCATCCGCAGCATCTCGACCTTGATGTAGTGCCGCATGGTCAGGCCTCCTTGGTGAGGGCGAGGAAGGCGTCCTCCAGGTCGGCCCCGTGGAGCTGGAGATCGCGGACGTCGAGGGTGGTCTTGCGATAGAGGGCGGCGACGGTGGCGTCGAGATCGGTGGTGCGCAGCGTGACCCGGCCGCTCTGGAGCTCCACGCCGGTCGTCCCGGGCAGGGCGTCGAGCCCGGCCACCGGCTGGTCGCCCAGCAGGAAGCTCACCGCCTGACCGGCGACGCCGGCCTTGATCTCGGCGGCGCTGCCGTCGGCGACGACCCGGCCGCGGGCGATCACGACGACCCGGTCGGCGTTCTCGTCGGCCTCTTCCAGATAGTGGGTGGCGAACAGGATCGTCCGGCCACCGGCGGCGTATGCCCGCATGTTGTCCCAGAACGTGCGGCGCGACTCGACGTCCATGGCCGCGGTGGGCTCGTCGAGCAGCAGCAGCCTCGGGCCGCCCGCGATGGCCAGCGCGAACCGCACCCGCTGGGTCTGGCCGCCGGACAGCCGGTCGGCCCGCCGCCGGGCGAGCTCGGTGAGGTCGGCGAGCCGGAGGATCTCCTCCAGCGGCAGCGGACGGGGATAGAGCCGCCGGACGAAGTCCACGGTCTCGGCCACGGTCAGCTCGGGGATCAGCGCGCCCTCCTGGAGCATCGCGCCGATCTCCCCGTCGGAGACCGCCGTCTCCGGCGTCGCGCCGAAGACCCGGATCTCGCCGGAGCTGGGCCGCAGCAGGCCCAGCAGCATGTTGATCGAGGTGGACTTCCCGGCCCCGTTCGGCCCGAGGAGGGCGACCGTGGCTCCGGCCGGGATCTCCAGGTCGAGGCCGTCGACCGCGAGCACGTCCCCGTATCTCTTGGTGACGTCGGTGAAGGCGATTGCGTTCATGCCTTCACGGTAGAGATCGGGCAGGTCCGATCATCAGTGCCGCGTCTCCGGCCTTCGCGATGACATTTGTCACCCGCCTCCCTCCCCGTACGAGAGGGGAGGGAGGAGACCACAGGGGTCGTCAGGCAACTCGTCTCAGGTCCATCTGGAAGTTCTGCCGCCAGGTCGCGCCGCCGTCGAGGGTGTACTCACCGACCTCGTGCCACGTTCTGCCGGTGAAGCTCAGCGTGTAGCGGATGGTGGGCCCCCCGGTCTGGAGGCTCCACTGGAAGAAGCGGTCGCCGACCACGGGCACGGACTCGGTGACGTGGCCCTGGGAGAACGCCTCCCACCGATACTGGCCGGTCTCGTCGCTGTAGCCGACGACCGCGAGCGCGGTGTCCACGATCCTGCGCGGGTCGGCCTTGTCCCGCCCCTGGCCCTCCACCGTGAGCACCTGGCCGCCCGCCTTGTAGGCCACCTTCTCCGTCTGGAGGAACTCCTGCCGTCCGGAGGCGGTGTCGACCCATCCCGAGCCCGCCCAGCGCCCGACCATGAAGTCGAGCCTGCGGATCGCGTCGAGTTGCGTCGCGGGGACGTCGGCCGCCCCCGCGCTGGTCGCCGAGCGCTCCGCGGCGACGGCGGGCGCGCCCGCCGCGAGGGTGAGCGCGCAGATCAACGGCACCAGCAGACGTGATAATCGCATCATGACGTGATCTTGACACACGGTGCGCCACGGCGACAGACCGTGGAAACGGCCTGGTTCAGAGGCGGCAGGCGAAGATCGCGGTGACCAGGATCGCCTTGGCGCCGATGTCCCAGAGCTGGTCCATCACCTGCTGGTGGCCCTTGCGCGGGACCATCGCCCGTACGGCCACCCAGCCCTCGCGGTGGAGCGGGGAGACGGTCGGCCCCTCCATGCCCGGGGTGATCGCGATGGCCTCGTCGATGCGCTCGGCCCGGATGTCGTAGTCGATCATCACGAAGTCGCGGGCCACGATCACGCCCTGCAGGCGGCGGATGAGCTGCTGGAAGCCGTTGGACTCGGGGGCGCCGGCCCGCTTGATCAAGATGGCCTCGGAGTGCGCGATCGGCTCGCCGAACACCTCCAGGCCGACGTTGCGCAGCGTCGTGCCGGTCTCCACCACGTCGGCGACCGCGTCGGCGACGCCGAGCCTGATCGCCGTCTCGACCGCGCCGTCGAGCTTGATGACCCGGGCGTCCACGCCCTGGTCGGCGAGGTGCTTGCCGAGCAGCCCGGCGTACGAGGTGGCGATGCGCAGACCGGACAGGTCGGCCACGCCGGAGTAGGCGCCCGGCGTCGAGGCGAAGCGGAACGTCGACCCGCCGAACCCGAGCGGCATGACCTCCTCGGCGGGGGCGCCGGAGTCGAACAGCATGTCGCGCCCGGTGATGCCGGCGTCGAGGGTGCCCTCGCCGACGTAGACGGCGATGTCGCGGGGGCGGAGGAAGAACAGCTCGCAGGAGTTCTCGGAGTCGACGACCACGAGCTCCTTGCTGTCCCTGCGCTGGCGGTAGCCCGCCTCCTTCAGCATGGTCTGGGCGGCTTCGGAGAGCGCGCCCTTGTTCGGTACGGCGATGCGCAGCATGAGTGGGAGATCCTTTCGAGCGGAAACGAGGTCGATGGTCGATCTGGGGCCGCCGTGGCGGCTACAGATGCTTGTAGACCTCGTCGAGCCCGATTCCGCGCGCCAGCATCAGGACCTGGACGTGGTAGAGCAGCTGTGAGATCTCCTCGGCCGCCCGGTCCGCCGACTCGTGCTCGGCCGCCATCCAGCTCTCCGCGGCCTCTTCGACGACCTTCTTGCCGATGGCATGGACGCCGGCGTCCAGGGCGGCCACGGTGCCCGACCCCGCGGGCCGGGTGCGCGCCTTCTCTGCCAGCTCGGCGTACAGCTCTTCGAAGGTCTTCATGGTCTCTCTCGCGTCGTGGGCGTGCGCCTTCAGGGTATCGGCCCCAGGGTAGTCGCGGGGGCGGGCCGCCGCGCCCCGCGTCCACCCTGCGAGATCGGGCCTGTCGCCCGGGCGGCTCAGCCGAGGATCTTCCTGGCCAGCCTGAGCTGGTCGAGCGCCTGCTGCGACTCGCCGCCCTCGTGACCGTTGAACGGCCAGACCGTGATGTCCTTGGGCCCGGCGTAGTGGTTGTAGGCCGCGAACACGGTCGACGCCGGGGTCACGCCGTCGCGCAGGGCGACGGAGAACCGGGCGGGCGTGGTGGCCCGCGCGGCGAAGTGCAGGCCGTCGAAGTAGTCGAGGGTCGCGAAGACGTCCTCGACCCGGGTCCTGTGGATCCCGCAGAACCGGCCCAGCTCGCCGTACGGCTCCTCGTCGGTGATCTCGACGGCGCGCCGGATGTCGCACATGAACGGCACGTTGACGAACGCGTAGGCGAGGTCGGGCACGAGCGCGGCGGCGGCCAGCGCCATGCCGCCGCCCTGGCTGCCGCCGGTCACCACGACCCGCCCGGCATCCACCAGGGGGTGTGACCTGGCCGCCTCGACCGCGCGTACGACGTCGGTGTAGAGCCGCCGGTAGTAGTAGTCGTCGCGGTCGAACACGCCCTGGGTGAGCTTGCCGGGGATCTGCGCGCCGTTGCCGCCCACCGGGTCGGGCGTGTCGCCCGAGCGCCAGGTGCCGCCCTGCCCGCGCGTGTCCATCACGAAGGTCGCGTATCCGGCGGCCGGCCACAGCAGCCAGTCGTGCGGCCGGCCGCGTCCGCCGCCGTACCCGATGTACTCCACCACGCACGGCAACGGGCCCGGCGCGCCCGCGGGCGCGATGAACCATCCCTTGATCGGATGCCCGCCGAATCCCGCGAACGTCACGTCGGCCACGTCGAGCAGCGCGAGGTCGGCCTCGTACGGCTCGAAGACGGCGTTCAGGTCGTGCGCGCGGGCCTCGGCCAGCGTGCGGTCCCAGAAGGCGTCGAAATCGGCGGGCTCCCGGCGCTCGGGCAGGTAGGCGCGCAACTGGTCAAGAGGCATGTCGACGAACATGGGGGCTCCCGTGAGGTGGTGGGCCTGGCTCGTGTACGCCGCAAGGTTACACAAGTGCACCGTTTCAGACTTCTGACCCGGTTAAGGGTCGTTCGCCGGGGTCCACCTCATCATCGTTGACCAATTTGAGCTGGGAAATCGCGCTGCGGGCGGCGTGACGTCCGGATCGGCGGGGCGAAACGCCCTCTTGAAACTAATCCGGTTTAGTGCTGGACTCTGCACGAATTCGAAGCGTGGGCGGTGCGCCGCACGGGCACGGCCTCGCGGCGGACCGCCTCTCGGGGGGCACGACATGTCAGTCGATCACTTTCCGTAGAGATCGGAGACGTCCATGCGACGAACGACGGCGGCCACCTGCGCCGCCCTGATCGCCGCCCTGATCGCCGCCCTCGGCGCGGGCTGCGCGACCAGCGGCACCTCGGAGACCGAGCAGGCCGACGCGAACGCCCCGGCCGCCATCACGTGGTGGTCCACCGGCGGCGACGACGAGAGCGCGGCCTTCCAGAAGGCGGCCGACCTGTACACCAGGTCGCACCCCAATGTGACGATCAAGGTGCAGACGCTGGCCTGGGACGACGCGTACGCCAAGCTGCTCGCGGCCTCGACCAGCCGCAGCGGGCCCGACCTCATCTCCGGCGGCATGACCTGGACCATCCAGTTCGGCCTGCGCGGCGGGATGGTCGACCTCCGCGCGTACGGCATCGAGCAGCTCCAGGCCCAGGCGCAGCCCGCCCAGTGGAAGTCGGCCGTCTCCCCCGACGGCACCATCTACGGCATCCCGCTCGACATGTCCACCGTGGCGCTCTACTACCGGACCGACCTGTTCGAGAAGGCCGGGATCAAGGAGCCGCCCAAGACCTGGGAGGAGCTCACCACCGACATCGGGAAACTCAAGAAATCCGGGGTGAAGACGCCGTTCAGCATCGACTGGGGCAACCTCGACTGGATCGGCTACTTCAACTTCCTCTACCAGGCGGGCGGCGCCTTCTACACGCCGGACTGCAAGCCCTCGCTCGACACCCCCCAGGCCGAGCAGGCGCTGTCGTACTGGATCGACCTGCACCGCAAATACGGCGCGCCGACCGACACGGTGACGACCTCGGACGCGCTCGACCAGGGCATCGCGATGGTCTACGGCGGCAACTGGAACGCCCTGGGCATCGACACCAGCAAGCCCGAGATGAAGGGCAAGTGGGCGATCGCCCCACTGCCGGCCGGCCCGGCGGCGCCCACGACCTTCATCGGCGGCCGGGCCGTCGGGGTCACGTCCTACAGCAAGCACATCCAGCAGGCGGCCGACTTCGTCAAGTTCCTCTACACCGACGAGGCCGTCGACGCGGTGACGGCGGAGTCGAAGGCCCGCAACGTCTCCTACATCCCGCCCCGCCCGGACAAGGTCGCCGACTCGCCGTTCACCCCGGAGCACGCGGCGGTGTTCGCGGAGATCATCAAGACCGGCGCGGCCGCGCCCGGATGTCCCGGCTGGGACGAGAGCGCGTCCGACGTGGCCAAGCAGTTCCAGGCCGCGATCCTCGGCAAGGCCGACGTGAAGACGGCGCTGGCCGAGGCCGCCAAGGTCATGGAGCGCAACGCCGGATAGCCGCGACGGCCGTGGCTCGCCGGTGACGCCTGACCACTCACCGGCCGCGGCCTCCGTCCTCCGCACTCGCCCGGGCCGGTGCCGCCCGACCCCGCACCGGCCCGGACCCGCCCACGGTTTCCCTCCGGATGGAGACGACATGGCAACCCACGCCGCCGCGCCCCGGCAACGGTGGCGCCGCTACGGCACCTCCTATCTGATGCTGCTGCCGTTCCTCGGCCTGTTCGCCGGCTTCCTCGTCTGGCCGCTGGCCAACTCGCTCTATCTCAGCTTCACCAAGTTCGACGGGGTGAACGCCCCGCGGTTCGAAGGCCTGGAGAACTTCCGGCGCCTGCTGTTCGACGACGACCGGTTCCGGCACGCCCTCGGCAACACCTTCATCTACGTCGTGGCGTCCGTCGGGATCGGCACGCTGCTGTCGCTCGGCCTCGCGCTGGCCTTCAACGGGTCGAGCTGGCCGCACCGCATCATGCGGACGATCTTCTTCCTGCCCTCGGTGACGTCGTCGATCGCCCTCATGCTGCTCTGGAAGTGGATCTTCAATCCCGGTGACTTCGGCCTGGCCAACACCGTCATCGCCTGGTTCGGCGGCAGGGCCGTCGAGTGGCTCGCCACCCCCGGGCTCACGGTCCCCATCCTCGTGCTCATGTCGGTGTGGGGCGGGATGGGCTACGGCATGGTCCTGTACGTCGCCGGGCTCAACACGATCCCGCAGGAGTACTACGAGGCGGCCCGCATCGACGGCGCCGGCACCTGGCAGCGGTTCCGCCGGGTGACGCTGCCGCTGCTGCGCCCGGTCACCACGTATGTGGTCGTGACCGGGCTCATCGGGGCCTTCCAGGTCTTCGAGGCCGTCTACATCGTGTTCCGGGGCACCAACAACATCGGCGGCGTGCTCGACTCGGGCCTGATGATCGTGCCCTACCTCTACGACCAGGGCTTCACGCACTTCAAGCTCGGCTACGCCTCGGCCGTCGCCTGGGTGCTCTTCCTGATCATCTTCGCCCTCAGCATGGTCAACCTCCGCATCGGCCGCGCCCTGAAGGAGCTGTGATGGCCGTCGCCCCCACGACCACACCGATCGTCGCCGGCCCGGCCGCCGCGCCCCGGCGGGCGCCCACGGCCGGGAAGGGCACCACCTGGCGCGGCCACCTGCTGCGCCTGCCGTTCTACCTGCTGTCGCTCACCATGATCGCGCCGTTCTACTGGATGCTGATCACGGTGTTCAAGCCGGTGACCGAGATCGACGAACAGCCGCCGTCGTTCGTGCCCGAGCACCCCACGCTGAACAACTTCTACGACCCCGGCTACTCGTCCACCCAGGTCAACCCGGGCCACCTGCAGGGCATCTTCCAGCGGTTCCAGGTGGACTTCGGGTTCGGCCGCTTCATGTTCAACAGCCTGGTGATCACTGTCGTGATCACGATCGGGTCGCTGCTGATCGCCTCGCTGGCGGCGTATGTGATCACCAAGCACCGGGTGCCGGGGCGACGGCTGATCTTCCTGCTGATCGTCGCCTCGATGATGGTGCCCTGGCAGACCACCCTGGTGCCGAACTACGTCATCATGCGCAACCTGGGCTGGCTGGACACCTACCAGGGCTACATCATCCCGGCGCTGGCCAAGGCGTTCGTGCTGTTCTTCCTGGTGCAGTTCCTCCACTCGATCCCGGACGAGCTCATCCAGGCCGCCCGGGTCGACGGCGCCGGGGAGTGGCGCATCTGGTGGCAGGTCGTGCTGCCGCTGCTGCGCCCGGCCCTCGCCGCGATGTCGATCTTCATCGTGCTCGCGGAGTGGAACAACTTCCTCTGGCCGCTGATCATCGTGCAGAGCGACGAGATGGCCAACATCCCTGTCGCGCTCGCCCGGTTGAACTCGTATTTCACCGGCGCGCAGAACCAGGGGGCGATCATGGCGGGCGGCCTGCTCGCCTCCCTGCCGTCGATCGCCTTCTTCCTCGCCTTCCAGCGCTACTTCACCCGAGGGATCGTGCTGAGCGGCCTGAAGGGCTGAACGGCTCACGCACCCGGGGAGGCGCGCCGCCCGCCACGGCGTGGGCGACCTCCTCCGGGTGCGTCAGCTGGGGGTGATGACCCGCGTCCGGGATCACCGTCACCTCGGCCCGCGGGAGCGTGTCCAGAAGGGCCCGTCCTTCCGGGCTCAGCGGGTCGCGCGACCCCACGACGACGTGCACGTCTCCCCGGTAGCGCGCCAGCCCGGCCCGCAGGTCCGCCCGCCACCGGGGCGACGCCGCGGCGGTCAGGAGCCGGGCGGTGGCCGCGGCGGCGCCCCGGCGCAGATCGGCCACGCTCGTGCGGAGAGCGGGCGCGTGTGCCGGATCCCCGGTGAGCCGCTCGGCCAGCGCCCGGGCGGAGACCCGGCCGAGATGCCAGCGGGCCAGGAGCCGGGGGACGGACGCCGAGCGCGCCTGGAGGAAGAACGGCGCCACCAGCGTGAGCCGTTCCACCGCGTCCGGCTGGGCGGCCGCGGCCTCCACCGCCGCCGCGGCCCCGATGGAGTGACCGACGAGGTGACGCGCGCCGGTCTCGGTGACGAGGGCGGCGAGCCAGGACGGCCAGTCGTCGCGGTCTCCCGCGCTCATCCCCAGGCCCGGCAGGTCGGCGGCGCGGGCCCGGCCCAGGGCCGTGACGACCGGCGCCCAGGTGTCGGCGTTGACCGGCAGACCCGGCAGCACCACCGTGGGCGCGGCCGGCTCGCCGAGCTCGAAGGTCCGCACCCCGCCCGGAGCGGTGAACCGCCTGCCGCCGGCAGGGGCGTCGCCGAACCGGCTCACGGCCAGGTGGTCGGCCCAGCGGCGGATCGTCGTGGCGGTGTCCGGCATGGCCAGGCCGTGACGGGCGGCGAAGGCACGCGCCGGGCCGGTGGGATAGCGGTCGCCCGACAGGAACGTCAGCGTCTCCGGATCGGCCCTCGTGAGCCCTCGGGGCAGGCGCCTCACCACGGCCACCGGCACCCGCGCCCGGGGCGCCTTGACCCGGTAGTGCGCCGCGACGAGCGCGACCAGATCGGGCAGCGCGGGCGTGTCGTCGTCCAGCAGCCAGTAGGACGCGCGCTCGGCGGTCTCGTCCACCGGCAGCAGGGTCATGAACCGGGCGAGGTAGTCGACCGCCACCACGGGCACGAACGTCCGCGCGTTCCCCGGCACCGCGGGGAGACCTCCCTGCCAGAGGTCGCGCAGGGTCGACGCGAGCCCGAGATACTGGCCGGCCTCGCCCGTGACGCTGTCGCCGATCACGCTGGCCGGATTGACGACCGACCAGGGAACGCCCAGCCGCTCCGCCTCGAACCGGAAGACGGCGTCCGCCTCCATCTTGGACGCCTCGTACGCGCCCAGGGCTCGGTAGGTCTCCCGCCGCCGCTCCTCGCTCCAGGGACGGGGGTCCTGGCCGCCCACGCGATAGCCGGAGACGTGAACGAGGCGGCGCAGCCGCGGCAGCCGCGCCGCGAAGGCGACGACCGAGCGGACGCTCTCGACGTTGGCGCGGCGGGCCTCGTCCGCCTGCATGCCGAACCGGTAGGCGCCGGCGCAGTTGTAGACCTCCGTGACGTCGCCGAGCGCCCCCTCGATCGGCGTCCCCTCGATCGGCGACGGCTGGGTGAGATCGGCCCCGAGATCGGCCGGGGCCTCGTCATGCCCGTGCTCGGCCAGCCAGCGGACGAGCCGCCCGTAGGACGCGCGGCTCCGGTTCGCCGTGCTCACCCGGACTCCGGCATGACCGAGCGCGAGGACCAGGTGGCGTCCGACGAAGCCGGTCGCGCCCAGGACCAGCGCGTGCCGGTCCCCGGGCGGCGGCACCTCTGCACGCCCTGCCCGGGCCGCCTCGCCGTCCGCGGCTGCGCGGTCTCTCTGGGCTGCGCGCTCTCTCAGGGCTGTGCGGTCGTCCGGGGATGGCCGGTCGCTGTGGAAGGCCGGCCGGGGGCCGGTCTCGGCTCCGCTGTTTCCGATCATGCGAGAAGACTAGACCGGTCTACATAGTTTGTGTCAACACGCCCCCAAATGCCACCGGGCCGCCCATAAGGACGGCCCGGTGGTGGTGCGGTGCTCAGTTCAGCATCGTGGTGAGGGTTCAGCGGCCGGTGAAACGGCCACCACGGCCGCGGCGTCCGCCACGGCCGGCGTCGCCGCCGTAGCCCCCGCGTCCGCCCTGACCGCTCTGGCCACCCTGACCGCCGTACGCGCCCTGACCGCTGTAGCCGGCCTGGCCGTGTCCGGTCTGGCCGCCGTGCCCACCCGTACGGCCACGGTGGTGACCGCCGCGGGACTCGCTGCGGCCGTCGGCCCAGCCGTCGCCGGTCCGGGGACCGCGAGACCGCTCGCCCTGGTCGGACCGCCTGCGCCGGCCGTCCCCGTCACCGGGGCGGTCGCCGCCGTGCCGCCGGCGGCCGGGCGCCCGGTCGTCCCGCGCGGATCGCAGCGGCCTGCGCACGTCGGGCTCCCACACCGGAACGGCCTCGCCGCTCGGCCGCCGGGCCCCGGCGATCTCGGCCAGGATCGGGTCACCCGGCGTCACCCGGTGACGGGACGGGGTCACCCCCGCCTTGCGGGTCATCGACTCGGCGGCGCGGCGCTCGCTCGGCAGGACCAGCGTCAGCACCACGCCGCGCTCGCCCGCGCGGGCCGTACGGCCGCCGCGGTGCAGGTAGCTCTTGTGGTCGGCCGGCGGGTCCACGTGCAGCACGAGGCTCACGTCGTCGACGTGGATGCCGCGGGCGGCGACGTCGGTGCACACGAGCACCCCGATCGTGCCCTCACGGAACCCGTCGAGGATGCGGGTGCGCTGGTTCTGCCGCTTGCCGCCGTGCAGGCCGCCCGCGCGGACGCCCGACCGGGCGAGCTGCTTCACGACGCGGTCCACGCCGTGCTGGGTGCGGACGAACAGGATCGTACGGCCGTCCCGGTTGGCGATCTCCGCCGTCACGTCCACCTTGTCGTCACGGTGCACCTGGAGCAGGTGGTGCTCCATCGTCTCCACTGAGGAGGTGGCCGGGTCCAGGGAGTGGATCACCGGGTCGGTCAGGAAGCGCGTGACCAGCGTGTCCACGTCGCCGTCGAGCGTCGCGGAGAACAGCAGTCGCTGCCCGTCGGCGGGCGTGCGGGCGAGCAGCGCGCTGACCACGGGCAGGAACCCGAGGTCGCACATGTGGTCGGCCTCGTCGAGGACGGTGACCTGGACGTCGTCCAGCGCACACTCGCCCTGCTCGATGAGGTCGGTGAGGCGGCCGGGCGTGGCGACGACGAGGTCGACCCCCCGGCGCAGGTCGTCGATCTGGCGGCCCATGGACATGCCGCCGACGACCGTGCGGGTGCGCAGCGACAGCCCGCGGCCGAGCGGTTCGAGGGCGTCGGCCACCTGCAGGGCCAGTTCGCGGGTGGGCACCAGGACGAGGGCCCGGGGGCGGCCGGGGCGGGCCTTCTCCCCCGCGATCCTGGTCAGGGTGGGCAGGCCGAAGGCGAGCGTCTTGCCGGAGCCGGTCTGGCCCCGGCCGAGGACGTCGTAGCCGGCGAGGATGTCGGGGATGGCCGCCCGCTGGATCGGGAACGGCTCGGTGATGCCCTGCCGGGCCAGCCCCGCCACGAGCGGCTTGGGCAGACCCAGCAGTGCGAACTCGGCGCGGGTCTCGGTGCCCTCACCGAGGTCAAGCATGGTCACGAAATCGTGCCTTTCGTAGAAAGAACGTGCCGGAACACGTGGGCGCGTCACTTCTGCGAAAGGACGAGCCGGTACACGTACGGCAAGCGAGCCGTACCAATCGGGGCGCCGGAGGCCGGAAGATGTCGTGGCCTGCGCCCGGGTGATGCCGTGAGCGCGTCCCGCAGAAGTGGAGACCGCCGGGTGGCGGCATCCCACGGACGCCCGACACTCACGTCGCACAAAGCAAAGCGAATAACAACTCTACGGCATTCCCGCGCCGCGGCGGCGATTCCGCGGCCGGACGGAGGCCGGGGCGCGCCGGGTCGCCGGCCCTGTGGGAGACGACCGGCCGGAACGCGTGTGTCCGGGGCGCGCGGCCCCGGACACACGGGTGACGGGACCGGATCCGGTCCGGCCGGTCAGACGTTGAACCCGAGCATGCGAAGCTGGTCGCGGCCCTCGTCGGTGATCTTGTCGGGGCCCCACGGCGGCAGCCAGACCCAGTTGATGACCACGTTGGAGACCAGGTCGGCGAGCGCCGAGTTGGCCTGGTCCTCGATCACGTCGGTCAGCGGGCAGGCGGCGCTGGTCAGCGTCATGTCGATGGTGGCGATGGGTCGCTCGCCCTCGCCGGCCGGGTCGAGGTTGACGCCGTAGACGAGGCCGAGGTCCACCACGTTGATCCCCAGCTCGGGGTCCACCACGTCCTTCAGCGCCTCGACCACGTCGTCGAGGGAGGTCTCCCCGTCGTACTCGCCGGTCGGCGTCTCGGTCACGGTGCCCGTCGGGGTCTCGGTCGGCTTGCTCACGTCGTCTCCTCACCTCGCGGCGCCCGCTGCGCGGCGCCGTACTTCCCAACGCGGCCGGGGCGGCCGGTCATCCCTGGCTCCTCATCAGCGCGTCCTTGTAGGCCATCCAGGCCAGCAGCGCGCACTTGACGCGGGCGGGGAACTTCGCCACACCGGCGAACGCCACCGCGTCACCCAGCACGTCCTCGTCGGGCTCCACCTGGCCCCTGCCCTGCATGAGCCGGGTGAACTCCTCCACCACGGACAGCGACTCCTCCACCGTGGAGCCGGTCGCGAGCTCGTGCAGCACCGAGGCGGCGGCCTGGCTGATGGAGCAGCCCTGGCCGTCGTAGGACACGTCGAGCACCTTGCCGCCGTCGGCCACCTTCACCCGCAGCGTCACCTCGTCGCCGCAGGTCGGGTTGACGTGGTGCACCTCCGCGTCGTACGGGTCGCGCAGTCCCCGGCCCTGGGGATGCTTGTAGTGCTCCAGGATCAGCTCCTGGTACATGGATTCACCGATCATGGCTCAGCCGAACACCTTCTGCACGTGGTGGAGGCCGCGGACCAGTGCGTCGATCTCGGCCGTCGTGTTGTACAGGTAGAAAGACGCCCGAGTGGTCGCCGGAATTCCGAACCTGAGATGCAGCGGCCGGGCGCAGTGGTGGCCTACCCGCACCGCGATCCCGTACACGTCGTCGAGGATCTGCCCCACGTCGTGCGGATGGATGCCCTCCAGGGTGAACGAGATCGTGCCCCCGCGCGCGATGGGCGTGCGCGGGCCGATGATCCTCAGCCCGGGGACCTCCGGAAGCGCCTCCAGCGCGTACGCGACCAGGGCCTTCTCGTGCGCCTTGATCTGGTCCATGCCGATGGCGGTCAGGTAGTCGGCCGCGGCCCCGAGGCCGATCGCCTCGACGATGGGCGGCGTCCCGGCCTCGAACTTGTGCGGCACCGGCGCGTACGTCGAGTGGTCCATCCAGACCGCCTCGATCATCTCGCCGCCGCCGAGGAACGGGGGCATGGCGTCGAGCAGCTCGCGGCGGCCCCACAGCACGCCGATGCCGGACGGCCCGACCATCTTGTGGCCGGTGAACGCGACGAAGTCGACGCCCAGCTCGGTCACGTCCACGGGCTGGTGGGGCACCGACTGCGACGCGTCGAGCATCATCAGCGCGCCGACCTCGCGCGCTCGGGCCAGGATCGGCGAGACCGAGTTGACCGTGCCGAGCACGTTCGACTGGTGGGTGATCGAGACGATCTTCGTGCGCTCGTTCACCAGCTCGTCCAGGCCCTCGATGTCGAGGCGGCCCTCGTCGGTCACCGGGAACCAGCGCAGCGTCGCGCCGGTCCGCTGCGCGAGCAGCTGCCACGGCACGATGTTGGAGTGGTGCTCCATCTCCGAGATGACGATCTCGTCGCCGGGGCCCATCCGGAACCGCTCGTCCTCGCCGACGGGGTTGCCGAAGGCATACGCCACGAGGTTGAGGGCCTCGGAGGCGTTCTTGGTGAAGACGATCTCATCACGCGACGGGGCCTTGACGAACCCGGCGATCTTGTCGCGCGCGGCCTCGTACGCCTCGGTCGACTCGCTGCCCAGCACGTGCAGCGCCCGGCCGACGTTGCCGTAGTGCCAGGTCAGGTGGTCGCGCATGGTCTCGACCACCTGGGTCGGCTTCTGGGAGGAGTTGCCGGAGTCGAGGTAGACCAGCGACCTGCCTCCGGGGAGTTCGCGGCCGAGGACCGGGAAGTCCTTCCTGATCCTCTCCACGTCGAAGCCGGGCGCACTCATCAGGCGGACGCCTTCGAGGTCGTGTCAGCCTTTCGCGCGTCCCGCACGTATGCCTCGTAGCCCTCGTTCTCCAGCTTGTCGGCGAGCTCGGGGCCGCCCTCCTCCACCACGCGCCCGCCGGCGAAGACGTGGACGAAGTCCGGCTTCACGTAGCGCAGGATGCGGGTGTAGTGGGTGATCAGCAGCACGCCGGTGTCGCCGGAGGCCCGGAACCGATTGATGCCCTCGGACACGACGCGCAGGGCGTCGACGTCGAGGCCGGAGTCGGTCTCGTCGAGCACCGCGATCTTCGGCTTGAGCAGCTCAAGCTGGAGGATCTCGTGGCGCTTCTTCTCACCGCCGGAGAAGCCCTCGTTGGTGTTGCGCTGGGCGAAGGCCGGGTCGATGGACAGCGCGTCCATGCCCGCCTTCAGCTCCTTGGCGAACTCGCGCAGCTTGGGCGCCTCGCCGCGGACCGCGGTGATCGCCGAACGCAGGAAGTTCGACACGCTGACGCCGGGCACCTCGACGGGGTACTGCATGGCGAGGAACAGGCCGGCGCGGGAGCGCTCGTCCACCGACATCTCCAGCAGGTCCTCGCCGTCGAGCAGCACGGAACCGGAGGTGACGGTGTACTTGGGGTGCCCCGCGATGGCGTACGCCAGCGTGGACTTGCCCGAGCCGTTCGGGCCCATGATGGCGTGCGTCTCGCCGCTGCGGACCGTCAGGTCGACGCCGCGCAGGATCTCCTTGTCGCCCACGGCGACATGCAGGTCACGAATCTCAAGGGTGGACACTTGTATTTACTCCTTCGAGAGCGAGACGTACACGTCGTCGCCTTCGATCTTGACTCGGTAGACGTTGACGGGCCTGGTCGCCGGCGGCCCGGTGGGCTTGCCGGTGCGCAGGTCGAAGCAGGAGCCGTGCAGCCAGCACTCCAGCGTGTGGTCGTAGACCTCGCCCTCGCTGAGGCGCACCTCGGCGTGGGAGCACACGTCGTGCAGGGCGAAGACCTCGCTGCCGGTCCGCACCAGCGCGACCGGCGTCTCCCCGACCTCCAGGCCGAGGACACCGCCGTCCGGGATGTCGCCGACCTTGCAGACCTTCTCCCAGTGGGCGGTGTCGGCGGTCATCGGGCCAGCTCCGCCTCGACCGCCGACAGGACGCGCTCGCGGATCTCCGGCACCTCGATCTTCTCCAGCAGCTGGGCGAAGAAGCCGTGGATGACCAGACGGCGGGCCTCGTCGAACGGGAGGCCACGGGCCTGCAGGTAGAAGATGTGCTCGTCGTCGAGGCGGCCGGAGGCGGACGCGTGGCCCGCTCCCGCGACCTCGCCGGTGAGGATCTCCAGGTTCGGCACCGAGTCGGCGCGGGCGCCGTCGGTGAGGATGAGGTTGCGGTTCAGCTCGTAGGTGTCGGTGCCCTCGGCCTCGGCCCGGATGATCACGTCGCCGATCCAGACCGCGTGGGCGTCCTCACCCTGCAGCGCGCCCTTGTAGGTCACGTTGCTGCGGCAGTTGGGCACGCTGTGGTCCACCAGCAGGCGGTGCTCCAGGTGCTGGCCCGCGTCCACGAAGTAGAGCCCGGTCAGGTCGGCGTCGCCGCCCGGGGCGGTGTACGACACCGAGGGCGACAGCCGTACGAGGTCGCCGCCGAGGGTGACCACGAACGAGCGGAACGTCGCGTCCTTGCCGAGCCTGGCGTGGTGGTGGGAGACGTGCACGGCGTCGTCGTCCCAGTCCTGCAGGCTGACGACCTTGAGCGTCGCGCCCTCGGCCACGTCGAACTCGACGTTGTCGGCGTAGACGGCGCTGCCGCGGTGGTCGAGCACCAGCACGGCCTCGGCCATCGGCTCCACCGACACGAGGATGTGCCCGTACGCCGCGGCGCCCGCCCCGGACCCCCGCAGCGTGATCACGGTGGGCGTGGAGGCCACCGTCATCCTCGGCACCGTGACGACGGTGGCCTTCTCGAACGACGAGTAGGCCTGCGCGCTGACCCGGTCGGCCGGCATGTACGCCTTGCCGAGCCGGGCGTCGTCGCGGCCGACGGTCTCGACGCGCACCTCGGGCGCGGCCTCGACGTCCACCACGACGCCGCCGGTGACGGCGGCCGTGCCGTTGTGCAGCCCCTTCAGCCGCGACAGCGGCGTGAAGCGCCACTCCTCCTCGCGGCCCGTCGGCACCGGGAAGTCGGCCACGTCGTACGACGACTTCTCGTGCAGCGTCGACAGCGGCTTGGTCTCCAGGCCCATCAGCCGACCGCTCCTTCCATCTGCAGCTCGATCAGGCGGTTCAGCTCCAGGGCGTACTCCATGGGCAGCTCACGGGCGATCGGCTCGACGAAGCCGCGCACGATCATCGCCATCGCCTCGTCCTCGCCGAGGCCGCGGCTCATCAGGTAGAAGAGCTGGTCCTCCGACACCTTGGAGACCGTGGCCTCGTGACCCATCGACACGTCGTCCTCGCGGACGTCCACGTAGGGGTAGGTGTCGGACCGGCTGATCTGGTCGACCAGCAGCGCGTCGCACTTGACGGTCGAGGCCGAGCCGGCCGCGCCCTCCTCGATCTGCACCAGGCCCCGGTAGGAGGTGCGGCCACCGCCGCGCGCCACGGACTTGGAGATGATCGTCGAGGACGTCTTGGGCGCGAGGTGCACCATCTTGGCGCCCGCGTCCTGGTGCTGGCCCTCGCCGGCGAAGGCGACCGACAGCGTCTCGCCCTTGGCGTGCTCGCCCATCAGGTAGACGGCCGGGTACTTCATCGTGACCTTGGAGCCGATGTTGCCGTCGATCCACTCCATGGTCGCGCCCTCGTACGCCACGGCGCGCTTGGTGACCAGGTTGTAGACGTTGTTCGACCAGTTCTGGATGGTCGTGTAGCGGCAGCGGGCGCCCTTCTTCACGACGATCTCGACGACCGCCGAGTGGAGCGAGTCGGACGAGTAGATCGGCGCGGTGCAGCCCTCGACGTAGTGGACGTAGGAGTTCTCGTCCACGACGATCAGGGTCCGCTCGAACTGGCCCATGTTCTCGGTGTTGATCCGGAAGTAGGCCTGCAGCGGGATCTCGACGTTCACGTTCGGCGGCACGTAGATGAACGAGCCGCCCGACCACACGGCGGTGTTGAGCGCGGCGAACTTGTTGTCGCCCACCGGGATCACCGTGCCGAAGTACTCCTTGAAGAGCTCCTCGTGCTCGCGCAGGCCGGTGTCGGTGTCGACGAAGATGACGCCCTTCTCCTCGAGGTCCTCACGGATCTTGTGATAGACGACCTCGGACTCGTACTGGGCGGCGACGCCGGCGATGAGGCGCTGCTTCTCCGCCTCCGGGATGCCGAGCTTGTCGTAGGTGTTCTTGATGTCCGGGGGCAGCTCGTCCCAGGACGCGGCCTGCTTCTCCGTCGAACGGACGAAGTACTTGATGTTGTCGAAGTCGATGCCCGTGAGGTCGGAGCCCCAGGTCGGCAGCGGCTTCTTCTGGAACAGCCGAAGGCCCTTGAGGCGCAGGTCGAGCATCCACTCCGGCTCGTTCTTGAGCGCGGAGATGTTGCGGACGACCTCTTCGGACAGCCCACGGCGGGCCGTGGCCCCCGCCACGTCCGTGTCGGCCCAGCCGAACTTGTAATTCCCGAGGCCTTCCAGCTCCGGGCGGTCGGTGACAGTCACCTTCCGGACTCCTTGCTCGTCGATGTGCTCGATAGATGTGCGGCCGGCGGATCGGCGGCCGACAAACCGGCGGTCGATGAATCGGCGGCCGTCGGATCGGAACGCGCGTGCCGTGCGGCCAGCGCGTGTGAACTCACGTGGGTGGTGCAGACCCCGTCGCCGTTGGCGATCGTGGCCAGGCGCTGCACCGGCGTGCCCAGCAGCCGGGCGAACGCCTCGGTCTCGGCCTCGCACAGCTGCGGGAACTGCGCCGCGACGTGCGCCACCGGGCAGTGGTGCTGGCACAGCTGCTCGCCGCCCTTGCCCGTCGCGGACGCGGACGCCGCGTAGCCCTCGGCGGACAACGCCTCGGCCAGCACGCGGACCCGCTGCTCGGCCGGGACCTCGCGCATCAGCGCCTCAAGCCGGCCCACCAGCCCGGACACCTGCGCCCGCGCGAACTCCGACACCGCCTCGCCGCCGAGCCGCTCGGCCAGGAAGCGCAACGCGCTGCCGGCGAGGTCGTCGTAGGCGTGGACGAAGGCGCTGCGGCCCGCGTCGGTGATCGCGAACATCTTCGCCGGCCTGCCCCGCCCCCGCTGGCCGCGCGGGCGTGCCGTACGAGGCTCTATCATGCCCTCGGCCAGCAGCGCGTCGAGATGGCGGCGCACCGCGGCCGGGGTCAGCCCGAGCCGCTCGCCGAGCGCCGCCGCCGTCACCGGGCCGTGCTCCAGGATGAGCCGCGCCACCCGGGCACGGGTGCCGCGCTCGGCGGTGAGGTCCATGTGCACAGGGGACGCCGGGACAGGCCGCGTCACCACGGCCTTCTCGGCGTTCTGCTTCCCCTGCATGTTTTTCACAACATCAGTGTGCCGTAATTCCTTCCCCGGCGACAAACCCAAGGAGAGGTCGACGAGGATGCAATTTCTCACGCAGGTAAGCCTTACCTAACCTGCGACGACGCGACTTTTCCGCATCCTTTACCCGCCTGGGCTGGAATGGCGGCACTCGCCGACGAGAGCGCGCCTCTCGCTCCCTAGACTCGATGCCGTCGACGACCGACCAGGGCCGCCCGCATCCGGCCGGCCTGGCGGTGGGTCCTGCGAGGGGAGGCCGGTGGGAGTGCCGGGGGTTGACAGCACGTTCGAGAGCACGCCCGGCAGCACGGGCGGCGCCGCGCCGGCGGTGGAGATCGACGGGCTGGTCAAGCGCTACGGAAGCACCACGGCCGTCGACGGGCTGACCCTCACCTGCGCGCGGGGCGCCGTCACGGCGATCCTCGGGCCGAACGGCGCGGGCAAGACCTCGACGATCGAGATCTGCGAGGGCTTCCGGCGGCCGGACGGCGGGACCGTGCGCGTGCTCGGCCTCGACCCGGCCGACGCCGCGCTGAGGCCGCGCCTGGGGATCATGCCGCAGACGGGAGGGGTGCCTCCCGCCGCCCGCGCGGGCGAGTGGCTGCGGGTGGTCTCCCGGTTCTACGCCCACCCGCTCGACCCCGGCACCCTGCTCGGCCTGCTCGGTTTGGCCGACCATGCGCGTACGCCGTACCGGCGGCTGTCGGGCGGCCAGCAGCAGCGCCTGTCGCTCGCCGCCGCGGTGATCGGTCGGCCGGAACTGGTCTTCCTCGACGAGCCGACCGCCGGGCTCGACCCGCAGGCGCGGCACGCCTGCTGGGACCTGGTCGCCGCGCTGCGCGCCTCCGGGGTGTCGGTGGTGCTGACGACCCACCAGATGGACGAGGCCGAGAAACTCTCCGACCACATCGTGGTCATCGACCACGGCCGGGTGGTGGCCGAGGGCACGCCCGAGTCGCTGACCGGCGCCGAGCGCCAGCTCAGGTTCCGCGCCCGCCCCGGGCTCGACCTGGAGGAACTGCTGGCCGCGCTGCCGCCGGGCAGCGCCGCCAAGGAGTCGCCCTCGGGGCACTACATCATCGAGGGGCAGGTCGGCCCGCAACTGCTCGCCACCGTCACGGCCTGGTGCGCCACCGAGGGCGTCACCACCGAGGACCTGCGCATCGAGCGGCGCACGCTGGAGGACGTCTTCCTCGAACTGACCGGCAGGGAGCTGCGGTGACCACGATCGCCACGCTGGACCTCACGCCGCGGCCCGGGGCCGCGCCGCTGCACCGGATGGTCCTCGCCCAGGCGGGCGCGGAGATCCGGGCCATGCTGCGCAACGGCGAGCAGCTCCTGCTCACGATGATCATCCCGATCCTGCTGCTCGTCGGTTTCTCCACGGCCCCGCTGGTGGACGTCGGCGACGGCGCCCGCGTCGACTTCGTCGCCCCCGGCATCCTCGCGCTCGCCGTCATGTCGACCGCGTTCACCGGGCAGGCGATCGCCACCGGCTTCGAACGCAGGTATGGCGTGCTGAAGCGCCTGGGCGCGACCCCGCTGTCACGGGCCGGGCTGCTGCTGGCCAAGACCCTCGCGGTCGTCGCCGTCGAGGCGCTGCAGGTCGTGGTGATCGTCGCGGTGGCGCTGGCGCTCGGCTGGTCGCCGCACGGCGACCCGCTGTGGGCCGTGCCGCTCCTCCTGCTGGGCACGGCGGCCTTCAGCGGCCTCGGCCTGCTCATGGCCGGCACGCTGCGGGCTGAGGCCACGCTGGCGGGCGCCAACCTCGTCTACCTGGTGCTGCTCGGGCTCGGCGGCGTGCTGTTCCCGCTGGACCGGTTCCCGGCCGGTGTGCAGCACGTGCTCGGGCTGCTGCCGATCAGCGCGCTCACCTCCGGCCTGCGCACCGTCCTGAGCGCCGGCGGCGGCTTCCCCGGCGGCGCGCTGCTCGTGCTGCTGTGCTGGACGGTGGCCGCGCTCGCCCTCGCCGCCCGCACGTTCCGTTGGGAGTGACACCGGCCGCTGGGAGTGACACCGGCCGCTGGGAGTGACACCGGCCGCTGGGAGTGACACGGGCCGCTGGGAGTGACACGGGCCGCTGAGACCGGCATGGGTCGGCGGAAGTGACACGGGACCCCGGGAGTGACACCGGCCGCGGGTAGTGACGATGCCGGGGGCCTCACCTGCGGCTTGACGGCCTGCGCATATGATTGCGGGCGTTTGTTGTGATCAATGCCTTTATGTGGGGTTGCCGGCATGACCGCTGAGTCCCTTCCGGGAGCCGAGCCATATCGCATGAGGCCGTCGCCGATCAGGGCGCTGCGGGCCGCCTCGGACGCGATACCGCCGTCGGGACTGGTGCTGCTGGGCATCCTGTCGGTCCAGGTGGGCGCCGGACTGGCCAAGAACCTCTTCTCTGAGCTGTCCCCTTCGGCCGTGGTCTTCCTGCGCATCGCCACCAGCGCCGTCATGCTGCTGGCCGTCGCCCGGCCCAAGGTGCGCGGGCTGTCGCGGCGCGACCTCGCCGTCGGCATCGCGTTCGGGCTCAGCCTCGGCCTGATGAACCTGTCGTTCTACGAGGCCCTCGCCCGGATGCCGATCGGGATCGCGGTGGCCATCGAGTTCATCGGGCCGCTCACCCTGGCCGTGGTGTCCTCCCGCCGCCGGCTCGACCTGCTGTGGGTGGGACTGGCCGCCGCGGGCGTGATCCTGCTCGCCCCCTGGGGGGACGCGGGCACCGCGAGCTGGGTGGGGATCGGGTTCGCGGCGCTGGCGGGCACGTGCTGGGCCGCCTACATCGTGCTCTCCGCGGCCACCGGCGCCCGCTTCCCCGGCGCGAGCGGGCTGTCGTTCGCCATGATCGTGTCCACGATCGTCGTCGCGCCCGTCGGGGTCACCACGGGCGGGAGCGAACTGCTGCGTCCCGAGATCCTGCTGCTCGGCGCGGGGGTGGGCCTGCTCTCCTCGTTCATCCCCTACTCGCTGGAGCTGGAGGCCCTGCGCCGGATGCCCAAGCGGGTCTTCGGCATCCTGATGAGCCTGGAGCCCGCCGCCGCCGCGCTCGTCGGCCTGTTCGTCCTCCACGAGGTGCTCCAGGTGCGCGAGTGGGCGGCCATCGGCTGCGTGGTCGTCGCCTCCATCGGCGCCACCCGCGCGGGGGACGGCTGAGCCGTACCCGCTCAGGCCGTCGTACCGCTCGGGCCGCGGCACGGCTCGGGCCGTCGTACCGCTCAGGCCGGGGGCGGGTCGGCCGACCAGATCGCGCGCAAGTGCCGCAGGTGGTGGTTCATCAGGCGCTCGGCCGTCCCGGCGTCACCGCACACGACGGCGTCGAGAAGGTCGAGGTGCTCGCGCGCCGAAGACGCCAGCATCCGCGCGTCGGGCAGCCCGCGCAGCCCGTAGAGCCGGGCCCGGGCACGCAGGTCCCTGACCGTCTCGACCAGCCGGGCGTTGCCCGACAGGGCCAGCAGCGCGAGGTGGAACCGCTGGTCGGCGGCCACGTAGGCGAGCAGGTCACCCCTTCCGGCGGCCGAGACGATCTCCTCGGCGATCGGGCGCAGCGCCTCGGCCCGCGCGCCCAGGGACTCTCCGGCGAGCCGGGCCACCGTGGGCACCTCGATCAGCCGCCTGATCTCGATGATCTCGTCGAGGTCGCGCTCGGACACCTCGGCGACCCGGAAGCCCTTGTTGCGCAGGGCCTCGAACAGGCCCTCCTTGGCGAGGTCGAGCATCGCCTCCCGCACCGGCGTGGCCGAGACCCCGAACCTGGCCGCCAGCGCCGGGGCCGAATAGACGACGCCGGGCCGCATCTCCCCGGCCACCAGCGCGTCGCGCAGCGCCTGCGCCACCTGCTCGCGCAGGTTCTGCCGCGTTCCGGCGCCCGGCGCGCCGAGGTCGTCACGCTCGCGGCTCGCCGGTCCGTTCCACACCCCGCCCATCGACCGGCCACCGCCCTCCTCGGTCGCGTACGGCCGATCGTACCGGCCCCTCCCGGGAAACGATCACAGGGCGGGCCGGGGAGGGCGCGCGGCCCAAGTAGGCCCGCCGGACGGCGCGCGGGCCGGAGAAGGGACCACCCACAGGGCCGCCTACGATGAATTTCGTGAATCCCACGACTGACCGGATCCGCGGCACGCTGCTCGCCCTGTATCGCTCGGTGCGGTTCCCCACGAACGAGTCGATGCGACGGTGGGCCCTGGCGGCGATCGTGGTCAACGTCGGCATCACCGTCACCGGCGCCGCCGTCCGCGTCACCGGCTCCGGCCTCGGCTGCCCGACCTGGCCGCGCTGCACGCCGGACAGCTTCGTCCCGGCGAGGATCGACACGCACGCGCCGGTGAACATGGCGATCGAGTTCGGCAACCGTTTGCTGTCGTTCCTCGTGCTCGCGGTCGCGGCCGCGTGTGTGATCGCCGCCTGGCAGCTGTCGAGGGGCGAGCGCGGCCGTCCGGTCCTGCTGCGGCTCGCGCTGGTGCAACCGGCCGGCGTCCTCGTCCAGGCCCTGTGGGGCGGGGTCGTGGTCCACACGATGCTCAACCCGGTGACCGTCAGCGTCCACTTCCTGCTGTCCATCGGCATGATCGCCGCCGCCGTCGTGCTGTTCGCCCGGTCGGACGAGGGCGACGCCCCGGCGAAGCGGGTGGTCCACAGGGACATCCGCACGCTCTCGTACGTGCTGAGCGCGGCCGCCTTCGTGCTGCTGCTGGCCGGAGTGGTGGTGACCGGCACCGGGCCGCACTCGGGAGACGAGGCCGCCTCCCGCTTCGGCTTCGACATCCAGGACGTGGTGCGGCTGCACACCGACATCGCCTACGTCGTCGTCGGGCTGACGTTCGCGCTGCTGTTCGCCCTGCGCGTCTCCGGCGCCCCCGGCCGCGCCCGGCGCGCCGCGCTCGTGCTGCTCGGGGTGGAGCTGTCCCAGGGCGTGATCGGGTATGTGCAGTATTTCCTCGCCGTCCCCGCGGCCCTGGTGCTCCTGCACGTGCTGGGCGCCACGCTCGTGTGGGTCTGCGCGCTGCGCGTCGTGTTCCTCATGCGGACCCGGGGTCCCGCGCCCGCCCCCGCCCACCGGCAGCCGGAGCTCCACACCGCGGGGGTCTGAGGGGTGCGCCTCCCGCGCCCCTGGACCTGGTCGCGTACGGCACGGCGCCGGGGCTTCCAGGTCCTCGTCGCGCTGAGCGTGCTGCCGCTGGCGCCGATGACCTGGGCCTGGCTGGCGAGCTCCGCCCACCGGGTGACGGCCGAGCCGGGCACGCGCTGGATCGCCGAGGTGCCCGTGATGCCGGCCGCGCTCGTGCTGGGCGCGGGCGTCGTGAACGGCAAGCCCAGCGCGATGCTGGCCGCCCGGCTCGGCATCGCGGCCGAGCTGTACCGCACCGGCAGGGTGCGGGCCCTGCTGCTGTCCGGCGACAACAGCCGCAAGGACTACGACGAGCCCTCGATCATGCGTGACTACCTGGTCGCGCACGGTGTGCCGGCCCGGAAGATCGTGCTCGACTACGCCGGGTTCGACACGTGGGACTCGTGCGTACGGGCCAGGGAGATCTTCGACGCGTCCCGTGTCGTCGTGGTGACCCAGGTGTTCCATCTCCCCCGGGCCGTCGCCCTGTGCCGCGCGGCGGGGATCGACGCGTTCGGCGTCGGCGACGACTCCAGCCGCGACTGGCCGACGGAGACGGTGGCCTACGCCGTCAGGGAGTTCCCCGCATCCGCCAAGGCCCTGCTGGACAGCCTGGTCCTGCACTCCTCGCCGCGTTTCCTCGGCCGTCCCGAGACCGCGCTCGACCGCGCGCTGGCGGGCTGAGCGCACGCGCCCGGCGCGCACGTGGGCGCGGCGCAGGGTTCGCGCAGAGGCCAAAACGGGCGGCGCGAGGGGCAGCGGGATGGCGGCGCGGGGAAGGCCGGGACCGGCGGCGCGCAGAAGGGGGGACCGGCGGCGCGGCGGGCGGCATGACAAGCGGGACGGCGAAACTTTCATCGGGCGAGCCGCGCTGAGCTGGGCGGACAGGACGGGTGAAGGCGTGTCCCCTGGCCGGTGACGGCCCGGCGCGTTAGGGTCCGGGCCATGTGGGAGCGCTCCCACCATCCCCTGAGGGAGGTGAGGCCACACCCCACAGTGGCTATCGCACCGCGGGTACGAGCGGATCCTCCTCCGCCCACCCATCGCGCAACGCCCGGGAAGCCGCCGTGACGGCTTCCCGGGCGTCTCCCGCTGACTCACTCCGGCGCCGGGCCGTCGAGCCGGGCGCGATCAGGCTCCGCTCAGCCGCAGCCGATGTCGCTGATCGCCGGCGTGGCCGACCCGCTGCCGAGGAACCCGGCCGTGGCCGAGGCCCCCGGGGCCAGCGAGGAGTTCCACTCCGGAGCGTGGATCATCGCGAACGGCCCGCTCTGCATGGACGTGCCGTTCCACGCCTGGGTGATCGTCGCGCCGTTCGACATCTGCCACTGCACGTACCAGCCGTTGAGCGGTCCCGTGCCGGTGTTCTTGATGGTGACCTCGCCCTGGAAGCCGCCCTGCCAGGTGTTGGTGAGCTTCACCGTGGCGGTGCAGGCCGGGTTCCCGGCCGTCGGGGAGGCCGAGGGGCTCGGCGAGGGGCTCGGCGACGGGTTCCCGGTGGGTGAGGCGCTCGGCGAGGGGCTCGGCGAGGCGCCGTCGCGGAGGAAGTTCACGTCCGAGCAGCCGTAGAAGGTCTCCTGGCTGTCCGAGCGATACCAGACCGCGTAGATGATGTGCCGGCCGCTCTTGTCGGGCAGCTTGCCGGAGAAGCGGTAGGCGCCGTTGCTGACCGCGGGCTCGGGGTCGACCGTGAGGAACGGCTGCTCCTCCATGTCGTCCCAGGTGAGCGGCTTGGTCGGGTCCCAGCCGTCCTTGGTCACGTAGAGCTTGAAGCCGCCGGGGTGCGGCACCCACGCGCCGTAGACGAAGTCGTACATGCTGTTCGCCTTCAGCGTGGTGGTCGGCCAGTCGGTCCTGGGCGCGTCGTAGGCGGCGTACTTGCTGAAACCGCCGCTGCACAGCTGGCCGTCGGGGATGAAGCCCCGGGTGCGGCCGCCGCCGTCGGAGCGGAGCACGCCATACCAGTCGTAGAGGGGCTGGGTGCCGCCGGCCGCCACGGCGTCCTTGCAGGCAGGGTTGTCGGGGATGATCTGGCCGCCGGTGAGGCCGTCGGTGTAGCACGCGTACGTGCGGCTCGCGGGGGCCTGCAGGGCGCCGTGCGCCTCGGCCGCGGTCTGCGTCAGGACCGCGACGAGGGCGGCGAGAACGGCCGCCACCGCGGCGAGCACCGCGAGTTTGCGCCCGGATCTCAGGGACAGCGATCTCAAACGCGGGGATTGCACTGAAGTTCTCCTCATGATGGGCGGGCACGCCCTCGGGGGAAGGTCGCGCCGTCAGGGGGCTGTCGTACGAGAAGAACGCATGCGGCATCGCCGCACGCCCTCCTGGAGCCCACCCATCAAGTGGCCACCGCGCACAGTGATTGAAACACGCCCGGGCCGCCCGGGCCAAGAGGTCCCGATCTTGCCCCGGCCGCCGCCGGGCGGAGTCAGCGCCGGGGGTCTCCGGGTGCAGGGCCCGGGCCGCCCTGTCGCGGCCACTGCGGCGGGCCCTGTGGTGGCGGCCCTTGTGGTGGCGGGCCCTGGGGTGGATGCTGCGACGGGCCCTGATGCGGGCCCTGATGCGGGCCCTGTGGCGGACCCTGTGGCTGCCCGGGACCGCCCGGGGGCCCGTATCCGGGAGGCGGCCCTCCCGGCGGAGGACCGTACCCCTGCCCGCCCGGGTGCTGCCGGTTTCCCGGCCCGCCCGGTGGCCGCCCACCCTGTTGCGGCCCATACCAGGGCGGCACGGCTTGGCCGCCGCCGGGCCACCGGCCCGCGGTCGGGGCGCCCGGCGCGTACCCCGGCGGAGGCACGCCCCGCGCGGCGTTCGCCTGGTGGCGCTGCGGCAGCGGGAACGACAGCCGCGCGTAGGCCATGAGGTCCGCGAGCGACCGCTGCTGGGCGCGGAAGGTCTCCTCGTCCACCCCGCCCCGGGCCGCGCGGGCGTGCAGCAGCCCGAGCTCGGTGGAGGCGATCTGATAGTCGATCATCGCCCGTGCTCCGGCCCTTCCGCCGTGGGCCTTGGCCCACGCCCGGGCCTGCCGCCGCCGGCGCAGCGACGACAGCATGAAGATGTCGGCCTGGTTGATCAGCCCGTTGCGCTCGTACGGCGGCAGGTAGTGCTGGATCAGGCCGACGATCCGCCGTCTGTCCCGGAAGATCACGACGAGCTCGACGACGAGCAGGATCATCAGCAGCAGGTAGGCGATGGCGAGCCCGCCGAGCCCGGCGAAGGAGGCGAAGCCGTTCCAGAGGCCGTGCAGCAGCATGGCCCCGATCCACCCGATGACGATCACGACGATCCCCACCGCGCCCCCGCGCTGCGCGGCGTACGCCACCGCGATGCCGATCAGGGACGTGAACAGCGGATGCGCGAACGGCGACAGCACGGCCCGCAGCACGAGCGTCGCGGCCAGGCCCTGCGCGCCGTTCTCCTCCAGGGCGGCCAGGTAGTAGCTGACGTTCTCCGACATGGCGAAGCCGAGCCCGACCATGCTGGCGTAGATGATGCCGTCGGTGGGCCCGTCCAGCTCCTGCCGCCGGAACCACAGCAGCCCGAGCAGGACCAGCCCCTTGGCCGTCTCCTCCACGGGAGGGGCGCCGAACGTGGCGACGAGGTTGCGCGCGCTGGTCGTGTCCCCGACCTGATGGGCCACGTAGACGAGGTTGAGCGAGTTGAGCACGCCGGCGAGCAGCACGGCGATGCCGGCGCCCCAGGCGAACGCGAAGATCAGGTTGTTGCGCGGCTCCGGTTCCATGCGGTCGAGGGCGAGCACGCCCGCGAGCAGCAGCGGCACGGGGGCCACGGCGAGCCCGAGCGCGATGAAGAACTGGACCGGCTCCCCGTTGATGATGTCGAAGGAGAACGACACGAGAGCGCAGATTCCGGCGACGACCAGACCCACGATGAGGCCGATGGACGGACGCTCCCTGAGAACGGCGCGGGGGTCGAGGCCTGCCACTGTGCGACTGTAACCGACCACGGCCGCCGGGGTCCTCCTCGGCCCTCAAAAGATCCCCACGCATTCCGTGCCGAGGCGACTGTCGCGCGGGCGCGCCCCGTCCTGAGCACGCGCCGGTTCCGGGCAGAATGGGCGATCATGGATGTCGCACCACCAGACGGGCTCGGACGACGCGGTTTCCTCCGCATCGCGTGCGCCGCCGCCGTGGGCTCGGTCGCCGCATGCGCGCCCGGGGCCCGGGAAGGCTCCGCGCCCGCTTCCCCGTCGCCCTCATCCGCCTCCCCGTCGCCGTCAAGTAAGCCGGCGGCGGAACGGCTGCTGCCCGGCGACCCGGACTGGCGGGTGCGCAGGCGCGGCCCCGACGAGGCGATCGAGGGCTACGGCGACCGCGCGAGCGTGCTGCCCGGGGAGTCGTTCGGGCTGCACGTCTCCACCACCGAGGGCCGCTATCGGGTCACGGCCTACCGGATGGGCTGGTATGGCGGCACGCTCGCCCGGCGGGTGTGGCGTTCCGGCTGGCTGAAGGGGCGCGACCAGGGCCGCGGACGGCTCGTCGGCGACACCCGCACCGTGCAGGCCGGGTGGCGGCGCTCCCTGACCGTGTCCACGGAGGGCTGGCCCGAGGGGGCCTATCTGCTGCGCCTGGACACCGAGCACGGCTATCAGCGGTACGTGCCGCTGGTCGTGCGCTCGGCCTCCGGGGCCGGCCGCACGGTCCTGGTGCATGCCACCCCCACCTGGCAGGCGTACAACCGGTGGGGCGGCTACAGCCTCTACTACGGCGAGGACGGCCGCTACGAGAGCCGCTCGCTCGCGGTCAGCTTCGACCGGCCCTACGACAGCACCGGGATGGAGAAGTTCCTCATCCACGAGCGGCCGGTGGTGGCGCTGGCCGAACGGCTCGGCCTGCCCCTGGCGTACACGACGGGCGGCGACCTGGAGGCCGGCGACGACGTGCTCACCGGCGCCGCCGCGGTGATCTTCCTCGGGCACGACGAATACTGGACGCCCGGGGTGCGCCGCACGGTGACCAAGGCCCGCGACGCGGGCGTCAACCTGGCCTTCCTGGGCGCCAACACCTGCTACCGCCGCGTCCGGCTGGAGGACGAGGGCCGGACGGTGGTCTGCTACAAGACCGCGGTGGACCGCGACCCGCTGGTCCGCACCCGTCCGGCGGTGGCGACGACCGACTTCCGGGCGGCGCCGAAGGCCGATCCCGAGTCGTCGCTCATCGGGGTCTACTACGACGGCTATCCGGTGGACGCGCCGTTCGTCGTGCACGAGCCCCGCCACTGGATCTTCGCGGGCACCGGTGTGCGCCGCGGCGACGCGTTCCCCCACCTCGTGGGCGTGGAGTACGACCGGGTGAACACGGACGTGCCGACGCCCAGGCCGCTGCAGATCCTCGCCCACTCGCCGGTGACCTGCGTGGGGCGGCCCAGTTTCTCCGACGCCGCCTACTACACGGCCGAGAGCGGGGCCGGGGTGTTCGCCTCGGGCACCATGCGGTGGGCCGAGACGCTCATGGCACGCACCCGCGACCTGCCGCGGGCGCACGGCATCGACGCGCGTACGCGGGCCTTCGTCACGGCCACGACGAGCAACCTGCTCAAGGGCTTCGCCGAAGGACCCGCCGCCGAGCGCCTGCCCGTCCCCGACGACAACGTCCGCCGCACCTACCGCGCCTGACGCTCCGGCACGTCACGAACGGCCCTCTTCCCTCGCCGTCTTCCCCCACCCGGCGCACGGCGTCGCCGGGAGGCTGCCGCGGGCCTCCCCGTTGACGAGTAGATCGATCGGTCGATATAAAGATTAGACCGAACGTTCTATCTCTCCTTCAGGAGCCCGAAGTGCCGCAATCGTCCACGGCCGAGGTCATCGACCGCTTCAACCACGCGTTCGTCCACCACGACCCCGACCCCGTCCCGCTCGCCACCGACTCCGAGGCCCGGGTCTGACGTGCGCAGCTACCACCTCGACAGCGGCGCCGGGCTCTCGGGCCTGACGATCAGAGACCACCCCGACCCGGTCCCCGGCGCCGGTCAGGTCGTCGTCGCCGTACGCGCCGCGTCTCTGAGCTTCCGGGAACTGATGATCGCCCGCGGCGACTACGTCCTGCCGGTGAAGCCGGACGTGGTTCCGATATCCGACGGGGCCGGCGACATCGTGTCGGTCGGACCCGGGGTCGACTCCCGGCGGATCGGCGAACGAGTCGCCGCCACCCTCTTCCCGAGCTGGCAGGACGGCCCGTTCGGCATCGAGCACCTGCCGCAGCGCGGCGGCTCGCTGGACGGCATGCTCACCGAACGCGCGGTGGTCGACCAGGAGGCCCTGGTGCCGGCCCCCGCTCACCTGTCCTACGAGGAGGCGGCGACGCTCCCGTGCGCCGCGGTCACCGCCTGGAACGCGGTGACCGGCGCGGACGGTCTGCGTCCGGGCCAGACCGTGGTGACGCAGGGATCGGGCGGGGTGTCGCTGTTCGCCCTGCAGTTCGCCAAGACGCTCGGCGCCCGGGTGATCGCCACCACCAGCGGGCCCGGGAAGGCGGCCCGCCTGCGCGATCTCGGCGCGGACGAGGTCATCGACTACCGGGCCGTCCCCGACTGGCCGGCGAGGGTCAGGGAACTCACCGGCGGACGGGGCGCCGACCGCGTCATCGACGTCGCCGGCCTGCTGGAACAGTCCCTCAAGGCGGTGGCGATGGCAGGCCACGTCGCGTGCGTGGGCTTCGTCTCCGGCACCGCGCTCCCGGTCGACACGCGCACGCTCTTCGCCTCCGGCGCCACCGTGCGCGCCGTCGCGGTCGGCAGCCGCGCCCAGTTCCTCGCCATGAACCGAGCCATCGAGGTCAACGGCCTTCGCCCGGTCATCGACCGCGCGTTCCCCTTCGAGCAGGCCCACGACGCCTATCGCCATTACGCCTCGGGTAAGGCGTTCGGCAAGGTCGTCATCACCATCTGACCGGACACGCCCGGCCGCGCCGCACCGGAAATCGATACGAAGAAAAGGTCCCGTCCGAACTCCTCTCGGACGGGACCTTCTGAGTGGATCAGGCGACCAGGGAGTCGATCGCGACGGCGAGGAACAGCAGCGCCAGGTAAATGTTCGACCAGTGGAAGAACCGCATCGGGCGCAGGTCGACGCCGGTCTTGCCGGCGTTCACCCGGCCGAGCAGGCGGTAGACCTCCACCAGGCAGACCGCGCCGAGCGCGAGCGCCGCCGCCGGGTAGAGCAGGGAGGTGCCGGCGATCGGCCACAGCAGCAGCGAGCACAGCACGGTGGCCCAGGTGTAGGCGACGACCTGCTGGACGACGCGGCGCTCGGTGGTGACCACCGGGAGCATGGGCACGTCGGCCGCCGCGTAGTCCTCGCGGTAGCGCATGGCGAGCGTCCAGGTGTGCGGCGGCGTCCAGAAGAACACCACGCCGAACAGCACGACCGGGGCCCACGACAGCGTGCCGGTGATGCCGGCCCAGCCGATCAGCACCGGCATGCAGCCGGCGATGCCGCCCCACACGATGTTCTGCGACGTACGCCGCTTGAGCACCAGCGAGTAGACGAAGACGTAGAACAGGATCGCGCCCAGCGACAGCACCGCGGCCAGCCCGTTGACCGTGAGGGCGAGCCCGAGCGTGGAAAGAGTGCCGAGAATCACACCGAAGACCAGCGCGCCCGCCGGCGACACGTCGTGCTTGGCGAGCGGACGCCTGCGGGTGCGCCGCATCGTCCGGTCGATGTCGCGGTCGATGTAGCAGTTCAGGACGTTCGCGCTGCCCGCCGACAGGGTGCCGAACACCATGGTGGCGGTGGCGGTCCACAGGTCGGGCAGGCCATGCGCCGCGAGGAACATGACCGGCAGGGTCGTGATCAGCAGCAGCTCGATGATCCGGGGCTTGGTGAGCGCCACGTAGGCCTTCACGAGCGCCCCGATGGAGCGGGGAGCCGTGGCCGTCGCGGTGGACCCGAGCGGGGTCACCGTCTGCTTGTTCGTCAGGACCGTCAAGGCGCTTCCAACACGTGCGGGGTCAACGCGTAACCTCTGATTAGGGCGGATCTCCGGGCAGCCTGTCTCCGGGCGGCAGCCGGCACTTGGTCAATCACTGTAGTCGCCACCGCAGGTGGTCCCCGAACCGGGGCCGAAGCCGCGGGTGCCGTTACCGAGGTGGCTACCAAACGGTATTACGAGGAACCCGTTAGGGTCCCCTGTGGGCGGGAAATGCCAGAACCGGCGCGAAAACAAGAGGGGATCGAGCAGTTGAGCAGCGCAAGCCTTGAGTGGAGTGATCTTGACCGGCAGGCGGTCGACGTCGTGCGAGCCCTGGCGATGGACGCCGTGGAGAAAGCGGGCTCGGGTCACCCCGGCACCGCGATGAGCCTCGCCCCCGCTGCCTACCTCCTTTTCCAGCGGGTCCTGCGTCATGACCCCTCGGATCCCAAGTGGGTGGGACGAGACAGGTTCGTCCTTTCCTGCGGGCATTCGAGCCTGACGCTCTACATTCAGCTCTACCTGTCCGGCTACGGCCTGACCCTGGACGACCTCAAGGCGCTCCGGCAGTGGGGCAGCCTCACCCCGGGCCACCCCGAGTACGGGCACACGGCCGGCGTGGAGACCACGACCGGTCCGCTCGGCCAGGGCGTCGGCAACGCGGTCGGCATGGCCATGGCGGCCCGCCGCGAGCGCGGCCTGTTCGACCCGGACGCCGCGCCCGGCGCCTCGCCGTTCGACCACATGATCTGGTGCTTCGCCTCAGAGGGCGACCTCGAGGAGGGCATCAGCCACGAGGTCAGCGCCATCGCGGGTCACCAGAAGCTCGGCAACCTGGCCGTGATCTTCGACTCCAACCACATCTCCATCGAGGACGACACCCAGATCGCCCTGTCCGAGGACATCGCCAAGCGCTACGAGGCGTACGGCTGGCACGTCCTGGAGGTCGACTGGACCAAGACGGGCGAGTACAAGGAAGACGTCCAGGAGCTGTACGCCGCGCTCGAGGCGGCCCGCGCCGAGACCGAGCGGCCGACCTTCATCAAGCTCCGCACGATCATCGGCTGGCCGGCGCCGAACAAGCAGAACACCGGCAAGATCCACGGCTCGGCCCTGGGCGCCGACGAGGTCGCCGCGACCAAGCGCGTCCTCGGCATGGACCCCGGCAAGAGCTTCGACGTCCCCGCCGAGGTGCTCGGCCACGCGCGTGAGGTCGTCCAGCGCGGCCGGGCCCTGCGCGCCGAGTGGAACAAGGGCTACCAGAGCTGGCGCGAGGCCAACCCCGAGCGGGCGGAGCTGTTCGACCGGATCTCCAAGCGCAAGCTGCCGGAGGGCTGGGACAAGGCGCTGCCGTCGTTCGAGATCGGCTCGCAGGTCGCCACCCGCAAGGCGTCCGGCGAGGTGCTGAACGCGCTCGCGCCGGTGCTGCCGGAGCTGTGGGGCGGCTCGGCCGACCTCGCGGAGTCCAACAACACCACGATGAAGGGCGAGCCGTCCTTCATTCCGGACGAGTACCAGACCAGGGAGTTCCCCGGCAACCGGTACGGCCGCACGCTGCACTTCGGCATCCGCGAGCACGGCATGGGCGCGATCCTGAACGGCATCGCGCTGCACAACGGCACCCGCCCCTACGGCGGCACCTTCCTGGTGTTCAGCGACTACATGCGCCCGTCGGTGCGGCTCGCCGCGCTGATGAAACTGCCGGTGACCTACGTCTGGACGCACGACTCGATCGGTCTCGGCGAGGACGGCCCGACCCACCAGCCGATCGAGCACCTGTGGGCGCTGCGCGCGATCCCCGGCCTGGACGTCGTCCGCCCGGCCGACGCCAACGAGACGGCGGCCGCGTGGAAGACCGTCCTTGAGCACAACGACCGCCCGGCGGGCCTCGCCCTGACCCGGCAGAACGTCCCCACCCTCGACGGCACGGGCGACCCGGACGCCGTCGCGCGGGGCGGCTACGTCCTGCAGGACGCGTCCAACGGCCAGCCCGCGGTCGTGATCATCGGCACCGGCAGCGAGGTCCAGCTCGCCGTCGAGGCCCGCACGATCCTGGAGTCGCAGGGCATTCCGACCCGCGTGGTCTCGATGCCGTGCGTGGAGTGGTTCCGGGAGCAGGACGCCGCCTACAAGCAGATCGTGCTGCCCCCCGCCGTCAAGGCCCGGGTCGCGGTCGAGGCGGGAATCACGATGGGCTGGCGCGAGTTCGTGGGAGATGCGGGCGAGGTCCTGGGGCTCGAGCACTTCGGCGCGTCCGCGCCGTACAAGACGATCTACGAGCAGTTCGGCCTCACCGCCGACCGCGTCGTCGCCGCCGCCAAGGCCAGCCTGGCCAAGACGGGCGCCGACAAGGGCGAGACGACCGGAAACTGAGGGACGAAGGATGAATGAGAATCTGAAGCGGCTGACGGACGCCGGAGTCTCCATCTGGCTCGACGACATCAGCCGGGAGCGGCTGCGCTCCGGCAACCTCGCCGCCCTGATCCGCGACAAGTACGTGACGGGAGTCACGTCCAACCCCACGATCTTCGCCTCCGCGCTGAGCAAGGGCGACGCCTACGACGCGCAACTGCGCGACCTCGCCATCCGCGGCGTGTCGGTCGAGGAGGCCGTGCGGGCGATCACCACGTTCGACATCCGCTGGGCGGCCGACGTGCTGCGGCCGGTCTTCGACGCCACCCACGGCGTCGACGGGCGCGTGTCGATCGAGGTGGACCCGCGCCTGGCCCGCAAGACCGAGGCGACGATCGCCGAGGCCCGCGCGCTGTGGTGGCTGGTCGACCGGCCCAACGTGCACATCAAGATCCCGGCGACCGTCGAGGGCCTGCCGGCGATCACCCAGGCCATCTCCGAGGGCATCAGCGTCAACGTCACGCTGATCTTCTCGCTGGAGCGCTACCGCCAGGTGATGGACGCCTGGCTGAGCGGGCTGGAGAAGGCGAAGGCCAACGGCCTCAACCTGGCCACGATCGAGTCGGTCGCGTCGTTCTTCGTCAGCCGCGTCGACACCGAGATCGACAAGCGCCTCGACAAGATCGGCACGCCGGAGGCCCTCGCGCTGAAGGGCAAGGCCGGCGTCGCCAACGCCCGCCTGGCGTTCGCCGCGTACGAGGAGGTCATGAACTCGCCGCGCTGGCAGGCGCTGCGCGCCGCCGGCGCGCACCCGCAGCGCCCGCTGTGGGCCTCCACCGGCGTGAAGAACCCCGACTACCCCGACACGCTGTACGTGGAGCAGCTGGTCACGGCCGGGGTCGTCAACACCATGCCGGAGAAGACCCTGGACGCGACGGCCGACCACGGCCGGATCTCGGGCGACACGATCCGCCCCTTCTACCAGCAGGCGTGGGACGTCATGGCCTCGCTGAAGCAGGTCGGCATCGACTACGACGACGTCGTCCGCGTGCTGGAGGAGGAGGGCGTCGAGAAGTTCGAGACGTCCTGGAACGAGCTTCTCGAAACCGTCGACGGCGAGCTGCGGAAGGCCTGAGCTAGAGATGACAATCGAGGTGACCCTCGGCGACGAGGCGGACGCCGTCCAGGCGGTCAAGGAAAAGCTCGTGGCCGAGGGGGTGCCCGCGGCCCTCGCCGCCGGCGACCCCACCCTCTGGGGTCCGCAGGCGCAGTCGGAGGCCGCGATCCGGCTGGGCTGGCTCAAGCTGCACCAGACCAGCCGGGCGCTGCTGCCGGAGATCGCCAAGCTGGTGGAGCGGGCCCGCGCCGAGGGCCTTGACCACGTGGTGCTCGCCGGCATGGGCGGCTCCTCCCTCGCTCCCGAGGTGATCTGCGCCACCGAGGACGTGCCGCTGACCGTCCTCGACACGACCGACCCGCACCAGGTGCGGCGCGCGCTCACCGACCGGCTCGACCGCACGATCGTGGTGGTGTCGAGCAAGAGCGGCGGCACGATCGAGACCGACAGCCACCGGCGCATCTACGAGAAGGCGTTCCGCGACGCGGGGATCGACCCGGCCGAGCGGATCGTGGTCGTCACCGACCCCGGCTCCCCGCTGGAGCGTACGGCCATCGAGGCCGGATATCCGGTGGTGCTCGCCGACCCGAACGTGGGCGGCCGCTACAGCGCGCTCACCGCGTTCGGCCTGGTCCCGAGCGCCCTGGCGGGCGCCGACGTGACCAAGCTGCTCGACGACGCCGCCGCGGTGGCGCCGCTGCTGTCGCAGGACGAGGGCAACCCGGGCCTGGATCTCGGCGCGCTGCTCGGCGCGCAGGCGCTGCAGGGACGCGACAAGCTGATCCTGCGCGACGCGCCGTCCGACATCACGGGCCTGCCCGACTGGATCGAGCAGCTCATCGCCGAGTCGACCGGCAAGGAGGGCAAGGGCATCCTGCCCGTCGTCGGCGCCGAGGCCGCGGAGGCGGACGACCAGTTCCTCATCACGATCGGGCCCGACAGCGGCACCACCGTCGACGGCCCGCTCGGCGCGCAGTTCCTCGTCTGGGAGTACGCCACGGCGATCGCGGGCCGGGTGCTCGGGATCAACCCGTTCGACCAGCCGAACGTCGCCGAGTCGAAGGAGAACACCACCCGGATCCTGCAGGAGGCCGGGGACGGCCCGCTGCCGACCGGCACCCCGGTGCTCGCCGACGGCCCGGTCGAGGTGTACGGCGACCTGCCGGGCGACCTGAAGGACCTGGCCGACGTCCTCACCTGGCTGCTGCGCGCGATCCCCGAGCGCGGCTACCTGGCGATCATGGCGTACCTCGACCGCGAGGCCGCGTTCGACGCGGCGGTCGTCGGCGAGGCGTCCTTCGAGGAGATGACCGAGACCTGGGCGAGCGCCGACGTCGCGACGCTGCGGGCGCTGCTCGACTACCGCACCGACCACGTGGTCACGTTCGGCTGGGGCCCGCGTTTCCTGCACTCCACTGGGCAGTACCACAAGGGCGGGCCCGCGACGGGCGTGTTCCTGCAGATCACGGGCGCGGTGACCGAGGACGTCGAGGTCCCCGGCAAGCCCTACACGCTGGGCAGGCTGCAGCTCGCGCAGGCGCTGGGCGACCTGGGCGCCCTGACGTCCCGGGGCAGGCCGGCCGTGCGCCTGCACCTCACCGATCGCGTCGCCGGGGTCAGGCACCTGCTCTCCGTGGCCGAGGAGCTCTGACCATGCGATGCGTTACAGGCGAAGGGCCCGTCCGCAGGGAGGACACATGACGGAGCAACAGGAGCCGCAGGCCCCCGCCGACGACGCCCGGCAGGCGCCGGACGCGCCCAGCAGCGCCGCGCCGGAGGCCGTGCAGGGGGACGATCTGACCAGCGCCGAGCGGGCGGTCCTGGCCGCCGCTCAGGCCGCCACGACCGGGACCACCGAGGCGACCATGGCGGCCAACCCGCTGCGCGACCCGCGCGACCGGCGGCTGCCGCGGGTCGCCGGGCCGTGCGTGCTCGTGCTGTTCGGGGTCACCGGCGACCTCGCCAAGCGCAAGCTGCTGCCGGCGATCTACGACCTGGGGAACCGGGGGCTGCTGCCCCCGGGCTTCTCCCTGGTCGGTTTCGCCCGCCGCGACTGGGCGCACGAGGACTTCGCCCAGGTCACGTACGAGGCGGTCAAGGAGCACGCGCGGACGCCGTTCCGCGAGGAGGTCTGGAAGCAGCTCAGCGAGGGCATCCACTTCTGCCCCGGTGAGTTCGGCGACGACGGCGCCTTCGACGTCCTCGCCATGATGCTGAAGGAGATCGACGAGACCCGGGGCACCGGCGGCAACTACGCCTTCTACCTCTCGGTCCCGCCGAAGTTCTTCCCCCTCGTGATCCAGCAGCTCAAGCGGACGAACCTGGCCAAGGCCCCCAAGGGCTCCTGGCGCCGGGTCGTCATCGAGAAGCCGTTCGGGCACGACCTGAAGAGCGCCCAGGAGCTCAACGCGATCACCAGCGCGGTGTTCCCCGAGAGCTCGGTCTTCCGGATCGACCACTACCTCGGCAAGGAGACCGTCCAGAACATCCTGGCGCTCCGCTTCGCCAACACGCTGTACGAGCCGATCTGGAACCGCGGCTACGTCGACCACGTCCAGATCACGATGGCCGAGGACATCGGCATCGGCGGCCGGGCCGGCTACTACGACGGCATCGGCGCGGCCCGTGACGTGATCCAGAACCACCTGCTCCAGCTCCTCGCGCTGGTCGCGATGGAGGACCCCACGTCCTTCGACGCCGACGCGCTGCGCCGGGAGAAGGAGAAGGTGCTGCGGGCCGTCAAGCTGCCCGCCGACCTGGCCACCGGCACCGCCCGCGGCCAGTACACGCGGGGCTGGCAGGGCGGCGAGCCCGTCGTCGGCTACCTGGAGGAGCAGGGCATCTCCCCCGACTCCACAACCGAGACGTACGCCGCGGTGAAGCTGGAGGTGGCCAACCGCCGGTGGGCCGGAGTGCCGTTCTACCTGCGTACGGGCAAGCGGCTCAGCCGGCGGATGACCGAGGTGGCCGTCGTCTTCCAGAAGGCGCCGCACCTGCCGTTCAGCAAGGACGACACCGAGATCCTCGGGCACAACGCGCTGGTCATCCGCGTCCAGCCGGACGAGGGCATCACGGTGCGCTTCGGCTCCAAGGTGCCGGGCACGGCCATGGAGGTCAGGGACGTCAACATGGACTTCGCCTACGGCGAGTCGTTCATGGAGTCCTCCCCGGAGGCGTACGAACGGCTGCTGCTCGACGTGCTCATCGGCGATCCGCCGCTGTTCCCGCACCAGCGGGAGGTGGAGCTGTCATGGATGATCCTCGACCCGATCGAGGAGTTCTGGGCCTCCCATGGCCGGCCCGAGGGGTATCCGTCCGGCTCCTGGGGTCCCGCCTCGGCCGACGCCATGCTGGCCAGGGACGGACGCGCCTGGAGGCGGCTGTGAGCGCGGCTGCCGGCGCGCCGCGTCCGGGGTGGAACGAGCGGAGAGCGGTGTGACGACCTTCAACCTGACCGAGACGACCGCGTCGAAGATCTCTTCGACGCTCACCCGCCTGCGGCACCAGATGGGCGCGCCCGCCGTCGGCATGGTGCTGACCCTCGTCGTGGTGGTGGACGAGGCGGGTCAGTACGACGCCCTGCGCGCGGCCACCGAGGCGGCGCGCCAGCACCCCTCGCGCATCCTGATCGTGATCAACCGCGACCCGGCCGAGCCCAACCGGCTGGACGCGGAGATCCGCGTGGGCGAGTCGGCGCCGGGTGAGGTCGTGCTGCTGCGGCTGTACGGCGAGCTGACCGAGCACGGCGACTCGGTGATCATGCCGCTGCTGCTCACCGACACGCCGGTGGTGGTGTGGTGGCCGGGCGACTGCCCGGAGGTTCCCGCCAAGGACCCGATCGGGCATCTGGGCAGCCGCCGGATATTGGACGCCAAGTCGGCCCCGGACGCGGTCGCCGCGATCTCCTCGCGGGCCGCCAGCTACGTCCCCGGCGACACCGACCTGGCCTGGACCCGGCTCACGCCGTGGCGCAGCCTGCTGGCCGCCGCCTTCGACCAGCCCGTGGGGAGGGTCACCGGGGGTGTGGTGGAGGCCGCGCGGGGCAACCCCAGCGCGTCGCTGCTGGCCGCCTGGCTGTGCGACCGGCTGGGTGTCCCGATCGAGATCGCCGACACCGCCGGCCCCGGCCTGACCGGTGTGCGGCTGTCCGTAGAGGGCGGCGAGCTGACGTTGAGCAGGACCGACGCCCGGCTCGCCACCCTGTCGCGGCCCGGGCACCCCGACCGGCGGGTCGCCCTGGCCCGCAGGCCGACCTCGGAACTGCTGGCAGAGGAACTGCGCCGGCTCGACCCCGACGAGATCTACGCCGACGCGATCCACCGCCTGGCGGAGATGAAGGGGCGGGGAGGGTCGTGACCGCCGTTCCCACCGTCATCGTCCACCGTGACGCCGAACTGCTGGCCCAGGCCGTGGCCGCCCGCCTCATCACGCGGCTGGTGGACACACAGGCGGCCCGCGGCTCGGCGCACCTGGTGCTGACCGGCGGCACCGTGGGCATCGCGACGCTGGCCGCCCTCACGGGCACGGCGGCGCGCGACGCCATCGACTGGCGGGCGCTGGACATCTGGTGGGGCGACGAGCGGTTCCTGCCGGCCGGTCATCCCGAGCGCAACGAGACCGGGGCACGTCAGGCCCTGCTCGACCACGTCGACGTGGACCCGGCCCGGGTGCACCCGGTGCCCGGCCCCGACTCGGGGATGACCGCCGAGGAGGCCGCCGACGCGTACGCGGAGGAGCTGGCCAAGGCGGCCAGGCCGGAGGACCACGGGCCGGTTCCCTCGTTCGACGTGCTGCTGCTCGGCATGGGGCCCGACGGCCACGTGGCCTCGCTTTTCCCCGGCCAGCCGGCCGTCTACGAGGAGGAGCGGCCGGTCGTGGCCGTGCACGGCTCCCCCAAGCCGCCGCCGACCCGGGTGACGCTGACGTTCCCCGCCCTGCGGGCCGCCAGGGAGACCTGGATCATCGCGGCGGGCGAGGAGAAGGCGCAGGCGGTCAGGATGGCGCTGTCCGACGCCGGACCGTTCCAGGTGCCGGCCGCCGGCGCGCGCGGGCGGCAGCGCACGCTGTTCCTGCTCGACCGCGCCGCCGCGCACAAGATCCCGCCGTCGTTGGGGCGGATCGCCTCCCCCTGAGTTCACAGCAGGACGGCCGGGCGCGGGCATGATGCCCGCGCCCGGCCGTTCCTATCGGGTCTCGTCAAGGGCGGCGCGGGCCTGGTCGGCGCGCCGGCGGGCCGACCGGGCGGCGCGTTCGGCGTTCGTCTCCTCGCGGCGGGCGACCTCCAGCCGGTGATCGGCCGACTTCAGCTTCTCCTTGGCCCTGGCCAGCTTGTCCGTGAGCGCCTCGACCTTGGCCGTGCGCCGCTCGTGCTCGCGTTCGGCCTCCGTCCGTTCGGCCGCCCAGTCGGCGCGGCCCCGCTCCGCCTCCCGCGCGGCCCGCTCGGCCTCGGCGAGGGCCTCCTCCAGGCTCTTGACGCGGCGCTCATGCTCGGCTTCCCGCCGCTCCCGCTCCGCTTCGTCGCGTCCGGCCTTCGGTGTGGGCTTCGCGCGGGCGGCCGGTTCGGGGGCGGGCCGTACGACGGGTGCGGGAGTGAAGCCGCTGTAGCTCAGGGGGCGGGTCAGCCGGCCCCGGCGCACCTGTTCGGCCGCCTCCTCGTCCACCACGGCCGCGTCGAGGGTCTGCTCGATCTCCAGGTCGGCCGCCGGAGCCAGCGGATGCCCGGCCGCCTCGGCCTCCTCGCGTACGGCGCGGACGAGACGGGCGACGAGCGAGGCCCGTTCACGGCCCACCTCGGCCAGGGCATCGGCGTCCTGGGTCCGCCAGGCGTCCCGCAGCCGCCGTCCGAGGTCGAGCAGGCGGCCGAGCTCCTGGCTCCGCTCCCGGGCCGTCCGGTTGACCGCCCAGGCCACGACGGTGGGTTTGCGCAGCGCCCTGATCCGCTTGGCCAGGGCGGCGTCCCCCGCCGCCTTCGCTTCCTTGGCCAGCGCGTCGCGGGCCGCGGTGAACTCCTCGGGCACCATGCCGTAGAGCCGGTCGGCCGCCTCGTCGAAGTCCACAGACCACGTCTACCCCCTGACGTTCCCCTGTGGTAGGCACGGGTCGCATGGAGTTCTTCTGTTATCACCGCGATCGGCCCGGCTCCGGGGCGCTGCGCGAGGAGCTGGTGGAAGCTCACTGGTCCTACATGGACCGCTTCGACGCGGAGCTGATCGCCCGTGGCCCGACCTTCGACCGCGTCAGCGACGTCGCCACCGGCAGTGTGCACATCGCCGACCTTCCCGATCCCGCCGCCGCGCGTGCGTTCGCCTTCGACGAGCCCAACTATCAGGCCGGTGTGTATCGGGACGTGATGATACGGCGGTGGCGCAACGTGCTCGGGCGCACCATGTGGGACTTCCCCGGCGGCCGGGACGGCGGCAACCGATATCTGGTGCTGGGCCTGGGCTCCGGGGAGGCCGCCGACCTCGTCCCGCCGTCCGGCCGGGACGAACTGATCGCGTACGGGCCGCTGCTGTCCGACGACGGCGCCGCCTGGCTCGGTACGGCGGCGCTGGTCCGGGCGCCGGACGCGGACGCGGCACGCGCCGTCCTGACGCGGGACCGGTATGCCGCCATCGAGGTGCACGACTGGGAGTTCGGCGGGCGGCGGTGACAGACCAAGACGATCCGTCCTGGTCCGGCGCCCTGAGCTACGCCGGACCAGGAGGACCACCCGTGAGGCGTCAGCTCGGGGTTGCCGTCGCCATCACGCCCACGGCGATACGCGCCTCCATCACACCGGGATCCTCGGTGTGGGTGAGCGTCGCGCCGAGGGAGCTCAAGAGCCTGCGCATGCGCGTGTTGTCATAGAGGAGGGTCGCCCGCACCTCGGCGAAGCCGAGGTCCCTGGCCTGGGCGAGGAGCATGCGGGCCAGCCGTCCGCCGAGCCCCCTGCCCTGCCAGCGGTCCTCCACGAGGAAGGCGATCTCGGCGATGCCCGGGTCCGCGGTGAACATCAACGACGCGAGCGCCACGACCTGGCCGTCGTGGCCCGCGACGAGCGACTGGCCGCGGGACCGGTCGCACAACCGGTCGAACGTACGCGGCGGCAGGGTGGGGTTGGCGGTGAAGTAGCGGAACCTGCGCGTCTCGGGCGAGCAGCGCTCGTGCAGGTCGCGCAGCGCCTCGCGGTAGAGCGAGGTCAGCGGCTTGACCTGCACCTCCGCCCCGTCGGCGAGCCGCACCGGCCCCTCGGCCGCGGACGGTTCCACCGGCGGCTGTGCCAGCCTCACCATCGCGGCGGCGCGGGCCGCCTCGGTCAGGGTGAACGGGAGCCCGGAGCGGCGCAGCCGGATCGACCGCCGGGGCGCCACGGGCACCACGAGCAGCGTCGGGTCGGGCAGTTCGACAGCCTCCCCCTCGTCCCGGTCGCCGTCCTCGTTGCGCCCGAGCGCGGCGCTCGCGCCGTACACCCAGCGGGCGTCGTCGGCGCGCAGCAGCTCGCCCAGGATCTCCGGCAGGCGCCAGGGGGCCGTGCGCAGCCGGGCGGCGAGCAGCAGCGTACGCGTCGGCTCGTCGGTCAGTTCGTGCGCGGTGGCGGGCACGATCCGCACCCGCCGCCCGCCCGCGGCCTCCAGCGCCTCGCGTACGGCCTCAGGGGAGGCGGGGATGTCCGTGACGAACTCGTCGACCGTGCCGTCCGTGTCGGGCTGCACCGAGAGGCCGAGGATGTTGCCGCCCTTGTCGGCCAGGGCCGTCGCCAGCGACGCCAGCCGCCCGGGCCGCTCGTCCACGGTCGTACGGATCCGGAAGAACCCCATCGCTACCCGCTCCCCTCCGTTGCGCTGGTCTTCAGGGTGCCGGAGCGCTGTTACACCTTTGCTACACAGCGGTGAGCCGATCGTTTCCTGTCGGTGTGCCACGTTACGGCTACGGTTATCCGCATGTGTTCCGCTGAATCTCCACGGCATCCGTCGTCGAATAGCGAGATCAGCACGGATATAGCAGGATGTGCACCATGACCGCTCCCCTGTCTCCCGGCTTCGTCAACGGTGAGGTGTCCTTCTGGTATCGGTCCCCGGGGGTGCCCACGCCCGGACAGCCCCTGGGCGGCGACCTGCAGGCCGACGTGGCCGTGGTCGGCGCGGGCTACACGGGACTGTGGACCGCCTACTACCTGAAGAAGGCCGATCCGTCACTGCGCGTCGTCGTGCTGGAGAAGGAGTTCGCCGGGTTCGGCGCGTCGGGACGCAACGGCGGCTGGCTGACCGGCGCGCTGGCCGGTTCCCCCGAGCGGTACGCGAAGACCCACGGACGGGACGGAGCCCGGCGGCTGCAACGCGCGATGTTCGAGGCGATCGACGAGGTCATCCGCGTCGCCCGCGAGGAGGGCATCGACGCCGACATCGTCAAGGGCGGCCTGCTCACCGTCGCCCGCGGCCCGGCGCAGGGCCTGCGGCTGCGCGAGGAGCTGACGAGCCAGCGCGCCTGGGGCTGGGACGCCGGCGACGTCCGGCTGCTGACCAGTGACGAGATGAACGACCGGCTGCGGATCGCGGGAGCCACCGGAGCCACCTGGAGCCCGCACTGCGCCAGGATCCAGCCGGCCAAGCTCGTCCGGGGCCTGGCGCGGGCCGTACGGGACCTGGGCGTCGAGATCTACGAACGGACCCCCGTCACCGAGATCGCACCGGGCCGGGCGGTCACGCCGTACGGCACCGTGCGGGCGGACCACGTGCTGCGCTGCACCGAGGGGTTCACCGCCACCATCGCCGGTCACCACCGCGACTGGCTGCCCATGAACAGCTCCATGATCGTCACGGAGCCGCTGCCCGAGGAGCTCTGGGCGGAGCTCGGCTGGCAGGGCCGCGAGCTGCTCGGCGACATGGCGCACTACTACATGTACGCCCAGCGGACGGCCGACGACCGCATCGCCTTCGGCGGGCGCGGCAGGCCCTACCTGTACGGGTCGAGGGTCGACGAGCGGGGGCACACGCACGACTGGACCGTGGACGCCCTGTGGGACCTGCTGGTCTCCTTCTTCCCGGCCGTCGCCGGATCGCGGGTGGAACACGCCTGGTCGGGCGTGCTCGGCGTGCCGCGCGACTGGTGCTCGGCCGTGCACGTGGACCGGGCGACCGGCCTCGGCTGGGCGGGCGGCTACACCGGTCACGGCGTGACCACCACCAACCTCGCCGGGCGCACGCTGTGCGACCTGGTGCTGCGCCGCGACACCGACCTGATCCGGATGCCGTGGGTGGACCGGCGGGTGCGCGCCTGGGAGCCTGAGCCCCTGCGCTGGCTCGGCGTCCACTCGATGTACCGTCTCTACCGCCTGGCCGACGCCCGCGAACGCAGGGGCATGACCAGGACGTCCGTACTGGCCAGGATCGCCGACAAGATCACCGGGCACTGAAAGGCTTATTTGTGAGCTCCTCCCTCCTGTTCCGCGGCGGCCGCGTCTTCGTCCCCGGCGGGTTCGCCGAGGCGGTCCTCGTCCGCGACGGCGTCGTCGCCGCCGTCGGCGCCGAGTCCGACCTCGTACGGCTGGCGCCGGACGCCGAGCCGGTGGACCTCGCCGGCGGCCTGCTGACGCCGGGGTTCACCGACGCCCACATCCACCCCGTGCAGGCCGGGCTTGAGCGGGCCAAGTGCGACCTGGCCGAGGTGTACGGGCTCGACGCCTACACCACGAAGATCGCCGACTATGCCACGAAACATCCGGACAAGGCGTGGATCGACGGCGGCGGCTGGGACATGTCCGCCTTCCCCGGGGGCCTCCCCCACCGGTCGCAGCTCGACTTCCTCGACCGTCCTGCGTACTTCGTGCAGCGCGACCACCACGCCGCCTGGGTCAACACGCGGGCCCTGGAGCTCGCCGGCCTCACCAAGGACACCCCCGACCCCGCGGACGGCCGCATCGAGCGCGACCCGGACGGCACGCCGAGCGGCGTGCTGCACGAGGGCGCCATGGACCTCGTCGGCCTGCTCACCCCCCGCCCCACCCCGGCCGACGTCGACGCCGCCCTGATGGACGCGCAGGCCCACCTGTTCTCGCTGGGCGTCACCGGCTGGCAGGACGCCATCGTCGGGTCGTACGCCGGGTCGGACGACCAGCTGCCCACCTACATCTCCGCGGCCTCCTCAGGGCGGCTGAAGGCGCGCGTGGTCGGCGCCCTGTGGTGGGACCGCGCGCAGGGCGCCGAGCAGATCCCGAGCCTGGTGGAGCGGCGCGCGTCCGCCGCGGGCCTGGACCGGTTCCGCGCGACCTCGATCAAGATCATGCAGGACGGCATCCCGGAGAACTTCACCGCCGCCGTCATCGAGCCCTACTGCCGCTGCGGCGGCACCGGCCTGTCGTACATCGACCCGGCCCTGCTCGGCGGATACGTCAAGGAGCTCGACGCCCTGGGCTTCCAGGTGCACTTCCACGCCATCGGCGAGCGGGCCGTACGCGAGGCGCTCGACGCGCTGACCGGCACCGACCCCGCCAACCGGCACCACATCGCACACGTGCAGATCATCACGCCGCAGGACGTACCGCGCTTCGCCGAGCTCGGGGTGACGGCCAACCTCCAGGCGCTGTGGGCCACCCACCACCTGCAGATGGACGAGCTGTGCATCCCCTTCCTCGGCGAGGAGCGGTCCTCCTGGCAGTATCCCTTCGCCGACCTCGTACGGCACGGCACCCGGTTCGCCGGGGGCTCGGACTGGCCCGTCTCCTCGGCCAACCCCCTGGAGGCCATGCACGTGGCGGTCAACCGCACCGAGCCCGGCGGCTCCGTCCACGCGACGTACCCCACGGCCCAGACCCCGTTCCTGCCCGAGCAGAGCCTCGACCTGCGGACCATCATGACGGCCTACACCGAGGGCTCGGCCTGGATCAACCGCTCCCCCGCCGGAGTGATCGAGGAGGGCCGCCCGGCCGACCTCGTCGTGCTCGACCGCGACCCGTTCGCTCTCGACCCGAAGGACATCTGGACCACCAAGGTCGCGATGACGTTCCTCGACGGTGAGCCCGTGCACGGCGGATGACCGGGACGGCGCCTCAGCTGTCCGCGGCAAGGGCGGAGCGGCGCCGCGACACGGCGAACGCCACCGCGAGGCAGGCCGCGGCGAGCAGCAGCGCCGAGCCGCGGAAGCCGAGCGGGCCGTCCTCCCCGACGGGACCGCCCACCACCCAGCCGATGGCCAGCGACGGACCGGCCCACCAGCGCAGCACCCGGGCGCGCAGCAGGCCGGCGGCGAAGACCACCAGCCCGATCAGCGAGACGAGCATCGACAGGAGGTAGACCGGGCCCAGCGACTCCGCATCGCCGCTGACGAGCGACACCGCGAGCGGAGGCAGGAAGCCGACCATGCCGACCGTCGTGAGGATGAGCGCCACCGAGCCGAGCCGGCCGTCGCGGCCGCCGTGCAGCGAGTGGACCGCCGCGACCGCGGCCAGCATCCCCAGGACGAGCGGGAACCCGTCCGCGGTGAACGCGTAGTCGGCGGCGTCGGCCAGCCGGTCGTGCTGCGGCACGGAGGTGAACAGGTCGAGCAGGGCGAGCGCGGCGGCCGCCGCCGCGCTCGTGACGAGGCCGGCCTGGGCCGACCGGTACGGCAGGCGAGCGGGTCCGGTGTGGAGCTGAGTGTCCGATGTCGTCATCGCTTTCCCCTTCGAGGTGGTGATCCGGCGGTCGGCGACGACACTAGAAACCGAGGGGCCGCCGGTCGTCCGGCCACGCGGGGAAATCCCGTCCGCCCGCCGTGTGAGCCGGGAGTCCGCCCGTGGTGGGACGACGTGCAGGCGCGCGGGGCCTAATCTTCGGACGATGGACCGGCTCTTCCCGCTCTCCCGATGGGGTACGGCCGTCGGCGGCGACCTGCTGCTCGCGGCCGTGCTCACGCTGGTCATGGCTGCGGCGGCGGCCCTGGACGGCCCGGCGACCCTCAGCGGCCGGGTGGGCGCGACGGTCGCGGCGGGCGGCCTGCTGGTCCTCGCCCACCGGCGCCGCCGCCCGGCGACGGCGGTCGCCGTCGTGATCCTCGTCACCGTGACCGAGGTCGTCGCCTCGCCCCAGGCCAGCACCGCTCCGGCGTTCCTCGCCATCATGGTGGCCACGTACTCGCTCGGCGCGTACGCGTCGACCTGGCCGCTCGTCGCGGGCCTGGCGCTGGCCACGGCCGGGGTGGCTACCGCCCAGTACCTGGGGCCGTCCCAGGGGTATTCGCACGCCTCCGCCGACCTCTTCCTGGTGGCGTCGCTGGTGCTGGCGCCGGGGGTCGTCGGAGGCGTGGCGGGCGCGCGCGACCGGCTCGGACGGCGGCTGGACGCGGGGACCGAACGGCTGCGGGCGGCCCGGGACGAGCGGATCGCCGAGGAGCTCGCACGCGAACGGCGGCGGGCCTTCGCCGCCCTGAAGGTCCTGCTCGGCGGCCTGGAGGAGACCAGGCGGCACGCGGCGGTCGCGGGGCTGGCGGACGTCACCGCGCTGGAACGGATCGCCCGGGACCTGCTGACCCGCATGCGTACCCTGGTTGGGGAGCTGCGCGCGCCGAGCGCCGACGACAGGCGGCCGATCCGCGAGGTCGCGGAGCTGCGGACGCAGGTGCGGGAGGCGCTCGCCGCCGCGAACCTGCCCGACACGGACTGGAGCGGGCTGCGCCCCGCCGGCAGGTGGACCCTGGTCGCCCCGCGATGGCGGGACGCGGCGCCGACGGCATGGGTGAGGCGGCATCCCTTGACCTGCGCCGTGATCTGCCTGGCCGTCACACTGGCCTACACGGCGGCCGCCGCGCGCCCTGATCCCTTCGACGGTCTCGCGCCCTGCGGGATCCTCGTCGTGGCGCCGTTCCTTCTCGGCGTGGCCTGCCCGATCCACCGGGCGCTGGCCGGCCTCGCGCTGTGCCTGCTCGGTTGCGCGGGTCTCGGCCTTGCGGCTCCCGCCGCGCCGATCACGGCGCCGGAGGCGTCCGGGGCGGTCGCGGTGATCGTGGGCTGCTGGGCGGCGGGCCGCGTGCTGCGCGGCGGCGCGGAGGCGCTGGCCGCGCGGGCGCGGGCCACCATCGCCGTCGCCGAGGAGAACCGGAAGAAGACGGCCGCCGCGCTCGGCGAACAGCGCGCCCGCCTCGCCCGGGACCTCCACGACGCCGCGGGGCACATGATGACCGTCATCGTCCTGCAGGCGGCCGCCGCACGGCGGGTCTGGGAGACGCGGCCCGACCTGGCCGCGGAACACGTGGCCGTGTTGCGCCGTACGCTCGCGGAGGCGCTCGGCGAGTTGCGCCCGCTGCTGCTCTCCCTCACGCTCGCCGACGTCCCCGCCACGGCCGGGCTCGGCGGCCTGCCCGCGCTCGCGGGCAGAGCGCGCGGCTGCGGCCTGCGGGTGGCCCTGGACGTGGACCTGGGCGCGGGTACGCGGGCCCTCACCGCAGATATCGCCCCAGACCTCCATCACGCGCCGCTGCCGCGTGCGGTCGGCACGGCCGTCTACCGGATCGTCCAGGAAGCTTTGACCAACGCGGCCCGGCACGCTCCCGGCGCGTTCGTGCGTGTCAGGATCACACGCACCGAGCAGGCCCTGGCGGTCCACGTGAGCAACACCCGGCCCGCCGACCGGCCGGCGCTGTCCACCTCCGCCGGGCACGGCCTCGGCGGCATGGCCGAGCGGAGCGCCGCCTGCGGCGGCACCTTCGCGGCCGGCCCGCGGCCCGGTGGCGGCTTCGACGTACGTGCCGTGTTCCCCTTGGAGGAAGTAACGTGATCCGCGTCCTGCTCGCCGACGACCAGCCCTTGGTGCTGGCCGGGCTGCGCACCATCCTGTCGGCCGAGCCCGACATCGACGTCGCCGGGCAGGCGCGGGGCGGGCACGAGGCCGTCGCGCTCGCCCGGGACCTGCGGCCGGACGTCGTGCTGATGGACATCCGCATGCCCGGCCTCGACGGGCTCGCCGCCACCCGCGAAATCCTGGCCACCATGCCCGACGTCCAGGTGATCATGCTGACCACGTTCGACCTGGACGAGTACGTCTACGAGGCACTGCGCGCGGGAGCCGCCGGCTTCCTCGTCAAGGACCTTCCCGACGATCAGCTCGTGGCCGGCGTACGCGCCGCGGTCCGCGGGGACACCCTGCTCGCTCCGTCCGTCACGCGCCGCTTGATCGAGGCGTACACCCGGCGCCCTCCGGCCCGGGCGGCCCTGCCTCCGGGCGCCGACAGGCTGACGCCACGCGAGGTCGATGTCTGGCGGCTGGTGGCGCGGGGCCTGTCCAACACCGAGATCGCCGCCCAACTGTTCGTCGGCGAGGCCACGGTGAAGACGCACGTCTCCCGGATCATGGCCAAGCTCGGGGCCCGCGACCGGGTCCAGGCGGTGGTGCTGGCCTTCGAATGCGGCCTCTGACGACTGCATAAGGCCCCTCCCGCCGTCGGCGGGAGGGGCCTTATGCAGTCGTCCGGATCAGTAGATCGGGCGGGAGGAGGAGCGCAGCCGCTCCAGCGCCTCGGCGAGGATCTGCGCGCCGTCCTTGTCGCTGCGGCGCTCCTTCACGTACGCGAGGTGCGTCTTGTACGGCTCGTTCTTCGGCGGAGCAGGCGGGTTCGACTGGTCCTGCCCGGCCGGCAGGCCGCACCGCGGGCAGTCCCAGAACTCGGGAACGGCCGCGTCGCTGGCGAAGCTCGGGCGCGTCTCGTGCATGTTCGCGCACCAGAACGGGACCCGCACACGGGGGGCGGCCTCGCCGCGTTCGGCCTCTCCCATGGGGCCGGCGCCGACTCGGCTGCCACGGATCGCGTTGCCACTACCCACCGATGAACTCCTTGCTCGATCGCCCCGCGGACGGGGGGAGGTGAATCTCTGTCACGCGTGGCCGGAGGCCGTCCGCTACGGCTTGAGCAGCAGGCCCAGCGCGATGATGCAGACGAACCAGACGATGCCGGTGATGATGGTGAGACGGTCCAGGTTACGCTCCACCACCGACGAACCGCCGAAGGACGACGAGAACCCGCCTCCGAACAGGTCGGACAGGCCGCCGCCCTTGCCCTTGTGGAGCAGGACGAGCAGCACCATCAGAGCGCTCGACAGGATGAGGGCGATGGAGATTCCGATTGTCACCGTAGACCTGTTCCTATGTCCGGGCGTGCACGACGCGTGTGCACGATGCCATCGGCGTGACGATTCAATTGTGTTCTTCGAGGGTACGTCCTGATGTCAAGTCGCACCCCCCAAACGGCTCAGCTAACCCGCGGACTCGCCAAATCGGCAGATCTTGGCGAATTCTCCCGCGTCGAGGCTGGCCCCTCCCACGAGGGCGCCGTCGATGTCGGTCTCCGCCATGATGCCGGCGACGTTGTCCGACTTCACCGAGCCACCGTAAAGGATACGGACACCAGAGGCCACATCGTCACCGTAAAGCTCGGCGAGTCGCCTCCTGATGGCGCCGCACACCTCCTGGGCGTCCTTCGGCGTGGCGACCTCGCCCGTGCCGATCGCCCAGACCGGCTCATAGGCGATCACGATGGACTTCACCTGCTCGGCGGGCACGCCCTCCAGCGCACCGTCGAGCTGCGCCAGCGTGTGCTCGACGTGGCGGCCCTCCTGGCGCACCGGCAGCCCCTCGCCCACACACAGGATGGGCGTCAGCGAGTGCCGATAGGCGGCCTTGACCTTGGCGTTGCACAGCGCCTCGTTCTCGCAGTGGTACTGCCGCCGCTCCGAGTGCCCCACCAGCACGTACGTGCAGCCGAGCTTGGCCAGCATGGCCCCGGAGATCTCGCCGGTGTACGCGCCGGAGTCGTGGGCCGACAGGTCCTGGGCGCCGTAGGCGATGCGGAGCTTGTCGGCGTCCACGAGCGTCTGCACGCTGCGCAGATCGGTGAACGGCGGGATGACCGCGACGTCCGCCTTGTCATAGTCGCGATCGGTCAGCGTGAACGCCAGCTTCTGCACCAGGTTGATGGCCTCAAGGTGGTTGAGGTTCATCTTCCAGTTGCCGGCGAACAGCGGCTTGCGAGCCATCTACTCCTCCAGCGCCGCGAGTCCGGGCAGCGTCTTGCCTTCGAGATACTCGAGGCTCGCGCCGCCACCGGTGGAAATGTGCGAGAAGCCGTCCTCGGGCAGGCCGAGCCTGCGCACGGCCGCGGCCGAGTCGCCGCCGCCGACCACGGTGAACGCCTTCGAGTTCACCAGCGCCTCGGCCACCGCGCGGGTGCCGCCGGAGAACGCGTCGAACTCGAACACGCCCATCGGGCCGTTCCAGAACACGGTCTGGGCGTCGGCCAGCTTGGAGGCGAACAGCTCCCGGGTGCGGGGACCGATGTCCAGGCCCTCGCGGTCGGCCGGGATCGCCGTGGCGTCCACGACCTCGTACGGCGCGTCGGGGCCGAACTCGGTGGCGGCCAGCACGTCCACCGGCAGCACCAGCTCGACCCCGCGCGAGGCCGCCTCTTCGAGGAAGCCCTTGACCTGGTCGATCTGGTCCTCCTGCAGCAGCGACTTGCCGACCTCGTGCCCCTGGGCCTTCAGGAACGTGTAGGCCATGCCGCCGCCGATGAGCAGGCGGTCCACCTTGGACAGCAGGTTCGCGATGACGCCGAGCTTGTCGGAGACCTTCGCGCCGCCCAGCACGACGACGTACGGCCTGGCCGGGTCGTCGGTGAGCTTGCGCAGCACCTCGACCTCGGCGAGGACCAGGTAGCCCGCAGCGTGCGGCAGCCGCTTGGGCAGGTCGTAGACGCTGGCGTGCTTGCGGTGCACCGCGCCGAAGCCGTCGCCGACGTAGAGCTCGGCGAGGGCGGCCAGCTTGTCGGCGAACTCGCCCCTGACCGCGTCGTCCTTGGACTCCTCGCCCGGCTCGAAGCGCAGGTTCTCCAGGAGGGCGACCTCCCCGTCCTGCAGGCTCGCCACCACGCTCCGCGCGGACTCGCCGACCACGTCGGTGGCGAACGCCACGTCCTGGCCGAGCAGCTCGGCCAGCCGCCGGGAGACCGGGGCGAGCGAGTACTTCGGCGTGAAGGTGCCCTTGGGGCGGCCGAGGTGGGCGGCGACGACGACCTTCGCGCCGCGCTCGACCAGCTTCTTGATCGTCGGCACCGACGCCCGGATGCGACCGTCGTCGGTGATCGTCTCCCCGTCGAGGGGGACGTTGAGGTCGGCGCGCACGAACACGCGCCGGCCCTTCACGTCGAGCTCGTCGATTCCGATCATCAGAGGGAGGCGCCCACGTACTCGATGAGGTCCACGAGGCGGTTGGAGTAGCCCCACTCGTTGTCGTACCAGCCGACGACCTTGACCTGGTTGCCGATGACCTTGGTGAGGCCGGCGTCGAAGATGCAGGACGACGGGTCGGTGACGATGTCGCTGGAGACGATCTCGTCCTCGGTGTAGCTGAGGTAGCCCTTGAGCGGGCCCTCGGCGGCGGCCTTGAGCGCGGCGTTGACCTCCTCGACGGTGGTCTCGCGGCCGACCTCGACCGTGAGGTCGGTGGCCGAGCCCGTCGGGATCGGCACGCGCAGCGCGAAGCCGTCGAGCTTGCCCTTCAGCTCCGGCAGCACCAGGCCGATGGCCTTGGCGGCGCCGGTGGAGGTCGGGACGATGTTCAGCGCGGCGGCGCGGGCGCGGCGCAGGTCCTTGTGCGGGCCGTCCTGCAGGTTCTGGTCCTGCGTGTAGGCGTGGACGGTGGTCATCAGACCCTTCTCGATGCCGAAGGTGTCGTTGATGACCTTGGCCATCGGGGCCAGGCAGTTGGTGGTGCAGGAGGCGTTGGAGATGATCGTGTGAGCGGCCGGGTCGTACTTCTCGTGGTTGACGCCCATGACGATCGTCACGTCTTCGTTCTTCGCCGGAGCGGAGATGATGACCTTCTTCGCGCCGTTGTCGGCGTGCACTTTGGCCTTGGTGGCGTCGGTGAACAGACCGGTCGACTCGACGACGACGTCCACGCCCAGGTCGCCCCAGGGCAGCTTGGCGGGGTCGCGCTCGGCGAACGCCTTGATCGCCTTGCCGTCAACGGTGATCTCGTCCGCCGAGGCCTTCACCTCGTACGGCAGGCGGCCCAGGATGCTGTCGTACTTCAGCAGGTGGGCCAGCGTGGCGTTGTCGGTGAGGTCGTTGACGGCGACGACCTCGATGTCCTTGCCGCTGGCCGCCACAGCGCGCCAGAAGTTACGGCCGATACGGCCGAAGCCGTTGACGCCTACGCGGATGCTCACGGATCCGATCTCCTCGTACGTCGTGCGCCGGCGTACCGGCGCCAGGGCTGTGTTAAACCTCAATGACAGACCTTATCGGACCCAAATTGGTGTAGACCACCGGGCCGCTCTTTGACGGCGTGTCAGGCCGGACGAGCCGGTGAGCGGGCCCTTCCCGCGCCGCGGCGGCCCCGCCGCACCCCTTCCGCCGCCCTCCCCGCACCGCCGCCGCACGCCCCACCGCGGGCCGTCCTGACGTACGGCGCGGGCCCTCCCCAGGGGCACTCCAACGGGCGCTCGGACAGGCGCGGGGACGGGATGGAGGGCTCGCTACTGCGCCAGCATGTCGGCGGTGAGGTTCGCCTCGGTGTTGGCGATGCCGAGGTCCTGGGCGCGCTTGTCGGCCATCGCGAGCAGCCGCCGGATGCGCCCGGCGATGGCGTCCTTGGTCAGCGGCGGGTCGGCGATCTGGCCGAGCTCCTCCAGCGACGCCTGCTTGTGCTCCACCCGCAGCCGGCCGGCGATCACCAGGTGCTCGGGGGCTTCGTCGCCGAGGATCTCCAGCGCCCGCTGCACCCTCGCGCCGGCGGCGACGGCCGCCCTGGCCGACCTGCGCAGGTTGGCGTCGTCGAAGTTGGCCAGGCGGTTGGCGGTGGCCCGCACCTCGCGGCGCATCCGCCGCTCCTCCCAGGCCAGCACGCTGTCGTGGGCGCCGAGCCGGGTCAGCAGCGCGCTGATCGCGTCGCCGTCGCGCACGACCACGCGGTCGACGCCGCGCACCTCGCGGGCCTTGGCGTGGATCTTCAGCCGCCGGGCCGAGCCGACCAGGGCCAGCGCCGCCTCCGGCCCGGGACAGGTCACCTCCAGCGACATCGACCGGCCCGGCTCGGTCAGGGAGCCGTGCGCGAGGAACGCGCCCCGCCACGCCGCCTCGGCGTCGCAGGTGGCCCCGGAGACGACCTGCCGGGGCAGACCGCGTACGGGCCGGCCGTGGTTGTCGATGAGGCCGGTCTGCCGGGCCAGCGCCTCGCCGTCCTTGTAGACGCGCACGACGTAGCGCGAGCCCTTGCGGAGACCGGCCGGAGCCAGGACCAGCACCTCGGCCTTGTGCCCGAAGACCTCGCCGATGTCCTTGATCAGCCTGCGGGCGGTGGCGTTGGTGTCGAGCTCGGCCTCGATCACGATGCGCCCGCCCACCAGGTGCAGCCCGCTGGCGAACCGCAGCAGGGTCGAAACCTCCGCCTTGCGGCAGCAGGGCTTGAGCACCGGAAGGCGGCTCAGCTCGTCTTTCACCACACCCGTCATGGCCATCAGCTCGTGTCCTCCCCCAGACAGACTCTGCCCGTCAGTCTCTCGCACCTGGCGAGCACGCAATCACCGCTTCTCACGGAAAATCTCATCCAGGACAGCGGCAAGACGTGGTCCGTCGTGACGTGCAGATCCGTCATGGGCGGCCACATCGGCCAAAACGACCCGCCCGCCCATCGCCCCTGCCGCCTTCTCCAGCGCACTCGGGTCGGCCACCACATCGCCGTCGGCGATCACCGCGTCGACGACCAGTGCGGGGGCGTGCTCCCTGAGCACCTCCAGGTGCCGTTCCGGCGAGAAGCCGTCGGTCTCCCCCGCCTGTGGCGCGAGGTTGAGGATCACCAGCCGCCTGGCGCTCGTCTCGTGCAGCGCCCGGGCGAGCCCGGGCACCTTCAGGTGCGGCAGCACGCTGGTGAACCAGGAGCCCGGCCCGAACACCACCCAGTCGGCCGCCTCGATCGCCTCGATCGCCTGGGGGCAGGCGGGCGGGTCGGACGGCAGCAGCGAGATCGAGCGCACCCGCCCGGGCGTCAGCGCGCAGGCGACCTGCCCGCGCACCGTCGTGACCCTCCCGTCGAGCTCGACCTCCGCCTGGATGTCGAGCGGCACGGAGGCCATCGGCAGCACCCGGCCATGCGCGCCGAGCAGCCGGCCCACCCATTCCAGGCCCACCACGGGGTCTTCGAGCAGCTCCCAGAGCGCGACGATGAGGAGGTTGCCGACGGCGTGGCCGTGCAGCTCGCCCTCGCTTCTGAAACGGTGCTGGACGACCTCGCTCCAGGTCTGGCCCCACTCGTCGTCGCCGCACAGGGCCGCGAGCGCCATCCGCAGGTCACCGGGCGGCAGGACGCCCAGCTCGCGCCGGAGACGGCCGCTGGAGCCGCCGTCGTCGGCGACCGTCACCACCGCCGTCAGGTCGTCCGTGACGGTCCTGAGGGCCGACAGGGAGGCGTACAGGCCGTGGCCGCCGCCGAGCGCGACGACTTTGGGGCCCCTCACGGCGGTTGCGGGGTTCGGGGGAAGCATCGGCCTGCCGGGGGTGGGGGTGGGGGGCTTTTCGGGCTGATCGGGCTGATCGGGGACGGAGGGGTCCGCGGGTTCTTCGGGGGCGGGGTCCTTCATCGTCCTCCTCGCCTCGCCACGAGCACCGCCCTGCGGAGCCGTGGCGCTCATGTCGTGCTGATCGGCCCGGTTGCGGCGCCGGCCGGAGCCCGCCGTACGCGGTCGCGCCCCCGGGCCGGCCGGCGGCCCGGGCGGGGGCCGTCACTCGCGGCCCGTGTCCCGATGGCTGACCTGGACGTCCATGCCGCGCTCGCGCAGACGGGCGCCGAGCTGCTCGGCCATCGCGACGCTGCGGTGCTTGCCTCCGGTGCAGCCCACCGCGAGAGTGGCGTACCCCTTGCCCTCACGCGCGTATCCGGCGGCCACGATGCCGAAGACCTCCTCGTATCCGTCGAGGAACTCCTTGGCCCCGGGCTGACCGAGCACGTAGTCGCGCACGGGGGCGTCGAGCCCGGTCATGGGCCGCAACTCCGGCACCCAATGGGGATTGGGCAGGAACCGGCAGTCCACGACGAGGTCGGCGTCGACCGGCAGGCCGTACTTGTAGCCGAAGGACACCACGTTCACCTTCAGCCCCGGGCGGTCCTCGCCGCCGAAGAACGACACGATCTTCTTGCGGAGCTCGTGGACGTTCAGCAGGGACGTGTCGATGACGAGGTCGGCGTTGGCGCGGACCTCGCGCAGGATGCCGCGCTCGCGGTCGATCCCGTCGACCAGCCGCCCATCGCCCTGGAGGGGGTGGGGACGCCGGACGTTCTCGAACCTGCGGACCAACTCCTCGTCGCTGGCCTCGAGGAACACCACCCGGACGCCGACACCGCGCCCGTCGAGCTCCTCGATCGCCGCGTTCAGGTCGGTGGTGAAGGCGAGGCTGCGCACGTCGACCACGGCGGCGACCCGGTCGGTCGCCATGTTCACCCGGCCCGCCTCCTCGGCGAGCGAGGACAGCAGCCCCGGCGGCAGGTTGTCGATCACGAACCAGCCGAGGTCTTCCAGAGCCTTCGCAGCGGTGCTGCGCCCCGCCCCCGACATTCCGGTGATCACCACGAATGCCGGCTCAGTCGTGCTCATCGCCCGCTCACCGCCTTGCCGCCCATGTCAGCCCGCTCATGTCAGCCCCCGTCCGCCGCCTGGCCGGCCCCGGACGCCGTCCGCCGCCCACGCAGGGATGGCCGGCCCGTCCGCCGGGGACCGGGCCCGCTCCCCCCGGGAGGGACCTCTGGTGCCGGAGCATGACACCTCTTCACCTGATCGCGCCACCGCCACGCCGGGCGACTCCGACGACGCCCTGCCTGCCGCGCCTGCCGTCCGCCCTGGCCGGGGCGGGACACGCCGGGTGCTCGCGCGAGCACCTCACGACCCCTGCCCCGCGGGGGACGGGCTCTCACCGCGCAGCGCCGCGACGATGGCCTCGGCGGTCGCGCGGCCGATGCCGGGGACCTCGCGGATCTCGTCCGCGCTCGCCTCCCGCAGCCGCTTCACCGAGCCGAAGTGCCGCAACAGTGCCTGACGGCGTGCCGGGCCAAGACCCGGCACGTGGTCGAGCGCGCTCTCCTTGAGCGATTTCGACCTCTTCGTCCGATGGTAGGTGATAGCGAACCTGTGTGCTTCGTCACGGACGCGTTGCAACAGGTAAAGACCTTCGCTGCTGCGCGGAAGGATCACCGGCTGGTCGTCGCCGGGCAGCCAGACCTCCTCCAGCCGCTTGGCCAGCCCGCACACCGCGATGTCGTCGATTCCGAGCTCGTCCAGCGCGCGCTGGGCCGCCGCCGCCTGCGCCGGGCCGCCGTCCACCACCACGAGGTTGGGCGGGTAGGCGAACTTGCGGGGCCGGCCGGTCTCCGGGTCGATCGGCGTCGCCGCGCCACCGCGCCCGGACACTCCGTATCCGTTCGCGTCGTCCTCGCCCGCGTCGTCCTCGTCCGCGCCGTAGCCTGCCCTTGCCCCTGCCCCTGCCTCGTCGCGCGCCGCGCCGGACGCTGCCACGCCGGACGCTGCCGCTTCGGACCCTGCGGCGGCGCGTCCCGGCTCGTCGTCCGCCTCCGCGTCCAGCTCGCCGGTCGCCGCCCGCTCCTCCAGGTAGCGCTTGAAGCGCCGGCTGATGACCTCGTAGATCGAGGCGACGTCGCCTTCCGTGCTCCTGATGGAGAAGCGGCGGTATTCGCTCTTGCGGGCCAGGCCGTCCTCGAAGACCACCATCGAGGCCACGACGTTCTCGCCCTGGATGTGCGACACGTCGTAGCACTCGATTCGCAGCGGCGCCTGGTCGAGGTCGAGGGCGTCGGCGATCTCCTGCAGGGCCCGGCTGCGTGTGGTCAGGTCGCTCGCGCGGCGCAGCTTGTGCTGGGCGAGCGACTCCTTGGCGTTGCGCTCCACCGTCTCCATGAGGCTCTTCTTGTCGCCGCGCTGGGGAACGCGCAGGTCGACGCGGGAGCCCCGCTGCTCGCTCAGCAGCTCGATCAGCGCGGCCTCGTCCGGGGGCCGCGCGGGCACGAGGATCTCGCGGGGGATCGTCGCCTCGCCGTACATCTGGAGCAGGAACTGCTCCACCAGCTCGCCGGGGGTGGCCTCCTCGACCTTGTCGACCACCCAGCCGCGCTGCCCGCGGATCCGGCCGCCACGCACGTAGAAGACCTGGACCGCCGCCTCAAGCGGGTCCTCGGCAAGCGCGATCACGTCGCAGTCGGTGTCGTCGCCGAGCACGACGGTCTGCTTCTCCAGGGCCCGTTGCAGCGCCTGGACGTCGTCGCGCAGCCGCGCGGCCCGCTCGTACTCCTCCACGGCCGCCGCCTCGCGCATCTCGCGCTCCAGCCGCTTGATGAAGCGGCCGGTGTTGCCGGCCATGAAGTCGCAGAAGTCCTCGGCGAGGGCGCGATGCTCCTCGGGGGTGACCCGGCCGACGCAGGGCGCGGAGCACTTGTCGATGTATCCCAGCAGGCAGGGCCGCCCGATCTGCCCCGCCCGCTTGAAGACGCCCGCCGAGCACGTTCGCACGGGGAAGACGCGCAGCAGCAGGTCGACGGTCTCCCGGATGGCCCAGGCGTGCGAGTAGGGGCCGAAATATCGGGTGCCCTTCCGCTTGGCCCCGCGCATCACCTGCACCCGGGGGAAGTCCTCCCCCATCGTCACGGCCAGGTACGGGTACGACTTGTCGTCGCGATACTTGACGTTGAACCGGGGGTCGAACTCCTTGATCCAGGAGTATTCGAGCTGGAGCGCCTCGACCTCGGTGCCGACCACCGTCCAGTCCACGGACGCCGCGGTCGTCAGCATGGTCTGCGTCCGCGGGTGCAGACCGGCGAAGTCCGCGAAGTAGGAGTTGAGCCGTTGCCGCAGGCTCTTCGCCTTGCCCACGTAGATCACCCGGCCGCCCGGGTCGCGGAAGCGATAGACGCCTGGCGACTCGGGGATCGATCCGGGCGCCGGTCGATAAGTTGCCGGATCCGCCACACCCAAAGACTACTGGTCCACGCCGACAATCCCGCCGTCCCCGACGGAGCCGGGGTCACCGCCTTTACGCTGTAGATCACGGATGTGGCGTCAGCCGGCTTCGGTTCCGTGAACCTGCGAAGCCGCGGTGAGCCGCCGGTGCAGCTCCTCGCGCGGCCGGCGGGCGGTCAGGACGCGTGGACCTCGTCGAAAAGGGCGACGGCGTCGGCAGGGTCCGGGCTCACGAGGCGTTCCAGACCGGCCGTAGTGAACTTCGCCCACTTGCCGGCCCGCTCCCCCATCTGTTCCTCGAAGGCGCGGACGACCTTGTCCAGATCGTCGGGGCCGGAGGCGGCGGCGACGGCCTCGGCGAGTTCGGCGCCTTCCAGCATCGCGAGGTTCGCGCCCAGCCCCAGCGGAGGCATCAGATGGGCGGCGTCGCCCAGCAGCGTCACCCCGCGGACGTGGGCCCGGGTGTGCCCCACGGGCAGGACGTACAGCGGGCGGTGGACGAACGCCGTGCCGTGGTGGAGGAGGTCGAGAACGGGAGCCGACCAGCCGTCGAACAGCGCCAGCACACGCGAACGCAGGGCCTCGGCGCCGGCCGGGCCCGGTCCCGCGTCCGAACCTGTGTCGATGTCCCCACCCAGGCCCGCGTCCAGGCCCGCGTCCAGGCCCGTGTCCACGCCCGCCCGCCCGTCCGGGTTCGTGTGCCAGTCCAGCGGCACGCGGAACTGGGCGTACACCTTGACGTGGCCGCCACTGTTGCGCTGGGCGACGACGCCGCGGTTCACGCCGTACACGGCCACGGAACCGTCGCCGATCAGCCGGGCGAGGCCGGGGTGGCGGGTGTCGACGTCGTCGATCGAGGTCTCGACAGTGGTGACGCCGGTGTAGTGCGGCGTCACGGACGAGACCGCCGGGCGGACCCGAGACCAGGCGCCGTCCGCGCCGACCACGAGGTCGAACGTCTCCTGCCGCCCGTCCGCGAAACGGACCAGCACGCCGTCCGGTGTCCCCGGCACCACCTCCGTCACGCCCCGCCCCCACTGGACGTCCAGGGGGCCGAGCAGCAGGTCGCGGAGCTGCCCGCGGTCGATCTCGGGATTGGCGTCCTCGTCCGGACCGGGCGGCCAGTCACGCAGGACGGTCCCGTCCGTGTCCAGGATGCGCATGGCCTGCCCCTCGGGACGGGACAGCGCCTGGAACTCCGCCAGCAGCCCCGCCTTGCTCATCGCGAGCTGGCCAAGGCCTTTGTGCAGGTCCAAGGCGCCACCCTGGGGGCGGGCGTCCGGGGCGGGATCGCGTTCGAAGACGGTGGCGGAGTGGCCGTGGCGGTGCAGGACGCGGGCGAAGGTGAGGCCGGCGGGACCGGCCCCGATAACGGCGATACGGTGCCTCATGTCGATACACTGTATTTTGGTGAGACGGTGTATCGCAACAGTACGATGTACGCATGACTGTGTGGGACCGGCCGGAGCCGCCGACTCGCCCCGCGCCGCTCGACCGGGGGCGGATCGTCGCCGCCGCCATCGCGCTGGCCGACGAGGGCGGCCTGGAGGCGGTGTCGTTGCGCAAGGTCGCCGCCCTGCTGGACGTCGGCCCGATGCGGCTGTACGGATACATCTCCACCAAGGAGGAGCTGTTCGACCTCATGGTGGACCATGTCTACGCCGAGATCCTCCCCGAGGAGCGGCCCGGCGACTGGCGGGAGGCGCTGCACGGCCTCGCCCACCGCACCCGGCAGGCCAGTCTCCGTCACGAATGGCTGGCCGACCTGCTCGGCGGGCGTCCGGCCCTGGGCCCGAACGCCCTCGCCGTCACGGAGGCCACGCTGGCCGCCTTCGACGGCCTCACCGACCTCGACACCGTCATGCGCGCCGTGGAGACCGTCAGCGCCTACGTCACCGGCGCGATCAGGCGCGAGATCGCGAACCTGCGGGCCGAGCGGGCCACGGGCCTGTCCGATCGCGAGTGGCAGCACGCCTCCGGCCCGCACGTGACGAGGATGCTGGCCACGGGCCGATTCCCGGCACTGGCCACGTTCGTGCACGAGGGCACGGAGGTGGAGCCCGAGGCGTCCTTCGCGACCGGCCTCGACTGGGTCCTCGACGCCGTGGCCGCCAAACTCGACCGACCGGCCGGCGAGCCGTTCAGAATCACCCCGTGACGCCTTGGCCGCGGGCGGCCGCCCGTCATCGCGCCGGCTTCCGCGCGATGACGAGCGGCGGTGTCTCTTGGAACCCCAACTGATCTCGCCGTGGGCCGTGAGGCGCCGATCCCCGACAGCGAGCCCCAACAGCGAGCCGCAACAGCGGGCCCGAACGGCAGGCCCGGACACCGAGCCCAGACAAGCGAGCCCAGACAAGCGAGCCCAGACAAGCGAGCCCAGACAAGCGGGCCCAGACAAGCGGGCCCGGCAGCCCGCGTCAGGCGAGGGTGATGCTGTCGCCGCTCACCGTGATCGTCCGCTCGGCGAGCGGCCTGGCCGCCGGGCCGTTCGTCACGGAGCCGTCCTTGGCGCTGAACCTGCTGCCGTGGCACGGGCAGACGATCTCGTTGTTCGAGACGCTGGCGACCGGGCAGCCCTGGTGGGTGCAGGTCGCGCTGAACGCCTTGAACTCGCCGGCGGCCGGCTGCGTGACGACGACGTCCTGGTCCTTGAAGACCTTGCCGCCGCCCTCGGGGATGTCGGAGGTCTTCGCGAGCTCGCCCCCGCCCTGCGCCGCCTGGGACTGGCCGTCCTGCGCACCGTCCTGGTCGGCCGACGCCGTCGTGTCACCGGAGGCGCCGCACGCGCTCAGCGCCACGGCCAGCCCGGCGCCTCCGGCACCGAAGATCACGGCCCGGCGTGTCGTATCCGTCATGCTCATCCTTCCCTGATGCGGCGGCCCGGGACGTTCACGGCCCCGGGTCCTTCCCCTGTGCGACGCGTCACCCTGTGTGTCCTCAGGTACGGCCATCACCCCGTGGCCGGTTCAGAGTCACGCGCTCGAAAGGAGAAGAGTAGGGAGAAATAATGAGACGAATACTCATACGCCCAAGATCTTGCGCAGGAACGTGCCGGTGTGGCTCTCCTCGACCCGGGCGATCTGCTCCGGCGTGCCTGCGGCGATGACTCTGCCGCCGCCCGACCCGCCCTCGGGCCCCATGTCGACGATCCAGTCGGCGGTCTTGATGACGTCGAGGTTGTGCTCGATGACGATCACCGTGTTGCCGGCGTCCACAAGGCGGTTGAGCACGCCGAGAAGCCGCCTGATGTCCTCGAAGTGGAGGCCTGTGGTTGGCTCGTCCAGCACATAGACCGTGCGGCCGGTCGAGCGCCGCTGCAGCTCGGAGGCGAGCTTCACCCGCTGCGCCTCGCCGCCGGACAGCGTGGTCGCGGGCTGGCCGAGCCGTACGTAACCGAGACCGACGTCGTTGAGCGTCTGAAGGTGACGGCGGATGGCGGGGATCGCCTCGAAGAACTCCAGCGCCTCCTCGATCGGCATGTCGAGGACCTCGGAGATCGTCTTGCCCTTGTAGTGGACCTCAAGGGTCTCCCGGTTGTACCGGGCGCCGTGGCAGACCTCACAGGGGACGTAGACATCCGGCAGGAAGTTCATCTCGATCTTGATGGTGCCGTCGCCGGAGCAGGCCTCGCAGCGCCCGCCCTTGACGTTGAAGCTGAACCGGCCCTGCAGATAACCGCGGACCTTCGCCTCGGTCGTGGCCGCGAACAGCTTGCGCACGTGGTCGAACACCCCCGTGTACGTCGCCGGGTTGGACCTCGGTGTGCGGCCGATCGGCGACTGGTCGACGTGGACCACCTTGTCCACCAGGTCGGTGCCGACGACCCGGGAGTGCCGTCCGGGCACGGTCTTCGCGCCGTTCAGCTCCTTGGCCAGCGCGGCGTACAGGATGTCGTTGACCAGCGTGGACTTGCCGGACCCCGAGACGCCGGTGACCGCGGTGAACACGCCGAGCGGGAACTCGACGTCCACTCCCTTCAGGTTGTGCTCGCGCGCGCCCTTCACGACGAGTTGCCGCTTCTTGTCCCTCGGACGCCGGATCTCCGGCACGGTGATCGCCTTGCGGCCCGACAGGTAGGCGCCGGTCAGCGACTCCTCGCTGGCGAGCAGGTCCTGCACGGTGCCGGACACGACGACCTGGCCGCCGTGCTCGCCCGCGCCGGGGCCGATGTCGACCACCCAGTCGGCGGCGGCGATCGTGTCCTCGTCGTGCTCGACCACGATCAGCGTGTTGCCCATGTCGCGCAGCCGGATCAGCGTCTCCAGCAGGCGCTGGTTGTCGCGCTGGTGCAGGCCGATGGACGGCTCGTCCAGCACGTACAGCACGCCGACCAGGCCGGAGCCGATCTGGGTCGCCAGCCGGATCCGCTGCGCCTCGCCGCCCGCCAGCGTGCCGGCGGCCCGGTCGAGCGTGAGGTAGTCGAGGCCGACGTCGAGCAGGAAGCCCAGCCGGGCGTTGATCTCCTTGACCACCCGCTCGGCGATGTGCATGTCCCGCTCGGACAACCGCAGGCCGGACAGGAACTTCGCACAGTCGGCGATCGACATCCCCGAGACCTCGGCGATCGAGGCGTCCCCCACGGTCACGGCCAGCGAGACCGGCTTGAGGCGGCGGCCCTTGCACGCCGGGCAGGGCACCTCGCGCATGAAGCCCTCGAACCGCTCCCGGCTGGCGTCGCTCTCCGACTCGGCGTGCCGGCGCTGGACCCAGGGGATCACGCCCTCGAAATCGGTGTAGTAGGACCGCTGCCTGCCGTACCGGTTGCTGTAGCGGATGTGGACCTGCTCGTCGTGGCCGTGCAGGATCGCCTTCTGCGCCTTCTTCGACAGCCGCTCCCAGGGGGTGTCGAGGTCGAAGCCGAGCGCGTTGCCCAGCGCCTCCAGCAGCCGTACGAAGTAGTCGCTGGTGTGACCGTTCGCCCACGGGCTGATGGCGCCGTCGCCGAGCGTGCGCTCGGGATCGGGCACGAGGAGGTCGGGGTCGACCTCCATGCGGGTGCCGAGGCCGGTGCACTCGGGACAGGCGCCGAAGGGCGAGTTGAACGAGAACGACCGGGGCTCCAGCTCCTCGAACGAGAGGTCGTCGTACGGGCAGTAGAGGTGCTCGGAGTAGAAGCGCTCACGGTTGGGGTCGTCGTCGGGAAGGTCGACGAAGTCGAGCGTGATCGTGCCGCCGGACAGCTGCAGCGCGGTCTCCACCGAGTCGGTGAGCCTGCGCCGCGCGCTCTCCTTGACCGACAGCCGGTCGACGATCACTTCGATGTCGTGCTTCTCGTACTTCTTGAGGGTGGGCGGCTCCTCCAGGCGCACGATCGTGCCGTCCACGCGGGCGCGAGCGTAGCCCTTGGTCTGCAGCTCGCGGAACAGCTCGGCGTACTCGCCCTTGCGGCCGCGGATGATCGGGGCGAGGACCTGGAAGCGGGTGCCCTCCTCCAGTTCGAGCACGCGGTCGACGATCTGCTGCGGAGTCTGCCGGGCGATCGGGCGTCCGCACTGCGGGCAGTGCGGCTTGCCGATGCGCGCCCAGAGCAGCCGCAGGTAGTCGTAGACCTCGGTGATCGTGCCGACGGTCGAACGGGGGTTGCGGCTGGTGGACTTCTGGTCGATGGAGACGGCCGGGGAAAGGCCCTCGATGAAGTCCACGTCGGGCTTGTCCATCTGACCCAGGAACTGCCGGGCGTACGCGGACAGGGACTCCACGTACCGGCGCTGTCCCTCGGCGAAGATCGTGTCGAAGGCCAGGCTGGACTTGCCGGAGCCCGAGAGCCCCGTGAAGACGATCAGAGCGTCTCGCGGGAGGTCGAGCGAGACGTCCTTGAGGTTGTGTTCGCGTGCGCCACGCACGATCAGGCGGTCAGCCACGGTGGTCCCGATAGGTCGATGAGGTGAATGGAGGTGCACGGGCAGGCTATCCAGAGCCACCGACAATTTCGGGGGGCATCGTCCGGCGGCCGGAGGGGGCGGCCCCGCGTGCTTCCGTGGGACACGCTCCGTGAACCAGGGTATGAGCTTCGTCAAACCCACGCCGGGCATCCGCGCGAAACCCCTGCTCATACAACCGCCCGCCGCTCCGTCCTCTTCCCCTGGCGGTCATGGGGACGGCGGACCGGGACGCCAGGGTCCATGATTCTTCTCATGTCCGTTCTCCGCGAGATCGAGCGCGAGCTGGCCGGGGCGACCGAACGCCTGCTGGCGACCGCCGCCCGCCTCACCGACGAGGATCTGCGTGCGCCGTCCCTGCTGCCCGGCTGGACGAGGGGACACGTGCTCACCCATATCGCCCGTAACGCGGACGGCTGCGTCAACCTGCTGACGTGGGCGCGCACGGGAGTGCGCACCCCTCAGTACGCCTCGCTGCGGGCGCGGGAGGCCGGCATCGCGGCGGGCGCCGGCCGCCCGGCCGCCGAGCAGCTCGCCGACCTGCGCGACAGCGCGGAGCGGTTCGCCGCGGCGGTCGGGCAGATGCCCGCCGAGGCGTGGACCGCGCCGGTCTCGGGGATGTTCCCGCCCGGCCACCCCGCCTGGTACGTCCCGATCCGCCGGCTCAGGGAGGTCGAGGTGCACCACGCCGACCTCGGGGCAGGCTACGGATGGGCCGACTGGCCCGAGACGTACGTGAGACGAGAGCTGCACGACACGATGCTCTGGCTCGGCGGCGAGAGCCCGGTGGGCGAAGTGGTCGCCCTCGACCCGGGCACCGGCGAGGTCCTGAGGACGTGGACCGGCCTCGGCGACGGCCCGTCGGTGCAGGGCACGCCGCGTGAGCTGCTCGCCTGGTTCGCGGGCAGGACGGACGGCACGGGCCTGCGACTCGCCCGGCCGCGGCGCCCCACCCGGCCCCCCGACGCTCCCAACGCGGGCCCCGGGCGGGACGCACCCGATGCCCGCAGCCGCCGCGACGCCTCCGATGCCCGCCTTCGGCGTGACGCCGCGGGGAAACCGCCGTCCCCGCCTCCCTGGCCGAAACCGTCCCCGGCGGGACTGCCCGCCGAACCACCGTCGTCCTGGCCGCCCGCCGGGAACCAGAGAGGAACGATCATGACCTATACCGGAAACGTCACCAAAGGCGGACCCGCCGACGTACGCGAGGTCCGCGGGCTGACGATCTCGAAGATCGAGGTCGGTGACTTCGGCAACAACGCCTATCTGCTTCGCTGCACGGAGACCGGCGACGGGCTGCTGATCGACGCGGCGGCCGAGCCCGACCGGTTGCTCGAGCTGATCGGCGACATGCCGATCAGCTCGATCGTGACCACCCACCGGCACCGCGACCACTGGGGAGCCCTGAAGGAGGTCGCCCGCGCCACCGGCGCGCGGACGGTCGCCCACCCTCTCGACGCCCCCGAACTGCCGGTGAAGGTCACCAGGGAGGTCGAGCACGGCGACCGAGTGACGGTCGGTGTGGTGACGCTGGACGTCATCCACCTGCGCGGCCACACCCCCGGCTCGATCGCGCTGCTCTACCAGGACCGCCACCTTTTCACCGGCGACTCCCTGTTCCCCGGCGGCGTCGGCAACACGCAGAAGGACCCGCTGCGCTTCGAGCAGCTGTTCACGGACGTCGTGGAACGGATCTTCGACCGCCTCCCCGACGAGACGTGGGTCTACCCCGGCCACGGCAGGGACACCACGCTCGGCGCCGAGCGGCCGCACCTGCCCGAGTGGAAGGCCCGCGGCTGGTGACGTACGCCTGACACGCGCGCGGACGACCGGCGTCCCGGCACGGGGCGCCGGCTGGTCCCGGCGCGGCGCCACCCGAGCGCGTTGTACGCGAGCGGACCCAGGAGGCCGGGGGGACGGAACCGGAAGACCGAGACCGCCCGGCCGCGATCCTGCCGACGGCGCTCCTGGCCGGACCGGTGATCGCAGGACCGGATAAGGGCGTCCGTATAGTGGTCGGCGCACACCGTCCCACCCCCTGGAGCCCGGGCACCTCATGGAGATCACTGGAATCGAACTGCGCCGGATCGCGATGCCGCTCGTCGCGCCGTTCCGGACGTCGTTCGGCACCGAGACCAGCCGCGACGTCCTGCTGGTGCGGGTGGTGACGCCGGAGGCCGAGGGCTGGGGCGAGTGCGTGGCGATGTCCGAGCCGCTGTACTCCTCGGAGTACGTGGACGCGGCGGCCGACGTGCTGCGGCGTTTCCTGATCCCCGCGCTGCCCCGCGAACCGGACCCTCAGGCCGTCGGTCCCGCGCTCGCGCCGTTCAAGGGCCACCGGATGGCCAAGGCGGCGCTGGAGGCCGCGGTGCTCGACGCGTCGCTCCGGGTCGGCGGCCAGTCGTTCGCCCGCTATCTGGGCGCCACCCGCGACCGTGTCCCCTGCGGTGTCTCGGTCGGCATCATGGGCTCGGTGGCCGAGCTGCTCGACACCGTCGAGGCGTACGTCGAAGAGGGGTACGTACGGATCAAGCTGAAGATCGGGCCGGGGTGGGACGTGACGCCGGTCCGCGCGGTGCGCGAGCGGTTCGGGGAGCAGCTGCTGCTCCAGGTGGACGCCAACGCGGCCTACACGCTCGCGGACGCCCGGCATCTGGCCCGGCTTGACGACTTCGACCTCCTGCTGATCGAGCAGCCGCTGGCCGACGACGACCTGGTGCAGCACGCCCGGCTCGCCCGGTCGATCCGCACCCCGATCTGCCTGGACGAGTCCATCGAGTCGGCCGCCCACGCGGCGGCGGCCATCAGCCTCGGCTCGTGTTCGGTGGTCAACATCAAGCCGGGCCGGGTGGGCGGTTATCTGGAGGCCCGGCGCATCCACGACCTGTGCCGCGCCCACGGCGTCGCGGTCTGGTGCGGCGGCATGCTGGAGACCGGCATCGGCCGGGCGGCCAACGTCGCGCTGGCCGCGCTGCCCGGCTTCACCCTCCCGGGCGACACCTCCGCCTCGCGGCGCTATTTCCACACGGACGTGACTGCGCCGTTCGAGCTGAACGGCGGGCACCTCGACGTGCCGGACGGCCCGGGGCTGGGCGTGAATCCGCTCCCGGACGTCCTGGACGAGGTCACCACGGCGACGGAGTGGATCCGCCTGACGGCGTGAACCGGCCAGGCGCCGCCGAGAGCAGCAGGGCGCGACCCGTCAGGCGTCGCCTAGAGCAGGGTGCGACGCGTCAGGCGTCGCCAAGAGCAGGGTGCGGCCGGGGCTCGCCGGTGGTGAAGACCTTCACGATGCGGTCGGCCGCGAGAGCCGGCTCTTCCGCGCTCTCCACCACGTCTCCCCAGGACCAGCGGTAGAACCAGCCCTCGGACATCGCCACGCAGTCCACGGTCTCGGTGAACAGCGCCGCGTCCGGGTCGCGGACCTTGAGCGACGGCGGGTCGGGGCGCAGGGACGCCTCAAGTCCGCGCAGCTCAAGCTCCCGGGCCAGTTTGCCGAGGAAGTACGTCCGAGTGTGCTCACGAGGCATGGCGACCAGGGCTCCATCTGGACTAGGCGTTTTCTCCACGTGATGGCCCGGGCCCGAAATGGAGGGCCCCAGCCGACCGGGGCCCTGTCCGTGCGACGACGTCAGCCCGCGTTCTCCGAGCGTCGTTCCCTGCGCTGCTGCTGTTTGAACATGAGAACGCGAAGCGGAATGGCGGACACGATCGCGATCTGCATGGTGGCGCCCACCTTGATGAGGTGGTCGCCGCCCGCGAGCCCGGCCGCCCAGATCATCAGGCAGGCCACGTTGATCAGCATCCAGGCCAGCACGACGACGGCCAGGTTGCCCTTCGGCTTCGGGTACTCGATGCGGCTGACCATGAGCCAGGCCACGCCGAAGATGGCGGCGAGCGTGACGTAGTTCGGCTGGAAGAGCAGCACGATCGACACCACGGTCATCGCGCCCATCGGGATCGGCAGGCCCATGAAGTCGCCGCTCTTGGTCTTCACGCAGGCGAAGCGCGCCAGCCGTACGACGCCGGCGAGCAGCACGGACCCGGCCGCGCACAGCACCAGCCACAGCGGGAGCTTGCCGGAGAAGCCGGCCCAGATCATCACCATGAAGGCGGGCGCGAAGCCGAAGCTGATCACGTCGGCGAGGTTGTCCAGCTCGGCGCCCATCGCGGACGCGCGGAATCTCCTGGCCACCAGGCCGTCGAACAGGTCACAGGTCGCGCCGATCAGCAGCAGCACCACGGCCATGCCGAAGAAGCGCGGGTCGGGGACGAACTTGACGCCGGCCTGCAGGTTGCTGATCGCCGACCAGGCGAGCACGCAGACGGCGAGGAATCCGCTGAGGGCGTTGCCGAGCGAGAGAGAGTCGGCGGCCGACAGGCGGAAGGCCTTGCCGACGGGCCCGCGCGGCTCCTCATCCACCTCCTCGACCGGCCAGGAGGCCTCGGCTCCGAGGTCAGACGTGGTCAAGGCGCGTCACCCCCGCGACGGTCCGGGTGCCGACGGTGACCGCCGGCCTGATGCCCTCGGGCAGGTAGAGGTCGACCCGGGAGCCGAAACGGATCAGCCCGACCCGCTCGCCCTGGGCGACCTTCGCGCCCGTGAACAGGTACGGCACGATGCGGCGCGCGACGGCGCCGGCGATCTGGACCATCTCGATGTCCCCGAGCGCGGTGTCGAAATGCCAGACGACGCGCTCGTTCTTGTCGCTGTCCTTGTTGAACGCGGGCACGAAGCCGCCGGGCACGTGCTCGACCGAGGTGACGGTGCCGGCGGCGGGCGCCCGGTTGACGTGCACGTTGAGCGGGCTCATGAAGATCGCGACCCGGGTGCGGCCGTCCGGCCACGGGTCGATGCTCTGCACGACGCCGTCGGCGGGCGAGATGAGCCTGCCCTCGCCGAGCGTGCGCTCGGGGTCGCGGAAGAACCACAGCATCCCGCCGGTGAGGGCGGCGAGCGGCGCCGCGGCCAGCGCCCAGCGGGGTGACCTGCGGGTGAGAACGGCGGTGACGGCTGCCGCCGCGGCGGTCGGAGCGAGCCACGGGGACACCCCGCGTGCGAGCCTGATCCGGCCACGGGCACTTCCCGCGGTCCCGGCTTCAGGGCCGTGGGGCAACGTTTCGTTGGACACAGATGACCTTTGTACTCTTCTGGCGACTATGGACCGGCATGCGAGCTGGCGATCGATATTACCGATCCGGCAGTCAATGCGTGGCACAACGAGAACAAGCAAACAGGGTGAGTGCCCGTTTTGCTAGCCCTGCGGGGCTTCCGCCTGAGACGCCTCCGCCTGGGGAGCTCCCGTCTGAGAGGCTTCCGCCGCGGCGATGGCTCTGTCGTCGCGGCGAGCCTTGATGAGACTGGCGACGGTCGTCACGGCCATGGTCACGCCGATGACCGCCAGGGACACCCAAATCGGGATCTGCGGGGCCCACGAGACATCATTCTCGTGAAGTGCTTCGAGAATCAGCTTAACCCCGATGAAACCGAGGATGAACGCCAATCCATAGCTGATGTAGACCAGCCGCTGCAGCAGTCCGCCGAGCAGGAAGTAGAGCTGACGCAGGCCCATCAGGGCGAACGCGTTCGCGGAGAACACGATGAAGGCCGCCTTCGTGAGCCCGAAAATGGCCGGAATCGAGTCGAGGGCGAACAGCAGGTCCGTGGTGCCGATGGCGATCATCACGATCAGCATGGGCGTCACCATGCGCTTGCCGTCCACCCGCACGGTCACCCGAGAGCCGACGTAGTCGGGAGTGGTCGGGAAGACCCGCCGGGCCCACCGCAGGAGGATGTTCTCGTTGAACTCCTCGTCCTCCTTGTTGTGGTCCCGGACCAGCGTGTACGCCGTGTAGATGAGGAAGGCCCCGAACGCGTACAGCAGCCAGCCGAAGCGGCTCAGCGCGGCGGAGCCGATGGCGATGAAGATCCCGCGCATGACCAGCGCCATGACGATGCCGACCAGCAACACCTTGTGCTGGTAGATCCGGGGCACCCCGAAGCGGGTCATGATGATGTAGAAGATGAACAGGTTGTCGACGCTGAGGCTGTATTCCGTCAGATAGCCCGCGAAGAACTCGCCACCAGTCCCGGCCCCGGCCCACAGCGTTAACCCGATGCCGAACAAAACGGCCAGGCAGACGTAGAAGCCGACCCAGATGCCCGCCTGCCGCATCGAGAACTCGCGTGGTTCACCACGATCCACGATCCACAGATCAACGGCGACCACGACGAGAAGACCCACGATGACCAGGGCCCACAACCACAGGGGCGCATGTACCACGACTACCTCCGGCGCGCGTTGAACACACTGCCGGAGGTCTCTCCCGCCCGAACGCGCACGACGGACCGACGGCCCCGGGTGCTGACACCGTGATGACGAGACCGCCGCGAAGGGATACTCCCCCCCAACCCGTCCAGTATATGGATCAGACTTAGCCTCACCTAATCCATGCCGGAACGTCGGCGCTCCTCGGCGAGAACAGGCGACGGCTCACCTGACCGGCAGTCGTGTGTCACCGGCGCGAGAGGATGGTCGCACCCTCCCGCCACCGTGGTCGCCTGCTACCGCGCCAGCCCGTACGCCGCGAGCACCGCGCGCAGCGCCGCGTCCTCGTCGGGCAGCTCCCGGCCACGCCGTACGGACGCCTCCGCGAGGCGTGCGGCCAGGGCGGGATCGCCGAGCAGACGGCCGATCTCCCGGCTCAGCGCGCCGGGATCCTGCGGCGGCACCAGCAGGGCCGCCTCGCCCACCATCCGGGACACGCCGCCCACCTGGGTCGCGATGATCGGTTTGCCCGCCTTCAACGCCTCCTGGACGCTCAGCGGCTGTCCCTCCCACCTGCTGGGCACGATCACCGCCGTCGCGACCTGGAGCAGGTCGGCCGGCTCGGCCCAGCCGTACAGGACCACGGGCAGTTCCTCGGCGTCGACGCGGGCCTGAAGCTCCGCGCGCAGCGGCCCGTCGCCCGCGATGACGAAAATCGGATCGCCCTTGTACGGCCCGGCCGCCGCGTCGAGCAGCGTCTCCAGGCCCTTCTGCTGGGCCAGCCGGGCGACCGTGAGCAGGATCGGCCGCTCCCGCACGGCCCGCGGCGCGTCCGCGGCGCCGGGCAGCCGGGCGGCGATCTCGGCCCGCACGTCCTCGGCCGGGCGGGCGGGCTCGGCGAGGGGCGGCGCGGGCACCACCGCGAGGTCCACTCCCCGGGCGCCCCTGGCCCGCATGCGCTCCGCGACGTCCGGCGAGATCGCCAGGACGCGGTCCGCACGCCGGGCGACGATCCGTTCCAGCAACCGGTAGACCGCGCCGATCGCGCCGCCCGCCGTGACCGCGTTGTGCAGCGTGACCACGAGGCGCGGCCACCCCCGCGCCCCGGCGAGGGCGAGCGCGGCCAGCGCGCCGGCCCGCAGGCCGTGGGCGTGGACGACGTCCGCGCCACGGGCGAGCCCGCGCAGGCGCAGGGCGGTCCGCAGGTCGTGCGCGGGGTGCGGCCTGTCGGCGATGTCGACCTCGGCGAAGCCCGCGCCGGTGGCGGTGAAGGAGAACGCCTCCTGGGTGCCGCCGGGACCCGCGACCAGCACCCGGTGCCCCCGCGTGACGAGCCCGCCCGCGAGCATCCGCACGTGCCGGGCCACGCCGCCCACGCTCGATCCCAGCACGAGAACAACGCGACTCATGCCCTCTCCTCACCCCCGGCAGCTCTCATACGGCCTTCTCCGCGGGCGGATCCGCGGGGCTCGCGCCTCTCCCGCGTCTCAGCCCGGACAGGGCGCCGGTCAGGTCCCGGCGGTCCACGAGCGCGGCGACGAGGACCCCCGCGACCACGGCCGCCAGACCGGCGAGAGCGGCCGTCAGGAGACCGCCCCACGGGCCCTCGCCCGACAGGGGCAGCCGGGCGACGGCCGCCCCCGCGAGGAAACCCGCTCCCCCGCCCAGCAGCGCGGCCAGACCGGCCCGCGCGACGCCCTGGGCGGCCCGCGCCCCTCGCGCCCGTACGACCGAGGCCAGCAGCAGCCCGGCCCCCACCGTCATGCCGGCCGCCTGGCCGAGCGCGAGCCCGCCCAGGCCCCAGCCGTCGGGCAGCACGAGGACGAACGCCACCTGGGCCACGGCCACGACCAGCCACCCGGCGACCTGTCCCCGGGCCGCCGCCCTGCCCTCTCCCGTGGCGTACAGCACCCGGCTGAGGTGGGCCACCAGGCCATATCCGACGAGCCCCGGCGCGAACAGCGCGATCCCCCGGGCGAACTCCGCCGCGGCGACCTCGGTGTCGGCCTGGGCGAGGAAGACGTGCGCGACGGGCACCGCGACCGCGGCGAGCGCTCCCGCCGCCAGGCCGCAGACCAGCACGACCGCGCGGGTCGTCCGCGCCGCCAGCGCCGCGAAGCCCTCACCCTCGCCGGCGGCCTGCGCCCGCGCGGCGAGCGCGGGGAACGCGCTGGTCGCGATGGGCACCGCGAGCACGGCGTACGGCACCTGGTAGATCGCCCAGGCGTAGTTGTAGGCGGGCAGCGCGCCCCCGCCGACGCGGTTGGCGACGGGAATCAGGATCGCCGCGGCGGCCTGCTGGGCGACCAGCGCGCTCAGCCCGGCCAGCGCGAGCCGCCGCACCTGTACGGCGACGCCCTCGGGGAAGCGGAGCGTGGGCCGCCACCGCAGGCCGAGCCGCCACGTGGGCCCGATCACGGTGACGACCAGGGCCAGCACGCCGAGCGTCGTCCCCGCCGACAGCGCGATCTCGGCGGGCGCGGGCACGGTGGCGGGATCCTTGTGGCCGCCGCTGAGCGGCCCGAAGGCCAGGTAGGCGACGATGACCACGACGCTCGACACCAGCGGCGCCAGCGCCGGGCCCGAGAACCGGCGATGGGCCTGCAGCACGCCGTAGAGCACCACGGCCATGCCGTACAACGGGATCTGCGGCGCGAAGACGACCAGCATGCGCGCGGCCACGGCGGCGACCTGCCCCGCGTCGCAGCGGTCGATCTCGGAGCCCGCCAGCAGCCGCACCACCGGCGCCGCGACCAGCGCGGTCAGCGCCGCGAGCGGCACCAGCAGCACGACCACCCAGGTCAGCAGCGCGGAGGCGATCCGGCCGACCTCCGCACGCGCCTCGCCGTCCGCTCTGGCGGCGGCGCCGGCGAGCACCGGGACGACCATCCCGGCGAGCGCGCCGCCCACCACGACCTCGAACACGATGTTCGGCACGTTGTTGGCCGTGTAGTAGGCGGTGGCAAGGCAGTTCGTGCCGACGGTGCGCGCGAACGCCAGCTGCTTGGCGAAGCCGGTCACCCGCGCCAGGACCGTGATGACCCCGATGAGGACCGCCGCCCCCGCGATCCCCGCCCCGAGCCGTCTAACCATGCCGCTCAACCATGCCGCTCAACCATGCCGCTGCCGTACGGCTCCGCGGACGGCCCTGGTCGTCCAGGTCACCCGCGCGACCCCGGCGTGCCGGGGGTGGCCTGCGGGGCGCGGCGCCCGAGCATGTCCAGGCGGTTGAGCACCCGGTTGCCGGCGATGACCTTGGTGAAGCTGACCTTCTCCGAGGCGGCGGTGAGAGCGGCCACGACACCGAGGGCGGCGATCCGGCCGGGCCTGCCCAGCCGGGCCGTGGCCGCAAGGCCGAGCAGCGCGCCCAGTGCGTTCGCCCCGGCGTCGCCGAGCATCGCCCGCTCGCCCAGGTCCTCGGGCAGCAGCGCCGCCGCCGCGCCCAGCGGGACGGCGGTCAGCGCGGCGGCCTGACGGGAGCGCGGGCCGTACGGCGCGGCGATCGAGGCGGCCAGCAGAGGAGCACCGGCGAGCAGCCCCACCTTGATCGCGCGACCCGGCCGCAGGTCGAACAGGTTGGCGAGGTTGGCGCTGCCGGCGATCAGCGCCCCGTCGACGAGCGTGTCGAGGGACCGCGACAGCACGCCCCCGCTTCGGGCGTCGCGCGGGGAGAGCGCCGCCGCGGCGAGCCCGGTCGCGCCGATGCCGAGGATCTTGACCGCTCCGCTGGTCACCTCGCCGCGCGCGAGCGCCGCCAGGTGGCCCTTGAACCCCTTCGACGAGGTGGTCCCGAACAGGTCGTCGTACGCGCCGAGGACGCCGCTGCCGGCCCCGGCGAGCACGGCGGCCGCACGGGCCCGTATGGGCAGGCCGGGGGCGAGGGCGGAGGCGGCGACGGCACCCGCGGCGAACGCGGGGCCCTCCAGCAGCGTGACCGGCTCGCCCCGGTGGTTGACCCGGGTCCAGTATTCGTCTGCGGTCTTCTCGTCGCCGATCGGCGGGCGGCGCCGGAAGGCGGCGAAGGCGGCGCGCGCGGCGACCGCGCCGAGCGCGGCGCCGGCGCCGGCTCCGAGCACCGCGGCGGCGCGTGTGCCGGCCTGGGGACGTCTGGCCACGGCTGTTGCCCTTCTCTACATGTTCGTCAGGAGTGATGCGCCGACCGGCGGCTCATCCCCGGCTCGCCGCCGGGGTGGGGGTCTGGCTGGGCGCGGTCACCGCGGGCTCGAACGCCGTCGCGCCGCTGCCGACTCCGTAGGAGCCCGAACGGCCGGCCAGTTGCTCCCGCAGAGCGTAGACCACCACGACACGGCCCGCGGCGAAATCGATGGTGTCGACGGTGGAGACCGCCGAGGCGACGCCGCCGGTGTCGTGCAGCGCCGCGATGACGCCGCCGTTGGCGGAGGCGGTGACGGTGCCCGCCAGGACCGTGCCGAGAGCGCCGCCGTCGAGGCCGGCCGCGACCGAGACCAGCGCGTTCGTCTGCCGGTCGGCGTCCTCCCCTTCGTACGGCTGGGCCGGCGCGAGCACGATGGCCAGCGTGGCCCGCTGCTCGGGGTCACCGTTCATGGTGAGGAAGTCGCCCGCCTGGAACGCCTCCAGCACGCCGGTCGCCGCGGGGTTGGCCCGGCCCGCCTGCGTGCGGTCGTTGGTCACGATGGCGCCGGCGAGCATCGCGGCGGCCTTGTCGTACGGCGTGGCGCCGTCGGGGAAGGTCGTGCCCGCCTGGGCCAGATTGGTGGCGAGCCCGTCGATCACGCTCGCCTGCTCGGTGTCGATGAACTTGTCGGTGAGGCTGACCCTGCCGGCGTAGGAGGCGCCCGCGCTCGTGACGAGCTTCTCGATCGGGTCGCGCAGGGCGGCCGACGCGCCGGGAGCCTCGACCAGCACGACGCGCTCCCCCGCGAGCTGGCCGCGCACGAGGTCGGGCAGGTGGGTCGTGACCAGCGAGTCGCCGCCCTCCTCACGCGTCTGCAGCTCCGAGATCTGCGTCAGATACTTCTCGTTGGCCTGCCGCAGCGACGCGGTCATCTCCTCGGCCGACTTGAAGAACGTGGGCTCCAGCACGGTGCTGCCCAGCACGATGCCGACCGTGAGCGCGAGGAAGATCGCCACGATCGAGACGAGGTGATAACGGAAATCGATCACGAGAAGAGTCCGACCAGCCAGAAGATGAAGCCGTTCCAGGCCACGCGGAGGCCGTTCAGCCACACCTGGCCTATCGGCGATACCGAGAGCACCACACCGATCGTGACCAGCGTGGTGGCGACGAGCAGCAACAGGGAGGACGTGGAGATCCGGCTGCGGTAGAGCCTGCTCACGCCCTTGGCGTCCACGAGCTTGCTGCCGACGCGCAGGCGGGTGAGGAACGTGCTCGCCGCCCCCGACCTGCCCTTGTCGAGGAACTCGTCGAGCGTCCAGTGGGTGCCGACCGCGACGATCAGCGTGGCGCCCTTGTCGTCGGCCAGGAGCATGGCGATGTCCTCGCTCGTCCCGGTCGCGGGGAACACGACCGCCTCCTGGCCCAGCTTGCGCACCCGCTCCAGCCCCGGCGCCCGGCCGTCGCGATAGGCGTGGACGACCAGTTCGGCGCCGCAGCACAGCGCCTTCTCCGAGACGGAGTCGAAGTCGCCCACGATGATGTCGGGCACATAGCCGGCGTCGAGGAGCGCGTCCGCCCCGCCGTCCACCCCGATCAGCACCGGGCGATACTCCCGGATGTACGGCCGGAGCGTGGCGATGTCCTCCTTGTAGTGGTAACCCCGCACCACGATGAGGGCGTGGCGGTTCTCCAGGGAGGTGCGGATGTCGGGCACGCCGACCCCGTCGATCAGGAGGTCGCGCTCACGCCGGACGTACTCCATCGTGTTGGCGGCGAACGCCTCGATCTGGACCGCGAGGCCCGCGCGGGCCTCGGTCATGGCCGCCTCGACGGTCTCGGCGGTCTGCGACTGGCCCTTTCCGACCAGTTCCTCGCCGAGATAGACCATGCCGTCGTGGACGCGGATCACGTCGCCGTCGGCGATCCGCTCGAACAGTTCCGGCGACGCGCTGTCGATCAGGGGAATGCCCGCGTCGATCAGGATCTGGGGCCCGAGGTTGGGGTAACGGCCGCTGATGCTCGCGGCGACGTTGACCACGGCCGCCACGCCGCACGCGACGAGGGCCTCCCCGCTGACCCGGTCGATGTCGACGTGGTCGATAATCGCGATTTCCCCGGGCTTGAGGCGCTTGGTCAGCCTCTTCGTCCGTCTGTCGATTCTCGCCACTGCCGTCACCCCGGGAAGGCCGTCGGCCTTCCTGCGGCGGAGGCCCGGAACATTCAAGCTCGGGACCTTCATCACGACCATCCTGCCAGAGGCGGCGACCGCCACGCTTCCACACCCTACGGCTCGTCTGAATTGTCACTGCAAGTCAGGGATGTTGCCGAGGTGCGCCAACCGGGGACACCCTGGTCGACGCATAGCTTCCGCGACGCCGTCGCCCCCTGTTCCTCCGCCCCTGGTTGCCGGGGCTTGACTGCTTCCCGGCGCGCCCTGCTCCAAACGTCACCCCCGCGCGCGCCCCGCCGAGTGTACGCGCTTACGCGCTGACCAGGCCGGCGGCGCGAGAGTCAGCACCCCGGCCCCACGGCGGAACCCTCAACCGGCGGCGCGAAAGACGACAGGCCGGTCCGGCGTTCGGAACCCTGAGCCCGGCACGGCCGACCGGAAGCCCTCAGCCGGCGCGGCGGCCCGAGCTCCTGGCCGCTCCCGAGGACGCCTTCTCCCAGGCGGCCTTGTCGGCGGCGGCGATGGACAGCAGCTCGGCGGCGTGCGCCCGGCCGAGCTCGGAGTCCTCCAGCCCGGCGAGCATGCGCGACAGCTCCCGCTCGCGTCCCTCCTGGTCGAGCGTCACGACGCCGCTGCGGACGACCCGGCCGTCACTCGCCTTCTCGACTACGAGGTGCTGGTCGGCGAAGGCCGCGACCTGCGGCAGGTGGGTGACCACGATGACCTGCGCCGTCCTGGCGAGCTTGGCCAGCCGCCTGCCGATCTCCACGGCCGCCTTGCCGCCCACGCCCGCGTCGACCTCGTCGAACACGAACGTCGGAACGGGGTCGGCGCCGGCGAAGACCACCTCGATGGCGAGCATCACCCGGCTCAGCTCGCCGCCGGAGGCGCCCTTGGTCAGCGGCAGCGGCGGCGCGCCGGGATGGGAGGCCAGCCGGAGCTCGACCTCGTCCACGCCGTGCGGGCCGAAGCCGTCGGAGGCGGTGATCGCCACGCTCACCCGGGCGTGCGGCATGGCGAGCGCGGTCAGCTCCTCGGTCACCGCCTGGCCGAACCGCTCGGCGGCGGCGGTGCGGATGCCCGTCAGCTCACCGGCAAGCTCGCCCAGCCGCTCGGTGAGCTCGCCGTGCTCCCGCGTGAGCTCCTCGATGCGCTCGTCGTCGCCTTCCAGCTCGGTCAGCCTCTCGGCGGCCCGCTGCGCCCACGCGAGCACGGCCGAGACGTCCTCGCCATACTTGCGCATGAGCCCGTTCAGCGCCGCCCTGCGCTCCTGCACCGCGGCGAGCCGGGCCGGATCCGCCTCGACCGACTCGGCGTACGCGGCCAGCTCGGTCGCCACGTCGGAGACCAGATAACCGGCCTCGGCCAGACGGTCGGCGAGCCCGGCGAGCGCGGGATCGAAGTCGCGTACGGACTCCACGGCCGACTTCGCATGCCCGAGCAGCGACACGGCGTCCTGCACGTCCTGCGCGCTCGACATCGGATCGCCGAGCAGGGCCGTGTGCGCGGTCGTGGCGGCGGTGCGCAGCGCGTCGGCGTGGGAGAGCCGCTCGGCCTCCTCCTTCAGCTCGGCGTCCTCTCCCGCCCTGGGCTCGACCTTCTCGATCTCCTCCAGGCCGAACCGCAGCACGTCGGCCTCCTGCGCCCGCTCCCTGGCCTTGACGGTCAGCTCGTGGAGCAGCTCCCCCACCTGCTTGTGCCGCTTGTATGCCTGCTCGTAGGCCCGGAGGGGCTTGACCAGCTCGTCACCGGCGTAGCGGTCGAGCGCCGCACGCTGCCTGCCGGGCTGCAGCAGCCGCTGCTGGTCCATCTGCCCGTGCACGGCCACGAGGTCGTCGGCGATGTACGTCAGCGTGCCCACCGGCACGGCACGGCCACCCAGCCAGGCGCGGGAGCGGCCCTCCGCGGAGACCGACCGGGCGATGATGAGCTGCCCGTCCTCGACCTCGCCGCCGACGTCGGCGACCTGCTGGGCCACACGACCCCCGGGCTCGATCACGAGCGTGCCCTCGATCAGCGCCTTGTCGGCGCCCGGCCTGACCCGGGCCGGGTCGGCCCGCCCTCCGAACAGCAGGCCGAGACCGGTCACGACCATCGTCTTGCCGGCCCCGGTCTCACCCGTGACGACGGTGAATCCCGGTGACAGCTCCAGGACGGCTTCGTCGATCACGCCGAGCCCCTGGATGCGGACCTCCTCGACCCGTGGCCGCACTGGTCCCTCCCGTTTTGCCGACCGAACTCGCCAGAGATCCTACGCGTAACTCGTCAAGATTTTCGAGGACAGCGTGACCCGGCCGCGACCCGAACGAGAATCTGTGGATACGAAAGCCCTGCTCATCCGGCCTATCACCACCAACCGCCACAACCCGCTGTGGATCGCGGCCTTTCCCGGGTCAGCCGGAGCGCACGCGGCCCCGCCAGCCCTGCACCGGCAGGCCGAACTTCGCGACCAGGCGGTCGGTGAACGGCGCCCCACTGGTCTCCGCACCGAGCAGGCGGGCCAGCCTTACGGGCACTTCGCCTTTGCGTACCTCCACCCGGGCGCCGGGCGGGATGTCGAAGCGGCGGCGGCCGTCGCACCACAGCACACCGGCGCTGGTGTCGGGCACGATCTCCACCGCGAGCGTGGACTTCGGCGACACCACCAGCGGCCGGGCGAACAGCGCGTGGGCGCTGTTGGGCACCAGCAGCAGCGCCTCCACCTCCGGCCAGACGATGGGCCCACCGGCCGAGAAGGCGTACGCCGTCGATCCGGTGGGGGTCGCGCAGATCACGCCGTCGCAGCCCCAGCGCGACAGCGGGCGGCCGTCTATCTCCGCGACGACCTCCAGCATGCGGTCCTTCTTCTCGACCGACGCCTCGTTGAGCGCCCAGGTCCGCGCGAGAACCGACCCGTTCAGGCGCACGACGACGTCGATCGTCATGCGTTCCTCGACCTCGTAGCGGCCCTCGACCACCAGGTCCACCACGGACGCCAGGTCCTCCACCTCCGCCTCGGCGAGGAAGCCCACGTGCCCCAGGTTCACGCCGAGCAGCGGCACCGCGGCCGGGCGGGCCAGTTCGGCGGCCCGCAGCAGCGTGCCGTCACCGCCCAGGACGATGATCAGCTCGGCCCCCTCCAAGGCCGCGTCGTTCTCCGGGACCACCTCGACATGGGCGCAACCCAGCTCCTCGGCCTCCTCGTCGAGGACCCGCACGTTGATGCCCGCCTCGATCAGCCGTTCCATGACCAGGCGGGCGCTGCGCACGGCCGCCTCCCGGCCCGTATGCGCCGTCACCAGGACGGTTCTCTTGGCGTCCGCCCGGCCCTGGGCCGCGCCGCCCGTGCTCATCGTGCTCATCGTCTCCATGCCTCGCCGCCCGCGCTCACCGCGGTCCCTCCGCCACCGCCGTGTCGATGGCAGCGTCCACATCCGGAACGGGATCGTGCCCCGGCCCCTTCCCGAGCCACAGAACGTATTCCACGTTCCCCGACGGCCCCGGCAACGGACTCGCCGTCACGCCCTTCACCGTCAGGCCGAGCGAGCCCGCCGCCGCCGCGACGTCCCGCACCGCCTGCGCCCGCAGCGCCGGGTCGCGTACGACGCCTCCCGAGCCCACGCGCTCCTTGCCGACCTCGAACTGAGGTTTGACCAGCATCGCGAACTCCGCCACCTCGGCCGCACAGCGCACCAGGGCGGGGAGGACGAGCCGGAGGGAGATGAACGACAGGTCCCCGACGATCAGCGTCGGCGGCTCGCCCACCATCTCCGGGGTCAGGTCGCGGACGTTGACCCGCTCCATGACCGTGACCCGATCGTCCGTACGCAGCGACCAGGCGAGCTGCCCATACCCCACGTCGACCGCGAGCACGTGGGCGGCGCCGTGCCTGAGCAGCACGTCGGTGAACCCGCCGGTCGAGGCGCCCGCGTCGAGGCACCGGCGCCCTTCGACGCGAAGCCCTTCGAACGCGCTCAGCGCGCCGAGCAGCTTGTGTGCGCCCCTGGACACGTAATCGGGGCCCTCTGCCGCCTCGGCGACCACGATGGGGGCGGCGGTGTCCACCTGGGTGGCCGCCTTGCCCGCCACCCGGCCTCCGATGCTGACCCGGCCCGCCTCGATGAGCTGGGCCGCCTGCTCTCTGGACCGGGCGAGCCCGCGGCGTACGAGCTCGCTGTCCAGCCGGACGCGCTTCACCGGGCCCGCCCGGCCACGCCGTCCCCTGCCGTCCCGATCCGCACGCGGTCCGCGCCGTCCCGTGCCGTCCCGATCCGCACGCGGTCCGCGCCGTCCCGTGCCCTACCGGCCCGCACCCGGCCCACGCCGCCCTGTGCGCCACGGACCCGCGTCCGCGCGCTGTCCCCCGCCGTACGGGCCCGCTTCGGGCGGGCGGCGTCCACCGCTCCTGCCGCGGCGCTCACTGGCCGCTCCCCCGGTCGCCCTGTGCTTCGGGCTGCCGCTCGCCGGCATCCTCCACGGACGCGAGCACCGTTTCGAGGCCGGCGAGGACCTGTTCGAAGACGCCCACGTGTTCGGACACCGGCGCGTGAGCCAGCCGTCCGAGGGGCGACAACGCGGCCTGCACGCCGTCGGCGCCCGAGGCGTGATGCTCCCCGGCCGCGATCCCGCTGTCCGTCATGGTCCCTTCCCGCTCCGATCGGCTGCCCCGTCAGGTTTCCCTGTCACGCTTCCCTGTGCGCACGTCCGCGCCCGGGGCGTCGGCCCGGCTCTCACCGGACCCGGCCCCCGACGTCTCCGGACGGCGCACGTGGCCACGCCGCGCGGCCCGACCCGTACGAGCCCCTGCGGCGCTGGTCGCCTCGACGCTATCGGACCCCACCGACGGTCGTGCGCCGTCCGGCCGTTCCGCACGGGGCCACAGGATGCCGCAGGGGGCCATAGGGTGCCGTAGGGGCCGCGGGCCTTCCGCCACATGATCTCGCCGCACGCGGCCTCGGGCGCGCTCAGCTCACCCGTCCCTTTGATCGCCGAATCCACGGCTCGCGGACCGCCCCACTCGTGCCATTGCCTCTCCATGACCCGAGCGGATTTCGCGCAGGCGGTCCATGGAAAGCTACTGTCGGTAGGTAGAGGGGAATCACATCGCCGACCGATGATCCGCGCGGTTGGCAAGGAGACCCGGTCCGCGAGACGACACGGTCCGTGAGGAGAAGGGCAGGCGCATGGCGACCGTCGAGGAATGCCGGGCGGCGCTGGACAAACTCGTCGAGCATTTCGACGAGATAGGCGAGGAGGACCGTGCCAAGCATGTGGTCGAACGCCGGCTGGCCTGCCGGATCTCCGACCTCGGCGTGACCTTCTACGGCCGCATCCACCGGGGCGGGCTCGACCCCTTCAAGGAAGTGCCCCCGGAGGACGGCAGGCCCGCCGAGGTCAAGCTGACGCTCACCAGCGAGGACCTGGTCTCGATGGTCAACGGCGAGCTCGACATGGGGCGCGCGCTGCTGAGCGGCCGGGTCAAGATCGACGCGAGCCTCGGCGACCTGCTGCGCCTTCGCAAACTCCTCTGACCGGTCCCTTCTGACCGGTCCCTTCTGACCGGTCCTTTCTGACCGCTCCCGTCTCGCCGCATCCGCCACAACCGGCAACGCACCCCGCCGCCGGGCCATCGCCATGCGCCGGACTGGACCATTGCCGCACGCGACGCGGGCTCTCGCCATACGCCGGCCCGGCCCCTCGTGCCGCATGCCGCGTCAGGGCCCTGAGCACACGGGATGCCGGACCCTCGCCCGAGGCGTGTGGCGGCGGGTACGTGAGACGGGGGTAGTGACGGGGTGCGTGAGGCGAGGCTGCCGGTGCCGGCGCGTCGTCAGCGGCCGAGCGCCGTCAAGGCGGCCTTCACCGCTCCCTCGTCCGCCTGGCCGTCCCCTACCGCCTCCCAGGTGGCGGCGCACGCCGCACGCAGCCCGTCGACGGGGTCGCCCTCCCCGGTGAGCGCGAGCTCGCCGTCCTGCCACACGGCCGTCCATCCGCCGCAGGTCCAGCCGCCCGAGCCGCGCCGTACGGGGACCACGGGGGTGTGCAGACCGGACAGATCGGCGGCGATGTGAGTGGGACGGTGATGGGGCCCGGCGGTGAGCACGTCGAGAGGAGTGGCGACGCCGGTCAGCACGAGCAGGCTGTCGACACCGGCCCGGGTCGCGCCCTCGATGTCGGTGTCGAGCCGGTCACCGACGATCAGCGGCCTCTCGGCGCGGGTGCGGATCATCGACTCGCGGTGCAGCGGCGGCTCGGGCTTGCCCGCGACCACGGGCTCGACGCCGGTCGCGGTGGCGATCACGCGGCTCATCGCACCGTTGCCAGGCTGCTCGCCCCGGCCCGTCGGCATGGTCGTGTCGCCGTTGGCCGCGACGAACCACGCCCCCTGACGTACGGCGAGCGTCCCTTCGCAGAGCAGCCCGTAGGACAGGTTGTCGGCGATGCCCTGCACGACGGCGGCGGGCGCGTCCAGGGCGGTGGTCACAGGGCGCAGGCCGTGCTCGCGCAGGGCCATCCGCAGTCCCATGCCGCCCACCACCAGGACGGCGGAGCCCGCGGGGACGTGCTCGGCGACCAGCCGGGCCGCCGCCTGAGCGGAGGTCACCACGTCCTGCGGGGCCGCCGGAATGCCCAGATTGGTGAGGTGCTGGGCGATCGCCCCCGGCGTGCGGGACGCGTTGTTCGTCACGAACGCGAGCCGCACGCCCCGGTCCTGGGCCTTCACCAGCGCCTCCGGCGCACCGGGGACCGCGCGTTTGCCGAGGTAGACGACGCCGTCAAGGTCGAGCAGCAACGTGTCGTAGGCGTTCACGAGAACACCGGTGGTTTCTGGCATGGCGGAAGTATGGCCTACGGTCACGCCTGCCTCGCCCGCAGCGTGGCCCTGACCTGCTTCAGCGCGGACACGTAGTGCCGCAGGTCGGGGCGCATCGCCACCGCCACCGCGAGGGGCTCCTGAGCCGCCTCGATGTCTCCGCTGCGCCACAGCGACAAGCCGAGACCGAAGTAGGCGTAGTCCTCTGCGGGGTTGGCGTCGACGATCCAACGGAAGCTTCCGGCGGCCTCGTCGTAGCGCTTCGAGTTGAACTGGGCCCGGGCAAGGGCTTCGCGGATGCTACGCGAGTCGGGCTCGGCCCGCACGGCGTGCTCCAGGATCGCCGCCGCGGCGGCCGGACTGCCCTCTTCGAGCAGCTTCATGCCACGCTTGAACCACTCATAGACGCCGCCGGAAGGCGTACCGCCCGGATCATTGGAAGAAGCAGAGGCCTCGTTTCGTCCTTCGATCATGGGGTAAGCCCTCCTGCACTCCGATTTCACAAGCAACCGGGCACCGCAGCGTCGGGGAGTCCGGGCACTTATGGCAACATGCCCGGTATGGAGAGTTCTGAACGGGCGGGACTGGTGCTACGTCCGTTCCGCGGCGTACGTTACGCGGTGGACGATGTAGCCGCTGTCACCTCACCGCCGTACGATCTCATCTCCCCTGAAGAACTACGGGAACTGCTCAGTCGTCATCCGAACAACGTAGTGCGCCTGATCCTTCCCGGAATCAGCCACTACGGTGAGGCGAGCGAGGCGTTGAGCGAGTGGCTCGCCAACGGAGTGCTGACGGTCGACTCCCTGCCCGGCCTTTACGTGTACGAGCAGAGCGGGGTCGGTTTCCTGCAGCGGGGGCTGATCGGAGGCGTCGGCGTCGGGTCGACCGCGATCCTTCCCCATGAGAACGTCCTGCCGGAGCCCGTCGCCGACCGGCTCGCCCTGATGCGGGCGACACAGGCCAATTTCGAGCCGATCTTCCTGCTATACGAAGGCGGCGGCACCGCCTCCCGGCTCGTCGACGACGTGGCTGCCCAGCGTTTCCCCCTCATGGACGTCCGGACGCGTGAAGGCGTGCACCACCGGCTCTGGGCGGTGACCGACCCCCATGAGATCGAAGCCGTCGCGGAGGACCTGCACGATCGCCAGGCGCTGATCGCCGATGGTCACCATCGTTACGCCACTTATCAGGCGCTGCAGATGGACCACATCGGGCCCGGGCCCTGGGACTACGGCCTGGCCTACCTGGTCGACTCCACGGCATACCCGCCCGACCTCAGGGCCATCCACCGGGTCATCCCGGGACTGCCCCTGCAGGAGGCCGCCGCCCGGGCCAAGGGCGCGTGGCAGGTCCAGGAGTTCCCCCTGGTCGAGGACGCCCTCGCGGGGCTCGCCACCGCGACCGGCCCCGCCTTCGTGCTCGCCGGCGACGGACCCGCCCATCTGCTGACCGACCCTGACCCGCTGCAGGTCGAGCACGCCATGCCGCCCGGGCAATCCCCCCGGTGGCGGATGCTCGACACCTCGGTCCTCACGATGTTCCTCCTGCCGAAGGTGTGGGGGATCACCGACAGCGAGCAGTCGGTGATGGTCGTGCACCACGACCCGCTCGACGCGGTGAAGAGGGCGCGCCGGCTCGGCGGGACGGCGGTGCTGCTGAATCCGCTGTCCACGGAGGACGTCCTCACGGTCGCGTCGCAGGGCGAGCGAGTGCCGCGCAAGTCGACCTCGTTCGGCCCCAAACCCCGCACGGGGCTGGTCATGCGGACCTTCACGACTGACTGACCGCTTCGCCGGCGGGCTCCGCCGAGACGGCGTCATCCTGGACGTCCCGGGACGACGCCGCCGGAGAGCCACCGGGGCCGTCGCCGCACGACGCCCCTTCGGGCGTGACGGAATCAGGGACGTCAGGGCCATCACCGGCCCGCCCAACCCGGGCCGTGGCGCCGTCCCCGCAGGACGTCATCTCTGGCGTGACGGCCTCGGGGACCTCAGCGGCATCACCGGCCCGCCCGATCCCGGACGCGGCGCCATCGCCGTCGTCGGCAGCCTGAGGCGTTCTTCTGCGTGGCCTGCTGCGGGGCGGGGCCGGCTCGACGTGGCGTGCCGTACGGACCTCGATCTCGTAGCGGCTGCCACCGCGCCACCAGCGGCGGCGCAGCGCGCCCTCCACCTCGACCAGATCATCGCGTTGCCAGCCGGCCAGCATCGCGCGCACGCCGTCGTCGATCGTCGCGCACTCGATCGCGTCCGACCGCTGATGGCCCGAGCGGCTGCCCGGTCTGCGGACCGCGAGGCGCCACTGTGTCAGCAGGGCTCCGCTCGGCAGTTCCCTGTGTGCCGGCTCCATGGACAGCCGCCCGGCCAGCACCACCTCGTTGCGGTGCATGTGAACTCCTCTCTGCAGTGGAGATCACTATGCGTGACGAGGTTGGGCCCGTGCGGCCCTGAATGCCATTCTGTGAATACCGGTTCTAGTTTCGGGAGTGGCCTGTGGACAACGTGACTCCGCTCGGCGGCGACGTCTACGAGATCGACACGCGGATGGCGGGCTACTCCGGCATCACCGCGGGCTATCTAATCCTCGGCGACCGCCCCTGTCTCGTCGAGACGGGCACCTCGACCTCGGCTCCCGTGGTCAGAGACGCGCTGTCCTCCCTCGGGGTGGGACCGGACGACCTGGCGACCGTCGTGGTCACCCACATCCATTTGGATCACGCCGGCGGCGTGGGCGACATCGCGAACTATTACCCGTCCGCCGAGATCGTCGTACACGAGAAGGGCGCCCGCCATCTCGCCGATCCCTCCCGGCTCATGGCGAGCGCCAAAATGGTCTGGGGCGACAAGCTCGACGTACTGTTCGGCACCCTGGCGCCGACCGACGCGGCCCGCATCAGGGCGCTGGGCGACACCGGGACGATCGATCTGGGCAACGGCCGCACCCTGGCGAGTCACTACTCCCCGGGCCACGCCAAACACCACGTGGGCCTGCTCGACTCGCTCACCGGTGACCTGTACGTGGGCGACGCCGCCGGTGTGTATCTGCCCGAGACCGGCGACCTGCGGCCCGCCACTCCGCCGCCGGACTTCGACCTCGACGTCGCCCTCGGCTCGATCGCGCTGTTCACGGCCCTGAAACCGCAGCGGCTGCTGTTCAGCCACTACGGACCGGTGGAGGACGTGCCCTCGACCCTCGAACGGTCGGCCGAGGAGCTCCGGATCTGGGTGGACCTCACCAGACAGGCCAAGGCCGAGGGACTCGACCTCGATCACGCTGTCGCCATGGTCCGCGACCGCACGCGGGAGCGGTACGCCGCGCTGCGCGCCGACGAGGCCACGGCCGAGCAGTTCGAACTGCTGAGCGGCGCGCCGTCGAACGTCGCGGGAATCATGCACTGGCTGGATCGCACCCCGCGCTGACTGCTCAGGCCGTCAACACGGCCAGGCCTTCCCCGGGGCGATCTGCGTCGGGAAGACGAACGGGCGCCGCCTCTGCGGCGCCCGTTCGGAACATCAGGGCTGGCGCTTCGTCCGGTCCTCGGCGTCCTCGGCGTCCTCGGCGTCCTCGGCGTCGTCGAGCACGTCGCCGAAGTCCGGCTCTATAAACGCGGGGCCGTAGGACGGCGCGCTCGTGGCGGAAGGCCGCTCGGCCGCCTCGTCGGCGTCGCCCGTCTCCTCATTAACCGGTGCCGGTGTCGCCACAGGAGCCGCAGGAGCCGCCGGTGCGACCGGTGCCAAGGGTGCCACCTGTGCCGGCGCCTCGCCGGCCGCAGCCGCCTCGGCCACGAGGTCGCCCGTGGAGCCGTCGTCCGCCTGATCGTCGGTCAGATCGTCCTCGTCGGACTGGTCGTCGTCACGGGAACCGACGGGCCGGTCCGCCTCGTCTTCGTCCTCGTCCTTGACCGCCTCCTGGATGTCCTCGTCGCCGATCTCGTCTTCATCGTCGGCAAGGTCGTCCGGGAGGTCACCGGGCTCGTCGCCGGACTCGTCGTAACCCTCCTCCAGGTCCTCGATGAGTCCGCCGGTCAGTTCGGCGTAGCGTTCGGCAGCGTCGGTCTCACCGTCCTCGTCGAACCCCATGGCACGGGCGAACCAGTCGGTCGCCGCTTCCTCGTGTCCCGCGTCGGCCAGGGCGTCCGCGTACGCGAAGGCGAGACGTGCCGACCACGGCTTCGGCTGAGGATCGCGCAACTCCGGAACCTTCTGCAGCGTGATCACGGCGGCGTCGTGCTGCCCGAGGTCACGACGGGCCCCGGACTCCACGATCGCGAGCTCGATCCGGCCCGCGCGGTCCAGCCGTTCGGCCTCACGCGACCGGACGAGGTCGAGCGCCCGCTCGGGCCGCCCGAGCCCCCGCTCGCAGTCGGCCATGATCGGCAGGTACTCGTCCGAGCCAGTGATCCGCCGGGCGGCCCGGAGGTCGCCCAGCGCCTCGGCGTACTGCCCGGCGTGATAAGCGGCGATCCCGGTGGCCTCGCGGACCACGCCGATCCTGCCCGCGAAGCGGCGCGCCACCTTGGCGTGCTCGTACGCCTTCTCCGGATCTTCCGCACTCAGCGCACGGGCGGCCGCCACGAGGTGACTGGCCACGAGGTCCGCCAGGTCGTTCGGCAACGAGCGAAGCTCCGCGCGCGCCTCCCGGTCCAGCTCGTCCGGAGTGATGTCGGGGTCGAGCGGAGGAATCTCCTCACGAACCCTCGGCCTGCTCGGCTCGTCCGGCCTGCTGTAGCGGGTGCGGCTGCCGCCCCGCTCGTCGCGGCTGAAGGGACGCGCCGCACCGCGGTCGCCGCTGAACGGCCTGGACTCGTCACGGTCCCTGCCGAACGGGCGGGCACCGCGGTCGCCGCCGAACTGGCGCCGTGGCCGGTCGCCGGAGCCCGACTCACGCCCGCGGAACGTCCGAGGCCCTTCCTCACGGTCGCGGCCGGGACGCCTGTCGTCGCGGTCGCGGAAGGACCCGCCGGGCCGGTCCCCGGGCGTACGGCGCGGACCGTCCCGGAACGAGTCCCGATCGCGGTAGCGGTCGCCACCCGTGTCCTGCCGGTCGCCGTAGGGGCGCCTGGGCCTGTCCTCGCCGCCTCTGCTGTCGCGGTCGCCGAACGAACGCCGCGGCCGGTCCTGGCCGCCAAAGCCACGATCGGCACCCCGATCGCCGCCTCGATCGCCGTACGGACGCCGGGGACGATCCTGCTGCCCGAACCCGCTTCCGCCTCTGTCGTCACGGCCGTAGCCGCGCTCCTGGTCCGTACGCCGTGGGGGACGGCTGCCGAAGCCGCCGCGGTCGTCGCGGTCGTTCCGGGGCGTGAACGAGCGGCCTTCCCGGCCCTCACGGTTCTCGCGGCCCTCGCGGCCCTCACGGCCATCGCGGGCGTCGCGTTCGCGGAAGCCGTAGCGTCCGCCGAAACCGCCGCCCTGGCGCTGCGGGCGGTCTCCGTACCCGCCGCCGCCTTCCCGCCGATCCGTCCGGCGCTCACCGTACGGCCGGCTGCCGCGGTCGTCGGAGCGGAACGGACGTCCGCCCCGATCATCGCGATCCCGGGGGCCCTGCCCGCCTCGGAAGCCGTCGCGGTCGCCGTAGGGACGGCGCGGCCGATCGGTGCGGAAGGAGTCGCGGTCCTGATAGACGCGTTCCCCGCGTCCTTCGCCGCCTCCGGCGTCCCTGCGTCCTTCAGAGCCGCCGGTCCCACGCGGCCGGTCACCGCCGCGCTCGAAGCTTCGTCCCCCGTCGCGGTCGCGGTATCCGCCGCGATCGTCGGTGCGGCCACCCGTACGGTCCCCGGTGCCGAAGGGACGGCGGCCGCGGTCATCCCGGCCACCATAGCCGCCGCGCCTGTCGCGATCCCCGTAGGAGCCACTCGCCCTGTCGTCACGATCACGCGAACCGAAGCGTCCCCCGGACGCTCCGCCCTGGTCGCGGTAGCCACGCCTGTCGGACTGGAACGGGCGCTCGCCGCGCTCGCCGCGGTCGGTCCGGAAGCCTTCTCGCCGCTCTCCATAGCGACCGCCGAAGCCGCCGCTTCCTCCATTACCGCGGGATCCGCCGGATCGCTCGCTCCGGTTTCTGCTCTCGTCGCGGTTGTCTCCGCCACGGCCCGCGCCGTCGCGCCCGTCTTCTCTGTTCACTTCTGTCCTCTGTTGCTTGCTCACCGCGTCCGGTTCGCCGGCCGCAGGGCTCCGTCTTCCCGCTGTCCTGACTATTGGGGATCTGCCCCTGCCCGATGCGTTCCAGGGAAGACATGTTGTTTGCGCCGCAGGTCCGCTGAGATCGCGTCCGCCGCAGCCTTCGCTTCTCGTCCGATGCGACGAAGGCCACCCGTGGGGTGGCCCGGCACTGCCAGCCTAGCGCGCCATCACCACCGCCCGAGCCTCGACCGGAGCTTTCTTTCCCCGTCGACGCAGGTTGCGGCGCAGCGATGACATGACCCCGGAAACACAGAAGGGCCACCCCAACGGGATGGCCCTTCCATATCAAAAA
>NZ_VIRM01000033.1 GCF_006874475.1 Microbispora hainanensis
CCTATACCTCCCCACGCGCTGCCGGTGGCTTCACTATAGGCTCTTACCTCAGGCGTGACAGGAATCTTGCATTATTCCGCAGCTCGTCCTCGTTTTTCGGACAGCCACCTTTCTGCGAAGGCCACGGCCTTCGGCAGCGAGAAGAGCCTGCTGTCCGCTTTTCCGACCCGGCCCCGCCTGATCTTCTCGGTTCGCTCCATCTCGGCGCCGCACTCCGCGAAATCACGGTCGTCCAGCACCACGTCCTGGTAATAGGTCCAGGTCCGTCGCCCGTCCACCTGCACCACGCATCCGTACCGCACCTCCGGCGGGTCGGGCCGGTAGCGGTATTCCGCCAGGTGGAAGGCGCTGCACTTGTCGAAACCGACGCCGAGCAGCAGCACGACCGCCTCCGCCTTCGCGAGCTTGGCCAGCGGCGACCGCTCTCCGAGATGGCACGTGAGATCGTGGCCGGCCATGAGCGACTCCGCGGTCGGTCCGACGGCGGCGAAGGAGGTCTGCGGGTGCTCGCTGCGGACCGCGTTCTCCAGCAGGCGTACGTGCTCCGCAAGGCTGCCGCACTCGATCGCGGAACTCCGCCTCACGTCGAAGGCGGGCATGCTGTCGCGGTACGCCCTGATCTCCTCGTCCGTCATCCCTCGGGTGACCGCGCGGTAGGCGTGGGACGTCTCCGAGTTGCCGGACGTGAAGGTGGGGACGACGAGCGTGCCCCCGGCGCCGAGAACGCGCATCAAGGCGCCGGCCAGCGTCGCGACTCCTCCGTCGATCGTGCCGATGCTGCGCAGCGAGGCGTGCACCAGCGCGGTCTGGCCGGAGCGCAGCCCCAGCCGGCGCAGGGAGTGGACCAGCGCGTCCTGCCCGAAACCGTGCTTCAGCGGGCCGGGGAGGCGTTCCGGTGACGCGGGCGGCACAAGGGTCGTCGAGATCGTGGAAAGACGGCTGAGCAGCGAGACGAACGCGAGGGCGGACAGACGGAGGCCCCGCATGTGTCACTCCGGCCGGGAGCCCGCGGGCTGGGGCAGGCGGGTGACGGCTTCGGTCAGTTTCGCGGCGAACCGGTGTCCCGCCGCCGGGAGCGTGGCGTCGCTGATCCGGCCGATCGTCGTCGCCAGCCGCGCGCGTTCCTCCTCACCGAGAAGAGCGGCGACGGAAAGGAGCCCGTACGCGTCGCACAGCAGCCGCTCGTGGTTCGCGTCGCCGCCGGCGAGGTCGAGCAGGTCGAGCAGCGCCCCGAGCTGGGCCCGGTGGAAATGCTCGACGAGCAGCCGGGCCGTCGTCTCAGGGCCGGCGCCGAGCGGGAGGGCGATCGCGCCGTACGCTGCGCGGCTCGTCGCGCCCGGCGCAGACGGAGCCAGGGGCGTCAGGACGCGCAGGCCGTCGCGCATGGCGGCCCGCTGATCGTCGGTCAGGAAGGTGAGAGCGGCAGGGACCACCTCGCCCCATTCGGTGGCCGTCTCGCCGGTGAGCCGGTCCTCGACCGGCAGGCCGTAGCAGTCGCGGTAGGGATCGACGTCGTCGAGGAGCAGACGGAGCCCGGCGCCGTCGACCAGGCGGACGGGCTCCCAGAGCCCGCTGTCCTCGGCATGCCATCGGCCGCCGACCCTCACGGCGAACGACCCGTCGTGCACTTCGACATCGGCGCGGTCTTCTCCGGCTGCGCGCATGCGGCCGAGGGCGGGCAGATGCACGAAGCCATGGACGACCGGCACCGTGACCTTCACGGCCAGACCGGTCCGTACGGCGGCGACCGCGGCGACGGCAGCGAGATGACCGGTGTCGGCGGCGGTGAGCGAGGCGGGATCGACGGCCGCGCAGCGCGCCGCCCAGGCACGGACGTAGGGGTGGCTCAGCAGGTCGTCGATCGCGGCGCGGTCCGCCCGCTCCGCGTCCACGAGGACGGACCAGGACTCCTCGTCGGCGGCGACCGTCGCCGCGCGGCGCGCCGCCAGGCGTGCTCTGCTGAGCTGCGGGGCTCGCAGACGGGCGATATCGTCCGGCGTGGCGCTTCCCGACGCCATGGCGTCCACGGTGGCGACCGGCAGCCGGTGGACGGCAGCCGCCGGGCGCCGCCGCTCGTGCGCGACCAGGTGGGAGATCAGCCGGAAGAGGTCCGCGCAGTAGACCGAGGGGTTGGCGAAGCCCGAGCCCGTCCGGTAGCGGTGCGCGTACAGGCCGCCGCCGCAGCTGGTCACGAGCGGGCAGCGGCGGCATTCCTCGGACAGGGAGTCCAGGCCTCCCTGACGTGCAGCGAAGCCGGGGTGCCGTGCGGCCTCGCTCAGCGAGTGATGGAAGACGTCGAATCCGGTCGCGGGCGCGCCGTCGAAGGAGGTTTTGAGCGAATCTGCCTGCTCGTAGGCGCCGTCGGTCTCGAGGACGACGAGGTCGGAGGGCCGCAGGCCGAGCGACTCGGTCTGGCTGTCCCCGCCCGAGGCGGTCAGGATGATCGAGTCGAACATCCTGATCGGGACCGGCCTGCCGTCCGCGCGCCACCGGTCGTGCACGGTGATCAGCCAGTCGGCGTAGGCGGTGTCCCGGCCGGCGGGCCGCAGTGGGGGGTTGTCCCACGTGGCGTGTGGCAGCAGGAAGTCGACGCGTGGAGGGCGCAGCGCGACGAGCGCCTCGTATACCGCGATGGGATCGTTGCGGACGTCGATGGTGCACAACAGCCCGGCGTAAAGATGCGGATAGTCGTCCCGCAGCAGGGTGATCGCCCGGATGACCTGCTCGTAACTGCTGCGGCCGTTGGCGTAGAGCCGATGGCGGTCGTTCGCCACGCGGTCGCCGTCGATCGACACGCCGACCTTGACGCCCTCGTCCGCGAACATGTCGCAGAACGCCCGTGACAGGAGCACGCCGTTGGTGTGGATCCGCAGGTCGAGGTCGCAGACACCCTCGACCGCCCGGCGGAGCGTACGTGCGAAACGCCGGAGCCGCTCGATTCCGGCGAGGAGGGGCTCGCCTCCGTGGAAGACGACGTGCGTCGTCCGGATTCGATGCTCGGCGGCATGCTCTGCGATCCGGTCCGCCGCCCGGACGGCGGTCTCGTCGGACATCACCACCGGCCGTCCCCGCCAGCTGGTGTCGGCGTGTTCGTACACGTAGCAGTGATCGCAGGCCAGATCACACCTGCTCGCCACTTTGAGCACGAACTGCCGGAACGGCACGATGGGCGGACGCATTACGAGCTGGTTGAATCAGATGGACGAATTGAACTCGCCTGACGTCTCCCCGGGCCGATCGTCCGACAGTCCGGACAGCGGAGAAGCGGTGACATCGGCGGCGTGTGTCGCATACGTCGCGTCGTTGTGCATAGCGGCACCTGTTTCTGGGCATGAGAGCAATCGATATTTGGACCCCGCTGTGCAGGGGACGCCTGCTTATGTATCCGCAGGTGAACGCGCCTACGCCCGACGGGGCCTAAAACCGGGAATCTTAACAGGAGAATATTAAGGAAGGGGTTACCTGCGGTATTGGCGCTACTGGAAACTTGCAATACTGGGCGTTTTATTCCTCGATGTGTCCGATTGTCTGCTAGAACAGGTATCAGCGCATAGTGAGCTTTTCGGGGTCTATGAGGTGATCGCGGGGCGCATCAGGGAAGCCGGCCGGCGCGTGCAGGCCCTCGGCGGGCGCGGATAGGGTGAGGGCCGTGAGGGAGCCGCTGGTGCGGCGGATGCGGGAGTTCGGGACGACCGTGTTCGCCACGATGACGAAGCTGGCCGTGGAGACGGGCTCGATCAACCTGGGCCAGGGTTTCCCCGACACCGACGGACCGGAGCGCATGCTGGAGCATGCGGTCGAGGCCGTGCGGAGCGGGCTCAACCAGTACCCGCCAGGACCGGGCCTCCCCGAGCTGAGGCAGGCGGTCGCCGAGCACCGCAAGCAGTGGTACGGCCTCGCCTACGACCCCGACGGGGAGGTCCTCGTCACCGTCGGCGCCACCGAGGCCATCGCCGCGACGATCCTCGCGCTCTGCGAACCGGGTGACGAAGTGGTGCTCTTCGAGCCCTACTACGACTCGTACGCCGCTGCCGTCGCGCTCGCGGGAGCCGTGCGCAGGGCGGTCACGCTGCGTGTCGACGCGGGGAGGTTCACCTTCGACCCGGCCGAACTGGAGGCCGCGATCACGCCCCGCACCCGGGCGATCCTGGTCAACTCGCCGCACAACCCGACCGGCACCGTCTTCACCCGTGAGGAGCTGGAGTGCGTCGCCCGGGTCTGCCGGGAGCACGACCTGATCGCGGTGACCGACGAGGTCTACGAGCATCTCGCCTTCGACGGCGTCGAGCACGTGCCGCTCGCCACGCTGCCGGGCATGCGCGAGCGTACGGTCATGATCTCCTCCGCGGGCAAGACCTTCAGCGTCACCGGCTGGAAGACCGGCTGGGTGTGCGCTCCGGCGCCGCTCACCGGCGCCGTGCAGGCGGTCAAGCAGTTCCTCACCTTCACCGCGAACGCCCCCTGGCAGGTCGCGGTCGCGTACGCCCTCCGCGAGGAGATGGAGTGGGTCGCGGCGCAGCGGGCGGCCCTGCAGGCCAAGCGGGACCGCCTCATCACGGGCCTGACGGAGGCCGGCTTCGACGTGCTGCGGCCGGCCGGCACCTACTTCGTGCAGACCGACATACGGCCGCTCGGCTTCGAGGACGGCCTGGAGCTGGCCCGCCGGCTGCCCGAGCTGGCGGGAGTGGTGGCCATCCCGACCCAGGTCTTCTACGACCACCCCGAACGGGGGCGTCACTACCTGCGGTTCGCCTTCTGCAAGCGGGACGAGGTCATCGACGAGGCGGTGACCCGCCTGCGCCGCCTTGGTAGCGATCACGTTTGATTACCAAGCGTTACTGCTCAAATGCTATTGGTTGATGGTATCAGTGTGATACCGCGCCGTAGGATGGGGGCATGGCCATGACGCTTCGCCTGACCGACGAGCAGACCGAGGCCCTCCGGCGGCGTGCCGAGAAGGAAGGCCGGAGCATGCAGCAGATCGTCGTTGCCGCGGTGGAGGAGTACCTCGCCCGGCACACCGCCGATGAGGAGGTACACCGCCTCGGTGTCGAGGCGGTGCGCCGCTGGAAGCCGGTGCTCGACCGCCTCGCCCAGTGACCCGCTACCTCTCGGTCGAGCAGGTTCTGGATCTGGCCGAACTGGCCGTTGAGGGCACACCCCAGCTCCGAGATTTCGGTCTGCTCGACTCGGCCGTCCACCGGCCGCAGGCGAGAATGTTCGACCAGGAGGCATACCCCGATCTTCTGGCAAAGGCCGCTGCGCTGCTGCACGCACTAGCGATCAACCACCCCTTTGTCGACGGGAACAAGCGGGTGGCCTGGGTCTCCACTGTGGTCTTCCTCGCCTACAACGGCATGGAGGTGGACACGGATGACGACTCGGCCTACGACCTGGTGATCGCGGTGGCGTCGGGGAAGCTGACCGAGGTCGACGAGATCGCGGACGTCTTGCGCGGCTTCACCGCCTCATCCTGAGCACCCGGACCGTGCCGGCGGCGACGAGCGGGGTGGCCAGCCACAGGAAGGGCACCGCGTCGACCGCCCACGCGCTCGCCGCGGCGGTGAGCAGCCAGTAGATCCCGATGGCCCAATAGATGAAGGCGTTGGCGCGCAGGCGTTGCAGGTCGGTGTCCGGCCGGTGCAGGCGCTGTGCCAGCACCAGGGTGAACAGCGCGCCCTGGGCGAGCAGCAGGATCGCCTCGTTGCCGGCGAACAGGCCGGTCGCCAGGGCCCTGCCATCCGCCTCGGCCGGCAGATGGCTGGCGTTGGCCTCGCCGAAGAGCGACGTCGTGTACGGAAGGAAGACCACGAAGAACAGCAGCGGGATGTGCAACAGGAGGACCAGCTGGGACACCCGCTGGAGCTGGTCGAACAGCGTGTGATGGGCCCGCCACGTGAACCAGAGCATGAGAAAGGCGATGGCGAAGGCCATGAAGGAGCCGAAGTGGTCGCCGAAGAACGATCCCAGCCGCCGGAAGTCCTCGCCCTCCGGGCGCGGGAGTTCCAGGGCGAGCAGCGTGATCGCGATCGCGAATATCGCGTCGGCGAAGATGCCGACACGTTCGTGCGTGAGCCCGGGACGCACCTGAGGCATGGCCATGCGGCTCTCCAATAAAAGGGGGGCAGAGGCGAGCATTCTGGCAGAAGCCGCCTCGAACGGAAGGCGGAAGGCGACGGGACGGCCATGGGCCCGGGGCTCGATGGAAACGGCCTCACCGCGCACGTCACCGAGCTTGCGCAGCTGAGCCTGGTTGCTGAGCTTGGTGAAATCTGCCCATGGATGCGGCAGGGGTGGGCGAGACTCGCCAATGAAGGCCGGGATGGGGCTGGATAGTTTCCGGATGTGGGCGGACGCGTACTGATCGCACTGGGCGGCAACGCCATGACGGCTCCCGACGGGAGCGCGTCCCCGGCCGACCAGCAGCGGGCGATCGGCGAGGCGATGGCCCACGTGGCGGCGCTCAGCAGGGCCGGGCACGAGGTGGTGCTCACCCACGGCAACGGCCCGCAGGTCGGCAACCTCCTGCTGAAGAACCAGCTCGCCGCCCACGTCGTGCCGCCCGTGCCGCTCGACTGGTGTGTGGCACAGACGCAGGGCACGATCGGCACGCTCATCATGAACGCCCTGCAGCGCGAGCTGGGGCACGCCCGGGTCGCGGCGATCGTCACCCGCACGCTCGTGGACCCGGCCGACCCGGCGTTCCAGGACCCGGTCAAGCCGATCGGGCGGTATTTCGGGGAGGAGGAGGCGCGCCGCTTCGAGGGGCACGGCCAGGTCTGGCGGCGGTTCGACCGCGGATGGCGGCGGGTGGTCGCCTCGCCGCGGCCCGTGGAGATCCTGGACGCCTCCGCCGCCGTCGCGCTCATCGACGCCGGATTCACCGTGGTCGCCGCGGGAGGCGGGGGAGTGCCGGTCGTGCGGCAGGAGGACGGCGCGCTGACCGGGATCGAGGCCGTGATCGACAAGGACCTCGCCGCCGCCGCGCTCGCGGTCGCCGTGGGCGCCACCGACCTCGTGATCGCGACCGACGTGCCGAACGCCGCCGTGGACTTCGGCACGCCCCGCGCCCGCCCGATCGGGGAGATCGACGTGGCCGCCCTGCGCGAGTTGCAGGCGGCCGGTCACTTCGCCGGAGGCAGCATGGGACCCAAGGTCGAGGCCGCCCTGTGCTTCGCGGAGGAGACCGGCGGCCGGGCCGTGATCACCTCGCTGCACCACATCGGTGCCGCGCTGTCAGGAAATATCGGTACGAGGGTGTACAGAGGGGTGGAGAGATAGTGCCGGATCCGATCGAGGTACGGAAGGTCCCCATTGAGAGTGTCACCGACGCCTCCGGGCTGGCGAGGCTGATCGACGACGGCGTGATCGAGGCCGACCGCGTGCTGGCCGTGATCGGCAAGACCGAGGGCAACGGCGGCGTGAACGACTACACGCGGATCCTGGCCGACCGGGCCTTCCGCGAGGTGCTCGTGACCAAGGGCACGCGCACCGCGGAGGAGGTCGCGCAGGTGCCCCTCGTGTGGTCCGGCGGCACCGACGGCGTGCTCAGCCCGCATGCGACGATCTTCGCGACCGTCGATCCGGCGACGGCCGTACGGACCGACGAGCCGCGGGTGAGCGTCGGCGTGGCGATGAGCGAGGTGATCCTCCCCGAGGACATCGGCAGGCCCGCCATGGTCGAGAAGGTGGCCGCCGGAGTGCGCGAGGCCATGAAGATCGCCGGCATCGACGACCCGGCGGACGTCCACTACGTGCAGACCAAGACGCCGTTGCTCACGCTGTCCACGATCACCGACGCCAAGGAGCGCGGCCAGACGGTCGTCACCGAGGACACGCTGAAGTCGATGGACATCTCCAACTCCACCACGGCGCTCGGCATCGCCGTCGCACTCGGGGAGATCGAGGCGCCCTCGGCCGAGCAGATCCACAAGGACCTGTCGCTCTACTCGTCGGTCGCCTCGTGCTCCAGCGGCGTCGAGCTCGACCGGGCCCAGATCGTCGTGGTGGGCAACGTACGCGGGATCGGCGGCCGCTATCGCGCCGGCCACTCCGTCATGAAGGACGCCCTGGACACCGACGGGATCTGGGAGGCCATCCGCGGCTCGGGCATCGAACTGCCCGAGCGGCCGCACCCGAGCGACCTCGGCGACCGCCTGGTCAACCTGTTCATCAAGTGCGAGGCCGACCCGTCGGGCCGCGTACGCGGGCGGCGCAACATCATGCTCGACGACTCCGACGTCCACTGGCACCGCCAGATCAAGGCGACCGTCGGCGGCGTGGCGGCGAGCGTGACCGGCGACCCGGCCGTGTTCGTCTCCGTGGCGGCGGTCCACCAGGGCCCGTCCGGCGGCGGCCCGGTGATCGCCATCGCCGACCTGGGCTGATCCGGCTCCCGGCCTGGCGGCTCCGGCTCTCCGGTCTCGCTGCTTCGCCTCCCCGTTCGGGCTGTTCGGGCTGTTCGGGCGGGGCCGAGCGCGTACGGCACCGCCAGGGGCGGACGGTAAGGTCGCAGACATGCCGGTCATTCCACAGCCGCTGCGCCCCGACGACGACGGCGCCGCCGACGCGCCCGTCGCGTCCGCGCTGTCGGCGTTCCAGGCCGGTACGGCGACGGCGGCGGACGTCCTGGCGGCTCTCGCCGGGGCGAGGCTGCTGGTGCCCGTGGTCGCGCTGCTCACCGAGTCGGAAGTGGGGGAGCACGGCCTGCGCCAGGAGAAGGAGAGCGAGATGGCCCTCCCGAAACTGGTCGGCAAGGACGGTCGTGAGGCCGTGCTCGCCTTCACCGGGACCGAGCCGATGCGCAGGTGGCGCGCGGACGCCCGGCCGGTGCAGGCCACGGCCCCGCAGGTCTGCCAGGCGGCGCGGCACGAGAGCGCCGCGGCCGTGGTGGTGGACGTGGCCGGGCCGGTCCCGTTCGTGATCGAGGGCGGCATGCTGCAGGCCCTCGCCACGGTGGAGGAGGCCAAGAGGGACGCCTCCGCCGTGGAGCGCCTCGCCCGCGAGGTGCCGGGCGCCACGGTGGCCCGTCTGGGGACCGCGGAGGGCAAGCGCCGCGGCCGCTGGTGGAGCCGCCGCGCCTGAGGCCCGCCTCGGCGGTGCGTGGGAACGCGGTTGTCCACAAACGCGGTTGTCCACAGGGGAGCCCGCAGACCGGCCCTGGGCGGCATGGGGGGCGCTAGTGTCGGCCGCGTGCCCCTCGTCGTCCTCGCCGCCGCCGTCCTCGGCCTGATCGCCGGGGCGTACGCGCGTGCGGTCGCCGGCGGCTTCGGGCCTGAGCAGGACGCCCGGCGCGAGAGCCGCCGCGCGGAGGCACTGGCCGCCCTCGCGGCGGCGGCCCGGGCCGTGCCGCTGCCCCGCCCGCCGTACGCGGTCGAGGGCGCGACCGCGCTGGCCGCGGCGCTGGTGGCCTGGCGCGTCCACGACGGCTGGGTGCTCGCCGCGTGGCTGTACGCGGTGGCCGTGGGGGCCGCGCTCGCGGAGATCGACCGGAGGACGTGGCGGCTGCCCGACGCGATCACGCTGCCGTCCTACCCGATCGTGCTGGCGCTGCTCGTGCCGTCGGGCCGACTGCTGCCCGCGGTGGCGTCGGGCTGCGCGCTCGGCGCGGTCTACGCCGTGCTGTGGTTCGTCCGTCCCACGGGGCTCGGGCTCGGCGACGTGAAGCTGGCCGGGCTGATCGGCCTGCTCACCGGCGCGCTCGGCGTGCAGGCCACGGTCGTCGCCGGGATGGCGGGCCAGGTCCTCGGCGCGCTGTACGCCGTGGGGCTGCTCCTGGCCCGCAGGGCCACGCGTACGACGGAATTCCCGTTCGGCCCGTTCATGCTGGCGGGGGCGCTCGTCGCGGTGGCTGTTCCCGGGGCCTTCCCCGGAGCCCTTCAGGGGGCCTTTCCGGGGGCTTTTCCCGGCGGATAGCACGTGCGGTTCCCGGTCTGGGGGGATCCGCACACGGTCATGGGGGTGTCAGGGGGACGCCGCAGTCGGGTGCACATGGAAGACTTGTCCCCATGCTGCGCTGGTTGACCGCCGGGGAGTCACACGGCCCCGAGCTTCTCGCGATCCTGGAAGGCCTGCCCGCCGGGGTGGAGGTGACCACCGCCGACCTCGCAGAGGCGCTGCGCCGCCGCCGTCTCGGATACGGCCGCGGGGCGCGGATGAAGTTCGAGCAGGACGAGGTGACGATCTCCGGCGGCGTACGGCACGGTCGTACGCTCGGCTCGCCCGTCGCGATCCGCATCGGCAACACCGAGTGGCCGAAGTGGGAGACCGTGATGGCCGCCGACCCGGTGGACCCGGCGGTGCTGGAGGGCCAGGCGCGCAACGCGCCGCGCTCGCGCCCCCGCCCCGGCCACGCGGACCTCTCCGGCATGCAGAAGTACGGCTTCGACGACGCGCGGCCGGTGCTCGACCGGGCCAGCGCGCGGGAGACCGCCGCCCGGGTGGCGCTCGGGCAGGTCGCCCGCTCCTTCCTCAAGCAGGCCCTCGGCGTCGACATCGTCAGCCACGTGGTCGCGATCGGCGAGGCGAGCGCGCCCCGCGACGTGCTGCCCGGCCCCGGCGACATGGCGGTGGTGGACGCCGACCCGGTGCGCTGCGTCGACCCGGCCGCGAGCGCGGCGATGGTCGCCGAGATCGACAAGGCGCACAAGGACGGCGACACCCTCGGCGGTGTGGTCGAGGTCGTCGCCTACGGCCTGCCGCCGGGCCTCGGCAGCTACACCCACTGGGACCGGCGCCTCGACGCCCGCCTCGCCGCGGCCCTCATGGGCATCCAGGCGATCAAGGGGGTCGCGGTCGGCGACGGCTTCGAGACCGCCCGCCGCCCCGGATCACGGGCCCACGACGAGATCGAGAACACCCCCGAAGGCGTGCGCCGGATCACCAACCGAGCCGGCGGCGTCGAGGGCGGCATGACCAACGGCGAGCCGCTGCGGGTCAGCGCCGCGATGAAGCCGATCTCCACCGTCCCCCGCGCGCTCGCCACGGTCGACGTGCTGACCGGCGAGCCGGCCAAGGCGCACCACGAGCGCTCGGACGTCTGCGCGGTCCCGGCCGCCGCGATCGTCGCCGAGGCGATGGTGGCGCTGGTGCTCGCGGACGCGGCCGTCGAGAAGTTCGGCGGCGACTCCGTCGAAGAGGTCGCGCGCAACCTGTCGGGCTACCTGTCGTCCCTGGTCATCAAGTAATAGGGTTTGTGATCATGCAATCGGCGTCCCAAGGACCCGCCGCGGTCCTCATCGGCCCGCCCGGCTCGGGCAAGTCCACGGTCGGGCGGCTCCTCGCGGACCGCCTCGGCCTGCCGTTCCGCGACACCGACGCCGACGTCGAGGCCGTCGCCGGCAAGACCGTCAGCGACGTGTTCGTGGACGACGGCGAGGAGCGGTTCCGCGAGCTGGAGGCGCAGGCCGTTCGCGACGCGCTGGAGACGCACTCCGGCGTGCTCGCGCTCGGCGGCGGCGCGATCCTGCACGAGCACACCCAGAAGCTGCTGTCCGGCCACCGGGTCGTGTACCTCCAGGTCGGGCTCGACCAGGCGGTCAAGCGGGTCGGCCTCGCCTCGGCCCGCCCGCTGCTGGTGCTGAACCCGCGCAGCCGGCTCAGGCAGCTGATGGAGCAGCGCCGGCCGATCTACGAGGGCCTCGCCGCGATCACCGTCGCCACCGACGGCCGCGAGCCCGAGGACGTGGTGACCGAGATCGAGGCGGCGCTGTGACCGCGACACACATCACCGTGGGGGGCGAGAGCCCGTACGACGTCGTCGTCGGCACCGATGTGCTGGGGGAGCTGCCCGGCCTGCTGGACGCGAAGGTGCGCACGGTCGCCGTGATCCACCCCGCCGGGCTGCCCGAGATCGCCAGGCCCGTGCGCGAGACCCTGGAGGGCGCCGGGCTGGAGGTCGTCGCCCTGCCCGTGCCCGACGGCGAGGACGCCAAGTCCGTCCACGTCGCGGCCGAGCTGTGGTCGGCGTTCGGCCGCTATGGCATCACGCGTTCCGACGCGGTCGTCGGCGTGGGTGGCGGCGCGACCACCGACCTGGCCGGGTTCGCGGCCGCGACGTGGCTGCGCGGCGTCCAGGTCGTGCAGGTGCCGACCACGCTGCTGGCCATGGTGGACGCGGCCGTCGGCGGCAAGACCGGCATCAACACCCCCGAGGGCAAGAACCTGGTCGGGTCCTTCCACCCGCCGAAGGGCGTGCTGTGCGACCTGGCCACGCTGGCGAGCGTGCCGCGCGAGGACTACGTCGCCGGCCTCGCCGAGATCATCAAGGGCGGGTTCATCGCCGACCCCACGATCCTCATGCTGATCGAGGACGACCCCGCCGCCGCCCGCACCCCCGAAGGCGAGCACACCCGCGAGCTGGTCGAGCGCAAGATCCGGGTGAAGGCCGACGTCGTCGGGGCGGACCTGCGCGAGAGCGGCCTGCGGGAGATCCTCAACTACGGCCACACGCTCGCCCACGCGATCGAGCGGGTCGAGGACTACCGCATCAGGCACGGCGAGGCCGTGGCCATCGGGCTCGTCTACGCGGCGGAGCTGTCCCGGCTCGACGGCCGCGTCGGCCGCGACGTCGTCGACCGCACCCGCTCGATCCTGGAGTCGGTCGGGCTGCCCACCACCTATCGTGCGGACGCCTGGCCGCGGCTGCGCGACCACATGCGGGTGGACAAGAAGGCCAGGGGAGCGGTGCTCCGGTTCGTCGTGCTCGACGACATCGCCAGGCCGGCCCGGCTGGAGAACCCGTCCGAGGAACTGCTCGAAGCCGCGTACCGGGAGGTCGCCCGATGAGGCAGGTGCTCGTGCTGAACGGGCCCAACCTGGGCCGTCTCGGCAGCCGGGAGCCCGACGTCTACGGCGCGCAGACCTTCGACGACCTGGCGGCCCTGTGCCGCGAGACCGGCCGCGAGCTGGGCCTGTCGGTCGAGGTCAGGCAGACCGACGACGAGGCCGAGCTGGTGAGCTGGATCCACGAGGCGGCCGACTGCAGGACCCCCGTGGTCCTCAACCCCGCCGCCTTCACCCACTATTCGTACGCGCTGCGCGACGCGATCGCGCAGCGTACGGCTCCGCTGGTCGAGGTGCACATCTCCAACCCCAACGCACGGGAGGAGTTCCGCCACACCTCCGTCGTGGCGGCCGTGGCCACCGGGACGATCGCGGGGTTCGGCATGCGGTCGTACGAGCTCGCGCTGCGCGCGATCGCGGACATGGGCGAGTGACGAAAGAAGGGACCATGGGCTACCGGTCGTATGTGGCGGTCGGAGACAGCTTCACCGAGGGGCTCAACGACCCCCTCCCGGGCGCGCCCCCTCCTGCGCCGGGGGAGGTGGTCCGCTACCGGGGCTGGGCCGACCGGGTCGCCGAGCGGCTCGCTCAGCTCGAACCGGACTTCCGCTACGCCAACCTCGCGGTGCGGGGCAAGCTCATCGACCAGATCGTCGCCGACCAGGTGCCCGTGGCCGTCGAGATGAAGCCTGACCTGATCAGCTTCTGCGCGGGCGGCAACGACCTCATCCGCCCCGGCGCCGACCCCGACCAGATGGCCAAGAAGCTCGCCGCCGCCGTACGCGCCCTGCGGGCCGGCGGCGCCGACGTCGTGCTGTTCACCGGGACGGATCCACGGGACACCCCGATCATGCGGCAGCTGCGGGGCAAGTTCGCGGTCTTCTTCATGCACGTCCGCTCGATCGCCGACCTGTACGGCTGCCACCTGGTGGACATGTGGTCGATGCAGGGGCTGCGGGACTGGCGGGCCTGGAGCGACGACCGGCTGCACATGAACGCCGAGGGCCATCGCCTGGTCGCGGCCCGGGTCCTCCACGTGCTGGGCGTGTCCGGCGAGGACGACTGGCGCAAGACCTGGCCGCCCCGGCAGCGGGTGGACCCGAGGGCCAAGCGCCGCGAGGACGTGCAGTGGCTCAGGGAGCACTTCGGCCCCTGGATCGGACGGCGCCTGCGTGGCACGTCGTCCGGCGACGGCCTCGCTCCCAAGAGGCCCGAGCTCGGCCCGCTGCCCCCGGCCCCCACGTCCTGATTCCTCTCCCCGGCCTCTGACACACGCGCCCGATCGGCTCCCTGCCAAGCGCCCCGCTGCGTCTGGCCCGGCGCGTACGCCGCCTCGGATCGGCGGAGGTCCTACCACGGTCCGATGCGCGAGGGCGGACATCGCGCGAAGATCCTGCTTCACGGCCACCGGCGCAGGGGACGCCGATGCCGGCTTCGAGCAAGGGGAGTGACGATGGCGTGGAAACGATGGCGCACGTGCCGGGGTGGACGGGTGTGGCTGCTCGCCGTGCTCGCGGCCCTGCCGGTCGTGGCGGCCGCCGTCGTGGCGGTCGCCTTTCCTTCGGTCGCCGCCACGACTTGTCCCGGCTGTTACGGACTGGAGCGGCTGGCTCCGGGCGTCTACGCGGAGTCGGGCCTGCCGCCGGACCGGAGGCGGCAGGTGGTCTCCGTCGTGGAGGAGGCGGAGCGGCGCGTCCGCGACTTCTACGGCGGCAGGCAGGCCTCTCCCCGGATCCTCGCCTGCCTCAGCGACCGCTGTTACCGCCGGATCGGCGGCGGAGGGGAACGCGGTATCGCGGTGCTGAACCGCGCGGTGATGCTGTCGCCCAAGGGCGTGGATCCGGTCATCACCTCCCACGAGATGTCGCACGTCGAACTGCACGCCCGCCTGGCCGCAGATGATGCGGTGCCGCAGTGGTTCGACGAGGGCCTGGCTGTTCTCGTCTCCGGCGACCCGCGCTACCTCGCGCCGGAGACGGCGGCCGACCGTTGCCTGGTGAGCACGGACGCCATGCTGCCGGTGACGCTGGATGCCTGGTCGCGCGCGGCCGGCGCGGACGTGCGCACCTACGCGAAGGCGGCGTGCCGGGTGAGCCGATGGGTCACCGCGAACGGCGGGCCACACACCGTGCTCGACCTCGTACGGCGCCTGAACGCGGGGGAGACGTTCGGCGCGGTCACGAAGATGTGACCGGAGCCGGCGGGCAGCGATCCCCGCGTGCGTGAGCAGGGACGCCGGCGCGCGCCGCATGGGGAGGCGGGACGCCGGTGCGACTCGCGGGGCGTGCTCGGTGAGGCGCGTGGTGCGCGAGCCTCTCGTCCTCCGCGCCACGGGCATGATCCGTGTCGGGACCCCATTCTCCCCCGCACCACCGGCACGGTCCCCTCTCGGGGATCTCGTCGTCCCCCTGGCGGAGCTCCGCCGGTGGCCTGAGCTCCGCCAGGGGCCCGAGCTTCGCCCGGCCGGCGCGGGTCAGGAGCCGGTGGTGAGGCGGCGCAGGGCGTCGCGGACCTTCGCGGGGTCGGTGGTGCGCCAGAAGGGCGGCAGCGAGTTGAGCAGGAACCCGCTGTAACGGGCGGTGGCGAGCCTCGGATCGAGAACGGCGACGACGCCGCGGTCGTCCATCGACCGCAGCAGCCGGCCCGCGCCCTGCGCCAGCAGCAGCGCGGCGTGGGTGGCCGCCACCGCCATGAAGCCGTTGCCCCCCGTGGCCGCCACGTGCCGCTGCCGGGCGGAGGCGAGCGGGTCGTCGGGACGCGGGAACGGGATCCTGTCGATGATCACCAAGGTCAGCGACGGGCCCGGCACGTCGACGCCCTGCCACAGGGACAGCGTGCCGAACAGGCAGGTGGCGGGGTCTCCCGAGAACTGCTTGACGAGCTGCGAGGTCGAGTCGTCGCCCTGGCAGAGCAGCGGCACGTCGAGCCGCTCGCGCAGCGCCTCCGTGGCGGCCTTCGCGGCCCGCATGGAGGAGAACAGGCCGAGCGTCCGGCCGCCGGCCGCCTCGATCAGCTCGGCGATCTCGTCGACGTACGCCTCGGGCAGGCCGTCGCGGCCGGGCTGGGGGAGATGCGTGGCGACGTAGAGGATGCCCCGGCGCGGGTGGTCGAACGGCGAGCCGACGTCGAGGCCGGTCCACTCCCCGGCCCGCAGGCCCCACTGGCGGGACAGGCTGTCGAACGAGCCGCCGAGCGCGAGCGTGGCGCTGGTGAGGACGACGGTGCGGTCGCCGAACAGCTTGTCGCGCAGCATGCCGCCGACCGACAGCGGCGCCACCCGCAGGGTGGGGGGAACGCGCCCGCGCCCCTCCTCCAGCCAGACGACCTCCGCCCGGTGGACCTCCTCGGACCGGGCGTCCGCGCCCCCGCCGGCCGTGCCGCCCCGGGAAGCCGCCGAATCCCGTGAGCTCCCCGAATCCCCTGAGTCGCTCGACTCCCCGATGTCCTCCGCGTCGTCCCCGGCCCCGTCGCGGCCCGCCGCGGGGCCGAAGGCGTCGAGCATCCGCTGGGCGGTGTCGTGCACCTCGTCCAGCGCCGTGAACGCGCCCTTGCGGAGCCCGGCGTTCTCGGGGTCGTCCTTGTCCTTGTTGCGCGGCCCGAGGGCGGTGATGCAGGCGAAGGCGGCGTCGCGCACCAGCGCGAGCGTCATCCCGAGCGACTGCGGCAGTGTGTCGACGCGGCCGGGCGGGGCGACGGCCAGCAGGGCGCGCAGGTCCTCGCCCGCCTCCTGGAGCCGGTCGGCCACCCCCTGCTCGATGAGCCGTCCCGCCCGGCGGACGGCGAGGCTCACCGTGCTCTCCGACAGCTCTCCGGTGACCACCGAGGTCACCCGGTCGACCAGCTCGTGCGCCTCGTCCACCACGACCACGTCGTGCTCGGGCAGGACCGCGAAGTCCTCCATGGCGTCGATCGCCAGCAGCGCGTGGTTGGTCACCACGACGTCGGCCGCGCCCGCGCGCTCGCGCGCGAGCTCGGCGAAGCAGTCGGCGCCGCTGGGGCACCGCTGGGCCCCCAGGCACTCCCGGGCCGTCACGGAGAACTGCCGCCACGCCTGGTCGCTCACCCCGGGCACGATCTCGTCGCGGTCGCCGGTCTCGGTGTCGTTGGCCCACTCCTGGATGCGCTGGACCATCCGTCCGGTGGCGCTGACCTCGCGCGGGTCGAAGAGCTGGTCGTCCTCGTCGTCGGGCATCCCGGCGGCCATCTTGTGGCGGCACAGGTAGTTGCGGCGGCCCTTGAGGATCGCGAACTCGGGGCGGTGCGGCAGCAGGCTCTCCAGCGCGTCCGCGAGCCGGGGCAGGTCGCGGTCGACAAGCTGGCGCTGCAGCGCGATCGTGGCGGTGGAGACCACAACGGCGTCGCCGCTTTCGGCCGCGTGCCTGATCGCGGGCACGAGATAGGCCAGGGACTTGCCGGTGCCGGTGCCGGCCTGCACCGCGAGGTGCTCCTCGCTCTCGACGGCGTCGCGCACCGCCTGCGCCATCTTGACCTGCCCAGGGCGCTCGACCCCGCCCAGCGCGGTCACCGCGGCGGTGAGGAGTTCTTCGACGGGCGGAAGATCGGCACGGTCCTTGGGCACGGAAGAACGCTACCCGGTGTCACCGACATCCTGTGCGTGTCCGCCCCACCACATCCTGGCGTTCCAGGAACTCCCTCCCGGCGCGCGTGGCACACTGAGATGTCAGTGCTCTCAAGGTCAACAACGATCTACCCAGTGAGGTCGAAAAGGGAAGAAACGGAAGTTTCGCGAGGGTTCCCGAGATCGAGTGGACGGAAAAGGGCAGGTAAAGGCACTATGTCTGCCATGTCGGAAGTTGTCCCATTGCCCTCGTTCGGCGAGGTGTTCTTCGACGCGCGAGGCCAGGACCGTGTGCTCCGGGTCACGTGGCACGACGGCACGCTGGTGCTGAGCCTGTGGCGGGGCGAGATGTGCACGGCCAGTTTCCGCATGCCCATGAACGACGTGGGACGGCTGATCGACACCCTCGACGAGGGTTTCGCCGAGGCCGGCGGCGAAGAACAGGACGCCGGGACGGGACCGTTCCCACGGCAGGGCGCGCCGGGCCAGGACGGCTACGCCCCCCAGGACGCGTCGTACCCCGCGCATCCCCAGGACCAGGGGCAGGACCCCTTCGCGACCCAGGTGCACGACCCGTACGCCACGCAGGTCCACGACCCGTACGCGGCCGAGGGCCCGGACGCGTTCGCGGCGCGTGGCCAGGACGCCTACGGCGCTCCCGGCGCGTACCCCGGGCAGCCCGGCGACGGATACGGGGGGCAGGACCTCTACGGCGCGCCCCAGACCGGGCCGCATGCCGTCTCCCGGGCCCCGCGCGGCCAGGCCCGGGACGGTTATGCCGCCGACGAGGGCCACGCCGCCGCACCCGACGGCTACGGTCAGGCCCCGGACGGGTACGGCAGGGCCCGCGACGGCTACGCGCAGGGCGAGGACGGCTACGCCGCACGGGGCCGCCGCGCGTCGCGTGACGCCGGGCGCGACGCCGGGTATCCCGAGCAGGCCGACCCGTCCGACTACGAGTACCCCGAGTATCCGGGCACAGGGCAGTACGCCCGTCCGCCGGTGCCGCCGCCGGCCCCGGCCCCCGAGGCCTACCCGGCGCCCGCCGCGCTCGGCCCCAACGACGTGCTCGTCGCCCGGGGCACCCCCACCCAGGACCGCCTCGTCGCGTCCTCGGCCCAGACCGGTCCGCAGCCGGCCTACCGCCCGGCCCCGCAGGCCCCGCAACCCCCGGCCCCGCAACCCCAGCCCCCGCAGCCCGGGGCGGTCGACCCGAGCGACCCCCTCGGCCTCGGCCCGGCCCGGCCGTACGTCAACGAGCAGTACGTCAACGACCAGTACGCGAACGAGCAGTACCCGAGCGACCAGTACCAGAACGACCAGTACGCGGGGGAACCGCCGCTCTACACCACGGGCGAGCGCCTGCGGCCGGAGCAGTGGCCGGCGGGTCAGGCTCCCGACCAGCATGCCGAGCGCGAGCGTCGCGGGCGGCGCGGCGGGCAGCCCTCCGGGGACTCCCCGATTCCTTGGTCGGACGAGGACGGAGAGGGCTGGGAGACGTCGCGCGGGTGGTGAGGGTCACGGTCGGCGGGAGTTCCAGCTGTAAGTAACCTCATCGGTTGATGGACACAGCAACGGCACTGCAGTTCCTCCTGCTCCCGGCCGGCGCCCTCGGCGTCGCCGCCCTGGCACGACGGCGTGACTGGTCGGCCCCACTGCTCCTGGTGCTGGCCGGCCTGGCCGCCTCCTACGTGCCCGGGGTCCCCGACTACAGCCTCGACCCGCACATCGTCCTGGTGGTCTTCCTGCCGCCGATGCTCTACTCGGCGGCACTCGACAGCTCATACCTGCGGCTGCGCGACGCCGCCAGGCCCGTCGGCCTTCTGGCCGTCGGGCTCGTCCTGGCGACGACGGTGGTGGTCGGCTTCGTCGCGCACGCGATCGTCCCCGATCTCCCGCTCGCCGCGGCCTTCGCGCTCGGGGCGATCGTCGCCCCTCCCGACGCCGTGTCGGCGGTCGCGATCGGGCGCAGGCTCGGCCTGCCGCGACGCGCGCTGACCATCCTCGTGGGCGAGAGCCTGTTCAACGACGCCACCGCGCTGACCGCCTACCGGGCCGCGGTCGGCGCGCTGACCGGCGCCGCCGCCGGCCTGCTCGACATCGGCGGGCAGTTCCTCCTGGCCGCCGGGCTCGGCGTGGTGATCGGCCTCGCCATCGCCTACCTCTCCGGGTTCGTGCTGCGGCGGCTCGACGACCCGCTGATCGCCAACGGGGTCTCGCTGCTGGTGCCGTACGCCGCCTATCTCGCGGCCGAGGCCGTGCACGCCTCCGGTGTGATCGCCGTCGTGATCGTCGGCATCTACCTGGGCCACGAGCTCAGCCGGACGACGTACGGCACGCGGCTGCTGTCGAACGCGGTCTGGAAGGTCGCCGACCTGGTGCTGGAGTCGATCGTGTTCGCCCTGATCGGCCTGCAGCTGCGCCCGATCATCGCCGGGCTGGACGGCGAGCGGCCCGGGGAGCTGGCGACGTACGCGATCGTGCTGTTCCTGGTGGTCGTCCTCGTGCGGTTCGTGTGGATGCCGGCCAGCACCTGCCTGCCGCGGATGCTGTCGAAGCGGGTGCGCGCCCAGGAGCCCAGGACACCGTCGTGGCAGAACATGGTGCTCACGAGCTGGGCGGGCATGCGCGGGGTGGTGTCGCTGGCCGCGGCCTTCGCCCTCCCGGAGCACTTCCCCCAGCGCAACCTGCTCCTGTTCCTGACGTTCGCGGTCGTCGTGGGCACGCTGATCGTCCACGGGCTGTCGTTCCCCTGGCTGATCAGGCGGCTGGGCGTCTCCACCGCCCGCGAGCGGTACGGCGACGACCTCGCGGAGGCGGGCGCCCAGCAGGCCGCCGCGGCCGCGGCCCTGGCGCGGCTGGAGGAGCTCACCGCCGACGGCGTGCTGGACGTCCACCAGGAGGTCGTCGACCAGTTGCGCAGCCGCGCCGAGCGCCGGGCCCTGCACGCCTGGGAGCGGCTCGGCGGCGGCACCGGCCCCGAGGGCGAGGAGACGCCCGCCTCGCTCTACCGGCGGCTGCGCCGCGAGATGCTCGCCACGGAACGTGAGGTGTTCGTGCGGCTGCGCGACGAGCGGCGCATCGACGACGAGGTCCTCCACCGGGTCATGCAGGAGCTCGACTTCGAGGAGGCGACGCTCGAACGCGGCTGAGCGCGCCCGGCGGCGCGGTCCGAGCGCTCGGCGGCGTGATCTACTGGCCCAGGCGCTGGTCGACGAAGCACCAGCGCCAGTCCTCTCCCGGCTCGAACGAGCGGATCACCGGGTGGCCGGTCTCCTTGAAGTGGGCCGTGGCGTGCTTGCCGGGAGAGGAGTCGCAGCAGCCGATGTGGCCGCACTCCAGGCACTTGCGCAGGTGGACCCATCGCATGCCGTGCTCCAGGCACTCCTGGCAGCCTCCGGGCGTGAGCGGCTCCGGGTCGGCCGTGACGAGCATATGTTCGCAGTTCCCCATGCCGCAGATGCTACGGCGCTCGATCCCGTGCCCGGCGCACTCCCCGGGGTCGGGGACGGGGTCGGGGCCGGGGGCGGGGACGGGTGCGCCGAACCTCCACAAACTCCCCCTCGTGATCTGCACATCGTTTCCGTAGGTTCGTGGGCCATGACGACGACGGTCGACACGGGCGACTTCACCGCCTGGTTACGCGACTTCGAGGGCGCGGCGCTGCTGCGGCGCACCTGGGGCGACCCCGACTGGAGCGCGGGAGCACGGCTGGAGCCCGCCCTCGTACGGAGCCTGCAGCGGTTCCAGGTGGGCGAGGACGGCGACGGCGCCCGCCTCATGGACAAGGCCCGCCGGGCGGGCGACCACGTGTACGCGGAGGCGGTCCGCCTGTTCGTCGCCGAGGAGGGCGAGCACGCCCGCCTGCTGGGCCGGCTCCTGCAGGCGGCGGGCGCGGCGACGATCGCCGGCCACTGGACCGACACGGTCTTCGTACGGCTGCGGCGGCTCCTCGGTCTGCGCATGGAGCTGATGGTCCTGATGCTCGCCGAGGTGGTCGCGCTCGGTTACTACCGCGCGGTGCGCGACGGCGCCCGGGACCTGCTCGCCGCGGAGGTCGCGGGCCGGATCCTGGCCGACGAGCTGCGCCACGTGCCCTTCCACCGCGACCGGCTGCGGGTGTCCTTCCGGAGATCCTCCCGGCTGTCGCGGGCGATCGCCTCGGCCCTGTGGTGGTCGCTGCTGGCGGGAGTGCTGACCGTGGTCGCCTTCGATCACGGTGAGGCCCTGGGCGGGGCCGGAGTGTCCAGGACCGCCTTCGCCCGCGAGGTCGCGGGGTACTTCCGCGCGATCGTCGCCGAGGTGATGGCGGGGTGATGGCGGGGTGATGGTGAGGCGATGGCGGGGTGATGGCGGGGTGATGGTGAGGTGATGACGGGGGACGGCCGCGTGACGGCGGGCCGATGACGGGTGAGCGCGGAGGGCCCCGGGGGGGCGGGATCCGGTGTCACGGCGGCCGGGCCGCCGTTGGGTAGGGTGATCGGCATGCGACTCCTCCCGTTCGCCGCCGCCTGCGCGGCTGCCGTCCTGTTCACCTCCGGCTGCGCGACCGCGGACAAGGCGCAGACGTGCGCCGAGGCGACGCAACTGGTCAGCCGGACCATCAGCGACATCGGCGCGGTCGTGAACGACCCCGACGCCATGCGCAAGAAGATCGAGGACGGCGCGGCCAACCTGGAGGACATGGCGAACAAGGCCGCCGACACCACGCTCAGGGACGCCCTTCAGGGGCTGGCCGACAGCCTCCAGAAGCTCGATGTCGACGACGCCAACGGGGCGGTGGACGCGGCGCAGAAGGTCGCCACCGACGGCGCGACCTACCTGCGCGAGGTCAGCCAGGCCTGCCTCTGACCCGGCCGCCTGCGCCGCTCCGTCCGCTCAGGCGGCCCACGGCGGCGACCAGGACGGCCGAGCGCAGGCCGTCCGCGGTGGCCGCGCCCAGGCCGAAGCCGGCCAGACCGGTCAGCAGGCCGAGGTAGGAGCCGCCGGCCGGCAGCCGCCACGCCGGCATCGCCGTTCCAGCGGCGCCCACGGCGACGCCGAGGACCAGGTGCCGCGCAACCCGAGGCGCGGTGCGACTACGTCCTCGGCCACCCGGTCGTGGGCGAGCTGCGGCTGTCGGCCGAGCTCGTCGGCCTGCCCGGCGACCCCGAGCTGCAGGGGATGGACCTGTTCGCCGCCGAGCCCGGTTCGGAGCCGGAGGACAGGTTGCGGCACCTGGCCGCCACGACGACGCGGGTGGCGTCGTCCCACTCGCGGCAGAAGTGGCAACCCGGCAAATCTAGGGGAAAAGGGGCAGAAATAGCGTTATCGCATGGAAGAGAACGAACCCGACCCCCGCTTCGTCCTCGCCAACGAGCGCACGTTCCTCACCTGGATCAGCACCTCCCTCGCGCTGAGCGCGGGCGGCATCGCCATCGCGGTCGTCCCCGGCGAGGTCTTCGTGCCGTGGGTGCGCACGCTGCTCGCGGTCGTGCTCGTGCTGCTGTCCGCCGTCGCGGCGGGCTCGGCCTATCCCCGCTGGCGGCACATCGATCGGGCGCTCCGGCAGGATCGCGCGCTCCCGCCGCCCGCTTTGGCCCCCATGTTCGGGTATGGCGTGGCCGGGGTGGCCGTACTGGCCCTCCTCCTCATCCTCCTGGAACGGTGATCGGCGCGTGAGCGGCGAGCCGAGGCCGGGCCTGCACAGCGAGCGGACCCGCCTGGCCTGGGTCCGCACGGCCGTGACCATGGCGGGCTCGGGCATCGCGGCGGCCGGGATCGCGGTGCGCCAAGATCTGCCCGTCCTCGCCGTACCCTTCGCGGCGGCCGCGCTGGCCGGGGCGGTGCTGCTGCTGCGCACCGGGATCCGCCACCGCCGCCTGGAACGGGCGCTGCGGCAGGGGAGCCCGGTCGACGGCCGGAGGGACGCCCGCATCGCCTGGGCCGGCGCGCTCGCCGTCGCCGCCGCGGCGCTGATCATGGTGCTCGCCCTGGCCCTGTGAACACCGCACGTCCCGCGCAGGCAGGCGAAACCGTCCCGCGCCACGAGACGGGAGCGGCACGTCACCGCATCCGAGTCGTCACGGCGATCGTGAAGTGAGAGCTCAGATCGCCCGCACGGCCTCCATGGTGTGCGGGCGCACGGCGGTCTCCAGCCGGACGCCGCCGACGGACGTCACCGCCGCCTTGACCGCGTTCTTCTTCGCCCAGCTCTCCGCCTGCGCGCGCAGGGTCGGGTCGGGAGACAGCAGGGTGTCCGCCATCATGGCGAACAGGCTCGTGCACGCCTTCGATCCGACGCCGAGATCGCAACGGGCCTTCACCGAGAGCACCTTGTCCGGCCCGTCGTGCCAGATCGAGACGGACATGCGGGAGGCGTCGCCCGGCCGGCAGATCGTGTTCATGGTGGCGCCGGTCACCGGATCGGTCGCCGTGGACCTCGCGCATCTCCAGGCATTGGCCGCCTGCAGCCAGTTTCCCGCGACCATGTTGACGGTCACCTTGGGCAGGTAACGCTGCTTTTCCGAGGGGAACCTTCCGGGGAAGGACGGCGCGCGGTCGTCCGTCACCGGCTCGGTGGTCGCGAGTCCCACGGCGGCGCCCGCGACCCCGCCCAGCGCCAGCGCCGCGATCAGCACGCCGGCCGTGACCAGCGCGAACACCGCTGTTCCCCGGCGGCGCGGCGCGTCCGGTCCGGGCGGGACCGGGACGGAAGCCCCGGAACCGGGCGGCCCCGCAGGATGGTGCGCCGGTGTCCACGCCTGCCGCCCGGCGGCGTACGGCTGAGCCGCCTGCGGCCCCGGCGGCGGTGGCACGGCGAGGCCCGGCTGTGCTTGAGCGCCCGGAGGGGGTGGCACGGCGAGGCCGGGCTGACCGGGGCCGCCCGGAGGCGCGGCCTGCACCGGCTGCCACGCGGCGCCGTCCCACCAGAACCTGCCGTCGGGAGAGTACGGCCAGCCGGGTGGAGCCGCCATCAATATCTCCTCTTCATCGTCAGTTCGACGGACCGGGTGTTCTGCTCCCGCTCCAGCGTGTACTCCCAGTCGAGGACGTAGGTCACGTCCCCGTCGCCCGTGATCTGCTCGGCCAGCCAGCCCCCGACCTTCTTGGCGGTCGAGGGGTCGTCGCGGTGCGGAAGCGTCGCGAACCACGACATGTAGTCCAGCCCGGCCGCCGCCGTGGTGCTGTCGGGGTTGACGATCCGCGCCTCGACCTTGCCGATGTACTCGTAGAAGTCCGTCACATTGGCGACCCGGAAGAGGTCCGCTTCGAAGCGCACTTTGCCGATCTTCAGCTCGCAGGACCAGATCTGCCTCTTGTCGGCGCAGGTGTGCCCCTGGCCCTGCAGCGCCTCGACCACGGTGCCGATCTTGAGCCCCGGAACGCACTCGTGGCCGCAGTATTTCGTGTCCTGTCCGCGATAGCCGGACGCGACGGCGAACCCGCCCGCCCCGGCGAGCAGGAAGAGGACCAGGCCGATCACCCCGACCACGACGTGGCGAGACCCGCGGCCACTCTGCGTCAGCTCTACAGTCACGAAGAGGGAGTATGGCAAGGATTCCCTACGCAGGTGGACAAAGCTCGCGAATCTCGCCGATCGACCGGCCGGCGTCCGCGGCCGTGAGGTTCACCAGCCGGTTCACCAGCCGTGGTCAGTCGTCCGCTGCGGCGATGGTCTCGGCGACCTCCTCCGCCCGTTCCTCCTCCTCGCGGGCGAAGCGCTCCGCGTCGAGCCGCTCGGCGATCTCCTCGTCCTGCCGCATCAGCGCGTCGAGGCTCTGCCCGGCCATGTCGAGCACGCCCATGTCCGCGTACGCCTTCTGGAGGCGGGGGCTCCACAGGCCGATGTCCTTCACGCACGGCACGATCCGGCTGAACAGCAGCGCACGGAACAGCCGCAGATACTCCGACCTGTCCACGCACTCCATGGCCTCGGCGGACTCCTGCCGCGACAGGCCGATGGTCTCCCAGATCTCCGCGCCGCGCAGCCGGTCGCGCATGAGGTAGCAGCCCTCGATGACGAAGTCCTCGCGCTCGCGCAACTCGGCCTCGGACAGGTTCCGGTAGTGGTCGCGCAGCGCCATCCGGCCGAACGCCACGTGCCTGGCCTCGTCCTGCATCACGTACGCGAGGATCTGCTTGGGCAACGGTGTGGTGGCGATGTCGCGCATCACCCCGAACGCGGCCAGGGCCAGGCCCTCGATCAGCACCTGCATGCCGAGGTAGGGCATGTCCCACCGCGAGTCGTTCAGCGTGCTGTCGAGCAGCGCCTTGAGGTGCTGGTTGATGGGGTAGGCGAGCCCGACCTTCTCCTGGAGGAACCGCGCGTACGTCTCGGCGTGCCGCGCCTCGTCCATCGTCTGGGTGGCGGCGTAGAACTTGGAGTCGAGGTCGGGCACCGACTCCACGATCCGGGCCGAGCAGATCATCGCGCCCTGCTCGCCGTGGAGGAACTGGGAGAACTGCCAGGCGGCGTTGTGCCTGCGCACCTCGTCACGCTGCCGGGCGTCCATGCGCTCCCACAGCGGGGAGCCGTAGATGGCGAGCGTGGTGTCGGGGACGCCGAGGACGTTGCAGGGATCGACCTCCAGATCCCAGTCGATCCGCTTGACGGAGTCCCACTGCTTGTCCTTGCCCTTCTGATAGAGGGCGAGCATCCGGTCGCGGCCGTTGTCGTACTCCCAGGTGAACCGGGCCGCTCCGGTCATCTCCACGTCCCACGTGGACAGCTCGGCGGGGATGGTGTAGAGCTCGTGGGTCGACACGGGACCTCCCTCGACGTACACCGTACGTATCCCTGCGAGCGTGTCACGTACGCTGTACGTACGTCAATGGACGGAGAACGCGCGGCGGCGAGAGGATTCGGTCATGCTCAACCGCACCCGCATCGTGACCGCCGCCGTGGAGCTCATCGAGAGAGAGGGCGCCGACGCCGTCTCGATGCGCAGGATCGCCGCCGAGCTGGGCGTCGGCGTCATGTCGCTGTACAACCACGTGCCGAGCAAGGCCGCGCTGCTCGACGCGGTCGCCGAGGACGTGCTGTCGCGGATCGGCTTCACCGACGACCCGTCCGCACACTGGACCGAGCGGGTGCGCATCCAGGCGCGGGCCTTCCGGCGCATCGCCCATCACTATCCCCGTTCCACGATGGTCGTGGTGAGCAGGCAGCTGAACTCGACGGCGGGGCTTCTCCCGGTGGAGCGCGCCCTGGCGACCCTGCGCGAGGCGGGCTTCGACGGCGGAGAGGCCGTCCGGATGCTGCGGATGTTCATCGCCTATGTCGTCGGCTCGCTGCTGCGGGAGGTGGGGGTGACCCCCACGTTCGCCCCCGTACGGGCCGGCGCGGCCGTCGCCGAGGTCGATCCGGCGCTGTTTCCGCTGGTGAGCGAGCTGCGGCCGCAGCTGGACTCCTGCGACCACGACGAGGAGTTCGAGTTCGGCCTGGAGCTGCTGGTCCAGGCGATGGCCGTACGGGCCGCGGCGCGGGCGGGCGCCAGGACCGGCGGCGGGGAGGGCGAGCGCGGCGGCGAGCGGGCCGGTCGTGGAGGCGCCCGGCAGTAGGCCGCCGGGCGCCTCCGCCCGGGTCAGTACCAGTTGTGGGACCGGAAGTGGCCCCATGCGCCGCACGGCGAGCCGTATCGGCCCTTGATGTATCGCAGCCCCCACTTGATCTGGGTCTGCGGGTTGAACCGCCAGTCGTTGCCGGCGTAGCCCATCTTGTGACCGGGCAGCGCCTGCGGGATGCCGTAGGCGCCCGAGCCCGGGTTGTAGGCCCGGTGATCCCAGTTGCTCTCCCTGGTCCAGAGGCTGTCGAGACACTGGAACTGCTCGCCCGACCACGTGTTGCGGGTGACGAGCCGGAAGGCGTACGCCTTGCTGCGGAGCTTCGCCGGCGCCCGGCGGAACCGGGGCGGCTGTGCCGTCACCGGTGTCGTCCACATTCCGACGTGGGTGACGGGCCGCACGCTCTCTCCGGTGCGTGCCGTCTCCCCGGTCTGCGCCGTCTCTCCGGTCCCTGCCTGGGCGGCCCACTCGCCGGCCCAGGCCACTCCGCTCCCGCCACCCGCCACGGTGGCCGCGATGACGGCGGCGACTGTGCTGCGTAGAACGCTGTTGCTGTCCAAATCGGTCCTTGTCGTCGGGTCGCGTGCGGAAGGCGGGCGCGCGTGCGCCCGCCGCGCGGTCGCGCGCCCATGGCGTGGGCGCCGCCGTCCGCTCGGCCCGCACCGGATCATCAAGAGCTTCCGGCGGGCACCGCGACGGGTCCTCACGCGGATTGAAATACGGCCGCCCGCCTTTCCGGCGGCATCTGCGGCACGCCGCGGACGGTTCTTTGCCGATCCGCCCCCCAACGCCGACCCTTCTACAAGCCCCGGCTTACCGTGCGCGGCGCGGCCCGCCCTGCGGCGAGATCCCACGCGACGCTCGTTTAGGGTGCGGACATGAGCGTTCTCAAGATTCCGGTGACCACGATCGACGGCGAGAGCACGACCCTCGGCGACCTGCTCGGCGGAGGGGCCGCCCTGGTGGTCAACGTGGCGTCCAGGTGCGGGCTGACCCCCCAGTACGAGGGCCTGGTCGCCCTCCAGCGGGCGTACGCCGGCAGGGGGTTCACGGTCGTCGGCGTGCCCTGCAACCAGTTCATGGGCCAGGAGCCCGGCTCTGCGGAGGAGATCAAGGAGTTCTGCTCCACGACCTACGGCGTGGACTTCCCGCTTCTGGAGAAGACCGAGGTCAACGGCGCGGAGCGGCACCCCCTCTACGCCGAGCTGACCGAGACCCCCGACGCGGAGGGCGAGGCGGGCGACATCCAGTGGAACTTCGAGAAGTTCCTCGTCGCCGCCGACGGCCGGGTGGCCGCGCGGTTCCGCCCCCGTGTGGTCCCCGAGGCCCCGGAGATCGCCGAGGCGATCGAGAAGGTCATCTCCTAGGCGCCGAGACCTTCGGCCCGCAGCTCGCCCGCACGACGAGCTGGGTGGGCAGCGTGACGGCCGGAGGGCGCCTGCCGTGCCGCAGCACCAGCTCGGCGGCGCGGTAGCCGATGTCCTGGGCCGGCTGGGCGATGACCGTCAGCGGCGGGGAGCACAGCTCGGCCCAGGGCACGTCGTCGAACATGATGAGCGACACGTCCTTGGGGATGCGCACGTCCAGCTCGCGGGCGGCCAGCACGGCCGCCTCGCCCAGCACGTTGCCGCCCGCGATGACCGCCGTGACGTCGGCGCGGTGCTGCAGCAGGCCCGCGGCGGCCGCGTACGCGGAGTCGCGGCTCGACCGGGCGTGCACGACCAGATCGCGGTCGGCGGGCAGGCCCAGCGAGGCGATCGCCGAGGTGAACGCGGCCACCCGCTGCGACTGGCCGTGCCGGCCGAGGTAGGCGATCTTCCGGTGGCCGAGCCCGGCCAGGTATTCCACGGCCGTCAGCACCCCGGCCCGGTCGTCGGGCACCACGCTGGGCACGTCCGCGCGCACCCGCCGGTCGGCGAACACGACGTTCAGCCCGGCGCGCAGCGCGAGCCCCCACGTCTCGCCGTCCCCGGACGGCACCGCGATGAGCCGGTCCATGCTCTGCTCGATGAGCGTGCCGATCAGCTCGGCCTCCCGCTCAGGGTCGTCGCCGGTGACCCCCACCGTGACGGGCTCGCCGTACGAGCGGGCGCAGGACAGCACGCCGTCGGCCAGCCGCGCGTAGAAGCTGTCGGTGATGTCGGGGACCAGCAGTCCGATGCCGCCCGTCCGCTGGCGCCTCAGGTTGCGTCCCAGCGCGCTCGGCCGGTAGTCGAGCCGCGCCGCCGCGGCGAGCACCTTCTCGCGCGTCTCCGCGCTCGCCGAGCCGCCCGACAGGACCCGGGACACCGTGGCCACCCCGACCCCGGCCGCCTCCGCCACTTCCTTGATGGTTATCCGCCGCTGCGCTGGACCGCTCATGGAAACGATTCCATCATGGTTCCATGGGCCTTGCCACCGAAATCTTGACAATAGGCGGTATTTCACGGGAGAGTCATGAAAACGTATCCACATCATCTTGGCTCGGGAACGCGAAGGACTGGGGATGGCTGCAATCGTTCTGAACAACGTCGACAAGATCTACGCGGGCGGGGTGAAGGCCGTCAACGGCCTCAACCTGGAGATCAAGGACGGCGAGTTCATGGTGCTGGTCGGCCCGTCGGGTTGTGGCAAGTCCACCGCCCTGCGGATGATCGCCGGCCTGGAGGACATCAGCGGCGGCGAGATCGTCATCGGTGACCGTGTCGTGAACCACCTTCCCCCGAAGGACCGCGACATCGCCATGGTCTTCCAGAACTACGCGCTCTACCCGCACATGACGGTCGAGGAGAACCTCGCCTTCGGTCTCAAGCTGCGCAAGATGTCGAAGCCGGAGATCCAGAAGCGGGTCAACGATGCCGCCCGCATGCTCGGCCTGGAGCAGTACCTCAAGCGCAAGCCGGCCGCCCTGTCCGGCGGTCAGCGCCAGCGTGTCGCGATGGGCCGCGCCATCGTCCGCGAGCCCCAGGCCTTCCTCATGGACGAGCCGCTGTCCAACCTGGACGCCAAGCTCCGCGTCTCCATGCGCGCCTCGCTGAACCAGCTTCACGAGCGCCTGGGCGTCACCACGGTGTACGTCACCCACGACCAGGTCGAGGCCATGACCCTCGGCGACCGCGTCTGCGTCCTGCGCGACGGCGTGCTCCAGCAGGTGGACACCCCGCAGAACCTGTTCGACGACCCGGTCAACCTGTTCGTCGCGGGCTTCATGGGCTCCCCGGCCATGAACTTCACCTACGCGGAGCTGGTCCGCGACAACGGCGGCGCGGCCGTGGCCTTCGCCGGCTACCGTCTCCCCGTCCCCGACTCGACCTTCGCGGAGAAGCCGGGTCTCGACCGCTACATCGGCCGCAAGATCATCCTCGGCATCCGGCCCTCCGACTTCGAGGACGCCGGTTCGGCCAGCGGCAACAGCGCCGGGTGGGTGCGCATCCCCGTCCGCGCCAACGTCACCGAGGAGCTGGGCTCGGAGATCAACGTCCTGTTCACGATCGACGCCCCGCCGGTCGAGCACAAGGACACCGTGGCCGCCGCCAACGACGGCGACGACGAGGAGACGACGCTGCCGCTGACCGGCGACAAGTCGCTGTGGACCGCGCGTGTCAACGCCCGCAGCCACGTCCGTCCCGGCCAGGAGATCGAGCTCGTCGTCGACACGCACAACCTGCACTTCTTCGACGTCGACTCGGGCCTGTCCATCGGCCACGAGGCCAACATCGGCCGCTGATCCCGGTCACCCCCGCCGCACGACGCGCGGCGGGGGATTTCCGGCTGCGGAGCGCGGGCGCGGCACGGGCCCGCGCGGCCGATCCTCGCCGGCCGTCATCCGCGACGACGTCCACCTCGCACGCTCCGAGTGGTCGCGCCGGAGGCGCGCCGAATTCGATCCGCGCCGGAGGCGCCCCGAGTCGGACCCGTGCTGGAGGCGCGTGAGCAGGCCGTGCCTGAGGGGCGTGCAGCAGAGCACCGCGGCGGCGGTCGCGGCGGTGGCCGTGGCCGCGGCGCCCGCGGGCACCCAGCCGAGCGCGACCGCGAGCCCGGCCGTCCCGGTGCCGGCCGAGACGCCGCACAGCGCGGGCGCCGCCTTGCGTGCCGGTCCGGTAGGCCGGCTCGCGCGCCGGGGCCGGCGGGCGGCGTACGCCCCGGCCCCCACGATGGCGGCCAGCGCCGGCAGCAGCAGCCCGGCCGCGATCACGGCCGTGCCGCGCCCGGCCGTCAGCCCGGCGGCCGTGCAGGTCAGGACGAACCCGGCGAACAGCGAGCCGGACGGCCCGAGCCGGACCCTGCCCCGCGCCCTGCCGTACGGGAGGGCGCCGAGGCACGCCCCGGCCAGGGCGGCCGGGAGCACCGCGAGGGCCGGGTCGCCCAGCACGAGCGCCGTCACGGCGAGAAACGCGCCGGTGACGGCGGCGACCGCGGCGAGCGCGCCGCCGAGCCGGTCGAGCAGCCCGTACGCGTTGGTCATCGCGACGATCCACATCACGCTGACCGGTCCGTCGAGCCAGTCGCCCGTCAGCGTCACCTGGACGCCGCACAGCACGACCCCGCCCGCCGCCAGCGACTCCACGATGAGCCGCGTGACGAGCGGCAGCGCGCCCACGTTCGCGATGAGCCCGAGCAGCGCCACGGCGGCGGCGGCCAGCAGGATCGCGCTCACCCACCGGTCGGGCGCGCCGTAGGCCGTCATCAGGGCGCCCGCCGTGGCCGCCGCCAGCGTCATCCCGGTCAGGTAGGGCACCGCGCGCCGCACCGGGCGCAGGCACACGGCGGCGAGCAGGCAGGCGACCGCTCCCGCGAGCGCGGGCGCCAGCGCCGGAAGGGGCGTCATCGGCTGCCCACCTCCGACCGCGTCGCGCCGCGCAGCGTCCGATAGAGGGCCTCGGTGTCGGCCACCAGCCGGTCCACGCAGAACGCCCGCCCGGTCCACGTCCGGGCCGACTCGCCCATCCGCCGCGCCAGGCCGGGGTCCACCAGCAGCCGTACGACGCGGTCGGCCATCTCGTCCGGGTCGGGCTCGGTCAGGAACCCCGTGCGGTGGTCCATGACGACCTCGGGAACGCTGCCGACACGCGTGGCCACCACCGGCAGGCCCGCCATTCCGGCCTCCACGAGCGCAAGCGGCGTGCCCTCGCTGTCGGAGGTGAGCAGCACCACGTCGGCCGCGGCGTACACGGTCTCGACGTCGCGCCGCCAGCCGAGCAGCCGGAACGACTCCCACATCGGCATGACGGCCCGCTCCACCTCCTCCTTCAGCTCGCCGCTGCCGCAGATGAGGAACCGGGCGCCGGGCAGCCGGGCCAGGACCGCCTTGGCGACCTCCGCGAGCCGGTCGGGCCGTTTGGCCTTCTTCAGCCTGCCGACGTACGCCACGATCGGCGCGTCCAGCGGGACGCCCAGCGCGGCGCGGGCCTGGGCACGCTCGGGCGGCGGGGCGAGCTCGACGCCGGGCGGGATGACGACGTACTGCTCGGGCCGGCCGATCCCGGCCGCGAGGAGGTCGTCGCGCACCCGGGCGCCGACCGTGACGAGGCGGTCGGTCATCTTCGCCAGCCGCCGCTCCGTGCGCACGTAGACGGCCCGCCGGAGGCGGGAGAGCTGTCCGTCGAGGAGGTGGCCGTGGTAGCTGTGCACCCGGGCGGCCCCGACCCCCGACAGCCGCACCGCGAGGCGGCCGAGCGCGCCCGCCTTGGTGGTCCTGGTGTGCACGATATGTGGCTTGAACTCGCGCATCGCGTTCGTCAGCCGGAACAGGGCCCGGTAGTCGTCGGCCGGTTTGATCGCGCGGCCGAGGCCCGGCACCCGGTGGACCGGGATCGTCGCGTCGCGAAGCTGCAGGTGGTCGCCTTCGCCGCCGTCGACGTATCCGGTGTAAAGGCGGTGGTCGAACTCCACCGGGCTGAGCCGCTCGCACAACCCCGTGACCTGGGTGGCGGGACCGCTCACGTTCATCCGGGCGATTATTTCCATGACACGAATCCGGTCGTCCGGTTTCATGCTGGCTCCTCCCTGATCATGTCGGAGAAGCTAGTCCGCGGTCCCACTCCCGATTGGGCTCCCGGACGCCGCCGGAAGAGACTTTTCCCTATCCGTACCCAAGCCTTACAGCCGTCGCGTCCGCCAATCCCGGGGGCGGCGGAGGGATCACTCCTACAGTCGTAGCGTGGCGGAGAAGCTGGTGGTCGTGGGCCAGGGCCCGGCCGGGCTGCCCCTGGCGATGCGCGCCGTGGAGGCGGGATTCCGCGTCGTCGGCCTCGACGAGGACGGGTGGCGGGTCAAGCGGCTCAACGCGGGGGAGCCGTGTGCCGAGGGCGTCGGCGCGGGCGCGCTCGCCGCCGCGCACGCCTCCGGCAGGTACGCGGCCAGCGCCGACGCGGCCGACGCCACCGGGTTCGACGTCTGCGTGCTCACCTCGCCCGTACGGATGCGGGGCGGTGCGCCCGACCTCGGTCCGCTCGGCTCGGCGGTCCGCCGGATCGCCCCGTTCCTGCGGCCGGGGGCGACCGTGGTGCTGGAGGGCACCGCCTATCCCGGCACCACCGAGGAGTTCGCACGGCCGCTGCTCGAACAGGGGTCGGGACTGCGCGCGGGGGAGGACTTCCACCTCGGCCACAGCCCGCACCGGGCCGACCCGGGCAACCCGCGCTGGCGGCTCGGCAACACGCCCAAGGTCGTCTCGGGCCTCGACGCGGCCTCGCTCCGGGCGGTGACGGACTTCTACGGCAGGCTGGTGCGGGAGACCGTCCCGGTCTCCTCGCTCCGGGTGTCGGAGCTGTGCGCGCTGGTGGAGAGCGCCCGCGCGCACGTCGGCGCCGCCCTGGCGAACGAGCTGTCGATCTTCGCGGCGCATCTCGGCGTGGACGTGTGGGAGGCGGTCGAGGCCGCCGCCACGACGCCCTTCGGGCACGCCGCCGCGGCGCCCTGCCCGGGGATCGAGGATCCCTGCCTGCCGCTCGACGTGACGTACCTGCCGTGGGGGATGCGGCGCGGCGTGGGGCGGGGCTTCCGTCTGGTCGAGGCGGCCAACGACGTCAACGCGCACATGCCCGCCCAGGTGGTCGACCGGCTCGGCCTCGCGCTGAACCGGAGGTGCCGCTCGATCAGGGGCAGCAGGATCCTGCTGCTGGGGCTTTCGCCGGTCGAGGTGGCCAAGACGCTGTGCCGGCTCGGCGCCCGGGTGCGGGCCGCGGACCCCCGTGCCGGCGACTGCTGTGCCGACGATTTCGTCGTACCCGCGGGGGTCGAGGTGGTCGAGCCGGACGCCGCCGAGCTGGCCAGGGCCGACGCGGTCGTCGTGCTCGGCGGGCAGGACTGCTACGACTACGACCTGGTGCAGCGGGCCAGCCGGTTCGTCTTCGACACCCGGGGCCGCTGCCGCGGCCCGAACGTCGAACGGCTGTGACTCAGCGGTAGCGCAGCCTCGCCACGCGGCCGACCAGGTTGAGCGGCAGGAGCCTGGCGATCGCCACGATCGCCTTGTAACGGGCCGACGGGACGCTCACCCACACCCCGCGGGCGAGGTCGCGCATCGCGTCGGCGGCGACGCGGTCGGCCGACAGCCACGCGAAGGGCGGCAGTCCGGACATGTCGAGCCTGGCCCGGTCGTGCAACTCGGTCCGAACGAACCCCGGGCACAGCGCCATCACCCGCACGCCGTGCCGGTTGACCATGTTGGCCGCCGAGGCGCTGTAGTTCACCACCCACGCCTTGGTGGCGCTGTAGGTGCCGCCGGGGAGGAACGCCGCGACCGAGGCCACGTTGATCACCCCGCCCCGCCTCTTCGAGATCATGTACGGCAGGGCCGCCCGGGTCAGCCGCAGCACCGCCTCGCAGTGCAGCCGCAGCATGCGGATCTCGTCCTCCACGGGGGTGTCGAGGAATCCGCCGTGGTGCCCGAACCCGGCGTTGTTGACCAGGAGGTCGACGCCGGAGCCCAGCCGCTCCTCGGCCGCCGCCGTCCCCTCCTCGGTGGTCAGGTCGGCGCACAGCGGCTCGACCGGCACGCCGTACCGCTTGTGCAGGGCCTCGGCGGAGGCGGCGAGCCGCCCCTGGTCGCGGGCCACCAGGACCAGGGAGAACCCGTCGGCGGCCAGGCGGCGCGCGAAGGCGGCGCCGATCCCGGCGGTCGCGCCGGTGATGAGTGCGGTGGGCATGACGGCAGCGTACCCACCGCGGGGGTCTCCTCGTCCGGCGCCGGAACGGCGCTCACGCCTCGGTGGTGCGGCTGATGAGCTCCTCCACCTTCGCGCTGAGCCGGGCGGCCCGGGGCCACCCGGCGTACAGGGTGAGGAACACGACCGTCTCGCGGAGTTCGGCAGGGCTCAGCTCGCCCGAGCGCAGGGCGGTCTCGAGGTGCAGTTCGAGCATGTCGTCCATGTCCTGGCCGACGAGCAGGCCGAGCAGCAGCAACCGCCGTTCCCTGACCGTGAGGACCTGCCGGGACCACACCTCGGAGAACATGCGCTCCGCCGTCACCCCGAAGAAGCCGTCCGGCCCCTCGCCGGTGCCGTCCTCTTCGTAGACCTGCTTCATGTGCGCCAGCCCTCCCCACGGTGATTCCTGACGTCATGCATCCAGATGTCGTGTTCGGGGCAGTCGGGTGTTACACGATCTCGTCATCCGGCTTCCGGTCGATCTCACAGCGCGGGTCTTCCGTGTGTCATGTCCCGGGTGAACAAAACGGATCACTCGGGGCGGCCGGGGCCCTCGGATGTGCCGGAACCCGCTTTCGCCGGTCGTCCTTCGGGGTACGGCATCAGAGGTGAGTCCGCGGCGGTCGGAGCCGGTGAGGCAATAGGTTCCGGGTAACAAGAGGAGCCAAGATCCGGGCAAGATTCGGTCTAGTTTTCCGGCGCGTCGCAGACTTACCGTTGGGAAGGACAGTTGGAAAACGGGCACTACTACCTCGTAGACCCGCAAAGCGGAGGTTGGGCCCTGGTGGAAAAACCACGGGTAAGGACCGGGGTGGTGGGAACGGTCGTGGGGGCGGCGATGGCCGCCTCTGTGCTGTCCGGCTGTGCCGGCCCCGAGTACACCTACGTACGCGACGATACGGGCGGCACCTACTTCAAGGTCCCGGCGTCATGGCGCCAGATCGACCAGAAGACGCTCGACAAGGAACTCTTCGGCGATGCCGACTCCGCCACCGCGCAGCTCGCGAAGCAGGCGGTGTGGACGGCGGCGTTCGACGCCTACGACGAACCGTCCCTCATGCACCTTGTCCTGGGCTCCGCGGGCACCGACGACAAGCCTTTCGTGTTCGCGAAGGTGCAGAAGCTCAGCGAGGCCGAGCAGAACGCGGCCTCGCTCAATCTGCTGCGTGTCTCCCCTCCGATGCCGGTGCCGCTGACGGAGGAGCAGCAGAAGGAGTTCGAGGCGAGCGGCCTGACGGGGTTCGAGCTGCTGGCCGACGAGGTGCTGCCCATCACGGACGGCGTCCGCGGCGTCCACACCGTCTACAACTACCGGGTGGGGGACACGGTGCAGACGTTCGACAGGACGGCCTACCTGTCGGCCGACGGGACGACGGCATCCACTCTGCTGATCCGCTGCTCGCCCGCGTGCTACCGCCAGCGGGCCGCGGAGATCGCCACCGTCGTCAAGTCCTTCAAGGTCAAGCACCTCATCAACCCGTGAAGGAGCCCCTCATATGAGCACGGCCCTCCCACCGAAGCACCACGAGGGGCTTCGCGAGCCGGGGTCGGGTCCCGTGGACCGCGACCCCCTCACCAGGAAACGTATGCCGCTGTGGGACCGGACGAAGTTCCTGATCCTGCTCGCCGTCGCGTTCGGCGTGCTGTACTGGAACGAGATCGCGACGTACGAGGGCATCATCTCCCCCTATGACGCCGCGGTGATGACCGTACGGAACGCGTCGTGGGTGCTGTGGCTGGCGGGCATCGAGGTGGTCCGGCAGATCCACTTCCTCATCAGCGAGCGCTCGGCCGGCTATCACCGGTTCTGGACCCAGAAGGTCTTCGGCGGCTGGAACCGCTGGTCGCACCGCAGGTTCAACGACTGGAACCGCTACCGCATCTCGCGCGCGGTCAAGTGGGCCGTCTGGATCGCGATCATCGCGCTGGTGCTGGGCAAGGTGCAGCAGGTCTCCCCGCTCGAGGCGCTGTACAGCGTGCCGGCCACGGTGTGGGGCTTCCTTCCCATGGTCCTGCAGCTCATGCTGATCATGGTGGTCGCCGTCGGCCAGTTCGTCGCCATCTTCTGGTTCCTGTCGCGGGGCGGCGTCGACGTCTACTACCCCGACGACATCAAGACGCGCTTCTCCGACGTCTGGGGCCAGGACCACGTGGTCGAGCGGGTCAAGGAGAACATCGTCTTCCTGGAGAAGCCGGACGAGATCGAGGCCAGGGGCGGCTACGTGCCCAGCGGCATCCTGCTGTGGGGCCCGCCCGGCACCGGCAAGACGCTGATGGCCGAGGCGGTCGCCGGATCGACCGGCAAGCCGTACGTGTTCGTCGACCCGGGCGCGTTCATCAACATGTTCTTCGGCGTCGGCGTCCTCAAGGTCAAGTCGCTGTTCCGCAAGCTGCGCAAGCTGGCCCTGCGGTACGGCGGCGTCATCGTGTTCTTCGACGAGGCCGACTCGCTCGGCAACCGGGGCGCGCTGGCGCAGGGCGGACCCGGCGGCTGGGGCAGGTCGGTCCCGGCGCCGTTCGCCGACTCCGGCTGCAACGGCTTCGCCTACCTCGACCCGAACACCCGCACCGTGCTCGGCCGTCACGCCGCGGGCCCGGCCGCCGAGGCCGCGCCGCCGCGGATGCCGCGCACCGGCGCCTTCGTCAACCGCCTGATGTACGGCGGGGGCATGGGCGGCGGCGGTGGCGGCATGGGCACGCTGGAGGCGTTGCTCACCGAGATCTCCGGCCTCAAGAAGCCGCGCGGCTTCGTCAACCGCTACGTGCGCAGGCTGCTCGGCATGCGGCCCAAGCCGCCGCCGAAATACCGCATCCTCATCATGATGGCCACCAACCTGCCCGAGGCTCTGGACGACGCCCTGCTGCGGCCCGGCCGCATCGACCGCATCTACAAGGTCGGCTATCCCTCGAAGGCGGGCCGGATCCGCACCTACAAGGGCTACTTCGACAAGGTCAGCCACCAGCTCACCGACGAGCAGATCGACAAGCTCGCCACGATCACGCCGTACGCCACCGGTGCGACCATCAAGGACCTGGTCAACGAGTCGCTGATCACCGCGATCCGGGACGGCCGGGAGACCATCACCTGGTCGGACGTCATGCGGGCCAAGCGGCTCAAGCAGCTCGGGCCGCCCGAGGACGTCGAGTACATCGAGCGTGAGCGGCACGCGGTCGCGGTGCACGAGGCGTGCCACGCGGTCGCCGCCTACCGCACCCGCCACCACCTGGAGATCGACCTGGCGACGATCGAGAAGGGCGCCGACTACCTCGGCATGGTGGCCAGCATCAAGCCGGAGGACCAGTTCACCCGGTGGAAGTCGGAGTATGAGGCCGACATCATGGTGTCGCTCGCCTCGCTGGCGGGGGAGCGGATGTTCTTCGGCGAGGACAACTCCTCCGGCGTCTCCGGCGACCTGCAGAGCGCGACCGCGATCACCGGGCTGATGGAGGCCCACTGGGGCATGGGCATCGGGGTGGCCTCGCTGCCGGCGCTGCAGGAGCTCGGCCTGCGCGAGGGCAAGGCGGCCCAGCCGCAGCCGGGAGGCGGTGGCATCGGCTTCACCGGCACTCCGGCGAGCCGTCGCGACGAGATGGTGCCCGACATGCTCCCCGAGCGGATCGAGTTCAACCTCAGCCGGCTGCTGGAGAAGACGGCCGAGCTGCTGCGCGAGAACCGCCGCGAGGTGTTGTCGGTCGCGCACGCGCTGGAGCAGCACAAGACGCTGAACGGCGACGACGTGGTCGCTGTCATCGAGGGCAGGATGGGCCCGCTGATCGACGGCACCGTCTACACCTCGGACGAGTTCTACGAGGAGATCGAGACCTACCACATGGCCGCGGCGGCGGCCCACAAGGCGCACAGCGAGGTCCCGGTCGAGCTTCCGCTGCCCCGGAGCCGGGTCATCGAGGCGTCGGTCGTGCCGGCGTCCTCGGGCGGCGCCGCGCCGGTGCTGGTCGCGCCGCCGCCGAACGGCCTGGCCGGCGGAAACGGGCACACCCCGGTGACGCAGCCGGACTTCGTGCCGTGGAGCGGCTCGCCGTCGCCGGTTCCCCCGGCTCCGCCGCTCGCCCGGTCGCCCGCGGAGCCGTCCCGCACGTCGTACGGCGCGCTGTGGGCGGTCGTCGGCGTCGTCGTGGCGGTGGTGCTGCTCACGCTCCTGGGCGTGCTGCTGTTCGCCTCGCCGCGGGGCGCGGCGGGTGCCTCTGTCGCAGGCGTGCCCGCGGGCACGGCGGTCCTGCTGGCCGTCGCCCTGGTGGCGGTGATCGGCGGCATCGCGGTCGCGTTCCTGGTGGTCCGCTCCCACCAGGCGGGGCGGCGGCGGGCCGAGGAGGCCAGAGACCGGGCGGCCGAACGAGCGCAGTTGCTCGCGGCGGCCATGGACCCCGAGGTCGCGATGCGGCTGCTCGGCTACGACGGCAGGCGGGGCCCGGAGGCCTGAGACGTCCTGGCCGTCCGGCCCTGCGATCCGATCCCCGGTGGGCGGTGCCCGCCGGGGATCGGCGTTTTCCGGGCTGGGCGGCAGTAACTCCGATCCGACCATGACTTTGTCCTACCGCAAACGAAAGTCATTGAAACTTGGATTTAACTTCTTCCAAATCGTGACCAAAGAAGGTAACTTGGCGCCCACTTGAGGCCGTCCCCACTGTGCGGCGGGCGGCCCCGCCTTCGTCACCGGACCCATGGCCCCCGCCGTGGGGTGGGCCCATGGCGTCCAGGGCGTACGAGATGGAGGACTGTCACCATGTCACGTAAGCGACTGCTCGCTCTGGCGGCGCTGTCCGCGATCATCGCGCCGGCCTTCTCCGCCGGCAGCGCGCTCGCGGCCCCCGCGGACCCCGAGTTCCGTGTGCTCGTCTTCGGCAAGACCACCGCTTTCCGGCACGACTCGATCCCCGCGGGTGAGGCGGCGATCCAGAAGCTCGGCCAGGAGAACGGCTTCGCGGTGGACGTGACGGAGGACGCGGCCCAGTTCACCGACGAGAACCTCGCCAAGTATCAGACGGTCGTCTTCATCTCCACGACCGGCGACCCGCTCGGTCAGCCCGAGCAGAAGGCGGCGTTCGAGCGCTACATCCGGAACGGCGGAGGCTTCGCCGGCGTTCACGCCGCCGGCGACTCGGGCTACAACTGGGCCTGGTACGGCGGCCTCGTCGGCGCCTACTTCCGCAACCATCCGGCGCAGCAGAACGCCACGGTGAAGATGGTGGGCCAGGGCGCGGCGTCCAACCGCGGACTGCCGAACCGCTGGACCCGCTGGGACGAGTGGTACAACTACCGCACGAACCCGCGTGACGCCGGGGTGCGCGTGCTCGCCGAACTCGACGAGAAGTCCTACAACCCCGGCTCCGGCGCCATGGGCGACCACCCGATCGCCTGGTGCCACAACTACGACGGCGGGCGCTCCTGGTACACGGGCATGGGCCACACCAAGGAGGCCTACAGCGACCCGCTGTTCCTGAAGCACCTGCTCGGCGGCATCCGGATGACGGCCGGAGTCACGAACTTCCCCTGCGACCCCCACGGCGACTGACCCTCCGCGAGGGACGTCACCTCGCGTGGCGGGCGCCCGGAGAGCCGATCAGCCGAGGCGCCCGGGCGAGGCAGATGACGGGTGCGCCGTCCGGTGCGGGCACCGGACGGCCCACCCGGCCGAGTGGTCTTCCGTCAGGGTCAGAGCCGGAAGCCCAGATCGGGCGTGATCTCCGCCACGTCCATCTGGGCCTTCTGCAGGCGGCCCGAGTAGTCCCAGTTCATCGCCTGCCAGCGGGTGAACTGGTCGAGCACCCACATGCCGCTCTGCCTGCTGCCGTTGCCCGACTTGCCGTTCCCGCCGAACGGCAGGTGCGCCTCCGCGCCGGAGGTGGAGTTGTTGACGCTGACCATGCCGGCCGACACGCCCTCGCGGAACCGGAACACGGCCTTCGGGTCGGAGGTGTAGATGGACGACGACAGGCCGTATCCGGGCCGGTTGGCCAGGTCGATCGCCTCGTCGAGGGTGGAGAACGTCGTCACGCCCACGATCGGGCCGAACGTCTCCTCCAGGAACAGCCGGTCATCGGGACGGACGCCGTCCACCACCACAGGGTGGTAGTAGAGGCCCTCGCCGTCCATCCGGCCGACCGGGCCCGGCAGCACGGTGTGGTGCGGCCGGATCCAGCCCAGGTATTCCTCGTAACGCCCGGCGAACTTGTGGTCGAGCAGCGGGCCGTACAGCACGTCGCCGTTCGGGTCGCCGATCTTCGCGTCGCGCACGAGGGCGGTGAACCGGCGCAGGAACTCGTCGTGGACGTCCTCGTGGACGATGACCGTGCCGAGGGAGGTGCAGCGCTGACCGGCGGTGCCGAAGCCGGAGAACAGCGCGCCCTCGGCGGCGAGGTCGAGATCGGCGTCCGGCATCACGACCATCGGGTTCTTGCCGCCGAGCTCCAGGCAGGGCGACTGCAGGTGCCGCCCGCACAACTCGCCGACGGCCCGGCCGACCGCGCTCGGCCCGGTGAAGCCGACCTTCTGCACGGTGCCCTCGCCGAGCGCGCGGTCGAGGCCCGCGTACGTCTGCTCGCCGTCGGCGAAGACGATGTTGAGCACGCCGCCGGGCAGTCCGGCCGCCGCGAACAGCCGGTAGAGCGCGTGCGCGGAGGCCGCGGCATACTCGGCCGGCTTCCACACCACCGCGTTGCCGCAGAGCAGGGCCGGGACCAGGTACCACGAGGGCACGGCCACCGGGAAGTTGCCGGCCGTCACGACCGCCGCCACGCCGACGGGCACCCGGAACGTGAACAGGCTCTTGTCGGGCATCTCCGACGGCACGGTCTGCCCATAGAGGCGGCGGCCCTCGCCGAGGAAGAAGTCGCAGGTGTCCACGATCTCGCGGACCTCGCCCAGCGCCTCGGCGTACGGCTTGCCGATCTCCTCGGTCACCAGCCGGGCCAGCGCCTCGGTGTTGGCCTCGACCAGGCGGCCGATCGAGGCGATCACCCGGCCGCGCACCGGAGCGGGGACGCGCGCCCACTCCCGCTGGGCCGCCGCCGCGGCGCGGCAGGCGCCGGCGAAGTCGTCCGCGCCGGCGAGCAGGACGGTCGCCACCGTCTCCGCGGGCCGCGCCGGGTTGACGGACTCGTACGGCGTGCCCGAAGCGAGCTCCTCACCCGCGACGACGGAAACGATCTGCACAGCCACCGCTGACCTCCGGAATTGTTGCTGCTGCCGAGCCTCGATTACACAGTATTTCCGTCCGCGGCGCCCGGCGACAGCCCTTCCTGGTGGGCGACCGCGGCGGCCTGGGTGCGGCTGGTCACGCCGAGCTTGGCGAGGATGTTCGAGACGTGCACGCTCACCGTCTTCTGCGAGATGAACAGCCGCTCGCCGATCTCCCGGTTGGCCAGGCCGGCCGCGACGTGGGCCAGCACCTCCCGCTCGCGCGCGGTGAGCGCGGCCAGCCGCCCCGGCTCCCGTGCCGCTTCCGGCGGCTCACCGGCGGCGATCTCCTGCGCGTCGCCGCTGTGGGCGGCCGGAGAGGTGCCTGCGGGGGTGACCGGAGAGGTCGCCGTGGGGGTCGCCGCGGGGGCGGTCGCCGTCGGGTCGGAGAATCCGGCCCGCGCCCCGACCTCCCTGAGCGTCTCGAGGAAGGGCCGGGCTCCCAGTGCGGAGGCGACGCGCACCGCGCGCTCCCATTCGGCGCGGGCCGCCGCGCGGTCACCCGCCCGTAGCAGGCACTCGGCCAGCCGCCACCGCGACCGCGCCTCCTCGTAGACGAAGCCGAAGCCGAAGGCCTCGGTGGCGCGCCGCCAGACCTCCGGATCCGCCGTGCCGTTGGCGCGGTGCCACTCGGCCTCCGCCCGTGCCAGCCAGGCGACCCCTTCCGGCCCCAGCCGGCTCCGCGGGCCGTTCGGCCCGTTCTCCGCCGCCCACCGCGCCCGGCGCAGCAGGTCGTCGCAGGCCTCGCCGGTCAGGCCGAGGTCGGCCAGCGCCCACAGACCGGTGGCCGCGATGCGGATCAGACTGGGATCGAACGGTTCGAGCACCGCGACGATCGCGTTGACGTGGTCGAGCGCGGCGTGCGGGTCGCCGCGCCACAGCGCCTGCTCGGCCGCCATGCCGCGGGCCATATAGCTGATCAGGTCGTCCGACCAGAAGCGGGACAGCCACCGCAGTCTCTCGTCGGCGCCCGGGCGCCCCCGGCCCACCTCGACGAAGAGGGCGAACGACGACAACTGGGCCTCGGCCCTGGTGCCGACCCGGACGCCGAACCCTCCCGCCAGCCGTTCCGCCGCGTTCCAGTCGCCGTCCGCGTAGTGCACGAGGTAGTTCAGGAAGCGCAGGTCCGTGCCGAACGTGCTCCAGGTGAGCCCGGTCTCCCCGGCCAGCCGTACGCCGTCCTCGGTGATGCGGGCGGCCACCGCGAGGGCGCCGTTCTCGTAATGGATGCGGGCGAGGTTGAAGCGTGCCCGCAGGTCGATGGACAGGTCGCCGGAGGGGCGCCGGGTGGCGCGCGCGAGCAGGTCGACGGCGTGCTCGACGCTGGTCCCGAACTCCTCCTCGAGCAGGGCGAGCGAGACGAGGGCGCTGGCCTCCGCGTCGCGGGCGCCGGTGGCCTCCGCGACCTCCAGCGCCTTGGCCGCCGTCGCCGCCGCCTCCTTGTCGTGGTACTGCCGGAAGAGCGCGCGGGCGTAGGTGGCCAGGGCCCTGGCCAGCAGCGGGCTGTGCGGCGCGACGTCCACCGCCTCCCGGGCGGCCTCGATCGCCTCGGCCTCGTCGCCGCCCGCGTCCGCCAGGTAGTAGGACAGGCGTTCGCCGGTCTCCGCGATCAGGGCCGGGTCGTCGGTCTCGTGGCGCAGCCGCCGCACCTGTTCCGCCGCCCGGTGGTAGTCGCCGGCCGCGGCCGCCGCCGCGGCGCCGGCCAGCGCGATCCTCGCCCGGCTCTCCCCGGCCAGCCGTTCGGCCTCCGGCACCTGGTCCCAGACCTCCAGCGCCCGCCCGAAGTGCCGGTGCGCCTCCGCCGGCGCGCCGAGCCCGGCGGCCATCCGCCCGGCCTCCACCGACGCCCGCAGCGCGCCCGGCAGGTCGTGCCCGGCGAGGTGGTGATGGGCCAGCTCGGCGGGGGCGCCGCCGCGTTCGGCGAGCAGCGCGGCGAACGCGGTGTGCAGGCGGGTGCGCTCGCCCGGCAGCAGGTCGTCGTAGACGGCCTCCTGGAGGAGCGCGTGCCGGAAGGTGTAGCCGTCGCTGCCCGCCGTGAGCAGCCGCTGCGAGACGATCTCGCGCAGCGCGTCCTCCAGCGGCAGGTCGCCGAGCCCGGTCGCGTCGCGCAGCAGGTCGTGCCCGACCCGGCGGCCGGCCACCGCGGCGACCCGCAGCACCTGGCGGGCGGTGTCCGACAGGGTCTCCACCCGGGCGAGCAGCAGGTCCGCCAGCGTTCCGGGCAGCCGCGCCCGTTCCGCGCCGGCCGCCAGGAGCTCCTCGGCGAAGAACGGGTTGCCGCCGGCGCGCTCGATCACGGTCGTCAGGCCGCGTTCCGCCATCGGCCCCGCGGGGCCCTCGCCGTACCGGTCGAGAACGGCGAGATACTCCGCCATGTCGTCGTCGCCGAGCGGCGGCAGCTCGACGGAGGTGACCAGCGGCAGCCGCCGCAGCTCGGCCAGGACCGGGCGCAGCGGGTGGCGGCGGTGGAGGTCGTCGGTGCGGTAGGTGCCGACGAGGCACACCCGCTCGCGCTGCAGCATGCGGGTGAGGAAGACCAGCAGGTCGCGGGTCGAGCGGTCGGCCCAGTGGAGGTCCTCGAACACGAACAGGACCGGCTGCCGCCCGGCCACCTCCGACAGCATGTCGAGCACCGACCCGAAGAGGCGCTGCTGGGCGAGCCCTCCGGTCGTCGCCTCCGCCGGGCCCGCCTCGTCGCCGGGCAGCAGCCGCCGCAGCGCGGGACGGGCCGTGACGGCCGGGCCGACCGGCCCGTCGTCGTCGGCGGCGGCGCCGCGCAGGGCGTCGGCGAGCGGCAGATAGGGCAGGGCGTCGCCGAGCTCGGCGCACTGGCCGGTGAGCGTCACGAAGCCCCGCCGCTGCGCGAGGTCGCACAGCTCGGTCACGATCCGCGTCTTGCCGATCCCCGCGTCGCCGCCGACGAGGGCGACCCCCGCGAGCCCGGCCGCTGCGGAGTCGAGCACGCCCAGGAGCCGATCGAGCTCGGCAGAACGCCCGATCAGCACTCTTTGCGGCGTACGCGCAACCACGCAGGCGAGTATGACACGCGGCCCCGACAGAACCGTGACCCCGGCGTCGGCCGCCGCCCGGGCGGCGTTCCAGCGGCTCCTCAATAACCGGTGGCGCCGTCGATCCGCTCGCGGAGCAAGTCGGCGTGCCCGTTGTGGCGCCCGTAAATGCCGATCATGTCCACCAGGATGCGGCGCAGCGAGATCGGCTGCCCGGTGGCGCGGTGGACGCCGGTCTCGTCCAGCGAGTGGGCGGCGACGATCTCACGGGAACGCTCGCATTCCGCCCGCCACACGGCGAACGCCTCCTCGACGTCCCCGCCCAGATCCTCGAAGTCCTGATCGGGGTCGTCGTCGGAGTAGTAGAGGAGCGGGACGTCCTCACCGGCGAACTGGATGCGGAACCACCACCGCTCCACGGCCGCGACGTGCCGGAGGATGCCGTGGAGACTGAGCCCGGACGGCGGCACCCCCTTGTCCGACAGCCGATCGTCAGGGACTCCCGCGCACTTCAGCGCGAACGTCTCGCGGTGCCATTCGAGGAAGGCCGTGAGGATCTCCCGCTCGTCGCCGACGAGGGGCGGAGTGGACCGGGTATCGGCGTCCCACTTCTTCGAGTGGTTCGCCTCGGGTATCTCGTTCACGGACCCGACCCTGCCAGACGGCTCCGACACTTCCGCCCGGCGCAGGTCCATCCCCCTTTCACCCGGCCCCGAAGGGGCCACGCTTCACGAGCGAGGCTAAATGTCGGAGCCCGCGGCTACTGTGCGGCGGGTGATGAGACGGTGGGGCCAGGCCGCGACCCCGGACACGGGCGACGCCGGGGTGGACGGCGCCCGAGCCGACGCCCGAGCCGACGCCCGAGCCGACGCCGGCGCCGGGGCAGGTGGCCGGGTGGCGGCCAGGCGCACCCAGGCCGAGCAGCGGGAGAGCAGGGTCGCCGCGGGCCTGTCGGAGCTGGAGCGGTGGCTGGCCGACCAGATCGGGCAGGGGATCGCGCAGGCACGCCAGACCGGGCCGGCCGACTGGGACGACCTCGCCAGACGGCTGGTCGACGCGCAGGCGCCGGGTGTGGCGGGGAGCGTCACCCGGCTCCCGCGGGTGCTCGGCGCCGAAGACTGGCCGGGCCTGCTGCTCGGGGAGTACGCGCTGCTTCGCCTGCTCGCGGTCGCCCATCGCCGCGCGGCCGCGCTGCCCGAGCCGTTGCGGCAGACCGTGCGGGCGCGGGTGGGCTTCCCCGTCACGAGGGAGTCCGTCCTGGCCGCCGCGGCGGTGCGGGACCACTGGGATGTCGTCGGCTGCCGCGACGAGGAGCAGGACCGGCTGGTCGCCCGGCGCGTGTGGCTGGCCGGGCGCACGACGGGCCGCCTGGCGATGGTGCTGTCGTTCGCGCCGGCCGGGCAGCCGCTCGACGCGTTTCCGCCGCCCGGCACGACGATCGACGCCGACCTGGCCTTCTACCCGGGAGCCTCGCCGCTGCGCGCCCTGGTGGCCGGGCGGCGGGGCCTCGTCGACGCCGGGCCGCCCCCGGGCACGAAGGTCTCCCAGGTGCCCGCGCTGATCGCCGAGGTGCTCGCGGCCGATCCCTGGACCGACTCCTGGCCGCTGGTGCTCGACGGGGCCGTTCCCTGCCTGGACGGCCTCGCGGACGACGAGGGGAACGCGCTGCCGCTGCATCCGTCCGCGGGCGTCCCGTGGCGCCTGCTGGCCGTCTCCGGCGGGCGGCCGGTGACGGTCGCCGCCGAGTGGACGCCGCGCGGGCTGGTCCCGCTGACGGTGTGGAACGAGGACGGCCGGGCGGTGCCGTTATGACGAAAGCCGTTTCCGGAGGACGAGAGGCCGGACGGGTCTCGTGGGAGGAGCTGGTCTCCACCGCGCTGGTGGGCGCCGACCGCCGAGCCGTCCCGCCGGAGAGCCTGTTGGAGCGGGCCGCCGAGCAGGTGGTGCGGATGCGTGCGGGACGGCGGCCGGGCAGGGGCAGGCCGCCGGCCCCCGCGGCGGCGGAGACGATGCCCCTCGTGCCCGGCGCCGCCGCGGACCGGCTGGCCCGCATGCTCGCGGGGGAGCAGAGCAGGCTGCTGACCGAGTGGCTGGAGACGGCCGCGGCGCGGCGGGTGCGGGTCCCGGCCGAGATGATCCCCGGGCTGCTCGACCTCGGGGCGCGCGACCGGTCGATCCGCGCCTGCCTGGGGGCGGTCACCGGAGCACGGGGCCGCTGGCTCGCCGGACTCAACCCGGCCTGGGCCTATCTGCTGGCGGAGCCGGCGCACGTGCCGCCCGACGAGGTGTGGGAGCTCGGCACGAGCGGCGACAGACGTGCCTTCCTGGCCGCCTTGCGGCACCGTGACCCGGCCGCCGCGCGGGAGCTGCTCGAACGCGGCTGGAGTGCCGAGACCCCGGAGGACCGGTCCGTGTTCGTGCCGATCCTCGCCGACGGCCTCGGCATGGCCGACGAACCGTTCCTGGAGTCGGTGCTCGACGACCGGCGCCGCGAGGTGCGGCAGGCCGCCGCCGATCTCCTCACCCGCCTGCCGCGGTCGCGGCTGGCCCTGCGCATGACCGCGCGGGCGCGCCGTCTCGTGACCGGGAACGGCTCGCGTCTCCGGGCCGAGCCGCCGCAGGAGTGCGACGGCGCGATGGAGCGCGACGGCGTCAGGGCGCGGCCGCCCGCCGGGATGGAGACGCGGGGCTGGTGGCTCCAGCAGGTGGTGGCGCACACACCGCTGTCGTTCTGGCCGGATCACCTCGGCATGCCGCCGCACGAGATCGCGGCGGCCCGGATCGGCGACTGGCAGCGAGAGGTCCGCATGGGCTGGACCAGGGCCGCCATCCTGCAGCGGGACGCGGCGTGGGCGCGTGCCCTGTTCGAGGCCGAGCCGCTGACCGATCTGCTGGCCGTGCTCCCGCCGGAGGAGCGGTCGCGCCGTGCGGCCGAGCTCGTGGCGGGCCATCCGGTGGACGGCCAGATGGTCATGATGCTGGGCGGCGTGCCGCGGCCGTGGGGGCACCGGCTGGCGAGGGCCGTGCTCAAGAAGATCGTCGAGACCACGCGGACGCAGCCGTGGAACGCCGGCGAGCTGATCCGGCTGGCGGGTGAGCGGTTCGACCCCGCGATGCACGAGCACGCCGGGGAGGTCCCCGAACTGGCCGCGACCCTGCGCTTCCGTTCCGAGATGCTGAAGGAGCTTGAGTGACCGGCATTCTGCGCCCGCACGCGGAGGACCAGTTCGCCGACGAGCTGGCGATCCTCGCGAAGACCGACGACCGGCCACGCCCGCCCGGCTGGCGGCTGTCGCCCTGGGCGGTGACGACCTACGTGCTGGGGGACGGCGGCCAGATCACGCCGAAGTACATCGGCCCGCGCAGGATCGTCGAGGTCGCGGTCGCGACGCTCGCCACCGACAGGGCGCTGCTGCTGCTCGGCGTGCCCGGCACGGCCAAGACCTGGCTGTCCGAGCACCTCGCCACGGCGATCAGCGGCGACTCGACCCTGCTCGTGCAGGGCACGGCCGGCACGGCGGAGGAGGCCGTCCGCTACGGATGGAACTACGCACGGCTGCTGTCGGAGGGCCCGTCCCGAGGAGCGCTGACGCCGAGCCCGGTCATGCGGGCCATGGCGGAGGGACGGCTGGCCAGGGTCGAGGAGCTGACCCGCATGCCGTCCGACGTCCAGGACGCGCTGATCACCGTGCTGTCCGAGAAGACGCTGCCGATCCCCGAGCTGGGGGAGGAGGTGCAGGCGACCAAGGGCTTCAACGTCATCGCCACGGCCAACGACCGCGACCGCGGGGTCAACGAGCTGTCGAGCGCGCTGCGCAGGCGGTTCAACACCGTCGTGCTGCCGGTCCCCGCCAGCACGGAGGAGGAGGTCGACATCGTGGCCCGGCGCGTGGCGCAGCTCGGCCGAGCCCTGGAGCTGCCGGAGACCGTGACCGGGCTGGAGGAGATCCGCCGCGTGGTGACGGTCTTCCGGGAGCTGCGCGCGGGCGTGACCTCCGACGGGCGGACCAAGGTGAAGTCGCCCAGCGGCACGCTCAGCACGGCGGAGGCCATCTCGGTCGTCACCAACGGGATCGTGCTCGCCGCCCACTTCGGGGACGGCGTGCTGCGCCCGGCCGACGTCGCGGGCGGCATCGTGGGGGCGGTGGTCCAGGACCCGGTCTCCGACCGGGTGGTCTGGCAGGAGTACCTGGAGACGGTCGTCCGCGACCGCGACGACTGGCGGGACTTCTACCGGGCCTGCCGCGATGCCGGCTGAGCAGGTGCCGGTGCCGGTTCTGGGGGTGCCGGTTTTGGGGGTGCCGGTGCCGGGGGTGTCGGTATTGGGGGTGCGGCACCACGGGCCGGGATCGGCCAGGGCCGTGCGCGACGAGCTGAACCGGATCCGGCCCGATCTGGTGCTCGTCGAGGGCCCGCCCGAGGCCGACGGCCTGGTGGCGCTCGCCGCCGATCCCGGCATGCGCCCGCCCGTCGCGCTGCTGGCGTACGTGCCGGGGGAGCCGTCGCGGGCCGCCTTCTGGCCGTTCGCGGAGTTCTCCCCCGAGTGGCAGGCGATCGCCTACGCCGCCGGGGCGGGCGTCGAGGTGCGGTTCTGCGACCTGCCCGCCGCGCACAGCCTCGCGCTCGACGCCGACCCCGTACGCCGCGATCCGATCGGCGAGCTCGCCCGTGCGGCGGGATACGACGACCCGGAGCGGTGGTGGGAGGACCTCGTCGAGCACCGGGGCGAGGCCGGGACGCTCGACGTGGTCGCCGAGGCGATGCGGGCCGTGCGCGAGGGGCACGTCGCGGAGGGCGTCGAGGCCCGGCGTGAGGCGTACATGCGCAGGACGCTGCGGAAGGCGACGCGGGAGGGCTTCGCCCGGATCGCGGTGGTCTGCGGGGCCTGGCACCTGCCCGCACTGACCCTGCCCACGCCGACCCTGCCCACGCCGGCTCCGCCCGCGCCGACCCTGCCCACGCCGGCTCCGCCCGCGCCGACCCTGCCCACGCCGGCTCCGCCCGCGCCGACCCTGCCCACGCCGGCTCCGCCCGCGCCGGCGCCCTCCGCGGGCGAGGACGAGCGGCTGCTGCGCGGCCTGCCGAAGGTCAGGGTCGAGATGACGTGGGTGCCGTGGACCCACGGACGGCTCGCGGCGGGCGCGGGCTACGGCGCGGGCGTCGCCGCGCCCGGGTGGTACGAGCACCTCTTCACGGCGCCCGACCGCCCGGTGGAGCGCTGGCTCGCCCGCGCCGCCGCGATCCTGCGGGAGGAGGGCCTGCCCGTCTCCTCCGCGCACGTCATCGAGGCCGTACGGCTGGCCGAGTGCCTGGCGGCGCTGCGCGGCAGGCCGCTCGCCGGTCTGTCGGAGGTCACCGAGGCGGTCAGGGCGGTGCTGTGCGGCGGCGACGAGCTGCCGGTCGAGCTGGTCCGGCGGCGGATGGTCGTGGGGGAGCGGCTCGGGCGGGTGCCGGACGCCACGCCGATGGTGCCGCTGCGGCGGGACCTGCGCGACGAGCAGCGGCGGCTGCGCATGAAGCCCGAGGTCATGGCCGGGGAGCACGACCTCGACCTGCGCAGGCCGCTCGACCTCGGCCGCAGCCGTCTGCTGCACCGGCTCGCCCTGCTGGGCGTGCCCTGGGGGACGCCGCGGCGGGCCCGGAGCAAGGGAACGTTCAAGGAGTCGTGGTCGCTGGAGTGGCGTCCGGAGCTCGACGTGGCCCTCATCGAGGCGGCCGTGTGGGGGATCACGGTCGAGGCGGCGGCGACGGCCCGCGTCCGCGACCTCGCGGGCGGCGCGGGCCTGACCGAGCTGGCCGGGCTGGTCGAGCGCTGCCTGCTCGCCCACCTGCCGGACGCGCTGCCGTACGTCCTGGGGTGCATAGAGGACCGGGCGGCGCTCGACGGCGAGGTGCGCCACCTTATGGGGGCGCTGCCCGCGCTCGTGCGGGCCCGCCGCTATGGAGACGTGCGCGGCACCGAGGGCCTCGCGGGCGTCACCGAGTCGATGCTCGCGCGGATCTGCGCCGGGCTGTCGCCCGCCCTCACGGGGCTGGACGAGGACGCGGCCCGGGAGATGGCGGCGCTGATGGACGGCGTCCACACGGCCGCCGGCTTGATGGGCGGCGGCCGGTGGCTCGCGACGCTGGCGGGGCTCGCCCGGCGCGACGACCTGCCGGGGCTGCTCGACGGCCGGATCGTGCGGATCCTGTTCGACGCCGGGGCGCTGGAGGACGACGTGGCCGCCCGCATGGCGCGGGCGATGTCGCCCGGCAACCCCCCGGCCCGGTCGGCGGCCTGGATGGAGGGCTTCCTGTCCGGGGGCGGCCTCCTGCTCGTCCACGACCCGCGCCTCCTGGCCGCCGTGGACGCCTGGCTCGCCGGCCTGTCGCCTGAGGCGTTCGTGGACGTGCTGCCGTTGCTGCGGCGCACATTCGGGGCGTTTCCGGCGCCGGAGCGGCGGATGATCGGCCGCAGGGTCCGCTCAGGCGCGGCGCCCGGGGGCGAGGAAGCGGCCGGTTACGACGACGGGCTGGCGGCGGCGGCCGTCCGCACCGTGCGCGACATCCTGGGGCACGAGACGGGCGGGAGGTTGTGATGGACGGCGAGGAGGAGCGGCTGCGCCGCTGGCGGCTGGTGCTGGGCGGCGCGGCGGAGGGGACGCTCGAAGGCGCGGACGCCCGGATGGACGTCGCCCTCACCGCCCTCTACGACGCGCAGGAGCAACGCGGCGCCGGCCTCGGCGCGTCCGCGCCCCGGGTGGCCCGCTGGCTGGGGGACATCAGGGAGTGCTTCCCCACCGGTGTCGTGCAGGTCATGCAGAAGGACGCCATCGAGCGGCTCGACCTGACCCGGCTCCTGCTGGAGCCCGAGATGCTGGAGGCCGTCGAGCCCGACGTGCACCTGGTGGGCACGCTGCTGTCGCTGAGCCGGCTGATGCCGGAGCGGGCCCGCGAGTCGGCCAGGGCCGTCGTCCGCACGGTCGTGCGGGAGCTGGAGGCCCGGCTGACGCGGCGCACGCTGACGGCCGTCAGCGGCGCGCTCGACCGCTCGGCGAGGACCCATCGCCCCAGGAGGACGGCCGAGGTCGACTGGAACCGTACGATCCGGGCGAACCTGCGCAACTACCTCCCCGAGCGGAGGACCGTCGTGCCGTCCCGGCTGGTCGGGTACGCCCGAGGGCAGCGGGCCGTCCGGCGGGAGGTCGTGCTCGCGGTCGACCAGAGCGGCTCGATGGCCGCCTCAGTGGTGTACGCGGGCGTCTTCGCCGCGGTGCTCGCCTCGATGCGTTCGCTCAAGACCTCGTTCGTGGCCTTCGACACGGCCGTGGCCGATCTGACCGATCGGCTGCACGACCCCGTAGAGGTGTTGTTCGGCACCCAGCTCGGCGGCGGCACCGACATCAACCGGGCGGTGGCCTACTGCGAGCGGCTCGTCACCCGGCCGGCCGACACGATCTTCCTGCTGATCAGCGACCTGTACGAGGGCGGGCCGCGCGAGGAGATGCTGCGCCGGATGGCCGCCATGTCCGCCGCCGGGGTCCAGGTGATCGTGCTGCTCGCGCTGTCGGACGAGGGCACGCCGCAGTACGACCACGACAACGCGGCGGCGCTGGCCGCGATGGGCGTGCCGGTCTTCGCCTGCACGCCGGACGCCTTTCCCGGCCTCATGGCGGCCGCCATAGAGCGCCGGTCGTACGACCAAGGTCGCATTCCCGCGCCAGGACGGTGATTTGTAATGTCCGTATCATGTCTTCGGTAATGACCGCTCCCGCCACCGTCTTCAGCCGGCACTACCGTTCCCTGAGCGTCGGGATCGTGGCCCTGGTGATGCTCGTCGCGTTCGAATATCTGGCGGTGGCCACCGCGATGCCCCTGATCGGCCGGGAGCTGAACGGCTACCACCTCTACGGCCTGGCGTTCAGCGGCGGCATGGCGGCCAACGTCATCGCCACGGTGGTGGGGGGACGCTGGAGCGACGCCCGGGGGCCGTACCCCGCCCTGTGGACGGGAGTGGCGGGATTCGTCGCCGGGCTGGCCGTCTCCGGGTTCGCGCCCGCCATGGAGGTCTTCCTCGTCGGGCGCTTCCTCCAGGGACTCGGCGGCGGCCTGTTCAACGTGGCGCTGTACGTCCTCGTCGCCCAGGCGTACCCCTCGGCCATGCACCCGCGGGTGTTCTCCGCGCTGGCCGCGGCGTGGGTGCTGCCGTCCGTGATCGGCCCGGCCGTCACCGGCTTCGTGGCGGAGACCTGGAGCTGGCGCCTGATCTTCCTGGGCGTGGCGGTGCTGTCGCTCCCGGCCGCGCTGATCATGTATCGCGGGCTGCCCGCCGGGGACGGGCAGCCCAGGGAGGCGATGGGCCGGGCCTTCCTGCCCCGGTTCGCCTGGGGCGTCTGCGCCGCGATCGGCGCGGCGCTGCTGCAGTACGGCAGCGGCGCGGCGGGCGCGGGGATCGTCCTGGCGGTCGCCGGGCTCGCGGTCCTCGCACTGGCGCTGCCGAAGCTGCTGCCGAACGGGACGCTGCGCGCCGCCCGCGGGCTGCCAACCGTGATCGCGCTGCGCGGTCTGGCCGCCGGATCGTTCTTCGCCGCCGAGGTGTTCGTCCCGCTGATGCTGGTGCAGGAGCGGCACCTGAACACCGCCGAGGCCGGGCTCGCGCTCACCGGCGGGGCCCTCGCCTGGTCGCTCGGCTCGTGGATCCAGGGCCGCAGGCCCCACGCGCGGGCGATGACCATCCGCCTCGGCGCGACCCTGATCGCCGCCGGCATCTGCGTCACCGCTCTGATCGTCATCCCCGCCACGCCGTCCCTCGTGGTCTTCGCGGGCTGGATGGTGGCGGGCCTGGGCATCGGCATGGTCTTCCCGACGCTGTCGGTGCTGGTGCTGGAGCTGTCCGCGCCGGGGGAGGAGGGCCGCAACAGCGCGTCGCTGAGCATCGGAGAGTCGGTCTTCTCCGTCGTCGCCGTCGCGGTCACCGGGGCCCTTTTCGCCGCGTACGGGGGCCGTCCGTGGGTCTACGTGACATGCCTCGGCCTGCTGGTCGTCATGGCGGGAACGGCCACTCTCGTGGGCGGCCGTTTCGAGCACCGCCGCGAACCGGGCACCATGGAGGTCTAGGGAATCCCGGAAATGCCGCCGTGGAGCAAGCCGGCCGGACGTAGCGCCACCGAGGCGCATCCGGGGCGGCTTTCGGCGGGTCCGGGGAGAGAAGTGAGGGGATCCGAGTGCCGCGTGTCCGGGAGCTGGAGGTCTTCAGGATGACCCTGCCGTACGGCAGGCGTCCGGAGACCGTCCTGGTGAAGATCACGGACTACGGCGGCATGGTCGGCTGGGGCGAGGCCGTCGATCCCGCCGAGGCCGGCCCGCTCGAGCGGGCCCTGCCCGCGCTCATCGGCATCGACTGGGAGCACCCGTCGGAGCTGGGGGAGATCCCCGGCGGCGCGGCCGGCGACATGGCCTGCTGGGACCTGTGGGGCCGCATGAACGGCGTCCCGCTCTCCCACGCCCTCGGCGGCAGCCGCACGTCGCTGATCGCGACCGTCAGGCTGACGGCCGACCGCTCACTGGAGAGCATGGTCGCCCGGGTGAACCGGCACGTCTGCGCGGGCTACGGGCACGTGACGCTCGACGTCCATCCCGGCTGGGACGTCGAGCCGCTGCGCGCCGTGCGCGCCGCCTATCCCGGCCTGGCCATCGCGGTGGACGGGCGCGGCGCCTACACGGAGATCGCGCAGCTGGAGGCGCTGGACGCCTACGGGGTGGTGGCCATCGAACGCCCCTTCAAGGACCTGCTGACCAGCGCCGACCTGCAAGACCGGGTGTCCGCCCAGGTCGCGGTCGAGGTGGCCTCGGTGTCCGAGCTCGACGAGGCGGTGAGCCTCAACGCGGGCCGGGCGCTGCTGCTGCGTCCCGCGAAGTTCGGCTCGCTCGGCGCCGTACGGCTCGCGCACGACCGCGCGGTGGAGGCCGGGTGGGACATCGTCTGCGCCGGCGGCCTCGGCGCGGGGCTGGCCCGGGCCGCGACGGTCGCCGTCGCCAGCCTGCCCGGCTGCTCCCTGCCCAGCGACGTCGCCGAGCCGCCCAAGAGCGCGCAGGTGGTGCTCCCGCCGGTCGGCGCGTCCGGCGGGGTCGTCGCGGTGCCGCTCACCCAGCCCGGTCTCGGGCACACGGTGGACGAGGACCGGGTTCGCCGCATGGCCCGCGCGTCGTTCCGCGTCTGACCCGCGCTCCCGCCTACGGCACGCCTCTGCCTACGGCGGGCGCCGGCCCGGGCGGGAACCGGCTCGGCTCAGCTCGCCATCGCCGCGCTCGGCGCCCCGCAGCCGTCGTCGATCGGGCTGGGCGTCCCCGGAGACGGGAGCACGGGCGTGGGAGAGGGCGGCGGGGAGTTCCGGTGCCGATGCCGGTGCCGTCCCGGAGCGGACGGGGCGCCGGACGGAGTGGCGGAAGCACCGGCCCGGGCGTGCTCCGAGGCCCGGATCGCCTTGGCCGTGAGCAGCCGGATCCGGTCCCAGTCGGGATAGGCGGTGTTGATCAGGGGCGGCACGAACTGCAGGCCGGTGATCGCGGCGTGCTTGACCTTCCAGGCCAGCGGCACCAGGTGTTCCAGCATGGGCCGGGGCACGTCGGTGCTGAGCATCCTGCGGGTGGCCGCCGCGATCTCGGTGAACCGCGTCAGCACCGTGGCCGGGTCGGCCTGGGAGAGCAGGGCCCCGAGGACGCACCGCTGCCGGTGCATCCGGTCGAAGTCATCACTGAAGGTGCGGGAGCGGGCATACCACAGCGCCTCGGTGCCGTTCAGCCGCCGGGTGCCCGCCCTGACGACGCCCTCGTCGTGCAGGCCGTACACGATGTCGCGGTCCACCGACACCACGAGCCCGCCGAGGGCGTCGATCATCTTCGCGAAGCCCCAGATGTTGACCAGGGCGTACCAGTCGATCCGCAGGCCGAGGGTGTAGCCGACCGTCTCCTTGAGGACCTCGGCGCCCATGTTCCGCCGCCCGCCGAACAGCTCGGGATGGTCGTCGGCGTACTGCCACACCGAGAACAGCAGGTCCTCGCGCCAGCCGGGGCGATACTCCGGGAGCTGGAAGCCGAAGGGGAAGCGGGCGGCCATGGCGCTGCCCGGGGGGAAGCGGACGTGTTCCAGGTTGCGCGGCAGGCCGAGCAGCACGGTGTTGCCGGTCCGCACGTCCACGCTCGCGACGTTGAGGCTGTCGGTGCGCATCCCGATCCGGTTGTCGCCCCAGTCGCCGCCGAGCAGGAGCACGTTGACCCGGTCGCGGCCCGCCCACGGGTCCTCCTGGCGTACGACACCGGCCGCCTGACCGGTCCCGGCGGGAGCGGCGAACAGCGAGTCGAGGGTCTGCTCGGACACGCGGGCATATCGGGCGGCGATCGCGAACGGCACCGCGACGGTGACCGCGAGCACGCCCGCGACCAGCCCGGTGAGGACCTGCCCCCTGCGGGGCAGCCGGCCGGGCCGCAGGACGACGTACGAACGGATGACCAGCCAGAACCAGGCGACGGCACAGGCCCCGAACACCAGCGAGATCTGGCCCAGCCATCCCAGCGCGCGTCCGGCGAGGCCGGCGTCCGCGCCGAGGGCCACGCACACGACGGCGACGACCACGGTCAGGTAGCCGCCGAGCAGGAGCAGCCCACTGCGCCACCGGCCCGCGCGCAGGTGCGCCGCCCCGGGCAGCACCGCCGACAGCGCCACCCAGCCGATGAGCGCGGTGGCGTCGAACGCCGGCCCGCCGCGACGCGTCGCCGGCGGGGCGCCGTTCCGGGGTGCGAGATCAGGGGTGACCACGCGTCAATTGAAGCGACACCGGCCGCGGAAAACCCGTCGGCGGCACCAGCCGGAACAGTCCATACCGGCATTTGACCGGGACTCGACCTTGGCCTCGGCCTACCAGGGGAAAGCGAACAGCCCGTAGTAGGCGGCGGTCAGCAGCAGCAGCGCGGTCCCGCCGAGCACACCGGCGAGGACGCTCTTCTGCCAGGGCGTCGGCTCCCAGCCGTCCCGCAGGCCGCCGGTCACCGCCGCGAACGTCGTGACCGTCTGCACGAGCATCAGGAGGGCGAGCAGGCGCACGACCAGCCACCCGGCCTGTACGGCGGGCCAGGCGCCGGCCTGGTTGACCGAGAACAGCACGATGAGCGTGATGAACGCCAGGACCGCGGCGAGCTCGCCGAGGCCGGTCCAGGCCATCCTGCGCAGCCGCCGCCGGAGGGCCGGCCACAGTTGCACGGTGGCCTCCAACCTGGCCTGCAGCCGCAGGTCGCGCCCGCGCAGCCGGACGACCATCTCGGTGACCGGCGCCGCGACGTAACCCACCGCGGCCAGGCAGAGCGTCAGCCACAGGATCGTGCTGTTGCCCCACCACGGCGCGGCCGGCACGTCGGCGGCCTCGAAGCGCTGCACCGGCGTCGCCCCCGCGATCGCCACCGAGGGCCTGGCCGTACGCGGCAGGTCGTTCATCCAGTTGGCCAGCGTGGGCAGGTAGTCCGGGACGTACGGCCCGCCGTGGATCCGCATGGCGTGGTCGGCCCCGGCGAGGAAGCGGATCGTGTAGTCGGTGTTGCCGCCCTCGGCCAGGGCCGTGGTGAGCGTCACGGTGCTCTCCACGAAGGGGATGGACGGGTCGTCGGTGCCGTACAGCGCCAGGACGGGCTGGGTGATCCCGCGCAGGGCGGGCACACCGTCGTAGCGCAGGAAGTCGAAGCCGACCCCGCCCATCGCCCGCGTGAGCAGGTCGCGTACGCCGGTCGGGGCGTGCAGGCGCAGCAGTTGCTCGTTCAGCGCCCAGGCGACCTGGCGCAGCGGGGAGACGTTCGGGGAGGAGACCAGCACCACGAACGCGGCCTGCGGATCACGCGCGGCGGCGATCGGGACGACCCAGCCGCCCTCGCTGACGCCCCACAGGCCGGCTCGCGCCGGGTCGACGTCGGGCCGTCCGCGCAGCACCCGCAGCATGCGCAGGGCGTCGTCGGCGAGCAGGCCGAAGTCGCGGCTGCGGAAGGAGTAGCCCACCGTCCGCTTGTCGTACGCCAGCGTGACGATGCCCGCGCCGGCCAGCCACTCGGCCTGCTGGGTGAACTCGCCACCGTCGCCCGACCCCGAGCCCTGCACGAACACCATCGCGGGATGGCGTCCGGGGGACAGGGGCGCCCTGATCGTCGCCTTCAGCGTCTCGTTCTTGGCCGGCACGAGGAGCGTCTCGGTGCGGAACCTGTCGGTGCGGGCGACGGGCCGCACTTCGGCGGCGGGCTGAGGAGGTAAGTCGCGGAACTGGGGCGAAGCGGATAGAGGCGGGGGATCGAAGGCCGGCGGGGAGAGCAAGTGACCGACGGCGGCGAGTGCCACCATCAGCACACCGGCGATCACTCCGAGAGTGCCCCGGCCGACGTTCATGAGGCCGCTCCCCCATGCGTACTCGCGATACCGAACCCAGGCTAAGTCATTACCCTTTCTTTGCGTCATGCACCAGAGGGGCCGTTGGGGCCGCGTTTGTCGGAGGGACCTGTTAGCTTCCTGCGACATGCGTGTCCTGCACAGCTCCGACTGGCACCTCGGCCGGTCGTTCCACCGGGAGAGCCTGCTCGGCGCCCAGGCGGCGTTCGTCGACCACCTGGTCGAGACCGTCCGGGCCGAGCAGGTGGACGTCGTCGTGGTCTCCGGCGACGTCTACGACCGCGCCCTTCCTCCCGTCGACGCGGTCGCGCTGTGCAACGAGGCGCTGGCCAGGCTCAAGGCGCTCGGCGTGCACACCGTGCTGATCAGCGGCAACCACGACTCCGCCGTACGGCTGGGCTTCGGCGCCGACCTCATGGAGCGGGTGCACCTGCGCACCGACCCCGCCAGGGCCTGGGAGCCGGTGATGATCGGCGACGTGGCGTTCTTCGGCATCCCCTACCTTGAGCCCGAGCTGGTCAGGGGGCCGTGGGAGCTGGCCGAGCGCAGCCACACGGCCGCGATCACGTACGCGATGGATCGGGTGCGGGCGCATCCGGCGGCACGCAAGGTCGTGCTCGCCCACGCGTTCGTCACCGGGGGAGAGGCCAGCGACAGCGAGCGGGACATCAGCGTCGGCGGGGTCGCGCACGTGCCGGTGAGCGCGTTCTCGGGGGTCGCCTACGCGGCGCTGGGGCACCTGCACGGCCGTCAGGTGATGAGCGAGACGGTCCGCTACAGCGGCTCGCCGATCGTCTACTCCTTCTCCGAGGCCGGCCACACCAAGGGCTCCTGGCTGGCCGACCTCGATTCGGGTGTGACGGAGTTCGTCCCGGCGCCCGTGCCCCGGCCGGTGAGCACGGTGCGGGGCCGCATCGACGACCTGCTGACCGACCCCCGTTTCGAGCGGTACGAGGACCACTGGCTGCAGGTCACGCTCACCGATCCGGTGCGTCCGCGCGAGGCGATGGAGCGCCTGCGCCGGCGCTTCCCGCACACGCTGGCGCTCGTCTTCCAGCCGGACGGCGTTGTCGAGGGACCCGCGGCCCGGGCGAGGATCACCGGCCGGGCCGAGATCGACGTGGCGCTCGACTTCGTCCGAGAGGTCCGCGGTGAGCCCGCGGACGACGACGAACGGCGCCTGCTGCAGGAGGCGGTCGAGGCGTGCCGCATCAAGGAGAGCACGTGAACGGCCGCCCGGTCGTGCGGGACGGCACGACGGCCGGGCGGGCGAGGCCGTCGTCCGCCGGGCGGCCTGAGGTCCGGGAGCGCGGGGTCGTCCCGCGGGCGAGCGAGGAGGTCCGGTGAGGCTGCATCGGCTGCGCATGGTCGCGTTCGGGTCGTTCCCCGGCACCGAGGAGGTCGACTTCGACGCGCTCGGCGAGGCGGGCCTGTTCCTGATCCACGGTCCGACCGGCGCCGGGAAGACGACCGTGCTCGACGCCGTCTGCTACGCCCTGTACGGCAGGGTGCCCGGTCAGCGGGAGAGCGCCCGGAGCCTGCGCTGCGACCACGCGCCGCCCGACCGCGGGCCGTCGGTCATGCTGGAGCTGACGATCCGGGGCAGGCGTCTGCGCATCACCCGTTCGCCCGCCTGGATGCGGCCGAAGCTGCGGGGTTCCGGCCTGGTCGAGGAGAAGGCCAAGGCCCGCGTCGAGGAGCTGACCGAGCCCGGCGGGCAGTGGGTCGTGCGCAGCACCCGCAGCGACGAGGCCGGCGACTTCGTGAACACGCTGACGGGCATGACCGCGGCCCAGTTCTGCCAGGTCGCGATGCTGCCGCAGGGCGAGTTCGCGAAGTTCCTGCGGGCCGGCGGCGAGGAGCGGCGGGAACTGCTGGAACGGCTCTTCTCCGTGCGGGTGTTCAGCGACGTCGAGCGGTGGCTGGCCGACCACCGCACGCGCACGTGGCGGGAGGAGCAGGAGCTTCGCCAGCGGGTCGAGTCGGTGCTCGACCGAATGCGCGGCGCGGCGGGCGACGACCTGCCGTTGCCGGAGGAGGCCGACGATCCCGCGGCCTGGGCGGGGGGGCTGCTCGACCTCGCCCGCGGTGTGCTCGCCGACGCGGTCGCGGCGCGCGCGGGGAGCCAGGAGACGCTGCTGTCGGCCCGCGCCCGGCTGGAGGAGGGCCGCGCCCTGGCCGACCGGCAGCGCAGGCACGCCACCGCCCTCGCCCGGCGGCAGGAGCTCGACGCGGCGGCGGACGAGCGGTCGGACCTGGAGGCGATGCTCGACGAGGCCGCCCGCGCCGACCGGGTGGCGCCGCTGATCCGGCAGGCCGTCCAGCGGGCGGAGACCGCCGCCAAGGCGCGGTGGGTGGCCGCCGACGCCGTGCTCCGCGTGCTCCCCGGCCTCGGCCCGGAGCCCGACGGGGAACCGGACGTGGACCGGCCGGAGAGCACGCGGCAACGTGTCGTGCGGCAGGGTGTCATGCGGCTGCATACGGAGCGGATCGACACCGAGCTGCCGGATCCGGAGCGGCTGGCCGGGCTGGAGCGGCAGCGGCGCGACGAGATCGCCCGGGTAAGCCAGATCCTCCCGGAGGAGGCGCGCCTGCGGCAGGTGCGAGGCGAGCGCGCCGACGCCGAGCGCGCGCTGGCGGAGCTGACCGAGGAGGAGGCGGAGCTGACGCGGCGGCTGGCGGCGCTGCCGGCCGAGCGGCTCGACGTCGAGGAACGGCTCGCCGGGGCGCGTACGGCGGCGGCGAGCCTGCCGGGCCTGACCGCCGTCAGGGACGCCGCGCTGCGCCTGCGGGAGGTCACCGGACAGGCCGAGCGGCTGGACGCCGACCTGGCACGGCTCGCCGAGGACGAGGCACGGGCCAGGGCCGCGCAGGCGGAGCTGCCGGAGCTGCTGGCCGGGGCCGAGGAGCGGCTCAGAGGCCTGCGCGACATGGCCGCGCGCGTCCCCGCGCTGGAGGCCGCCGCGCAGATGGCGGGCGACCGGCTGGAGGCCGCGCGGTTGCGCGACGCCCTGACCACCGAGCTGGAGGAGGCCGAGCACGACCGGCGCGCCGCCGTCGACCTGGCCCAGGAGCGTCGCGACCGGCTGCAGGAGGTCCGCCAGGCCAGGATCGACGGGATGGCCGCCGAGCTGGCGGCCGGGCTCGTGCCCGGGACGCCCTGCGCCGTCTGCGGCGCCACCGAACACCCCAGCCCCGCCGCGTCCGCCGCACGGGCCGCGACCGCGGACGACGAACAGGCGGCGCAGGAGGCGTTCGAGGCCGCCCAGCGAGCACGCGAGGAGGCGGAGACGACCGTCGCCGCGCTCTCGTCGCGGCTCGGCGACGCGGCGGCGCGCGCCGGGGACCTGTCCCAGGACGACGCGTCCGCCGCCCTCGCCGACGCCCGTGAGGAGCTGGCGCGGCTGCGCGCCGCGGAGACGGCGGTCGCGGCGGCCGAGGCGGAGGCCGGGCGGCTCGCGGCGGAGCTGGAGTCGGCCCGCGAGCGGGCGGCGGAGCTGACCGGGCTGCTGACCGAGACCAGGACCAGGCGGGACGCCCTGCTCGCGGAGGGCGAGCGGCTCGCCGCCGGTCTGGAGGGCGACCTCGTGACGGCGGAGGCGGAGCTGGAACGCGCCCGCTCCCTGGCGGCTGCCGAAGAGGACCTGGCCGCCCGCGCCGCACGGCTCGCGGCCGAGCTGGAGGAGCTGGGCGCGCGGGCCGCGCGCACCGGTGCGGCGCTCGCCGAGGCCCGCGCGCAGCGGGACGGGCTGGAGGCCGGCGAGCGCAGGCTGGCCGAGGTGATCGACGCCGCCCGGGGTGAGGATCCCTCGCTCGCCGCCCGCCTCGATCGGCTGCGTGAGGAGGCGGATCTGCTCAGGGAGGCCGCCGAGACGGCGGCCACGGCGGCCGCCGCCGATCGCGAGAGCGAGACCGCGCTGGCCGAGGCGGCCAGGGCCGCCGGCACGGAAGGGTTCGCGAGCGTGGAGCACGCCTCGGCCGCCGTGCGCACGCCGGAGGAACGGGAGGCGATGTCCGAGCGGCTGGGACACCTGGACGCAGAACGGGCCACGGTCGAAGGGCTGCTCGCCGATCCCGAACTGGTCGCGGCGGCGGCCGAGCCCCCCGCGGACCTGCGGGAGCTGGAAGCCGGTCACGAGCGCGCCGAGCGGGACCACACCGCCCGCACCTCCGCCCACGACCGGGCGAAGGCCAGGCTCGACCAGCTCACGGGGCTCGCCGCCGAACTGGACGCCGCGCTGCGCGCCTACCGGCCCGCCGAGGAACGGCACCGCCTGGCGCGCCGGCTCGCCGAGCTGGCGACCGGCACGTCCGGCGACAACCGGTGGCACATGAGGCTGTCGGCGTACGTGCTGGGCGAGCGCCTCCGCCAGGTCGTCGACGCGGCGAACGATCGGCTCGATCACATGTCGAGTGGGCGCTATCTGCTGCGGCACGACCTGAACCGGTCGGCGGGCGACCGGGGCCGGTCGGGCGGCGGCCTGGGCCTGCGCGTGCTCGACGCCTGGACCGGCGTGGAACGCGACCCGGCCACGCTCTCCGGTGGCGAGAGCTTCATCACCTCGCTCGCCCTGGCGCTGGGCCTGGCCGACGTGGTGACCGACGAGGCGGGCGGGGCGGAGATCGGCACCCTCTTCGTGGACGAGGGCTTCGGCACCCTCGACGACGAGACGCTCGACGACGTGCTCGACATCCTCGACGGCCTGCGTGAGGGCGGCCGGGCCGTCGGCGTGGTCAGCCACGTGGCCGAGCTCCGGGTGCGCATCCCCGCGCAGCTCCGTGTGGTCAAGGGCCGCTCCGGCTCCACCCTCCACCACTGAGCCCTGCCGGAGAAGCCCGCCCCCGAAGTCCTGCCGCCGCAGCCCGCCCCCGAAGCCCGTGCGGCGGGGGTGGCCGCGAGGCCTCACCAGAGAGCGAGCGAGCGGGTGAGGATGCGGGCGAGGTCCTCCTCTCGCACGGGCCTGGGGGAGGTGGTGAGCAGCCGCTGCTGCTTCATCGCTCCCTCGACCAGCGCCGGCACGTCGGCCTCCGTGTATCCCACGCCGCCGATGCCGTTCGGGATGCCGACGTCGCGCATGAGCGCGGTCAGCACGCCGGGCAGGAACTCCGACGGCTCGTCCGGCTTCGCCGCCGAGGGATCGAGCAGCTCGGCCACGCGCAGGTGCCGCGCGGGGTCCGCGTCGAAGGTGAACCGGAACGCCTCCGGAGCGGTCAGCGCCACGGCCATGCCGTGCGGCACCATCGGCTCGCCGCCGGGATAGCCGCGTGGGCGGAAGTCCTTCACCCGGCCCGCGATCGGATAGGCGGTGGCGTGCGGGATGTGCACGCCCGCGTTGCCGAACCCGAGCCCGGCGAACGTCGCCGCCAGCGCCATCGCGCCCCGCGCCTGCGCGTCGTCGCCGTGCCGTACGGCGGCGCGGAACGAGCCCGCGAGCAGCCGGATCGCCTGCTCCGACCACATGTCCGCCACCGGGTTCGACCCGCAGTAGGGCACGCGCTCCTCCGGCCGCCTGCGCTCATAGGATGTGTAAGGCCGGGCGGTGTAGCTCTCCAGCGCGTGACAGAGGATGTCCATCCCCGCCGCCGCGGTCACCTCGGGCGGCTGGGTCATCGTGAGGTCCGGGTCCACGACGGCCAGCACGGGACGGAGACGGGCGTGGCTGATCCCCGTCTTGACCTTCAGGCCGAGCACGTCGAGCACGCAGATCGTCGTGCTCTCCGAGCCGGTGCCCGTGGTCGTGGGCACCGCGACCAGCGGCTTGAGCGGCCGGGAGGGGGCACGCCCGGCACCGATCGGCGCGTTGACGTAGTCCATCAGCTCGCCCGGATTCGTCGTGAGCAGGTTGACGGCCTTGGCCGTGTCGATGCTCGATCCCCCGCCGACCGCGACGAAGGCGTCCCACGGGCCGCTCGCGCGGGCGTGCCCGATCGCCGCGAGCAGGCTCTCGTCGGCGGGCTCGACGTGCACGCCGTCGTACACCTCCGCATGGATGCCGAACCCGGCGATCTGTTCGGCGATCCGCGCCGGAGCGCCCGTCGCCGCCACGCCCGCGTCGGTCACCACCAGCACGCGGCGCACGCCGTACTGCCCGAGGTCGAAGCCGATCTCGGCGGACGCGCCGGGGCCGAACTTCAGGGCGGGGGCGCCGTACGTGAAGACGGACTCGGGAGTGCTCGGGACGATCACGATCGCTGGCCTTCCATCCGGGGCTCACGCGGGCAGGGCGCGATGCCGGTTGCGGGGCGTTCCCGATGGGAACCTGGCATGTGGCATGCTGCATGTCAATGCGCCGCCGTACGCGGGCGGGCCCACTCCGGAGGGTGATCAGACGGTGCGAGCGGTCGCCGGCACGTCCAGTCTCACCGAGCAGGTCATGGAGGCGGTCAGGGAGGCCATCCAGGCGGGGGAGCTGCGGCCCGGGGAGCTCTATTCGGTCTATCGGCTGGCCGCGCAGCTCAATGTCTCCCGCACTCCCGTACGCGAGGCGATGCTCCGGCTGGCGAGGCGGGCCTGGTGCGGTTCGAGCGGAGCCGGGGTTTCCGGGTGCTGCGCCGCGATCCCCGGGAGATCGCCGAGGTGTTCCACCTGCGGCTGCTGCTGGAGGTGCCGGCGACCAGGCGGGCGGCCCGCGACGCCGGTCCCGGCCTCGCCCGGTTGCTGCGCGAGGAGCTGGAGGCCATGCGCGCCGCCGCGGCCGGACACGACGAGCCGCGCTTCATGCGGCACGACAGGGCGTTCCACGACGCGATCCTCGCCGCGGGGGCCAACCGGCGGCTCGCCGAGGTCGTCGCCGGGCTCAGGGACGCCACGGTGACGCTGGGCGCCTCCACCGTGGACCGCTCCCGCTCCCTGGCGGACGTGGCCGCGGAGCACGAGCCGATCCTCGCCGCCGTCCTCGGCGGCGATCCGGACGCCGCCGCCGCGGCGATGCACGCCCACGTGGCGCACACCGGCGAGCTCCTCGTGTCTCAGGCCGCCGCCGAGAACGGCCGGCCTGCCGCCCCCGCCGACATCGCCCTCATCCGCGACGCAGCGGACGGATCTACAACGTAAAGGGCAAACCGCCCTCTGCCGCCGAACAGATCAGGAAGTGCCGCGCTCGCCCGTGGCCGTCGTGCTGAGCGCGGCGACGGCCCGCAGCGCCGCGGCCGGGTCGTCGGCGAAGAACCGCACCCGCCGCACGGCCACCGCAGGGCGGACGGCCTGCCAGGGACGGCGCGGAGGAGGCACCTCGATCGGTTCGCGCAGCTCGACCACGAGGTTGGTCTGGGACGAGACCGCGAGGGCGAGCTCGCCGTCCGACAGGCGCACGAGCTTCTTCTCGTCGTAGCGGCGGTCGATCCGCGCCGACGCGATGAGCTCCGCCGGGACGTCCAGGCCGAACAGCCGGCCGTACCGCAGGCGCAGCCCGTCCGGCGACGGCGACTCCTCGCGCAGCAGCGCGGCGAGCCGCTCGCGCCTGGACCGGATCTCCGCCTCCTGCCGGGCGAGGTCGGCGTCCAGCTCCAGCAGGATCTCCCGCAGCTCACGGGCGGAGTCACCGGTCAGCGCGTCGCGGACCTCGTCGAGCGACAGGCCCAGCTCGGTCAGCCTGCGCGCCCGGCCTAGGCGGAGGGCGTCGCGCAGGCCATACTCGCGATAGCCGTTGACCCGTCTCGGCGGCTCGGGCAGCACGCCCTGGTGGTGATAGTGCCGCACGGTACGGGTGGACACCCCGGCCAGCGCGGCGAGTTCTCCGATCCGCATGCCCCCATTAGAGACGTTGACGTCGCGTCAAGGTCAACGGCTCACAGAGGCAACCAGCGGGCGGTGAGGAGATAGCCGCCGTAGACGAACGCGGCGGCGGAGACGAGCAGGAACAGCAGCACCCACAGCGTGCCGGGCACGCGGGTCAGCCGGGCGAGCTGGTCGGCGTCGGAGTCCGGGGCGCGGCCGAGGCGGCGCTTGGCCTGCAGCTCCAGGATCGGCCGCACCCCGCCGAGCAGCAGGAACCACGCGGCGACGTACGCGCAGGACGACTGGACATGGGGCGGCGCGAACCACGACAGCGCGAAGACCGCGCCGCCCACGGCGAGCAGCGTCACGGCGCCGAAGAAGTTCCTGATCATCAGCAGCATGCAGGTCAGCAGCGCGAGCACGGCCCACAACAGCATCGTGATCCGGCCGTCGGAGACCAGCCAGGCCGATCCGAGCCCGATCAGCGAGGGCGCGACGTACCCCGCCGCGGCTGTGGCGACCATGCCGGGGCCCGTCGGCCTGCCCTTGGTGAGCGTCACGCCCGAGGTGTCCGAGTGGAGGCGGATGCCCCGCAGCTTGCGCCGGGTCAGCACCGCGACCAGCGCGTGGCCCCCCTCGTGCGCGATCGTGATCAGGCCGCGTGAGATGTGCCACGACGCCGGGTAGGCGACGACGGCGAGAGCGGCGAACCCGGACAGCACGACCAGCCAGAGCGGGGGCGCGATCTGGACGGCGGTCAGGTGGTTCCACAGGGCCTTCAGGGGGTTCACCCCGAGATCGTACGGCGGCGGCCCTCCGGCTGCGGACCTGTCCTCCCGGCCGGCGTCGATCGGTACGCTCCGGGCATGTCCACCGCCGAGCGAGCCGTCACCGTCGATCCGGCGGAGCCGGCCGACGCGGAGTCCGTCAGGAGCATTCTCGCCGAGTCATGGGACGGCCCTCATGTCGCCGTCCACGGCGAACTCATCGACGCGTCCGCGCAGCGGGCGCTCCTCGCGAGGGCGGAGGGGCGGCCCGTGGGACTGCTGACATACCGGGCGGTGTCGGACGCCGAGTGGGAGATCGTGACACTCGACGCGACGGAGGCCGGGCGGGGTGTCGGGCGGGCACTGCTGGACGGGGTGCGCGCCGAGGCGGAGCGCGCGGGCGTCAGGCGGCTCTGGCTGGTCACCACGAACGAGAACACCCGTGCCCTGCGCTTCTATCAGCGGTACGGATTCGACCTGGTGGCGGTCCACCGCGACGCGGTCGAGGCCGCGCGCCGGCTGAAGCCCTCGATCCCCACCCACGCCGACGGCATCCCGATCCGTCACGAACTCGAACTCGAACTGCTTCTCTGGTGTGACGGCCGAGACGGTGTGCGGCCGTCCTCGACGAGCCGCCCGAAAGCCGGGCCCCCCGGGCAGGAACAGCAGGATCGCCGCGATGACCAGCCGGTCCGCGTGGTCCGCCTGGGTAAGGGCGACGAGGGCGGTTACCTTCTACGTGTGGCTGAGCGGCGTATGCGTGGACTGCGCGGATTGAGTGGATTGAGCGGGCTGATGAGGGCGAAACCGGAGCAGGCTCCCGAGCACTCCATGGATCCCCGCGCGGACCAGGGGGAGACGTTCCGGCAGAGCGTGGTCGACAACGCCGTGTACGTGGACGGCGAGCGCGTGGACTCGCCGCCGTCGCTGGCCGACGCGATCGCCTCGCTGCGCTCGCGGCCGGGGGCGATGGCGTGGATCGGCCTCTACCGGCCGGAGGAGACCGAGCTGATCAAGGCGGCCGAGGAGTTCGGCCTGCACGAGCTCGCCATCGAGGACGCCATCGTCGCCCACCAGCGGCCCAAGGCCGACCGCTATGGCGACACGCTGTTCGTGGTGCTGCGGGCCGCACAGTATCTCGACCAGCCCGAGAAGGTCGCCTTCGGCGAGCTGCACGTCTTCGTCGGCCCCGACTTCGTGCTGACCGTACGGCACAGCGAGGCGCCCGACCTGTCCAAGGTGCGCCGCCGCATGGAGTCGGACCCCGACCTGCTCCGCCAGGGGCCGCAGGCCGTGCTGTACGCGATCCTCGACGCGGTGGTGGACGGCTACGCCCCCGTGGTCGCCGGGCTGCAGAACGACGTCGACGAGATCGAGGTGCAGGTCTTCGGCGGCGACCCGGCCGCGCCCCGGCGCATCTACAGCCTCTCGCGTGAGGTCATCGAGTTTCAGCGGGCGACCAGTCCGCTGGTCCCCATGCTCGACGGCTTCATCGCCGGCTCGCCCAAATATGGCGTGAACGAGGAGCTGCAGCGCTACCTGCGCGACGTGTCCGACCACGTCATCACGGTCACCGAGCGGGTGGCGGGCTTCCGGCAGATGCTCCAGGACATCCTCGTCGTCAACTCCACCCTCGTCAGCCAGCAGCAGAACGAGGAGATGACCAAGCTCACGGCCGCGAGCATCGCCCAGGGCGACGAGGTCAAGAAGATCTCGGCGTGGGCGGCCATCCTGTTCGCCCCGACGCTGGTCGGCACGATCTACGGGATGAACTTCGACCACATGCCCGAGCTGCACTGGCTGCTCGGATATCCCATGGCGATCATGCTCATGGGCGTCGTCTGCCTCACGCTCTATCTGGTCTTCAAACGCCGCGACTGGCTCTGACCCGGGCACGTGACGCGAACCGGCCCGGGGCGTGGGCACGCCCCGGGCCGGCTCTGACCCTCAAGCAGGATCCTCAAGCACGATCCTCAAGCAGGACCCTCAAGCGCGGTCCTCTAGCGCTTCACGCGCACCCAGTCGATCCGGCTCTTGGAGCCGTCGGCCTCGCCGTTGCCGCCGAAGACGACCCTCCAGTAGCCGGACGCCGACGCCGTGGTCTTGCCCCAGAACCTGCCGGTGCTGTTCGTCCACAGCGTCTTGACGTAGTGCCAGGAGCCGCCGGGCTTCTTGAACCACACGGTCACCCGCTGGTGGCCGTAGCCCTCCCAGGGGTGGTCCCACACCTGGAGCTGGCCGCGGAAGGTGAGCTACTTGTGGTACTTCACCGGCTCGGGCGAGGCGTTGAACTGGACGATCCGGGTGTCGGCCTTGGGCGCGGGCGGCGGAGGCGTCGGCCGCGGCACGCGGACCGTCACATAGTCGGTCGCGCTCGCCGAGTAGCCCGCGCCGGTGGCGCCCGCGAACTCGGCCCGCCACCAGCCGGAGGTCCTGGCCCTGACGTCCGCCGAGAAGCGGCCGTGGGAGTCGGTCCAGTCGGTGGTGACGTGCTGCCAGCGATCACCGCCGGCCGGCTTGAACAGGATCTTCACCTGCCGGCCTGGGTAGCCGCTCCAGCCGGCGAAGCCGGAGATCTCCAGCCGGCCGCGCAGGTGCAGCGTCTTACCGGCGTCGACGGGCTCGGGGGAGGCGTCGAAACCGGTGATCCGGGTGCGGCTGGCCCGGGCCCTGACGTCGACCCGGTCGCTGTCGCTCGTCGCGGGCTCGGCGTCGGACGCACCTGCGAACTCGGCGCGCCACCAGCCGGTCCTGTCCGCCGTACGCTCGACCGAGAAGCGGCCGTCGCGGTCGGTCGTCACCGAGCCGACCCGGCTGTAGGAGCCGCCGACCGGCTTGAAGGCGAGGTAGACCCGCTGCCCGTCGTACGCCTGCCGGCCGGCGCCGTCCCGGAAGGTCAGGGCGCCGGTCAGCCTGAGCCGGTCGCCCCGGTCGACGACGTCGGGCGCCGCGTCGAAGTCGAGGTCGGTGGTCCAGTGGACCTGGAACTCCTTGGTCGCGACCCCGCCGTCGGCCCGCACCTGCAGCCTCCAGACGCCCGGCTCGTCCCTGAAGGTGAAGCCGTACTTGGCCGTGTAGGCGCCGGAGCCCGCGGGGTCGGGATCGAGCCTGACGGTGCGGCCGTCGCGGTCGACCAGCCGCGCCGCGCCCTCCTCGGACGCCTTGTAGGTGAAGGTCGCCGTCGTGCCGGCGCCGCCGGCGACGACGACGGGGCTGGGGGAGACGGCCAGGTCGCTCGGACCCGCTGCCGTCGCCGCGCCGGCGGTGGCCGGGAGCGCGACGAGGACCGCCCCTCCCAGAGCCACTGCCGCGATCACGGCATGGATGCGTTTCAACATTCCGGTGAACCATCCTTCCGGTGGTTGAACGCGGCATGAGGGTGCCACGTCATTCGTAATGAGTAGACGGGCGAATACCCGGGGTGGTTTAACCCTCTGACTTATCGTCATCGTTTCGTGTCGGAGTGCGTGATCGATAACCGGTTGTGTACGGAGTTGTCGCTGTGCGGGACGGAGCGTGCATCGTGCGACATAATCGACCGTGTGGTGCGGGACGCTGTGGAGACCCATTTCGCCGAGGTTGTCGGGGCGCTGACCCCCGGACCGGCCCGGGATCCGGACCTGCCGGTGCGGCCGGGCACGGGCCTGACGGGCACGCGGTGCCGTGAGCTGTTCGCGGTGCAGCTGGGCAGCCGCCTCCTCGACGTCGCCGCCCGCGTCATGCGTGAGCGCGACGAGGGCTTCTACACGATCGGGTCGTCGGGGCACGAGGGCAACGCCGCCGTCGCCGCCGCGCTCCGGGTGGACGACCCCGCGCTGCTGCACTACCGGTCCGGCGCCTTCTATCTGACCCGTTCGGCACAGGCGGGGCGGCTGGCGGAGGAAGGGCTGCGCGACGTCCTGCTGGGGATCGCGGCGTCATCCGAGGAGCCGATCGCGGGCGGCCGGCACAAGGTGTTCGGTCACCCCGAGCTCGCCGTCATCCCGCAGACCTCCACGATCGCCAGCCACCTGCCGCGCGCCGTCGGCGTCGGCTTCGCGATCGAGCGGGCGCGCGTGCTCGGCCTGCCCTCACCCTGGCCCGGGGACGCCGTCGCCGTCTGCAGTTTCGGCGACGCGTCGATGAACCACGCCTCCGCGCTGACGGGGCTCAACACCGCCGCGTACGGCCGCTTCCGCGGGCTGCAGATCCCGGTGCTCTTCGTGTGCGAGGACAACGGCCTCGGCATCAGCGTGAAGACGCCGCCGGAGTGGGTCGCGCAGGCCCGGCACCCCCTGCTGGAGTATTTCCAGGCCGACGGCTGCGACCTGGCCGAGACCTACGACATGGCGCTGCGCGCCGTCGATCACGTGCGCGCCAACCGCGCCCCGGCGTTCCTGCACCTGCGCACCGTGCGGCTGATGGGCCACGCCGGCTCCGACGTGGAGATCGGCTACCGCACCCGCAAGGAGATCGCCGCCGACCTGGAGCGCGACCCCCTCGTCCGTACGGCGCGGCTGCTCGTGGAGGCGGGCCTGGCCGAGCCCGACGAGCTGCTCGCGCGCTACGAGGCCGAGCGCGACCACGTGCTGAAGCTGGCGTCGGAGTGCGCCCGGCGGCCCCGGCTCACGACGGCCACGGAGGTGATGGCCCCGCTCGCGCCGCGCCGTCCCGAGGCGGTGACCGCCGAGGTCGGGCGGTGCGCGCCCGCCGAGGCGCGCGAGCGCGCCTTCACCACCCTGCCGGAGCAGGAGGGCAGGCTGACGGTCGCCCAGGCGATCAACCGCGCGCTGGCCGACGCGATGGCGGTGGACCCTGGTGTCCTGGTGTTCGGCGAGGACGTGGCCCGCAAGGGCGGGGTGTACGGCGTGACGCGCGGGCTGCTGCGCAGGTTCGGGGCCGAGCGGGTCTTCGACATGCTCCTGGACGAGCAGGCGATCCTCGGCCTCGCGCTCGGGGCCGGGGTGTCGGGGCTGCTGCCGGTGCCGGAGATCCAATACCTCGCCTACCTGCACAACGCGCTTGATCAGATTCGCGGCGAGGCGTCGACCATGCAGTTCTTCTCGCAGGGCGCGTATCGCAATCCGCTTGTCGTACGAGTCGCCTCTTATGCCTACCAAAAGGGCTTTGGGGGACATTTCCACAATGACAACTCAATTGCCGCATTGCGCGATATTCCCGGTGTGATCGTCGCGTCTCCGGCCCGGCCCGACGACGCGGCCGCGATGCTGCGCACGTGCCTGGCCGCCGCCCGTACGGACGGCAGCGTCTGCGTGTTCCTCGAACCCATCGCGCTCTACCACACGCGTGATCTCTTCGACGAGGGTGACGACGGCTGGCTCGCGCCGTACGCGCCGCCCGCGCGCTGGGCCGAGACGCACGTCCCGGTGGGCCGCGCCCGCTCGTACGGCGACGGCCGCGACCTGACCATCGTCACGTACGGCAACGGCCTGCGGATGAGCCTGCGGGCGGCGGTCAGGCTCACGGCGGAGGACATGAGCTGCCGGGTGCTCGACCTGAGGTGGCTGTCGCCGCTGCCGGTCGACGACCTCATGCGCGCGGCCGAGCTGACCGGCCGTGTGCTGATCGCCGACGAGACCCGCCACAGCGGCGGCGTGTCCGAGAGCGTGATCGCGGCACTCGTCGACAACGGCTTCCGCGGCCCGATCGCCCGGGTGACCTCGCAGGACAGCTTCGTGCCGCTAGGCCCGGCCGCCGGCACCGTTCTGCTGTCGGAGTCCGACATCGAACGCGCCGCCCGCAAGCTGCTCGTCTGAGGGCCAGGCGACACCGTCGAGCGCGAGGAACGGCGCGACCGCGACCGCGGCCGGCGTCATCCCGGTGAAGGCCACGACGTCTCTGTGCAGGTGGGACTGGTCGGCATACCCGCTCTCCGCCGCGACCAGGGCCGTGCTGTGCCCGGCGGCGAGACGGTGGGCCACATGGTCGAAGCGGACGAGCTGCGCGCCACGTTTGGGAGTGAGTCCGATCTGGGCGCGGAACCGCGACCAGAGGCGCTTGCGGCTCCATCCGGTCTCGGCGGCCAGTTGTTCGACCCGCACCCGCCCCCGGGTGGCCACTATCCGTCCCCAGGAAAAGGCGACCTCCGGGTCGACGGTCCGGCGCGCGTCCAGCCGCCGGGCCAGCGCGGCCTCCGCGATCGCGAATCGGTCCTGCCACGAACCGGCCGCGCGCAACCGCTCCTGCGTCCGCACGGCCTCGCGTCCCCACAGGTCGTCGAGGGTGACCACGGCCCCGCTCAACTCGGAGGAGGCGCCCAGCACCGCGTGTGCGACCATCGGCGACAGCCGCAACTGGAGGCATTCGAAACTTCTGGCCGTGCCCCGTCCGCGAGCCCTGACGGGCGCGAGGCCGGCGACGACGCGTTCTCGCTGCCGGGAACCGCAGCCGTCTTCGATGACGAACGGCTGGCCGCCGAGGTCGAAGATCACCGTGACCGCGGGGTGCGGGACCATCGCGAGGTCGGAGAACTCGTTCGCGGGGTCGCCGAACCCCGCCATCACGACCCCCGGCACCCGGCCAGGGCGCGAGGGGACCGCGATCTCCCACCGAGGAGCACCGGCGCGAACCGGCTGGGCTGTTCGCACGCCTGCATGGTAGGAGGCGGGTCGCGGCGGCCACAACGCGCCGGCTTTCGAGACGGGTGCGGGACGATACGCACCGCGGGTGCCGGGCACGGGTCCTCCCGTCGGGCCGGTGGGTGGTGGCGGCGGCTTCCGGTCAGCCTCGTGCGGCCCACAGCTCGCGTTCGGCGCCGCCGGGGTCGCCGGCCACGGTGATCTTCTCGCCGATCAGGGCGGTGGACCGGTCGGTCAGGTCGTATCGGGGCCAGCCCGGGTCGCCGCCGGAGACGAAGCGAACCCAGGCGCCGTGGGCCGTGCCGGCGACGGCCTGTGACGGTTCGTCGCCGATGAGGGCGTGACCGGACTTCTCGTCGAGGAGGTCGAACACGTACGGGATCTCCACCGCGTGCGCGGCCCGCAGACGGCCGGCGAAGCTCGGCGACTCGTGGTCGAAGCGATACAGCCACGTGCCGGCCTCGCTTGTCTCCAGGCGTGCCTCGGCGACCCGGGTCACCGGGATGCGGATGAAACAGTCGGTGGTGATGTCGGCGAGCAGGTCCCCGCTGCTCGCTCCCGGCCGGGCCGCCCGGTAGCGCTCGACCGTCCCGTCTGGCGCGCCGAGGGCGCCCGCGATGGCGGGGAGCATGCGCTCGTCGATGAGGTCGATCATGCCGGTGGGGACGAGGCCGATCCGGGTGTCGTCCCGGTTCCAGCCGGTCAGGAGCCGCACGCCGCTGCCGGCGCCCTTTCTCAACGCGTCGAGCGGGTGGCCGGGGAGGGTGTCGCCGTCCACGACCGGGGCGAAGGGGAGGCGCGCCCACGCGGAGGCGTCCGCGGCGCTCTGGGCCTCGTCGGCGAGGGCGGACGCCGTCCGTGCGAGCAGTCCGGGCGGCACCTGCCTGAAGGCCTCGCGGTCCGGGGCGATCCCGAGCGAGCCGGCCAGGTGCGCGGCGACCGCCAGGGCGCTCTCGGCGGTGAGCGTCTGGGCGGCCGCCCCGCTTTGGGCGATCGCCTGGTGGAACAGGCCCCGGGCGCGGGGCATGGTCATGAGGGTGACGACGCTCATGGCCCCGGCGGACTGGCCGGCGACGGTCACCCTCCCCGGATCCCCGCCGAAGGCGGCGATGTTGTCCCGGACCCATTCGAGGGCGGCGATCTGGTCCAGCAACCCCAGGTTGGCGATGCCGTCGCCGAGGTGGAGGAAGCCCTCGGCGCCGAGCCGATAGTTGACGGTGACGCACACGACCCCGTCGCGGGCGAAGGAGGTGCCGCGATAACCGGGGATCGATCCGGATCCCTTCGTGAACACGCCGCCGTGGATCCAGACCAGCACCGGCAGGCCGGACGCCTGGGGGTCGGGGGTCCACACGTTGAGGTTGAGGCATTCCTCACCGGGGATCACGACCTCGGGGAACAGCGCCTCGATCTCCGGACCGTAGTCGCCTTTCGGGCAGGTCGGCCCATAATCGGTCGCGCTGCGCTCGCCCTCCCACGACGCGGGCGGCTCGGGAGGCCGCATGCGAAGCGCCCCGAAGGGCGGGGCCGCGTACGGAATCCCGAGGAACGCCGCCACCCCCTGGTCCAGGCGGCCCCGCAGCCGGCCACTCGCCACCCGGACCACCGGCGCGCTGTCCGTGTCGTTCGTCATCGCCCCTCCTGCCGCTCGCTCGCCGCGCGGCCCCCTGTCCGGGGCCGTGCCGGACGTCGAGCGTCGCAAGCTCAGGGCCGGGGTGTCTTGAAGAAATGTTCCGTCCGGTCAGAGCCGTGCCAGCGCGGCGCGGGCCATGTCGCGGAGCAGGCCGGCCATGGCCTCGGGGGCGAGCTCTCCGGCGCTGCGCGGGGTGGAGTTGAGCAGGCCGAAGACCGCGTGCGTCGCGGCGCGCAGCCGCGCGGGCGGGCACGCGGGGTGCAGCTCGGACAGCACGGTCACCCACTCCTCCACGTAGAGCCGCTGCAGCCGCCGGATGGCCCGCCGGGCCTGCTCCGGCACGTTGTCGAGCTCGCGCTCGTGGACGCGGATGAGCGCGGGGTGAGTCAGCGCGAACGCGATGTGCCCGGACAGCAGCGCGTCGAGCGCGGCCTCCGCGGTGTCCGGGTCGGCGGTGGTGGCCAGCCGCGCCCCCTGCTCGCGCAGCCGTTCGCTGATGTCGAGCAGCATCTCGGCGAGCAGCGCCTCCTTGCCGCTGAAGTGCCGGTAGAGCGCCGGTCCCGACACCCCCACGGCCGCACCGATGTCCTCGATGGACACCCCGTGGAAGCCGCGCGCCGCGAAGAGCTCTGCGGCCGCCTCCAGGATCTCGGCCCGCCGATTGCGGGTAGGGGTCTTCTCGGTCCTCCCGGTCTTCACGGCACCATGGTAGACGGAGTCTGTTAATGATGACTAACATCCGAGCATGAGTACGAGTGACTGGCCGGTGCTGGAGAGCCGGTGCGACCCGGGCGGCGAGCCGTACAAGCGCAACGCGGAGGCGAACGAACGCCTGGTCGCGGAGCTGCGGGAACGGCTCGCGGCGGCGGCGCGCGGCGGCCCCGAGCGGGCTCGGACCAGGCACGTCCAGCGCGGCAAGCTGCTGCCCAGGGACCGCGTCGACACGCTCCTCGACCCCGGCGGGCGCTTCCTGGAGCTGTCCCCGCTCGCGGCCACCGGCATGTACGGCGAGCAGGCCCCGGCCGCCGGGATCATCACCGGCGTGGGGCGGGTGAGCGGGCGCGAGGTCGTGATCGTGGCCAACGACGCCACCGTCAAGGGCGGCACGTACTACCCGATCACGGTCAAGAAGCACCTGCGCGCCCAGGAGGTCGCCCTTCACAACCACCTGCCGTGTGTCTACCTGGTCGACTCGGGCGGCGCTTTCCTGCCGAAACAGGACGAGGTCTTCCCCGACCGCGAGCACTTCGGCCGCATCTTCTACAACCAGGCCACCATGTCGGCGCGCGGCATCCCGCAGATCGCGGCCGTGCTCGGCTCCTGCACCGCCGGCGGCGCGTACGTCCCCGCGATGAGCGACGAGGCCGTGATCGTCCGCGACCAGGGCACGATCTTCCTGGGCGGGCCGCCGCTGGTGAAGGCCGCGACCGGCGAGACCGTCACGGCCGAGGAGCTGGGCGGCGGCGAGGTGCACGCCCGCGTCAGCGGCGTCACCGACCACCTCGCCGAGGACGACGCGCACGCCCTGAAGATCGTGCGCGACATCGTGTCGACGCTCGCGCCGAAGAGCCCCCGCCCCTGGGACGTCGCGCCCGCCGAGCCGCCGCTGCACGACCCGCACGACCTGTACGGAATCGTCCCCCAGGACACGCGGCAGCCGTACGACGTGCGCGAGGTGATCGCCCGGGTGGTCGACGGCAGCCGGTTCCTGGAGTTCAAGGCCGAGTACGGCCCGACCCTGGTCACCGGGTTCGCCCGGATCCACGGGCACCCCGTGGGGATCGTGGCCAACAACGGCATCCTGTTCAGCGAGTCGGCGCTCAAGGGCGCGCACTTCATCGAGCTGTGCGACCGGCGGTCGATCCCGCTGGTGTTCCTGCAGAACATCAGCGGCTTCATGGTCGGCAAGGCGTACGAGGCCGGGGGCATCGCCAAGCACGGCGCGAAGATGGTGACGGCGGTCGCCTGCGCCCGCGTGCCGAAGTTCACCGTGATCATCGGCGGCTCGTTCGGCGCGGGCAACTACGCGATGGCCGGCCGCGCCTACTCGCCCCGCTTCCTGTGGATGTGGCCGAACGCCCGCATCTCGGTCATGGGCGGCGAGCAGGCCGCCACCGTGCTCACCATGGTCGGCGACGCCGACGCCGACGAGATCCGGGCCCAGTATGAGCACCAGGGCAACCCCTACTACTCGACCGCGCGCCTGTGGGACGACGGGGTGATCGACCCCGCGGACACCAGGACCGTGCTCGGCCTGGCGCTCGGCGCCGCCGCGAACGCCCCCCTCGAACCCGTCGGCTACGGCGTCTTCCGGATGTGAGGTCGGCCTCGTGATGTTCACCAGTGTCCTGATCGCCAACCGGGGTGAGATCGCCGTCCGGATCATCCGTACGCTGCGGGCCCTGGGCGTGCGCGCCGTCGCCGTGCACAGCGACGCCGACCGCGACGCGCGCCACGTGCGCGAGGCCGACCTCGCCGTACGGCTCCCGCGCGGCTACCTCGACATCGACGGGATCATCGAGGCGGCCCGGGCGAGCGGCGCCGAGGCCGTCCACCCCGGCTATGGCTTCCTCGCCGAGAACGCCGGGTTCGCCCGGCGCTGCGCGGCCGAGGGCCTGGTGTTCGTCGGCCCGCCCGCCGCGTCCATCGAGGCCATGGGCGACAAGATCCGGGCCAAGGAGACGGTCGCCCGCGCGGGCGTGCCGGTCGTGCCCGGCGGCGCGGAACCGCACGACGACCTGGCCGAGGTCGCCGCGCGCATCGGCTTCCCGGTGCTGATCAAGCCGTCCGCGGGCGGGGGCGGCAAGGGCATGCTGCGGGTCGAGTCCGCCGACGCCCTGGCCGCCGCCGTCGAGTCGGCCCGCCGTACGGCGACGGCGGCCTTCGGGGACGGCACCCTGCTGATCGAGCGGTTCGTGGACCGGCCCCGGCACATCGAGATCCAGGTCATGGCCGACGGCCACGGCGACGTCGTCCACCTCGGCGAGCGCGAGTGCAGCCTGCAGCGCCGCCACCAGAAGATCGTGGAGGAGGCGCCGTCGCCGCTGCTCGACGAGGAGACGCGGGCCCGGATGGGCGCGGCGGCGGTGGAGGCCGCGCGGTCGGTCGGCTACGTCGGCGCGGGCACGGTCGAGTTCATCGTCCCCGGCGACCGGCCCGGCGAGTTCTTCTTCATGGAGATGAACACCCGGCTGCAGGTCGAGCACCCGGTCACCGAGATGGTCACCGGCCTCGACCTGGTCGAGCTGCAACTGCGGATCGCCGCGGGGGAGCCGCTGCCGTTCGGGCAGGACGCGGTGCGCCTGCGCGGCCACGCCGTCGAGGCCCGCGTCTACGCCGAGGACCCGGCCCGCGACTTCCTGCCCACGGGCGGGCGCGTGCTGCGGTTGCACGAGCCAGCGGGGGAGGGCGTGCGGTTCGATTCCGGGCTGGCCGAGGGAACGGTCGTGGGCAGCGACTACGACCCCATGCTGGCCAAGGCGGTCGCCTGGGCCCCCGGCCGGGCGGGCGCGCTCGCGGCCCTCGACCGGGCGCTCGGCTCGACCGTGATCCTCGGGGTCACCACCAACATCGGGTTCCTGCGCGCGCTGCTGGCCGACCCGGAGGTCGCGGCCGGGCGGCTCGACACCGGGCTGGTCGAACGGCGGATCGGCGGCCTGGTGAGCGGCGAGGTGCCCGGCGAGGTGCTCGCCGCCGCCGCGCTCGTCGTCCACTCCGGCTTTGATCACTCGGGCTTCGACCGCTCCGCCTCGGGCGATCCCTGGGACGTCGCGGACGGCTGGCGCGTCGGGGAGCCCGCCTGGACCGTGCACCGGCTCGGCGTGCCCGTACGCGTGCGGGGCGCCGCCGGCGATGCGGAGATCGAAGTTAACGATCGTTCACTCGGCCGTGCCCGGCTGGAGTGGACGGGCACGGATGAGGCGACGGATGAGGCGGCTGTCACCCTCGGCGGCGTCACCCGGAGATACGCGGTGGCCCGTGACCGCGACACGGTCTGGCTCGCCGAGGGCGGCCGTGCCTGGTCCGTCACGCGGCACGAGCCCGGCGACCCGAAGGACCGGCAGGGCGGGGCGCTCGCCGGCGACGGAGTCGTACGCAGCCCGATGCCGGGAACGGTGCTGCTCGTGAAGGCGGCGGAGGGCGACCGGGTCACCGCGGGGCAGCCGCTGGTCGTCGTGGAGGCGATGAAGATGGAACACACCCTGACGGCGCCGGCCGACGGCGTGCTCGCCGAGCTGCGGGCCCGGCCGGGACAGACGGTGGAGCTGGACGCGATCGTGGCCAAGGTGACGCCGTGCGAGTGACGATCTACGAGGTCGGCCCGCGTGACGGCCTGCAGAACGAGTCGGCCATCGTGCCCGTCGAGGTCAAGCGCGAGTTCATCGGACGGCTGGCCGAGGCGGGGCTGACGACCATCGAGGCGACGAGCTTCGTCCACCCCAAGTGGATTCCCCAGCTCGCCGACGCCGGGGAACTGCTGGAGAGCCTGCCCCGGGTGCCCGGGGTGCGCTATCCGGTGCTCGTCCCCAACGAGCGGGGCCTCGACCGAGCCCTTGGCTGTGCTCTCGGCCACGGGGGCGTGACCGACATCGCGATCTTCGGCAGCGCCACCGAGTCGTTCGCCCGGCGCAACCTCAACCGGACCGTCGAGTCGCAGTTCGAGATGTTCGCCCCCGTCGTCGAACGGGCCCTCGCCCACGGCATGCGGGTCAGGGCGTACGTGTCGATGTGCTTCGGCGACCCCTGGGAGGGGCCGGTCGCGCCCGAGCAGGTCGCCCGGGTCGGGCGCAGGCTGCTCGATCTCGGCTGTTACGAGCTGTCGCTCGGCGACACGATCGGCGTCGGCACGCCCCGGCACGTCGAGGCGCTGCTCGACGCGTTCGCCGAGGCGGGGGTCGGGCCCGATCGGCTGGCCGTCCACTTCCACGACACCTACGGACAGGCCCTCGCCAACACGCTCACCGCGATCAAGCGGGGGATCGCGGTCGTGGACTCCTCCGCGGGCGGCATCGGCGGCTGCCCGTACGCCAAGAGCGCCACCGGCAACCTCGCGACCGAGGACCTGGTGTGGATGCTCGACGGTCTCGGTGTCGAAACCGGGGTGGACGTCAGGTCGCTGACCGCCACCAGCCTCTGGCTCGCCGAGATCCTGGGCCGGCCGAGCCCCTCCCGCGTCGTCCAGGCCCTGGCGAAGGAGATCTGAGATGCTCAACGACGAGCACATCGAGCTGCGCAAGTCGGTCGAGGAGTTCGCCCGCGAGGTGGTGGCCCCCGTCATCGGGGACTACTACGAGCGGTGCGAGTTCCCGTACGAGATCGTCCGCAGGATGGGCGCGATGGGCCTGTTCGGCCTGCCCGTCCCGGAGGAGTACGGCGGCATGGGCGGCGACTACTTCGCGCTGTGCCTCGCCCTGGAGGAGCTGGCCAGGGTCGACTCCTCGGTGGCGATCACCCTGGAGGCGGCGGTCTCGCTGGGCGCGATGCCGATCCTGCGGTTCGGCACCGACGCACAGAAGGAGCGCTGGCTGCCGAAGATGGCGGCGGGGGAGATCCTCGGGGCATTCGGGCTGACCGAGCCCGGCGGCGGGTCCGATGTCCCGGGCGGCATGCGCACCACGGCCGTCCTCGACGGCGGCGAATGGGTGATCAACGGCTCGAAGGCGTTCATCACCAACTCGGGCACCGACATCACCGGCGTCGTCGCCGTGGCGGCGATCACCGGCCGCCGCGAGGACGGCAGGCCGGAGATCTCCACGATCCTCGTGCCGTCGGGCACGCCCGGCTTCACCGTGTCGAAGAAATACTCCAAGGTCGGATGGTCGGCGTCCGACACCCGGGAGCTGTCGTTCACCGACTGCCGGGTGCCCGAGGAGAACCTGCTGGGCGAGCGCGGCCGGGGCTACGCGCAGTTCCTCCAGACCCTCGACGAGGGCCGGGTGGCCATCGCCGCGCTGTCGGTCGGCCTCGCCCAGGGGTGCGTGGACGAGTCCCTCGGGTACGTGCGAGAGCGCCGGGCCTTCGGCCAGGAGATCGGCCACTACCAGGCCATCCAGTTCAAGATCGCCGATATGGAGGCCCGGGTGCACACCGCCCGCCTGGCCTACTACCACGCCGCCGAGCGCATGCTGGCCGGCCTGCCGTTCAAGAAGGAGGCCGCGATCGCCAAGCTTGTCTCGTCCAACGCCGCGATGGACAACGCCCGCGACGCCACCCAGATCTTCGGCGGCTACGGCTTCATGAACGAGTTCCCCGTCGGCCGCTTCTACCGCGACGCGAAGATCCTGGAGATCGGTGAGGGCACCAGCGAGGTGCAGCGCATGCTCATCGCCCGCGAACTCGGCCTGCCCGCCTGAACCCGTCCCGCCGTGGCCGGACCAGCCGGCCTCGGCGGCTCGCGCGTTGACCGCGATTCCTCCCCGTCGTCCCCAGCGACCGAATTTTCTGCGCCGTTTTTTCTGGGCCGTTTTTTCTGCGCCGCTTTTCTGCGCCGCTCTTCTGGGCCGCGTTCGTGATCGGCCTGGCCTCGTCACATGGCCGGCGGGCGCATGCCAAGCCACTGCTCGGCGTCCCAGGCATGGAAGCGCTCGACCTCGCTGAACCCCAGCTTCGCCGCGAGGCGCATCGAGGCGACGTTGGCGCTTTGGGTGGTGAGCACCACCGGCTCGCCGGGAAGAGCGGCGTCGAACCAGTCGAGCGCCGCCGCGCACGCCTCGGCGGCGTACCCGTGCCCCCAGGCCGTCGGCAGGAACAGGTAACCGAGATCGGCCTTCCCCACGGCGGCCGGGCGACGGTGTTCGGTCGCTCTCCTGAGCAGGATGTGGCCGATCATCACCCCACCGAGCTCGACGACGAAACTCCCGGGCCATCGCTCGGGCACCTCGGGAAGCTCACGCTCAAGCACGTCACGCGGGCGGGGACCACCGAGGTAGGCGTGCACCTCCGGCGAGGCGAGCAGCTCGACGAACCTCGTACGGTCCCGCGCCTCGGGCTCACGGAGCACGAGCCGCTCGGTCCGGATCGGCTCGGGCGGCCACGCCACATGTCCAAGATCTGCCATGCGCGCACGCTAACAACCCCCTAGAACGACCTCGAACGCGGGGCGGGACGCGATGCCCACGTGGCCGAGCCATGAGCGCGGCCGGAACTGCCGGCGCCTGAGCCCCTGGGGAGCAAGCGCTGCTGGTACCGGCTCACCTGCGTAACGGAGACAACCTACGCATGGCGGAGATACTGGAGGAGCCGGCGCCATAGGCGGTGAAGTCGCGGTCGTGTACGTCCCGTAGGTAGGACAGAGACTCGGCGAACAATCGCCGATCGAAGCCCGGCCTGTCCGCGCGCCGCCCCTCCCTCACTCGCGTAGTCGCCGGGCTCTCCCGAGACGGTGGTAGGTGAAGGCCCAGCGGTCGGTGCCTTCTTTGCGGCGGGTGTAGCGCTCGGGGTGCTGGTAGCGGTCGCGGTTGTGGAACTGGCAGGCCGGGCCCAGCAGCTTCAGGTCGGTCAGGCCGCCGCTGCTCCAGTTGTCGGCGTGGTCGATCTGGCACATGGTCGCGGGCAGGGGGCAGCCGTCGATCCAGCAGGTGGCATACCGGGCGAAGATGGCCCTGCGCTGGGCGGGGGTGGCCAGGCGGACTTTGCGGCCCATGTCGAGGACCTGCCCGTCGGCGTTCATGACGATCCGCACCAACGTGCTGGTGCGGGCGAGGCGGTGCACGCTGGAGACGGGCAGCACCTGCCCGGTCGCCAGCAGCAACCCCGGCACCATCCCCAACGACGCCCCCAACGCTGGTCCTAGTGACGCCCCCAGCGCTCCCGGTATGCCCTGGCCATGCCGGCAGTCCCCCGCAGGCCGAGGCCCGGCGTGGGTGTGATGCGCGGAGGCATCCTCGGGAGGAGGATCCGGCTGCGCCGCCTCCGAAGCCTGTGATGGCGGTGCGTCCGAAGCCGTCGCGCCCGAAGACGCTGTGTCCGAAGACGCTGTGTCCGAAGACGCTGTGTCCGAAGGGGCTGTGTGCGAAGGGGCTGTGTGCGGACGCCCGCCACCGTCGGCAGACCAGGCCGACGCGGGCCGCGTGGCGTAGGTCGCTCCAGACTGGGCCGCAGCACGCTCGCCGTCTCGGTCCTCGGCGGACGCGGTCTCGTCGCCCTCGGCAGAGCTGGTGTTCACGGTCTCGTCGTCCCCGGCATCGTCGACCTCGGCGGAGGCGGTGCTTGCGGTGTCGCGGGGCTCGCACTCGCCGGGCCGCCGCTCACCGGCCTCGCGCTCACCGACTCCGTAGCCGCGAGAGTGCGCATCGCGTCCGGCCGAGCCGTCGCCGGAGCCGGTGGCGTCGTCGGCGGTGTGGTCGGCCTCGGCTTCGCGCACGTCACCGAGGCCGGTCTCTGCGGTAGCGCAGGCGTCGTCGAAGGCTTCCTCGCTCGGGCCATCGGCGCTGCTCGGGCTGTCGGCGCTGGCGACACCGGCGTTCGCGTCTCCATCGACACCGGCATCGCTCCCCGCACCGGCCTCGGCAGGGCCGAGCTCGTCCAGGGCGTCGGAGTGGTCGGTGCCACCCGCAGCGGGACCGCCCATGGCGCCGGAGACGTCGTCGTCAGCCTGACTGGGGTCATCAGCGCTCTCGGCGTCGCTGCCACAGTCGCCGGTGGCAGCAGCCTCGCTCGGGGTCTCGGCGCTTCCGGCGGCGTCGGCGGCGTAGTCGCTGCTGTCGTCGGCCTCACCACGAGCGGAGTCCCTGGCGTCTTCTGTGGCGGGGCCGGTGTTTTCGGGGCCGGTGTTTTCGGGGCCGGTGTTTTCGGGGTCGGTGGGGAGGGATTCGGCGCTGACCACGACGAGGAGTTCGGTGACGATCTGCTGCTCGAGTGCGGCGATGAGGGCGTCCGCTTGGCGCTCTGTCAGCGTGCGGTCATCGCCGTCGGCCTTCTTCTTGGCGTACTCCTGCAACAGGGTCATCAGGCGGGCGCCGGGTTCACGGGGAATGTAGAACTCCCCTTCCACGCCGCCGCCCTTGCCCGGGCGGACCCGCAGGAACCGCCGCCCGTAATCGGCCTGCTCATCGCGTTCTTCGCCGTCGGGGTCGAGCACCGCCCGCAAATGGCGGCCGGCCTTGGCCACTTCGGCCGCCCCGGCTTTGCCCGCCAGCTCCACCAGGATCGGCTCCGCCAACCCGGCCTGCTCATCGGTCAGCCCGGCGACAGCGGCGCAGATGGCCTCCACCACCCCCGCCGCCAACTCACCCACGGCGAACTTCTCCCGCACCACCGGTAGGCGCGGCAGCTCCGCGCCCAGCATGAGCAGGCGTCCCGCACCGCCCACCGTCATCCCGGCGGCGGTACGCAGCCAGGAGCGGGTGGAGGCATGCCCATGCTGCTTGGCCTGACCGGTCGCATGCACCCGGCCTACGCGGTCGGCCAGGGCACACGTGATCCGGTCAAGGGCGAACAGCAACTCCTCCGCCTCAGCAAGGCAGACGTCCACGTCATCGGGAAGCGGCGCCAGCGCCAGCTCCTGCGCCACCTCACGAACACACCCCACCACCACCCACGACGACCGTGCACGGCCGCGACCACGGCCGCCCGCATCGGAGGTACCCGTGTCAGAGCCATCCGCGCCAGCGGCGTCCGCACCATCAGCATTCCCACGGGCGGCATCCGCGCCAGCGCCGTCCACGCCAGCGGCCTTCGCGCCGGTGGCAGCCCAACGCGTGGCATCCGCGCCGTCAGCATCCGCGCCGTCCGTGCTCGTGCGCGGGCTCGCTGGGCTTGCGGCGCCGGGGGCATCCGCGGAGTGCCGGGGCTCGAAGCCGATGATCGGGAAGGGTTCGCGGGCGGATGAACCGTCGGACGACCACAGCGGGGAATTGGCGATCAGACGGTCCCACCACTCACCGTCGCCATCGTTCGAACGACGAAGGCGCTCAGGATCGATGTTGAACAGATCCATCACACCCTCCTCACTTGATTCGAACTGATGTATGCATTCTCTCACGCTAAGTGAGTGAGTGGCAACCGTCCGCAGCGAAGGGTTGGGGCCGCAGGTCAACCCGAAAAGGGCGTGCCGGCCGGGTTGGGCCCGGTGACGAGGTCGGCTTTGGCTTCAGCGAAAGCGCCTCAGACGGGAGCTGAACAGATCGATGTCGTCTGAGGGGTGGGCCCCATCCCGTGGAGCTGGACGGCATGCGCCGGCCCAGGACAAGCCGCCCAGGAGAAGCAACCCAGGACAAGCCGCCCAGGAGAAGCAACCCAGGACAAGCCGCCCCAGGACAAGCCGCCCCAGGACAAGCCGTAGGCAGCGGCGACCTTGCGCCCGACGCGAGTCCGAGATTCGAGGTCGTCCGTTACGCAGCGTGGCGCGGATCGGGGAAGCGTTGTTCCCAACGGGAGCGGACCTGGCGTGCGGGCCGGAGGCCGGGCCAGTGCCGCCGGAGCAGCGCTTTGTTTAGCGGAGGGCGAAGTGCCGGGCCTCGTACCAGGGGGTCGCGCAGTGTGGGAGTCCTACGGGGACGGAGAGTGGCATGGCGGTCGAGATCGTGTACGAGACGCATTCGATCACGGAGGACAACGAGAGGGGCATCGCCACCGGCCGGCTGCCGGGCAGGCTCTCGGAAGCGGGGCGGCGGCTCGCGGCCGAGCTGGGCGAGCGGCGCAGGGACACGGGTCTTTCGGCCGTGTTCGTCTCCGACCTGCACCGGGCGGTGGAGACGGCCCGGATCGCATTCGACGGCACGGCGATCCCCATCCACCAGGACCCACGGCTGCGCGAATGCGACTACGGCCCGCTCAACGGCGGCCCGGTCTCACTGGTGGCCGCCCGGCGGGCCGCGCACATCGACGTGCCCTTCCCAGGGGGCCAGAGCTATCACCAGGTGGTCGAGGCCACGGAGAGCTTCCTGCGTGATCTCGCCGTGGGCTGGGACGGCGCCCGCGTGCTCGTCGTGGCCCACTCGGCCAACAGGTGGGCGCTCGACTGCCTGCTGACCGGCGCGCGCCTGGAAGACCTGGTGGACGCCCCCTTCGCCTGGCAGCCGGGCTGGCACTACACGCTGCCCACCGGCTGGCGCGGGACGATCGGCTCCGCCTCCGGTCGGCTGCCGTGAGGGCGGAGTGAGGCGTAGGGTCCCGATCATGAGACGGATGCTCGTACTCATGGGTGCGGGAGTCGGGGTCCTGGCCGTCGCGGGGGCCGCCGCCCAGGTCGTGGCCTACCCCACCGGGTCGGCCGGGTCGCCCGCCTCCGGCTGCACGGCCGCGGAGGAGACGCTCGCCGCCTCCCTCGGGGCGCTTCCCATCCTGGACGCCCGCCCGGACAGCGTGACGCCGCGCGGCGGACGCGAGATCGGGTGTGATCACGACGACGCGCTCGTCTCCGCCGGGCAGTCCTACGGCCTCCCAGGGGCCACGCGCGGAGGTCCTCTCCTTCTATCGGAAGGCGGGGCTGCGAGAGGGCTGGACGCCGTCCCCCGAAGAGGAGGGCGACGGCACCGTCTGCATGGTCAGGCGGACCGGCGGCCGGGACGTCCACCTGTCGGTGTGGTTCGCCGGCCCGGAGCAGGGGCGGGCCGGCGACGGATATGACGGATATCACGTGAGCGCCACCTCGTCCCTGGACGGTGGCGGGCGCTGCTGACGGCCTCGGTCAGGCGAGCGTGTAGCAGAGCTCCGGGCGGCCGGGGCCGCCGTATCGGGGGACCCGGCGCGCGACGCCGGTGTCGACGAGGTGTTCCAGGTAGCGCCGGGCCGTCACCCGGGACACGCCCACGACCGTGCCCACGGCCTGGGCCGACATGCCGTCGGAGGCGTCCCGCAGCGCGCCCGCCACCGCCTCCAGGGTGTCGGCGGTCATCCCCTTCGGCAGGTGGGGGCGGGCGGTCCCGCGCAGGGTGGACAGCGCCCGGTCCACCTCGCCCTGGCCGCTGACCTCGCCCGGCCCGCTGATCGACGACCGGAACGCCGCGTATCGCTCGAGCTTCTCCTGCAGCAGGGCGAAGGTGAAGGGTTTCAGCAGATACTGCACGACCCCGGCGGAGACGGCCGACCTGACCACCGACAGATCCCGCGCCGAGGTGACGGCGATGACGTCGGAGGGCAGGCCCGCGGCCCGCATGGCCCGGCAGACGTCCAGCCCGTGCATGTCCGGCAGGTAGAGGTCGAGCAGCACCAGATCCACCGGCTCGCGGCGCAGCGCGCGTACGGCCTCGCCGCCCGACCTGGCCACGCCCGCGACGCGGAAGCCGGGCACCCGCTCGACGTACAGGCGGTTGGCCTCGGCGGTGAGCTCCTCGTCCTCCACGATCAGAACCGAGATCACGGCCGCACCTCCGCGCGCACCGGGCCGCCGCCGGGAACGTCCACCGTCGCCTCGCCCGGCCGGTCGGGCCGGCCCGGCAGCGGGAGCCGTACGGTGAACACCGCCCCCTGACCACCGGCGCCCGCCTCGATGTCACCGCCAAGACGCCGGGCCGCCTGCTCCGCCATCGCGAGGCCGAGCCCCCGGCCGTCACCCTTGGTGGACCAGCCGCGCCGGAACACGTCCCGTACGACGCCGGGGTCGATCCCGGGACCGCTGTCGGCGACCCTGATCAGGAACGTGCCGTCCTCGGCGCGCAGGTGGACGCGGACCCGGGCGGGCGGCGTGCCCTGAACGGCGCCCTGAACGGCGCCCTGAACAGCGGCGTCGATCGCGTTGTCGATCAGGTTGCCGACGATGGTCACGAGGTCGCGGGCGTCGAGGGCGACGTCGTCGAGCTCGCTGTCCGGGCTGATCACGAGGTCGACTCCGCGCTCGGCGGCCGCCGCGCTCTTGCCGAGCAGCAGCGCCGCGAGGACGGGTTCGCGGATCGCGCCCACCACGCGGTCAGTGAGCCGCTGGGCCGCCCGCAGCTCCGCGGTGGCGAACTCCACCGCCTCGTCGGCGCGGCCCAGCTCGACGAGCGCGACGACCGTGTGCAGCCGGTTGGCCGCCTCGTGGGCGGCCGAGCGGAGCGACTCGGCGAAGCCGCGTTCGGCGTCGAGCTGCCCGGCGAGGGCCTGCAGCTCGGTGTGGTCGCGGAGCGTGACCACCGTGCCGAGTGAGCGGGCGCCCGACCGCACCACGGCGGCGCTCGCCACCAGCACGCGCTCCCCGGTCAGGTGGATCTCGTCGGACCGGCTCTCCCCGGAGCCGAGCATCTCGGCCAGCGAGGGCGACATGCCCAGGTCGCGCACGTGCCGTCCCTCCGCGTCCATGGGCAGGCCGAGCAGCTCGCGGGCGCCGTCGTTGGCGAGAGTCAGCCGGCCGTCCCGGTCGACGAGCAGCAGCCCCTCGCGCACCGCGTGCAGGATCGCGTTGTGGTACTCGTACATGCGGCTCAGCTCCGCCGGGCCCAGCCCGTGCGTCTGACGGCGCAGGCGGGCGCCCACCAGGTAGGCGCCGGCGATGCCCGCCGCCAGGCCGAGCAGGCCGGTGAGGACGGCCGAGCCGAGCTGCCCGCGCATCTCGGCACTGATCTTCGCCACCGTGATGCCGGCGCTGACCAGCGCCACGACCCGGCCGGTGGCATCCCGCACGGGGGTGACGGCCCGCACGGACGCCCCCAGCGTGCCGGTGTAGGTCTCGGTGAACGTGCGCCCGGCCAGCGCCGGCGCCGTGGTGCCGAGGAAGTGCCCGCCGATCTGCCGGGGGTTGGGGTGCGTGTATCTGCGGCCCTCCGTGTTCATGATCGTGATGAAGTCCAGGCCGGCCTCTTTGCGCACCCGTTCCGCGTACGGCTGGAGCACGGCCGAGGGATCGGGGTCGTCCAGCGCGTCGAGCACGGTGGGCGCGTCGGCCACGCTGATCGCCACCGCCCTGCTCGTCCTCGCGGCCTCGTCGTCGAGCAGCTCGCGGGTACGCAGGAAACCGAGGAAGGTGGCGCCGGCCACGGTGACAGCGACGACCAGGATCTGGAGCACGAGCACCTGCCGGGCCAGACTCCAGCGTTCGAGTCTGGCGGTCATCGTCGTCACGGCCTCAGCGTCCTCGCTCCCGGTGCGGTCCTGCGCGGTCTTGCGCGGATTCACGGGCCGCGGCGGCGCGTGCCGGTGAAAACCGCCGTGAACGAAATGTACGCAATAGTGACCCAGGTCACTACCGGGCGCATAGTCACCGACCAGATCGCATTGTCGCCCGCGTCTGTCGCGGGCCACATGAGGACGAGGAGGGTCGCGTGACGACCACACTGAGCCCGGCACCCCGTGACCGGACCCATTATCTCTACCTGGCGGTGATCGTCGCGGTCCTGCTCGGGATCGTCCTGGGCCTGGTGGCGCCGGACGCCGGGGTGGCGCTGAAGCCGCTGGGCACGGCCTTCGTGGCATTGATCAAGATGATGATCAGCCCGATCATCTTCTGCACGATCGTGCTCGGCGTCGGATCGGTGGCCCAGGCCGCGAAGGTCGGCAAGGTGGGCGGGCTGGCCATCGGCTACTTCCTCGTGATGTCCACGGTGGCGCTGGCCATCGGCCTGCTCGTGGGCAACGTGCTGCACCCCGGCGAGGGGCTTCAGCTGACCGACGAGCTGCGCAAGGCCGCCGAGGAGCAGGCGGCCAAGGGCGGCGAGAGCGACACCACGTCGTTCCTGCTCGGCATCATCCCCGCGACGTTCGTCTCGGCGTTCACCGAGGGCCAGGTGCTCCAGACCCTGCTGGTCGCGCTGCTGACCGGCTTCGCGCTGCAGGCCATGGGGGAGCGGGGGGCGCCCATCCTGCGGGGGCTCGGCCACGTGCAGCGGCTCGTCTTCCGCGTCCTGGCGATGATCATGTGGGCGGCCCCGGTCGGCGCGTTCGGCGCGATGGCCGCAGTGGTCGGCGCGGGCGGTTTCGACGCGCTGCGCAGCCTGGCCCTGCTGATGGGCGGCTTCTACCTGACGTGCCTGCTCTTCGTGGGAGTCGTGCTCGGCGCGGTGCTGTGGCTCGGCGCGCGGATCAACCTGCTGTCGCTGCTGCGCTACCTCGGCCGGGAGTTCCTGCTCATCCTGTCCACGTCCTCCTCCGAGTCGGCGCTGCCGCGCCTGATCGCCAAGATGGAGCACCTGGGGGTGAGCCGCGCCGTCGCCGGCATCACGGTGCCGACCGGCTACTCCTTCAACCTCGACGGCACCGCCATCTATCTGACCATGGCGACGCTGTTCGTCGCGCGGGCGACCGGTTTCCCGCTCTCCGCGGGGGAGCAGATCGGCCTGCTGGTATTCATGATCATCGCGTCCAAGGGGGCGGCGGGTGTCACCGGCGCGGGACTCGCCACGCTGGCGGGAGGCCTGCAGGCGCACCGGCCGGCCCTCGTGGACGGCGTCGGCCTGATCGTGGGCATCGACCGGTTCATGTCGGAGGCCCGGGCGCTGACCAACTTCGCGGGAAACGCGGTCGCCACCGTCCTGATCGGCTCGTGGGTGGGCGACTTCGACCGCTCCCGTGCCGAGGAGGTGCTGGCCGGCCGGATCCCCTTCGACGAGGCGACGTTCGTGGACGACGAGGGCGCGGGCCCGGACCCGGAGGCCGAGCCTGCCGCCGCTACGCCGGTCCACTCCTGACCTCTCCGGCTGACCCCGCCGGCACGCCCCGGGGGCTTCGGCCTGCCGGCGGGACGTCGCTCAGCGGCGGGGCGGCTGGAACTCCGGCTGGTCGAGCACCCGCAGCCAGCTGCCGTCGGGCTGGCGCCGTACGACCTGGGCGCGGGCGCCGGCGCCGTCCTTGGGCGGGGTCGAGGTGAGCGCGATGTCGCCGCTGACCAGCGTCGGAAGGGGCTCCTCCGGCTCGAAGCGGGGGCGGTTCGCCAGCACCTTCTCCCAGAGGGCGCGGATCGCCTCCCGGCCGACCGTCACGCCGCCCGGCGGGTAGGCGAGCACGGCGTTCTCCTCGTAGAGCGCCGCCACGCCTGCGGCGTCCCCGGCGTTGGACCGCTCGACGAACAGGCGGGTGATGTCCTCGGGCCGCATGGCCTTCTCGTGTTCCGGCATCGGTTCCTCCCCGAATCTCGTACGGCCTCCAGCCTGCCGAGGCGCCTGTCAGAAGTCCAACAGATCGTTCTGCTGGTAACTAGAATCAGCGGTTATGGAGCTGCGCCAGCTGGAGTATTTCGTCGCGGTCGCCGAGGAGCGCAACTTCACCCGCGCCGCCGAGCGGGTGCACATCAGCCAGCCGGGCGTCAGCGCCCAGATCAGGCAGCTCGAACGCGAGCTCGGCGCCGAGCTATTCGACCGGTCCGCGCGGAGCGTCACGCTCACCGTCGCGGGGAAGGCGGCGCTCGACCACGCCCGCGCCGCGCTCGCCGCGGCCGGGGCGCTGGGACAGGCGGTGGGCGAGGTGACCGGCCTCATCCGGGGCCGGCTCACCGTCGGAATGGTCGTCGGCTGCACCGTCACGCCGCTGTTCGACGCCCTCGCCGCCTTCCATCAGGCCCATCCGGGGGTCGAGATCTCCCTGCTGGAGGACAACTCCGACCGGCTCGTCGACGGGGTGCGCTCGGGCGCTCTCGACCTGGCCCTCGCCGGCCTCGCCGCCGCCCCGGACGGCCTGGAGACGCTGACGGTCGTCAGTGAGCGGCTCGTCGCCGCCGTCCCTCCGGATCACCCCCTCTCGGGACGGGACGGCGTCACCCTCGGCGACCTCGCCGCGCACCCGATCGTCTGCATGCCGTACGGCACCGGCCTGCGCACCGTGTTCGATCGCGCCTGCGCGGCCCGGGGCCTCCAGCCGGTGATCGCGCTGCAGGCCGGGGCGGCCGACGCGGTCGCCGGCCTCGCAGCCCGCGGGCTCGGCGTCGCCGTCCTCAGCGAGTCGATGGCCGCGGCCTACCGGGACAGGCTCACCGCGCTCACCATCGAGGACGTCGAGACGCCCGCCCTGCTCGCGCTGCTGTGGCGCGGCGGCCAGGGCCCGGCCGTACGCGAGTTCGTGCGGCACGCCCGGCGATCCTTCGCCGTGCCACCGGCGTGAGAATCGCCGGGCTCCGGATTGGACGTATGTGCCTGGGCACTCCTAGAGTCCCTTTCATGACGTCTGGTGATCTCCAGTTCCGGAGGGCCGAGAAGAGCGACGCGGACGAGATCTTCGCGCTCGCCCGCGAGTTTGCGGTGACGTTCCGGCCCGAGCGGGCGCCGTTCGACGCCGCGCTGCCGCAACTCCTGGAGAACGAGGACGCCTTCCTGATCGTCGCCACCGTCGACGGGACCGTACGCGGCTACCTGCTGGGCTTCACCCACCTCACGCTGTTCGCCAACGGCAGGGTCGCGTGGGTGGAGGAGGCGATGATCGAGAGCGGTTATCGCCGTCTCGGCATCGGGCGGCGGCTCCTTGAGGAGTTCGAGACGTGGGCGCGCTCACGGCAGGCCGGATACGTCGCGCTGGCGACCCGGCGGGCCGCCGAGTTCTACGGCGCACTCGGCTACGAGGTGTCGGCCACCTACTACCGCAAGATGCTCAGACCGAAGACGTGAGCTGGGCGTCCAGCCGGTAGCCGTCCACGGTCACGTACACCGAGTCGCCGGGCCGCGCGTTCAGCCGCATCAGGACCGGCTGGAGCGAGTCGAACACCGGCTGCCGGTCGCGCCACACCAGCACGACGGCGTTGTCCCCCGGGCCGGTGACCGACAGCAGCGTCCCCGGGCGCATGCCGAGCTGGGCGGCGTACCCCTCGGGGACCGCCACCGGCTCGCCCCGCAGGTGGCCGCTGGTGACGTCGATCCGCTGCCAGCGGCGCGGGTCGGAGGCCGGGCTGGAGGTCGGACGGGGGTTCGGCACCAGATGGGGCCGCGGCACGCCCCCGTTGAGATTGCCGCCCAGGGTTCCGTTCTGGTTCCCGTTCTGGTGCCCGTTCATGTTGCCGTTGAGGTTGCCGTTCGTGAGCGCGTTGAGCGCGGCGAGCGCGGTGGCGGCGTCGGGCCCGTTGTTGGCCTGCGAGGGGATCGGGACCCCGCCGCGGCCGTGGTGGTGCCCGTTCGCGCCCGGCGTACGGCGGGGCAGCGGCGCGGGCTGCGCGGACTGGTCGGGGCCGCGCCGGGTGGGCAGGGGGCCGGGCTCGGCCGGGGAGCTCGCCTGCGGCATGGAGTCGAGCCACGCCTTGGCGGAGTGGGCGCGGATGCCGAGCTGGCCGAGCAGTTCCACGACGTCGGCGTCCGCCGGCTTGTTCGCCAGGAGCTGGCGGGTCTTCTCCCGCAGTCCCGCCAGGTCGCCGACCACGAGCCAGCCGTCCTGGAGACGGCGGTCGGGCATCAGCGTCACCAGCACCCGCCACAGCGGCGTGCCGAGGGCCGGGACCTCGATGGGATGGGACGGGTCGGCCGCGATGAGCTGCTCCTGGGTGGCCGCCGCGCCCAGCCATTCGGTGAGCCCGAACAGGTGGCCGGTGAGCGGCGCCGAGTCGGGGGAGCGCAGCCACAGCAGCACCCGCTCCTCGGCCGCGCGCTGGGCCTGGGAGAGCAGCTCACGGTCCACGTTGAGGTTGTGCGCCAGCGTGCGCAGGCTCACCGGCTCGGCGGCGAACAGCCGCTCGGCCGCGACGGCCCTGGCGAGCGGGTCCCAGCCGCGGAACAGGCCCTCGATGACCGCGACCATCGGGTGCGCGCTGAGGTCGGCGGGCTGCCGCTCCCGCGACGCCTCGGGGGCGGGCGGCGCGGCGGACTGAGCGGCGGGCTGGGCGGGGGGCTGCGCGGAGGGCTGAACAGGGGCGGCCGGGGGCTGCGGGAGCGCGGCTCCGGGCTGCCGGGCGAAGGGCTGGGTGGCGGGCCTGACCGGCCCTGCCCCCGGCGCCGGCATCGAAGGCGAGGGCGCGGCGGGGGCGGCGGGCGGCGGCGTGCCCTGTCCCGGCCGGACGGGCGCCTGCCCCTGCGGTACCTGCCCCTGCTGCGGGGGCGTCTGGGCGGGTGCCTGAGCCGGTGCCTGCGCGGCCTGCCCGGGCGCCGGCGGGGCGAACGGCTGCGAGGTGGTCCCCGGGGCGGCGACCTGGGGGAACGCCTGAGAGGAGGTCCCCGGCGCGGCCTGCGGGAAGGGCTGGGAGGCGGTCCCGGGTGCGGCCTGCGGGAAGGGCACGGAGGCGGGGCCGGCAGGCGCCTGCGTCTGGCCCTGAGCCTGTGCCGGGGTCTGTGCCTGTGCCTGTGCCTGTGCCTGTGCTTGGGCCTGGGGCGCGGCCTCGCTTCCGGCGAGGGCCTCCGCGGACCGCCCGGACGCCAGCTCGCTCTCCAGACGTCCGAACACCTCCCGGAACACCGTGGTCAGGAGGACCTCGGGCGAGGCGGGGGCGGCCGGGGCCTGGAGGTCGCACGGCGTCAGGCGGCGCAGCCGATACCAGCCGCCGAGATGGTTGACCACCGTGCGTACGGGATCGGGCCAGCCGGGCATGGCCGGGTCCATGGTGTGCACCTGGAGCGCCGGAAGCAGGTCGGTGAGGGGCAGGTGGTCCCAGCGCCCGACCGCCAGGCGGGCGAGCCGCTCGCAGAGCCAGTCGACGCCGGTCGCCCGCATCGCGCGGCCGATTCCGACGGATGCCCACCAGCCGCCGGGCAGGCGCGGGTCGGCCAGCAGCTCGGCCACCTGCTGAGGACGGCTCCAGCGCAGGGCCGGGACCAGGTCGCTCAGGCAGATCGTTGACTCGGCGTCCATCGGTATGACCGCACCCTCCCGAGAGTGACGCATGTTGCTAATGGTGCAGCTTACGCCGCAAACCAGCAATTGGTGTCAATAGGGTAAAGTTCCCAGGATCCGGCCGGGCACCGACCTGCGCGACCGCCGCAGCGCCCGCCTCACACCCCTTGTGCAGGGCTTCCTCGGGCGTGCTCCCGGCCATGAAGGCGACCAGGAACCCCGCGGCGAACGCGTCTCCCGCGCCCGTCGAGTCGACGACCTCCGCCGTGGGCGCGGCCGCTCTGGCGACTATACGGCCATCGCGGGCCAGCAGGGCACCACCGGCCCCCAGCTTGACCACCGCCGTCCCGTAGTGGGCGCTGAGCGTGCCGGCGGCCGTCTCGGGATCCGCGGCGTCCGCGAGCAGCAGCGCCTCCTCCAGGTTGGGGATCACGATTTTCGCCGGGGCGCTCTCGCGGAGGAACCGCTCGGGCCCGAAGGCGCGCAGCGGCCCGCTGGAGGCCGGATCGACGCTGACGGTGATCCCGCGCCCGGCGGCCTCGCGCATGGCGAGCCGTACGAGCTCCAGGCCCGGCTCGGCGAACATCGTGTACGCCGACACGTGCAGGTGCCCGACCCCGTCGAGCAGGTCGGGCGTCCAGTCGCCGACCCCGATGTGGCCGCTCGCCCCGCGGTTGGTGAGCATGGACCGCTCCCCGGTGGAGTCGACCATCGCGATCACGACGGCCGAGGGCCGTTCCGGGTCGATCCGCAGGTGTGGCCGGACCCCGGCCTTGGTGAGCTGGGCCGCGTGCCACTCGCCGGTGTCATACCCGGCCCGCGCGAGCAGGCGGGTGTCCGCGCCGAGCCGGGCGGCCCAGGAGGCGGTGTTCGCCCCCGAGCCGCCCGGGCGCAGCGCGATGTCGGCCGGCGTGTCGGTGCCGGTGGCCGCCGGGCCGTCGTGCAGCGCGACGACGTCGGTGACCACGTCGCCGATCACCAGCAGACCGCTCACCCGGCCGCCCAGGCGGCCGCGATCTCCCCGGCCAGGCGGGTGTTGCCGCGTACGGCCGCGAGGTTGGCCTCCAGCGACGCGCCGCCCGTGCCTTCGACCAGGTATTCCAGCAGGAACGGCGTGATGGCCTGCCCGGTGACCCCGCGCTCCTCGGCGGCGCGCAGGCCCTCCGCGAGCACCCGGTCGTGCAGGCCGGGGTCGAGCTGGAGATCGACCGGCACCGGGTTCGCCACGATCAGCGCCGTGTCGAGCCCGCCGAGCGCGTCCTGGGCCCGCATGACGCCGGCGGCCTCCTGCGGCGTCTCGATGCGCCAGTCCACCGGCTCACCGGAGGTGTGCAGGTAGAAGCCGGGGAACTCGTCCGTGCGGTAGCCCACGACGGTGACCTGCTTGGTCTCCAGCCGCTGGAGCGTCGCGGGCACGTCGAGGATCGACTTCACCCCGGCGCACACGACGGTGATCCTCGTGCGGCTGAGCGTGTCGATGTCGGCCGACTCGTCCTGCACCGTGGTCCAGCCGCGGTGGACGCCGCCGAGGCCCCCGGTGGCGAACACCCGCACGCCCGCGCGGGCGGCCAGGAACGAGGTGCCCGAGACGGTCGTGGCGCCGCTCAGCCCGAGCGCGGCCGCCGGGGCGAGATCGCGGAAGCCGAGCTTGCGCAGGCCCGGCTCGGTCGCGATCCGCTCCAGCCCGTCCTTGTCCAGGCCCACCCGGGCGACGCCGTCCAGCACCGCCACCGTCGCGGGCACGGCTCCCGCCTGCCGGACGATGTCCTCCAGTTCGAGGGCGACCTGAAGGTTGCGGGGCTGGGGAAGCCCGTGGGAGATGATGGTGGACTCCAGGGCGACCACCGGACGGCCGGTGGCCAGCGCCTCGGCGACCTCATCGGAAACGCGCATGTCTCTCCTGTGTTTCCCGCTGTGTTTCCCGCTTGGGGTTCTTTCGTTGGCGGAAGATTGTCCGCTTCGGCATATTCTGCCCGGGTATTGAGGGGGAACTTGCGATAAGTTGCGGGCGTCCGCCCAGCCTCACCGGTCGCCAGCCCCCGTCAGCCTCTCCGAGACCTTCCCACGCCCGCCGTCACGACCTTCATGCGGCCCCACCCCGCACACACCTGAGACACCGAGCCACGTACGACCCGGGAGAACGCCTTCATGCCACGCTCGCACTACGACGTCGTCATCGCCGGCGCCGGGCACAACGGCCTCGTCGCCGCTGCCTACCTCGCCCGCGCAGGGCGCAGCGTGCTGGTCCTGGAACGCCTCGGCCACGTGGGCGGACTCGCCGTGTCGGCCCGCGCCTTCCCCGGCGTGGACGCGCGGCTGTCGCGCTACTCCTACCTGGTCAGCCTGCTGCCCACGAAGATCGTGAAGGATCTCGGGCTCCGTCTCGACCTGCGCAGCCGCCGCTTCGCCTCCTACACCCCGGCCGGCGTCACCGGTCTGCTCGTGGACAACGAGGACGCCGCGCGCACCGCCGCCTCCTTCGAGGCGGTGACCGGGGGACGGCACGACCTGGCGGCCTGGGAGCGGTTCTACGGGATGACCGCCCACGTCGCCCGGCGGGTCGCGCCGACGCTGCTCGAACCGCTGCGCGGCCGTACGGCCCTGCGGGAGGTCGTGGGGGACGACGAGGCGTGGCGCGACCTGTTCGAACGGCCCGTCGGCGAGGTGGTGGACGAGCGGTTCGCCGACGACACCGTGCGCGGGGTCGTCCTCACCGACTCCCTGATCGGCACCTTCGCCGACCCGGCCACCGACCTGCTGGCCAACCGGTGCTTCCTCTACCACGTCATCGGCGACGGCACGGGCGACTGGAACGTCCCGGTCGGCGGCATGGGCGCGGTGACCGCCGAGCTCGCCGAGGTCGCGCGGCGGCACGGCGCCGAGATCCGCACCGGCGCCGAGGTGCTGGCCGTCGACCCCGACACGGGAGAAGTCACGTTCGACGACGGCGCGCAGCACGCGGTGACCGCGGGGAAGGTGCTGGCCAACCTGCCGCCCGCCGTGCTCGCCCGCCTGCTCGGGGAGACGCCCGAGCAGCCCGAAGGCGCCCAGCTCAAAATCAACATGGTGCTGTCGCGGCTGCCCCGGCTGCGCGACCCCGCCGTGGACCCCACGGAGGCGTTCAGCGGCACCTTCCACATCAACGAGACCCGCGACCAGCTCGCCGCGGCGTACGCGCAGGCCGCCGCGGGGAAGGTGCCGGACCTGCCGCCCGCCGAGGTCTACTGCCACTCGCTCACCGACCCCTCGATCCTCGGCCCCGAGCTGCGGGAGGCGGGGGCGCACACGATGACGCTGTTCGGCCTGCACATGCCGGCGCGCCTGTTCGCCGACCCGGCGGCCAAGAAAGAGGCGCTGGCCCGCACGCTCGCCTCGATCGACTCCGTGCTCGCCGAGCCCATCGAGGACTGCCTGCTGCGCACGCCCTCGGGCGAGCCCTGCCTGGAGGTCAAGACGCCGCTCGACCTGGAGCGCGACGCGGGTCTGCCCGGCGGCCACATCTTCCACCGCGACCTGTCCTGGCCGTACGCCGAGGAGGGCGGCCACGGGGACCGGCCCGCTCAGTGGGGCGTCGAGACGGCGCACGAGCGGGTGCTGCTGTGCGGCGCGGGCGCCCGGCGCGGCGGCGGCGTCAGCGGCATCCCCGGCCACAACGCCGCGATGGCCGTTCTAACGGAACCTTCATGACGCTCGGGTAGCTTGTGCCGGTGCGTGAGGAATCGGCGAAACTGCTGGTAGTGGACGACGAGCCCGCCCTCAGGGAGGCGTTGCGCAGCAGCCTGGAGTTCGAGGGCTACGCGGTCGAGACCGCCGCCGACGGGCTCACCGCGCTCGACCTCCTCGGCCGCGCCGGACAGACCGGGAGGACGTACGACGCGGTGCTCCTCGACGTCATGATGCCCCGGCTCGACGGGCTGACGGCCTGCCGGCGGTTGCGCGCCGCGGGCAACCTGCTGCCGGTCCTCATGCTGACCGCCCGCGACGCCGTCGGCGACCGCGTCTCCGGCCTGGACGCCGGGGCGGACGACTACCTCGTCAAGCCGTTCGAGCTCGACGAGCTGCTCGCCCGGGTGCGGGCGCTGCTGCGGCGCGGCGGGCAGTACGTGCGGAACGAGAGCGGCGGCGACGTCCTCGCCTGCGGCGACCTGCGCATGGACACCGTGAGCTGGGAGGTCACCCGGGCCGGCCGCAGGCTCGACCTCACCCGCACCGAGCACCTGCTGCTCGAACTGTTCCTCGCCCACCCCCGCCAGGTGCTCACGCGCGAGCAGATCCTGCGGGAGGTGTGGGGCTTCGACTTCGAGCCGTCGTCGAACTCGCTGGACGTGTACGTGATGTACCTGCGGCGCAAGACCGAGGCGGGCGGGCTGCCCCGCGTGATCCACACCGTGCGCGGCGTGGGCTACGTGCTCCGGCCGTCGCCGTGAGACGGCGTTCGCTCCGGTCGCGGCTCACGCTGCTGATCGCGGCCGGAGTCGCCCTGGCCGTCGCGGTGGCGGCGGCCGTGTGCTGGCTGCTCGTCCGCGGCGAGATACGCGGCCAGATCGTCGGCTCGATCACGCACCTCAGGCCACCGGCACAACAGGTCGCGTTCGCGCTGCGGGACTGCGCCGGTCAGGGGCGCAAGGAGGGCCGCCCCCGGCCCGACTGGGACCCCTCAGGGCGTAGCTGGCAGGTCGTGCTGCCGGACGGCTCGGTGTGCGTCGCGTCCGGATCGGCCCAGGTGACGCCGACGGCGCAGGAGCGGATGATGGCCGTCTCCGGCGGTGCGGCCGTGCTGCGCGACGCGGTCGCCACCGACGGCACCTCCGTGCTCGTCTACACCTTCAGATATGAGCCGCGTCCCGGCCTCCCGCCGGGTGACGTCGCCCAGTTCGCGGAGCCGTCCCTGCCACAGGGCCCGGTTACGGTGAGCGTGTTCCGCTCCACCGCCGAGATGGACCAGACGCTCCGCATCCTCGCCCTCGTCTTCGGCTCGGTCAGCGTGCTCGGCGTGCTCGGCGCCGCCGTGGCCGGTCTCTGGCTGGCCCGTACGGCGCTGCGCCCGGTGGAGCGGCTGACCCGCGCGGTCGAGCACGTCGCCAGGACCGAGGACCTCAGCGTGACGATCCCGGTGGAGGGGGAGGACGAGATCGCCCGCCTCAGCCGGTCGTTCAACACGATGACCGCCGCCCTGTCCAGCTCACAGGAGCGCCAGCGGCGGCTCGTGGCCGACGCGGGACACGAGCTGCGCACCCCGCTGACGAGCCTGCGCACCAACATCGACCTGCTGCTGCGCAGCGAGAACACCGGCCGCGCCATCGAGCCCTCGGCCAAGCGGCGCCTGCTGGCGAACGTCAAGGAGCAGTTCGAGGAGATGTCGAGCCTCATCGGCGACCTTCTTGAGCTGTCGCGCAAGGCGGAGAGCGGCGAGCTGTCGTCCGACATCGACCTGCACGAGGTGGTGGCCTCGGCGGTCGAGCGGGCCAGGCGGCGCGGTCCCGGGCTGCGCTTCGAGGTCGACCTGGAGCCGTGGCAGGTGCACGGGGACGCCCGGGGCCTGCAGCGGGCCGCGGTGAACGTGCTCGACAACGCCGTGAAGTTCAGCCCGCCCGGGGGCCTGGTGACCGTGCGGCTCAAGGGCGGCGTGCTGACCGTGCGCGACGAGGGCCCCGGCATCCCCGAGGACGAGCTGCCGCACGTCTTCGAGCGGTTCTGGCGCTCGCCGTCGGCGCGCAGCCTGCCCGGCTCCGGCCTCGGCCTGTCGATCGTGGCGCAGGCCGTACGGGACGCCGGGGGCCGGGTCGCGATCGAGAACGCCCCCGGCGGCGGCACCCTCGCCACCGTCGAGCTCCCCGGCAACTCTGGTTGAGACTCCTTCTACCGAGGAGGAGACAACGATCCCGAGCAGGTCATCGCCCTTCGACGTACGCCCGATTACCGGCGGTAACCTCCTGGCCATGACAGCGATCGACCGCGGAGCGCTCCTGGAGCTCGTCCGCGCCCGCCCCCTGCTCGCGGCAGAGCTTCTCGGGGCCGCCCTCGCCGTCGGCGAGGAAGAACCGATCGACGGGGAAGCGCTCCGGCGACGGTTCACCGGGACGGACCTCACGAGCACGGACGAGCCGGCTCTCGCCAGCCGATACCGGGAGGTCTTGGCCGAGGCGCGCCGGTCCCGCGCGCAGCTGAGCTGCGTGATATTCGAGCCGTTGATCGCGTTTCTGCTCGCCCGCATCGACGAGGAGCTGGACCAGGTGTACGCCGCTGCGGACGCGGGTGAGCCGGGCTGGCACAAGGCGGAGCAGGACCTGGACGCGAAACGGCACCGCGTGCGCTTCCTGGAGTCCGTGCTCGTCCAAGGCCTCTACCTGACGGTCGAGGAGCACCTCCAGGCGGAGCACCTGCTGAAGCTGGAGGCCGCCGCGTACGACTGGCACACCGACTACCAGGACGCCTGGCGCCCCTGAATCGGTACAGGGCCCCAGCATCTGGCCGCACAGCGGCGACGTCGCCGAGTTCGTGCTCGACCAGGGGCACGTCACCGTGTCCGTGGAGAAGCTAACCCTCTTGGCCGAGCCCCGTGTGAACGTCCACTGTCTCTCCGCCGACACCCGCGTCGCCGATGAGACTGCCGAACTCGACCTCGTCACCGCCGATACCCTCGCCCGAATCCTCGGACACCACCCACTAGGGCAGGCACTCACCGAAGCGGTGACCCTTCTCGGCGGCGTCGAGACGGTGGACATAAGCGGGCCGCTCCCGACGCCGTTCCTCATCCGTGTCCCGTTCGACCGCGCCACCGCGGACGACGACCTCGGCTGGGCCAAGGACGCGACCGAGCAGTGGCTGGCGGCCGCGAGGAACGTTGGCCTCAAGGTCGATATCGCCTCGTACGAGGTGCCCGAACCGGACACGCACGCCGCGGTCGTCCTGGTGGACGGCGCGCACTACGTGCTGTCCACCATCGACGGCGAGATCCGCGCGCTGGAAATGGAGATGGACTGGCGGCAGCGGAACGGCGAACTGGCGCAGGTCCTCATGGACCTCGACCGGTGCGAGCACGGGCGGCACGCCGCCGACTCGTGCACGCACTGCCCGGATGGCCAGTCCACGGGGAACCTGCTGCTGCCGCCGGGCACGGTCATCGGGACCGGGCGGCGCAGCACGAAGATCGTGGTGCCGTCACCGGACCGGCGACGCGACCCGACCGCATGGCGGACACTATAAGATCAGCAACTCGATGGATATGGGGTCCACGAGACCCCAATCCGGTGGCGACTAGTAATCGAAGTCGCAGTGCACGACAAGGCCAGCCAGTTCAGTGGCATGCTTGACGGGGTGCCCGTAGTCTCGGCCGAAAATCCAACGACCTATCCGTGAGCTGGGCTTACTCGGACTGATCGGGAGCGCTCGCGGGCCTTTAGGGCCTGCGGGTGAGTTGGATCCTGCGTCTCATGGTGTCTACTTGGGCGATCTTTACGGTGAGCACGTCACCGACCTGGATGTGGATGCCTGCGAGTTCAGATCTGTGAAGGAGTCCCTCGAAGCCGTCGCTCCTGTCTTCGACGCGGACGAAGGCGCCGAAGGGGACGATCTTGGTGGCGGGTCCGGTGACGGTCTGGCCGATGCGCTGCTGGAGTTGGATCAGCGGGTCGTCCTGGAGGGCTTTGAGGGAGAGCGGTACGCGTCGGCGCTCGACGTCGACGTCAAGGATCTCGGCGGTGACTTCCTGGCCGACGGTGACGACGTCGGAGGGGTGGTTGATGGGCCGCCATGAGAGTTCGGGAATGTTGATCATTGCGGTGAACTCGCCGATGTCCACGCAAGTCACGCCGAAGCCAGCGATCTCGATGACGGTTCCCGTGACGAGCTGGCCACGGCGAAGGGCTCGTAGGAAGACCAGATCCGGATCGCCATGCGCTTGTTCGGTCATCACGGGCGGCCCGGCCGCGTCCTCTGCCGGGTTGGGCTTGGCAGCTGCAGAGTCGTCCAGCGCTTCGAGTGCTGCAGCGTAGTAGCGGCGGCGCTCGGCGATGAGCTGCTCGACTTGCTCGTCGGTGACGTCGGACAGCTTGCGGAGGTCTTCGAGGAGGAGGTCTCGGTGGGGGTGGTCGCTGTCGGTGGCGTGTCGCCGGGTGCGTTCGACGCCGGCGCTGTACAGGAGTTGGTGGGGCATGATGCCCCAGGTGTCGAAGCTCCGGTAGACCGCTTCCCACAGGAGCCAGACGTCCTGGACCTGGCGGTGTTCGGCGACCAGGATCGCGGCGAGCTCGATGCCATGCCGAAAACCCCATGAGTGCCCGTGTGAGTGCGTCTCCTGCACGAGCAGGAATCGCGCGAAGTCGATGTCAACGGGCCCTGGGCGGCGGATCAGGTCTTCGAGGACCTGCTGCCGATCTGTCCAGGTGGCGTCGACGGGTCGGCCGTATTCGTCGGCACCGCCCTCGAACGCGAGCAACGGCCAGAGCTCGGGATCTTCGAGCCACCAGTGGGAATCGGGGAGGGGGGCGTCGTCGGGGCCGGTCATGTTGTCGCTCCCGTGGTCTCCTGATCGGCGGTGAGGTAGCGGTGCAGTGAGGTTTTGGGCATGCCGGTCTTGGTGGCGATGACGCCCAGGGAGTCGCCTGGGTTTTGAGGAGCCGAGCATATTCGATCTTGTCTGCGGGATGGGCGATGGGACGGCCGATGTGCCGGTCGTGGGCTTCAGCGACGGCGCGGGCATGGCCCTACCGATATTGATCAACTAGCGATAAGCTCACTTATCGATAGTTGATCAACTGCAGGGGGGCGGGCGGGATGGAGCGCCAGATCGACGGGGTAGTGCTGCACGGGAAGATGGTTCCCGTCGGAGACGATCTCCCCGTTCCCGGCACTCCCCTCGAGTACCTCACCGCCGAGGCGGCCGCGCTGATCTACGACGGCGTCGCGGAGAACACCCGCACCGCCTACCGGCGCGCCTGGACACAGTTCGAGTCCTGGTGCGAGCAGTACGGCTTCACTCCGATGCCGTGCGGTGAGCTGACCCTGGCGAACTATGTC
>NZ_VIRM01000034.1 GCF_006874475.1 Microbispora hainanensis
GCAGGTCCCACGCTCCGGGGCGTTTCACCGTTCGTTTTTCTTTTGTCTTGCTGGTCTTAATTCTTCCCGACCGGCTCCTTCGTGTCAAATCCGCCCCACCGGGACTTATTTGACCCGAAACCCGCCGACCGACAGGAATTCCGACCCCCCGTTTCCGGGGCAACCCCTCTAACTTACCCGAACTCCCAGCCCGGCGCAAAACCACCAGACCCGAAAGATCAATTAAGCAGAGGAGAGCACCGGCAACAACCCGCACGCACAACACAACCACCGAAGTGATCGAAGAGGAGTGCGCCGAACCGCGCCGACACCACAAGATTACCAGGGTCCGGCACCGCCATGACCCAACTTGAATCTAACGCCTGGGACCCGGGACCTATTCCGGCCGTCCGACGGCCGGTGCGGGGACCGGTGCGGGGACCCGGGACGCGTTGATACGAACGCCTGGGTCCCCGGACCTATTCCGGCCGTCCGACGCCCGGTGCGGGGACCGCGACGTGCCGGCCCCGGCCCCCGTGTTCCCCTGCGACGGGTTATCCACAGGCCGCAGCGAGGAGGCATGGCCGGGACCACGCCGAACATAGACTTTGGCGGGTGAGCGACAAGCCGCCTGTAGCGAAGAAGGTTCCCCTTGAGCGCACGCATCACGCTGACACCGTGGTCGACGAGTATGCGTGGCTGCTCAAGAAGGACGACCCCGACACCATCGCATACCTGGAGGCGGAGAACGCCTACACCCAGGAGATGACGGGCCACCTGCAGGACCTCCAGGAGAGCATCTTCAAGGAGATCAAGGGCAGGACGCTGGAGACCGACCTGTCGGTCCCCACGCGCAAGGGCGCCTGGTGGTACTACTCCCGCACCGAAGAGGGCAAGCAGTACGGCATCCAGTGCCGCGTGGCCGCCGACGGGGACAGCCCGCCCAAGCTGGAGCCGGGCACGTCGCTCCCCGGCGAACAAGTGATCCTGGATGGCAACGAACTCGCGGGCGACAGCCCCTTCTTCTCCATGGGCACGAGCGCGGTCAGCCCCGACGGCACGAAGCTCGCCTACTCGACCGACTTCTCCGGAGACGAGCGCTTCACCCTCCGGTTCAAGGACCTGGAGACGGGCGAACTGCTCCCGGACGAGATCCCGGGTGTCTTCTACGGCGGCGCCTGGTCGGCCGACGGCTCCACGTTCTTCTATACGACTGTTGACGAGGCGTGGCGTCCGTACCGGATCCACCGGCACACGCTCGGCTCGACCGATGACGTCGTCGTCTACCAGGAGGACGACGAGCGCTTCTGGGTGAGCATCGGCCTGACCCGCAGCCAGCGCTATCTGGTGCTGGCCTCGGGCAGCAAGATCACCAGTGAGGTCCGGGTGCTCGACGCGGCCACGCCGGAAGGCGAGTTCGCGGTGGTCCGGCCCCGGCAGACCGGCGTGGAGTACGCGCTGGAGCATGCGGGCGACCGCTTCCTCGTGCTGCACAACGCCGGCGGCGCCGTGAACTTCGAGCTCGCCACCGCTCCCCTCGACGATCCGGGGAGCTGGACTCCGCTGATCGAGCACAGGGACGACACGCGGCTGCTCGATGTCGACGCGTTCAAGGACTTCGTCAGCGTCCACTTCCGCCGTGACGGCCTCACGGGCGTCCGGATCCTGCCGGGCGACGGCGGCGAGCCGTACGAGATCTCCTTCCCTGAGCCGCTGTACGACGTCGCGCCGACCGGCAACGCGGAGTTCGAGACCAGCCGGCTGCGCCTCAGCTACACGTCCATGGTCACCCCGCCGTCGGTGTACGACTACGACCTGCGCTCCCGCGAGCTGATCCTGCTGAAGCAGAGGGCGGTGCTCGGCGGCTACGACCCGGCCGACTACGAGCAGTTCCGCGAATGGGCCACCGCTCCCGACGGCACCAGGGTGCCGATCTCGATCGTGGTCCGCAAGGACACGAGCCGGCCCGCCCCCACCCTGCTCTACGGCTACGGCAGCTACGAGTCGTCCATCGATCCCTACTTCTCGGTGGCCCGGCTCTCGCTGCTCGACCGCGGGTTCGTGTTCGCGATCGCCCACGTGCGCGGGGGCGGCGAGATGGGCCGCCGGTGGTACGAGGACGGCAAGCTCACCAGGAAGAAGAACACCTTCACCGACTTCGTGGCGTGCGCACGGCATCTGAAGGCCGAGGGATGGTCCGACAGGATCATCGCCAGGGGCGGTTCGGCCGGTGGTCTGCTCGTGGGCGCGGTCGCCAACCTGGCGCCCGAGGAGTTCGCGGGGATCGTCGCCGAGGTCCCGTTCGTGGACGCGCTGAACACGATCCTCGACCCGTCGCTGCCGCTCACGGTGACCGAGTGGGACGAGTGGGGCGACCCGCTGCACGACCCCGAGGTCTACGCCTACATGAAGACCTACTCGCCCTACGAGAACGTCGACGGCAGGACCTACCCGCCGATCCTGGCGACCACCAGCCTGAACGACACACGGGTGCTCTATCACGAGCCGGCCAAGTGGGTCGCCCGGCTCCGCGCCACCGCGCAGGGCGGCCCGTTCCTGTTGAAGACCGAGATGGGCGCCGGCCACGGAGGCCGCAGCGGCCGTTATGACGCCTGGCGTGAGGAGGCGTTCGCGCTCTCCTGGATCCTCGACCGAGTTGGAGTGACCGAGTGAGCTATGTGGCTGCCGAGGGCCGTTATGGGCCCATGCCGTACAACCGGACCGGACGGAGCGGGCTGAGGTTGCCCGCGGTGTCGCTCGGGTTGTGGCACAACTTCGGCGACGACAAGCCGATCGAGACCCAGCGGGCCATCCTCCGCCGGGCCTTCGACCGCGGGGTCACCCACTTCGACCTCGCCAACAACTACGGCCCGCCGTACGGCTCCGCGGAGATCAACTTCGGCCACCTCTACCAGCAGGACTTCGCCCGATACCGCGACGAGCTCGTGATCTCCACCAAGGCGGGCTACGACATGTGGCCCGGCCCGTACGGCAACTGGGGGTCGCGCAAGTATCTGCTCGCGAGCCTCGACCAGTCGCTGAAGCGGATGGGCCTCGACTACGTCGACATCTTCTACAGCCACCGCTTCGATCCGGAGACGCCGCTGGAGGAGACCATGGGGGCGCTGGCCCACGCGGTCCGCTCGGGCAAGGCGCTCTACGCTGGCATCTCGTCCTACTCTCCGGAGCGCACCCGCCAGGCCGCGGCGATCCTGCGCGAGATGGGCACGCCGCTGCTCATCCACCAGCCGTCCTACTCCATGCTCAACCGGTGGATCGAGCACGGGCTGCTCGACGTGCTGGAGGAGGAGGGCGCCGGTTGTATCGCGTTCTCCCCGCTGGCGCAGGGCATGCTGACCGGCCGCTATCTGAACGGCATCCCGAAGGACTCGCGGGCGGCCCAGGGCAAGTCGCTCGATCCGTCCCTGCTGACGGAGGAGAGCCTGCGCCACGTCCGGCGGCTCAACGAGATCGCCGGGCAGCGCGGGCAGTCGCTGGCGCAGATGGCCCTGGCGTGGGCGCTTCGCGACCCGCGGGTGACGTCGGTGCTGATCGGCGCGTCCAGTGTCGAGCAACTCGACGACAGCCTCGACGCGATCAACCGGCTCGACTTCACGCAGGACGAGCTGGACGCGATCGACAAGGACGCGGTCGATTGCGGGATCAATCTCTGGGCCGCCTCCAGCGCGGAATGAGGCTCCGTCCACAAGCCGCGGCGCGATCACGCCGCGGCTTGTGGCTTTCCTGCCGAAGACGGACGGGTCAGAGTGCGTTGTGACGCTGGAGGTAGGCGAAGGAGGCCCAGCCGGGGAGGACGGGGAGCCAGAACGTCATCAGCCGGAACAGCAGCACGGCCGAGGTGGCGACCGTGTAGGGCAGTCCCGCGACCGTGAGGCCGAGCGACAGCGACGCCTCCACCGCCCCGAGGCCACCGGGGGTGGGGGCGGCCGAGCCGATGGCGTTGCCCGCCAGGAACACCACGGCGACGGCCGTGAAGCTGGCCGAGCCGCCGAAGGCCCGTACGCACGCCTCCAGGCAGACCACGAAGCTGAGGGTGAGCAGCACGGTCCCGCCCACCGCCTCGAGGACCTTCTTGGGTGACTGCACCACGTCGAGCAGCCGGGGGATCACCCCCGAGAACATCGCGCGCGCCCGCGAGGTGACCAGCCGCCGCAGCGGCCGTACGGCGAGGATGATCAGGAACAGCACGGCCACGCCCAGCAGCACCATCAGCAGCCCGCGCGACGGGGTGAGGGACGGCGCGGCCTGCGTGCCCGTGAGGTAGCCGAACAGCAGCAGCATCATGATGTGCATGGCCAGGCCGATGAGCTGCGACGCGCCGACGCTCGCGACGGCGGCGCCGGGCGGCAGGCCGCGCTTCTGCAGGTAGCGGGTGTTGATCGCCACGCCGCCGACCGCGGCGGGCGCGACCAGCTTCACGAACGACCCGGCGAGCTGGGCCAGGATGGTGCGGCCGAGCGGCAGCGGCTCGGGGACGAACCCGCGCAGCAGGATCGCCGCCGCGACGTAGCTCAGCGCGGCCGCGGCCAGCGCCACCCCGCTCCACGCCCAGTTGGCGGTGGTCACGACGGAGACCAGGTTGACCTTGCTGAGCTGGGGAAGCAGCAGGTATGCCGCGATCACGCTGAGGATGATCGTCACAAGGGTCTGGGGGCGGAACCGCTCGAGCCGCACCTCCTCGACCTCGACCTGCGGCTTCAGCGCCGTGATCTGCTCCCGGATGGCGGGCAGGAGCTTCCGGTCGCGGCGGGCGGCCGTGCGGGTGTCCCGGCTCAGCGCGACCCGCTGGAGCAGCGGCATCGCCCCGGCCAGGGTGTTCTCCCCCAGCACCTTCGCCGCCGACCCGACGGAGCGCTCGGCTCCCACGCGGGTGCCGAGGTAGGCGAGGAGCTGGGCGATGTCGAGCCGCAGCAGCAGGTCGCCGGCCGCGATCTCGCCGTTGCGCGCGTCCACGAGATAGACGTTGCGCTGGGCGTCGACGTGGATGCTCTCGCCGGTGAGGTGGCGGTGGGCCAGGCGGTGGGCGTGCAGCAGCCGGACCTGCTCCCACATCCGCTCCAGCAGCTCGTCGTCGAAGTCCTCGTCGCGCAGGTCGCTCACCGGCCGGGTGTCCACGTGCTCGTAGGCGAGCAGCGCGGCCTCGGTGCCGACCTCGCTCGTGCCGAGCAGCCGCGGCAGCCGCACCCCGGCGGCCTGCGCGGCGTATGCCATGAGCGCTTCGCGTTCCAGCTCGGCGCGCAGCGAGCGGATGGCCCTGCGCCGGGTCTCGTTGTTGAGCAGGAAACGCCGCCACAGCCGATAGATGACGCCCGCCACCTGCCGGTCCCGGTCGAGCACGGTCACGTCGATCCGCCGGTCGTCGACGAGGCCGACCAGATAGCGGCGGCTGCCCGAGCTGTCGTCCTCCACCCGCCTGGCGCTGATCGGCGCGAAGCCGAGCTTGCGCAGCGCGGCCAGCACGGCGCTGCCGGGCGGCCTGGTGTTCGCGCTGCCGATGCCGTAGAGCGTGCCGAACCCGACGGCGAGGCCGACGACGTACGTCATGATCACGCCGAGGGCGGTGACCTTGGTGGCGGTGAAGAGCGCGAACACGTCGAGGGCCAGCGCGATCCACATCAGCGCCCGCCAGTTCGGGCGCCGCCCCATCCGCACCGCGGTGGCGTACGCGATGGCGGGGGTGAGCACGGTGTTGAGCGGCTCGACGTCCCTGCCGCCGGTGAGGAGCTGCTTGAGATCGGCCGGGCCGGAGTGGATCAGCGACTCGCCGAGCAGGTAGGAGACCAGCAGGGCGAGGATCGCGGCGATCAGCCCCTGGGTGACGCGCATGCCGTCGCGGTGGAAGACCCGCTCGACGGCGAACGCGACCGGCACGATCAGCACGGCGACGCCGCCGAGCAGCCCGGCGGCGGCCGACAGCACCTCGGGAGCCCGGCCGGTGCCCGCCTGTACGTCGGTCTCCAGGCCGTTGAGCGTGCGTTGCAGGGCCAGCGCCATGAGGATGACGGCGGCGAGGGCCAGCAGCGTGAGCAGAAACCGGAGTGCGTCGGAAGGCCGGCGGATCCGCTGCGGCAGCAGAGGCTCGACGACGAGGACAGCTCCTTGGCCAGGAGTGTCCAGCGTTATGTCCTGCTCCTTGATGCCTCTCACCACCAGCGATTCTGTGCGATCTTCGCACTCGGTGTCCACAATTGACGGCATGCGTATATCCCTGGCCTCGGACAGCCTCGACGGAATCGCGTCGGAGCTTGCGGCCGAGGTGGAACGGCGCGGCCATTCAGTCACACTCTATGGAGCACTGGCCCCCGGCGACCGGGCCGATTGGGCATGGTGCTGTTCCGCCGCGGCGCGGGACGTCGCGGAGGGCCGCGCGGACCAGGCCGTGGTCTGTTGCTGGACCGGCACCGGCGCGTCCATAGCGGCAAACAAGGTAGCGGGCGTGCGTGCGGCGCTGTGCACCGACGCCGTCACTGCCGCGGGCGCCCGCACCTGGAACGACGCCAACGTGCTCGCGCTCAGTCTCCGGCTCACCTCCCGGCAGGTTCTGACGGAGATCCTGGACGCCTGGTTCTCCGGGTCGCCGAGCACCGATCCCGAGGACGCCGCGAACATCGCCCATGTGGGGGAAATCCGGTAGAGACCGATTGTGGGCCGCACGCTAACGTCGATGCCATGAGCACGTCGCTACCCGTCCTCGGCGCCTGTCCGCTCGACTGCCCCGACACCTGTTCCTGGGTCGTCACCGTGCGCGACGGCGAGGCCGTCGGGTTGCGCGGCAACCGCGACCACCCCTACACGCGGGGGGCGTTGTGCGTGAAGGTCAACCGCTATCTGGAGCAGGTGCGGTCGGCCGACCGCATCCTGCACCCGTTGAAGAGGGTGGGGCCGAAGGGATCCGGGCAGTTCGAGCGGATCAGCCTCGACCAGGCGCTGTCGGAGATCGCCGCCAAGCTGGCGTCGATCGTCGAGGAGCACGGCGGCGAGGCGATCTGGCCCTACCTGGGCACCGGGACGCTCGGCTATGTCCAGGGCGAGTCGGGCCAGGCCGGGCGGCGGTTCTGGAACGCCCTCGGCGCGTCGCGGCATGACCTCAACATCTGCGCGCGGGCCGGCAACGACGGGCTGCGCTACGTCAACGGGACTCCCGGTGGCATGGACCCGGAGACGTTCGCCTTGTCGCGGCTCATCCTGCTGTGGGGCACCAACACGCTGACGAGCGGACACCACATGTGGAAGTTCGTCCAGGACGCCCGCGCCGCCGGGGCGTACGTCGTGGCGATCGACCCCATCCGCACGCGTACGGCCGACCAGGCGGACGAGCACCTGCCGATCCGGCCGGGCACGGACGCCGCGCTCGCGCTCGGCCTGCTGCACGTCGTGCTGGAGGAGGGCGCCGAGGACCGCGCGTACATCGAGGAGCACACGACCGGCTGGGACGAGTTCGAGGCCGAGATCCGCAGGCATCCCCCGGCGCTGGTGGCGGAGATCACCGGCCTGCCCGAGGAGCGGATCCGCGCCCTCGGCGTGAGGCTCGCGCACACCCGGCCGACCGGCATCCGGGCCACGATGGGCATCCAGCGGCACGAGGGCGGCGGGGCCGCGATGCGGGTGATCGCCTGCATTCCCGGCGTCACCGGCGACTGGCGTTACCCGGGCGGCGGCGTGGCCTACTCCACCTCGGGATACGCCCCCAAGGGCCCCGACCCGCGCGACGACCTGCTCCCCCACCCCGTGCGTACGCTCACGATGACCCGGCTGGCCGACGGGCTGGACGAGTCGGTCAAGTGCCTGTGGGTCTACGCGGCCAACCCGATGGGGTCGACCTCCGACCAGAACCGGATCAGGGCGGCGCTGGAGCGGGAGGACCTGTTCACGGTGGTGATGGAGCAGTTCCCGACCGACACCGTCGACTACGCCGACTACGTGCTGCCCGCGACCATGCAGATCGAGCACCTCGATGTGCACCACGGCTACGGGCACATGTACATGGTGTGGAACGAGCCCGCCGTCGAGCCGCCGGGCGAGTGCCTCTCCACGACCGAGACCTTCCGGCGGCTCGCCCGGCTGATGGGCCTGACCGAGCCGTCCCTCTATGACAGCGACCTCGAACTGGCCGAGCAGACGCTCGCCCAGGTGGGGATCTCGGTGGAGGAGTGCCGCAAGCAGGGGTGGGCGCGGCTGCGGGTGGCCGAGCCGTTCGTGCCGTTCACGGAGGGTTTCCCGACGCCGAGCGGACGACTGGAGTTCGCCTCCGCGAAGGCCGAGGCCGCCGGGCTGCCACGGGTGGCGGGATACGTCCCCTCGTTCACCGCCCGTACGGCTCCCGCCGAGCGGCCGCACCCGCTCGTCATGATCACCCCGGCCGCGCACACGTTCCTCAACACGCAGTTCGCCAACAACCCGGAGCTGCGCAAGCGCTCGAAGGGCCCGCGGGTGATGGTCAACCCGGCCGACGCCGCGGCGCGGGGCCTCGTGGACGGGCAGGCCGCCCGGGTCTTCAACGGCAACGGCGAGTTCCGGGCGTACGTGGAGGTCAGCGACCGGGTGGCGCAGGGGGTGGTGGCGGCGCCGAAGGGCCACTGGCCGAAGCTGGCGGGCGGCGCCAACCCCAACGCGCTGGTGGAGGAGCGGGACGCCGACATGGGCCGGGGCCCGGTCTACCACGACAACTTCGTCGACGTCGCCGCGCTCTCATCCGAGGAGGAGTTTGAACCCCTCGTGTGAGGCGGCGAAGCCGAGCGAGCCGTAGAAGCGGTGGGCCTCGGTGCGGGCCTTGTCGGAGGTGAGCTGCACCAGCGCGCAGCCGCGCTCCCGGGCCCGCTCGATCGCCCACCGCATCATCGCGCGACCGATTCCCCGGTTGCGGTGGGGCACGGCGACCCTGACCGCCTCGACCAGCGCGCGCTCGCCGCCCCGCCGCGACAGCCCGGGGATGTAGGTGAGCTGCATGGTCCCGACCACCTCGCCGTCCGACTCCACGACGATCAGCTCGTTGCGCGGGTCGGTGTCCACCGCCTCGAAGGCGGCGTAGTAGTCGAGCTCCCCGGAAGACGGGCGGGCGGCGGTGATGGGGTCGTCGTTGATCATGGCCACGATGACGGGGACGTCCTCACGCCGGGCCGTACGAAACTGCAGATCCATGCCGGGGAGCCTAACCGGGGGGTGTCAGGGGCGGCTCAGGGACTTCCCCGATGCCGCGGAAACGCCCGAAAAGGCACGCTGTAGTCATGAACGAACTGACCCGCATGGACGAGATGTCCTTGGCCGGCGCGGCCCTGCGCGGCGCGCCCTGGCGAGCCGCGGCGACGTCCGGTGGGGCGGTCGCGGCCACGAGCTTCATCCTGGGCGTCATCCTGCCCGGCCCGGCCGACCTGACATGGGCCCTGTGCGCGGGGATCACCGTGTTCGCCCTCGTCGCGGCGATCGGCGCGATCTCCAAGCCGGACGTCGGCGACCGGGTGACCCGGCAGGCCCGCCTGTGGGCGCTGCGCCACCCCTGGCGCTTCTCGCTCTACCCGGGCCTCGGCGCGGCGGCCCTCATGTACCCGGTGCAGCTGATCGTCGACCGCGAGGGCATCTTCGGCGCGGCCTTCGACGCGCTGTGGGGCGGCGCGCTCGTGCTGCTGATCACCGCCGTCCTCACGTTCTCGATGCGCGGCCGGGCCAAGGGCGCCTGAGCCTCAGGCCTGCCGCTCCGCCGCGCTGCGGCAGACGCAGAACTCGTTGCCCTCGGGGTCGAGCAGCGTGACCCATCCGGCGCCGTCCGGCGTCCGATGGTCCTCGTACGGCTTGGCCCCGAGCGCGAGCAGCCGCTCCACCTCCTGATCCCGGGTGCCGTCTCCGGTGGGCCTCAGGTCGAGGTGCAGGCGGTTCTTGACGGTCTTGCCGTCGGGCACCCGGATGAAAAGCAGGTGCGGAGGGCCGCCCGGACGGTCGAGCACGACCTCGTCGTCCTCCGGCTCGGAGTCGACGAGCGGCCGGCCCAGGGCCTCGCTCCACCACTGGGCCAGCTCGTACGGCCGGGCGCAGTCGATCGTCATCGTCTGGATCTCAATCATGCGCCCAGCCAAGCGCGACACCATCAACAGTGTCAAGCAGGTTACGTGGCCGCGCGCCCGGCCGTCCGCTGAACCGTCCGCCGTGGCCGCAGCTCGCGGACGAGGCTCACCGCCGACACCAGGGCCCAGACGCCCTCAAGCAGCAGGAACCCCCAGTCGTCGCCCGCGTACGCGAGCCACGCGAGCACCGCGGAGCCGACGAGATTGAGCACCAGGTAGATCTTCGAACGGTTGTCGAGAACGTTCATCTGGGAGAGCAGGAACGCGCCGAGGATGAGAACGGCGCCGGCGATCTGCAGAACTTGGTCCATGTCCTTCCGCCCACCGTCTTCGCTGGGCCGGGTACGGCGGGCACCTCGTCCGGGACGACCGCGGATCGCGGTCTTCTCACAACGGGACCATACCTGTTGTGCGTCACCAAACCGTGCGATGTATGGCACAGACCATGGATATCGCCGGTTACTCGCGGGTAGCATTCGTTTAGAGTTACCGACCAGTACGTTACCCCCGGGTTCGGTTCGAGGAGCGCACACAGATGGGTCACTACAAGAGCAACGTCCGCGACCTGGAGTTCAACCTCTTCGAGGTGTTCGGCCGCAGGGAGATCCTCGGCACCGGCCCGTTCGCCGAGGTCGACGAGGACACCGCGCGAAGCGTGCTGGACGAGGTCAACCGGCTGGCCACCGGCCCCCTGGCCGCCTCGTTCGAGGACTCCGACCGCCACCCGCCCGTCTTCGACCCCGCCACCCACAGCGTGACCATGCCGGAGAGCTTCAAGCGCTCCTACCAGGCCTGGGTGGACGCCGAGTGGTGGCGCCTGGAGCTGCAGCCGGAGCTCGGCGGCACGCCCGCCCCGCGCAGCCTGGTGTGGGCCATGGCCGAGATGGTGCTCGGCGCCAACCCCGCCGTGTGGATGTTCGCCTGCGGCCCGGCCTTCGCCCGCCTGCTCTTCGAACTCGGCACCCCCGAGCAGAAGCGGTTCGCCCAGATGGCCGTCGACCGGCACTGGGGCGCCACCATGGTGCTCACCGAGCCCGACGCCGGCTCCGACGTGGGCGCGGGCCGTACGAAGGCGATCCAGCAGCCCGACGGCACCTGGCACATCGAGGGCGTCAAGCGCTTCATCACCAGCGCCGAGCACGACATGACCGAGAACATCTTCCACCTCGTGCTGGCCCGGCCCGAGGGCGCCAAGCCCGGCACCAAGGGGCTGTCGATGTTCCTCGTGCCGAAATATCTGGTGGACCTGGAGACCGGCGAGCTGGGCGAGCGCAACGGCGTCTACGTCACCAACGTCGAGAAGAAGATGGGCCTGAAGGTCTCCACGACCTGCGAGCTCACGCTCGGCGAGAAGCACCCGGCCATCGGCTATCTGGTCGGCGACGTGCACGACGGCATCCGGCAGATGTTCATGGTGATCGAGAACGCCCGGATGATGGTGGGCGCCAAGGCCATCGCCACGCTGTCCACCGGCTATCTCAACGCGCTCGACTTCGCCAGGAACCGCGTGCAGGGCGCCGACCTCACCCGCTCGGGCGACAAGACCGCCCCGCGTGTCACGATCACCCACCACCCCGACGTACGCCGTGAGCTCATGCTGCAGAAGTCGTACGCCGAGGCCATGCGGGCGCTGGTCCTCTACACGGCGACGATCCAGGACCAGATCCAGATCGCGGAGTTCGAGGGCCGCCGCGACGAGGCCGCCGAGGCGCTCAACGACCTGCTGCTCCCGCTGGTCAAGGGCGTCGGCTCCGAGCGGTCGTACGAGCTGCTGGCCCGCTCGCTGCAGACGCTCGGCGGCTCGGGCTTCCTGCAGGACTACCCGATCGAGCAGTACATCCGCGACTCGAAGATCGACTCGCTGTACGAGGGCACGACCGCGATCCAGGGCCAGGACCTGTTCTTCCGCAAGGTCCTGAAGAACCAGGGCGCGGCGCTGGGGTCGCTGCTCGGCGAGATCAAGGCGTTCGCCGCCTCGCAGGCGGGCAACGGACGGCTGAAGGTCGAGCGCGGCCTGCTCGACGAGGCGGCCGACGAGGTGAAGGCGATGGCCGACACGATGGCCGGCTGGGCGATCGCCTCCCTGGAGACGCCGCAGGAGGTCTACAAGGTCGGACTCAACACCACCCGGTTCCTCATGTCGCTGGGCGACCTGGTGCTGGGCTGGCTGCTGCTGCGCCAGGCCGAGGTCGCGCTGAACGCCCTGTCCGCCTCGGAGGAGGACAAGGCGTTCTACACGGGCAAGGTCGCGGCGGCCTCGTTCTTCGCGCAGACCGTGCTCCCGCGCCTGGCCGCCGAGCGTCGCGTGCTCGCCGCCACCGGCCAGGACCTCATGGAACTGCCGGAAGAGTCCTTCTGATCCGCCGGTGCGGCCGCCGCCTGTGTGCCGGGGCCGGCGGCCGCACCGCGTTCGGGGCCGCGACTCACGTGGACGCCTGTGTCAGGCAGAAGCGGGGAGCGGCCGGGCGGCACTGTCCTCGTCGGTGTTGACGGTCTGGAGCAGTTCCTCGCGCTCGGGGGTGTTCTCCGGGCGGATGAAGCCGATGATCGTGAAGAGCACCAGCGAGGTGGCCACCGGCGCCGCCGTCGCCACGGCGGTCGAGACGCCGCTCATGCCATAGTTCGTGAGCCAGAAGACGAACAGGCCCGCCGCCCACGAGACGAGCGCGGCCGTCGGGCCCGACCTGCGGAACAACGGCAGCATGCCGAGCAGCAGCGGGATCGAGATCGGGCCCATGAGCCCGGCCACCCACTTGATGACGACCGTGATGATGTCCTTCAGCACCGGGCTGTTCACCTGGGTGGCCACCGCCATCGACAGCGCGATGAAGGCCACCGTGGTGACCCGGGCCGCCACCAGTGCGGCCCTGGTGTTCCAGGCCCGCGCCGCACGGGACAGCACCGGGATCACGTCGCGGGTGAAGACCGACGCGATCGCGTTGGCGTCGGAGGAGGCCATCGCCATCGTGTGCGAGAAGAAGCCCGCGATCACCAGGCCGAGCAGGCCGTGCGGGATGAGCTGGGTGGTCAGCAGCGCGTACGAGTCGCTCGCGTCGGGCTTGGCCGCCTGGACCAGCAGCGGCGCGGCCCACATCGGGAAGAACAGCAGCAGCGGCCAGATCGCCCACAACACGGCCGACAGCCGGGCGCCGCGCGCCGCCTCCGCCGCGCTCGGCGCGGCCATGTAGCGCTGGGCCTGGTTCCACATGCCGCCGTTGTATTCGAACGTCTTGATGAACAGGAACGCGAGCAGGAACGTCACGGTGAAGGGCCCGTTGAGCGGCTGGGCGTGCCCCTCCGGCAGGCGATCCCACATCCCGCCGATGGCGCCGATGCCGCCGAGCTTGGCGAGGACGGCAATCAGCATGACGACGCCGGCGAGGAGCTGGATGACGAACTGCCCGAAGTCGGTGAGCGCGTCGGCCCACAGGCCGCCGACCGTGCAGTAGATCGCGGTGACGACGCCGGTGATCAGGATGCCCTGGTTGAGCGACAGGCCGGTGAACGTCGACAGCAGCGTGGCGATCGCGGCCCACTTCGCACCGACGTCCACGATCTTCAGCAGGCCGCCCGACCAGGCGAGCGCCTGCTGGGTCGGCACGTTGTAGCGCTTGGCGAGGAACTCCAGCGGCGAGCTGACCCTGAGCTTCGACCGGATCCGGTTCAGCCGCGGGGCGAACAGCACCGAGCCGATCGCGATGCCGATCGCGATGGGGAAGGCCCAGGTGACATACGAGGTGGCGCCGTAGAGGTAAGCGATTCCGGCATACCCGGTGAACATGACCGCGCTGTAGCCGGACATGTGGTGCGAGATGCCGGCCAGCCACCAGGGCATCTTGCCCCCGGCGGTGAAGAAGTCACTGATGTTGCCGATACGCCGGTGGGAGTAGACGCCGATCGCGACCATGACGATGAAATAGGCGCCCAGAACGTACCAGTCCAAAGGGTTCACGCGCGTCGTACCTCCGGGTGAACGGCGGCACCCGGACCGACAACCGCCTGGCCTCGTTACGATGCGCCCGCCTCCCGCCCGCCGTCAATGGCGGGTTCGCAGGTCACGGGCGTACGGGAGAACGGATCGCCATCGTGACGCAGGTCACAGGATGTTCACAATTCTGAACCAGCTTCGCGTATCTGAATCGTTATCTGGAACGGCCTTGATCTCGCACAGGCTGGCGGGTGAAAGTGTGCGGCGAAATGAGATTCCAGCAAGCGGCACAGAACGGACCCGTCACCGCCTGGCACCGGTGATCGTCCGGCAGGGCACGTGCATGAGCGTGCCCGGGCGCATGAGCAGGCCCGGGCGCGCGAAAGAGCAGGTCAGGCGGCCACGACCACGGCGGAGCGGCGTTCGAGGGCGGCCGAGAGGACGGCGAGCACGAGCGCGGAGGCGGTGAGGAGGGCGCCAACCCAGTTGGGCGCGGTGTAGCCCAGGCCCGCCGCGATGACGAGGCCGCCGAGCCAGGCGCTCAGGGCGTTGCCGAGGTTGAAGGCGCCGATGTTGACCGCCGAGGCCAGCGTGGGCGCGCCGTGGGCCAGATCGAGCACGCGCTTCTGCAGCGGCGGCACGGTGGCGAAGCCGAGCGCTCCGACGAGGGCGACGGTCACCGCGGCGAGGATCTTGCTGTGCGCGGTCAGCGTGAAGGCGGCGAGGACGATCGCGAGGCCCCCCAGCGAGACGTACAGCATGGGCATCAGGGCCCGGTCGGCGAACCGTCCCCCGACGAGATTGCCCGCGACCATGCCGAGACCGAACAGCACCAGCAGCCAGGTCACCGCCCCTTCGGGGTAACCCGTGACCCGGATCATCATCGGCGCGATGTAGGTGATGGCCGCGAAGACGCCGCCGAACCCGAGCACGGTCATGCCCATCGCGAGCAGCACCTGGACGTCGCGGAGCGCGGCCACCTCGTGACGCAGGCGCACGCCCTCGGGCCGCGGCATCTCGGGCACGAGCGCGGCGACACCGAGCAGGCCGACGACGCCGAGCCCGGCGACGATGGCGAAGGTCGTCCGCCAGCCGGCGACCTGGCCGACCAGGGTGCCCAGGGGTACGCCGACAACGTTGGCCACGGTCAGGCCGGTGAACATCAAAGCGATCGCGCCGGCCTTCCGGTGCGGGGCGACCAGCTCCGCCGCGACGACGGAGCCGATGCCGAAGAACGCGCCGTGCGCGAGCGAGGCGATCACGCGGCCGGCCAGCATCACCCCGAAGCCCGGCGCGAGGGCCGAGAGCAGGTTTCCGGCGATGAACAACGCCATGAGCAGCATCAGCATGCGTTTGCGGGACATCGTGGTGCCCAGCACGGTCATCAGCGGAGCGCCGGCGACGACACCCAGGGCGTACCCCGTGACGAGCAGGCCGGCGGTCGGGATCGAGACCGCGAGCTCGGACGCCACCTGCGGAAGCAATCCCGTGATCACGAACTCGGTGGTCCCGATCCCGAAGGCCCCGATGGCGAGGGCCAGGAGTGCGAGAGGCATGAAGTCCCCCAACGATTGCGTGAGCAAGTAACAGGCGCAGACAATAGTTGCAAGCGCTGGATAATTGCAAGCGCGGGCTATTGCGGGAGTGGAGTATCCTCGACTGAGTCACATGCGAACGGAGGAGAGCCGATGACGGCCACGGATCCCGCCCTCACCGCTCTCGCGCAGGGCTGGCGCGCCCTCTCCCTGTTGCACGAGAAGATCGAGGCGCACATCGAGCGCGCCCTGCAGAGCAAGCACGGCCTGAGCGTGCGGGAGTACTCCCTGCTTGAGACGCTCAGCCGGCAGCACGACGGCCCCGGCGGCCACCTGCAGATGAAGCAGGTCGCCGACGCCGTGGTGCTCAGCCAGAGCGCGACGACGCGCCTGGTGACCCGGCTCGAAGAGCGGGGACTGCTCACCCGCTATCTGTGCCCCACCGACCGCCGTGGGATCTACACCGACGTCAGCCCCGCGGGCCTGGCGCTGCTCGCCGAGGCCCGGCCCACGAACGACGCCGCCCTGCGGGAAGCCCTCGACCAGGCGGCCCGGGACCCCCAGCTCGCCCCTCTGGTCGAAGCGGTCGAATCACTGCACGCGCGGGCGTGACCCCGGCCGCCCGCCGAGGGCGGACCGGAGACGCGCCCGCACGACACTGGAGACCTCTAGAGCACGTACTGCACGGCCGCACGGTCGGCGAGGATCGGCGCGATGCACTCGTCGATCACCGCCAGGTGGGCCGGGTGGTCGCGATAGACGATGTAGTCCTCGGCGGAGTCGAAGTCGGCGACCACGCCGAACGAGAAGTTGCCCTGGTTGACGCCCGCGTCGTGGCCGATCTGGTAGGAGCGCAACTCGGGGATGGCATCCGGCAGCGTGCTCAGCCGCCTGGCCACCTCGGCCCACTGCTCCTCGGTGGCGTCCTCGGTCCACTTCAGCAGCACGACGTGGCGGAACATGCACTCCCCCTGGGATGAGACGCACGCGGCCGGGCGGCCACGCTTTTCACGGCGCTCATCCTCTCATCACCGGCGGCGCGGGTAGCAGGCGCGGTGGGTGCCGGGGGCCGGCCGGGCGCGCTCGCGCCCGGCCGGCTACTCGGCGGGAGTCGGTGTCACTCGACGGGCGGGTGGGCCGGATGAGGAGTGCTCCCGCTCTGCCACTGCTCGATGACCTGCCGGAACGCCTCGCTCACGAGGGACAGGAGCTCGGCGGAGGACTCGAAGCGGGCACCCGCCGGGGTCGCGGCCCCGAGGACCTCGGCTCCGCGCTGCGACGCCGCCACCAGGGCGTCGTTCATCTGCAGGGACGCGAGCATGGACCGGAGCCAGATCTCGTCGTCGATGACGTAGCGTTCGCGCCGCGCGCCGGGGACCCGCTCCCGCTTGAGCATTCCCTGCTGTTCGAGGAAGGCGACGGCGTGCGAGATCGAGGCGGGGCTGACGTGGAGCCGCTGGACCAGGTCGGCGGCGGTGAGAGCGCCGGAATCCGTGACGTACAGGCAGGCCAGCACCCTGGCCTCCATCCGGGGCAATCCCTGCTGGACGAGGAGGGCGACGAAGGACTCGGTGAAGTCCTGCACCGCCCGGGGGTCACGCCCATGGCCGCCGTCGGGGATCGGCGGCGCCGGAGGCCGGGCCTGCTTGTGCCGGCGCGCACGCTGCCGGGTGGCATCCTCTGCCCGGTCGGCCCGGTAATCGCCGGGTCCGCCGTTGCGGGTGACCTCCCGCATGATCGTCGAGGCGGGCCGCCCCAGACGCCGGCCGATCTCCGCGTATCCGAGGCCCTCGGCCAGCCCTGCGGCGATCTGCCGGCGGTCTTCGTTCGTGAGTCTGCCTCCGGGCATCGGTGCTCGTCCCCTGTCTCCCGACACGCGTGGAGCTCGGCGCTCGCACGCTGCACAGTATGCATTCACTCGGACCCCATTGCAATGCACGCCCGACCGCCCATTGCGTTCAGTGTCAATCTCATTGCAACAACCCTCCCTGTCTCCGTTGCTTACATGGCACTTGTGCTCGCTTTGCTTGTTGACCGTTTTATGAATGCAATGTAGTGTCGCAGTCGTTCAGAGATTCCCGAACACATTGCGGGCGCCGGTGGCGCCGCGGCGGGAGTCCGATAAAGCAGATCGACCATGTGTGTGAGGAGATTCATGATGGAAACCAGCGGCAGCGGCTTCTCCGCGACCGGGCTGCGCAGGATGCGCGAGGTGCTGACGCGTTATGTCGACTCGGGGCGGATTCCCGGGCTTGTCGCCCTGGTCAGCCGGGGCGGGCAGACGCACGTGGAGGCGATCGGGACGATGCGTCATGACGGCGGCGCTCCGATGGGCCGGGACACGATCTTCCGGATGGCCTCGACGTCCAAGCCGGTCTCGGTCGCGGCGGCGATGGTCCTGCTGGACGAGTGCAGGCTGCGGCTGGACGACCGAGTCGACCCGTGGCTGCCGGAGCTGGCCGACCGTCAGGTGCTGAGACGAGTGGACGGCCCGCTGGACGACACGGTGCCGGCGCGGCGGCCGATCACCGTGCGCGACGTGCTGGCCTCCACGTTCGGGCTCGGCATGGATATGACGTCGCTGGGCACCCCGATCATGAACGCGGTCTTCGAGCAGGGGCTCACGCCCAACCTGCCGGTGCCGATGCCCGAGCAGGACGAGTGGATGCGCCGCCTCGGCGCGCTCCCGCTGATGTATCAGCCGGGGGAGCGCTGGCAGTACCACATCGGCAGCGACCTGCTCGGCGTGCTGGTGTCCCGGGTCACGGGGCAGCCGTTCGAGGAGTTCCTGCGCGAGCGCGTCTTCGAACCGCTGGGGATGACCGACACCGGTTTCCACGTGCCCGCCGGCAAGATCGACCGGCTGCCGGCCCTCTACGCCCCCGACCCCCAGACCGGCGAGTTCCTCGTGTGGGACGAGGCCAAGGGAGGACGGTGGAGCGAGCCTCCGGCGTTCCAGGGCGGCGGTGGCGGGCTGGTCTCCACCGTCGACGACTACCACGCCTACTTCCGGATGCTGCTCAATGGCGGGACCCACAAGGGCAGGCGCATCCTGTCCCGGCCGGCCGTCGAACTGATGACCACCAACCGCCTCACGCCCGAGCAGAACGCCGCCCGCAACGCGATGGCCGTCGACAACGTGCACATCTCGCACGGCCAGGGACAGCACGGCGGCTGGGGCTTCGGGATGGCGGTGCGCACCTACCGCGGCGACTACGCCTCCGTCGGCCAGTTCGGCTGGGACGGCGGAAGCGGCACCGCGGCGTACGCCGACCCGTCCGAGCAGCTCGTCGGACTCCTGCTCACCCAGGTCGGCGCGTCCACCCCGGACTCGATGCAGCTCATCCACGACTTCTGGACCACGCTCTACCAGGCGATCGACTGACCCGAGCCCGCGTCCCGGCCTTCCCTCCGTCGGCCCCCTTGGGCCCGGCGGAACCCCTCTCCCCATTCGTGCACCGAGATGTAAAGGACCCCACGACATGTCCGTCACCCTCACCGACCAGGACAAGATCACCCTGCGGACCGCCGCGTACGGCGCCGTCTCGCTGCTGGCCGCCGCCGGCGTCACCGGCTCGCCCCACAAGGTCGCCACCGAGGGCTCCATCGCCCTGGCCTCCGCTACCGGCCTCGTCGGGCACGTGCTCGCCGAGAAGTCGACGGGCATGGACTTGAGCGGCAGGTCTGTGGCCGAGCTCGCCGACCGCGTGCTGCCGGCCCTGGCGGCATCGGTGAACCTGCTCAGGCGGCAGGCACCGGCCGAGGCCGACAACTTCCGCAGCACCGTCCTCGTCGCGGTCGAAGCGGCCGCCCGGGCGCAGAAGGGCGAGCCCGGCCCCATCATGGCCGACATGACCCGCAAGATCACCGAAGCGCTCGACGCCGCCTGACGGCAGGCCCCGGGTCCCGTCCGGACCCCGGGACGCGGCGACGACCAGCCCGGCCGGACCGCGAAGGCCGGCGCCCGGTCGTCGGCCGCGTGCTGTCAGGTCCTCGCGTCGTTCAGCCGGGGCCGCACAGCCAGTGCCACTCGATGGAGGCGCGCCTGCGCCGGCCGGCGAGCCACTCGCCGAAGGCGGTCTCCCCCGCCGCGGTCAGCGTCTCCGGGTCGTCCCGCCCCACCCGGCGCTCCAGCACGATCCCGGTCAGATAGCCGTCGCCGTACGCCACCGGGCCGACCGGCGTGCCGGTCGGGACGTGCCGCAGGGGCGCGGGCAGGTCCCTGGCCCACCGCTCGCCGACGGTCACCACGGCCTCCCGGTAGTTCGACAGGCCGCTGGGCAGACCGCCCGTGCCGCGCAGCAGATCCCCGTTCATCGGCTGCGAGCCGGTCACCCACAGCGCGCGCACCCGGTCGAAGTCACCGCGGTGGGCGGCGAGGTGGCCCGGCGCGAGCTCGGCCTCCTTGCGCCGCCGGAAGCGCCGCCGCCGTGCGATCCCGGCGATGAACGCCTCGAACTGCTCGCCGGACAGCGACATCTCCGCCAGCCAGGCCAGCGTGGAGGCGCGGTCACGCAGGCCGTGGCCCGCACGGAACTCCTCGGTGGCGGCCCGGATGTCGGCGTCGCCGAGGGGCTCGCCGTCCTCCAGCGTCTCGTTCATCAGCAGGCACTGCTCGACGATCTCGTCATGGACGTCGCGATCGCCGTACGGCCGGCCGGGCAGCAGCATGAGCGCCTCGGCGACGGGCAGGCGCACGCGGTCGACCGTGACCAGATATCCGGCAACACAACATCCGGCGGCGCAGTGGGCCGAGTGCCCGGCCGGCCAGGGCACGCCGCCTTCCAGCGAGGTGAAAAGAGCCGAGGTGGAGAGGGCGACGGTGCCGCCCTCCGGATGGTCGACGAGCAGGTCGTAGCCGACCAGCGGGCTGCCCGGACGCAGGCCGACGACAAGCCGGGCCCGCACCTCCGGGTGGATGGCCGCCCACGCCGTGACCAGGGTCCTGGCCTCGGGAACGGCCGCACGGCGGCGGCCCAGGCCGCGCAGCAGTGCGACGGCTTCGGCGAGGACCGCGGCGAACGCCGTCGCCGGCACGGCGGTCATGCCGCCGGCCACGCGGCGATCGCGTCACCGGCCGGCGGCCCGGCGCTCTCCTCCACCGGCGCCCGCGCGCCGTCCGGATCCGCGACGACGCGCTCGCCCTCCGCGACCGCGGTCGCCCGTGACCCGGCGGCGGACTCACCACCGTCCCACCAGGCCACGGGGACGATCTCCGGGAGGACACGGCGCACGGCGCTGTCCTGCCGGTCACTCAGTATGAGGATCACACGCGAACGGTAGGAATCCGAGCTTGCGCCTCACTGGTTCGGATCTTGCATCCGACTTGAGTGGTCTCCGCTCAGCTCCACGCGAGCATGCGGAGGGGGTCCTCCAGCATGGCGCCGACGTCGCGCAGGACGTACGAACCGAGCTCGCCGTCGACAACGCGGTGGTCGAACGACAGCGCCAGCGTGGTGACCTTGCGGACCGCGAGCTGCCCGTCGACCACCCAGGGCATGTCCCTGATCTGACCGATGGCGAGGATCGCCACCTCTCCCGGGTTGAGGATCGGCGTGCCGGCGTCGACGCCGAAGACGCCGACATTCGTGATCGTGATCGTGCCGCCGCTCAGCTCGGCCGGCTGGCACTTGCCGGCCCGCGCCCGCTCGGTGAGCTCGCCCAGCGCCCAGGCGAGTTCGGGCAGCGACATCGCGTCGGCGTCCTTGACGTTCGGCACGATCAGCCCGCGATCGGTGGCGGCGGCGATGCCGAGGTTCACGTAGTGCTTGACCACGATCTCCTCGCCCGTCCACGTGGCGTTGACCATCGGGTGCCGCTTCACCGCGGTGATCAGGGCCTTCGCCACGAGGAGCAGCGGCGAGACCTTGACCTCGGCGAACTCGGGCAGCGTACGCAGCCGCCGGACCGCCTCCATCGTCTCGGTCACGTCGACCTGCAGCCACTCGGTCACATGCGGGGCCGAGAACGCGCTGGCCACCATCGCCTGCGCGGTCGCCTTCCTGACCCCCCGGACCGGGATGCGCTCCTCCCGCGCCCCAGCCTCCCGCCGTACGGCGGACGCGACGGGGGCGGGGGCCGCCGCGGCGGCCTCCACGTCCGCCCGGGTGATCGACCCCTGGGGGCCGGTGCCCGTGAGGGTCGTCAGGTCGACGCCCAGGTCCTTGGCGAGCTTGCGGACCGGCGGCTTGGCCAGGACGCGCGCCCGCGCGGGCGTCGCGGAGCCGTTGCCCTGCGGTGCACCAACGCCCCCTGCCACCGGAATCGCCGGAGCGGCAGGAACGGCCGGAGCGGCGACGACGGGGGCGACCGGCGGAGCGGACACGGCCGCCCGCGGAACGGATACGGCGGACGGCGGCACGGACACGGCGGACGGAGCGGGCGCGGCCGGCTTCCGGGGGCGGCGGCGGGTGGCGCTCGTCTTGACGCCATACCCGACCAGCACCGGCTGGCGCTCCTCCTTCGCCGGTGCGGCGTTCCGCACGTCCGGCACCATGTCGTCCGCCAGTGCCTGACGGCCCGCGGCGGCGCCGTCACCACCCACGCCGTCCTCGACCGAGATGATCGGGCTGCCGACGTCCACGGTCTGGCCCTCGCCGGCCAGCAGGGCGGAAACGGTGCCCTCGTACGGACACGGCAGCTCGACGACGGCCTTCGCCGTCTCGATCTCGACGATCGTCTGGTTGATCTTCACCGAGTCGCCCGGGGCGACGTGCCACTTGACGATTTCGGCCTCGGTCAGCCCCTCGCCCACGTCGGGGAGCCTGAACTCACGGAGCATGAGAAGTCCCTCCCCCCTCAGTAGGCGAACGTGCGGTCGACGGCGTCGAGCACGCGGTCCAGGTCGGGCAGGTAGTGGTCCTCCAGCCGTGACGGCGGATAGGGCGTGGAGAACCCGCCGACCCGCAGCACCGGCGCCTCCAGGCTGTAGAAGCAGCGCTCGGTGATGCGCGCCGCCAGCTCGGCCCCGTAGCCGGTGAAGACGGGGGCCTCGTGGGCGACGACGCATCGTCCGGTGCGCGTGACGGACTCGGTCAGGACGTCCACGTCGAGGGGGTTGAGCGAGCGCAGGTCGATGACCTCGATGTCCCGCCCGTCCTCCTCCGCCGCGGCGGCGGCCTCCAGGCAGGTCTTCACCATCGGCCCGTACGCGATCAGCGTGACGTCGCTGCCCTGCCGTACGGTGCGGGCGCGGTCGAGCGGCAGGCCGGGGGCGGCGAGGTCGACGTCGGCCTTGTCCCAATAACGGCGCTTGGGCTCGAAGAAGATGATCGGGTCGTCGCAGCGGACGGCGTCCTGGATCATCGTGTACGCGTCCACCGGGTTGGAGCACGCGACCACCCGCAGGCCCGCGGTGTGGGTGAAGTACGCCTCGGGCGACTCCGAGTGGTGCTCGACGGCACCGATGCCGCCGCCGCAGGGGATGCGTACGACGACCGGCAGCTTGAGCGTGCCGAGCGACCGCAGCGGCATCTTGGCGAGCTGCGTGATGATCTGGTCGGCGGCCGGGAACACGAACCCGTCGAACTGGATCTCGCAGACCGGCCGGTAGCCGCGCAGGGCCAGGCCGATCGCCGTCCCGATGATGCCCGACTCGGCGAGCGGCGTGTCGATCACGCGGTCCTCGCCGAAGTCCTTCTGCAGGCCGTCGGTGACGCGGAAGACGCCGCCGAGCTTGCCGACGTCCTCTCCCATCACGAGCACCTTGGGGTCGTCCTCCATCGAGCGGCGGAGGCCCTCGTTCAACGCCTTGGCGAGAGTCAGAGTGGTCATCGTTCGAACCCCGCCAGGTAGGTCAGATACTGCTCGCGTTCCTCGTCGAGGAGTGAGTGGGCACCGGCGTACACGTGATCAAAGATAGCCCTGGGGGGTGGATCGGGCAGCGCGAGGCACCGGCTTCGCACGTCTTTGCCGAGCGCGTCGGCCTCGGCGTCGATCTTCTCGAAGAACTCCTGGTCGGCGAGCTGGTTCTTGAAGAGGTACGCCTTGACCCGCTCGATGGGGTCCTTCAGCTTCCACGCCTCCAGCTCGTCTGCGAGGCGATAGCGGGTGGGGTCGTCGGAGGTGGTGTGCGCGCCCATCCGGTAGGTGAACGCCTCGATCATCGTCGGGCCCTGCCCCTCGCGAGCGTTCTGGAGCGCCCGGCGGGTCACGGCGAGGCAGGCGAACACGTCGTTGCCGTCGACCCGGATGCCGGGGAAGCCGAAGCCGGACGCCCTCTTGTAGAGCGGGATCTTCGTCTGCTTCTCCAGCGGCTCGGAGATGGCCCACTGGTTGTTCTGGCAGAAGAACACGATGGGGGCGTTGAACACCGAGGCCCAGATGAACGACTCGTTCACGTCGCCCTGGGAGGTCGCGCCGTCGCCGAAGTAGACGATCGTGGCCGCCTCGGCGCCGTCGCGCTGGATGCCCATGGCATAGCCGACCGCGTGCAGGGCCTGGGAGCCGATGACGATCGTGTAGAGGTGGAAGTTGTGCTCCACCGGGTCCCACCCGCCGTTGCTCACGCCGCGGAAGAGGCCGAGCAGCTTGACCGGGTCGACGTCGCGGCACCAGGCCACACCGTGCTCCCGGTAGGTGGGGAAGGCCATGTCGGCGTCGGTGAGCGCCCGGCCCGAGCCGATCTGGGCCGCCTCCTGACCGAGCAGGGAGGCCCAGATGCCGAGCTCGCCCTGCCGCTGGAGCGCGACGGCCTCCAGGTCGATGCGGCGGACGAGGACCAGATCACGATAGAGGGAGCGGACCTCCTCCGCGGTCAGCTCGATGTCGTAGTCGGGATGCTCGACCCGCTCCCCTTCGGGGGTGAGCAGTTGGACGAGCTCCGGAGGTGCGTCTGCACCACGAGGGGCGTCGGCTGTCACGTGCCACTCCTGTGCGTGTCGGGCCCCCGCGGGTGGGGTCACCCCCGCAGGACGGCCGGGTCGTCGGGCGTACGGCCGCTGGGGTGGGCGACCGGGCGCATATGTGGACATCGTGGCAGAACTCACACCCCTGAGCGCAAGTCCCCGCCCGCCCGTCCACACTCCTCCGATTCCCGGATGGTGAGACGCCACACCCCGGGATCTCTTCCTAGGAGCGGTGAACCACGCGTCCTCCCAGCATGGTCAGCCACGCGTTCACGCCCGCGAGGTCGTCCACGCCCACGCGGTCGAGATCGTGATCCAAGACGACGACGTCGGCCAGCTTCCCCGGCGTCAGGGAACCGATGCGGTCTTCCATCCGCAGCGCGTACGCCGCGTCGGCGGTGTGGGCGCGCAACGCCTCGTCCAGCGTGACGGCCTGGTCGGCGCCGATGGGGTCGCCCTCCCGGGTGCGCCGCCGTACGGCGTTGGCCACGGTCTCCATCGGCCGCAGCGAGGAGACGAACGAGTCGCTCGACAGCACCGGGCGGAGCCCGCCGTCGATCTCCTCGCGCATCGGCTGGAGCCGGTGGGCGCGGCGCTCCCCCAGCCGCCGTACGAAGTCCCTCCCGCTGTCGTACAGGAAGTTCGGCTGGTTGACCGGGATGACGCCGAGCGCGGCGAATTCCCGCACCTGGCCGGGCGTCGGGTGGCCGCAGTGCTCGATGCGCGGCCGTGCGTCGTCTCCCGACACGGCCACCGCGGCCTTGATCGCGTCGAGCGTGTAGGCCATCGCGAGATCGCCCTGGGTGTGCACGCCGACTTGCCAGCCCGCGGCGGCTGCCCGGCGGACGAGGTCGGTGAGCCGCTCGGGCCGGTGATAGGTGAAGCCGGTAAACTGGCCGCTCTCGCCGTACGGCTCGCTGAACAGGGCGGTGCCGCCGAGCAGCGTGCCGTCGCAGTAGAACTTCATCGCGCCCAGGCGCAGCATGTCGTCGCCGAAGGGACCGGCCAGGCCGAGGGTGGTCAGGTCGTCCAGCATGTGCGACAGCGGCATGCAGACCGTACGCACCGGCAGGGTGCCGGCGGCGTGCGCGGCTCGGTAGATCGTCAGCTCCCGGCGGGACACCTGGGGGTCGCACACCGTCGTGAGCCCCGCCGACAGGTACGCCTCGCCGGCGGCGGCGAGCCAGGACAGCAGCTGCTCCGCCGGGAGATCGGTGTGGAAGTTGGGGCCGTGGCAGCCGATGTCCACCGCGGTCGGCAGCAGCAGCTGCATCGCGGAGTCCAGCACCATCCCGGTGAGCCGGCCGCCCTCGTCGCGCAGGAAGGCGCCGCCGGCCGGGTCGGGCACATCCGCGGTGATCCCTCGCCATGCCAGCGCGGCGGAGTTGACCACGGCGTGGTGGCCGGAGACGTGGTAGACGATCACCGGGTGCTCGGTCGTCGCCTCGTCCAGGTCCCACCGCGACGGCCGGCCACCGGGAAACTTGGCGTCGTCCATGCCGAACGCCCTGATCCACTGGCCCTGTGGTGTACGTCGCGCCTGCTCGGCGATCACCGCCATCAGGTCGGCGGCGCTCGCCACGGCCGGGTAACGCGCGTCGACGGACGTCAGGGACTCGGCCGTGGACAGCAAGTGATTGTGCGGATCGATGAACCCCGGCAGCACGGTGCGGCCCCCGGCGTCGATCACCTCCGCACCGGGTCCCGCCGCCCTCGTCACCTCGGCGTGCCGGCCGACGGCGAGGACGCGGCCGTCGCGCACGGCGAGTGCCTCGCATCGGGGCATACCGGGGTCCATAGTGCGGACCTTGGCGTTGGTGATGACGATCGCGGACAAGAACTCCTCCAACCAATGGATCACTGAGAGACGGCGGGCGTGCCGGAGACGGCCGGGGTGTCGCGGTGGCGCGGTGCGGCGGCCAGGCAGACCACGCTGAGCAGGCACATCCCGATCAGCAGCCCGATGGCGGGCGCGGGCCCGCCGCCGCCGGCCTTCACCAGGGCGGTCGCCGCCAGTGGCGAGAGCCCGCCGAAGATCGCCCCGGCCACCTGGTAGGCCAGCGACATGCCCGTGTAGCGCACGTCCGGGGAGAACATCTCCGCGAGCAGCGTGGCCATCGGCCCGTATGTCGCGGACATGGCCAGCCGCATGAGGCCCAGCATCAGGAAGATGAGGACAGTGTCGCGGGTCCCCATGACGGTGAACTGCGGGACCGCGAGCAGGGCCACGGCGACCAGCCCGGCGATGACGACCCGCCGCCCGCCGACCCGGTCTCCGAGCCACGAGATGGCGAGCGTGGCGACGAGTTCGACGAACGCGGCGAAGCTGAGCCCGTTGAGCACCACCTGCTCCTCGACTCCGACGTCCGCGCCGGTCGCGTAGGCGAGCAGGAAGGTCGTCGCGATGTAGTAGCCGCCGATGGCCACGGGGAGCGCCCCGATGCCGAGCAGCACTGGCCGCCACGACGACCTCAGCACGGCCCTGATCGGCAGCTCCGCGGCGTCCGCGGGGGCGCTCGCGCGCCGCTGCTTGACCTGTTCGAAGACCGGCGACTCCTCGACCCGCAGCCGGATGAACATGCCGACGAGCACCAGGATCGCCGAGACGAGGAACGGCACCCGCCAGGCCCAGCCGCGCAGGGCCGCGTCGCCGAACGAGGTCATCACGCTGAACGCCCCGGTCGCGAGCAGGGCGCCAGCGGAGTTGCCGAGCTGGGCGAACGAGCCGTAGAAGGTCTTCTTCCCCTCCGGGGCGTGCTCGACCGCCATCAGCGCGGCCCCGCCCCACTCACCCCCGACCGCGAGGCCCTGGACGAACCGCAGCAGCACCAGCAGCGCGGGCGCCACCGCTCCGGCAGAGGCGTAGGTGGGCAGCAGCCCGACGGCGAAGGTGGCCACGCCCATCATCAGCAGCGTGACGACCAGGGCCGACTTGCGGCCCAGCCGGTCGCCGAAGTGACCGAACACCACGCCGCCCAAGGGACGCGCGAAGAACCCGACGGCGTACGTCGCGAATGCCGCCATGACGCCGACCAGCGGATCGGTGGACGCCGGGAAGAAGACGTTCCCGAAGACGAGGGCCGCGGCCGTCGCGTAGACGTAGAAGTCGTACCACTCGATTGTGGTTCCGATGAAGGCCGCGTACGCGGCCCGGCGGGGGGTTCGTCGGTCCATGAGGTCCTCCGTGGGTTGGGGGTTGGACAGACCGTACGATCAGGCCAAACAGGAGCAATGTGGGCGATCTGCACTATCGTCGGGGCTTTCTCGGGCGAAGTGCACAGGAGACGTCATGCCGCTCACCGTCGCCGACGTGCTGACCATGCCAATGCTGGAGATCCGCCTGATCGCGGGCCACAGCGGACAGGGCAACCACGTCAGGTGGGCCCATGCGACCGAGCTGGCCGATCCCGTGCCCTGGCTGCGCGGCGGCGAGCTGGTCATGACGGTCGGGCTCGGGCTGCCCGCGTCCGCGCGGGCACGCGGCGAGTACGTCGAGCGGCTGAGCCGGGCGGGCTGCGCCGCCCTTGCCTTCGCGCTGGACGAGCACCTGGCCGAGATTCCCCCCGAGATCGTCGAGGCGGCGGACCGGCTCGGGCTGCCCCTGCTGGAGATCACCGGCAAGACGCCGTTCATCGCGGTGGCGGAGGCCGTGGCCCGCTGGCACGCGGACGAGCGGGTCCGCGGCGAGCGGCGGGCTGCGGCGGCGCAGGAGGCGATGGCCCGGGCCGCGCTGCGGCACGGCTCGCTCGGCATCCTCCGCGCGCTCGCCGAGCACACCTGCTGCGAGACGCTCCTGCTCGATCCCCGGGGGCGGCCCCGCGTGTCCCATCCCGAGGGAGCCCGGCCGTGGCATGCGGAGGCGGCGGAGGCGGTCGGTCAGCTCACCGGCCCCCGCGGCTCGATGGTGATCGACCGGGGCGACCGGGTCCTCCAGGTGCAGAGCCTCGGCTTCACCGGGCCGCCCCGCGGCTGGCTCGCCCTCCACGGCGCGTCAACCGAGTGGCACACCAGGATCCTGGCCAACCAGGCGGCGAGCCTGCTGGCGATCGAGCTGGTGGGGCTGCACCGGGCTCGTGCCCGGGCGCACGCCCAGCGCGCCGCCGTGCTGAGCGCCGTCCTCGACGGCATGGCCGGCGCCACCGGGGATCGTGCCGCGAGCGGCCGGGGGGCACCGCCGTTCACGGCCGGCCGGCTCGCCGAGATCTGCCCCATGCCACCCCCGCCGTACGAGGTCATCGTGGCCGTGGCCAGGGGCGAGGCGCCGCCGCTGGCCGATCCCGCGCTGGACGCGCTGAGCGACGTCATGGGAGACCCGGCCGCCGAGGAGACGGTGTTCGTCTGCCCGCGCGCCGGGGGGCTGCTCCTGGTGGTGCCGCAGACCGCGCCCCGGCTCGGCCCCGCCCTGGTCGAACGGCTGAGCGCGCTCACCGGCCTGGACATCTGCGCGGGCGCGTGCGGCGCACGGGACATCGGCGAGATCGCCTCCGCCGTACGGCACGCGACGGCTCTCGCCGGCGGCCCGGGATACACGCACGTCGACGACCTCGAGCCGTGGGCGCTGCTGCGCGACGCCCTGGATCCCGAAGGAGCGGCCCGCTTCGCCGACGTGGTGCTCAAGCCGCTGCGGGAGCACGACCGGCGGCACGGCGGCGCTCTGGCCTCCTCCGTCAGGACCTTCCTCGACTGTGGCGCCAGCGTCGAGGTCGCGGCACGACGCCTCGGCGTGCACCGCAACACCATGCGGGCCCGCCTGCGGACGGCCGAGCGCGTCTGCGGGCGCGACCTCGGCAAGGCGCGCGACCGCCTGGAGTTGTGGCTCGCCCTGTCTCTGGACGAATTCGTCCCGCCGGGCCGCAGGAGCTGAGCCGGCCCCTTCGTCCCGCCGGAGCGCCGAGCCTGCCGCGGGAGCACGACCGGCGGCGAGGCGGGGCGTCCCGGCCCGTCGGGGGCGAGCCTGCGGGGCGGCACTAGGCTTGACCCCAAACGGACCCCCGAACGGGCGGATTTCCCCGAATCGGCGGGCCTCACTCGAATTGGAGGAACATCGTGGCGCGCGTCATCGTCGACGTCATGCTCAAGCCGGAGATCCTCGACCCGCAGGGCCAGGCGATCGCGCGGGCGCTGCCGCGACTCGGCTTCTCCGGCGTCTCCGGGGTGCGGCAGGGCAAGCGGTTCGAGCTGGAGCTGGACGGCCCGGCCGACGAGGCCGCGCTTTCGGATGTCCGGAAGATGGCCGAAACCCTGCTCGCCAACACGGTGATCGAGGACTTCACTATCCGCGTCGAAGGGTGAAGTGACACATTTCACATCACTATTCCGGCGGCGTGTCCACCCCTAATCAGGCATCGGTCCGTCTCGAAGCCACCTATCCGGTGCGCACTGAATAACGGGGACGTGATTTTGCGGTTAGCCCTGATTCATCGGGGAAGCCTACCTTGGTGACCTTCGACACCGGGGAGGGGTCCGGTGGACATTGAGTTCTCACTGGCGATGCCACGGGACGCGATCGGCATCCCGATGGTTCGCCGGGTAGTGGGAGACGCGCTGCGGTCTCTCGGAGTGACCGAGGAGTGCGTGTCCGACATACTCCTGGCCACGTCCGAGGCGTGCGCCAACGCGGTGCGGCACGGTGGTCCCGCCAACCGCTACGAGGTCATGGCCACCATCGGGAACGGCCGCTGCGAGTTGCGCGTCGCCGACGAAGGCGAGGGGCTGCACATGATCCCCCGCCAATATCCGCCGGCGGAGACCGAGAACGGCCGGGGCATCCTGATCATGCGTGCCGTCGTGGACGATCTCTCGTTCGACATCACGCCCGGGCGCGGCACGATCGTGCGCCTGTGCAAGGAACTCGACTGGGACGAGGACGCCATCGCCCACCACCTCACTCTCGACTGCCACTTCGCCGGGGTCTGAGGACCCCGGCTCCGCCCACACCGGGCCCCGGGGGACCCGGCGTGACGGGTGATCGGAAGTAGGCCTCCGCGAGCGGAGCCGATTTGGCGGCTCCGATACCCTGAGATGTACCGCCACAGACCGCCGTCCGGCCCGATGACGGTGGCGTCCGCCCTGGCGGGAACCCTTGGAGGGAAAACTGTCATGAGCGCTGCCCGGGTGGGCGTCGTCACCTTCCCCGGAACACTCGACGACCAGGACGCCGCGCGAGCCGTACGGCTGGCCGGAGCGGAGGCGGTGCCCCTGTGGCACGCCGACCACGACCTCAAGGGAGTCGACGCCGTCTTCCTGCCCGGAGGGTTCTCCTACGGCGACTATCTTCGCTGCGGGGCGATCTCCCGGTTCTCCCCTCTCATGACCGAGCTGATCCCGGCCGCCCAGGCCGGGCTGCCCGTGCTCGGCACCTGCAACGGCTTCCAGATCCTCTGCGAGGCGCACCTGCTGCCGGGCGCGCTGACCCGCAACGAGGGTCTCCACTACATCTGCCGCGACCAGCGCATCCGCGTGGAGAACACGCGTACGGCGTGGACGGCGGACTTCGCGGAAGGCCAGGAGATCGTCCTGCCGATCAAGCACGGCGAGGGCCGTTATGTGGCCGACGCGGAGACGCTGGCGACGCTGGAGGGCGAGGGCCGGGTGGTCTTCCGCTACGCGGGCGGCAACCCGAACGGCTCGCTCAACGACATCGCCGGGATCACCAACGAGGCGGGGAACATCGTCGGCCTCATGCCCCACCCCGAGCACGCGGTCGAGGAGCTGACGGGCGCGCCGAGCGTCGACGGCCGCGGCTTCTTCACCTCCATCCTGAAGAGACTGGTGAACGCGTGATGGGGAGCGAACGAGGAGCGGTGAGCGACCGATGAACACCGACAGTGTGAGCCGTGCGCTGGAGACGCCGGACGAGCGCCAGCCGTACGCCGAGCTGGGCATGAAGGACGACGAGTACCAGCGCGTACGCGACATCCTCGGCCGCCGTCCGACCAGCTCCGAGCTGGCGATCTACTCGGTCATGTGGAGCGAGCACTGCTCCTACAAGTCGTCCAAGGTGCACCTGCGGCAGTTCGGCACCAAGGCGCCCGAGTCGGAGGCCCTGCTCGTCGGCATGGGCGAGAACGCCGGCGTGGTCGACATCGGCGACGGCTGGGCCGCCACCTTCAAGATCGAGTCGCACAACCACCCCTCGTACGTCGAGCCGCACCAGGGCGCCGCGACCGGCGTCGGCGGCATCGTGCGCGACATCATGTCGATGGGCGCCCGGCCGATCGCGGTCATGGACTCGCTGCGCTTCGGCGGGGCCGACCAGCCCGACACGCGCCGCGTGCTGCCGGGCGTGGTGGAGGGCATCAGCCACTACGGCAACTGCCTCGGCCTGCCCAACATCGGCGGCGAGGTCGTCTTCGACCCCTGCTACATCGGCAACCCGCTGGTCAACGCCCTGTGCGTCGGCCTGCTGCGCAAGGACCAGATCAAGCTGGCCACCGCGCCGGGACCCGGCAACAAGGTCGTGCTGTTCGGCGCCAGGACCGGCGCGGACGGCATCGGCGGCGCGTCGGTGCTGGCGTCGGCCACCTTCGAGGACGAGTCGCAGGCCAAGCGGCCCGCCGTACAGGTCGGCGACCCGTTCATGGAGAAGCTGCTGATCGAGTGCTGCCTTGAGCTCTACCAGGCGGACGTGGTCGTCGGCATCCAGGACCTCGGCGCGGCCGGGGTGTCCTGCGCCACGACCGAGCTGGCCGCCAAGGGCACCGGCGGCATGGAGGTGAACCTCAACCTCGTCCCGCTGCGCGATCCCACGCTGCGGCCGGAGGAGATCCTCATGAGCGAGTCGCAGGAGCGCATGATGGCGGTCGTCACGCCCGACGACATCCCGGCCTTCATGGCGATCTGCGACAAGTGGGACGTGCCGGCGACCGTGATCGGCGAGGTCACCGACACCGGCAGGCTCGTCATGACGTGGGACGGCGAGGTCATCGTCGACATCCCGCCGGGCACGGCCGCCGACGAGGGACCGGTCTACGAGCGCCCGTTCCACGAGCCGGACGGGCAGGCGGCGCTCAACGCCGACGGCCCCGAGCGCCTGCCGAGGCCCGAGGACCTGCGGGAGGCTCTGCTCACGCTGCTCGGCTCGCCCAACGTCGGGTCCAAGGAGTGGGTGACCTCCCAGTACGACCGCTATGTCCGGGGCAACACGGTCCTCGCCCAGCCCGCCGACGCCGGGATGTTGCGCATCTCCGAGGTCATGCCGGGCGCGCAGGAGACCACGCGAGGCATCGCGCTCGCGACCGATGGCAACGGCCGCTACGCCAAGCTCGATCCGTACACGGGGGCCCAGCTCGCGCTGGCGGAGGCGTACCGCAACGTGGCGGTGACCGGTGCGACGCCGCTCGCCGTCACCAACTGCCTCAACTTCGGCTCGCCGGAGGACCCCGAGGTCATGTGGCAGTTCTCCGAGGCCGTACGCGGGCTCGCGGACGCCTGCCGGACCCTGGGCGTGCCGGTGACCGGCGGCAACGTGTCGTTCTACAACCAGACGGGCTCCACCGCGATCAACCCCACGCCGGTGGTCGGCGTGCTCGGTGTGATCGACGACGTGGCCCAGCGGGTCAGGCAGGGCTTCACCGCTCCGGGTCTGCGGGTGCTCCTGCTGGGCGAGACCCGCGAGGAGTTCGGCGGCTCTGAGTGGGCGCACGTCGTCCACGGGCACCTGGGCGGGCTGCCGCCGCAGGCGGACCTGGAGGCCGAGCGCGGCCTGGCCGCGGTGCTGACCGAGGCGGCGGCCCGCGGGCTGCTGGAGGGCTCGCACGACCTGTCCGACGGCGGCCTCGCCGTCGCCCTGGCGGAGTCGTGCCTGGCCCAGGGCGTCGGCTGCACGGTGACCCTGCCGGGCGAGGACGCCTTCGTCGAGCTGTTCAGCGAGTCGGCCGCGCGGGCGCTGGTGTGCGTGCGGCCCGAGGCGTTCGACGCCTTCGCCGACCTGTGCGCCCGCTACGAGGTTCCCTGCTCCGGGCTCGGCCTCACCGGCGGTTCCGCGCTCACGGTCGAGGGCGTCCTCGACGTCCCGGTCGAGGAGCTTCGCGAGGTGCACGCGTCCGCGCTCCCGCGCGTCTTCGGCTGACTCCGATCGAAGGAAAGGGCCCTTCCGGACGGATCATCCGTCGTCCGGAAGGGCCTTCGCCTGTCACGGTCGCCGCCGACGCGTGCCGAGCGGCGCGGGCGAGCGGGCGGGCGGACGAGCGGGCGGACGGACGGACGGACGGACGGAGTACGGCAGGATCTCCAGTTCGCCGTCGGCCTTCGCCGGCGGCGAGCTCTGCACGAGTCAAGATCAGAGCTAGCCTTACCAGGTGAAACTTGACGAGGCGGTACGTCTGTGGGATCCGGAGCCTGGATGGCTGAACACCGCGAGCTACGGCATACCGCCCGAGCCGGCGTTCGAGGCGCTACAGGGCGCGCTGGCCGAGTGGCGTCGCGGGGCCAACGGCTGGGACAAGTGGGACCGGTCCACCAATCGCGCGCGCGCCGCGTTCGCTCGGCTGGTCGGCGTAGCGGCCGACGACGTGGCCGTGGGCGCCTCGGCGTCGCAGGTGCTGGCCCCGGTCGCGGCCTCGCTGCCGCCGGGTTCGCGTGTCGTCGTCCCCGACATCGAGCAGACGTCGAACCTGTTCCCCTGGCTCGCGCACGATCTCGACGTACGTACGGTGCCGCCCGCGGACCTGCCCGGAGCGATCGACGAACGCACGGACGCGGTCGCCTTCAGCCTGGTCCAGTCCGCGACGGGTGAGGTCGCGGCCGCGGACGAGGTCGTCGCGGCGGCGCGGGCGCACGGCGCACTCGTCGTCGCCGACGCCACCCAGGCGGTCGGCTGGATCCCGGTGGAGGCGGCACCCTTCGACGTCCTCGCCGTCTCGGCGTACAAGTGGCTGATGTGCCCGCGCGGCACCGCCTTCTGCTACGTGAGCCCGGCCGTGCGCGACCGCATCCGGCCGATCGCCGCCAACTGGTACGCCGGCGAAGGCGACGCGTCGTACGGCCCGCCCCTGCGTCTGGCGAAGGACGCCCGGCGATTCGACATCGCCGCCCCCTGGTTCTCCTACGTCGCGGCCGCCCCCACGCTGGAGCTGCTCCTGGAGATCGGCATCGGTCCGATCAACGACCACGACGTACGGCTGGCCAACCGGTTCCGGGAAGGCCTCGGCATGCCGCCAGGCGACAGCGCGATCGTCAGCGTCAGCCGCCCGGGCGCGGCCCAGCGGCTCGCGGCGGCCGGCATCCGCGCATCCGTCCGCAACGGCGCGGCACGCCTCGCCTTCCACCTCTACACGACGGAAGCCGACGTGGACGCCGCCGTCGCGGCGCTGATCCGAGCCTGACGCGCGGCGGCGCCGAGCCCTCCGGCGCACCCCGGCCCGGTGGTCACGGCGCCGGCACAGGGCGCCGCCGACACGGCGGGAGGGGTGGCCGGGAGGGCGGGCGCGGTCATCCTAGAGACCGTTGACGTGGCAGGTGGCGGTCATCGTCTTGGACGGGTCGCTCTCGGAGGTGGCCGTGAGCTTCACCGTGCCGTGACGGCTGCCGCCCGCGGACTGCTGGGCGAAGACGGTGACGGTCTGCTTGCCGCCGAAGTCGACGGCCGCGAGGGCGTTGGGCGTGATCGTGGTCCAGCCGTTCCCTTCGACCTCGGCCTTCAGCCGGTAGACGTCGCTGTTCAGGTACGCGCTGACGTCCTCGGGGTGCTGCCCCTGAGCGGAGGCGGCCTTGCCGGTGTTGAACAGCGGGAAGCTGCACATCGACACGCCCTTCTCGGCGCCGGGGACGCCGGCGCCCGGCAGCAGCTTCACGCCCCGCTTCTGCGGGCCCGAGCCGTCGAGGGACCTGATCGCCACCGTGTACGACAGGATTCCCTTGGCGTCGCGCTGCATGTCCGTGATGTAGAAGTGCAGGCGGTTGGCCTCGTCCTCGTACTCGTACTGGCTGCCCGAGTCGGTGCCGGCGTGGAAGAGGGCGTCGGCGAGCTGGCGGTAGTCGCCGATCGTGATCGGGACCTCGGTGCCGTCGGGCAGCACGTAGTCGGTCATGTCGATGTCCTGCGGGTTGGCGTCGATCACCCACTCGAACGGCGCCCGGTCCTGGTTCTTGGTCTTGGCCAGGAGCACGCCGGAGTCGGGGGTGAAGGAGTCGCTGCCCATCCGGTCGACGACCTCGACGGTGTAGTTGTCGTAACCGCCGCCGTCGCAGAGCGGGTTGGCCTGCTGGGTGCACGACCCACTGGACTTGTCGCCGGTGTCGAAGGAGATGTTGACGCCCGTCAGGCCCTTCTTGCCCGGCTGGACCTCGCGCGCGGTCACCGTGGCGACGACCATGCCGGAGTCGCGCAGCGCCTCACGCGACAGGCGCAGGACGTTCTGCTCGTCCACCATGTTCAGCTTGATCTTGTTGCGCAGCATGTGCTGTGCGCCCATCGACGCGCCCGCCGTCGGCGGGATCAGCCAGCGGCTGTGCGGGCCGCCGGGGCCGTTGAAGCTGCCGCGGCTGAGCATCTCCCAGATGCCGGTGTAGGACCGGACCGGCGGGTTGCCGTACGGGTTGTTGTAGTTGTCCAGGACGCCCAGGATGTGGCTGAACTCGTGGGCGAAGACGCCCTGGCCGGAGCTTTCGGCCTGGACGGAGTCGACGCCGATGTTCGCGTTGGGCCAGAACGTCGAGCCGGCGGCCCAGGACGTCCAGTCCACGTAGCGGGTCCTGGACCAGTTGGGCAGGTTCGGGTCCGGCGGGCCGAAGTCGTCGGTGACGTCCTCCTTGGTGGGGAACTTCATCATGCCGAACTCCTGCCAGGTCGACGACTCGTCCTGGCCGGCGCTCAGATAGAAGACGAAGTCGTACTGGGAGGCGACGTCCTGGCCGACGTCGGCGACCCAGGCGGCCTTGCCGTCCGTGCGCAGGTTCCTGTTGCAGTTGTCCCCAGCCGGGCACGCGTCGCGCTGGTATTCCATCGCGTACTCGTACGACTTGCCCGGCATGGTGTAGGGGCCGAACGCGGTGAGGTCGACGCCGTACCGGCCGCCCGAGTCCTCCATCCAGTACTCGTGCAGGGTGTGGCCCCTGTTGAGCTCGTTGGGGGTGTTGAGGAAGTCCTGGTAGAACTTGGCGACCTGGTCACGGGGGATGTCGTGGGCCTGGGAGCTGGGGTTGCCGAACACGGTCGAGTTCTGCGGCTGGGTCACCACGAACGGCTGGTTGGGGTAGTCCAGCAGCACGAGCGCACCCTTGAAGGTGCGCGACGAGCCCTTGACGGCGGGGTTCGCCCAGTCGGTGCCCGGGATCTTCTTGTAGTCCGCCCACGTCATGTGGTCGGGGTTCTTCCAGTTCTGCGGGTCGATCGGCGCGACCACGCGCGACGCGCGGCCACGCAGGGCCTGCACCTCGTCCGGCTGGTCGCGCTGCCAGGGCTGGATCTGGGGCCAGTGGTCACGGCGCCAGGGGTGATCGGGGTCTCCGCCGGGGGCCGCGGAGGCGGGAGCCGCCGTCAGCGCGAGCGGGACGAGCGCGATGGCCGCCACTATGCCCGGGAACAGCGTTTTTGAGAGTTTCACGAATTATGACGCTATAGAGACTATTGACGTAGATCATCGGTCACTTGTAGGGAAGACCATCAGGGCCTTCTCCTACAAATGTCGAAGCGCCCAGGTGGAGGCCGAGTGGTGGATCTGCAGCGAATCGTGGACGACCTCGCGCTTCGCCTGGAAAGACCCCTGCTGCTTGAGGACGGCCGCCAGCGCGTCGTCGCGTACAGCGAGCAGGACGGGCCGATGGACGACGTCCGCCGCCATTCGATCCTCCGCCGCCACACCACCCCCGACGTGCGCGCCTTCCTCCGCGCCGCGGGCATTCACGAGGCGACCAGGCCGCTGCGCACGCCCGGCGCCCCGGAGCTGGGGCTGCTGCCCCGGGTCTGCGTCCCCGTACGGCACGACGGCCTGCCGCTCGGCTTCCTCTGGGTTATCGACGCGGCCCCGGCCATGACCGAGCCGGAGATCGCGATCGCGGCGGAGGCCGCGCCCACCCTCGCCCTCACCCTGTTCCACGAGAGCCTGGTCACCGAGCTCGCCTCGCGCCGCGAGCTGGAGGCCGTCACCGGCCTGCTGCTCCGCGAGCCCGACGCCGACAGGCCCCTGATCGAGGCGGGCGCGTTCCCTCACAACGCGCCCGTGACCGTGGCGGTCGCCCGGCCCGCATGCGGCGGGACCGACGAGACCCTGCGGCTGACTCTGGAGCGCGGGCTGCTGGCCCTGCGGCGGCGCCTGGCCAGGCACCATCCCCTGCACCTGGTGCGCTTCGACCACGCCGTACTGCTCACCGCGGGCACCACCGCCTTTCCCGAGGAGATGCACGCGGCCCTCGGCACGCCGGTCCTGGTCGGGGTCGGCTCGCCACGCCCCTCGCTCTCCCTCGCGGCCGGCTCGTACGAGGAGGCGCTGCACGCCGTCGAGGTCGTCGCGAACGTGCCGGAGTTCGGCCGCTCCGCGGAGTGGGACCGCCTCGGCGTCTACCGCATGCTGTCCGGAGTGCCGCGCGGCAATCTCCATCCGGGGCTGGCCCGGATGCTGGGCGAGGCCCAGCACCGGCCGCTGCTGGAGACCCTGGAGATCTACCTCGACCTCGCCGGCAACGCCCAGGCGGTCTCCCGCCGGCTCCGCCTGCACCGTACGTCGCTCTACTACCGCCTCCGACGGGTCGAGGAACTCGCGGAGACCGACCTCCGGGACGGCGAGGAGCGGCTGAGCCTGCATCTCAGCCTCAAGCTCGCCCGCCTCTCCGGCCGCTACCGCCCGTCCCCCCTCCCCCTCGAAACCGAAATCACCAGCCAGTGATATAAGGACGTATTTATATTGCCTGCATGACCTGGGAAATTACCCTGCACGCCGAAGTGCATGCTTGGTTTCTCGATCCGGGAGATCGATCCTGAGTGGGACTCGCCAGAACGGGTCGCCGCCCGGGAAACCAGCCGCGAGCAACTACAGGCAGAGCTGCGTGGGGCTCAGCTGGCGGATATGCGCAAGCGCCTGGGGCTGTCACAGAAGCTTGTGGCAGAACGGAGGGGCGTGAGCCAGGCACGAGTCTCCCAGATCGAGCACGGTCAGATCGGTGGACTTGACACGCTTCGTTCCTATGTAGTGGCTCTGGGTGGAAGGCTCGACGTGGTGGCCGACTTCGGAGATCACTCGGTGAAGGTCGCCTGAGACTCCCGCCTCGGTTGGCGGGCCCTCTGGTCTCGTCACTGGGGTGGTTTGCGGGCGATGAGGTAGGCCTGGGGGGTTCGCTCGAACTCGCGGCGTGCGCTCTCCAACTGTGCGACCACCGGCAGTCCCGCCTCGGCCAGCATGGTCGCCGCGCGGTCCGGCGACAGGCGGTGGAAGTCGAGCGCGACCTGGTGACCGTACACCTCCGCCGCATGGAAGGGCTCGTCGCCCACCTGGAAGGCGAGCAGCAGATGCCCGCCCGGGGCCAGCACCCGGTGAAACTCGGCCAGCGCCGCGGGCTGCCGCTCCGGTGGGGTGTGGATGATCGAATACCACGCGACGACGCCGCCGAGAGCCTCGTCGGCGATGTCGAGTGCCGCCAGCGTCCCTTCCCGGAAACGCAGGCCCGGATGGTCGCGCCGGGCCACCGCGATCATTTCTGGCGACAGGTCGATACCGAAGACGTCCTCCAGGCCGAGCGCGTGCAGGTGCGCCGTGATCCGGCCGGGCCCGCAGCCGACGTCGGCCACCGGCCCGGGAACGCCCGACGCCCGCACGATATCGGCGTACGCGGCGAGCATCGCGCGCTCGAACGGTTCGTCGTCCAGCCGGTGGCGAAGGCGATCGGCGTAGTCGGCGGCGACGGTGTCGTAGGCCGCTCGGGCGGCCCGCAGATAGGAGGGCTCGGTCATGACCGAGCACCCTAGGGTGCCTATCGAGTTGTGATCAATCGGCGGTCCGGGTGAGGTCTACGCGCCATGGCCGAGGGGCTGCTTGAGCTTGGGAACCGCTGGGCTACCTTCTGCTCGGCCGCGAGGGAGCGCTACCGCATCGACCCGATGGCGTCTACCTCACCCGGCCCGGCAGCCTCACGTCCGTCCCTGCGTCCCCGGTCCCCCTGGGGAGCGGTCAGAAGACGAGGACGGGGCGCCCCCGTACGCCGCCGGCCTCCATGAGTGTGTGCGCCTGGGCAGCCTCTTCAGGGGCGAAGGTGGCCGCGACACGGAGCGTCAGGACGCCCGACTCGGCCTGGTCGCGCAGTTGGTCAAGGGCGCCGGTGTCACCCAAGTCCTTGCTGACGTCCACGGTGCGCCAGCGCACCCCACGGTCGACCGCCGCGTCGGTGGCAGGGCGCAGCGTGGCGACCACCCCACCCTCCCGGACCGCGGCGCCCGCGGCCGCCGTGAACTGCGCCGTGTCGATCAGCCCGTCCACGCCGTCCGGACGCAGCCGCAGGACGGCGTCGGTGAATCCGTCCCCTCGTGGCACCAGGTGGTCGGCTCCCAGAGCGGCTACGAGGTCACGATCCCGTTCGCTCGCGTCCGCGATCACGGTCAGTCCTGCGGCCTTGGCCAGCTGTACCGCGAACCCTCCGACCGCACCGGCCGCGCCGATCACCGCGACGGTCGCGCCCGGGGGAACCTCCAACAACTCCAGAGCCTGCCGCGCGGTCACCCCGTTCATCAGCAGCGTCGACGCCGCTGTCGGCGCCACGCCTCGCGGCGCCCGCACCACCGACTCCGCCGGGGCGACCACGTACTCCGCCTGTGCCCCGCGCGTCAGCTGCGGAAGCACGAGAGCGAGCGCGTCGGTCCCCACGGTCAGCTCGGGGCGCACGTCGTCGCCGACCTCGTCGATCACGCCCGCGGCGTCCCACCCGACGACGTACGCGTCGGACTCCGGGAACGCGCCGGGGTTGAGCTCCTTCACGTAGCCGGACCGGTAGACGCCGTCGGACGGATTGACGTCCGCCGCGGCCACCTTGATCCGTACTTGGCCGCGACCGGCGTGCGGCTCTGGCAACTCCAGGATCCGCATCACCTCCGGACCTCCGAACTCCGTGAATCCGACTGCGCGCACAGCTGTACCTCCGTGATCGACCCACGCATTAACCCGAGACAAACTTGTTCCGGGTTGGCTCACCCTAGCAGCCGCTAAACTCTCGTCACAGCGCAGTCCTCCTGGCAGGAGGCCTCGGGAAGGATGCCGCGATGGTGAAGACCGACTCCTCGTGGCGGCGACCGCCCGGCGCATCGGGCCCAGCCCGGGACCCTGAGCTCGACGCCCGGATCATGCGATCCGCGATCGAACTTCTCGCCGAAGGCGGGTTCCCCGCGCTGAGCATGGACAAGGCGGCAGCACGGGCCGGCGTGGGAAAGGCGACCGTGTACCGCCGCTGGAGATCACGCGTCGAGCTCGCTGCGGACGCGTTGGATCACGCCGCGCTGGCCGCCGGGCACAGAGCGGTCAGGATCGGCCCGGGCCAGCTCCGTCAGGAACTCATCGAAACCCTGATGCAGGTCGAGCAGTGCACCAGCGCGCCGCACAACGAACTGGTCGCCACACTGCTCGCCACGGCCCGGCACCAGCCGGAGATCTTCACGCTTGTCCGTGAGCGTTACGTCGACTCGATGCATCGGTTGGTGGGAGAGGTACTCGCCCACGCAGTCGAGCGCGGCGATCTTCCCCCTCCTTCGCCGTCCGAGGAGTCAGACGGGAAGTGCGCGATCGAGGTATCGGCCGCAGTCGCGCTGCTCATCCACTGGCAGATCGTCCGTGACGGCGAGGCACTCACCGAGGACCACATCGTCTCGGTCGTCGACAGGATTCTGCTCCCGCTCGTGTCCCGTTCGGGCCAGGATCGCAGGTGACTGTCGGCGCACAGACGCCCGCGATACGTTTTCTCGCTTCAGACGATCTACCGGACCATGCCTCCGCGGAGGACGTGTTCCGCAATTGATCATGACTCGATACGCGCCCCGGCGCCGAAGACCGACGAAGGCCCTTCCGGTAACCCCTCCGGAAGGGCCTTCGCAGTGCCGTACGCCAACGCCTCGTCGCGTACGGCAAGCAGGGGTGGCGCGCCCGGTGCAGCCCCCACGGACTCCACCGGCGCGCTTCGGCGCACTTACGAGATCTTCGTGCAGATGGCGTAGACGAGGCCGTTGCTGCCGTTCCCACCGCCGTTGCCGGTCAGCTCGACGGTCCAGCCGTTGCCGCTCATGTAGCTGCCCGTGACGGTCCTGCTGGAGCCGACCTTGAAGCCGCCTCCGGTGACCCTCTCGTCGTTCGCGCAGGAGGCGGTCCCGCTGTTTCCGGAGATGTTCTGGCTCGACATCCGGGTGCTCAGGGTGGGCGCGTCGCCGCCGCTGCCGCCCTGGCCCTTGAGCCACTTGAGGAAGTCGGCCTCGTCCTTGGAGGTGCAGGAGCGGCCCTTCCAGATGTCGCAGGCGCTCTTGCCGTCCTCACCGGCGTCGCCCTTGAGGCCCCGGTCGCCCTTCTCGCCGGGCAGGCCGCGCGGACCGGTGTCACCCTTGGCGCCCGCCGGGCCCGCGGGACCGCGCTCCCCCTGAGGACCGGTCAGACCGCGGTCACCCTTGTCCCCCTTCGGCCCCTGCACGCCGGCAGGACCACGCTCTCCCTGCGGGCCGGCGGGGCCGCGCTCGCCGTCCTTGCCGTCCTTGCCGTCCTTGCCGGGGGCGCCGTCCTTGCCCGGGGCGCCGGGGTCGCCCTTGAGGCCCTGCGGACCGGCAGGACCACGCTCGCCCTGCGGACCACGCAGGCCCTGCGGGCCGCGGAATCCACGCGGACCCTGCGCACCGGTGTCGCCCTTCGGACCCGTGCCGCCGATCCCCACCGGACCCTGCGGGCCGGTCCTGTTCCACGACACCTTCGTCTCCGTCGGCTTGCACGTCGTCGTGGCATTCACCAGCCGCATATACCGCGTGCTCTTGTTCACACACGCGTACAACGGCGCGTCACTCGCCGACGAAGCGGTGGCCGCGCCACCCAGAACCAGGACCGATCCAGCCAGAGCACCAGCCGTCATCAGGCCAATGGTGCGTCCGCCCGGCAACTTGATAGCCACGAGACTTCCCTCTCTGAGGCACGCGAAGTGCCTGGAACGCAGAAGTTATACATGTGAATCACGCGTCAGGTGATATGCCGGTTGTCATCCCGAATATCACGTATGCGTATCTCCGCTGGCGGTGAGGCCGAGTGGTCAAGAGTGGTGGAGCCCCCCAGACTCCACCGCCTCGCCTCCACCGTGCGGAGCCTCGGACGGACGTTCCCGCCGGGGTCGGCGCGCCGTCCGCCCGTCGAGCTACTTGTCGCCACCCCTGCTGCCGCCGGCCTCGCTCACGCCGGCGAACGAGCTGCCACCGCCGCCACCCCCACCGACGCTCGCGCAGATCACGTACGCGGTGCCCTTGGTGCCGATCGAGCCCTTGATCTCCCAGCCGGTCGGCATGCCGTTCCCGTCGAGGACCGGGCCGTTGGTGAGGACCTCGCCGATGATGCTCGTGCCCCGGTAGCCACCGCCCGTGGCGTAGCCGCCGCCACAGCTCAGCGTCACACTCTTGCTGCTCAAGCCGAAGCTGAACTCCTTCTGCTTGACGGTGATGCCGGCGACGCCGTCCTTTCCGGGGTCGCCCTTGGGGCCCTGCGGACCGGCGGGACCACGCTCGCCATCCTTGCCGTCCTTGCCGGGGGCGCCGCCCTTGCCGGGGGCGCCGTCCTTGCCGGGAGCACCGGCCGCGCCCTTGGGACCCTGCGGGCCCTGCGGACCGGCGGGACCGCGCAGGCCCTGCGGACCACGGAAACCACGAGGCCCCTGAGCGCCGGCGTCGCCCTTCGGACCCGTGCCGCCGATCCCCACCGGACCCTGCGGGCCGGTCCTGTTCCACGACACCTTCGTCTCCGTCGGCTTGCACGTCGTCGTGGCATTCACCAGCCGCATATACCGCGTGTTCTTGTTCACACACGCGTACAACGGCGCGTCACTCGCCGACGAAGCGGTGGCCGCGCCACCCAGAACCAGGACCGATCCAGCCAGAGCACCAGCCGTCATCAGGCCAATGGTGCGTCCGCCCGGCAACTTGATAGCCACGAGACTTCCCTTTCCGAGGCTCAGGAGGGTGCGCGCAATACAGAAGTTGCGCACGTTATTCACGCGCCGGGAGATATGGAGGTTGTCAGGCCAAACATCACGTATGCGCATCTCCGCTATCCGTAAGCCCGGGCGGTCAAGAACGTTCCAAACCGGCTCGGCGCCGTGGTGATCACACCCAGGACAATCCAGACGTACGCCGCACGCCAGAATCGACGCCATGGCCGACACCCCCCTGGAACCCGGCTCTCCCGAGCATGCGAAGGCCCTCCGGTACGCCTGGAGGGTCTGCTCCGTCACCGGGCTCGGCCTCGTCCTCATCGGGCTCAGCTCCAGCACGCTGAACGTCGCGCTCCCCGCGGTCGTACGGCACTTCGACGCCGGGCCGCTGGCGTCGAGCTGGATCCTGCTCGCGCACCTGCTGATCAGCACCGCGACGCTGGTGTTCTTCGGCCGCGTCGCCGACCTGCTCGGCAGGCGGGAGGTCTACCTCGTCGGGTTCGCCCTGTTCACGGCGACGTCGCTGCTGGCCGGGATCGCGCCGGACGTCGGGGTGCTCATCGCCCTGCGGGCGCTCCAAGGGCTCGGCGCGGCCATGATCCTCGCCAACGGCACGGTGATCGTCACCGCCGCCTTCCCGCCCGATCGGCTCAGTCAGGGGATGGGCGTCTACATGGCCACGCTCTCGGTGGCCCAGCTCGCCGGGCCGACCCTCGGCGGCCTGATCGCGGACACGCTCGGCTGGCGGTGGATCTTCTGGATCAACGTCCCGGCGGGGGTGGTCGCGCTCGTCTGGGGCGCGATGGTGCTGCGGAAGGTCCCGGCCGGCCCCCGGCAGTCCGTGGACGCGCTGGGCAACCTTGTCGTGTTCGCCGCGCTGTCGGCCGTGCTGATCGCCATCGGTCAGCACGAGCCGCTGCCCGGCGTGGCCGCCGCCGCGCTCGTCCCCGCGCTGTTCGCCGTGGAGCGCCGGGCCCGCAACCCGGTGCTGAACCTCACGCTCTTCGGCGGGCGCATGCTGCTGTTCGCCAATCTGGCGTCGTTCGCCAACGCGCTCGCACGTTCGTCGCTGATCCTGCTCGCGGGGCTCTACTTCCAGGCCGCGCGCGGCTCCGACGCGCTGTCCGCCGGATTGGGCGTGCTGCCGGTGCCCGTGGGCATGACCCTCGCCTCTCCCCTCGCGGGCGCGCTGGGCCGCCGGGTGAGCCCGTACGCGCTGTCGGTGGGCGGGTGCGCGCTCACGGCCTCGGGGCTGCTCGTCCTCACGGTCTCGGCCGGCCCGGCCACGCCCTACTGGGTGATCGGGATCGGGCTCTTCGTGGGCGGATGCGGCAGCGGCGCCTTCCTGACCGGCAACACGACACAGGTCATGAGCGCGCTGCCGGAGGAGAGCCGCGGGGTGGTGAACGGCTTCCGCCTGATGATCATGAACGTCGGCGTCGTGCTCAGCGTGGCGACGACGCTGAGCGTGCTGACCGCGTCCGTCGCGCCGGCGCTGCGCGACCAGGTCTACGCGGGGACGCTCTCGGAGGTGTCCCCGGTCGCGCTGCGGCAGCTCATGACGGGGTTCCGCACCACCTATCTCGTGTTGTTCTGCGTCGCGCTGCTCGGCGTCCTCTTCGCGGCCATCGCCTCGACCCCGGACATCAGGAGGTCCACGCCGAAGGCGTAGTAGGCGTCGAGGTCGGGCTCGTCCTCCATCGCCCTGGCGTATTCGACGATCCGGGGGAACTCGTCGGCGGGGAGCCGTTCCAGGGTCAGCCGCTTCTGCCGGCGCAGCTCGGCCGCCTCCATCGCACTGGCCGCGCCGGGGCAGCCGGGCTCGTTGTCGACCAGGGCCATCGCGCCGTGCAGCAGGTAGGTGGAGACGGCGTAGCCCTCGCTCAGCGTGAAACCGGCCTGGGAGAGCAGGTCGAGCGCGGTGTCGGTCGCGCGGTTGAAGTTCGACAGATCCTGCTTCTCGACCATCGCGAACAGCCCCGGCATGTAGCGGTGCTGTCGCATCACCCCGATCAGCGCCTCGACCATCACCCGCAGCCGCGCGTTCCACGGCGCGTCGGCGTCGAACTCGGGAGTGACCTGGGCGAGCAGATGGTCGGCGAGGCAGACGAACAACTGGTCCTTGTTCTTGACGTGCCAGTAGAGCGCCATCGGCGTCACCCCGAGCTCCTGGGCGAGCCGCCGCACCGTGACCGACTCCAGGCTCTCGGCGTCGGCCAGCTCAAGGGCCTTCTCGATCAGACTCAGGCGGCTCAGCCGCTCCGCGTGCGCCATGGCCCGCAGCCTCCCTACCTCATCGGCACTTGACAACTATACGCCGTACAAGGTCTCCTATGCACCGTACATGTACGCCGTACATGTACCTCGTACAAGAGGAGGACACATGTCCGGACGATGGTGGGCGCTGGTCGCGGTGTCGCTCGCGACGTTCATGACCTACCTGGACAACAACGTGGTCAACGTGGCTCTGCCGACGATCCAGCGGGACCTGGCGCTGACGATCTCCGGCCTGGAGTGGATCGTGAGCGCGTACATCCTGGTGTTCGCGGGCCTGCTGCTCGCCGGCGGACGCCTGGCGGACGTCTTCGGCCCCCGGACGGCGTTCTTCGGCGGCCTGGCGGTCTTCACGCTCGCGTCGGTGGCGGCGGGCCTCGCCGGGAGCCAGGAGACGCTGATCGCGGCGCGCGCGGTGCAGGGGCTCGGTGCGGCACTGGTGACCCCGTCGACGCTGGCCCTGCTGCCCCGGATCTTCCCCGATCAGCGCGAGCGGGCGACGGCCGTCGGCATCTGGAGCGCGGTCGGCGCCCTGGCCCTCGCGATCGGCCCGCTCACGGGCGGGTTCCTCAGCGAGAACGCCGACTGGGGCTGGATCTTCCTGATCAACCTGCCAATCGGCGTGATCGCGGCCGTGATCGGCCTGCGTTCGATCAGGGTCGAGCGGGCCGCGGCCGGGCGCTCGGCTCTCGACCTGCCGGGCCTGGCCACCTCCGCCGTGGCGCTGTTCGCCCTCACCTACGCGCTCATCGAGGGCGAGTCGCGTGGGTGGACCTCGGCGCCGATCCTCGGCGCGTTCGCGGCCTTCGCGGTGGCCGCCGTCGCGTTCCTCGTCGTCGAGTCCCGTACGGCGCAGCCGATGATCGACCTCACGTTGTTCCGCGAGCGGGTCTTCAGCGGCGGCCTGTTGTCGATGGGCCTGTGGTCGTTCGGCGTCTTCGGCATCTACTTCTTCACCGCGCTCTATCTCCAGAGCGCCCTCGGGTTCTCCCCGACGGAGGCGGGCGCGGGCTTCGGGCCCATGGCCCTGCTCATGGCGGTGATCGCGAGCGTCTCACCGCGGATCGCCGAGCGCTTCGGCAGCGCGGGCACCGTCGCCGCCGGCCTCGGCCTGATGGCGGTGGCGATCGGCGGGCTGTCGAGCGCGGGCGAGGGCTCCCACTATGGCGACCTGCTCCCCTGGTTCCTCCTGTACGGCGCGGGCGCCGGCCTGCTCGTCCCGCTGACCAACGTCGTGCTGAACGCGATGCCCCCCGCGAGGGCGGGCGTGGCCTCGGGGGTGCTCAACGTCTCCCGCGAGGTCTTCGGCCTGCTCGGCATCACGATCCTGGGCGCGATCCTGAGCGCCAGGCAGAGCGCGGTAGGCGACGCTCCGCTGCACGCCTTCCTTGAGGCCTACCGGTTCACGCTGGTGATCGCGGCCGCGATCGTGCTGGTCGGCGTTCCCGTCAGCGTCTACTCCCTGCGCCGCACCCGGGCCGCCGCCGCCTCCGCCGAGCCCAGCGAACCCGCCGTGGCCGAGCCGGTCGGCTGAGTCCCGTACGGCTCCGCGCCGAGCCGTACGGGAAGGTCGCACTACTCCTTGATCAGGTCGTCGTGGGCGCCACCGGGCAGGCCCGGCATTTCCCGCGACATCGAAAGGGGGGGGCGGAATCCGGGACAATGAGCTGGTGCCGGCACGCAGAATCGACCCAGGGAAGATCAGGGAAGCGCTCGACGCCCAGCTCGCCGATCTCGGCAGACCGCCGTTCGACGGTCCCGAGGGCATGGCGGGCAACGCGTGCGTGCTGGCCGTGCTCGACGCCTACGAGGCCGGGCTCACGCCGCTGAGGGCCGCCGCCCGCGCCGCCGTACGGCACCTGCTCGAAGAGCTGGCCGCGCGGGCGCCGGGACGGTCGGTGGAGGTGCGGGTGCCCCCGCACGCGGCCGTGCAGTGTGTGGAGGGGCCCCGGCACACGCGGGGCACCCCGCCCAACGTCATCGAGACCGACCCTCGCACCTGGCTCGAACTGGCCACGGGGCGGCTGTCATGGGCCGACGCCACCGCCGCGGGGAAGATCGCGGCCAGCGGCGCCCGGGCCGACCTGTCCGCGCTGCTCCCTCTCTGGTGACCACGGGTCACTGGAGCCCGGAGAGCCTGTCCTGCACGCAGCGCTGCGCGTCCTCCTGGGTGGGATAGAGCCGGCGGTCGAAGCACTCGCCGACGCGCTTGGTCGTGAACCAGTTGTAGAGCGCCACGCTCATGATCAGGGCGAGCAGCAGGGTCATGGTGCTCAGCACCACCCCTCCGATCGCCCTGCCCCGGTTGGAGTTCTTGGCGATCGCCACGATGCCGATGACGAGCCCGGCGATCGCCACGAGCGTGCCGATTCCGCAGACCAGCAGCAGGACGATCGAGCAGATCCCCAGCACCAGCGCGGCCGTCCCGAGCCCGCCACCCGGTTGCGGCCCCCAGGGCCCGCCGGGACGTCCGCCCGGCCCCGGAGGCGGCGGCAGCGGCCCCCCGTACGGCGGCTGACCGTACGGGGGCTGACCGTACGGCGGCTGGCCATACGGTCCTTCGTAAGGAGGCCAGCCGTAGGGCGGTCCCCCGTACGGCGGGCCCCCGGGCCCTTCGGGCACCCCGGCCGACGGCTCCCGCTCCTCCGGAGCCCCCGGGCCGTACGGCTCCCGCGGACCCCCGGCGTCGTCGGGTGTCGCCACGATCATCCCTCCCCTGCCGGTTCCGGGCCCCAAATCCGATTCTCAGGGCCTGCCCGGAAGCCCAGGCTGCCCCGAAATCCGCGTGTGAGCAGGGGTGACACGGCAAAGGGCGGGTGATGGTTCCGGCGCCTGAAGGGCATGCCCGGGTTTGAGCAGCGCCAACGCCCAAATAGACTCAAGTACGTGTTGAAGGGCGACGGCCGGCTGGGCCATGACCTCGACCCCCAGGACCGCGCTCCGAAGGACGCCTGTGGCGTCTTCGGCGTATGGGCGCCCGGGGAGGACGTCTCCAAACTCACCTACTACGGCCTCTACGCATTGCAGCACCGCGGGCAGGAGTCTGCGGGCATTGCGGTAAGCGAGGGCAACCGCATTCTCGTCTACAAGGACATGGGCCTGGTGGCCCAGGTCTTCGACGAGTCGATCCTCGGCACCCTGCGGGGGCACCTGGCGATCGGCCACTGCCGTTATTCCACCACCGGATCGAGTGTCTGGGAGAACGCGCAGCCGACGCTGAACTCCAGCGACGGCAAGGGGCTGGCGCTCGCCCACAACGGCAATCTGATCAACACCGCTCACCTCGCGGAAGGGCTCGCGCCCGGCTCCATCCGGGCGACGACCGACACCGAGGTGCTCACCGCCCTCCTGGCCCAGGACTCCTCGCGCCCGGTCGAGGACGTGGCGGCCGAGCTGCTTCCGGAGGTCAAGGGCGCCTACTCGCTCGTCTGGATGAACGAGACGACGCTGTTCGCCGCCCGTGACCCGCAGGGCATCCGCCCGCTCGTGCTGGGCCGGCTGGAGCGCGGCTGGGTGGTCGCGTCCGAGACCGCCGCGCTCGACATCGTCGGCGCGTCGTTCATCCGCGAGATCGAGCCCGGCGAGCTGCTGACCATCGACGAGCGCGGGGTCCGCTCGCGGCGCTTCGCACCGGCCGAGCCCAAGGGCTGCCTGTTCGAGTACGTCTACCTCGCCCGTCCCGACACCACGATCGCCGGGCGTGGCGTGCAGTCCACCCGGGTCGAGGTCGGCCGTGTGCTGGCCCGCGAACACCCGGTGGACGCCGACCTCGTGATCCCGACGCCCGAGTCCGGGACGCCCGCCGCCATCGGCTACGCCGAGCAGAGCGGCATCCCGTACGGCCAGGGCCTGGTGAAGAACTCCTACGTCGGCCGGACGTTCATCCAGCCGTCGCAGACCATACGCCAGCTCGGCATCCGCCTCAAGCTCAACCCGCTGCGCGAGGTCATCGAGGGCAAGCGCCTGGTGGTCGTGGACGACTCCATCGTCCGCGGCAACACGCAGCGGGCCATCGTGAAGATGCTGCGCGAGGCCGGGGCCACCGAGGTCCACGTGCGGATCTCCTCGCCCCCGGTCGCCTGGCCGTGCTTCTACGGCATCGACTTCGCCACCCGTGCGGAGCTGATCGCCGGGTCGCTGTCGGTCGAGGAGATCCGATCCTCGCTCGGCGCCGACTCCCTCGGGTACATCTCCCTGGAGGGGCTCACCCGGGCGACGACGCTGCCGGCCGACCGCCTGTGCCGCGCGTGCTTCACCGGCGAGTACCCCATTCCTATCGAGGACGACAGGGTGGGCAAGTTCGTGCTGGAGGCTCAGCGATGACCAGCTACGCCGACGCCGGCGTCGACATCGAGGCCGGTGACCGCGCGGTCGAGCTGATGAAGTCGCGGGTGGCGCGCTCCCGGCGCCCGGAGGTCGTGGACGACGCCAGCGGCTTCGCCGGGCTCTTCGACGCCTCGGCGTTCCTGCGCTACCGCAGGCCGCTGCTGGCCACGTCCACCGACGGCGTGGGCACCAAGGTCATGCTGGCCCAGCAGCTCGGCAAGCACGACACGATCGGGATCGACCTCGTCGGCATGGTCGTGGACGACCTCGTGGTCTGCGGGGCCGAGCCGCTGTTCATGACCGACTACATCGCGTGCGGCAAGGTCGTGCCCGAGCGGATCGCCGACATCGTGGGCGGCGTGGCCGAGGGGTGCCGGCTCGCGGGCTGCGCGCTGGTCGGCGGGGAGACCGCCGAGCACCCCGGCGCGATGGGCCCCGACGAGTACGACCTCGCGGGCGCCGGCACCGGAGTCGTCGAGGCCGACGAGATGCTCGGCCCCGACCGGGTCGTGCCGGGCGACGTGGTGCTCGGGCTGGCCTCCAGCGGCGTCCACTCCAACGGCTATTCGCTGGTCAGGCACGTGATCAAGACCGCCGGGCTGCGCCTGGAGCAGGAGCTGCCCGAGCTGGGCCGTACGCTCGGCGAGGAGCTGCTGGAGCCCACGCGCATCTATTCGCTCGACTGCCTGGCGCTCATCCGGGAGACCGAGGTCCACGCCCTGGCGCACATCACCGGCGGCGGGCTGGCGGCCAACCTGGCCAGGTCACTGCCCGGCACGGTGGACGCCCTGCTCGACCGGGGCTCCTGGACCCCGCCCGCGATCTTCGAGGTGCTGGGCGGACACGGCGGCGTGCCCCAGGAGGAGATGGACAAGACGTTCAACCTCGGCGTGGGCATGTGCGCGATCATCCCGGCGGCGGAGGCCGACAAGGCACTCGCGCTGCTGACCGGTCGGGGCCTGCCCGCCTGGGTGCTGGGTGAGATCGTCGAGGGCGAGGGACGGGCCCGTTTCCGTCAGTGAGACCTGGGCCGGACGAACGTTGACCGGGCGGGCCGCGTCGCGGCGGTCCCCCGGAGCCTCCTTACGGCCGGCGGGCATCCGTCATCGGCGTGAGATCCGTCACTCGCGGGAAAATGCACCCACGGCCAACCTCACAGGGCCGACTCCACAGGATCCGGGCATCACGACAGGGCGACGGCCACAACGGCTCGCCATCACAAGGATCAACCGGTTTCCAGGAGCCCGCAGCCCGCGATCCGGCCGGATCGGCGATGAGGGAACACGCCCATGACGCACCGACCGGCGGTGACCGGGTCCGGCCACATATATGGCCGTCCACAATGGTCCCCATTTGCGGCCGTCCACAATGGTGCGGCCGACCGGCACCCTCCCCGCGCCCGTCCCCGCACCCCCGAGGCGAGGGGCGGACGGGAGAGCGACTCGCGGACATTGAGAGAACCCGGCGGGAACGTCCCCCGCCGGGTCACTCACCTGGCGATCAGAACCGGGTCAACGCCGACCACGGCGGTCGTCGTCGCCGTCGTCGTCGTCGACGGCCGCGTAATCGGCGTAGCGATCAGCCAACTCGTCGTAAGGGTCATGCTCGTCACTGTGGCCGGAATCGTCGGCGTCCACGACTCCGAGCTCCGCGCGCAGGCGCTCAAGATCCGTCCCGCCGCTGTTGTACTTCAGCTGACGGGCGACCTTGACCTGCTTGGCCTTGGCTCGGCCGCGCCCCATTGGCTCGACCCCCTCATGCGGGGCCGTGCCCGACCCCTCGTCACTAACGCACCGCGCACCGACGCCACCTGACTTCAGGCGTCAGTCTCTCGTTCGCCTATTACCGTACCTGGTTTGTGCGCCGCTCGGTACGTCGTACGAGCGGCGGCGGTCAGCGCCGGAGCCAAATACCCCTTAGCCGACCGATTTCTGACATTCTCCGCTCTGCCAGCCTATCCGCTGCGACGGCGGGAGGGACGCCTTCCTCCTCGGCCGAGCTGAAGATCTTCAAGGTCGTGTCGAAGATCTTCGCCGCCCGGGCGCGGGCGCGGTCCATGTCGAAGCCCTCGATCTCGTCGGCCACCTGGATGACCCCGCCGGAGTTCACGACGTAGTCCGGGGCGTACAGGATGCCCCGCTCGGCGAGCTGCTTCTCGACGCCGGGATGGGCGAGCTGGTTGTTGGCCCCACCACAGACGATCTTCGCCTTGAGCCGGGGGACGGTCTCGTCGTCCAGCGCGCCGCCGAGGGCGCAGGGCGCGTACACGTCGATGTCGGACGCCACGAGGGTGGCGGCGTCGGGCACGACCTCGACCTCGGGGTGGCGCTGCCGCACCTGTTCGACGGCCCGCTCGTTCACGTCGCAGATCACGACCTCGGCGCCGTCCTGGAGCAGGTGCTCGACCAGGCGGTGGCCGACCTTGCCGACCCCCTCGATCCCGACTCGCCTGCCGCGCAGGGAGGAGGCGCCGTACACGTGGTCGGCGGCGGCCCGCATCCCCTGGAACACGCCGAAGGCGGTGAGGATGGAGGAGTCTCCGGCGCCGCCGTGTTCCTGCGTGCGGCCGGTGACGTAGGAGCACTCGCGCGCCACCACGTCCATGTCCTCGCTGTAGGTGCCCACGTCGCAGGCGGTGTAGTAGCGCCCGCCGAGCGACTGGACGAACCTGCCGTAGGCCCGCAGGAGAGCCTCGCTCTTGTCGGCCGAGGGATCGCCGATGATGACGGCCTTGGCGCCGCCGAGGTCGAGACCGGCCAGCGCGTTCTTGTACGCCATGGCCCGGGAGAGGTTGAGCACGTCGGCGAGCGCGGCCTGCTCGCTCGGGTAGGGATAGAACCGGGTGCCGCCGAGCCCCGGTCCGAGGGCGGTGCTGTAGATCGCGATGATGGCATACAGGCCGCTACGCTCGTCGGAGCAGAAGACGACCTGTTCGTGTCGCACCGGCTGGGCGGGGTTCGTGTCGCCCCCGGAGCTGGAATCCTTGTGGGACAGCCCGAAAACGTCGGTCACGGTGGTGACTCCTGATCGTGTACGCCGCCTCGTTGCGGCGATCGGCCTCCAGCTTATCGGACGACCCCACAAAACGATCATGGAAACCCGGGACGGTGCTGCACAGGCGTCCCGCGACGTGGCACGATTCTGGTGTGCTCCCCTACGCCGCCTATCTCCGTGTGTACGAGCCGCTGACCGCTTTCGCCCCGCACGATCAGGCTCGGTGGGCCCGGTACGCGGACTCGCGCGACCGGCCGCGCCGGGCGGGCGCGCTCGAGGTCGAACACGGCGAGGCGGTCCGCCGCCTGTTGCCGGTCCCGCCGCTGCCGGCGCCCGAGCGGGAGAGCCCCAACGCCTACCTGCGCCGGGTGGAGGAGACGCTGTACGTCTGCCCCTGGCAGAGCAGGCTGCGGTCGTGGCTGGCGTTCGCGTCGTTCCGCGGGAGCGTCCCGGTCAAGCTGGCCTCCCGGTTCGTGCCGCAGGCCATCGCGGAGCAGACCGCCGACGACTTCGACCGGTTCAAGCGGGGAGAGCAGTCCCTGCGCACCCACATCCGTACGAGCACCTGGCATGTGCCGATCGCGTGGTTCGTGCCGTTCGACTCGGCCGAGCGCTGGCTCGTGCTGGGCTCGGAGCAGCCGGCCGAGGCGGGCGCGCAGACCACCGCCGCGCCGCCCAGGAACATGCTGTACGTCACCTCGATGGCGCAGGCCCGGCGCCGGGTGGCCCGGGCTCTGGTGGTGATCCGCAGGCACGTCGGGCAGGTGGCGGCCCTCACCGAGGTCGAGGAGGTGGGCCGCTGGCTGGAGGAGTTCCACCCCCACTCGCTGGTGGAGCTCGACTACGGCGGCCTCGTCCACCTGATGGACGACCGCACCCTCCAGGGCGACCAGTCCGTCGCCGAGGTGGCGACCGCCCTCGCGGGCTTGGACAACGGTCAGGAAGAACTTGCCTTCGCGATGTATCAGCGCGTGATTCTCCGCTGGAGGTCGATTCGCGCTCTAGAGTCGGCAAACTGACGGTCATGAACATGCCCTGACCTGCCAATTCAGGTCATGGCAGCGTCGATCTCACATCTACGAACTGAGTAGTTTGCCGTTTTCACTGCGATACCACGAAACGTGTCGCTAGAATCACCGAGCGTGACATCAACCCGTGGTCGAGACGTTGTGCCCAGAGGGCTCGCCAATCGCACTACGTGGCTGTATGGTCACATCGGGTGATGCCGTAAATGGTCCTAGAAACCGCACGTTTTTGGATCATTGACGGACATCCGTGACAGTGCCGCGACCGACAGGATTTCCCCGAACGCAGCGGCGTCGAGGCGGACAACGCCGCTCCGGCCGACGCGACGGGGGCAGGGCTTGACGGAAGGGGCACTTGCGCCAGACAAGTCGCAGGATCGCTGCCGGCGGTCCACACGGAGGAGAGGCCGCACAAATGTCAGCTCGTACACCCGAGGCCGAGCCACTGCTCACCCCGGCGGAGGTCGCCACGATGTTCCGCGTCGACCCCAAGACCGTCACCCGGTGGGCGAAGGCGGGCAAGTTGACGTCCATCCGCACCCTCGGCGGTCACCGGCGTTACCGGGAGACCGAGGTCCGGGCACTGCTCGCGGGGATTCCGCAGCAGCGGTCCGAGTAGGACGTGGCCGTCACGCCACGGGGGGAACGACGGCGCGCTCGCGTCGGGGATGTGAGCGCGTCCACCACACTCCCGTGACCGCTGCCGGTCATGGGAGGGGATCTGGGGTCGGCGCCGCCCGCCCGGCGCCTCCCCGCGCGCACGATCCGTTCACCCCTGGAGGTTCCCCCGTTCTCCCCATGCGTACGCCCCGGCCTTCGTGCCTCGGGACGTCTCGCGAATGCGGTGAGTAACGCGGTGAGTAACGCGCTGAGTAACGCGCGAGGGTTCAGGGAACGGCCTCACGGTTCACGGAAGCCGGGCTCCCAGGTGCCCGGCTCTCAGTCGCAGATGCCGAGCTCTCAGATGCCGGGGGCTCGGATGCGCGGTCATCGAATGCCGCGTTCTCAAGTGGCGCGTTCTCAAGTGGCGCGTTCTCGGAAGCCGTGTGCGTGGGCAGCAGGGTCTCCAGCAGCACCCGTACCCCCGGATCCTGCCCGCTCGCCGCCCCCAGGAGCGCGACCATCTGGTCCACCAGGAGGCGTTCCAGCTCGCCCCGCGCCATGTCGCGGTGCTCCAGCCAGTCGAGGCCGGCCGTCTCCACCGAGGCGACCCACGACCTCAGCGTGACGCGCAACGCCGGACCGGGCGCGTCGACCCCCATCTGGTGGACGATCATGCGCAGCATGCGCTGCCGCACCCCGTCGACGATCTCGCCGATCTCCCCGGTGCGATTGGCCGGGCCTCCCCTGAGCAACGCGGCGAAGCCGGCCGCGTGCTCCTCGACGAAGTCGAAGTAACGCGTCAGGCCCGCACCGAGCTGTTCCAGCGGCCCGCCCTCACCCTGTGCCTGCAACCGCGCCTGCAGTTCCGCCGCCGCGCTCCGCAGGGCCGCCACGTAGAGCTCCTGCTTGCCGCCGAAGTAGTGGTAGACGAGCGCCCTCGACGCGCCCGCGGAGGCCGCCACGTCGTCGATCGAGACGTCCTCGGCATCGTGTCTGCTGAACAGCTCCAGCGCGGCGGCGATGAGCTCCTCACGCCGCCGGTCCACACTCAGCCTGCGTCGCGCCGGCCGTGCCCCGTCTTCCGCTTGGCGTGTGGCACTCACACCCCGCACCCTAGCGAATCCCCACCTGAGAGGGGCGCGGCCGAATCCCGGGGCGCCCTCGAACCCCTCCCGGCTCGGCGCTGCCACGCGTGGTAACGCTAACCTTCCCAACGCCCGATTAGAGGAAGGTTCCTGTCTAACCGCGATCAACCCGTACCCTCAGGGCAACTCGATCGTTTGGTGTGTCAGGTGCACGTCCACGCATCGTGGGGAGAACCATGTCAGGACCGTCCATGCAGACCACTGCCCGGAAAGACGTCGGGGTCACGATCCCCACCGGCGGACTGTCCGATGGGTTCAGCCCTCGGCCCCGCCCGACGATCCGCAACGTGGCCGAGCGGGCAGGAGTCTCCAAGTCGCTGGTGTCTCTCGTGCTGCGGGGATCCCCGCACGTGAGCGAGCACCGCAGGGAGGCGGTCCTCCAGGCCGCCCGGGAGCTCGGCTACCGCCCGAACGCGGTCGCCCGCAGCCTGGTCGAGGGGCGCACTCATCTGGTGGGCGCGCTCGTGGCCGACCTGCACAACCCCTTCTATGCGGAGTTCCTCGACGGCCTGCAGGAGAGCCTGCACGGCGACGGGCTGCGGCTGCTGATCGGCAGCGGCCGCTGGGACCCGGCGTTCGAGGACGAGGCCGTCGAGGCGTTCCTCGAACTGCGGGTGGACGGCCTGGTCCTGCTCGGGGTCGCGCCGTCCAGCGACACGCTGGCCGAGGCGTCGGCCTACACGCCCACCGTGGTGGTCGGCGAGCGCGACGTCGAACTCGAGGGCGTGGACATCGTCGTCGACGACGACCAGCTCGGCGCCCGCTTCGCCGTGGACCACCTCGTGGAGCTGGGCCACCAGCGCATCGCCCACATCGAGGGCGCCCCGTCGTCGGCCGCCCGTTGCCGCTGCGAGGGCTACCTGGTGGCCATGCGCCGGCACGCGCTGGCGCCGTACATCATGGTCGAGCACGGTGACTTCAGCGAGGAGGGCGGCCGGCGCGCGGCGCTGGCGCTGCTGAAGCGCGACCCCCGGCCGACCGCGATCTTCGCGGCGAACGACATCGTGGCCATGGGCGTGCTGAGCGCGGCGAGCGAGCTGGGGTTACGGGTGCCCGAGGACGTGTCCGTCGTCGGCTACGACAACACCCACCTCGCGGCCGTCACCCACATCTCGCTGACCAGCGTCGACCAGCCCCGGCGGGCTATGGGCCGCTCGGCGGCGGCGCTGCTGAGCGACCGCATCACCGAGCCCGGCAAGACCGCCCGGCTGCGGCAGGTGACCCCGCAGCTCGTCGTACGGCGCAGCACCGGGCCCGCTCCAAGCGGTGGCCAAGGCTAGGTCAATCACCGACGTGTCCCCTCGCGGCCGGTGTTGACTTCAGCCGTGGCGCCGGCCCCCGGCGGGTCGCGGAAGGGCTGCCCGCAGGCCGGCGACCGGAAAATCGGGGGGATTCATGCGTGATCCTGAGTTGGTCTCCTGCGCTCAACGGGCCGCCGGCGAACTGGAGCGGGCCTGGGCGCACTGGAGGGAGAGCCGGGGGCTCGGCAGCGAGGACGTGGCCGAGTCGGTGGCGAGCTATGTCGCCCACTCGATCGACCACCCCTGGGGACGGCCGCGCGTGGTGCTGGGCCTCGACGCCGAGGACGCCCGTGAGCTGGCCGCTCTCCTGCATCGGCAGGAGATCCCCGAGCCGGCGTGGGTGGCCAGGTTTCCGGCATAACGGTCTGATCACGACTCCGTTCCGGTTAGGTTGGGGTGACCATACCTCCGGGAAGGGACTTCGACCGTGATCAGACGACCACTCGCCGCCGCAGCCCTGGCCCTGTGCGGGGTCGGAGCCGCCGCCTGCGGCGGCGCTGGGGTCTCCGGCGCCGACGTTTCCGGCAGTGGGGTTTCCGGCAGCGGGGTTTCCGGCAGCGGGGCCCCGGCCTCCGGCGCCTCGTCCCAGCTCGGCCGGCCGGCCGCGACCCAGGACCAGGCGGCGGACACGGCCTCCGCCGAGACGGCCGCTCCGACCACGCGTACGGCGGCCGCCTCCGAGGCGGAGGCACGGCCCCTGGCCGGCAAGGTCGTGGTGATCGACCCGGGCCACAACGGCGGCAACTTCCGCCACACCAGGGAGATCAACCAGCTGGTCGACATCGCCAACCAGAAGAAGGCCTGCGACACGACCGGCACGTCGACGAACGACGGCTACACCGAGGCGGCCTTCACCCTGGACGTGTCCACCAGGCTGGCCAAGCTGCTGCGGGCCCAGGGGGCCACGGTCAAGCTCACTCGTACGAGCAGCACCCCGTGGGGCCCCTGCATCAACCAGCGGGCCGCCATCGGCAACAAGGCCAAGGCGGACGCGGCCATCTCCATCCACGGCGACGGCGCGGGGGCGAACCTCCGCGGGTTCCACGTCATCATGCCGAAGAAGATCGGCGGCCCCGTCGATCCGGTCGTGAAGGACTCGGCACGGCTCGGCGCGGACGTGCGGGACGCCTTCCACCGCGGCACGGGCCTGCCGTACTCGAACTACATCGGCAGGCAGGCGCTGAACTACCGCAGCGACCTCGGCGGCCTCAACCTGTCGACGGTGCCGAAGATCTTCATCGAGTGCGGCAACATGCGCAACGCCACGGACGCCGCCAAGTTCAAGAACCCCGCGTTCCGCGCGAAGATGGCGCGTGCGCTGGCGAAGGGCCTGGAGAACTACCTCACGTCCGCCCGCTGACGCGCCTCGGCGGCTCTGAGCGGGTGCTGGACGGGTCCTGGGCCGCGCTCTGGGCCGGCTCCGGGCCGGGCTCTGAGCGGCTGTGGACCGGGTGGCGGGACTGTCGGCGGGGTTTGGCATCATCGGCGGAATGAAGCATCTCCTCCCCCTGCCGAGGCTTGTCGAGACGGGCCCCGAGTCGGCCGGAATCGCGCCCGGCTCCGCCGTGTCGGGCCCGGCCCCGCTCACCGACGCCGTACGGCTCGCGCTCCCCGTGCTCGACCTCCGGCCCGGCGACGCCGCGACGGCGGCCGTGCGGGTGGAGGAGGACCCCCGGCTCGGTCCTGAGGCGTACGTGCTGACGATCACGGGCGACGGTGTGCGCATCGCGGCGGGAGACCGGGCGGGCGCCTTCTACGCCGCGCAGACGCTGCGCCAGCTCCTTCCGGCCGAGGCGTTCCGGTCGGCCGTCGTGCCCGGGACGTCCTGGACGGTCCCCTGCGGCCGGGTGGAGGACGCCCCGCGGTTCTCCTGGCGCGGCGCGCACCTCGACGTGGCCCGCAACTTCCTGCCCAAGCGGGAGGTGCTGCGGATGATCGACCTGATGGCGCTGCACAAGCTCAACCGGCTGCATCTCCATCTGGCCGACGACCAGGGCTGGCGGGTGGAGAGCAGGGCGTTCCCGCTGCTGCACGAGGTGGGCTCGCACCGCCCGCGGACGATCACCAGCCACAAGGGGGAGGCGCTCGCCTTCGACGGCGTCCCCCACGGCGGGCACTACACGGTCGCCGACCTCGCGGAGATCGCGGCGTACGCCCGGGCTCGGGCGGTGACCGTCGTGCCGGAGATCGATGTGCCGGGGCACGCCTCCGCCGTGCTGGCCGCCTATCCCGCGCTGGCGTCCCGCCCGCAGGAGCGCTACGAGGTGCTGGACCGGTGGGGCATCTCGCCGGCGATCCTGTCCCCGCTTCCGGCGACCGTCGACTTCCTGACCACCGTGTTCGCCGAGATCACCGACGCCCTGGGCGACGTGCCCTACTTCCACATCGGCGGCGACGAGTGCGTGCTCGACGACTGGGCGGCGTCGGCCGAGATCTCGGCCTACCAGGCGTCGCTGGGCCTGGAGAGCGCCGGTGACCTGCACGCGTGGTTCCTGCGGCGGCTCGCCGACGCGCTGGCCGAGCGCGGCAGCCGTACGGTGGTGTGGGACGAGGCGTTCGTCAGCGGCAGGCTGCGGCCCGACACGGTCGTGATGCCCTGGCGCGGCGAGCACGTCGCCCGCCGGGCCGCGGCGGCCGGACATGACGTGGTGGCGACGCCGGTCTTCCCCATGTACTTCGACTACGCCGAGGCGGCCTCGCCCGAGGAGCCGGTCGGGCTGGGAGACGCGATCACCGTGGCCGATGTGGCGGCCTTCGCGCCCGCGCCGTCCGAGTGGCCGGAGGAGGAGGGCACCCGGGTGATCGGCACCCAGTTCCAGCTCTGGAGCGAGCGCATCCCGGACGGCCGGACGCTCGACTACCGCGCCTGGCCCCGGGGCTGCGCGGCGGCCGAGGTCGCGTGGACCGGCGGCCCGGCCGGGCCCGAGGACTTCTTCCCCCGCCTGGAGGCCCATCTGGCCCGGCTCGACGCGTTCGGCGTGGAGTATCGCCCGCTGTCCGGGCCCCGGCCCTGGCAGCGGGGCGGCACCGGATGGCGGCGCCATCGCCCCGGCGCCGTCGTCGTGCACGACGTGATGCGCCACCTGCACGAGCTCAGCCTGTCGGCCGACTCCACCCGGCCCAGCCTCTGAGGCCCCGGCCGGTCTTCGAAGGCCCGGGCCCGGTCTCTAGGGCCGCGCCGCGCCGGCGACGCGGCGCACCCGGGAGCGGTCGCCCAGCATGTCGGTGCTGTCGGCGTACTGGTCCACGGCACCCGTGAGGGGCAGGCGCCGCACCTCCGGATCGGCGATGGTCTGCAGCAGCGCCTCGGTGAAGCGCTCGGCGTGCAGCACCCGGAAGGGGCGGCTGTGATAGGGCCGGGTGCGCGGATCGACAGGCGGGGTGAGGCCGAGGTCGTTGTGCAGGGCCGCGAGGGCCTCGTAGGCGGTGGCGAGGTGGCGCTCGCGTTCCTGCCAGCCGGTGGCCGACACGGCCGCCCTGAGCACGGGCGCCAGATCCGGGCCGCACGGCAGGGCGGCGAAGGCGCTGCCCAGCCACTTGCCGTACGGAGGGTAGCGGCGGTGCATGAGCAGGGCGAGCCGGATGAGGTCGCGCACCAGACGGGCACAGGTGACGGCCGAGCCCAGCTCGTCACCGACCTCGCCGGCACGGCCCACGAACGCCTCCTCCTGGCATATCCGCCGCCACTGGCAGGCGAGGACGTAGCGCCAGACGTCGCCGGGATACCAGGCGAGGCGCCGCCGGACCGGCTGGAGCAGACCCAGGCCGTCATGGAAGACCTCCCCCGCCGTGATCTCCGCGAGCGTCTGTGTGGGCGTCGCCAGCCAGTCGGACAGGCCGACGCCCGCGATCGGATCGAATCCGAGATGCCCGGTGAGCCATGCGGTCGGATCGGCCACCACCACTCCGTGCCGGATCGGGCCGTCCGTCGTCTCCATGTGCCGGGTCCGGCCGGCCCCCGTCGCGCCGAAGTTCGTGGGATAGCCGAGAAACCGCGGCGGCAGGCTCCCGGCGAGCATGGCGTCCACGGCCTCGCCGTACGCGGCGGCGTCCTCGGGGCTCAGGAACAGCTGCAGCCGGGGGCCCCAGTCGTGGTCGGTGGATCGCTCGGTGTCGTACCCGAGCACCTCCGAGCCCGCACCGAGGAGCGCCGCCGTGTGCGTGAGGCCGCCGAAGTGCCGCGCCAGCAGCGGTGCCACCGCCTCCAAATAGAACCGCCGCGACAGCTCCAGCCCGCGCACGTGCCCGTCTCGCATGACCGGCATCCTCCACAGGCTCCGTCGCGCGGGACAACCGGCTTTTTCCCGCGGCACCGGGCGGCCGAGCGGACCGCAAGCGCCGGTGAAGACGCGCGGCATCATCGGGCGTGCCGCGACGCGGTGGCGTGGCGGTGCGGACGCTCCCCGTCAGGCGTGTGGGACGCGGGGGCGCGGGGTCACCAGGCGTGCGGGGGACATGGCGGGCGCGTCGTGATGAGACGCGCCGGGCGCTTCCCGCTCAGGCTCCGTCGAGGACCTCGGCGACGATGGCGGCCGCGAGCTTCTCCGGGTCGAGGCCCTGGTAGGTGTCGATCACGTCGCGGATCCTCGCGGTCAGGCGCAGGTCTGCCTGTTCCGCGTCGCCGATGTGGCGCCCGGCCACCGCGACGGCGGCGGCGAGCTCGTAGGCCTCGGCCGGCCCAAGACCCTGCGGATCGACCTCGACGAGGACGCGAGCGCCGTTCTTCGGTGAGACGCGGACCTTCCACCGCCCGGACGGGCCGGAGACCGACAGCGTGTCCTTCCGCAGGGCCGGCGGGAACAGGACGACGGCCATCCGGCCCGCCGCGGCGAGGACCCGCTCGGCGAGCCTGCGCACGTCCTTCTTCGCGACGACGATCCTCCCGGAGCGGTTGATGATGCTCACGGAATCACCGCTGTCGGCCACGGCGATCCGCTCGCCGTCGGCCTGGTCGTAGATGGCGCTCATGAGGGGTCGCTCGCTTAGCTTTGTCGGGGCGGGCTGCGAGACTCCGCTCATGCATGATCTCGTACTTTCGGAGCGCATGATCGTGATTCGCCTCTCCCCGGGCCATGGCCTGGGCGGGCGGGCCGCGTGAGCAGGTCCGAGCGGTTCAGCCTGCGGCCGAGCCGGGAGGAGTGGCGGCGAGACTGGGTCGCCCGCGGCGAGCTGCGCGACCAGCGGTTCGAGCTGCCGCCCGGAGTGCGGAGCGTGATCTTCGATCGGGCACGGCTGGTCAACGTGGACTTCTCCGGAACGGTGTTCGCCGACTTCAGCTCTCATGCGGGCGAGTTCGAGGGATGCGACTTCTCCGGCGCGGCCTTCGAGCATCTGTCGATGGGCGCCACCGCCGCCGGAGGGATGTGGAACCGCATCAGCTGGCCGCAGTCGGTCTTCCGCGACTGCGTGTTCCGGCGTACGCGCTTCGCGCCGCTCACCTCGTTCGGCAACGTGCGGTTCGAGAGGTGCGTGTTCGACCGGTCCCGGCTGAGGCAGCAGACGTTCACGACGGAGGCCGAGTTCGTCGGCTGCGTCTTCTCCGGGCGGCTCCGCGACGTCAACTTCTGGGGCCGTCCTCCCAAGGAGCAGGCCGCGCTGGGCAGGGAGCGCAACGTGTTCACCGGCAACGACTTCACCGCCGCCGAGCTGGAGGACGTCGCCTTCAGGCACATCGACCTGCACGCGCAGCGCTGGCCCGGCCCGCCCGGCTACGCGCTCCTCGACCGCGTGAGCGCGCGGGTGCGGGCGGTGCTGCCGCTCGTGGAGGCGTGGCCGGACCCGAAACACCGGGAGAAGGCCCGCTTCAGCCTGGAGTTCCTCGCCGGCAACGCCGTGGAGCACAACGACGACCACGCGGTGGTGAGCTCTCTGGACATGGGCCGCAGACTGCCGCCCGCCCTCCGTCAGGAGCTGTTCGAGGCGCTCACAGGCTCATCCACGCGTACATCTCCTGGTTGAGCCGTACGGCGGTGCTGGCCAGGTCGCGCAGCTCCGTGACGCGCTCGACCTCGAACTCGTCGAGCAGTTCCTCCTCGGCGTACTCGCGCAGCCGCGCGTCGTCCACGGCGGCGAGCGCCTCGACGGTGTCGGACGCCATGCGCTCCAGGGCCGGCCCCTCGTCGTCCCCCGCGATCATCTGGGTGTCGCCGAACTCGCTGAGGTCGCGCCCGCTGAGCTCGGCGACCAGCGTGTCGAGCTCGTCGAGCCATCCCTTGCAGTCCACGTACGGCAGGCCGGCCGCCCCCGGTCCGGCGGACAGGGCACGCCGGGCGGATCGCTCGGAGTCGGCGGTGAAGTAGTCGACCAGAACGCCCATGCCGGTCACCTTATCGATCAGCGGCATGGGCGCGGCAGAGCGCTCACACGAGGGTGTAACCGGCTTCCTCGACGGCCTTGCGCACCGCGTCGTCGGCGACGTCGCCGGAGACGTCGAGCCGGCCGCTGTCGAGGTCGACCTCGACGCCGGTGACACCGGGGATCTCGCCGACCTCCTCCTTGACCGAGCTCACGCAGTGGCCGCAGGTCATGCCCTGGACGGTGTAGGTCTTGACGCTCATGGCGCTCTCCGTTTCCGGGGAAAGGGGACTTATGCGGTGCGGCCGACGATCTCGCGGACCGAGCCGTAGCCGTGCCGCCGCAGCCGGCGGGCGAGCTGACGGTTGATCCGCGACGGCCACAGGGGACCTTCGTAGATCAGGCCGGTGTATCCCTGCACGAGGGTGGCGCCGGCCAGCAGCCGCTCCCAGACGTCGTCGACGTCCTCCACGCCGCCGACCGAGACGAGGGTGAGCCGGTCGCCGGCCTTCTGGCGCAGGCGGCGCAGCACCTCCAGTGAGCGGGCCTTGAGCGGCTGTCCGGACAGGCCGCCCGCCTCGGTGCTCGCGACGCCCTCGCGGCTGATCGTGGTGTTGGTCGCGATGACGCCCGCCAGCCCCAGCTCGGTGGCGAGCTCGGCCACGGCGTCCACGTCCTCGTCCGCCAGGTCCGGCGCGATCTTCACGAGCAGCGGGGTGCGCCCGGCCGTCTCCTTCACCGCCGACAGCAGCGGGCGCAGGCGGTCGACGGCCTGCAGGTCGCGCAGGCCCGGGGTGTTGGGCGAGCTCACGTTGACCACGAGATAGTCGGCGAGCGGCGCGAGCCTGCGGGCGCTGTCCACGTAGTCGCGCACGGCCTCGGACTCGGGCACGACCTTCGTCTTGCCGATGTTGACGCCGACCACGGCCGGGATGTGGCGCACCCTGCGCAGCCGCTTGGCGGCGGCCGCCGCCCCGGCGTTGTTGAAGCCCATCCGGTTGATGATCGCCCGGCTCTCGATCAGGCGGAACAGCCGCGGCCGGGGGTTGCCCGGCTGGGCGTGCGCGGTGATCGTGCCCACCTCGACGTACCCGAATCCGAGCGCCGACAGCGGCTCGGCGCACCCGGCGTCCTTGTCGAAACCGGCGGCGAGCCCGAACGGCGAGGCGAAGTGGACGCCGAACGCCTGGACGCGCAGCGACTCCGCCCTCGGCGCGAGCAGGCGGTGCAGCAGCCGCACGAGTGGCGGAAACTTCCCGAGCAGGCGGAGCAGCCTGATCGTGAGATGGTGGACGGCCTCCGCGTCGAGGCGGCTCAGGACCTGCGTGAACACGAGTCGATACATCACGGCAAGACTATCGCCCGGTCGCCGCGCACCTCGGCCCGCAGGGCCCGGCGCCGTACGCCCAGTAAGTCGGGCCCGTCAGCCGGGCCGGGGACGGGCCTCGGCCGCGGGCTGCGACAGCGGCACGTGCGACGCCGTACGGATGGTCAGCGCGGAGTCGAAGCCCAGCAGCCGCAGTAACCGCAGCACCGGCGGGGCGGGACGGACGAAGGTCACCCGGCCGCCCTGCTCCCGCACGCGCGCGTCGGCCCACAGGAGGCTCCGCGCGCCCGCGCAGTCGAGGAAGCCGACCCCGGCCAGGTCGACCTCGACGTGCCCGGGTTCGCGGGTCCCCAGCACCTGCCGGAGGCGGGCGCGGAGCTCCGGCACCCCGGACAGGTCGAGGTCGCCGTGCACGGCGACGCGGACGCCGGCCTCAGACGGCGTGGTCTGGATTCGCAACATTCCTCTGGCCCTGCTCGCCCAGCAGCTCCGCCGCGAGCTCGGACACCTTCCGTCTGCTGTCCCTGGCCTGCTTGCGCAGCCCGGTGAACGCCTGCGAGGCCGTCAGGTCGTGTTTGCCCATGAGATAGCCGACGGCCCGCTCGATCACGACGCGGTAGTCCAGGGCGTATTGGAGCTGGTCGGCCAGCACCGCCTTCTCGTCCGCCTCTATCGACGCCACGAGGACCTGCTCGATCACGTGCGCGTACGCGTGGAGTGCCTGGGTGTCGCTCTCCTGCCACTCGTGCGGCGCGTCCTGGTAGACGTTGAGGGTGCCCACGGGCACGCCGCCGAGCCGGATCGGCACTCCCGCCACCCCGCGCACCTCGGGGTGCAGCAGGTCACGCAGGTCCGGCCACCGCCGGTCTGACCGCACGTCGGCCGTCGTCACCGCGGTGTCGCCCGCGTACGCCGCCACGCACGGGCCCTGGCCCGTCACGGCCTGGGCACGTTCCAGGCTGCGGCCACGCTCGTCCGTGGCGAAGAGGTAGCGAAGCGTGCGGTCCTCCTCGGCGAACATCAGGCCCGCGCCGGAGTATCCGAAAAGCCGGTCGACCACCTGGACGATGCGCTCAAGGTGGTGCACGATCCCGGTCGCCGTCCTGTCCTTCTGCAGACGTCGCAGGCTGGTGACAAGAGCCTCAGGATCGATATGGGTCATTCCGCATCCTCTCGTGAACCTCACCTCGCACCGCCGTGGCCTGGGGAAGAGGCGCCGATTCGGCCATCACAACTGCCCCGAGAGGGATCGATCAGTCCTGATCTCCGCCAGGACCTGAAGAACGACGACCATCGGCTCGCCGGGACGATCCATGTGCGGGACCGCGACGGGCCTGGCGGTGTGCCGGTGAGGACGTTCTCGAGAACGGACGACGCGTCCGATGCCATCGCGAGCCAACTTTCGAACGAGGAAGCGGCCGCGGACACAGGGCGGAGTGCCCCTAAGACTAATGGGCTCGGAGCGGTGGTAGCCAGGTGATCCCGGGGACCGCCGGGAGGGCCGGCCGCCGGACCTGCGAGAGGCATGGGAAATCCGCCCTCCTGCAGGGGAAGGCGGATCGGGGAAACGCCGGGAAGACGGCGTGGTGGCAGACCAGTGGGCCCCGCGCGGGCCGGCCCCCGGCTTGCCCGGGCGGCGTACGGGGACCGGAGCCGCTGCCGTCGCCGGACGAGCGCGAGCGGGTGTCGGCCCTGCTCGCCCGGCTGCCGCACAGCATGGCCATGCCCGTGAACTAGCGCTTGACCTTCTTGCCCTCGGGGGTGACGGCGTACCACTCGCCGCCGAAGTCCTTCACGCCGTTGCCGAGCACGTCGCCGGCCTTCTGGTCCTTGGAGTAGTAGTAGAGCGGGTGCTTGTTGTAGGTCACCTGCGTGCTGCCGTCCTCCCGATGGAGAGTCCCGAGCAGGTTCGCGTGCACGCCCGTGCCGGCCTGGGGCGGGCCGACGGTGAGCACGGGCGGCCACGCGGCCGCGCACGCCTGGGTGCAGGCCGAGGTGCCGCCCTTGTCCTTCGTGAACAGATACACCGTGCGGCCCTCCACGCCGACCAGCACGGTGCCGAGCGAGGTGGACGCCGCGTCGATACGCGCGGGCCCCGTGGGGGACGCCTGGACGGGAGAGGTCGGCGACGCCGAGTGATCGGTGGCGGACGGCGTCGTCTCCGATTGGTTCTCGGAGGGCTCGGGCGTCTGCGACTCGTTGAGCTGGTCGTTGGCGACGCGGCTGGCGTCGTCGCCGGCACCGCCGCATCCGGCGGCCAGCAGGCTGATCGCGACCGCGCCGGCATACAGCAGTTTCCTCATGTTCGGCCTCCTGAAGAGTGAGCGAGTCGGCTCCCAGGAGACACGCGGCGACGGCGGCCCCGCCGCCCGGACGCGAAGATCCAGGACAGGCCTTTGCCGTTTCGTGGGTTCCCGCTCACGGGGCTCTCACCGCCCTCAGGGCGATTCCGCCACCGATGGGGATGAACATCTGGATCCGGGGAAAATCGGAGTAATCCGTACGGGCAGGGCAGTGCGCGCCGACACGTGAACCGATAGCGGGGGGGTGCCGAGGCCACCGGCCCGTGCGATGACATGCTGAGGCTGCGACGCCCGCCGGCGCGGCCGTCCGGCCCGGCGGGGGCGGCGTCCCCGGCGAACCGCCCCCCTTCGCCCGATCTCGTGTGACAGACAAGGAGCGTCCGGATGGCCGAGCGTACGCAACCGCCCACCGTGGAACCGTCGGAGCTGAGGCGCCGCCTCGGCCGTACGGGAGTGTGGCTGTTCTCACTGTCGAGAACGGCGACCGCGGACGAGGCCAGAACGGCCGCGGCGGAGATCGAGCGGCTCGGATACCCGGCGCTCTGGGTGGGCGAGGCCCCGGACGGGCGGGAGGCGTTCACGAACTCGGCGCTCCTGCTGTCGGCCACCGAGCGGCTGCACGTGGCGACGGGCATCGCGAACATCTACGGCCGGGACGCGGTGGCCGCGGCCAACGGCGCCGCGACCTTGGCCGAGGCGTGGGGATACCGGTTCGTGCTCGGCCTCGGTGTGAGCCACAAGCCGCTGGTCGCCCCTCGCGGCCACGAATACTCCGCGCCGCTGCGGCTCATGCGGGACTACCTCGACGGGATGGACCAGGCGTCGTTCGGCGTGTTGCCGCTGGCGGAGAGGCCGCCCCGGGTGCTGGCGGCGCTGCGCCGCCGGATGCTCGAACTGGCGGCGCAGCACGCCCAGGGGGCGCACACGTACTTCGTGCCGCCCGAGCACACCGCGAAGGCGCGCGAGATCCTCGGCCAGGACCCGGTCCTCGCTCCGGAGCAGGCCGTGGTGGTCGAGACCGACGCCGGGCGCGCCCGGGAGATCGCCCGCGAATACGCCGCCTTCTACCTCTCCCTGCCCAACTACACGAAGAACCTGCGCGAGCTGGGCTTCTCCGACGACGACTTCGCGGGCGGGGGCAGCGACCGGCTCATCGACGCGATCGTGGTCTGGGGCGAACCGGAGACGATCGCCGAGCGGGTGCGCGCCCACCACGACGCGGGGGCCGACCACGTGTGCGTACAGCCCCTGGCCGATTCGGTCGGCACGCAGATAGAGCACCTGCGGCTGCTGGCCCCCGCTCTCCTGGGATGACGGCGTGACCACGGCGGCTCCCGGGCGGGGGCGCGGCGAGCAGGGCGGGCAGAACGGGCAGGGCAGGCAGAACGGTCAGGGCGGGCAGGGCGGGCAGAACGGGCAGGACTCTTTGATCCCGCCGGACCCGACGAGCCTGGAGGCGTGGATGCGCCAGGTTCTCGGCCTGGCCGGCGCCCGGGCCTCCGCGTTCCCCCCGCCCCTGCCCACTGCGCCCCTGCCGCCCACCCCGCCTCTGCCGTCCACGCCGCCCTTGCCGTCCACCGGGCCGGGTCACCCGGGTCGTTCCGCGGAGGCGGACGGCCCGGACCACGGCGGGAACGCGAAGTAGCCCGAGCAGGCCGCGCGGGCCGCCCAATCAGGCCGCCTAGCGCACCTGCTCGGCCAGCCGTTCGAGACTGTCGTCCAGGGCCTGCTCCACCGCCTCGGCCGGGGGCGTGTGCCGCTCGTCGAAGAAGGACAGGTGGACCGTCACGTCGCTGCTGTCGTCGCCGATGCCGGCGACCTGCAGCCATCCGGCGTACCGGTCCACGTCGCGGGTGCCCCACTCCATCCGCAGCTGGTCCTGCTCGGCCCGCAGCAGGGCGCGTTCGTCCTGTCCCGTCTCGTCCTCGTGGACGGTGACCGCGGGCGGGTCCTCGGCGTGTACGTGCAGCTCACGGGGCATCCAGAGATCGAGTTTGCCGACGTCGCACGCCTGGCGGAACACCTGGTCGGCCCCTGCGGGCATCCTGCGGGACCGCTCGAACTCGGTCATGGTCCGTCACTCCTCCCCCTTCGGCGTAGGGCCCCTACCCGCCGCGGTGCGGTCCATCCTCCGGCTCGGCACCTGGTGGGCACCCCCTTCTCCTGCGGGGGGACGCGGCGGCGTAGGGTCCGGTGCATGACCGATCATTACGATGTCGTCGTCCTCGGCGCCGGGCCCGGCGGCTACACCGCCGCGGTCCGTTCGGCCCAGCTCGGGCTCAGCACAGCGGTCGTCGAGGAGCGCTACTGGGGTGGGGTCTGCCTCAACGTCGGATGCATCCCCTCCAAGGCGCTGCTGCGTAACGCCGAACTCGCCCACATCCTTATGAACGAGACCAAGACGTTCGGCATCCAGACGGACGGCCCGATCACGCTCGACTACGGCGCGGCCTTCCGCCGCAGCCGCCAGGTCGCGGACGGGCGCGTCAAGGGCGTCCACTATCTGATGAAGAAGAACGGCATCACGGAGTATGACGGCCGGGGCACCTTCACCGGGCCGAACTCCATGGAGGTGCGCGGCGCGGACGGCTCCGTGCGCACGGTGACGTTCGGCCACTGCATCATCGCCGCCGGGGCGACGACCCGCCTGCTGCCGGGGACGTCCCTGTCCGAGCGCGTGGTGACGTACGAGGAGCAGATCCTCAGTGAGACGCTGCCGGAGAGCGTGATCATCGCGGGCGCCGGCGCGATCGGCGTCGAGTTCGCGTACGTGCTGCACAACTACGGCGTGAAGGTCACGATCGTCGAGTTCCTCGACCGGATGGTGCCCCTGGAGGACCAGGAGGTGTCGGCGGAGCTGGCGCGGCGCTACCGGCGGCTCGGCATCGACGTGCTGACCTCCACCCGGGTCGAGTCGATCGACGACAGCGGCGACAAGGTGCGGGTCACGGTCTCGAAGAACGGCGAGACGTCCGTGCTGGAGGCCGACAAGGTGCTGCAGGCCATCGGCTTCCAGCCGCGCGTCGAGGGATACGGCCTGGAGAACACCGGCGTACGGCTGACCGAGCGGGGCGCGATCGCCGTGGACGGCCGCTGCCGCACGAACGTGCCGAACATCTTCGCCATCGGGGACGTCACCGCGAAGCTCATGCTGGCGCACGCCGCCGAGTCGATGGGCATCATCGCCGCCGAGACCATCGCGGGGGCCGAGACGATGGAGCTCGACTACGTGATGATCCCCAGGGCGACCTACTGCCAGCCGCAGATCGCGAGCTTCGGCTACACCGAGGCCCAGGCGCGCGAGCAGGGCTTCGACGTGAAGGTGGTCAAGTTCCCGTTCACGGCCAACGGCAAGGCGCACGGCCTGGGCGACCCGACCGGCTTCGTCAAGGTCCTCAGCGACGCGAAGTACGGCGAGATCCTCGGCGCCCACCTCATCGGGCCCGAGGTGACCGAGCTGCTGCCCGAGCTGACCCTGGCCCAGCTGTGGGACCTCACCGTGCACGAGGTGGCGCGCAACGTCCACGCCCACCCGACGCTGGGCGAGGCGGTGAAGGAGGCGATCCACGGCCTGGCCGGGCACATGATCAACATGTGAGCCGTGGAACGGCGGGGTTCGAGCGGGCCCCCGCCCTCCGCGCCGGCCCCGGCCGGTGGCGGTGGCCGACGCGCGCGGAGATTGCCGACGGGTGGGGTCAGATTCCGGGAGTGGCCGTCATGCCGTGGGGGCTCAGGTCGAATTCCAGGCGGACGCCGCCGATGGTCGTCGAACGCTCACTGTCGGCGTTCTTCTTCGCCCAGCCGGCCGCCTGCTTGCGCAGGGACTTGCGCGGGATCAGCAGCGTGTCGGCCATGGTGGAGAAGAGGCTGGTGCAGGCGACCGTGTGCAGGCCGAGCCAGCACGTCGCGGCCACCTGCCGGACGCTGTCCTCCTTGTCATACTCGATGTACACGGACATGTCGCCGCGGTCGTCCGGCGGCTCGCACTCCACCCGGTGTGCGGCGCCGCTGGAGGTCTCGTCCTTGTCGGGCTTCTTCGCGCACTTCCACTTGTTGGACTTCTTCAGCCAGTCGTCGGAAATCATGGCGACGGTCACGCCGGGCAGGTAGCGGCGGTCGCCGCCGGGGAAGTCGGCGGAGAACGCGGGCGGCCTGGCGCTGCCCTTCGGCGAGGCGCTGCCGAGGCCGGCGGCCGCGCCGACGCCGCCGCCCAGCAGCAGCCCGGCGGTCACGAGGCCGATCACCAGGCCGATCCCCCGGCCCCCCGTGCCCGGAGCCTGCCCGTACGGGCCCGGGGGCGGCCCGGCAGGGGTCCCTTCCTGCGGCATGCCGTACGGCTGGGGCCGGCCAGGCTGCGACTGCCCGTACGAGTGCGGCGGGCCGGGCTGTGGGGCGGCGGCGGGCGGCGGATTCCGGACAGGTTGCCAGGCGGCGCCGTCCCACTGGTATCTGCCGTCCGGAGAGTACGGCCCGGGCGGTTGAGCTGTCACGACGTCGCCTCGATGGTGAGCTCGGTGGCGTTCGACTCGGGGTTCTGCAGCACGTATTCGTAGTCGAGGATCTTCGCCCTGGTGTCCTTGCGCTTCGCGATCTGCTGGCTCAGCCAGTCTCTGATGTCCTTCGATGTGGCCGGGTCGTCGCGGTAGGGCATGATCGCGAACCAGGACAGATAGGCCAGACCCGTGCCGGCCATCGTCGCCTCGTCGGCCCGTCTGACACGCATCGACATCTGGTGGATGAGGTCGTCGTACACCCGGAACCACACGTCGAAGTACGTCGCGCCGATGTCGAGCTCGCAGTGCCAGTCGTCGCTGTCGGTCGTGCACGCGTAGCCCTGGCCCCGCATCGTCTCCACGACCGTCATCGCCTTGAGGCCGGGGATGCATGTGTCGCCGCCGCACGACTCGGTGACCTGGGTGAGACGGTGATTGCGCGCCAGGACGAACGTGCCGGTTCCGGCCAGGACGAACGCGACCAGACCGGCCACCACCGCCAGGAGGCGCCTGGGCTTGCGTGGCGCCTCCGCTGTGCCGGAGTGCGGGGGGCCGGGATGTGAGGAGCCGGGGCGGGCAGGACCGGGGTGCGGAGGGCCGGGGTACGGGCCGGGAGGCGGGGAAGCGGGCGGCAGGGTCATCTCACCCACCGTTCCGCACGAAGCTCACCCATCGGCTGCGGAAGGCGCCCGCCGACATCCCGAGGACCCGCTTGCTGATCCCCTCGAAGACCGGCAGCTCGACGAAGGGCATGTCGAGCGAGTCCGGGTGCTGGATGATCGAGGCGTACAGCTCCACGGCGGCGTCGCGGCCCTTGAGCCGTTCGGCGAGGCTGAAGACCGTCGAGCCGAGGCAGTAGTTGAAGTCGATGTTTCTGCCGTAGAACGTCCGCGAGTCGGGCACGGTGCCGCGGAACGTGCCGGCCCGCACGCCGTTCGCGACGACGTCGCGGATGAGGGCGGCCTGTGCCGGGCTCCCGATGGTCTCGGTCCAGCGGGCGAAGCCCTCGACCGCCCACAGGGGCGGCCCGAAGTCGTTGAAGCTCATCGTCATGGTGAGGCGCGCCGAGACCGCGTGGGCCAGTTCGTGGCGGATCGTCAGGTTCGGCGGCGCGTCGTGCGACTGGTGGCTGCGCAGGTTGACCACGATGCGGGAGGCGGCGAACTCGCCCGCGAACGTATGCCCGTCCTTCTTCACGCCCAGCGTCCTGATCTGGTAGCCGAGGTTGTCGGGGTTGAAGTCGCCCCCTGTGCCGAGGTCGAACCACTGCCGGAAGTTGGCCGGGTCGCGGGTGAAGAACAGCACGTGGCCGGGGTAGCTGAGGCGTCTGCCCCACAGCCGCTCGACCAGGGCCAGCTCCCGCTCGGTGACCGCGGCGTAGCGGTCGAGGTCGTTCACGCTCTTGTCGCCGACGAGCCACACCTTGCCGCCCACCTTCTGGACGTGCAGCGCGTCGGTGTTCCAGGGCGCGTTGGCGAGCGGGCCGTCGAGACCGAGCTTCTCCCGGTTGTTCCGGGTCGCCCCGGCGATGTCCGCGACGACGAACGAGCCGCCCTTCTCCCGCAGCCGGTACGAGAACGTCTCGGCCGGCGCGATGTCACCCGGCCCTGCGTCGGCGGTGAGCTTGGTGATCCTGATCAGCGGCGCGAACCGGAGATCACCGTTCTTCTCCGTCCTCTTGACGGCCCGCTCGTCGATGAAGCGGACCTCTTCGAGCTCGAACTGGCGCAGGTTGCCGAACAGCGCCTTCTCGCGCCGGATCAGCGTCGTGTTGGAGGGGTCGAGGTCGGCCAGGTAGCCCTTCTCGTCCCGTTTCATCAGGGCGGTGGCCCGGCGGTCGAGGATCTCTCGCAGGCGTTTGCCGTTCGATCCGGAGGCCTCGTAGTCCTCACTCTCGATCGTGGGCCGAGGCGGTGAGCCGCAGCCGGCGACCAGAAGCCCCCCGGCCAGCAGCACGGCCCGCCTCGACCATCGGAGCCCGTCGGTCAGCGATCTCGGCTCTGGCACCTTTCCCCCAGGAGCGGCACGGTCGGCGGTGAAACACCGGGCACACGGGGCACCGGCGGCTCGCGCGCCCCACCTTAGATCACTTCGGCGCCGCCCTTTACAAGAAATGTGGATTTATCTCGACATATGATCATGCCCACTCGGCGAATACGCTGGTCAGGGGCGAATTCCGCTATCACACCCCGACTCGGGGCGGCCGGCGGGAACAGGCCGGCGCCGAGCGGCCCCCGGCCGGACCGCATCCGCCGGCGCGTACGGCCCGGCGTTCCCGGTCCGAATTCCACGCGCGGACGACCGGTCACGCCCTCGCCAACGGTCCGGGACTACGCGGCCTGAAATGCGGAAATGCCGATTACCGAACACGCATTCGGCTCCCGCGGCCATTCCCCGGGAAACACTTCCCACGGCGCCGATGAATGGTCGGCTACGCTGGGAAATCAGGCCGTGCGCGAAACGCCGTGGCCGCGTGCGGGCGAACAATGCGAGGGCGGCCCGATGGCGAGGGACAACGCGAAAAACACCGGCTCCCCGGTCGGCGCGAACACGCTGATGGCTCTCATGCGCGATCTGGCATTTCCGCCGTGCGCGATCGAACGGTCTTCGGTGGTGCCGCAGGACGTCACCCGGCGGGAGAACGACGCGGAGCACTCCTTCACCCTGGGCCTGGCCGCGGTCTGCCTCGCCCCGCTGATCGACCCCGCCCTGGATCCGGGCCGGATCGCCAGGTATGCGCTGGTCCACGACCTGCCCGAGGTCCACGCTGGGGACGTCTCGGTCTACGCCGACCCGGCGGAACGCGAGAAGAAGGCCGTACGCGAGGAGGAGGCGAGGGAGATCATCGCCCGCGACTTCGGCGGGACGTTCCCCTGGCTCGTGGAGGACCTGTACCGCTACAAGGCGCAGCACGATGCGGAGAGCAGGTTCGTCTACGCCCTCGACAAGCTGCTCCCCCACGTCAACGTGCTGCTGGCCGACCACCACCCGCTGCGGCCCACCTGGGCGGCGTACAAGCGCACGGAGATCACGGCCAGGCGGAAGATCCGCATGAGCTGCCCGGCACTGCTGCCGTTGTTCGACGAGCTGTGCCGGGAGTTCGCACGGCGCCCGCACCTGTTCTCCGGCGGGGTGTCACCTGGCGTGGGAGATGACGATGTTCGCGACGGCGAGCAGGACCGCCCCGCAGACGGCGCACAGCACCCTCAGCGGCAGCTCGACGCCCGGCCCGAGCACGGCGGGCAGGGCGACGAGAACGGCCCCGGCCGCGCCGGCCGACACCCGCGTGAGGAGACGCGACCGCGAGCGGCGCACGACCACAGGAAATCCCGCGCTCGTCGTCAGTGAGCCGCCTCCCTGCTCTGGGCCCGCCCTGGTGTCGGCGGCCAGCGTGATCCCGACCCGCGCGAGCGCGTCGAAGCCCAGCATCTCGGGCCGCAGCCAGAACTCCACCGTGTCGTATCGCGACGCCACGTCGTACGAGTCGTCGGACGCGATCTTCAGGAAGGTGCCGTCGGTCGCGCAGACCAGCCGTTTCGGAGCCGGCGTGTAGCCGTCGGAGTAGAAGCTGACCCGCATCCGCACCGAGTCGCCGTCGCTCAGGTGCAGCCGCCCCTCGGCGTCGAGGGTGCCCGTCCTGCCCCTGCCCAGCAGCGGTTCCTCGGTGCGGACGAAGTAGGAGGACCTGTACGTGGGATGCCGGGCCAGCCGCCGGGCCACCCCGAGCCACGCGCCGGGGTCGTCGCCCGGCGTTTCGTGCAGGTGGAGGTCGGGGAAGCGGGTGGTAGCGGGATACCAGCGCCCGCCGTTGGCCTCCGCGAGCCTGTCCACGAACCAGCCGCCCTTGGCCCTGATGTCCGCCTCGGTCAGCGGGAAGTCCTCCAGGTTCGCGTAGTCGTCCACCCGGAGCCGGAAGGTAGCCATGTCGGCCACGCACGCGGTCGCCACCACCGTGGCGAAGCGCACGGGCACGACGAACGGCTCGGTCTCGGGCGACTCCCGGTCGGCCAGGAACGCCACGAGGCACCGCCGGCCGACGGCTGAGCCGTTCGCGATCGCCTGTTGCAGGGCGCCCGCCACGTAGTCGGTCTCGTAGCGGAACTGGATGATCGCCCGTCGGGGCAGGGCCAGCGCCCTCAGGACGTCCTCCGCGTATCGCCGCCTGCTGTCGGACGACAGCAGCAGCACCGAGGGCCGGACCCCGCTCATGGGCCCGCTCATGGGCCCGCTCATGGACGCGGTCATGTGGCCGGTCATGGGCCCGGTTATGGGCGCGGTCGTGTCCCGGGTCATGGCCGCCTCCGGAGCTCGTCCAGGTCGCGCAGGCGGTCGGCGAGCGCGAGGAAACGCCGCCACACCCGGTCTCTCGGCAGCTCGTCGAGGCGCAGGCGCGCCGCGGTCTCATACCGCAGCCCCCGATCGGTCAGCGCCCGGTGCTCGCCCAGGATGATCGGCTCGCGTACGCCGTCCGACTGGTCGGCGGTCAGGTCGACGACGAACCGCCGGGGGTCGTGGGCCGGGCCGATCTCGACCCAGCAGTGGTGGCTCACGTCTTCGGCGTCGTCGCGGCCGATGCGCAGCCGCCCGTAGCAGTAGACGGGTTCGAGCAGCAGGTCGGCGCGGAGCCTGCGGGCGAGCCAGACGGAGGTGACCCCGCACTGGCCTCGGGGGTCGCCCGCGGCGGCCGGCGACTCCTGATAGCGCGGGTGGACCGTGCGGTCCGACCAGCAGGACTCCAGCATCCGGCGGTAGCCGAGCAGGCGGTCCTTCCACTCGAGCGAGGCGAAGTCCGCCTTGAGGGGTCTCACATGGTCGCCGCCGGAGTGGGTGCGGCTCGACACCCTGATCAGGCCCCCGACCCCCGCGACGTTCCGCTTCGCCGCCGGGGTGACGCCGAGGGCCATGAGCACGTTGTCCGGGGTGTCCAGGAGCTGCGGCAGCGACTCCCCGGACATGCGGCGGGTCTGGAAAAGGCCTTTGTCGTCGTAGCGATACGCCACGGGCGACAGGGCGATCGGCCGGAATCCCGACGCGATGAATGAGGTGCCGCAGAAACCGAGCATCGGGTTGTATGCCGTGATGACATAATCCCCGGCGTTTCGTGCCCTGATCTCCCGGACCGCGTGGGCGATAGTCAGGCTCATGAGGTTCGCCGGAATTCCCGCCAGCCCGTGCATTCTTGTCAGGACCATTATCCGGTCCGGATCAACGTCCAGCCCGTGCCCCGTGAGCGCGTCCAGGACATACTGGCGGTCGCATCGCGAGAAGGCGACGTACGTGATCGGCATCGTCGCGCCCGGCAGGAAGAGCCCGAACTGCGCGGCGGTGTCTGCCCTCTCGCTGTGGAGGTAGTGCAGTCTCGACTGGACCAGGTGGCCGGCGCTCGGTCTGACCTCGGCGAAGCGCAGGCGGGTGTGATAGCCGTCGCCGAACGACAGGCTCAGGTCGCGGTGCGCCTTGCGCACGTTGAGGAGGACGGAGGCGTGGGCCTGGTGGGCGGCGTCCTCCGCCGACTGGCGCACCTGCGCCGCCCGGACGACGGCCTGCAGCCGTATCTCCTCGTACACCTTGTCCGGAGACCAGCCGGCGATGGCCGGCCTGCTCAACCGGGGCAGGTGCAGTCTTACCTGGATCTCCAGGGTCCGGAGGCCGACTCCGACCGTCTCGGCGTCCGCGCGAATGCGCGTCCCCATCGCGCCGACGAAGGTCTCGACATCCGGATCACGAAGCCCGTCCACTCGCGCGCCCTCGCTTCGCGCTTTCTCCCTTCGCGGCGTACGCGTGGTCTTGGGCACTTCTTCTCCCGCAATCCGCGAGAATCTAGTCAGTGACGCCGTCAAGGATAGAACTCGGACCGCACGCTGTCAGGGCTCTCGCCGAGTTGGTATCACCTTTTATCGGATTCGCCGGAATTGCGAGCCGATTTTTCATTGACGCCCGCTACGGTGGCGGCGAACACGGCCGGCACTGCAGGCGGCGGCACTGCAGGCGGCGGAGCCGGCGGATAGAGGGCCGCAAGCGCGTGGGCGGTCGCCGCCATCTCGCGCCGCAGCTCGGCCGGCTCCAGGACCTCCACCTCGGCCCCGAGCTTCAGGAACTCCGTCCGCGCGTGCGTCACCGACTCGACGGGCACGGTGGCGGTGACCCAGCCCCGCTCGTCCGGTGGGCTTGCCGTCTCGTCCACCGCCCCGGCGACGGCCGAGCTCATGATCTCCCCGAGCCGCTCCCGCCCCCGTGGCGACAGCCGGATCACCGCGTGCCCGCGCAGCAGCCGGGAGCGGAAGCCGGCCAGATGCTCGCGCCAGTGACGCTCCAGGTCGAAGCCGGTTGGGCGCTCGAACGTCTCGTCGGTCACCGTGAGCGCGAGGATCTGGCCGACCCGGTAGGTGCGCAGCGCGCCGTCGCACCGCGCCACGAGATACCACTTCCCCGCCTTCAGGACCAGCCCGTACGGCTCCAGCCTTCGCTCGACCTCGCAGGGCTCGGCCCACCGGCGGTAGCGGACGTGGACGACCCGGGTGTTCCAGACGGCCTCGGCGACCTCCCGCAGGTATGGCGACCGGTCGCCGTCGTAATACCAGCCGGGCGCGTCGAGGAGGAAGTGCTCCCGCACCCGACGCGCCTCCTCCCGCAGACCGGCCGGGAGCGCGGCCTCGATCTTCAGCTCCGCCGCCGCCAGCAGCGCGCCGAGGCCGAGGTCGGCGGCCGGCCCCGGCAACCCGGACAGGAACAGCGCAGCGGCCTCCCGCTCGGTCAGGCCGGTGAGCCTGGTGCGGAAGCCGTCCATCAGCCGATAGCCGCCCTCGTGCCCGGCCTCGCCGTACAAGGGGATGCCCGCGGCGTGCAGCGACTCGACGTCGCGGTAGATCGTGCGGACGCTGACCTCCAGCTCGTCGGCGAGCTGCCGGGCCGTCATCCGGCCGCGCGACTGCAACAGCAGGAGGATCGACAGCAGCCGGGACGCGCGCACGCCCTCACCATCGCACGACTCCACTGACGAAGGGTGTCAGTGAAGCGGACCTACCGTTCCCGGCATGGCCTTCATGGAGAAACTGCTCGTCGTGCCGCCCCCGATCGAGGTGAGCGGCTATCACGTCAAGCGCTACCACGTCACCGCCGACCCGGCCGGCATCGCCCCCGAGGTCGAGAAGGCGGCGTACGCCGTCCTGCCCGAGTTGCTCCCGGAGCCGGACGGCACGCCCCCGGCCGCCTTCGTCGTGCTCCACAGGGGCGGGGACGACGGGGCCTACCTCAACACCTACACCTGGACCTGGGACAACGCCCTGCACTGCGGCATCGCGGTGGCCGGTCAGCCGGTGCTGGGCTGCCCCGACCGGGACTCCACGCACTTCGTCCGGCTGGAACGCCCGCTCATCGGCTGTGTCTGGGAGCTGTCGCCGATCCTGCACGAACGCGACGCGTGGGTGCGGCATGTGCTCGCCCCCGACCGGCCCGACCTCGCCGCGTACCTCGCCGACACGCTGCCCGAGGGCACGACAGGAGACCGCCGATGAAAGACCCACGCGCACTGATCAGGGGCGACGTCCCGGGCGCTTGACCGGGAGATCACCACGGGTGATCGTCGGGGCCTGCTCCACGAACCGGTCCCCCTTCGACCCCGGAGTGATCGATGCGAAGAGCCCTGGCCCTCCCGCTCGCCGCCGCCCTGGCCGCCTCCCTGCTCGGGGCGGCGGACCCCGCCCGGAGTCCGGCGCCCCCGCGAGGCGACGCCGTCGAGATCACGGTCAACGCGCACGCCGGGCTCGGCACCCTCCACGAGGCGGCGTACGGCGCCAACGCCGCCGTCTGGGACCCGCACATGAACGACCCGGAGGTGGCGCGGCTGTACAAGCGGGCGCGCATCGCCGCAGTGCGCTATCCCGGCGGGTCGTACGCCGACCTCTACCACTGGGGGACGCACACGGCGCCGGGCGGATACGTGGCGCCGGGCACGGAGTTCGACACGTTCATGGGCACGGTCAGGAAGGCCGGCGCGCAGGCCATCGTGATCGCCAACTATGGCACCGGCACGCCCGAGGAGGCCGCCGGCTGGGTCCGGTACGCCAACGTGACCAAGAAGTACGGCGTGAAGCTCTGGGAGATCGGCAACGAGCTCTACGGCAACGGCTATTACGGTGCCACCTGGGAGGCTGACGACCACCCGGACAAGAGCCCCGCGGCGTACGCCCGCAACACGCTGGAGTTCGTCCGCGCGATGAAGGCCGTCGACCCCACGATCGAGATCGGGGCGGTGCTCACGATCCCCGGGAGCTGGCCGGACGGCGTCGTCGCCGCCGGTGACGCGGCCGGTTGGAACCACACGGTCATCCCGGTGGTGGCGCCCGAGATCGACTTCTTCACCGTGCACTGGTATCCCGGCACGAGCATCCCGGACACCACGGGTGACGTCGTCGGGCTGCTGGCCTCTCCGCCGGGGCTCGCCGAGATGCTGGCCCAGGTGCGGGCCGACGTCGCCGCCCTGGCCGGGCGCGACGTGCCGCTCGCGCTGACCGAGGTCGCCTCCAACATCGGGCGCAACACCCACGCGGCCGGGCTGTTCGCCGCCGACACCTACCTGACCGCGCTGGAGAACGGCGTCTTCACCGTGGACTGGTTCGACACCCACAACGCACTGGAAAAGGTCTCCATGATCGACGGCGAGACCGACTATCAGGACATCGGCTTCCTGTCGCTCGGCCAGTGCGCCGACGGCGCGTGCGAGCCGCCGCTCAACACGCCGTTCCCCGCCTATCACGGCATCGAGATCCTCCACACGGCCGCCGGGCCGGGGGACGACCTGGTCAGGGCCGGCTCCAGTCAGCCGAAGGTGGCCGTGCACGCCGTACGGCAGGCCGACGGCGACCTGGCCGTCGTGATGATCAACAAGGATCCGTCCACCTCCTATCCCGTACGGCTCCGCTACACCGGGTTCACCCCCTCCGGCCGGAGCCCGGTGACGTACACCTTCACGAGGGGGGCCACCGGGCTCGCCAGGGCCGAGCAGGGCGACCCGTACACGCGGGCGCTCCCGCCCTACTCGGTCACGACGATGACCGTGCGGGCGGCGAAGGGCCCGAAGCCCGCGCCGGCCCCGGGCACCCCGACGGCACGCCGCGACGCGGGCGGCGTCCCCGGTGCTGTCACCGTGAGCTGGCCGTCAGCCGGGCCCAGGGCGGACCGGTACGAGGTGTACCGGCAGACGGGCACCGACACCGTCCTGCTGGGCACGACCCGGGGCACCTCGCTGACGCTGCGCGGCCTGGAGCCCGGCGCCTCCTACACGGTCAACGTGCTGGCCAGGGAGCGGTCGGGGCGGCTGTCGCGGCCGTCCGCGCCGGTGACCTTCACCGCCCCCACACCGCCGGACGGCACCTGCGCGGTCCGCTACCGGGTGACGCAGGGCTGGGGGCGGGGCTTCACCGCCGAGGTGACCGTCACCAACCGGGGCACCGCGGACCTCACCGACTGGGCGCTGACGTTCCGGTTCCCGGTCGCCGGGGAGCGCGTCAGCAGTGGGCAGGGCGGCACGTGGACGTCCGAGGGACAGGACGTGCGGGTCGTTCCCGGCGAGCAGGCGCGGACGATCCCGGCGGGCGGGTCCGTCACCCTCGGGTTCGTCGGCGCCAACGACGGGGCCTACCCCTCCCCCACGGTCTTCCGCCTGAACGGCACGGTCTGCTCGACGCTGTGACCGGCGCTTTCTTGGCGCGATCATGAAGTCGTCTTGCACCCGGTCTAGAGGCCAGAGTGAGAGACTCCTGAACAAGCGCCTGCCGTGTCAGGTGCGAAACCCCGCGGCTCATCGCCAAAAACAAGCCGCCCGGTGTGGTAACGGCGAAACCGCTGGAAGCCCGCCCTCCTCGCCGCGAAGGCCGAGGAGGGCGGAGCCCGCCAAGCCCGCCCGCCGAGCCCGCCCACCGAGCCCGCCCGCCGAGCCCGCCCGCCGAGAGCCCCGTCAGGAGGGGCCGCCGTCCGGGGGGCCGTATCCTCCGCCGCCGGGGGTCTCGATCTCCAGCACGTCACCCGGCTCCACCCGCGCCGAATCGCATCCCGCCAGGCGGACCACGTCTCCGTTCGCGCGCCGCACCCGGTTGACGCCCAGGGCTCCGGGCGCGCCGCCGGCCATGCCGTACGGCGGCACGCGGCGGTGGCCGGACAGCACGCTGACCGTCATCGGCTCGCGGAACCGGATGCGGCGCACGGCCCCGTCCCCGCCGCGCCACCGTCCGGCGCCGCCGCTGCCGCGCCGTACGGCGAACTCCTCCAGCAGCACGGGGAAGCGCCATTCCAGCACCTCGGGGTCGGTCAGCCGGGAGTTCGTCATGTGGGTCTGCACCACCGACGCCCCGTCGAACCCGTCTCCCGCCCCGGACCCCGAGGCGACGGTCTCGTAGTACTGGCGCCGTTCGTCGCCGAAGCTGACGTTGTTCATCGTCCCCGACCCCTCGGCCTGGACGCCCAGCGCCGCGTAGATCGCGCCGGTGATCGCCTGCGAGGTCTCGACGTTGCCCGCGACGACGGCGGCGGGGTACGCGGGGGCCAGCATCGACCCCTCGGGCACGACGATCCGCAGGGGCCGCAGGCACCCGTCGTTGAGCGGGATCTCGTCGGCCACCAGGGTGCGGAAGACGTACAGCACTGCGGCGGTGACCACGGCGGACGGCGCGTTGAGGTTGGAGTCGAGCTGGGGCGAGGTGCCGGTGAAGTCGATCGTCGCGGCGCGGCGGGCGCGGTCCACCGAGACGCGCACCGCGATCACGGCGCCGGAGTCCGTCTCGTAGCGGTAGCTCCCCTCGCTGAGGGCGTCGACGACCGCGCGGACCGCGCTTTCGGCGTTGTCCTGCACGTGCCGCATGTAGGCCCGCACGACGTCGAGGCCGAAGTGGCCGATCATCGCGCCGACCTCCTCGACGCCCTTGGCGTTCGCGGCGATCTGCGCGCGCAGGTCGGCCAGGTTGGTCGCGGGGTCCCTGGACGGGCAGGGCCCCTCGGTGAGCAGCCGCCGCGTCTCCTCCTCGCGCAGGCCGCCGCGGTCGGCCAGCAGCCGGCAGTCGAACAGCACGCCCTCCTCGTGCACGCTCCTGCTCGTGGCGGGCATCGAGCCGGGCGTCAGCCCGCCGATCTCCGCGTGGTGACCGCGGGAGGCCACGAAGAACAGGATCTCCCGGCCCGCGTCGTCGAAGACGGGGGTGACGACCGTGATGTCCGGCAGGTGGGTGCCGCCGTGGTAGGGATCGTTGATCGCGTACACGTCGCCGGGCCGGATCCCGTCCCCCCGGCGGCGGATCACCTCCTTCACGCTCGCGCCCATCGACCCCAGGTGCACCGGGATGTGCGGCGCGTTGGCGACGAGATCGCCGCCCGCGTCGAACAGCGCGCAGGAGAAGTCGAGCCGCTCCCGGATGTTCACCGACTGCGCGGTGGCCTCCAGCCGGGCGCCCATCTGCTCGGCGACGGACATGAAGAGGTTGTTGAAGACCTCCAGCATCACGGGGTCGGCCTCGGTGCCCACGCCCGTGGCACGTGGGCGGGCCCGCTCCCGTTCCACGAGCAGATGCCCGTACGGCGTCACGCCGGCCCGCCAGCCGTCGTCGACGACGGTGGTCGCGTCGGCCTCGGCCACGATGGCCGGGCCGGTCAGCGTGTCGCCGGGGCGAAGCCGTTCCCGCCGGTAGAGCGGCACGTCGCGCCACGTGCCGCCGGTGTACATCCGCACTGTGTACATCCGCACCGTATGCATCCCCTCGGCCGCCGCTCTGGGCCCCCCGGCGCCGGATCCGGGTGCGAGGTCCGAGAGGCCGGGCCGCTCGGTCAGGCCCACCGCCTCGACGGAGACCGCCTCCGCGACCAGCGGCCGGTCCATGAGGAAGGAGTAGGTCCGCAGGTGGGCGGCCTCGAACGCGGCCACCATCGCGTCCGTCTCTGCCAGGTCCACCTGCAAAGGCGTGTCGGTGCCGTCGTAGCGCAGCCGCACCCGCCGGCTCACCCGGATGCGCGCGTCCGGCACCCCTTCATCCGACAGTTCTCGCCGGGCCGCCGCCTCCAGGGTGTCGGCGAGACCGGTCAGGCGACGCGTCGTGGCGGGGTCCAGCCGGGCCTCGACCGACTGCTCCCGCAGCACGGTCGTGTCTGCCAGCCCGATGCCCAGGGCGGACAGCACGCCCGCCATCGGCGGCACCAGCACCGTGCGGACGCCGAGCGCGTCGGCCACCGCGCAGGCGTGCTGCCCTCCGGCGCCGCCGAACGTCGTGAGGGCATATTCGGTGACGTCACGGCCCTTCCGCACGGATATCTGCTTGATCGCGTTGGCGATGTTCGCGACCGCGACCCGCAGGTAGCCCTCGGCGACCTGCTCGGGATCACGCGCGTCGCCGGTCCGGGCGCGGATGCCGGCGGCCATCTCGGCGAACCGCCGCCGCACCTCGTCCACGTCCAGCGGCAGGTCGCCGTCCGGGCCGAAGACCTCGGGGAAGTGGCCGGGCTGAATGCGGCCGAGCATGACGTTGGCGTCGGTGAGGCACAGCGGGCCGCCGTTGCGGTAGCAGGCCGGGCCGGGGTCGGCCCCCGCGGAGTCCGGGCCGACCCGGTAGCGCCCGCCGTCGAACCGCAGGACCGACCCGCCGCCCGCCGCCACCGTGTGGACGGCGATCATCGGCGCGGACAGCCGTACGCCGGCCACCTGGGTCTGGACGACCCGCTCGTACGCGCCCGCGTAGTGGGACACGTCGGTCGAGGTGCCGCCCATGTCGAAGCCGATCACCTTGTCGAACCCGGCCAGCCGGGACATGCCCGCCATGCCCACGACGCCCCCGGCCGGGCCGGACAGGATGGCGTCCTTGCCGCGGAAGTGCCCGGCCTCGGCCAGCCCGCCGTTCGACTGCATGAACATCAGCCGTACGCCGGGCAGTTGCCGGGCCACCGACTCGACATACCGGCGCAGGACGGGAGACAGGTAGGCGTCGGCCACGGTGGTGTCGCCGCGGGGCACCAGCTTCATCAGCGGGCTGACCTCGCTGGAGCAGGACACCTGGGCGAAGCCCGTGCGCCTGGCCAGGCTCCCGATCGCGCGTTCGTGCGCCGGGTGGAGGTGGCTGTGCAGGCAGACCACCGCGACCGCCCGCACGCCCTCCTCGCGCAGCCGCCGCAGCTCCGGCGCGAGCGCTTCGAGGTCGGGCGGCCGGAGCACCTCGCCGTCGGCGGTGATCCGCTCGTCCACCTCGGCCACACGCTCGTACAGCATCTCCGGCAGCACGATCCGCCGCTCGAAGATGTGCGGGCGGTTCTGGTAGCCGATGCGCAGCGCGTCGCCGAACCCCTTGGTGACGACCAGCGCCGTACGCTCGCCGCGGCGTTCCAGCAGGGCGTTGGTGGCGACCGTGGTGCCCATCCGCACCGACTCGATCCGCTCGACCGGGATCGGCTCCCCCTCCGGGACGTCCAGCAGGGCGCGGATGCCCGCCACGGCCGCGTCGTCGTAGCGCGCCGGGTTCTCCGACAGGAGCTTGCGCGTCACCAGCCGCCCGTCCGGACGACGGGCGACGACGTCGGTGAACGTCCCGCCGCGGTCCACCCAGAACTGCCACCGATCTCCAGGCATCGGATCCCCCTCCGCACGCCCGTACATCCCTTGTATCAAGGGCGCATGCCCCGGCATAAATAGGGAGACGCATCACGGCATGCCGGACATATGATCGAGTGCCGTTTTCCGGATAACCCCGGACCGGCTTCTGGGGAAGGTGGTCTCGGCGGTGGGGTCCGTGCCAAGTGGGGAACGCAGCAGGGGCATCGGCGCCCTCGTCACCGGCAACCTCCTCGGCGGGGTCGCGGTCGCCTCCGGCATCGCGGTCGGCGGGCTGCTCCTTGAGCGGCTCGGCGGCACGTCCGTCGCGGGGCTCGGCCAGGCCGCGGGTGTGCTCGGCGCGGCGGTCGCCGCGGTGCCGCTGGCCGGCGTCGCGGCCCGGCACGGACGGCGCCGTTCGCTCGCCCTTGGATATGCCATCGCCGTGCTCGGCGGCGTGCTGATCGTCATGGCCGCCGTCGTCGCACAACTCGTCCTGCTGCTGGCCGGGCTGGCGCTGTTCGGCGTCGGGCAGGCGGTGAACCTGCAGTCCCGGTACGCCGCCGCGGACGGCGCGGCGCCCGGCGCCCGGGCCAGGACGATGTCGATCGTCATCTGGGCGACGACGATCGGGTCCGTGGCCGGCCCCAACCTCAGCGAGGTGGCCGACCGGTTCGGCCGGTGGCTCGGGCTGCCCGGCCTCGCCGGTCCGTACGTGTTCTCGGTCGTGTCCTTCGCCCTGGCGGGCGCGGTGGTGGCCGTGTTCCTCCGCCGGCCCGCCGCGCCGTCCGTGTCGTCAGCCTCTGCCCCGGCCGCGCCGGCCTCCGCGCAAGCCGACGGTCAGGGGGTCGCGAGCGCCCGGCGGGTGGGTGCGGTGGCGGCGCTGCGCTGGGCGGCGGCCGACCCGGCGGCGCGGTTCGCGGTCGTGCTCATCGCCGTGGCGCACGCGATGATGGTCATGGTCATGGTGATGACACCGCTGCACATGCAGCACCACGGCATGTCACTGCAGCTCGTGGGCGTGGTGATCAGCCTGCACGTGCTCGGCATGTACGCCCTGAGCCCGGTCTTCGGCTGGCTGGCCGACCGGATCGGCGCGGTCCGCACGGCGTGCGGCGGCATCCTGCTGCTCATGGCGGCCGTCGCGCTCGGCTTCGTGGCCGCCTCCGCCGGGGAGGGCAGCACCCTCACCGCGCTCGCGCTGATCGTGCTCGGGCTGGGCTGGTCGGTGTCGTTGATCTCCGCGTCCGCGCTGCTCGCCGGCACCGCCGCGGACGACGTACGGGTGCCGCTGCAGGGCGCCACGGACGCCGGGATGAACTACGCGGGCGCCGCAGCGGCCGCGCTGGCCGGGCCGATCCTCGCCGCGGGCGGCTTCCGCGCGGTCAACGTCGCGGCGGCGGCCATCCTGGTGCCCGCCATCGTGGCGGCGATCGCCGTCCTGCGCCGGGGCCGGGCGGCCGGAACCTCCCCCGTTGATCAGCCGCAGGGGACCCCTGCGGCATCATGAGGGTGTCCGCGGCTTTCGCAGAGCCGCCGGGCCGATCGGCATCGGGACGAGAGGAAGTGGCGGGGGCATGCGGTTCGAGACCGGCGTCGACATCGACGCCGAGGCGGAGCAGGTCTGGCGGGTCATGACGGACGTCGCGAGGTGGCCCGAGTTCACCCCCACCATGACCACGATCGAGCCCCTCGGCGACGGCCCGCTCGGCATCGCCGGCCGGTTCAGGATCAAGCAGCCGGGGCTTCCCCCGATGGTCTGGCAGGTGACCGAGTTCACCGACGGCGCCTCCTTCACCTGGCAGGCGACCGGCGGGGGCGTGACCACGGCCGGGACGCACGTGCTCACCCCCCGCGAGAACGGGGTGTCGGTCCGGCTCGGGATCGACCAGTCAGGACCGCTGGCGCCGCTGGTGAGCCTGCTGGCCGGCGGCCGCACCCGAAGGTTCGTACGCACGGAGGCCGAGAGCCTCAAACGGCGCTGCGAGTCGGGCGAGGCCGTCTGAGCGGTTCCGGCGACGGTGGGCCGGAGTCCGGGGACGTGACCCCGGACCCCGGCCCACGCGGGTGACTACGGGGCCGGGTAGTCCGTGATGAACACCGGCGCGCCGACCTTGGTCGTGTCGGCCGCGTCGCCGACGCCGTTGACGACGTGGTCGATCGTCCCGGCGCTGAGGTTGACCGTCATGATGTGGTGCAGCTTCACGCCCGGGGTCTGCGGCACTTCGAAGCCGTTCTCGGTGTGGATCTGCGGGTTGTTCTGGTTGAAGACGTAGACGCCCGCGCCGTAGAGGTTGTGCCTCTTCACGCGGTCGCCGACCTTGTAGCCGGCGTAGCCCTCCACGGAGCCGTTCATCCAGTCGGCCTGCGTCGGCGGGTCGTACGGCAGCTCGTTCTGGTAGAGGATCGTCGTGCCGTCCTCGCCGTTCCAGACGGTGTTGTAGCGCTGGAAGTGCTCGACGAACAGGCCGGTGGCCGTCACGTGGTCGCCGTTGACGACGACGCCGTAGCGGCCGATGTTGGTGTTCCAGCGCTGCGTGTCGGTGAAGCCCTCCACGCCGTGGTCCCCGCGCCACACCCAGGTGTGGTCGATGAGCACGTTGTCGCTGTTGACCTCGAGAGCGGTCTCGGTCTTGCCGGCGTGCGGCCCGCCGACCCGGAAGTACACGTCGGACAGGGTCGTCGGGTTGTCCGGCGAGGTCCGGTGGCCGCCACCATGCCCACTTCCACCCGGCCCACTTCCACCCGGCCCACTTCCACCCGGCCCGCCGTGCTCCTTGCCCACCCGCAGCAGGACGGGGGACTTCTGCAGACCCGCGTCGACGGTGACACCCGCGACGATCACGCCGGGAACGTCGGCCACGTCGAGCGCGGTCGCGCCGCGCGAGGCGGTGAGGGTGGCGTGCCCGAGGCCGAGGACCACGGTGTCGGGGCGCTTGACCTCGATGCTCTTCGCGATGTCGTACACGCCGGGCGTGAGCAGCAGGTTCTTGCCGCGCGCGAGCTGGCTGTTGATGGCCTGCACCGAGTCGGACGGCTTCGCGACGTAGAAGTCCGACAGCGGCACCGTGCGGCCCGGGGTCATGCCGTCCGCCCACGAGATGCCGCGCGTGTTCTTCCTGGCGGCGGGCACGCGGACGTTGAGCCTGCCCTGCGCGTCGGTGAACAGGTAGGGCTTCTCGCGGCTGACCGGGGTGTTCTCGACCGTGGTGTAGGGCGGGTCGGGGAAGCCGGACTCGTCCGGCGCGCCGACGACGCCCGAGAAGACCTGGTTCCACACCGCGTTGGACCACCCGGCGACCTCGGTGTTGCGGGTCAGCCACTGCTGCTGGGAACCGTTCGTGACGGACGGCAGGCGGGAGTCGGCGATGAAGCCGCCGCTGGCGTACTGCGGGCCCGCGGTGCAGTAGTCCATCAGCGACAGGGAGCCGCCGGTGACGTTGAGGCGGCGCATGGAGACCGCCTGGGAGACGGCCCAGAAGTTCGCCGACTGACGGCAGCCGTCCTGGCCCGCGGCGTTGATGTCGATCGACAGGTTCGACAGCGTGCGCCAGAAGTTGACGAGCGCGAGGCAGTTGCCGGTGCCGTTGTTCTCCAGGCAGCGGTTGTAGACCTCGACCTTGCCGTTGATGACGACGTCGGTGGGCGAGGCGCCGAGACCGGCGATCTCGGTGTAGTAGCCGACCTTGATCTGCAGCGGATGCTCGGCGGTGCCGTACGTGCCGGGCTTGAAGAGGTAGGCGTGCCGCTCGGTGCCCATCTCGTTGTCGACCTGCGCCGCGTGCGCCGCGTCGAGGGTCGCCTGGATCTGGTCGACCGGCATGCTCGGGTCGAAGACGGTGACGCCGGGCCCGAGGTCGGGCACTCCTCCGTGATTGCCGGGGCCGCCGGGGCCGTGGGCCGGTGCGGCGGCGGTGGCGGCCGTCGCTCCCGCCGTCACGACGGCGGTCGTCAGCACGAGACCGAACGTGAACGCCCGGCCGATGAAGCGGCGGCCGGAACGCCGCCTGGTGGGACTATCGGCGCCGGGAGTCCCAGAGTCATGAGTCTGGGTCGTCATACGGTTCGTCCTTTCCGCTGCGTACCGCAGCCGAGAGAGCGCTCTCTCACGAGGCCTTCTTGATTCAAGGCCTGAAAAATGTGTGGCGCGTTTGTACCGCGTAGAACGGTCCCGGCGCTATCCCTTGATTTTCCGTGCAACTTGTCCTTCGGCACGCGGAACCGCCCCGGAGCGGACGGGCTCCGGGGCGGTTCCGCGCTCGGATCAGGCGGTCTCCGATCAGGCGGTCTCCGATCAGGCGGTCTCCGATCAGCTGGTCTCTGCGAGATACCGCGCGTGCGCCGCGGCCAGACGGCCGCCGACCTCGGCCGTGCTGACGAGCACGGCCATGTTCGCCTTCGACGACCGGCCCTCGGTGGCGGCGTCCACGGCGCGCATCAGATATTTGGTGATCGCGTTGCCGCGCACGCCGTCCCGCTCGGCCGCGGCCATCGCGCCGGCGATGGCGGCGTCCACCTCGGAGGCGTCGATCGCGTCCTCCTCCCGCACCGGCGTGGTGATCAGGAACGAGCTGTGGTTGCCCAGCGCCCAGTGGTTCTCCACCGCCCGCGCGATCACCCGTTCGTCGTCCAGCCGCTGGGGGCTGCGGATGCCGCTGGAGACGCAGTAGAACGCGGGGAAGTCGTCCGACCGGTACGACACCACCGGCACGCAGTGGGTTTCCAGGAACTCCATCGTCAGGTTCAGGTCGAGGATGCTCTTGGCACCGGCGCAGACGACGGCCACCTTCGACCGGGTGAACTGGACGAGGTCGGAGGAGATGTCCATCGTCTTCTCCGCGCCCCGGTGCACGCCGCCGATGCCGGCCGACGAGAAGAACGGGATGCCGGCCAGTTCGGCCGCCACCACCGAGCTGGCCACGGTCAGCGCGCCGAGCCCGCCCTGGGCCAGGATCACCGGCAGGTCCCGGCTGCTGACCTTGGGGATGCCCGGCGTCGAGGCGAACCGCTCGACGTCCTCGTCCGTCATACCGACCTTGATCCGCCCGCCTTCGACGCAGATCGTGGCCGGGATCGCGCCGCCCGCGCGGACGGCGTCCTCGACCTTGCGCGCGGTCGCGGCGTTGTCCGGATAGGCCAGGCCGTGGGTGATGACGTTCGACTCCAGCGCCACCACCGGGCGTCTTTCTGCGAGTGCGTCCGCGACCTCCTCGCTGAACACCAGCGGGACGCGCCCATGCTCCCGGGTCATCGTCGCCTCTCAGTTCGCGGCCGGGCCGTAGTTCGGCAGCTTGTTCAGCTTGTGCTTCTGGTTGAGGATCTCGGGAATGTAGACCTTCTCGTCCCACAGCTCCTTCGCGACCGGCTCCAGGATGATCGACACCGAGCCCTCCTCGCAGCCGAAGGCGCTCGTCATCGCCTTGGTCACCGCGGCGACCAGGTCGGAGTGCTGCTGCTCGGTGAGGGGGACGGGGAAGTGCTTGATGCTGACGTGCGGCATGACGATCTCCTTACTGTGGGTCCCGAGACGATCCCTGATGGCTCCGGCCAGCTCGTCGATGTCCGGTTCCTTGAGCAGGCCGTAGTGGTCGGCTTCCAGGTCGACGACGACCGGGGGCGTCGCCGAATAACCGCTGCTGTTCTCCAGGAACGAGTAGTCGTCGCCCCTGGCCTTGAAGATGGTGATCGGCGCGTCGATCCGCCGCCGGGCCAGCTCGCGGAAGGTGTAGCTGAACTCGAAGGTCTCGCCCACCACCCGCATGATCCGGCGTACGAGGTCGATGTCCAGGTCGGGGAAGTTGCGGTGGATGAAGGCGGCGAAGCTCTCCTCGTCCACGGCCTCGGCCAGGCAGCGTTCCAGCAGCGGCCCGGTGATCGTGCCGGCGAAGACCGAGAAGAGGATCGTCACGTACGCCTTGTTGCCGAAGCCGGCCTCGCGCTCGTGCTCGGCCGTGCCCGCCGTGTGGACCTTCGGCGAGCCCGGCGCGATCAGGAACAGGTGCTCCACCCGCTCACCGGCCTGTTCGAGCTGGTAGGCGGCCTCGAACGCGACGCGCGCGCCGAAGGAGTAGCCCCACAGCGTGTAGGGCCCGGACGGCTGGAGCCGGCGGATGGCCTTGACGTCCTCGGCCGCCATCTCGCCGATGGTCGCGTACGGCACCTCCTCGGGGTTGATCCCATACGCCTGGATTCCGTAGAAGGGCTGGGCGGTGCCCATCCTGGCGGCCAGCGTGCGCAGGTTCATCGTGTAGCCGCCGAGGCCGGGCCAGCAGTAGACGGGCCGCTCGGAGCCCTCCGGCTGGAGCGGCACGAGCCGAGAGCACGTCTCCGCCCCGGTGCCGTCGAGCCGCCGGGCGAGCTTCTCGATGGTGGGGCACTCGAAGAGCACCTGGAGGGGCAGCGAGCCGCAGAACTCCCGGTTGATCTTGTTGATCAGCCCGACGGCGATGAGCGAGTTGCCGCCCGAGGCGAAGAAGTCGTCCTCCACCGAGACGGCCTCCCGCTTCATCGCCTTCTTCCACAGCTCGGCGATGCGGCGCTCGGTCATGGTCCGCGGCGCGACGTACGGCCGGTCGGCGTTGTCCACGTCCGTCGCCTCGGACTCGGCCAGGGCCCTGACGTCGATCTTCCCGTTCGCCGTGAACGGCAGCCGGTCGAGCACGACGACCTTGTTGGGGATCATGTAGTCCGGCAGGAAGTTGATCAGGTCGTCCCTGATCATCTCCGCCGGTCCCCTCATGTGGACCGAGTCCTCCTTCATCCCCTCGCTCAGCCGCTGCTCGTCGCTCACCCGGCCGCCGATGAAGAAGTAGGACGGGCCGGTGGGCCGGCCGCCGGAGCGGAGGATGTCGTCGATCCGGCGCGCCGACGGCAGGTCGAAGCCCGACTTGGAGCTGTATCCGGACGACATGAACCCGAGGTTCACGTCGTTCATCGACAGCCGCTGCAGCGTGCGCCCCAGGTCGATGTAGTGCAGCCACTCCTCGCTGTTCCTGCTGATCACCGAGATGCCGAGGCTCGACCGGTCGTAGACCGCCTGGTTGATCGCGATGACCTGCTTCTTCAGGATGAGCTCGTCGGAGATGAGCCGCAGCCGCCCGTTCTCGTAGGCGTACTGGCCCGCCCGCAGGTCGGCGATCTTCCCGGGATGCGCCTGGACGTAGAGGTCGACCTCGTCCCGGCGCGGCCCGCCGTACGGCACCAGCTCGAACGTGCCGAGGTAGTAGTCCTCGGCGGCGCAGTCGAGGTGGTCGATCGTGGCCGGGGCATACTCCAGTGGCCTGATGTCCAGGCCATACTCCGGCAGCACCTCCTCGAACAGGCCGACCATGTGGCCGGTCTCGATCTCCAGCACCTCGCGGATGTTGTTCTTGTAGACCGGCTCGATCGCCCGCTTCTTGCCGACGAAGTGCAGCCTCACGCGCGGCCGCGCTCCCCCGGCGGCCGGCGCGACCAGCACGAGCCGGTGGTCCACCGGGTGGTGGTAGTAGAAGCCCGGCTGGAGGTCGCCGATTCCGTCGATCTCCAGGTAGAGCTGGGTCGCGTACAACGCGCCCGGCGAGGCGTACGCGTACTTCGGCAGCAGGCGCTCCTCGCTGTGGTGCTGGCCGAAGTAGCGCAGGATCTCGCCGAGGGTGTCCAGGCCGACGGTGTCGAGGCTCCGGGACCCCGTGCCCTCGGCCTTCCTGGCCAGCAGTTTCAGGATGTCGCCCCGGCCGACTTCGCCGCCCTCGTAGAACCGGTAGGTCTTGCGCGCGAACGCCAGCGCGCGTTGCCGCGCGGTCGCCTGCTTGCCCGGCAGGTCGACCACCGGCCTGCCGTCGAGCTCCGCGGCGTCCCTGAGCCCGGGATTGGACAGCTGCGCCTTGACCTGGAGCCGGCTCTCCTTGGACTGGTGGTGGGCGCCGTGGTTGCCCTGGTCCATCAGCGCCGCTTCCTTGGGGTTCAGCTCGACGCAGGCGATCAGGTTCTGGAAGCCGGTGCGCGGGTCGTTCTTGACGATGACCGCGGCGTGCTTGACCCAGTCGTGGGTCTCGATGGCCAGCTTGATCTCGTCCAGCTCGACCCGGAATCCTCGTAGCTTGACCTGGTTGTCCGCGCGGCCGACGAACTGGACCGTGCCGTCGGCGTTCCAGTACGCGAGGTCGCCGGTCTTGAACAGCGTGCCCTCGCCGAGCGGGTTGTCCACGAACCGCTCGGCGGTCATCTCGGGCCGGTGCAGGTAGCCGCGGGCGACCTGGACGCCTCCGATGAACAGCTCGCCGATCTCGCCGACGGCCACGGGCGCCCCGGCCGGATCGAGGATGTGATAGCCGGTGTGGTCGACCGGCGCGCCGATCGAGATCGCGTTCGGGCCCTCGTCGAGGGTCGCCGGGTCCACGACGTAGGACGACGAGTTGATCGTGCACTCGGTGGGGCCGTACAGGTTGATCAGGGCGCACCCGGGCATGGTGTCGAGGAAGGTCGTCGCCAGCCCCTTCGACAGCACCTCGCCTCCGGTGAAGACCTGCGTGAGCGAGGTGCAGCTCTGCAGCTCCTCGGTGTCGAGCAGCGCCGTCAGCAGCGTCGGCACGCACTGCAACGTGGTGACGTCGTGCGTCCTGATGACGTCGATCAGCCGTTCGGCGTCCCGGTAGACCCCGGGCGGGCCCACGACGACCAGGGAGCCGCAGATCGGCGCGAGGATCTCCCACTGTGCCGCGTCGAAGCTCATCGGCGTCTTCTGCACGATGACCTTGGTCTGGTCGATCCCGTACGCGGCCCGCAGCCACCGCATCTGGCTGACGATGCTGCGGTGCTCGATCATCACGCCCTTCGGCTTGCCGGTGCTGCCGGACGTGTAGATGACGTACGCCAGGTTGCCCGGGCGCAGGCCCGGGTGACAGTCGTGTCCCGATGTCTCCGCGTCCTTGAGGGTGACGATCCGCGTCCCCGCGGGCGCGAGCTCGGACAGCCGGTCCACGAGCTCGTCCTGCGTGACGACGACCCGCACACCGGCGTCCTCGATCATGTAGCGGAGGCGCTCTTCGGGATATTCGGGGGACAGCGGCAGGTAGGCGCCGCCGGCCCGCAGGATTCCCCAAACGCCGACCATCAGGTCGATCGACGGCTCGACGAACAGCCCCACGCATTCGTCGAGCTCCACGCCGAGCTCCCGCAGGTGCCCGCCGAGGGCCGCGCCGCCCTCCGCGAGCTCGCGGAAGGTCAGCCGCCGCTCTCCGCAGACGACCGCGACGGCGCCCGGGCGCGACCGGGCCTGAGCGTCGAGCAGATCCGGAAGACAGGCGTCCTCCGGTGGTTCCCGTCTCGCTTCAACGGCTGGAGTGGTGATCATTTCCTCCCCCTGCGATGGGCGGACAAGGATTACTGAGAGACCGCGGCCCTTTGCGCCGTCACCCGTCTCCCGCGCTGCCCCGCTGGGTGACCGGTCTGGGCTGCGCCGCGGGGTGACCGGCCTGGGCTGCTGGGCTGCGCCGCAGGCCGGTCGGGTCTGCCGCCGGGCCGGCGGGACGTACGCCCCTCCCCTCGGGGAGGGGCGGAGGTCAGCGTGGGACGTCCGTGCCGAAGTAGCGGTCGCCGAAGTCGCCGATGCCGGGGATCATGTAGGCGTTCTCGTTCAGCCGTTCCTCGATGGCCGAGGTCACGATCCGCAGGTTCGGGTGGCGCGCGTGGACGGCGGCGATGCCCTCCGGCGCCGCCAGCAGGGCGACGAAGACGATGTCGTCCTCCGCGACCCCGTGGTCGAGCAGCACCTGGACCGCGGCCAGCGCGGTCCCGCCGGTGGCGAGCATCGGGTCCAGCAGCAGCACGCTGTGCCGGTCGATGTCCCCGGGCAGCGCGGAGTAGTACAGCCGCGGCAGCTTCGTCACCTTGTCGCGCTGGATCAGGATCTTGCCGATCCGCACGCCCGGCGACATCACGCGCAGCTCGTGCTCCATGCTCTCCCCGGCCCGCAGGACGGACACCCCGCAGATCGGCCGGGCCGGCCGCAGGCCGTGATAGGTGCGCCCAACCGGGGTCTGCACGTCCAGCGGCTCGTACGGCAGGAGGTCGAGGGCCGTCTCGATGAGCTGACGAATGATCCGGCCCGAGGTGGTGACGAAACGGTCCAGGTCGGCGTGCCGGTCGCGGATGACGGTGTGCAGCGCCCGCAGCTGCCTGGTCTGCGGCAGCAGGTGCACGTTCTCGCTCACCGTGCCGTTGACGGTGTGGGCTGCCTGCGTCGCCGTGATGGTCATGCCTTCTCACCCGCCTCCAGCGCGGCGAACGCCCGGCGGGCCTCCCGGACGAACGTGCGCACCTTGAGGCGGTCCTTGCGGCGGGTCACCGGGTCCTCCAGGCCGGTGTGCGCGTCGACCGCGGCCGGGCGGACCTCGGTGATCGCGGCGGCGACGTTGTCCGGGTTGAGCCCGCCGGCGAGCATCAGCGGCTTGGGCGAGATCCGGACCAGCTCCGCGCTGATCGACCAGTCGTGCAGGAGTCCGGTGGCGCCCTTGGCACCGGTCGCCGGGTTGAAGGTGTCGGTGATGAACATGTCGACCCACTCGGCCGCCTCATCCACGATCCCGGCCAGCTCGTCGAGGTTGTCGTTCTTGACGACGAGGCTCTTGAGCACGAACAGCTCGGGGGCGATGCGGCGCAGCTTCCGCAGTTCCTCACCCGTGACGTCGCCGTGCAACTGGATCGCGGTGACGCCCAGCTCCGCGCAGAAGGTCTTGATCTCCTCGGCGTCGGTCAGGTAGGTGATCACGACGCCCCGGTGCTCGGGCTGGATCTCCTTGACGATCGCCGCGGCCTCCGCCTCGGACAGGTCCTCGTTCTTCGCCGGCAGCCGCAACGCGAAGCCGAGCCAGTCCGCGCCCTCCTCGCGGATCAGGTCCGCCTCGGCCTGGTCGATGACACCGGCCACCTGAATCAGTCCCTGCATGTTGCCCGCCTTTCGAACCGGCCTGAGCGGCCTCGGTCGGAAACGAATTGCAAACGGCCACGAACAATGGCTTTGAGCAGCCCGCGACAGTGCGGCCCTACGAGATTGGATTCGCTGCGGCGCGAATAACTCCGGCCTGCGAGGCTCATTCAGAATTCGCCGTGGCGGGCTTTTCCCACAACCCCTAGCGGCCCCACAGCACGTCAGGACGATCCGGGACACCTCTGGACTTTTCGGGTGCCCCTCGGGCGGGGTGCGGCAGAGACGGCCCGCAACCCCTTATCACCCCTATAAAGAAACGACGTGTCCCGAGTCGCGTACGACTCTCGTTGACCCGGCGGGAAACGCGGAACTAGCCTCCGTTTCGGAATGCCCCGACGAGCGCACGCGAGAAACGGCGGTGGTGAGAATGCACCACAAGCAACCGATTTCCCGGACGATTCGCCGGCACGGTTACCCCACCTTCGGGCACCGCCATCGCCGGATCTCGCGCCCGTCCCACCGCCCGGCGGGCCGCACGTCTCGAACCCGGCGGGCCGCACGTCTCGAACCCGGCGGGCCGCATGTCTGGCCAATCGCTTAGCGCTAAGGTAATGTCTCTTAGTGCTAAGCGACTTGCCTGCCACTGATCCACGGCCGCCGGGGCCGATCGGCACCACCGTTCGACGCAACCGTTCGACGCAACCGACGCACGACGTTCGCTCTCGCCTGCCCGGACCGGGCCCACGCGCACAGGAGGAACCAGATGACAGTCATCGAGTCCGTCTCCGCCGGGACCGGCAAACCGGATCGCGTCCCCGTCAAGAACTGGCTCGCGGTGATCGCCGTCGCGCTGGGAACCTTCCTGGTGGTGACGGTCGAGAACCTGCCGATGGGCCTGCTCACGGCCATCGGCGGCGGCCTGAACGTCTCCGACGGCGAAGTCGGCCTGATGGTGACCGTGTCCGGCCTGGTCGCCGCCGTCACCGCGCCGCTGCTCCCCGTGGCGATCCGCGGGCTCGACCGGCGGGTGGTCCTGCTCGGCCTGATCCTGCTGGCACTGGTGGCCAACGTCGTCTCCGCGATGACCCCCACGTACGCCGTGCTGATGGTGGCCCGGCTGTTCGTGGGCGTCAGCATCGGCGGGTTCTGGGCGCTCGCCGCGGGCCTCGGCGTGCGGCTGGTCCCCGAGGCGCACGTCGCCAGGGCCACCTCGCTGATCTTCTTCGGCGCCATGGCCGCCAACGTCCTCGGCGTCCCCGCCGGCACGCTCGTCGGCGAGCTGACCGGCTGGCGCGTCGCGTTCGGCGCGGTCGCCGCCGTCGCGCTGCTGCTGGTCATCGCGCTGGGCGTGCTGCTGCCGCGGATGCCCGCCACCGAGCCCGTACGGCTGCGCACGCTGGCCGAGCAGCTGCGCGTGCCCGCCGTCCGGGTCGGCGTCGTCGCCACCTTCCTGCTGGTGTCCGGGCACTACGGCGCCTTCACCTTCGTCAGCCCGATCCTCCAGGACGTCTCCGGCGTCGGCGCCGCGTTCATCGGCCCGCTGCTGCTGGCGTACGGCGTGGCCGGGATGGCCGGCAACCTCATCGCCGGCGCGTGGGCGGGCCGCAACGTCCGCGGCACCATCGTCGTGGTCAGCGTCGCGCTCGCGGTCATCCTGGCGGCGTTCCCCTTCATCGGCGGCAACGCGGTCACCGGGTCGATCCTGCTGATCGCGTGGGGCTTCGCGTTCGGCGGCCTGCCGGTGAGCGTCCAGACCTGGATCATCAAGGCCGCGCCGCAGGGCGTCGAGGCCGCCACCGGGCTGAACACCTGCATGTTCAACCTGGCGATCGCGCTGGGAGCGCTTTTCGCCAGCCTCATCGTCGGGGTGGTCGCCGTGACCGGCGTGCTGTGGGTCGCGGCGGCGCTCGTGGTCCTGACCTCGCTGGTGGTGTCCGGCACCAAGCGGGTCTAGGAGGCTCTCTCGTCGCCCAGCGACATCAGCAGTTGCCTGAGGATCTCGGCCAGGTTCTCCCGCTGGGCGGAGGTGAGCCCGGCGAGCAGGCGGCGTTCGGTGTCCACGTGGTCGGGCAGCGCCCGGTCGATCAGTTCGCGGCCGGCGTCGGTCAGATCCACGTGGACACCGCGGCCGTCCACGTCGCTGGGCGTCCGCCTCACCAGCCCCCGCGCCTCCAGCCGGTCGAGGCGCTGGGTCACCGCCCCCGAGGTGACCATGGCCGAGCGCATCAGCTCCGCCGGGGCCTGCCGTCCGCCGCGGCGCAGGGTGGCCAGGACATCGAACGACGAGGGGTCAAGGTCGTGTTCGGCGAACGTGCGGCGCAGCTCGGTGTTGACGAGCTGCGTCAGCCGCGACAGCCGTCCGAAGACCGCCATCGGGGAAACGTCCAGGTCAGGGCGGGCGTCGGCCCACTGCTGCAGGACGTGGTCCACATGATCCGGCACACCGCACAGGGTACCGCCCGCGGCACCCGCGAGATCGAGAGGAAGTAGCGGCATGCGCATCACAGTCTTCGGGGCGACCGGGAACGTGGGCAGGCGCGTCGTCGCCGAGGCCGTGTCCCGCGGACACGAGGTGACCGGGGTGTCCCGCAATCCGGTGCGGCTCGCCGGGCTGCCCGGCGAGGTGCGGGCCCGGGTCGGCGACGCGACCGACGTGCACGACGCCGTCGCGCTGACCACCGGGCAGGAAGTCGTGATCACCGCGACCTGCCCGGCGCCCGGCGAGGAGCACCAGCTCGCCACGGTCGCCACCACCCTGCTCTCGGCGTGCGCCAAGACCGGCGCGCGCCTGCTGCTCGTCGGCGGCGCGGGCAGCCTGACCATCGAGGGCGGCGGTCGCCTCATGGACCGGGAGGGCTATCCGTCCTTCCTGCTGCCGATCGCGTCGGCATGCGTCGACCAGCTTGCGGCCTGCCGGGCCGACACCACCGCCGACTGGGCCTACCTGAGCCCGGCCGACCTGCTCGTCCCGGGTGAGCGGACCGGTCACTATCGGCTGGGCGCCGACGAGCTGGTGGTCGACGCCGGCGGCGAGTCCCGGATCTCAATGGAGGACCTCGCGGTGGCGCTGCTGGACGAGGCCGAGCACCCGCGCCACCTCCGGACCCGTTTCACCGTCGCCTACTGATCTCGCGACCCCCGTCTTACCGTCGCATACCGCGACCCGGTTCACGGTCGCGTAGCGACGTCGACCCGGAGACGCTCCTGTGAACGGCCGGACAGCCCGCGCTTTCCGGCCGTTCCTTTTCTGTCGGATCCGGTCTCTATACTCCCGGGCATGTCAAGATCGCCGTCCCCACTCGACATCGCGTACGCCCTTCTGGAAGAGGGCCGTCTCATCGACGCGGAACAGCTCCTGGTGAAGGAGCTGGGGAAGGCCGAGAGCGGGCACGGCCACGGGAGCCCGCAATGGGCGTCGGCCCAGTGCGATCTCGGCAACCTCCTGTTCAGCTCCGGCCAGCTCGACCGGGCCGTGGACTGCTATCGCAGCGCCTGCTCCTATCCGCCGGCCGGCGACCGGGAGGCGTACAAGGACCACCTCACCTATCGGCTCAATCTCGGCACCGTGCTGACGATGGCCGGGCGGCTCGACGAGGCCGAGGACGAGTTGCGGCGCAATGTCCAGGAGCGGCACGACTTCTACGGTCGTGAGCATCCCGGTTACGCCTACGCCCTGGAGCCCTTGGCCGACGTCCTGCTCCGGCGTGGTGACGTCGGCCAGGCGCGTCAGGTCGTGGAAGAGGCGGTCGGCACGTTCTGGCGGAACGGCCACGAGCGGGTCGCCACAGCGCTCGCGCTACGGGCGGAGATCATCGTGGCCTCCGGCGGCGGCGAACCCGCCTTCGCGGATCTGGAGCGGCTGCCGGACGGCATCGTCGAGCAGATCGCACTCACCGTGATGAACCGGGCCGGTCAGGACCCGGCGACCGGCAGGGCGGTGCTCACCGCCCTGGTCGCCGCCCTGGAGGAACGGCTCGGACCCGATCACCAGGCGACGCTCAACGCGCTGTCGCAACTGGCGAACACCGGCCACGACATCGGCGACGAAGCGGGCCGGGTGCGGGCGATCGAGAAAGTGCTCGCCTCCTACGACCGGCAGGGCCGGGCGGAGGACGCGCTCATGGCGGCGCTCGGCCTCGCCATGGCGCAGGACGACGCCGGCGACACCGCCGGCGCACTGCGGACGTTCGAGGACGCGTGGGCGCGGGCGGACCGCATCGGCCGTCACGAGCTGCGTGCCCAGGTGCTGCGCAACTGGGGGCTGGCCCTGTCGGCCGCGGGCCGTACGGACGAGGCGGAGCGGCGTCTGCGCGACGCCGTGGCCGAGGCCGATCGCGGGCACGACCACGAGATGCTCGGCCGCTCGCGAATCGCGCTCGGCCTGTTCCTGCAGCACGAGGAACGGCTGGCCGAGGCACGCCAGGTGGTGGAGGCCGGGCTGTCGACGCTCGACGTCGCGCACCCCGACGCGATCACCGGGCGCAGCCACCTCGGCGCCATCGTCCAAGGCCGCGCCTGCGGCTGCGGAGACGTCCAGGGCACGATCGCCGAGGCGTTCCGCGAGTTCGTCATCACCAGGTTGCCGGCAGACCTCCTTGAGGACCTCGACGTGGCCGTGGAGGACGGCGAGTTCGCGATCCAGGTGCGGCTTCGCCGGAAACCGGAAGCGGCCGAGATCGAGCACATGAACCGGCTCATCGAGAGCGCGAACGCCGAGTTCCGCGGCCGGTTGACCTCCTCGAGGTAGTCCCGGCCGGCGCAGACAGCGTCGCGCACACATCGTCGCGCACACACAGGGCTGCACACGCGTGGCCACGCATGGGGGCCGGCACGGGATGGTGCACGAGGCTGCACACACAGAGCTGCACACACGGGGGCCGTGCACAGGGGCCGGGCACAGGGGCCGTGCACAGGGGCCGCAGACAGCGCCACACACGCGGCCCCGCGCGAACGGCCCCGCACGCTCGGGGCCACACACAACGCCGCGCCTATGGCCCGCCGTCCGATGGCGTGGCACCATGTGCGGAGTCTCCCGTTCCGGAAGGGTCGGTCGATGCGGGCGCTCACAGATGCCGACGTACGCCGGGTGTTCGACCGGCTGGCGGATCGGTACGACAACCAGATGCTGACCTGGGAGCGCCGCCTGCTGCCGGGCAGCCGCGAGTGGGCCGTCAGGCAGGCGCGCGGTCACGTCGTGGAGATCGCGGTGGGCACCGGGCTCAACCTTCCGCTGTACGACGCCGGCACCACGGTCGTCGGGATCGAGTTGTCCGAGCGCATGCTGGAGCTGGCGCGGCGGCGGGTGGCTCAGGCCGGCCTCGGTGAGCGGGTTGAGCTGCGGCAGGGCGACGTGCAGCGCCTGGACCTGCCCGACGGCGTCGCCGACACGGTCGTGTCCACGTTCACGATGTGCACCATCCCCGATCCGCTGGCCGCCGCCCGCGAGGCGTATCGCGTGCTCAAGCCGGGCGGGCGGTTCGTGCTGGCCGAGCACGGGCCGTCGAGCAGCCCGGTCATCCGGGCCGGGATGCGGCTGCTGGAGCCGCTGTCGGTGCGGTTCCAGGCCGACTACCTCACCCGCGATCCCCGGCCCTACCTGCAGCAGGCCGGTTTCGCGATCGAGTCGGTGACGCGGGCGACCCGCGGGATCAGTTTCCGGGTGCTCGCCGTCCGCCCCTGACCCGAACGCCGCAAAGCTGCGGTCCTGCGCGCCGAGGACCGTCGCGAGGGGTGATCCACGAACCTCGGCCGATTCGGTCACCGGGCCGGAAGGCATCTGCGGGGTGTTCGCGGACCTTGGGTCGGTCGAACACCGTGCCGGACGGCACCTCCGGTCCTCGCGAAGCCCGCTCCGCTCCACCCTCGAAATTCCTCGCAAGCTCGGAACTTCCGCTGGCTCCGGTCTTGGGCACAACGCTTCCGGCCTTCACCGTCCCCTGTGACCCGGCGCGCCCCCTTCAGCCTTCACAGAGCCCGCGTAGCCGGCGCGCCCCTTCCGACCGTCACAACGCCCCTATGCCGGGCGGGGCCTCTCTAGCGCTCACGGAGCCCGCGTAGCCGGCGCGCCCCTTCCCGCTGTCACAACGCCCCTATGCCGGCCGCGACCTCTACAACCCTCACGGAGCCCGCGTCGTCGGTGGCCCTTCCGGCTCGCGCACGTGGACCGCACACTGGACCGCACACCTGGACCGCAGCCCCGACGACGGCCCGGAAAGGCTCTGCGAGCACGTCTCGGGGCGGGACGTCGTATCGGGGGCTGCCTCACATGGTTGGGGTTCCATGTCTTTGCAGGTCAGGA
>NZ_VIRM01000035.1 GCF_006874475.1 Microbispora hainanensis
GTAATGTGAAGTGACATCCCGACGTAGGACAGGACCGATTTCCGACCAGACCGTACGCGACTACATCACACGCGGCGCATCCAAGCAGACGGCGTCGGCCGGCGTTACGACGTGGCCGGTTCTGGAGCGACGGCACCCCACATCAACGTGGAGCCCTTCAGCAGCTGCTCCGTCGCCCTGATTCCGGTCAGGTGCTCGACGAGCAGGAAAGCCGGCCCTCGGTAGAGCCGAGGACCCGATGGGTAAATCCTGTCGATCTCCGCCATCACATCCACGAGTTCGTCCGGGATCTCTGTCAGATATCCGTCATCGCCGCCCCAGGCGAATCGGATTTCGCCATCCTCACACCAGTAGAAGTAGTCCAAGTCCTTGATGGCGAGTGCGGCTTGGGAGACGAGGCGGGTGCCCTCAGACAGTTTGGTGATCAGGTCTTCGCGGTTGCCGAGCCAGTCGGGGTCGAAGACGAACGTCCAATCGCCGAAGGAGGTGACGCCCAAGGGCTCCCCAGAGCCCGAGTAGTAATCCGGGTCGTCGGGGAAGGGACCCGGCGTGAAGTCCTCCCATCGGCCGCCGAGGCGGGCGACCACCTGTTCCGGCGTCGCACGAATGTAGATGAAGCTGTAGCACTCCTCGGCGTATTCGCCGCAGAGCCAGGAGATATCGAGGGGCCGCATGGTCATGTCGTCATGCTGCCAGCCCCCACCGACAGAAATGGTCACGCGGAACGATGGAGCCGGGCGCGATGCGGCGTGGCGCACCATAGGCGCGAACCGGGGATTCCGACGACCAGCACGTCTTCGCCGTACAGCTCGGAGGCGGGTGACGCCGGAAACGGATGCTCGGCCGGCATCAATCGTCGCAGTACTTCGTCCGTCCTTGCCGGTCGAACTCGGCCTGCGGGAGCAGCACGTCGGAGACCTTGTCCCTCTCCGGGTCGTAGTCGTTCACGAGCACGGTGCCCGGGTTGCGCCTGAGCTTGCCCGCGTCGCCGATCTGGAACTCGACATGCGCGGTGGAGAAGGTGTTGTCCCGCGTCCAGCCGTACGCCCGATAGGTGATGGCCGGGTCGAGGGAGGGGATCCGCTGATCGGCCCGCCAGCCGTTCCCGGGAGCGTCGAGCCGGAACGACGCGGTCTCACCCGCCACCCGAGGAGCCCAATAGGAGGCGTCGTCGACGGGGGGATTGGGCGGCCCGCTCGCGTCGGGGTCGTACGTCTCGGGGGTGGGATCCTCCGAGTACGTGTCGTGGTAGACGGTCACGCCGTCCGGCTGCCGCCCGCACCAGGCCAGGACGATGACGAGGTTCCCGTCCTGGTCGAGGCCGACGCCGGTGATCCCGTTGATGGGGACGGTGCAGCCGGTCGCCCCGAAGGCGAGCAACCCGACCACGAGCAGACCCGCGAGCCGTCTCATACGGCGACGGTAGATCGCCACGCGGCCGAGGCCGAGGGCCGCGGGCAATTCGTGATCAGGATGCGACGACGCCGCTGCGGTCTCCGAGCACGCGCTCGGCGATCCGGTCCCACTTGTCACTGTGGCCGGGAAGATCGAGGATCTGCAGCATCAGGTCACGGTCGCCGTGATAGGCCCGGAACGACTCGGCGATCGTCACGCCGTTCGAGGGCCGGTGGAGCACCTCGATCTCGTCTCCGGCGCCGAGCTCGCCCTGCTCGACCACCCGGAAGTACGCCCCGGTGCGGTTCGCGTCGGTGAAGCGCTTCACCCAGCCGCGCTCGTCCAGCCAGTTGCGGAACACCACGCAGGGGATGCGGGGGGCGGTGACCTCCAGGACGGCCGTGCCGATCCGCCACCGCTCCCCGAGGACCGCACCGGTCACGTCGGCCCCGGACGTGGTGAGGTTCTCCCCGAACTGGCCGTCACGCAGGTCGCGGCCCATGATGGGCTCCCACCAGTCGTAGTCCTCCCGCGCGTACGCGTACACCGCCTGGTCCGGGTGGCCGTGGTTGACGACGTCGGCGCGCTCGTCGCCCGCGAGACCGTTCTCGCGGACGGCGATCCGGCCCTCGATCTTCCGCTTGTCGATCGCGGTGCGCCGCAGGTTGCCGGCCCAGTCGGCGTCCACGGCCCGGCCCACGTTCACTGAGAGGATGCGCATGACCAAACGTTAACCGATGGTCATGTTTCTCCGCGATCGCAATTAAGTTCTGGTCAACCCAGGGACGCCTACTTCTTGTTCTTGTCCGGGGCCTCGGACGAGAGGGCGGCGACGAAGGCCTCCTGGGGGACCTCCACCCGGCCGACCATCTTCATCCGCTTCTTGCCTTCCTTCTGCTTCTCCAGCAGCTTGCGCTTACGGCTGATGTCACCGCCGTAGCACTTGGCGAGCACGTCCTTGCGAATGGCCCGGATGTTCTCCCGGGCGATGACGCGGGCGCCGATCGCGGCCTGGATGGGCACCTCGAACTGCTGCCGCGGGATGAGCTCCTTGAGCTTCTTGGCCATCTCGACGCCGTAGGCGTACGCCTTCTCGCGGTGAACGATCGCGCTGAACGCGTCCACGGTCTCGCCCTGCAGCAGGATGTCCACCTTGACCAGGTCGGCCTCCTGCTCCCCGGACGGCTCGTAGTCGAGCGAGGCGTATCCGCGGGTCTTCGACTTGAGCTGGTCGAAGAAGTCGAAGATGATCTCGCCGAGCGGGAGCGTGTAGCGGATCTCGACCCGGTCCTCCGACAGGTAGTCCATGCCCTGAAGCTGCCCGCGGCGGCCCTGGCACAGCTCCATGATCGCGCCAATGAACTCGGACGGCGCGAGCACCGTGGCCTTCACCACCGGCTCGAAGATCTGGCCGATCTTCCCGGCCGGGAACTCCGACGGGTTGGTGACGACGTGCTCCTTGCCGTCCTCCATGATCACCCGGTAGATGACGTTGGGCGAGGTCGAGATCAGCGACAGGTTGAACTCGCGCTCCAGCCGCTCCCGGACGATCTCCATGTGCAGCAGGCCGAGGAAGCCGCAGCGGAAGCCGAAGCCGAGCGCCGCCGAGGTCTCCGGCTCGTACACGAGCGCGGCGTCGTTCAGCCGCAGCTTGTCGAGGGCCTCGCGCAGCTCGGGGTAGTCGTCGCCATCGATGGGATAGAGCCCGGAGTAGACCATCGGCTTGGGGTGCTCGTAGCCGCCCAGGGCCTCGGCGGCGGGCTTGGCCGCGTTGGTGACGGTGTCACCGACGCGGGACTGACGCACGTCCTTCACACCGGTGATCAGGTAGCCCACCTCGCCGACCCCGAGCCCCCGGTCGGACGGCATGGGCTCGGGCGAGATGACGCCGATCTCCAGCAGCTCGTGCTGCGCGCCGGTGGACATCATCAGCACGCGCTCGCGCTTGGAGAGGTGGCCGTCGACCACCCTGACGTACGTCACGACGCCCCGATAGGTGTCGTACACCGAGTCGAAGATCAGCGCCCGGGCGGGGACGTCGGGGTTCCCCACGGGCGCGGGGACGTGCTCCACGACGTGGTCGAGCAGCTCCTTGACCCCCGCGCCGGTCTTGCCGGACACGCGCAGCACGTCGGAGGGGTCGCAGCCGATGAGGCCCGCGATCTCCTCGGCGTACTTGTCCGGCTGCGCGGCGGGCAGGTCGATCTTATTGAGCACCGGGATGATGTGGAGGTCGGCGTTCATGGCCAGGTAGAGGTTGGCCAGCGTCTGGGCCTCGATGCCCTGCGCCGCGTCGACCAGCAGGATCGCGCCCTCGCACGCCTCCAGCGACCGGGACACCTCATAGGTGAAGTCCACGTGGCCGGGAGTGTCGATCATGTTGAGGACGTGGCCGTTCCACGGGAGCCGCACGGCCTGCGACTTGATCGTGATGCCCCGCTCCCGCTCGATATCCATGCGGTCGAGGTATTGCGCGCGCATCGATCTGTCGTCCACCACACCGGTGAGCTGCAGCATCCGGTCGGCGAGTGTCGACTTGCCATGGTCGATATGCGCGATGATGCAGAAGTTGCGGATCAACGCGGGGTCGGTCTGGCCAGGCTGAGTGCGCACCGAGGTCCGTTTCGACAAGATGATTGACTGCTGATCGGGCGGGCCGTCCGCCTCGCCTCGCGCTCGGCGGGCCCTCCCGAGGCTGGCGGACCAGCCACCCTCCATGGTGGCATGTCCGGGTGCTTGCCTTGACCACCAGACGTGTTCTGCGATTAGCCGCCATCGCCGTCGTGGCCGTGCCGCTCGCGCTCGGCCTGGCCGGCGCCGCCGCGCTGCGCCTGCAGTACGCCGGCACACCGGCCGGATGGGCCAGGACCACCGGCCACGACGCCCTGTGGATGGGCCACGCGTGGGTGGACGGCCGCCGCACCGAGGCCGACGTGCGGGCCCTCGCCGTACGGCTGCGCGCGAGCGGGATCAGGGACGTGTACGTCCACAGCGGGCCGTTCAAGTACGACGGGACCCTGCCGCCCGACCGCTACGCCAACGCCGGAAATTTTTTGAAATGGTGGCGGAAGAACGTGCCGGATGTGCGGGTATCCGCCTGGCTCGGCCAGACGGTCAACGACAACGGCAAGCTCCACCTGAGCCTGGCCGACACGGCGACGCGGGCACGCGTCGTGGCGGGCGCCCGCGACCTGGCCGCCCTCGGGTTCGACGGGATCCACTACGACTTCGAACCCGTCTCCGACGGGGACGGGCCGTTCCTCAGCGTCCTGCGCGAGACCCGGCAGGCCATCGGCGCCCGGCTGTTGTCGGTCGCCACCCAGCAGATCGAGCCGCTGCCCGGCCTGCGCGGCCCCACCGCCCTGGCGATCGGCCACGACAAGTACTGGACGCCGGACTACTTCCGCCAGGTCGTGGGCCTCACCGACCAGGTCGCGATCATGACGTACGACTCCTGGACGCCGCTCAGCTCCCTTTACGGCGGCTACGTCGCGCGGCAGACCTCGCTCGCCCTCGGCCTGGTGCCGGAGGACAAGACGCTCCTCATCGGGGCTCCGGCCTACCACGACCACGGCGTCTGGTACGGCGACTCGGCCGAGAGCGTCGAGACCACGGCCGAGGGCGCACGGCTCGCGCTCAGCGATCTCGGCCCGCGCACCGAGTTCGGCCTGGCCCTGTACGTGGACTTCGCGGCCACGGAGGAGGACTGGAGGGAGTACGAGCGGGCCTGGGTGCGCGGCGGCGCCCGAGGGAGCGTGGACTCCTAGGGTGGGCGGCCCGATGTGCGGACCGCGGTGGCCCCGCCGCGATAGCATGAGCAGGGGCGGCCCTGTCGTCGTTGATTTGAGCGGCGACCCGGGCTGTTGGTATCCTGTCCAACTGCGTGTGGCGCGCCCTCTCACCAGCCCGCGCGCCCCATCCGACCAAGACTTAACACTGAGGCTTTCTTCGTGGCGAACATCAAGTCCCAGATCAAGCGCAACCGGCAGAACGAGAAGCGCCGGCTGCGTAACAAGGCCGTCAAGTCGTCCCTGAAGACCGCGGTCCGCAAGTTCCGCGAGGCTGCCGACCAGGGCAACGTCGACGATGCCCTCGTCGCGCTCAAGGCCGCGTCCCGTCAGCTCGACAAGGCCGTCAGCAAGGGCGTCATTCACAAGAACCAGGCCGCCAACCGGAAGTCGGCGATCGCCAAGCGCGCCGCCGCTCTGCAGGGCGCCAAGTAGGTCGACCGACGCGCACGCCGCATCCCCCTCGCGGGGGTGCGGCGTTTTCGCGTGCCCGCCGCCGGCGTGGCGCGGCCTTTTCGCATGCCCGACAGCGGCGTGGTGCGATGCAGCCGCCTGCCCCCTGTCGGCAGCAGGACGGTCGGAGGTTGCCGGGCCGGTAATGGCTGCCGGTGTCTGGCCGGTAAGGGCCCTCATGTCAGGCCGGCACGGGCTGCGCCGCCTCCTCCGTCGTACGCCGCCGGACCTCGGGCAGGGCGAGCACGGCCAGGTTGACCACGGCCACCAGCGCCGCCGCCGTGAGCAGCGGTGCCGCTGTGCCGGCCCAGGCGGCGACCGGCGCGGCCGCGGCGAGCCCGAGAGGCCGTGCCGCGAAGGAGATCAGGCCGTCGAACGAGTCCACCCGGCCGAGGGCCTGCGGCTCCACACGCTGCTGCACCACCGTCTCCCACAGCGGCGTCAGCATCCCCACGCCCAGCATGGCGACGACGTACGCGGCGGTCACGACCACGGCCGGGGCGGGCAACGCCGCAGGGAACGCGAAGGCGGCGAGCGGGCACGCGTAGACCGCGGCGCCGACCGCCGCCACGGCGAGGGGCCGCCGGATCCGCAGCCTGGGGGCCACGAAGACGCCGAGCACCGTCGCCACCGTTCCCGCCTGCATCACGACCACCCAGGTCGAGTCCCCTCCCAGGCTGCGTACGGCGATGACGGGACCGAGGGTCAGCAGGATGCCCGCCCCGAAGTGCCAGACGCCATGCCCGGCCACGCTGATCAGGAACCAGCGGTGCCGCCGCGCCTCGCGCCACCCTTCCCGCAGGTCGTGGAGGAAGTGATCGCGTTCGGCCGCCGGCCGCGAAGCCGTCACCAGGCCGCCCAGCGTGACCGCGGACCCGGCGAACAGCACCCCGGTCAGCAGGAAGGACCATCCCGGCCCGAGCCACAGCGTCAGGCCTCCGGCGAGCGCGGGACCGGCGATCTGGGCGACGCCGCCGGCCACTCCCATGTGGGCGTTCACCCGGAGCCGGCGCTCCGCCGGCACCACTCCGACGACCAGCGGGGACACCGCCGGGACGCCGAAGGCCACCGCGGCTCCGGTGAGTGCCGCGAGTCCCGCCATCAGCGCGACAGGGGGCTGCCCGAGGAGGAGCAGCGACCCCAGTGTCACCTGAGCGGCGCAGCGGACCAGATCGGCCACGAGGATCACCCGCCTCGGCGGGAAGCGGTCGGCGAACACTCCGCCGACCGGGAGCAGCAGGAGCATGGGCAGCATCTCGGCGGCGAGGACGACACCGAGATCGAGGGCGGAGCCCGTCACTCTGATGACGGCGAGGGTGAGCCCGGTGGGGATGAGTGCGGTGGCGAGCGCCGCGACCGTCCGCCCGGCGACCAGACGTGCAATCATGCGAGGCAAGGTATTTCGCCAGCGAATCTTTCGTCAACGTATTTTTATCTGGCGTAGGATTGCCTCGTGGACGACTCGGTGGACCGGCACATCGCGCGGTGGCGCGGGAAGGCGCCCTTCGACGAACGCGTGGAGGCGATCGTCACGCGCATGCAGTTCCTGGTGAAGCACCTGGCCCAGGCGAAGGACGGCGCGCTCGCCGCGGTGGGCCTGCAGGACTTCGAGTACGAGACCCTGCACTGGCTCGGGGCCCGGGGAGAGGGCGGCCGTGCCACCCCGTCGGAGCTCGCCGCCGAGCTGAAGGTCTCCCCCGCCGGCATGACGGGCCGCCTGGACACCCTGGAGAAGGCGGGGCTCGTCCGGCGCATCCGCAGCGTGGAGGACCGCCGCCGGGTGGACGTGGAGCTGACGAGCGAGGGCCGCGCGATCTGGCTCAAGGCGATGGACCTGCGCGGCGAGGTCGAGGACACGATGGTGGGCGTCCTGGGGCCGGACGACCAGGAGATCCTCGCCGCGTTGCTCAAGCGAATGCTGCTGCGCATGGAGAACCCCGGCCGCGGCTGACCGGTGGGCGGGGAGCGGCGCGTCCAGGCATGGCGACCGGCTCCCGCGACCAGGCGTCCCCGGCCGGGCGTCTCGGTGCCTCGGCGACGTCCCGAGCCGAGGAGGTGTGGTCAGCGCTTGTGTCGGCTGGCCACGATCGTGTGGACGGCCTTCTCCAGCGCGTACGCCGGGTCGGTGCCGCCGCCCTTGACCTGCTCGTCGGCGGTGGCCACGGCCTGGAGGGCGACGGAGATCCCCTCCGGCCCCCAGCCGGCAAGCTGGCGCTTCACCCGGTCGATCTTCCACGGCGGCATGCCCACGTGGCTCGCCAACTGGCCGCCGCGCAGGTTGCGGGGCGCCCCGCCCACCTTGGCGAGCGAGCGCAGGCCCGCCGCGAGCGCACTGACGATCAGCACCGGCGCCACGCCCGTGGCGAGGGCCCAGCGGACCTGTTCGAGCGCCTCCCCCAAACGGCCCTCGATGGCCAGGTCGGCGATGGTGAAGCCGCTGACCTCCGCGCGCCCCCGGTAGTACTTCGCGACCGCCGCCTCGTCGATGTTCTTGCCCTCGGTGTCGAAGGCGAGCTGGCTGCAGGCGGCGGCCAGTTCGCGCAGGTCGCTCCCCACCGCGTCGAGCAACGCCTGGGCGGCGGCGGGCGAGATCGATCGGCCCTCCCGGCGGACCTCGGCCTTGATGAAGTCGAGCCGCTCCCCCGCCTTGGTCGCCTTGGCCACGGTGACGACGTCCGCGCCCGCCTTCTTCACCCCGTCCACCAGGGCCTTCCCCTTGGCCCCGCCGGCGTGGGCCAGCACCAGCACCGCGTTGTCGGCCGGATGGGCGGTGTATTTCACGATCTCGGCGATGACGTCCTTCGAGAGGTCCTGAGCCCCGCGGATCACGATGACCGACCGGTCCCCGAACAATGAGGGGGAAGCGAGCCCGGCCAGCTCCCCCGGCTCCACCTTGCTCCCCTGAAGGTCGTGCAGCTCCGCCCCCGGATCCTCGGCGCGTACCGCCGCCACGATGGAGCCCATGGCGCGATCGGCCAGGAACTCCTCGTCGCCGACGACCAGGGTCACAGGTGCTGGGTTCGCCATGTCACGCAGCATGCCACGCCCAGGCGGCCGGGGCACATCCACCGCCAGCCCCGCCCTCGCCTTCTTCACCTGGCTCGCGCTCCTTTTCCCCGTACGACCACAGCCAGGCCGTTGTGAGTGGCGACGACGGCGATGTCTCCCGACAGGTCGGTGCGGTAGGGGCGCATGCCCAGCCAGCGCAGGCGCCGCAGCGTCAGCGGGGCGGGATGCCCGTAATCGTTGACCGCGCCGACGCTGATGAGCGCGGCCCGCGCGCCTGTGGCGGCGAGGAAGGCCGGTGTCTGTCTCGACGAGCCGTGATGGGGAACTTTCAGCAGGTCGACCCGTGGCAGGCCGCGCCGCACCAGGGCTTCCTGCGCCTCCGTCTCCAGGTCGCCGGCGAGCAGGGCCGCCCCGAGAGCCGGTGCCGGCGAGCCGTCTGGTGCCGTGGACGGTCCGAACCAGCGGACCAGCAGCACGACGCTGGCGTTGTTGGCCACCGCCCCCTCGCCGGGACCCTGCGGCCCCACACCGGGCTCGGGCGCGAGCACGGTGATCTCGCTCGGTCCGAACCGCCACCGCAATCCGGGGACCGCCTGCCATTCCGGAATGTGCGCCGCCCTGAGCTGTGCGGAGACGCGTCCGGCCTCGCCCTCGGGCACGCGGCTCGGGCTCACGACCACCGCCCCCACCGCCCGGCGGCGCAGCACGCCCGGCAGCCCGCCGACATGGTCGAGATGGGGATGGGTCAGGACCACGAGCGGCACCTGTCGTACCCCGAGAGCGCGCAGGCACCGATCGGCGGGGCCCGGCTGCGGCCCGGTGTCGACCACCACCGCCCGGCCGGGACCGGCCGCCAGCGCCAGGGCGTCCCCCTGCCCGACGTCGCAGACGACCAGCAGCCATCCCGGCGGCGGCCAGGGCGACACCACCGGCATGGCCACGAGCGCGGCGAGCAGCGCTCCGGCGGAGAGCGCCGCCACCAGGCGTCTTCGCGCGCGGCCACGCAGCACGAGCCATCCTGCGACGGCCGCCGCCGCGAGCGCGGCGACGCCCGCCGCTCCCCCGAACCACTCCGCCGAGGCGAACGGAAGGTCCGCTGCCCGCTGCGCCACCGCGATGATCCAGCCCACCGCCCACCCCGCAGGGCGCACCAGCAGCCGGGCCAGGTCCATGCTCACCGGAGCGACCAGTGCGGCTCCGAACCCCAGCACCGTCGCGGGCGCCACCGCGGGCTCCGCGAGGAGGTTGGCCGGGATCGCCGCCAGGTCGAGGCGCCCCGACATCAGCACCAGCAGGGGCGTGACCGCCGCCTGCGCCGCGGCGGTCACCGCCAGGGCCTCGGCGAGCAGGCGGGGCACCCGGCGGGCCGTCAGACGGTCGCGCCATCGGGGAGCGAGGACCAGAATGCCGCCGGTCGCGAACACCGACAGCGCGAAGCCCCACTGACGGGCCAGCCCGGGATCGAACACGACCAGTCCCAGCACGGTCGCCGACAGGGCGGCCACCCCGTCCCGGGTGCGGCCGGTGCCGAGGGCCGCGGCGGCGACGGTTCCCATGACGAGGGCTCGCAGCACGCTTGGCGACGGCCGCGCCACGACCGAGAAAGCGATCATCGCGATGACCGCGACGACGGCCCGGAGAGCCAGAGGCAGGCCGGCGAAGCGCCCGACCACCAGCACAGCGCCCGCCACGATCGCCAGATTGGTGCCGGACACGGCGGTGAGGTGGCTCAGGCCCGCCGTCACCAGGTCGAGCCGCACCTCCTCGTCGAGGCGTGACACGTCGCCGACGACCAGGCCGGGCAGCAGCCCGCGCTGGTCGTCCGGCAGCACACCGCTCGCCTCACGCAGCCCCTCGCGCAGCACCCCGGCCGTACGCTGAACGGCCGAGGGCGTGCCGATCGGCTCTGGCGGCCCCCGGACGAGCATGACGGCCGCGACCGGCTCACCCTGCTCCGCCGGGCCCAACCGCCCGCGCACCCTGACCCGCTGGCTGGGCAGCAGCGGACGCCAGCCGTCGGCGGGGCCGAGCAGCACGACGGGCACGTCCACGGCGTACCGCTCCCGAGCGGCCGACACCAGCAGCATCCGGGCGCGGACGACCGCCGTCTCCCGCCGGGACACCCCGCCCTGGTGCGGCCGGATGCGCGGATCGTCGGTGATCTCGGCTTCCGCCGTCACCGTGACGTTCCGGCGGGCCAGGTCCGGCACCGGCCCGGTCGTCACCCGGTGGACCGTGAACGCCGTCAGCGCGGCCGTGACGGCCGTGGACGCGAGCACCGCCAAGGCGATCCTGAGGGCGGCCCCCGGCGCTCCCGCCGGGTCGGCGAGTCCGCCGCCTGCCTGCTTGCCGCGCCGCCCGGCGGTCCACGCCGTCGCCCACGTGACCGCACCCGCGACGGTCGCGGCCAGCGCCACGGCGGCTCCGGCGACGGCCGAGCAGCCGAGCAGCACGAGCGCCGTGAGCCAGGCGGAGACCGCCGGAGCGGCCAGAGCCACCGGACCCGAAACCGCCCTGCCCCGTCCCGCCTCATCGCGGCGCTCGGGCAGGTCGCCGGCGATCACACGGAGACCTTGTCGCGCATCTCGGCGAACTTCCTGTCTCCGATGCCCGGGACCTCCTTCAACTGGTCGACGCTCTGGAAGCCTCCGTGCGCGTTCCGATAGTCGACGATCCGTTGCGCGATCACGCCGCCGATCCCGGGCAGCGCGTCGAGTTGCTCGGCGGTGGCGGTGTTGAGGTTCACCACCCCCGGTCCGGGCGCCATGGTCGATCCCGGAACGGAAGCGAGCCCCGCGTCGGCCGCCGCCGGGCTTCCGGCGACGATCTGCTCACCGTCCACCAGACGCCGGGCCAGGTTGATCCCACCCGGTTTCGCGCCCTTCCGCAGACCTCCCGCGGCCTCGATCGCGTCGGCGACCCGCGCGCCGGACGCGAGGACGAACACTCCCGGGTGGCGAACCTTGCCCGTCACATAAACGACGACCCGCGCAGGCGAACCGGGGGTGGTGACCGCGGGGCCGCCGGCACCCGCGACATAGGCCGTCGCGCCCGGCCCGCTGTCGCCTCCCGGGCCCGGCGACGCGGGCGCCGCCGAACCGGGCGGCACGTCGCGGCCGGTGGCGGAGCCCGCGGCATGGTCTGCGGCGTGGTCTGTGGCGTGGTCTGCGGCAGGGCCGAGGTCGCGAACCGCGGCGGCCGGGAGTGGCGGGCCGATGGGCTCGGCCACCGGCCGCGACCGCCAGGCCAGGACCCCGGTGACGACCGCGGCGAGCAGCCCGGCGGCCACGAGCACCCGCAACCCGGGCATGCCGGGATCGAGCCGTGGCAGGGCACGACCGAGAGCCGCTCGTCCGCGCGCTCTCAGGTCCGGCGCGGACGTCCCCGGCCCGTCCGGACGTGCTGGCGACTCGTCCAGGCGTCCTCCCCACCGATCGGCGGCCTCCTCGGGCAGGCCGAAGGTCTCCTCGCGGTAAGGGCCGTCCTCGGCCTCCGTCGAATGCTCGGGCACGTAGGTCTCCGTACAGACGATGTGGGGAGCGCCGAACGACGGCGGCGGCCCGGGCGGGGACGGCGTCGACCGCAGGCGGGCGGACGGGGGAACCGGATCGAGCGGACGCAGCAGCCCGCGCAGGCGGGACTCGCCGACGACACCGCGTGCGGCCCCACGAGACTCCTTGCTTCGCACGCCATGGACGGTAGGGACTCACCGAACCCTCAATCGCCGCCGAACGCGATTCTGTGGACAACCCGCGAACCCCCGGTCGCCCGGCAACGCGACGAGGGTGATGTGCGGCTTGGCCGGAGGCTCAGCCGGGGGTGGCGGGGGCGATGGTGACGCCGAGCATGCCGGGACCGACGTGGGCCCCGAGGACCGGGCCGATTTCGGCCACCCACATCCGTACGAGCCTGGGCAGTCGTGCTGTCAGGCCCTTGGTGAGCGCCTCGGCCCGCTCGGCGGCCATCAGGTGCTGTACGGCCACGTCGACCGGCCGGTCCCCGGCGGCCTCGACGGCCAGGTCCTCCAGGCGGGCGAGGGCCCGGCTCCCGGTGCGGACCTTCTCCAGGACGCCGATCTCGCCCTCGGCCATGCGCAGCAGCGGTTTGATCGACAGCGCCGATCCCAGGAGGCCGGCCACCCGGCCGATGCGGCCGCCGTGCCGCAGGTAGTCGAGCGTCTCGACGTAGAAGAACGTGCTTGCGGAGGCGGCCCTCCGCCGGGCCACGTCGGCCACTTCGGCGGCCGGGGCCCCCGCCGCGGCCGCCCCCGCGGCGGCCAGTGCCGCGAAGCCGAGTCCCATGGCGATCGACCCGCTGTCGACGACCTCGACCGGCACAGGGGCTTGTCTCGCGGCCAGACGTGCGGAGTCGGCGGTGCCGGACAGCGCGCCGGACAGATGGACGGAGACGATCGCGGTGGCGCCGTCCGCGGCGGCCCGCCGGTAGGCGTCCGCGAAACGCTCGGGAGCCGGGCGCGAGGTGAGGATCGGCGAGCGGGCCTTGAGGGCGTGCGCGAGAAGACCGGCGTCGAACGGGGTCACGTCGTCGATCTCGCGATCACCGAGGATCACTTGAACCGGCACGACGGTGATGTTCCATCTGCCGGTCGCCTCGGCGCCGAGGTACGCCGTGGAATCGGTGACGACAGCGACAGATGGTGACATATCGCGAGATTACCCGCGGGTGATCGCCTGGCAAGCTTTTCCGGAACCCCGGGCCGCCTTTTCCTGGATCTCCCAGCCTTTTCCCGGACCTCCAGGCCTTTTCATAAACCTTCAGACCGCTTGCTGGATCTTCAGGCCTCGCGCACGGCCCGCCCGTCGCCGAACCGGCCTTCACGAAAACCGGCCCGTCACAAAACCGGCCCGTTACTGGACCGGTACGCCGCCCCGCCAGACCCGACGCGGCTTGAGACCGAACGACCAGGCGAACGCGCCCTCGTGGTCGGCGTCCCACTGGACGATGTCGGCCAGGCGGCCGGGGGCGAGGATGCCGCGGTCGGGCGCGCCGAGGACCTGGGCTCCACCCAGCGTGGCGGCCCGCAGGGCGTCTCCGACGCTCATCCCGAACGCCGCCACCGCGAGGCTGATGACCAGGGACATCGAGGTGATGCCGCAGTGGCCCGGGTTGTGGTCGCTGCCGAGCGCGATCGGGACACCCTGGGCCAGCATCCGGCGCACCGGCGGGAGGTGGCCCACCTGCAGAGCCGCGCCCGGGCAGACGACGGCGGGCACGCCGTACCTCGCCATCAGGGCGACGTCCTCGTCCGAGGCGTGGTGGAGCAGGTCGGCGGAGGCGCAGCCCATCTCGGCCGCGAGCTGGACGGCGCCGCGCCGGTTGTAGGCGCCCGCGTGGATGCGCGGCAGCAGCCCGACGTTGCGGCCGGAGGCCAGCACCCAGCGGGCCTCCTCTGCGGTGAAGTGGCCGTCGTCGCAGTAGACGTCGACGCTGTCGGCCCCGGCGCCGGCGGCGTCCGCGCACCAGGAGGCCACGGCCTCGACGTAGTCGCGCTGGCGGCCGAAGTATTCCGGCGGCACCACGTGGGCGGCCAGGAACGTGACGTGGACCCGCGGCATCATCGGCTCTTTTTCGAGCTCGCGCAGCAGCCGCACGTCGGCCAGCTCGCCGTCGCGGGTGAGGTGGTAGCCGGTCTTGGCCTCGACGGTGGTGGTGCCGCCGAGCAGCCACTCGCGCAGCCGCTCGCGGACCCCGTTGCACAGCGTCCAGGGGTCGGTGCCGCGGGTCACGGTGACGGTCGAGCCGATGCCGCCGCCCGCCGCCGCGATGGCCGAGGCGCTGGACCCGCCGGAGCGCATCGCCATCTCCGCGTAGCGGTTGCCGGCGTACACGGGGTGGGTGTGCGCGTCGATGAGGCCGGGCGTGACGAGCGCGCCGCCGAGGTTCTCCACGTGGTCGACGTCGACGATGTCGTCCACGACGCCGGGAACGCTCTGCGGGAGGTCGGCGGCGCGGCCGACCCACGCGATCCGGTCGTTGTGCACGAGGATCGCGGCGTTGCTGCACACATCGTGTCCGGTCCAGAGCCGGCCGATGTTGGTGAGAAGGCGAACGGTCATCCGACCACCTGCCAAACACCCCGGGACGACGAAAGGCCCCCGCCTGCGGGCGCCTGGCCCGCCGGGTCCGCTTCGCGTCCGGACGTCATTGGGGGGTCTCCTGCCTCATCGCGCACCGATGTTGTGCGATGACCCTACCGCCGGGATCTCGAACCCGGGCGATTCAGTTCAGTTACGGTATTTCACAGGTGGGCTTGATGTACAGGGTTAGCGACAGAAACGTAGGCCGGCATCATGCGCATCGCCGCGCATCAGTCGTCTCACACGCTGCGGCGAGATCAGGTTCGACGAGACCGATCCGTTGTCCGCGAACGCCTTGAATAGGGTGACCGCACTGCCTGGAGTCATGTTGTTACCCACGCCATAAGGTCCCATTAGGCTTTCCTTATCTTAGCAAGGGCAACCGCCGGCGGGCCACCGACACGCGAAGGTGGCCCGCCGAGGAAAGGCGTCAGACGGTTTCGACGGGTTTGGCCACCCGGTCGAGCTCCGCGTACAGGTCGGCGAGGACCCGGGCGTGCAGGACGGTGCCGTCGCCGGTGTGCTCCAGCGACAGGACCTCGCCCTCGCTGTGCGCCCGCGCGATCAGGTCGCCCCTGTCGTATGGCACCAGCAGCCTCACCTCGTGGTCGAGGCGGGGCAGCTCCCGCTCGATCACGGCCATGAGCTCACTGATCCCGGCCCCGGTGCGGGCGGAGACGACGACGCTGTGCCGTTCCTTCATGGTCAGCCGGGTCAGCACGACGGGGTCGGCGGCGTCGGCCTTGTTGACGACCACGATCTCCGGGATGTCCCGCGCGCCCTCGATCTCGGCCAGCACCTCGCGCACGGCCGCGATCTGCGACTCGGGGTCGGGGTGCGAGCCGTCCACCACGTGGAGGATCAGGTCGGCGTCGCCCACCTCCTCCAGCGTCGAGCGGAACGCCTCGACGAGCTGGTGGGGCAGGTGCCGTACGAACCCGACCGTGTCGGCCAGCGTGAACAGGCGGCCCTCGGGCGTGCGGGCCTTGCGCACGGTCGGGTCGAGGGTCGCGAACAGCGCGTCCTCGACCAGCACTCCGGCGCCGGTCAGCTGGTTGAGCAGCGACGACTTGCCGGCGTTGGTGTATCCGGCGATCGCCACGGCGGGCACCTCGCGGGCCTGCCGCCGGTGCCGCATGGTCTGCCGTGCGGTCGACATCTCCTTGATCTGCCGCCGCAGCTTGGCCATCCGCTCGCGGATCCGCCGCCGGTCCAGCTCGATCTTGGTCTCACCGGGACCGCGGCCACCGATGCCGACGCCGCCGGCGGCGCGGCCGCCGACCTGACGGGACAGGTTGCCACCCCAGCCTCGCAGGCGCGGCAGCAGGTATTGCAGCTGCGCCAGCTCGACCTGGGCCTTGCCCTCGCGGCTCTTGGCGTGCTGGGCGAAGATGTCGAGGATCAGCGCGGTCCGGTCGATGACCTTGACCTTCACGATCTCTTCGAGCTGGCGGAGCTGGCCGGGGGTCAGCTCGCCGTCGCAGATCACGGTGTCGGCGCCGCTCGCGGCGACGATGTCACGCAGCTCGATCGCCTTGCCCGATCCGATGTAGGTGGCGGGGTCGGGCCGGTCGCGACGCTGGATCAGACCCTCCAGCACCTGCGATCCGGCGGTTTCGGCCAGCAGCTTCAGCTCCTGCAGCGAGTTCTCCGCGTCCAGCGCGGTGCCGCCCGCCCAGACGCCGACCAGGACGACCCGCTCCAGCCGCAGCTGCCGGTATTCGACTTCGGTGATGTCTTCGAGCTCTGTCGACAGACCCGCTACGCGGCGGAGCGCCTGGCGCTCTTCCAGTTCGTAATCGCCCACGGCGAGGTCTTCGGGCTCGTTTCGCATATATGTCATCTCTACTAGACAGAACAGTCGGACACCCCGATGCCTTCCCAGGCCCCGGATGCCTCCCGTCGATGGTGACACGACCCCCGGGACGTACGCACTCCCTTATGCGCCCGATTCGCCAGGAGCCGAGCCAATTCCCAATCATCAACAAACGGGATGTAGCAGGGTTGATCACGAGCGGGGCCGACCGGCGCCCCCGTGCACAGCAGGAGGAGAGCGTGACAACCCTGGGCACCGACCTTCGCCGTACGGTACGCGGGCAGGTCCACGTCCCCGGCGACGACGGCTTCGAGTCAGCGCGACTGCCGTGGAACCGGGCGGTCGACCAGCGGCCGGCCGCGGTCGTGGCGGTCGAGGACGCGGCCGACGCCGCCGCCGCGGTCCGCTTCGCGAGCCGGGCCGGCCTCCCCGTCGCGGTGCAGCCGAGCGGGCACGGCGCCACGACCCGCCTCGACGGCACGATCCTGCTGCGCACAGGACGGCTGCGCAGTGTGGAGGTCCTGCCGGAGCGGCGGACCGCCCGGGCCGAGGCCGGCGTGCAGTGGGGTGAGCTGCTGACCGCGACCGGCAAGCACGGGCTGACCGGCCTGCCCGGCGGCTCCCCCGTCGTCACTGTCACCGGCTACACCCTCGGTGGCGGGCTCGGCTGGTTCTCCCGCAGGCACGGCTGGGCGGCCGGCGCCGTACGCGCCTTCGAGGTGGTCGCCGCCGACGGCACGCAGGCCCGCGTCACGGCCGAAACGGACCCCGAGCTGTTCTGGGCGCTGCGCGGCGGCGGGGGCGACTTCGCGCTGGTGACGGCGATGGAGCTGGACCTGCACCCGGCGCCGCACCTGTACGGCGGGCGCATGCTGTGGCCCGCCGAGCGGACGCCCGAGGTGCTCGCCGCCTATCGCGAGGTGACGGCGGCGGCGCCCGCGGAGCTGACCGTGTGGTTCGCGATGGTGAAGTTCCCGGCGGCGCCCCATGTGCCCGAGCCGTTGCGCGGGCTGGCCGCGGTCGCGGTGGACGCGACGTTCCTGGGCGGCGAGGAGGAGGGGCGCGACCTGCTCCGGCGGTTCGAGGGCATCCCCGGCGTGCTGAGCGACAGCCGCGCGGCGATGCCCCTGGACGCCCTGGGCGGCATCTGCGCCGAGCCGACGCAGCCGGTGCCCGGCGCGGGCCGCGCCGAACTGCTGACCGGGCTCGGCGACGCCGTGGCGGACGACCTGCTCGCGGCCGTGGGAGGCATCGCCCCCGTGGGCACCGTGCAGGTGCGTCACCTGGGCGGCGCGCTGAGCCGGCCCGCGGACGGCGGCGGGGCGTGCGGGCACATCGCCGAGCCTTACCTGCTGAGCATGGTCGGGCCGGTCCTGTCGCCCGAGGGCGGGCAGGCGCTCACCGCGCGGATGGCGGAGATCGCCCAGGCGATGGCGCCGCACACCAGCGGCCGCAAGCCGTTCACCTACCTGAACGGCGGCGAGACGGCCGCCTCCGCGTTCGACGCGGACACGCTGGCCCGGCTGCGCGAGATCAAGCGCCGGCGCGACCCCGGCGGTGTCTTCCGCGCCAACCGGCCGGTGCTCGGATAGCGGCCGGCTATGCCTTGTGCACCTCGGCGTCGCCCGATCCGGTCCTGACCGTGATCGTGTGCGGCGCCGAGTCGTCGTCCAGGACCTCGATCCTGCGGTCGCCGCTTCCCGTGGACGCGTTGACGTTGTAGGCGCCGTCCGGCACCCAGAGCCGGCTGTCGCCCGACCCGGTCACGGCCTGTACCTGGTCGGGAACGGCGGTGAACCGCAGCGTGATGTCCCCCGACCCCGTGCGGGTGTTGACCTGCTTGGCGGCGAGCCCCCGCGCGTCGAGGTCGCCCGAGCCGGCGGAGGCGTTCACCTGGCCGGTCAGGTCGCGCAGCGTGATGTCCCCTGAGCCGGTGTCGATCTTCACGGTGAGACCACGCGGCACCTCCACCTTGTAGTCCACCGAGCAGTCGTCGCACTTGTACGCCAGCCTCAGCGTGTCCCCGTCGACGGAGTGGCCGTTCGCGGGCTTGTCCCCGCGCCAGTGCAGGGTCTCGGTGACGTGGACGCCGGTCCTGTCGCTCTCGTTCACCACGACGTCGCCCGACGCCGTGTGGGTGTCGAGGACGGTCACCTTGTCCGTCACGTCGTAGGACTCCACGGCCTGCTGCCCGCCGAAGTTGAGTCGCACGTCACACGCCGCGACGGAGAGGCTCAGTCCCAGGACGGCCCCCGCGACGGCCATCGTCTTGTGTCTCATGCCGTAGATCCTCGGGGATGCGTGCGTGGTCTCTCATCGGGGAAGTCCCTCACCATCCCCTGAGCCGTCCCCCGCGTTGACCCCCGGACGTTCCCTGAAGTAGCGTCGATTCCACGATTCAGAACTATTTTTCCGGAAGGTGGAAAATGGCGGAAGACGTCGAGATCAAGGGCCCCATGCTGGACCGGTTCGACGAGATCCTCACCCCCGAGGCCCTCGGCTTCGTGGCCACCTTGCAGCGCGAGTTCGACCCCAGGCGCAGGGAACTGCTCGCCGCGCGTCAGGCGCGGCAGGAGGAGCTGTCCGCGGGCGGCATGCTCGACTTCCTGCCCGAGACCGCCCACGTCCGCGAGTCCGAGTGGCGGGTCGCCCCGCCCGCTCCGGGGCTGGAGGACCGCCGGGTCGAGATCACCGGTCCGGTCGACCGCAAGATGACGATCAACGCGCTCAACTCCGGGGCCAAGGTCTGGCTGGCCGACTTCGAGGACGCCAACTCGCCGACCTGGGAGAACACGATCAACGGGCAGCTCAACCTGCGCGACGCGCTCGACCGTACGATCGACTTCGAGGCCGGCGGCAAGACGTACGCGCTGCGGCCGGACGAGGAGCTGGCCACCATCGTGGTGCGCCCGCGCGGCTGGCACCTGCCGGAAAAGCACATCCTGGTGGACGGCGACCGCATGTCGGCGTCGCTGCTCGACTTCGGCCTCTACTTCTTCCACTGCGCGCAGCGGCAGATCGCCAAGGGCCGCGGGCCGTACTTCTACCTGCCGAAGATGGAGTCGCACCTGGAGGCGCGGCTCTGGAACGACGTGTTCGTCCGGGCCCAGGAACTGCTCGGCATCCCCCGGGGGACGATCCGGGCGACCGTGCTCATCGAGACCTACCCGGCCGCGTTCGAGATGGAGGAGATCCTCCACGAGCTGCGCGAGCACTCCGCGGGCCTCAACGCCGGCCGCTGGGACTACCTGTTCAGCGTCATCAAGAAGTTCCGCACCCGGGGCCGGGAGTTCCTGCTGCCCGAGCGCAACGCGGTGACGATGACCGCGCCGTTCATGCGGGCCTACACCGAGCTGCTGGTGCGCACCTGTCACAAGCGCGGCGCGCACGCGATCGGCGGCATGGCGGCCTTCATCCCGTCCCGCCGCGACCCGGAGGTCAACAGGGTCGCGCTGGAGAAGGTGCGGGCCGACAAGACCCGCGAGTCGGGCGACGGCTTCGACGGCTCCTGGGTGGCCCACCCCGACCTCGTGCCGATCTGCCGCGAGGTGTTCGACGGCGTGCTCGGCGACCGGCCCAACCAGATCGACCGGCTGCGCGAGGACGTCCACGTCACGGCCGAGGACCTGCTGGCGGTGTCCAAGACCCCCGGCGAGATCACCGAGGCCGGGCTGCGCAACAACGTGGACGTCGGCCTGCGCTACCTGGCGGCCTGGCTGGGCGGCAACGGCGCCGCGGCGATCCACAACCTGATGGAGGACGCCGCGACCGCGGAGATCTCCCGCTCGCAGGTCTGGCAGTGGATCCACAACGAGATCACGCTGGCCGACACCGGCGCGGTGGTGACACGGGAGCTCGTCGAGCGGATCATCGAGGAGGAGCTGGCCGGGATCGCCGCCGAGCCGGGCTACGACGAGAAGCTCTACGCGCAGGCGACGGCGCTGTTCAAGGAGGTCGCCCTTGACGACGACTTCGCGGAGTTCCTTACGCTGCCGGCGTACGAGCGGATGCCGTGACGAGGTGAGGGGAAGCGGGAGCCGATGTCCGAGCTCGAACGGCTGACGGCACGGCTGGCGGCCGTGCTCCCTCCCGGCGCCGTCATCACCGATCCCGTACGGCTGCGCACCTACGAGTGCGACGGGCTGACCCACCACCGGGCGACCCCCGGAGTGGTCGTGCTGCCCGACGGAGCCGAGCAGGTCGCCGCGGTCGTGCGGCTGTGCGGCGAGCACGGCGTGCCGTTCGTCGCCCGCGGGTCGGGCACCGGCCTGTCGGGCGGCGCCCTCCCCCGCACGGACGGCGTGCTGATCGTCACCTCCCGCATGCGGCGGATCGTCGAGATCGACATTCCGAACCGGCGGGCCGTGGTGGAGCCCGGGGTGACGAACCTGGCGATCACCGAGGCGGTGCGCGACCAGGGGTACTACTACGCCCCCGACCCCTCCAGCCAGCAGGTCTGCTCGATCGGCGGCAACGTCGCGGAGAACTCGGGCGGCGCGCACTGCCTCAAGTACGGCTTCACGGTCAACCACGTGCTCGCCGCCGAGATCGTCACGCCGGACGGGGACATCGTGGAGCTGTCCGCCATGGACGCCGGCTACGACCTGCTCGGCGCGTTCATCGGCTCCGAGGGCACGCTCGGCATCGCCACCAAGATCACCGTACGGCTGTCGCGGGCGCCGGAGGCGGTCACGACCCTGCTCGCCGCCTTCACGAGCATCGAGGCGGGCGGGCACGCCGTGTCGGCGATCATCGCGGCGGGCGTCGTGCCCGCCGCCATCGAGATGATGGACGCGCTGGCGATCGAGGCGGCCGAGGCCGCCGTGCACTGCAGCTACCCCGCCGGGGCGGGAGCCGTACTGGTGGTCGAGCTGGACGGCCCCCACGCCGAGGTGGAGCACCAGTTCGCGGCCGTGGAGCGGATCTGCCGCGACAGCGGCGCCTTCGAGATCCGGGTGGCCGCCTCCGCGGCGGAGCGGGCGGCCATCTGGAAGGGCCGCAAGTCGGCGTTCGCCGCCGTGGGCCGGATCAGCCCGGCGTACATCGTGCAGGACGGCGTGGTGCCGCGCACCGCGCTCCCGCGCGTGCTCGCGGGGATCGACCGGCTGCAGGAGGAGTTCGGCATCCGGGTGGCCAACGTCTTCCACGCGGGCGACGGCAACCTCCATCCCCTCGTGCTGTTCGACGACTCCGTGCCCGGCGAGGCCGAGCGCGCCGAGATCGTCAGCGGGCGCATCCTCGACCTGTGCATCGAGCACGGCGGGTCGATCACGGGGGAGCACGGCGTCGGCGTGGACAAGGCCCGCTACATGCCCCGGATGTTCACCGGCGACGACCTCGACACCATGCAGCTCGTGCGGTGCGCGTTCGATCCCCGGGGTCTTGCCAACCCGGGCAAGGTCTTCCCCACCCCGCGCCTGTGCGGCGAGGTGCCGGGAGTGCGCAAAGGCGCCCATCCCCTGGTCGAGGCCGGTCTGGCGGAGCAGTTCTGATGAGCGAGCGGGACGTCGGGGACGCGCTGGAGGCGACGGGTGTGGCCGTGCGCGCGGCCGGCGACGAGGACGAGGTGGCGGGCGTGCGGCCGCGCTGGGTGGCGCTGCCCGAGTCGGCCGAGGAGATCGCGGCCGTGATGCGGGTGTGCGCCGCGCACGACCTGGCCGCCGTCGCGACGGGCGGCGGCACCAAGCTGCACTGGGGCGCCCCGCCGCGCCGCTGTGACGTGCTCGTCGACCTGTGCTGCCTCAACCGTGTGGTGGAGCACGCGGCGGGCGACCTGGTCGTCCGGGCGCAGGCCGGCGTGACCGTGGAGGCGCTCGCACGCGCTCTCGCCGAGGGAGGCCAGGAGCTCGCGCTCGACGTGCCCGTGCCGGGCACCACGGTCGGCGGCCTGCTGGCCACCGGCATCGCCGGACCGCGCAGGTTCCGCCACGGCACCGTCCGCGACCTGCTCATCGGCGTCACGGTCGTCCTCGCCGACGGCACCATCGCCAAGTCGGGCGGGAAGGTCGTCAAGAACGTCGCCGGATATGACCTCGGCAAGCTGTTCACCGGTTCGTACGGCACGCTCGGGATCATCGCGGACGCGACGTTCCGCCTCCATCCCCTGCCCGCCGCCCGCGCCTGGGTGACCGCGACGGTCGAACGGCCCGTGACCGAGACGTACGGGACCTGGACGAACGAGGACGGACTGACCTTCGAGACTCTCACCACCGACCTCGACGGATCTCTGGCGACGATGGTCCCCGCGGTGACCGAGTCGCCGCTGGAGCCGAGCGCGATGGAGGTGGACTGGCCCGACGTGTCCGGCCGCTGCACGGTGGCGGTGCTCGTGGAGGGCGCCGCCGCGGCCGAGCGCGCCAAAGCACTGTGCGGGCTGATGGGCGAGACGGCGGAGGTGGCCGAGGAGCCGCCGCCGTGGTGGGGACGCCTGCCCGAGCACGGGGGCACGGGGAACACCGGCGGCGGGGAGATCCTGCTGGAGGTCAGGAACATGCCCTGTCGGCTGGCGGACGGCTTCCTCGGCCTCTTCGAGGCGGTCCGTGAGGCCGGTGTGCGCGCGGCCATGCGCGGCTCCCTGGCCTCGCACGTCTTCCACGTCGCCCTGCCGCCGGACACCGATCCGGCACTGGTCGCGGGGTTCACCTCCCAGCTGCGCGCCGGAGTCGGCGAGGAGGCGCGCGTGGTCGTGCTCGCCGTGCCGCCCGAGGCCGGTCGCCGCCTGGACCGGTGGGGGCACGTCGGCGCGCTCCGCCTGATGCACCGGGTCAAGGAGCGGTTCGATCCCGATCGCCGGCTCTCCCCCGGCCGTTTCCCGGGAGGCATCTGATGGACCCCGAGCTGATCAAGGACTGCGTCCACTGCGGGTTCTGCCTGCCCGCCTGCCCGACGTACGTGCTGTGGGGCGAGGAGATGGACTCCCCGCGCGGGCGCATCCACCTCATGGGGCAGCACGTCGAGGGCACGCCGATCACCGACGCGATGGCCGGCCACTTCGACGCCTGCCTCGGCTGCATGGCGTGCGTCACCGCGTGCCCGTCCGGGGTGCGGTACGACCGGCTGATCGAGCAGACCCGTGCGGTCGTCGAGCGCGAGCACGTGCGCCGCCCCGATGACCGCGCGATCCGGGCGCTGGTGTTCGCGCTGTTCCCCTACCGGCGCAGGCTGCGGGCGATGCGGCTGCCCATGCGGCTGACCAGGCGCCTGCGGGCGTTCCTCGATCAGGTGCACCCCTCCCTCGGTGCGATGGCCGAGCTGGCCCCCGCCGTCCCCCGGTCCGTACGGCTGCCGCCCCTGGTGCGGGCGAGGCGGCGCCGCAGGGCACGGGTCGGGCTGCTCACCGGCTGCGTGCAGGGCGAGTTCTTCCCGCAGGTCAACGCGGCGACGGCCCGGGTGCTCGCGCTGGAGGGCTGCGACGTGGTCATCCCGCCGCGGCAGGGCTGCTGCGGGGCGCTGTCGCTGCACGCGGGCCGCGAGGCCGAGGCGCGGAAGTTCGCCCGCCGCACGATCGCCGCCTTCGAGCGGGCCGGCGTGGACACCGTGGTGGTGAACGCGGCGGGCTGCGGATCGAGCATGAAGGACTACGCCGATGTGCTGGCCGGCGAGCCCGGCTGGGCGGCCCGTGCCGAGGCGCTGCGGACCCGCGACCTGACGGAGTTCCTGACCGAGCTGGGCCCGGTCGCCGAGCGCCGCCCGCTGCCGGTGACGGTCGCCTACCACGACGCCTGCCACCTGGCCCACGCCCAGGGCGTGCGCGCCCAGCCGCGCGAGCTGCTGCGCGCGATCCCGGAGCTGGAGCTGCGGGAGATCGGGGAGTCCGCGATCTGCTGCGGGTCCGCGGGCACCTACAACCTCGTCCAGCCCGAGGCGGCCAGGGAGCTGGGCGACCGCAAGGCCGAGCGGGTGCTCGCCGCCGGCGCCGACGTGCTGGTGTCGGCCAACCCGGGATGCACGATGCAGATCGCGGCCGCCGTACGCAGGGCCGGCAAGGGGGAGATCCGGGTCGCGCACACGGCCGAGGTGCTCGACGCCTCGCTCCGTGGTCTCGAACCCGGCATCCTGGGACGGTCCCCGATCCGGAGGAGGATGCCGTGAGCGTGCAGAGCGTCGACCGGGCGCTGGACGTGCTGGAGGCACTGTCCGAGCACGGCGGCCAGGCCGGTCTGTCGGAGATCGCCGCCACGACCGGCCTGCCGTACGGGACGATCCACCGGCTGTTACGGACGCTGCTGGCCCGCGGCTACGTCCGGCAGGAGTCCGACCGGCGCTACGCGCTCGGCGGCGCGCTCGTGCGGATCGGCGGCGTGGCCGAGCGGATGCTCGCGGTCTGGGCCGAGCCCTATCTCGCGAGGCTCGTGGAGCTGTCGGGCGAGACCGCCAACCTCGCCGTGCTGGAGGGCGACTACGTCGTCTATGTGGCCCAGGTGCCCTCGCCGCGCAGGCTGCGGATGTTCGCCGAGGTCGGCCGCCGGGTGCTGCCGCACAGCACGGCCGTCGGCAAGGCCCTGCTGGCCGGGCGGGACGACGCGGAGGCGGTGTTCCGGCGCACCGGGCTGCCCCGCCGTACGGACCGGACGATCACGTCGGTCGGCGAGCTGCTGGAGGAGCTCGACCGGGTGCGCGCCCGGGGGTACGCCCTCGACCTGGGCGAGGAGGAGAGCGGGGTCCACTGCATGGCCGTGCCGGTCCACGACGGCGGGCGGGCCTTCGCGGCGATGTCGGTGTCCGGACCGGCCGAGCGCATCGACGCGATCGACCGCGAGGAGCTGGCCGCGATGCTGCGCAAGGTGGCCGAGGACTTCGGCGCCGCCGTCCTCCACCCCTGACCGGTCGCGGATCGGTCAGTATGGGGTCATGTGCCGAAGCATCAAGACCCTGCGCCCGCCGTTCACCGACGAGGTGACCGAGGAGGACATCCGGGCGGCGGCCCTGCAGTATGTCCGCAAGATCTCCGGCTTCCGCGCGCCCGCCGCGCACAACGCGGAGGCGTTCGACCGCGCGGTCGAGGAGATCGCGCAGGCCAGCACGGCGCTGCTGGCCTCCCTCCAGGTGCGCGGCTCGGCCGCCCGGTAGCCCCTCGAACGTTCCCGGCCGTCCGGTAACCGCTCAGACGTTCCCGCCGCCCGGTGGCCGCCCGTCCGCCGAGTGGCCGCTCAGACGTTCTCCAGCAGGGCGATGAGGTGCTTGCGGCTGTCGTCGTCCAGTTCGTCGCTGCTCCACCGTTCCCGCAGCCGCAGGGTCGCGCCGCCGTAGAGCACGAGTTCGGCGTCGAGCGGGATCCGCTTCCCGATCCGGACGCTCTCGATCTCCTCGAAGGCGACGAACCGGTTCTGCTCGGCCAGGCTCACCGCGGTCGTCGTGCCGAGCAGGTCGCGCATGCGCTGCCGCCCGTTGTCCGACTTGCCGGGATTCGCGACCAGGACGAGCCCCGTGGTCAGCACGAACAGGTCGTGCTCGGCCCCGTCCGCCCGCACGTTCGCCAGGCCTCCGACGACGGCGGACCCAAAGGTGCTCGGGGCCGTGTCGGCCGGTGCGGCCCGGCGGACGTCGACGCCGAGCGCCGCCAGCTCTCCGAGGGCCGCCTGCAGGCCGCCCGGACTGACCGCGAGCGTGGCGATCTTCCCCAGCGGCAGCTCGTCACAGCGTACGCCGCGGAACCGGGCCGGGCCGCTCCAGGAGTGCCACCACCGCCCGACGCCGGACCGCAACGCGGCGAGCCGGATCAGGGTCTCCAGCGGCTCGGCGAACAGCGGGCCCACCTCCCGCCGGGTGGCGGTCGGAAAGAAGGGCTGCGCGATCGTCGTGAGCTGCCCGGCCGCGATGGCGTCGACCACGTCGGCCAGCCCCACCGCCGGTTTGCCGGTCGTACGGGCGATCATGCGGAGGATCGCGTCGGCGTCGCGCTGGAGCTGCGCGGCGAGGGCCGTCGCGGTGAGCTCGGGCCAGGTCAGCAGGGTGCGCTCTCCGCTGTCGATCGCCACCTGCTGCAGCGCGCGCCCGGCCCAGGCGATGTCCGCGAGCAGCATCGACGCGGGCCGGGTGTCGAGCGGCGCCGCCGTGCGGGGCGCCGCCGCGAGAGCGGCGAGCCGTTCGGACAAGGGCGGATGGGTGTCCCATCTGGAGCCGCTGTCGTCCGGCTCGCGGGCGCGCAGCTCGTCCAGCTCGTCCCGGCGCGCCTCCACCAGCGCGCCGAACCCGGCGAACAGGTCGGCCGGGGCGTGTCCGGACTCCCAGCCGAGGCGGACGTACTGGTCCAGGAAGAAGTCCCAGGCGGCGGCGAGGACGCGGATCTCGCGCAGCGCGCCGGCCGCCGCGTCGGCTCCCGCCGCCCGGGCCGAGGCGAGGTCGGCCTCCAGCTCCTGGCGGCGCGACCCCGCCCGGTCGACCAGGAGGTAGAGCCGGGCGTACGCGCGGAAGAGCCAGCCCGCCGGGTTGTTCGGCCCGATGCGGTCCAGGGTGTGGGCGATCACCAGCCTGCCCCGGTACGCGGGCGCGGACAGGCGGGTGTGGCGTTCGGAGTAGTGCCCGAGCTCGTGCGCGAGCACGGCCCGCATCTGTCCCACCGTCATGGTCTGCAGCAGCGGCAGCCCGACGTAGAGGCGGCGGCGTCCTCCGGCGAGCCCGAGGAGACGCGACTCCTCCTGCACGGCGGCGTTGACCTCCGCGGTGAGCCAGATCTCCTCCGGCATCCGGGTGCGCGCCTCCGCCGCCAGTTCGTGTACGGTCGCCCACAGCATCGGCGCCCGGTCGGCGGGCAGCAGCAGGCCGGTGGGCGGCTCCGGGCGGGAGCGTGCCGCCCGCCACACGCCCCGGCCGACCGCCCAGGTGGTGGCGGCGAAGAGCGGCCACAGCAGCTTCACCACGACGAACCCGGCCATCACCGTGGACAGCCACAGGACGAGCGCCACGAGCCCGGCGACCTGCGCGGCCGCCAGCACGAAGAACCCCGCGAGCATGGCCAGGCTGAACCCGGCCCGAATCGTGTTCACTAGTTCACACACTCTCGATTGAGCTGATCGGCACTTTATGTACCATTCGCCGCATGCCTTTCCGCCTTTTTCAGAGAAGACGTGGAGATATCGATATCGATCCCGCGATGGGTGATCCAGGCGCCGCGGGGCTGCGGTCGGTGCTGGCGGCCCGCGACTGGCGTTCCGCCGGGTCCTTTCTCCGGTCCGTCACCGATCCGGACGACCGGGCCTTCTACCTGAACGTCTGCGCGTCGGTCAAAGGCGTGCAGGACTGGGCCGACGAATGGATCGCGGCCGAGCCCGGCTCCACGCTGCCGCTCCTGGTGAAAGGCGCGCACGGGATCAGGTGGGCCTGGGAGGCGCGCGGCGCCGCCACCGCGGAGCGGACCGGCGAGCAGCAGTTCCGCGAGTTCCACCGGCGCCTCAAGGTGGCCGAGGACTGCCTCGACGAGGTCGTCGAGCGCGATCCCGGCGACGTGGCGGCGTGGTCGTTCCTCGTCGTCTCCGCACGGGGCCGCGAGGTGGGGCGGGAGGAGACGCTGCGGCGCTTCCACGCGGCGACGAGCGGGCACCCCTGGCACCTGCACACCCACTCACAGATGCTGCAGTGGCTGTGCGCGAAATGGTTCGGCAGCGAGGAGGAGATGTTCGCCTTCGCCCGGCGGGCCGTGGCGGACGCGCCTCTTGGCAGCCCGCTGGGCAGACTCGTCGCCGAGGCGCACCTGGAGAAGTGGCTGTCGCTCGACAGGGGCGAGGACGACGCGTACATGACGCGGCCCGACGTCAGGGCCGAGTTGCGCGCCGCCGCCGATCGCTCCGTGCGCCACCCGGCCTACCGGCGGCGGCCGGGCTGGCCGGAGGACCACAACGTGTTCGCCTGCGCCTTCGCCCTGGCGGGCGACCACGTCGCGGCCAAGGAGCGCTTCGAGGCGTTCGGGGATCTGGTGACCGCGATTCCCTGGCGCTACCTGGGCGATCCCGGCGGGATCTGCGAGAGGTTGCGCCGGGTCGCGCTCGCGTACGCCTAACCGCCCACTGGCTCCCGCCCGGCAGGGCAACCGGATTCCAAGCGGACGGCAAGTGGCGGGCGCGACAGTGGCCGCATGGGTGTCGTCTCCGATTTCCGCGTGGCCCGCCTCACCCGGCTGGGTCCGTCCGAGCAGGGCGAAGGCGCGACGGCGCCCGCCGCGCCCGCGCAGGGATGATCACCTGTCCCGACTTGGACGCTTTGCAGCGAACAGGAAGCGTGTCACGATAAATGATCACGGCGTTTGCGAGGGAGAGGGGGCGGACGATGCCGCCTGCGATCGTCGGGCATGAAGGTCCACTTGCCGGTCAGCGTTTCCCGATCGACGACAAGCCGATCACCTTCGGCCGCAGAGGCGACAACAGTGTGGTGATCACGAGCGAGAGGGCCTCGCGCTTCCACGCGGAGCTGCGCCGCGAGGCCGAGGGCTACGTGCTGCTCGACCGGGGCAGCAGCAACGGGACGCTGGTCAACGGCGCGCGCGTCACCAGGCATGTGCTCCAGCCCGGCGACACGATCGCCATCGGAGGCGAGACGTTCCGCTTCGAGGCGTTCGACGACTCCGTGACGGTGCTGAACACCTCCCTGATGCAGCGGTTCCGCCCGTCGGTTCCGGACGTCGAACCGGAGCAGGTGTTGCACGTCACCGTCTCCGGTGGCGGGCCCGTCGGGCTGGCCTTCGCCCTGCTCCTCGACCACCTCATGGGGCAACGCGTCACCATCACGATCTACGACGGCCGCTGGACCGAGGACGGCTCGCGCGTCGTGTGGAAGAACGCCGCGCAGGGCAACAACCGGCGGCAGCAGGTCGTGACCGTGCAGAGCCGCCAATATCTGAATCTGCCGGAGGACGTCCAGCAGCGGCTGTTCACCGAGGGGTCCTACAGCGAGATGTGGCCGGCCGGTCCGGACTCGATCCGCGGCTGCGGCCCGCGGAACATCCGGATCGCCCACATCGAGGACACCCTGCTGGAGATGGCGAACGAGAGATCCGCCCGCATCCGCCTGGTGCCCGAGAAATTCGACGTCGCGCAGCGCCAGGACACCGTGGCCAAGGAGCACGTGCTCGCCATCTGCGAGGGAGGGCGCTCGCGGACCCGCGAGCACTTCACCGACAGGTTCGGCCGGGCCGACGAATCGATCTTCTCGCTCGACGGCCGCCACCTGCAGGACGTGGTGCTGGGGATCCGGGTGAAGTCCGGCCTGCCTGACCCGGCGATCGTGCTGCTGACCGTGGCGCAGAACCGCTTCCTGCTGAACTCGCTGCGTGGCGAGGGCTTCCTGAACATGCGGCTCACCGACGACGAGGCCGCGGAGGTCGTGGGCATCGACCCCGTCCGGCACGTGTTCGAGGAGTGCGTCGCCTCCAGCCCCTGCCTGATGGAGCGCACCCAGGACGGGGACTTCCACTGCTCGACCCACCACACGCTGTTCCTGCCCGCCCTGATCAAGGGGTCGGCACTGTGGAAGCGGGCGCAGGAAGGGCTCGCGCTCTTCGGCGTCGCCGACGGCGACGTGAGCGCGGTCACGGCCTTCCGGCTGGACATGGTGCAGCGGCCGCGGTTCACCGCCCGGTTGTTCTCCCCCACCTCGACCACTCCCGGGACGTACGGGTTCCTCCTGGGCGACGCGGCCAACGCGATCCACTTCTGGCCGGGGCGGGGGCTCAACAGCGGCCTGGCGTCGGCCATCTCGCTGGCCCGGTCGCTCAACCGCAACTGGCGCGGCAGGCCGTTCCGGGACGCCGACTTCGTCCGGCACGAGGCGGCGATGTCGATGCTGCAATATCGGCACAAGAGCCGCGCGTGGAACGCGATGGTGACCACCGACGAGCAGGGGGTCACCCGGGCGATCAAGGACACGATCGTGCAGGGCATCGAGGAGGGCAGCGCCACCCCGGACCGGGAAGCGGACATCGACGCCTTGATGGAGCGCCTGCGGCAGATCCGCGACCGCCTGTCACCCCGTGTGCCCGGCATGCCCGACGACGCGACGCTCCTCCGGCACCTGCATGGACTGAGCAGCGAGACGCTGCACACCCTGCTGGTGAGCGAAGCCTGGGAGACGCTGACGGTCGGCGGCGAGGAAGTCGACATCGACATCTTCGACCAGCCGGTCGCCGCTGCGTCCCCCGCGGCCTCCCCCGCCACGTCCCCTGTGGAGGGAGCGCTCGTCGCGCGGCGGGCGGACGGGCAGAGCGGGCGGCCCGGCGGCACGCCCTCCGGCTGACGCCGCTGCGCGAAAACCCGCTGCGCGAAAACCCGCTGCACCAAAAACCGCTGCGCAAAACACGGAACCGGCCCGGGCCGTCCGGCGGAGTAGAGGCGAGAGGCGCGACAGCGCCCACGGAAGGATAGCCTCTATGAACGGACAAAACGGGTGGTGAGGACGGTATCCGGCGACCTGCGATTCCCCTCGGTCGCCCCGGCTCACGAACCCGGCGGCTCCCGCGACGGCACCGAACCAGGTCCCGGAGCCGGTTCCGAAGCCCGCATTCGGCCGCATGACGCCGAGCCGAGCGACGCGGGGCTGATCGAGGCGTCGCTGACCGCGCCCGAGCGGTTCGCCGGCGTCTTCGACCGGCACGCGGACGAGATCCACGCCTATGCCGGCCGCCGTCTCGGCCCGGAGCACGCCGACGACGTGACGGCCGAGACGTTCCTCGTGGCGTTCCGCAAGCGGCACCGCTACGACACCTCGCGGCCGGACGCCAGGCCCTGGTTGTACGGCATCGCCGCCAACCTCATCTCCGGGCACCGCCGCTCGGAGGTCCGGCGCCTGCGGGCGCTCGCCCGCGCGCCCCGCGACGCCGACGAACGCGGCCTCCACGAGGAGGAACGCGGAGCGGAGCGGGCGAGCGCCGCCGCCCTGCGGCCCGCCCTCGCCGCCGCGCTGGCCAGGCTGTCGTCCGCCGAGCGCGACCTGCTCCTGCTGGTCGCCTGGGCCGACCTCTCCTACGAGGAGGCGGCCGAGGCGCTGAAGATCCCCATCGGCACGGTCCGCTCGCGCCTCCACCGCGTGCGCGCGAAGCTGCGCCGCCATCTCGACCTTCCCGAGGAGAACGTGTGATGACCGACGAGATCGACCTGGTGGCGCGGGAACGGCCCGACGTCGCCCCCTACTCCCTGGCGGCCAAGGCGGCCGTGCGGCGGCGGCTGACCGACCCGGGGAGCCGTCCCGCCCGCCCCCGCCCCCGTCCGTACATGCTGCTCGCGGGCGGGACGGCGCTGCTGGCCGCGGCGGGCGTCACCGCCGTCATCATGAGCCCGGCGGAGCCGGAGCCCCGGCCGGTGACGGTGAGCGCCGGGGTTGTGAGCCTGCCGAAGGTGTCGAACATGTCGGCCGAGGAGGTGCTGGGCAAGGCGGCCCGCGCGGTGACCGACCTGTCCCCGCGCGACGACCAGTTCGTCAAGGTCAGCTCCCAGACGATGTACGAGGCCGTCATGGTCGGCGAGGACAAGAAGCAATCTCGTTACCTCTACCGGACGAAGCGGACGATCTGGCTGTCGGCCGACGGCACGAAGGACGGCGCGCTGAAGGTCGAGTATCTGGAGCCCCGGGCGTACCCCGGCTGGCCGATCCCGCCGGAGGCGTACCAGCAGAAGGGCACCGCGTGGATGCGGCTCCCGGCATGCAACAACGTGCGGGACACCGCCTACACGAGCCTGAAGAGGCTGCCCGCCGACCCGGAGAAGATGCGCGCCTACCTGTACGGCCGGCCGCGCGGCGACAACCCGCCCGACACCGGCGCGTGGACGGCCGTCGGCGACCTGCTGCGGGAGACGTACGTGCCGGCGCCCCAGCGCAAGGCGCTGTTCAAGGCCGCCGCCACGATCCCCGGGGTCACGGTCAACGAGAGCGCCGAGGACGCGGCCGGACGGACCGGCATCGGCGTCGGCCGGGTCTCCGGCGGGGTGCGCCAGGAGATCATCTTCGACCCCTCCAGCTATGAGCTGCTCGGCGAGCGCGGCATCGTGGTGGACGCGAAGGAGGCGCAGGCGCCCGCCGGGAGCCTGGTGGCCTCGACCGCCCAGCTGGAGGTCACGGTCGACGACAGCGCGCCGAAGGTCGACGACCCCGCCGCCGGCTGCGACTGACCCCGCGCGCCACTCGATCCCGCGGTGACGCGGATCGCGCGGCTAAATGTCGGTGGTGATCTCTAGCCTCCGGCACATGACAAACGCGACGCAGGCGTACAGCTACGCCGCGCCTTCGATGCTGGTGGACGGGCGTCTCGGGCTCTCGACGTCCGGGGGCAGGGCCCTGAGCGGCCCCGCCGTGGCGCCGAGGTTCTTCAGCGGGGTGGTGACCCAGGCGGCCCCCGCGGCGGCGGCCCTGCTGGGCGTGGCCGACGTGGCCCTCACCCGTTATCACCAGCCGCGTCCGGGGTGGACCCGCGATCCGGTCGTCACGTGCGGCGGCGACCGGCTGCGGCTCGAGTCGTTCTCCGCCTGCGGCGGCGTGTACGCCCGGCTCGACCTGCTCGGGGACGCCCTGGACGGCGAGGTGTTCGACCGGGGGACGACCAACGTCGACGTCAACGGCGCGCTGCGGGAGGCGCTGGCCCGCGTGGGCCCGCGCGACCCGCTGCACCTCGGGGTCGGCGCCGACGAGCTCACGGTGACCACGCTCGACGGCGCGGTGGTGGAGAAGAAGGTGCCGCTGCCCGAGCGGTGGCTGCGGGGGTTCGCCGAGGTTCAGGTGATCGCGGCGCGGATGGACCTGCGGGCCGAGCTGCAGGGGATGAGCGCGGTGCGGTTCCTGCGGTCCCTGCCCAAGCGGGCGACGGCCGACCTGTGGGTCGCCCCCGCGGACCGCGACCTGCGCGTCGCCGACCGGCCCGGCCCCGGATCGGTGTGCCTGTCCGGCGTGGGCCGCCTGGCGACGCTGCTGCCCCTGCTCCGCTTCGCCAGAAGCCTCAAGGTGTACGGCCCGGCCTCCCCCGGCGGCCCGGCGTCGAGCGCGTGGGAGCTGGAGCTGCCCGGCATGCGTTACACGCTGGTCCTGTCGCCCGAGCGCTGGCGCGGATTCTCCGGCGAGGGCGCGGTGCTGACCGACCTCGCCACCGACGAGGCCGAGGCCGACGCCGACGTGGTGGGGATGCTGCTCAACTTCGAGCCCGAGGTGGAGATCGGCCTGCTGGCCGACCGCGCCGGGCTGTCCTCCAGCCGGGTGCGGGCCGCCCTCACCCAGCTCGGCACGGCGGGGCGCGTCGGCTACGACCTGTCCGAGGCGGCGTACTTCCACCGTGAGCTGCCCTACGACCGGGAGCACGTGCAGCACCTCAACCCGCGGCTGACGGCCGCGCGGGCGCTGGTCGCGGCCGGCGCCGTGGAGGTCACGGGCGACACGGCACGCGTACGGACCGACGGTGGGCTGCGGGAGGTCGGTCTGACCGACGGATCGTGCACCTGCCCCTGGTGGTGGGATCATCGCGGCTCACGCGGGCCGTGCAAACACGTGCTCGCGGCCAGGATCGCCGCGCGGGCCGGCACGGACGCCGGCATGAGGGCGGTCGTGGAGACGAGCCCGGAGCTCGTCCGATGAGCGCCTGGCAGGAGGTGCGCGACCTCGTCACCGCGCGCGAGACGAAGGCGCTGGCCGACCGCGTGATCGCGCTCACCGAGGCCGAGCGCGCCGAGGTGGCGAAGCGGCTGCCGGGCTTCCTCACGGAGATGCGCGACAGCGCCACGCAGATGGCCCGCGAGAGCGAGCGGGCTCACGGCTTCGGCGACGAGGACCCATGGCTCGTCTGGGAGCGCCGCCGCACGGTGCGGGACGCCCTCGCCGAGTTCGGCACGGTCCTGCGGATCGCGGGCGCGGGGACCATCTCCGGGCCCGCCGCGGCGGCGGCGTGGCTGACCCGTCGTGAGCTCTACCCGGAGTGGGCGCCGGCCCCGGGCCCGGCCGAGGTGGTCCGGGTGATGGTCACCCGCCCGGCCGGGTGGCAGGCCGACGTGGCGGGCCGGCTCGCCGCAAAGATCCGCAGGGCCGGCGACGATCGGATCGCCCCGCTGGTGCTCGCACTGCTGCGGGCCTCCGGCATCACGCCGCCCGCGCACGACATGCTCGTCGTCGCGTGGCTGACCGGCGAGGCGGCGGACGACGATCCGCTGCTCGGCCCGCTGCTGCCGCGGATCTTCCACGCCGAGGGCGCGGGCCGCGCCCTGCGCGAGGAACGGCTCACGCCGACGCCCACCCGGTGGCTCTCCCTGATCCGGCGGCTCCTGGACGCCGGGCGGGTGTCCCGGACGGAGCTCCTGGACGGCTGCGTGAGCCGGTTCCTGCGCGGGGGCGACGCCGCGGACCTCCGCTTCTTCGTGCGCCTGCACGAACTGGTCGATCCCACGCCGCAGGAGGCGGCCGAGAGGGCCCGTGACTACCTGCGGCTGCTCCCCGCCGCCCCCGGCCCCGTCGCCGAGCTGGCCCTGACCCAGATCAACCGCTGCGGCCCCCACGACGACGCCGACGTCCAGGAGGCGATCGACGCGCTGACCTTCAGGCCCGAGGCCAAGCAGGCCCGGGCCGGCCTGACCCTGCTCGACCAGGAGGTGCGGCGAAGTCCCGCACGGGCCGGCGCACTCGCTCCCGCGCTCGTCACGGCGCTCGCCCACACGTCCGACGACGTGCGGCGGCGAGCCGTACGGATCGCGCTCAGGCACGCCGCGGCGTTCGGCGGGGACGCGAAACCGATCGCCGACGCGGTGCCACTGCTGCCCGCCGATCTCGGCCGGGAGCTCGCCGCGGTGTTCGGCGGCGAGGTCGCGGCCGAACAGACGCCGGAACCGTTCACCCCCGCGCCGCTGCCCGTCTTCCCCGAGCCCGGCCCGTTCCCCCCGCCGACGGTGGATCGGACCGCGAGCGCACTGTACGGCTGGGAGGCGTGCGAGCAGTGGCTCGCCGGCTTCGTCGAGCGGGCGGGCAGTGACCGGGCGGCCCTGCGGGAGGCGCTCGTCCCCGCCTTCGGGGACTCCTTCTCCCATCTGTACGACATGGAGCGCTGGCTCGATCCGGACGCCTGGATCGCCGCCATGGCGAAGGAAGTGATCACTCCCGGCGCCGATCCCGGCGTGCCCGATCCGGAGCCCGTCGATCCCTGGGCGGGATCGAGCTTCTCGGTGAGCGTGAGCGCCGTGCCGCCCGACGAGCCGGACGGCCACGCCGCACCGGACAACGCCGCACCGGAAAACGCCGCACCGGAAAACGAAGGCGGCGCGGAAGACGGAGACGACGCGGAAGACGGGGCCGCGCCCGAGCCGGCCTTCGGCCGCCTGCCGGAGTACGTCCGGGAGGAGATCTTCCGCCAGATCCGTGAGCTCGGGGTCTCCGCCGAGCGGGTGGCGGCGATGCGCGACGGCCTGCCCATGCCTCCCCGCGATCCCGGCGAGCCGAACTTCCGCGTGGGGATCATGTATTCGGGCTTCCGGCCGCTGTTCGCCGAGCCGGAGGAGCCGGACCCCGCGGTGGAGTTCCGCCGCCGCGCCCGGCTGCCGGAGCCCGCGCACGTCTCCCCGCCGCACATGTTCCTGCTGCACCGGCTCAGCGAGATCTATCGGGCGCTCCGGGAAGGGACGCTGCCTCCCGTCCTGCTGGCGACGCCGACGGTGACGACCGGGCACCTCGATCCCGGCGTGCTGGTGGACCGGCTGGAGCTGTGCGCCGCCGCGGGCACGGAACCGCTGCCCGCCGACCTGCAGCAGGCGTTGCTGCGGCTGCCGAGGGGGGCGCACCCTGTCGCCGCCGAGCGCGCCGCACGCGTGGGTTCGCGGGCGGCGTCGGCCGTCGCCGCCTGGCTCGCCCGGGGCGGCCTGCCCGATCCGGAAGCCGGGGTGAAGTGGGGCTACGTCGAGGGGGCCCATGAGCACCTGTTCGAGGAGCACGACCCGGTGCATGTCGAGCAGGTGCACGTCGGGCGGGTGCGGCTGGTGCCGGTGCTGCGAGCGGAGCCGACCGGGCATCCCCTCATCGACGAGCTGCTGCGCGAGCCGTCGAAGTGGCGGTGGGACGATCACGGCCACGCCATGGACTGGTGGCCGTCGATCCTCCCGTCGCACCGCGAGGCCGTCTCCGTCAACTACCTGCCCCACCTGCTCTATCAGTGGAACCAGCCGGGGGTCTATCCGCCCCATCTGCGGGGCGTGGCGGACGCCGACGGCCCGCTCGGGGACGCGACCGCGCTCATCCTGGCCTACTTCCTGGCCACGGGTCACCCCGGCTCGGTGCCCCTGCTGCTGCGGATGACGAGCCGGGGAGCGCTGGACGCCGAGGCGGCCGGCCGTCAGCTCGCGCTGCTGATCCGCCGCACCAGGTTCGAGCCCCGCCCGGTGATCGCGTCGCTGCGGGAGGCCGCGCATCAGGGGGCGCACGAGCAGGTGTGGGAGATCGTGCGGACCCTGTTGCCCGGCCTGCTGCCCTCCGCCGGGGAGCGACCCGCCGTCGCCCACACCGAGGCGGTGACGCTCGCCGCCGACGTGGCCGCCTGGGTGGGCGCCCGCGGCGAGATCCCGGCGGTGTCGGCGCACGCCGCCGCCGGCCGGGCGAGCCGGGGCAGCCGCTTCGCCCGGGAGTGCGCGCGCCTGCGCGACCTGCTCGCCGGATAACGGGGCGCTGCCGGAACGATCTGCCCTAAGATCGTCCGTCTTGTCAGAGAAGGAGCGCGGGATGTTCCGGCAGCGTGTGGGGCCGATCGTGGCCGGGGTCTACCTGACGGCCGCTGCCGTCGCGGGCATGCTCGCGGCCGTCACGGGAGACCTCGGTCCCCTGTGGACCGTCGTCGTGTGGAACGTCCCCGGCGAGCACGCCTTCACGGAACCGTCCACGGCCGCCGTGCTGGCGGCGGCAGGCCTGTTCGCGATCCTCGCGCTGAAGACCTGGATGCTCCGGCAGGTCCTGGCCTTTCCCCCGCGCGCGGCTCCGCCGGGCGGCACGCGGGTCGTCTGGGCGCGGCGCGGGCTCTACCTGGCCGTCGCCTTCCACGTGGCCGGCCGGCTGCCCGCCGCGCTGCTGCCCGGCGACCTCGCCGTCGTCCTCGCCCTGCTCCCCATGGGTGCGCAGACCGTGTCGTTCGCCCTGGTCCTGTCCGGGCGCCGGATGCGGATGTGCGTGCTCGCCGCCGCCCTGGCGGCGTCGGCGGCCACCGCGGCGATCGCGTTCTACGACGAGATCGAGCCGCTGCCGCCGCCCATGTTCTTCTACGTCCTCTGGGTGCCCGTGCTGAGCTGGCAGGTGGTCGTCCTCGCCGGTCAGCGCCGCGACGGCCGCTGGAGCCGCGCGACGCTCAGGGCCGGCCTGGTCGCCGCCTGTCTCACGCTGGTGAGCCCCTACCCGGGAGCGGGCCTGGAATGGGCGATCGGCGGGCCACCGGGGCTGCCGGACGAGGGGCTCGGCGTCTTCCTCGTGGTGTGGCTCGCCCGCTCGGCCCACGAGCTCGCCGGCCCGGGCGCCCTGCCGGAGGAGCTCGGGCCGCCCCGGCGCCTGCCCCGGCCGATCCTGCTGGCGGGGGTCCTGCTGCCGTTCCTCGTGCTGGTCGCGCCGGAGGCGGCGCCCCCGCCCGCCGGCTACGCCTGGCAGCTCGAGCCGCCGCGTACGGGGAACGGGCAGGCCGTGGACACGGAGGACTACGTGGCGGAGGCCAACGCCCGCTGCCGGGACCCCTGGCCGCGGGTGCGGGCCCGGCGTCAGGGCACGGCGGCGTACTTCCTGTTCGAGGGCGGCGGATACGTCGTCTACGACCCGGACGGCACCGGCGAGGGCGAGGACGTCGTCGGCGCGGCGATAGAGGACGGCTTCGTCGCCGCGGCGGGGAGTTCGGCGGCCGTGATGACGTACGGCGAGAACGAGCCGATGTGCCTGACGGTGAAGGCGTTCGGCTCCGCTCCCCCGCTGCGGCTGAAGGGCTGGGAGCAGGTGGCCGAGGTCGGCGTGGTCAGCCGCAGCGGCCGCCTGGAAGTGCCCGCCTACGCCGACGGCGGCGACGAGGGCGCCGGAAGGCCCCTGCCGAACCTGGCGGCCCGGGGCCCGGGACGCTACCGGCTGCGGGTCTACGCCCGGGTGCACGAGGAGATCGGCGAGCAGCACCTGGTCGTCGTGTTCCCGGGCCGGTCGGCCGGGAAGGTCGTCTACCGGTGAGCGGATCGGCTCACTTGCACTGCTCCAGCATGGCCGCCTTGTCGGCGGAGGTCACCGGCAGGTCGTACTTGAGAGCGACCTGGGCGAACCGCACGACGTAGGAGCAGCGGATGTCACGGCTGGGCGGCAGCCAGGTGGCCGGCCCCGAGTCGCCCTTGGAGCCGTTGGTGGAGCCGTCGACGGGGATCAGGTTGAGCGGGTCGTTGGCGATCTGCTTGCGCTTGCTCTCGCTCCAGCGCGACGCGCCCATCTGCCAGTCGTACGACAGGGGCATGACGTGGTCGATCTGAACCGCCGCCGCCTTCGACTTGGTCCAGTCGATCGTCTTGCCGGTGTAGGGGTCGTACAGGGTCATGGAGACGATGACGCAGTTGGACCCGTCGCGATATTCGACGTCCCGGCCGTCCCGCTTGAGCAGGTCGTTGCGGGTGTCGCAGCCGTTGCGCCCCCAGGGGACGTCGTCCACGCTGTCGGCCCAGGCGTAGCCGAACTTGTCGCGGTCATAGCCGGTCTTCGCCCCCCGGCCCTTCGTCGCCACCTTGTCGATCAGCTCGCGGGCCTTCGCCCGGTCCTTGTCCGACGTGATCGGCTTGAGGCCGGGGCCGGTGCCGTCGGGGTTGTCGAGCGGGTTGACGCCCCGCTCCGTCCCCGAGTCGCCCTGCGCGCCGCTGCTCGTGCCGCCGCCCTTGCCCGCGAGGTCGCCGTCGAGTTCCGGCATCGGCCCGCAGCCCGCGAGTACGGCCACCGCCATCGAGAGTCCGGTGATCGACACAGCGATCGACCGGGTTCCACGCCCGCCCACAGCCACCCCTAGGTAATGAAATGTCCCCCTCAGATATAGCAAAGTGCAAAAAGGTGGCAAAGGAGGCGCGCACAAGATCTCGGCGCACGACAAGGGGCGTGGCACGCCGTGCGTGCCACGCCCCTCGGTCGGACCCGTGGAAGGCCCCGTTGATCAGATGCCGTTGATCAGATGCCGGGGATCGGACGCCCGGGATCGGACGCCCGGGATCGGACGCGGTGGATCAGGCGGGGATCCAGTCCTGCCAGACGATCTTGTTGGCCTCGACCCATTTGCGGGCGGCGTTCTCCGCGCTCATCTTGTTCACCGCCATGTCGTAGGCCACGGCGTTCTGGTCGTCGTTGGTCCAGACGAAGTTCTTGATCAGTTCGTACGCCGTGCCGCCGGTCTTGGCGAACTTCACGCTGACGACCTTGTCGAGCAGGTACGGCGGATAGTCGCACTTGATCGTCTTGACGTTGGCGTCGCACCCGATGGCGTACGGCGGCAGGTTGATCTTGACGAGCTTGAGCTGGTTGAACAGCCACTGGGGCTCGTAGAAGTACATCAGCAGCGGAGTCTCGTTCTCGGTGGCCTTGCGGGCCGCCGCGATCAGCGCGTCCTCACTGCCGGAGTAGACCACCTTGTAGGGCAGGTTCAGGTTCCTGATGAGCGCCTCGTCGTTGGTGACGAAGGACTTGTCGCCGGCGAGGAACTGGCCGAGGCCGTCGCTCTTGTCGGTCTTGAACAGGTCCTTGTACTTGGGCAGGTTGTGCCAGTCCGTGATGTCCGGATATTTCTGGACCATCCACTCCGGGACGTACCACCCGATGACGCCCTTGTTGCCGTTCTCACCCGCGGTGATCGCGACCTTCTTGTCGTCGATGTACTCCTTCTTCAGCTCCGGGTGGCTCCAGTTCTCCAGCACGGCGTCGACCGTGCCCTTCTCGAAGCCCTTCCAGGAGTCCGCCTCGCCGCTCTCGACCTTCTCGACCTTGTAGCCGAGCTCGTGCTCGAGGAGATAGGCGACGACCGCGGCGCTGGCCTCGTAGCCGATCCAGGGGTTGATCGCGAGTCGAACGGTCTTCGTGCCGCCCCCGGCGCCTGCCCCGGCGGCGTCATCCGAACTCCCGCCACTGCAGGCGGTCATGGCCAGCGCGAGCGTCAGCACGCCGGCAAGGAGACGGATCCTCATATCTAGCCTCATTTGATTTCGTACGGGCGGGTCGTGCGGGCGCGGAACGCGAACGGCGGGGCCGCGGCGACACCGGCAGAGTATTCCACAACACGCGGGATCGGCCGCGATCGCGGGGATCGCGGCCGACGCGTGCGTCAGCGCCCGGACGGGCGGACCACAGACACGACCTGGATCACTTCGGCATCCAGGCCTGCCACTTGGTGGGGTTGGCCTCCACCCACTTCTTGGCCGCGTCCTCGGGCGTCATCCCGTTGTTGGTGATGTCGTCCGCGACCGCGTTCTGGTCGTCGTTCGTCCACTGGAAGGCCTTGACCAGCTCGAACGCCTTGCCGCCGGTGTCGGCGAACTTCTTGCTCACGATCTTGTCGAGGTCGTACGGCGGGTAGTCACAGGCGACCTTCTTGGGGTCGCTGTCACAGCCCTCCGTGTAGGCGGGGAGGTTGACCTTGACCAGCTTGACCTGGTTGAACAGCCACTGCGGCTCGTAGAAGTACATGAGCAGCGGCTTCTTCTGGTCCGTCGCCTGCTTGGCGGCCTTGATCAGCGCGGCCTCGCTGCCCGCGTAGACCACCTTGTAGTCGAGCTTGAGGTTCTTGACCAGCGCCTCGTCGTTGGTGACGAAGGACGGGTCGCCGTCCAGCATCTGGCCCTTGCCGTCCGACTCCGAGGTCTTGAACAGGTCGGCGTACTTGTTCAGGTTCTTGTAGTCGGTGATGTCGGGGTACTTCTGCACCATCCACTCGGGCACGTACCAGCCGATGACGCCCTTGTTGCCGGTGCTGCCCGCCTCGACGGCGACCTGCTTCTCCTCGATGTACTTCTTCTTGAGGTCCGGGTGGCGCCAGTTCTCGATGATGACGTCGACGTCGCCCGACTCCATGCCCTGCCAGGACGGCTCCTCGGCGAGCGTCACCTTCTCGACCTTGTAGCCGAGCTCGTGCTCCAGCAGGTACGACACCACGGCGGCGCTGGCCTCGTAGCCGACCCAGCCGTTGATGGCCATCTTGACCGTGCCCCCCGCGGACGCGGGCGCGGAGCCCGCGGCGCTCGCGCTCGGCGCCGCCGCGGAGTCGTCCTCTACCTTGGCGCCTCCGCAGGCGGCCACGGCGAGGCCGAGAGCGAGAACCCCTGCGATTAGGCGTAACTTCTTCATGCGTTCCTCTTCTTGTGGGGAGAGCGGCGCCCGTTGGCGCCTTGCGTGATCCGGTCGAGCATGACTCCGAGGAGGACCAGGGCGACGCCTGCGGCGAGACCCTTTCCGTAGTCCTCCTGCTGCGCGAACCCGGCCACGACGTCGTATCCAAGAGCCCCGGCGCCGACCAGCGCGCCGATCACCACCATCGCCAGCGTCATGACGATGCCCTGGTTCGCCGCGAGCAGCAGCGAACCGCGCGCCATCGGCAACTGGACCTTCCACAGCAGCTGCCGGTCCGTGGAGCCCGCGGACCGCGCCGCCTCCATGACGGTCCCGGGGACCGCGCGCAGGCCGTCCTCGACGAGGCGGGCCACCACCGGCACCGCGTAGATGAAGGAGGCGGTGATCGCGGTGAAGCGGCCGTTGCCGAACAGCGCCACGGCGGGCAGCAGGTAGGAGAACGAGGGCATCGTCTGCGCGGCGTCCAGCAGCGGGCGCAGCCCGGCGGCGAACCACCGCGACCGCGCCGCCGCCACGCCGAGCGCGAGCCCCGCGGCGATGGTGATCACCGAGGCGACCAGCACCATCGTCAGCGTCTCCATGGCGTGCTCCCACAGCTGCAGCCCGGCGACGCACAGGAGGCAGGCGGTGGCGACCAGACCGGCCGCCGCCCCGCTCACCCGCCAGGCGAACACCAGCACCGCCGCGGTGACCAGCCACCACGGCGCGTTGGTCAGCACGTCCTGCAGCGGGTTGAGCAGGCCGTACGCCACCACGTCGTTGAGGAAGCCGGTGAAGGTGTACCAGTGGGCCTCGATCCAGTCGACCACGTCGTTGATCGGCCGGACGATCTGCACCTCCCACTGCTCGGGGAAGTCCTGCGCCAGCACGGGGAGCAGGGCGAGCCCGGCCGCCGTCAGGACCGCGAACCCGCCCCAGCGGACGGCCCGCGCCCGGGTGCCGCCCTCGCGCCGCTGCGCCGCCGCCCGCGTCATGCGGTCGAGCACGATGGCGATCAGCACGATCGCGACGCCGGGCACCAGCGCGGCGCCCACGTTGACCCGGGCGAGCGCGCGGAGCAGGTCCTCGCCCAGCCCGGGCGCCGCGATCAGCGCCGTCAGCGGCACCATCGACAGCGCCGCGGCGATGGTCTGGTTGACGCCCAGCATGATCGTGTTGAGCGCCAGCGGCAGGCGGACCTTGCCCAGCGTCTGCCACCCGGTGGCGCCCAGCGACTCCGACGCCTCCACCGCCACACCGGAGACCCGCTGGATGGCCATCGCGGTGATCCTGATCGCGGGCGGCATCGCGTAGATCATCGTGGCGATCGTCGCCGACGCCGGGCCGATCAGGAACAGCAGCACCATCGGCGACAGGTACGAGAACGTCGGCATGATCTGCATGACGTCGAGCACCGGCGTCACGATCCGCCGTACGCGGGGCGAGCGGCCCGCCCAGATCCCCAGCGGGATGCCGAACAGCAGCGACAGCACCACCGAGGACAGGGTCAGCGCGAGCGTCTCGACGCTCGCCTCCCAGAAACCGAGCACGCCGACACCGGCGAAGCCGGCGAACGAGACGAGCGCGATCCGCCATCCGCCGGCCAGCCAGCCGAGCCCGGCGGCCAGCCCGAGGAGCCCGGGCCAGCCGAGCGCGACCAGGCCCGCCTGGATCGCTTCGTAGACTCCGGCCGCCCCCAGGCGGATGTAGTTGACGACGTACAGGAAGATCGGGCTGCTGTTGCGGTTGGCGTCGACCCAGTCGCGGGCGTCGTTGAGCCAGTGGAACAGGGTGGCGTCGTCGTCGTGCGGCAGCACCGCCTTGCCGCGGAAGGCCACGTAGAGGACCACCACCGCGACCACGCCGGCGACCGGCGCGACCCACCGCGGCAGGCGCCGGGCCCGCGCCGGGGCCTCCACGGGCGGCGCGACCTGCACAGGCGCGCTCACCATCTACGCCTCCTCACCCGTGGCGCCGGCGGAGGCCGCGGCCGCCACGGGCTGGGGTTCCGGCCGCACCGCGCCGAGGAGGTCGACGCGGCTCACCACGCCGACCAGCTCGCCGCCGGCGACGACGCGGATGGGCCGGTCGGACGCCATCGCGGCCGGGACCGCGTCGTGGATCACGGTGTCGGCGGGGAGCTCGGGACCGTCGAGCGGTTCACCGGGCTCGGGGGCACGGCAGATCCAGCGCAGCGACAGCACCTGCGCCCGGGGCACGTCCCGCACGAAGTCGGCCACGTACTCGTCGGCGGGCGCGCCCACCAGCTCCTCGGGGGTGCCCACCTGCACGATCGCGCCCGCCCGCATGATCGCGATGCGCTCGCCGAGCTTGAGCGCCTCGGACAGGTCGTGGGTGATGAAGACCATGGTCTTGCCGACCTCGCGGTGCAGCCGGATGACCTCGGCCTGCATGTCGCGGCGGATCAGCGGGTCGAGCGCGCTGAACGGCTCGTCGAACAGCAGCACCTCGGGGTCGACGGCGAGCGCCCGGGCGAGGCCCACCCGCTGCTGCATGCCGCCGGAAAGCTGCTCGGGATAGGAGTCCTCGTGTCCCCCCAGCCCGACCAGCGACAGGATGCGCCGGGCCTTCTCGTGCCGCTCGGCCTTCCCGACGCCCTGGATCTCCAGGCCGTAGCCGACGTTGTCCACGACCTTGCGGTGCGGCAGCAGCCCGAAGTGCTGGAAGACCATGCTCACCCGGTGGCGGCGGAGCTCCCGCAACTGCTTGGCCGACATGGCGCGCACGTCCTGTCCGTCGATCCGCAGCTCGCCCGCCGTCGGCTCGATCAGCCGGGTGAGACAGCGCACCAGCGTCGACTTGCCGCTGCCGGAAAGGCCCATGACGACGAAGACCTCGCCCGGGCGTACTTCGAAGCTGACGTCCCTGACGGCGGCGGTGCACCCCGTCTTCGCCCGCAGTTGCGCGGGCTCAAGGTCTGCGTCGGGGCTGCCGATGATCCGGTCGGCCTTGGGACCGAAGATCTTCCAGAGCCCGCGAACCTCGATCGCGGCTGTGCCCACTCTGATTCCCCTCACTTGGCGCTCGCCCGCGAGGCGGCGTGGACGCCCGGAAACGCCAAAGCACGGCGCGAGGGCTGCCGCTCGCACGCCGTGAATGAAGAGCGGGGGGCCAACGACTCCTCAGGGCACACGCACAGGCGTTGCGCTTGGCGCAACACGGATCCTGTTTTGACAACAGGTCTGAGGCTAGGGCCCTGCTGCCCCTCTTATGGTGAAAAATGCCACCTAATCTCCATATCGTGATCGTCCGGTGATCTTCTGCTCCGCGGGCCGTACCGGGTTGTGAAGACGCGGCGGCGCGGCGTGAGGACCCGCCTTCGGCGAGGCGGCGGCCGGTGTCACGACGGGCTCAGGTGGCGAGGATGCCTCCGTCGACCGGGAGCACGGCCCCGGTGACGTACGAGCCGGCGTCGGAGGCGAGGAAGACGGCGGCGGCGACGAGCTCCTCCGGCTCGCCGGAACGCTTCATCAGCACCCGCTGCTCCCGCATGCGGTCGAGGTAGCCGCCGGGATACTGCGCGGTCATCTCGGAGTCGAAGAAGCCCGGCTCCAGGCAGTTGACCCGGATGCCCCGGCGCGAGGTCCACTGCTGGGCGAGGTCGCGGGTGAGCCCGACGACGGCGGCCTTCGACGCGCTGTAGGCCGCCTGCGGCAGCCCGGCCGTGGTCTCGCCGAGCACGCTGCCGATGTTGACGATCGACGAGCCCGGGCGCATGACCCGGGCGCAGGCCTGGGCCATCCAGTAGGTGCCGTTCAGGTTGACGTCGAGCACCCGGCGGAACTCTCCGGGCGTCTCCCGCAGGGCGGGCACGGCCGTGCCGACGCCCGCGTTGTTGATCAGCACGTCGACGCGGCCGAACTCGCCCATGGCCGCGTCGACGAGGGCCTGGCACTCCGCGGGGACCGACACGTCGGTCGGGACCGCGAGGCAGCGGCGGCCGGTCTCCTCGACCAGCCGCCGGGTGCGCTCCAGTCCTTCGGGACGGCGGGCCCCGATCACCACGTCGGCGCCCGCCTCCGCCAGACCCCTGGCGAAGGCGACGCCGAGCCCCGACGAGGCCCCCGTCACGATGGCCACCCTGCCGTCAAGACGGAACCGGTCCAGGATCACGCCGCCTCCTCGCTCATGAATCGAACCCGACTCTAGAGCAAGGTTCCGCCAGGGGTGGCCGGCGGGTGGATCAGAGGCGTGGCGGGCGGGTGGATCAGAGGCCGTACTCCTTGGAGATCCGCTCGTGCCGCTCGGCCTCGATGCCCACCTCGCGGGCGAGGTCGAGCCACGCGAGCGGGTGGGACCACTGCTCGGTGACGTCGTCGAGAACGGCGTCCAGCTCCGCCGGCCGCACGGCGGGCGGGATCGCGATCCAGCCGAACACGCCGGGAAGCTGCTCGCCGGTGGCCGGGTGGGTGACGCGATAGTTCTCGTCGCTGTAGACCCACATGGGCCAGCCGCGCTCGGCCAGGACCTCGTTGAACTCGGCCCACTCGTCCTCCGACGGCGCCGCGCCGTCGAAGAACCAGCTCGTGTAGCCGCCCGGGCGCAGCATCGTCACCCCGGCGAACGGGATGACGAAGCTCTCGCGCTCCTGCTCGTTCTCCGGGATCGGCTCCAGCGGCCGGGGGTCGATCACGACGACGTCGCCCGCGTTGTACTCCATGCCGCGCGGCTGCGGGATCGCGAGGCGCGCGGTGGCCGGGCCCGTCCGTACGGCGAGCACCTCCCGCTGGCTGCCGTCGGGGGCGGGGAGGATCACCCGGACCAGGTGCCACTCCTCCTCGATCGGGCCCTCTCCCGGCTCGATCGGCATGCCGAGCTTGGCGCCCGCGGCGCGGACGGCCGCCCAGTCCTCCACGGCGGTGGACAGGACGATGAGCCGCCAGACGTCCTCCTCCTCGCCCTCGCCGGAGTCGAGGAGCGGCTTGAGGATCTCGGCCGCCTTGGTGTTGTCGCCGAGCTGCTGCACGGCGCCCGACCACAGGCGGCGGGCCTCCAGCCCGCTCCCCTGGGCGACCGCCTGCTCGGCCTCGGCCGCCGTCTGCTCCCAGCGCTCGCGCGCGCGGTGCAGCCGGGCGAGGGCGAGGTGCGAACGGCTCTCCGGCAGCCGGGCCGCCAGGGTCTCCACGCGCTCGTCCTGCCCGGCCTCGATGAGCAGGCCGGTGAGGTAGGAGATGTCGTCGTCGCCGGCGGCGGCCGGGTCGCCGTCCTCGACGATCGTCTTCCAGTAGAGGTCGGCGCCCACCGGGGCGTAGCCGAGGAACCCGAGCGTCGTGGTGTGGCGCCGGGTGGCCTCCAGGTCGGTGCCGGACAGCGGCCACAGCCAGCCCACCCACCGCTCGGGGTCGGCGGTGCTGCCGTCGGCGGCGTCGAAGTAGGCGACGAGCTCGTCACGCGGGCCGGGCGGCGCCGGCTCCTTGGCGGCGTCGGCGGCGGCGCGCAGCTCGGCCACCCGCTCGGCCAGTCCCTCCGTGGCGCGGAGATCGGCGATCGCGGCCTCGGCGTAGTCGGCCAGCAGGCGGGCCTGCCACAGGCCCTGCCGGGCGATCGCCAGGTGCCCGGCGGTCAGCGCCAGCTCGAACCTGGCGCGGTGGCCGCCCACGCTCTCGAAGTAGGAGATCCACTGACGCAGGATGCGGCCGAGCTGCCAGGTGTTGGCGATGCCCTCGGTGAGCATGCCGACGGTGCGCGCCCACTCCACCCACTCGCGCGCGTGGTCGCCCACCACGTCGAGGTCGGGCAGCGCGTCGACGGCCTCCTGGATGCGGCCGAGCGTGGCCAGCACCTGCGACTTGAGCAGGGTCTCGCGGCGGCCCCTCGCGACCGGGTCGTCCGGCTTGAAGCCGGTCGAGGCGTCGAGGGCGGCCAGGGCGTCGTCCGGGCGTCCGGCGGCCAGCAGGGCACGCGCGGAGGCGGCGCCCAGCTCCCAGCTCGCCTCGCGGCCCGCGCCGCGCAGGCGCTCGACCGCCGCCTCGGCGTACGCGACGGCCTCGGCCGCCTGGCCGGCGTCGATCAGCGCCGCGACGTACTGCGTGGCCAGGCCGGAGAAGGCGAGGGAGTCCGGGCCGACGCCGTCGAGGACGGCGCCCAGGGCGGCGAGCCGGGTCGCGGCATAACCGGGGCCGTCGGTGTTGGCCTGGGTCATCGCCAGGACCTCCACCGCGCCGGGGGCGGCGGGACAGTCGCTGACGTCGTCACGCTGGGCGAAGTCCGCCAGCGCGACGGCGTCGTCGAGCGCGGCCGCGCCGATCGCCCGGTCGCCCACCCGGCCGAGCAGGTGCCAGTAGCGCGCGAAGAACTCCAGCCACGGCTTCTCCAGCGTCTCCGCGTGCTGCGCGATCGCCGGCGCCACGACGTCGAGCTGGGTGAAACGGCCCTCCAGCGCCTGCGCGGGCACGTCACCCAGCGCCATGGCCAGCCCCGTGTTGCCCGCCTCGTGCAGTTCGCGCTGGGTGCCGCCGACCCAGGCCCAGATGTCCACGTCCATGAGCAGTCAGTCTGCCAGGTCGCCGACCATGACCCAAACGAACGCGGCCTTCGGCTCTCCGGCGCGTCAGCGCGCCCGGCCCGCCAGGGACGCCTCCCGGAGCAGGCCGCACAGCTCGGTGAGCTCCGCCGGGCCGAGCGCCGCGTACGCGCGGGCGACGAGGTCGTCGGTCAGCTCCTCCGCCCTGGCCCTGCGTTCCACCGCCTCCTCCGACGGCACGGGGTAGGGCTCGGGCCAGGCGAGGAACCGGGCGACGTCGGTGGTGCGGCCGTAAGGAACGGGGGTCCCGGCGTCGGCGGCGCCCACGAGGGTGGCCTCCAGCGGGCCCAGTCCCTGCGCCACCACGGCCGTCGCGTGCCAGGCGCCGCGCAGCTCCCGCACGACGTGCAGCAGGTGGGCCGCAAGGGCGGGCCCGCCGTCGGGCCGCGGCATCGCCCGCCATCCGGCGAACAGCGGCGCGCAGTAGGCGTCCGCGCCGTCGGCGACGGCGGCGAGCAGCTCGGCCAGCCGGTCGGCGTTCCCGAAACCGGCGAGCCTGCGCCGTCCCCAGTCGTGGCAGGCCCCGGCGTAGAGCGCGGCGGCCTCCTCGACGGGGAGCTTGCGCCCGCCCTCCCACGACTCACGGACATGCCCGGCCGGGAAGAAGACGACCGCCGCGAGCACGACGTCGGCGTCCACCTCGCCGAGGACGCCGCACCTGCCCCGGAAGTACATCTCCCGGGGGCCGAGGCCGTGACGCTCGCACAGCGCCTTGACCTCCCGCGAGAGCATGAAGCCCCCGCCGAGGGCCCCGATCGCCGCCTTCGTCTCCACCACCGCGTCACGCGGGTCCATGCGCCCTCCTCGGTCCGGTCTCCCAGACTCACGGTGGCGGATCAGAACAAGATTCTGCAAGTCTCTGAAACGATCAGAGGACGGCGGGCCACTCCCCCGAGGCGACGAGGACGGCCGGCCCGGACAGATAGCTCGTGTCCTCCTCCAGCCTGACGGTGACCGTGCCGCCGAGGATCCGGACCTCCCAGGTGCCGGTGGTCTCCCCGGCGGCGTGGGCGGCGGCGACGGCCGTCGCGATCGCCCCGGTGCCGCACGACCGCGTCTCACCCGAGCCCCGCTCGTGCACCCGCATCGACACCTTGTGGTCGCCCAGCATGTTGAAGATCTCGACGTTGACGCCCTCGGGGTAGACCCCGCGGTCGAAGGCGGGCTCGCGGCCGAGGTCGAACCCGGCCACCGGCTCCTCCACGGCGCACGCCAGGTGAGGGTTGCCCACGTTCACGTTCACGCCGTGGCACTCGCGCCCGTCGACGACCGCGCTGCTGTCCCCCAGCACGTGGGGCATGCCCATGTCCACGGTCACGTCGCCCGTCGCCCCGAGCCGTACGCGCTTGAGGCCCCCGCGGGTGGCGACGGCGAACTCGCCGGGCGCCGCGAGGCCCGCGTCCACGAGGTAGCGGGCGAAGACGCGGACGCCGTTGCCGCACATCTCGGGGATGCCGCCGTCGGCGTTGCGGTAGTCCATGAACCACTCGGCCTCGCCGGCCAGCCCGGCCGCCTCGGGGCAGAGCTTGGTGCGCACCACGCGCAGCACCCCGTCGGCGCCGATGCCCGCGCGCCGGTCGCACAGCGCCGCGACGTCCACCGGGGACAGGTCCAGCGTGGCGTCGGCGTCCGGCAGGATGACGAAGTCGTTCTCGGTGCCGTGGCCCTTCAGAAACCGCATGGCAGCAGTCTAGGAGGCACCGGTGATCACGGCGATCGCGCGGTCGGCCAGATCGGGCGCGTCGAACGGCAGCCACACCACCCGGGGGTCGCGGCGGAACCACGACTCCTGCCGCCGGGCGAACCTGCGCGTGGCGCGCACCGTCTCCTCCCGCGCCTGCTCCTCGGTCCACTCCCCCGAGAGGAAGCGCAGCACCTGCGCGTACCCGAGCGCCCTGCTGGCGGTCCTGCCCTCCGCCAGGCCGCGCGCCGCCGCGAGCGCGCGCACCTCGTCGACCAGCCCGGCCGCCCACATGAGGGCGACCCTGCGCTCGATCCGCTCGTCGAGGACCGGCCGGGGCACCTCGACGCCGATCTGCACGCTGTCGTAGACCGCGTCGTACGACGGCATCGTGGCGGAGAACGGCCGTCCGGACAGCTCGATGACCTCCAGCGCGCGGACGATCCTGCGGCCGTTGCCCGGCAGGATGTTGTCCGCGGCCACCGGGTCGAGGCCCTTGAGCCGCTCGTACAGGGGGGCCGGGCCGGTGGCGGCGAGCTCCTTCTCCAGCCGGGCCCGCACGTCCGGGTCGGTCCCCGGGAACTCCAGGTCGTCGATCGCGGCGCGCACGTAGAGCCCGGATCCGCCCGCAAGCACGGGCGCCCTGCCGCGGGAGCGCAGGTCCTCGATCAGCGGGCGGGCGAGCCGCTGATACTCCGCCACGCTGGCGGTCCGCGTCACCGGCCAGATGTCCAGCAGGTGGTGGGGGACGCCGCGCCGCTCCTCCATGGTCAGCTTGGCCGTGCCGACGTCCATGCCCTCGTAGAGCTGCATGGAGTCGGTGTTGATCACCTCGCCGTCCAGCCGGAGCGCCAGCTCGACGGCAAGATCTGACTTTCCCGCCGCGGTCGCGCCCACGACGGCGATCACTGGTAGCTGCCCCACACCCTCCAGTGTCCCAGCGGCGGGGAGGTCAGATGTCCCAGTCGAGGGTGGGAGGCAGGTGGCCTTCGAGGGTGAGCAGCCACCGCTTGGACTCCACGCCCTCGCCGCCGCTGAAGCCGCCGAGCCCGTTGCTCGCGACGACCCGGTGGCACGGCACGATGATCGGGATCGGGTTGGCGCCCATGATCGAGCCGATGGCCCGCGCCGGGACCCCCGTGCCGCTGCGCGCCGCCAGCTCCCCGTACGTCACCACCTCGCCGTACGGGACGGTCGCGAACAGCGTGCCGAGGACCTGCCGCTGCAGCGGCGACATGAGCCGCCAGTCCACCGGCACGCGAAACTCCTTCAGCTCGCCCCGGAAGTAGGCCGTCAGCTCCTCCCGCGCGGCGGCCGTACGGGCCGGGTCGTCGGCGACGGCCATCCCGAGACGATCGGCGACGTGCTCCCTGAACCGGGGGCCGTCCTGGAAGTGCGTCGCGACGACCCCGTCTTCGGTGACGGCGGCGACCACGTCGCCCACCTTGGTCGGTACGGCCGCGAACGCCACCGTGCTGCTGTCCATGCGTCCCATTCTGCGCGCGCCCGGGCGGGGTAGGGTGATCGGGTGCTGGTCGCCGCTGCCGTCTGCCCGCATCCTCCGCTGCTCGTCCCGCAGGTCGCCGGGGCCGCCGCACCCGAACTCGACGATCTTCGCGCGGCCTGCGCCGCGGCGGTCGGCCCGCTTCTGGACGCGCGCGCCGGCGTGCTGGCCGTGGCCGGCGGCGCGGACGCCACCGCGTCCTTCCCCGGGGACGCCGCGGGGACGCTGCGCCCGTGGGGCCCCGACGTCCGGGTCGGTCCGGGCGATGCCGTCCTGCCCCTGTCGCTGACGATCGGCCGCTGGCTGCTGGAGCGGGCGCAGGCGTCGTCCGGAGGCGACCTGCCCGCGCTGCGGTTCGAGGCGGTCGGATTCGACGCCCCAACGGCCGGATGCGCCGCGCTGGGCCGCCGCCTGGCGGACTCGGCGGAGCGGGTGGCGCTGCTGGTGATGGGCGACGGCTCGGCCAGGCGCACCGAGAAGGCGCCGGGTTACATCCATCCCGGCGCCGTGCCGTACGACGAGACGATCGCCGGCGCGCTCGCCTCGGGCGACGCCGGCCGCCTGCTGGGCCTCGACCCCGGCGAGGCGCGGGAGCTGTGGGCGGCGGGCCGCGCGGCCCTCCAGGTCCTCGGCGGCGCGGCGCAGGCGGCGCCCCCGCCCGCCGCCTCCGAGCTGCTGTATGACGACGCGCCGTACGGCGTGGGCTACTTCGCCGCCCGCTGGGCCTGGTAGTCCGCCCGCTTCGGCACGGGGACGCGCATGAGGTCGCGCGCCGTCACGACGTCCCCCGCGTAGGACTCGCGCACCTCGTCGACGAAGCGCGGCTCGTCCGCGGTCGTGTAGCGCTCGGAGAAGTGGGTGAGCACCAGCCGCCGCACCCCGCAGGCCGCCGCGATCCGCCCCGCCTGGGCCGCCGTCAGGTGCCCGTACTGCGCGGCCAGCGCGCTCTCGTCCGACAGGAACGTCGACTCGATCACCAGCAGGTCGACGCCGTCGGCCAGGGCGAACGCGCCGTCGCATATCCGGGTGTCCATCACGAAGGCCGCGCTCTGGCCCGGTTTGGGGGCGCTGCACTCGTCCAGCGTGACGGTCGTGCCGTCCGGCAGCGTGAGCGAGCCGTGCCGCTGTAGCTCCCCGATCATCGGTCCGCGCACGCCCCGCCTGGCCAGTTCCCCGGGCAGCATGCGGCGTCCGCCCGGCTCGTCCACGCGATAGCCGTACGACTGGACGGGGTGCGACAGCGGCCGCGCGGTCAGCGTCACCGGTCCCGCCGGCCACCGGGCCACCTCGCCGGAGACCGGGCGCGGCGCGATCACGTCGGTGTCGGCGAAGGCCGCCGCGTTGCGCAGCCTGCGCCAGTAGCTCTCGCCGCTCGCGGGGTAGGCCGCCCGCACCTCGTGGGTCACCTTGTCCCTGGCGATCCGCTGGACCACGCCGGGCACCCCCAGGCAGTGGTCGCCGTGGAAGTGCGTGACGCAGATCCAGGTGATGTCGTGCGCGCTTACCCCGGCGTGCAGCATCTGCCGCTGGGTGCCCTCGCCGGGGTCGAACAGGAACCCCTCGCCGTCCCAGCGCAGCAGATAACCGTTGTGGTTGCGGTGACGGGTGGGCACCGCGCTGGAGGTGCCGAGGACGACCAGTTCACGAACGGACACACGGCGATGCTAGGACGTGTCCGGCACCCGCGGTGTTCCGGGCGGAGACATCGGTCGCACGCGGCCTTTTTGGGCGAATTGCCCCGCTCACCAATATTAGGGGCATTCATTCGCGACAATGGCCGGCGGCGCATTTGGAGTTCCCGGTAATCGGTGGAACCGCCGCGGGAATTCGTAAGCGGCGGGCAGACTGAGAAATCGGAAACGACTGGCCGCCGCACGGAAGATCACGACCTTGCCGGATTTCTCCCCAACCCCGAGGCACCGCCGCGACGGTCATCCCGTCCTCGCCGTGACGGGCGTCATCGGCGTGACCGCCGTCGCCGGGCTCGGCGTCGTTCTGGCCGTCCTGTCCGGTCAGGCCCCCGCGCCCCCGCCCGCCCGGCCGGTGGCCGTCGACCTGGGCGCCGCGGCCACGCCGGCACGTCCGGTGCCGGGATCGCCCGCCGCCGATCCCTTCTTCCCGCCGGAAACCGCCCCGCTCGGCCGTGCGTCCGAGCGGCCGGAAACGGAACCGGAACGCGCGACCGAGCATCGCGAGGAGACCGGAGAAGCGGTCACGCGAGACGGCGCGGAGAACAATTCGGGAAACGGCCCGGAAAAGGGACAGCCGGCGAAAGAACAACCGGTGCGAGAGCAGCGGGCGAGTCGACGCGGCGCACCACCACCCGGTCGAGAGATCGAATCGTCACGGTCGTCCCGGCGCCCCGCCCCGACGGCGGGCCCCTCCTCGTCGTCCCGCGGCGGCGGAGGCGACTCCACCGACGGCCGGCCCGGGACCGGGGAGGTCCGGCGGCCGCGCCCCGCCCGCATGGCTCCGCAGGACGCCCGGCAGCAGAGTGCACGCGGCTCCGCGAGCGACGCCCCGGCGGCCGAGACCACGAAAGCCGAGACCACCGCGTCCAAGAGCGCCGCGTCCAAGGACACGGACCCGTCCGGCGCGGCGAGCACCCGGGTCGAGGACCCCTGCCTGCAGTTCGACGACGAGCTGCGGCGCGCCTACTGCTACGAGGTCCTGCGCGCCCTCGGCCAGTGAACGCCAGCGCCCCGCCCGATGACCCGCTCAGCGGTGCGGCCGGTGACCCGGCCGTCGCCGGGCCTGGGGCGTCAGACGGCCGAGCAGGCGGACGGCTCGGCGGGCAGCGGAGCGGGACGCCCGATGGTGGGCATCCCCAGGTTGACCGCGCTGCCCCGCTGCGGGGCGGCCTGCCGGGTCTCCCAGGCGTCGCCCGCGCGGGTCCGCCGTACGGACAGGACCTTGTCGGCCACCAGGTGGTGCGGCGCGGCGTAGGTCACCTCCACCGTGACCATGTCGCCGGGGCGCGCGTCGGCGGCGGCCTCGCCGGCGAGGTGGACGAGGCGGTTGTCGGCCGCGCGGCCGGACAGGCGACGGGTTGCGTCGTCCTTGCGGCCCTCGCCCTCGGCGACCAGCACTTCCAGGGTGCGGCCGACCTGCTTCTTGTTCTCCTCCCAGGAGATCTCCTCCTGGAGGGCGACCAGGCGCTCGTAGCGCTCCTGGACCACGGCCTTGGGCACCTGGTCCTCCATGGTCGCGGCGGGGGTGCCGGGCCGGATGGAGTATTGGAACGTGAACGCGTTGGCGAAGCGCGACTGCCGTACGACGTCGAGGGTCTGCTGGAAGTCCTCCTCGGTCTCGCCGGGGAAGCCCACGATGATGTCGGTCGAGATCGCGGCGTCCGGCATCGCGGCCCGGACCCGCTCGATGATCCCAAGGTAGCGCTCGGACCGGTATGACCGGCGCATGGCCTTGAGGATGCGGTCGGAGCCGGACTGCAGCGGCATGTGCAGCTGGTGCATCACGTTCGGCGTCTCGGCCATGGCGGCGATCACGTCGTCGGTGAAGGCGGCCGGGTGGGGCGAGGTGAAGCGGACCCGCTCCAGGCCCTCGATGTCGCCGCAGGCCCGCAGCAGCTTGCCGAACGCCAGCCGGTCGCCGAACTCCACGCCGTAGGTGTTGACGTTCTGGCCCAGCAGCGTGATCTCCAGGACGCCCTGGTCGACGAGTGTGCGCACCTCGTTGAGGATGTCGCCGGGACGGCGGTCCTTCTCCTTGCCCCGCAGCGACGGCACGATGCAGAACGTGCAGGTGTTGTTGCACCCGACCGAGATCGCCACCCAGGCCGCGTAGGCCGACTCGCGGCGGCTCGGCAGCGTGGAGGGGAAGGTCTCCAGGGACTCCTTGATCTCGACCTGGGCCTCTTCGGCGATCCGGGCCCGCTCCAGCAGGACCGGCAGCGAGCCGATGTTGTGGGTGCCGAAGACCACGTCCACCCAGGGGGCCCGGCGGACGATCTCGCCCTGGTCCTTCTGCGCGAGGCACCCGCCGACCGCGATCTGCATGCCCTTGCGGGCCATCTTGATCGGTCTCAGGTGGCCCAGGTTGCCGTAGAGCCGGTTGTCGGCGTTCTCGCGTACGGCACAGGTGTTGAACACGACGACGTCCGGCGTGTCTCCTTCGGCCGCGCGGACGTATCCGGCGTCCTCCAGCAGCCCGGACAGCCGCTCCGAGTCGTGCACGTTCATCTGGCAGCCGTAGGTCCGCACCTCGTAGGTCCGGGCCTCGCCTTCGGCGCCCTGGGTCGTCGCAGTCTGTGTGGTCGCAGTCATCGCACTACAAGGGTAGGCGCTTCCCCGCCCCCGCCCGTACCGGAACGTCGCACACCCGGCCGCGACCGGGCGGCGATGGCGGACGGTTGCGTGACACGCCTCCGGAATGCCGGACGCGGACCGGATCGTGGAGGCGGGGCCGCTGTCATGACCCGGGCTCGCATCCGGCATTACCCAGGCTTGTGAAAACAGAAAGTTTCGTTTTATTGAGTCGTTCATGTCTATGTGGTGCCCTTGTGAGGGCACCAGACCAACGCTCCCCACCGATTGGCCCGAAACGATGTCGAACTGGAACCGATCATCCATTCTCGTCCGGAGGACGGTCGGTTACTCCATCGTCGCGGCGCTGGTCTGCACCGGGGTCAGCCTGCTCTTCCTCTTCGTCGTGGGCAGCAGGGACGCCGACGCGGCACGGGCCCGGGTCACCGGGGCGTGGGATCGAACGGTGCCCTTGATCAGGGAGGGATACCTCCCCTCCATGCTGCCGGCGGGCCAGGACATCGCGCTCCAGGTCCTGGACACGCAGGGACAGGTCGTCGCGTCCACGCCGCAACTCGCGCACAAGCCGCCAATGGCCACCTTCCACGCGCCCAGCGCGAGCGTGCACGCCGAACGGGTGCTGTGCCCTCCGGCCGGGCTGAAGGGCTGCATGACCGTCTTCTCGTACAAGGTCTATCAGCCGGACGGGCCGTGGCTCCTTTACGTGGCGGCGCCCACGGTCCCCTGGTTCGGGAACATGGCGGCGCTGTCCTTCGCGATCGGCATGTCCCTGGTCGCGACCGCGATGACGGCCGCCGGGACCTTCCATGTGGTCAAAAGGGACATGACCGCGGTGGACGCCATCCGCAGGGAGCTGGCGGAGATCACTGCCACCCATCTGCACCGCCGGGTCCCCGTGGGGTGCGACAACCAGGAAGAGATCAAGCTTCTGGCCGGAACGGTGAACGACACCCTCGACCGGCTCGAAGGCGCGTACAAGCAACTGCGGCAGTTCACCTCGGACGCCTCGCACGACCTGCGCAACCCCCTCACCGCCATGCGGACGCAGCTCGAAGAGGCCCTCATGCATCCGCACGACACCGACTGGCCGAGGACGGCCGGGGCGGTGCTCACCGGTGTGGACCGGCTCCAGGCGATCGTGACCGACCTGCTGACCCTGGCCAGGCTGGACGCCCGCGCCCCCCTCGACCTCAGTGCGACCGACCTCGGCCGCCTGGTCGGCGAGGAGCTCGACCGCCACGCCTACCGGATGGAGATCGTGCGGGATCTCCGGCTGAACGTGTTCGTCGACTGCGACCCGCTGCGGATCACCCGCCTCCTGGTGAACCTGCTCGACAACGCCGAACGGCACGCCACCTCACGGATCACCGTCATCGTGCGGGCCGACGGGCCGACGGCGACGATGGAGGTCATCGACGACGGCGCCGGGATCGCTCCGGAACACCGGGAACGGGTCTTCGACCGCTTCACCCGGCTGGACGCCTCACGCGACCGGGACTCCGGGGGGACCGGGCTGGGGCTGGCGATCGCACGGGAGATCGCGGAAGCACACCACGGCACGCTGACCATCCAGGACAGCGAAAGGGGAGCGCGGTTCGTCCTGCGCCTCCCCGTCCGCGAAGCGCCGCAGACCTCCGGCCGCAGCACGCACGGCGCCGGTCATGCCGGCCTTTTCAGTTTTCCGGTCATTCGCTGAGTTCCCGGCCATCCGACTGAGTTCCCGGCCATCCGACTGAGCTCCCGGCCATCCGACTGAGTTCCCGGTCATCCGATGAGCCGCTCCCGGTCCCGATGAGCCCCGTTCCGCCGCCGGCGCCGTGCGGACAAACCAGGACTGATGTCCTGAGCTGCCGGGATGTGATCTATTCGGTACCGCTCCGTTAGTGACGTGGCGAGGTTGACCCCCCTACGGTTTTGACCATGACGGAGATCAGTGGTTCCGACCCGCTTGTCAGGCTGGAGGGAGTCAACAAGCATTTCGGTCCCCTGCATGTGCTCAGGGACATCGACCTGAGCGTGGGCCGGGGCGAGGTGGTCGTCGTCATCGGCCCGTCCGGCAGCGGCAAGTCCACGCTGTGCCGGGTGATCAACCGGCTGGAGACGATCGACACCGGGACCATCGTCTTCGACGGGCGGGAACTGCCCGCGGAGGGCCGGGCCCTGGCCCGCCTGCGGTCCGAGGTCGGGATGGTGTTCCAGTCCTTCAACCTCTTCTCGCACAAGACGATCCTGGAGAACGTCACGCTCGGCCCAACCAGGGTGCGCAAGGTCGCCCGGCAGCAGGCCGAGCAGCGGGGCATGGAACTGCTCGAACGGGTCGGCATCGCCACGCAGGCGAGCAAGTATCCCGCCCAGCTTTCCGGCGGCCAGCAGCAGCGCGCGGCCATCGCCCGCGCGCTGGCGATGGACCCCAAGATGATCCTTTTCGACGAGCCCACTTCGGCCCTCGACCCCGAGATGGTCCAGGAGGTGCTCGACGTGATGACCGGCCTGGCCAAGGACGGCATGACGATGATGGTCGTGACCCACGAGATGGGTTTCGCCCGCCGGGCCGCCAATCGGATCGTGTTCATGGCCGACGGCCAGATCGTCGAGGAGGGGTCGCCCTCGGAGTTCTTCACCCAGCCGAGCACCGAGCGCGCCCGCGACTTCCTCTCCAAGATCCTCACTCATTAGATCCCAGCTCACGACAAGCTCCACAAGAAGCGAAAGGTGACGCGGATGCGATTCGGAGCCGGCCTGCTCGCGCTGGCCGCCCTGGCCACCGGCCTGACTGCCTGCGGCAACTCCGGTGCGGACTCGATCGTCGACAAGGCCAAGAACGACAAGAAGCTCGTGGTCGGCGTCAAGATCGACCAGCCGGGCTGGGGGCTGAAGAAGCCCGACGGCAGCTACGGCGGATTCGACGTCGAGGTGGCGAGGTACGTCGCCAAGGAACTCGGCGTGCCGGAGAGCGGAATCACGTTCAAGGAGGCCCAGTCGGCCAACCGCGAGCCGTTCATCCAGCAGGGCCAGGTGGACATGGTCGTCGCGACCTACTCCATCACCGACGAGCGCAAGCAGAAGATCTCCTTCGCCGGGCCCTACCTGGTCACCGGACAGGACATCCTCGTCCGCGCCGACGACACCTCGATCACCGGGGTCGACTCCCTCAAGGACAAGAAGGTCTGCGGCGCCCAGGGCTCGTCGTCGCCGAAGCGGCTCGCCGACAAGTTCGGGCCGGAGTGGGAGTCCAAGAACCTCACCCAGCAGCAGGGATACGGCGCCTGCCTGCCGCTGCTGGAGAACAACCAGGTCGACGCCATCTCCACGGACGCGACGATCCTCGCCGGGTTCGCCGCCCAGTTCCCCGGCAAGTTCAAGCTGATCGGCCAGCCGTTCAGCGAGGAGCGGTACGGCATCGGCATCAAGAAGGACGACAAGGCCGGCCGTGACGCGATCAACAACGCCATCGAGAAGTTCTTCAACGACGGCAGCTGGCGCAAGGCCCTCGACACCAACCTCGGCGAGTTCGGCAAGTACTTCACCACGCCGCCGTCCGTCGACCGCTACTAGGACGGCGCGAAAGCGGCACTGAGAGGAGGCCGGCGGTGGAGGCCGTCGTCGACGAGCTTCCCGTCATCCTCGGCGCGTTCTGGCTGACGGTGAAGCTCACGGTGGTCAGCGGGGTGATCTCGCTGGTCTGGGGGATCGTGCTGGCGGCCATGCGCGTCAGTCCGCTGCCGGTGCTGCGGGCGGCGGGCGCGGTGTACGTCAACGTGCTGCGCAACACGCCCCTCACGCTCATCATCGTGTTCTGCGGCCTCGGCCTGGGCACGGTGATGAGCGTCCAGTTCTCCCGGGACGACCTGTCGCTCAACAGCTTCTGGCTGTCGATCATCGGGTTGTCCGCCTACACCTCCGCCTTCGTGTGCGAGGTCGTGAGATCCGGGATCAACACCGTGCCGCTCGGGCAGGCGGAGGCGGCCCGGGCGATCGGGCTGACCTTCCTGCAGACGCTCCGCCTGGTGATCCTCCCCCAGGCGGTGCGCACGGTCATCGCGCCGCTCGGCAGCCTGCTGAACGCGCTGGTCAAGAACACGACGGTCGCGGCCGCGATCGGCGTCATGGAGGCGGCGCTGCGGATGAAGAACCTGTTCGACGCCCACGGAGACGCGATCATTCCCATCTTCCTCGGCTTCGCCGCCGGGTTCGTCGTGCTGACCCTCCCCTTGAACCTGCTGTCCGGCCGGCTGGCCCGGCGCCTGGCGGTGGTCCGATGACCGAGCGCGGCGCCACCGTCCTCTACGACCTCCCGGGCCCGCGCGCCCGCCTGCGCAACAACGTGCTGACCCTCGTGTTCGGCGTCGTACTGCTGCTGGTGGCGTACTTCGTCTGGACGAAGTTCGACGAGAAGGGCCAGTGGGACGGCAAGCTGTGGGAGCCGTTCCTGCGGGGCGAGACCTGGACAGAGCTGATCCTGCCCGGGCTGCTCAACACGCTGATCGCCGCCGCGCTCGCCGCGGTGCTCGCGCTGCTGTTCGGGGCCGTGTTCGGCATCGCCCGCCTGTCGGACCACCGCTGGGTGCGGATCCCGGCCGGGGTCGTCGTCGAGGCGTTCCGCGCGGTCCCGGTGCTCATGCTGATCTTCTTCGCCCAGTACGGCGGAAGCCTGGCCGGGCTGGTCGTGACCGAGTTCGCTGCCGTGGTCTTCGGTCTCACGGTCTACAACGGATCGGTCCTGGCCGAGATCGTGCGCGCCGGCATCCTCGCCGTGCCGCGCGGCCAGGCCGAGGCGGGATCCGCGATCGGCCTGCGCAAGAACCAGGTGATGCGGCTGATCCTCCTGCCGCAGGCGGTGACCGCGATGATGCCCGCGATCATCAGCCAGCTCGTGGTGCTGCTCAAGGACACCGCGCTCGGGTTCGTCGTGGCGTACGCCGACCTGCTGAACGCGGGCGCCCGCGTGGTGCCGGCCAACTACGCCAACCTGATCCCCTCGGTCATCGTGATCGCGACGGTCTACATCGTGATCAACCTGGCGCTGGGCTACCTCGCCACCTGGCTGGAACGGCGCAGCAGGCGCAGCCGCAAGGTCACGGCCGATCCGGCCGCCGCCGAGGCGGCCGCGGGCGGCGAGGTCGCGCTGATGCGCTGACCTGCCGAGCTACGGGGTAAAGGGAGCTTTGCCGTGTCGCTGCTGGCGAGGGGACGGGCGCGACCTCGATATTGAGCGCGTGTGGCGTGTCGTTGCCGTGGTCGGCGTCCTTGCGGCCGCGTTCCTGACCGGTGGGTGCGGGAACGCGGGCACGCTGGTGGTCGGCGTGCGCCCCGGGCAGCCGGGCCTGGTCACCCGGCTCCCCGACGGGCGCTACAGCGGCTTCGACATCGAGGTCGCGCAATACGTCGCCCGTGCGCTCGGATACCGCGACGACCAGGTCGTCTACACGCTCGACCCCACGCGGGCCGATCTCGTCGTCGGCGCCACCGGCCCGCCGGGCTCCCGGTATGTCGCCGGCCCCTACCTCGTCACCAGCACCGACATCCTCGTACGGGCCGGCGACCTGTCCGTCCGCCGTCCGCGCGACCTCGCCCGCAAACGCGTCTGCGCCACCCGGGAGTCCGCCGCGCCGCTCGTGAAGCGGTTCGGCACCCGCTGGCGGCAGGTCTTCCTCGCCGAGGCGAACCTGCCCGCGGCCTGCGCGCCGCTGCTGGCCTCCGGCAGGACCGACGCGATCGTGGCCGACGCCCCCGTGCTCGCCGGGCTGTCGGCGCAGTATCCCGGCAGGTTCCGCTTCAGCGGCAGGTCCCTGGCCACCGAGAAGTACGGCATCGCCGCCGAGACGCCCGCGCTGCGCGACCAGGTCGAGGAGGCGCTGCGCCGGATGTTCGACGACGGCACCTGGAAGCGGACGGTCATCGACCAGCTCGGCACGCTCGCCACCCGCTACACCACTCCCCCGTCCCTCGACTGATGCGTTGCCGCATTCACACCCCCGGAAGCGGGCTCGTCCGGCAGGATGCGGTCATGCCCCCCACGCCTGGCCCGAGGCCGTTCTCGCCACGGCCGTCGTCCATCTCCAACGCCGACGTCGCACGCGCCGGCCGTCGGCTCGGCTTCCCGACCGCGCTGGGCGGGGAGACGTGGTGGGAGGAGGACCGCCCCGCCGAGGGCGGCCGCCGCACCGTCGTCCACCGGGCCGCCGACGGCTCCCTCGCCGACCTGCTCCCCGCGCCCTGGGACGCCCGTACGCGCGTCCACGAGTACGGCGGCCGGTCCTACGCCGTCGTCCCCGGTCACGGCATCGTCTTCGCGCACCACGCCGACCAGAGGCTCTATCTCGCCGGGCCCCGCACGCGCGGCGAGCCGGGCGGCCCGGGAGCGGAGCGGCCCCGTCCGGTCACGCCGGAGCCCGACGAGCCGGGCACGCTGCGCTACGCCGACCTGCGGGTCCAGGACGGCGCGGGTGGTCCGCGGGTGTGGTGCGTCCGGGAACGCCACCACCACGACGCCAAGGTCACCCGCTCGATCGTGGCCGTGGATCCGACCGGGGCCGCCGAGGTCGCCGAGGTGGTCACCGGCAGCGACTTCTACGCCTCGCCCACGCCGTCCCCCGACGGCCGGCACCTCGCCTACATCTGCTGGAACCACCCGCACATGCCCTGGACCGGCACCGAGCTGCGGGTCACCCGGCTGTCCGACGGCGCCACGTGGACGGTGCTGGGCGGGACCGCCGAATCGGTCCTCGCGCCGGTGTGGTGCGACGAGCGGCGCCTGTACGCGGTCTCCGACCGGTCGGGCTGGTGGAACCTCTACCGGGCCGACATCACCGGATCGTCGTGCGAGCCCCTCTGCCCTGCCGAGGAGGAGTTCGCGGGCCCGCTGTGGCAGCTCGGCGGCCTGCCGTACGCCGTGCTGGGCGACGGACGGCTCGCCGTGCTGCACGGACGCGGCGACCTGCGCCTCGGCGTCCTCGACCCGGAAACGCGTACGCTCGCCGACCTCGACATCCCCTTCCAGGGGTGGGCGCCCGTGCTGCACGGGGACGGCGACGACGTGCTCGTCGGCCTCGGCTATCGGTCGGGCGCGCCACGCTCGGTCGTCCGGATCGGCACCGCCGGCGGCCCTGGTGACCTGACCGCTCGCGCCGAGGAACTGCGCCGGGAGATCGACGACGTCCCCGCCGATGTCCTCCCGGAGCCCCGTGCCGTGGAGTTCCGGGTGGCGCCCGGCGTCCGCGTCCACGCGTACCTGTATCCGCCGGAACAGCCGGACGAGGGCGGCGCGCCCTACGTCGTATTCGTGCACGGCGGGCCCACCGGGCACGCGACGAGCGAGCTCAGCCTGGACAAGGCGTTCTTCACCACCCGCGGCATCGGCGTGCTCGACGTCAACTACGGCGGATCCAGCGGGTACGGCCGGGCCTACCGGGATCGCCTGCGCGGCCGATGGGGCGTGACCGACGTGGAGGACGTGATCGCCGCGGCCAAGTGGCTGGTCGCCGAGGGCCTCGCCGACCCCGCCCGGATCGCCGTACGCGGCGCGAGCGCGGGCGGGTGGACGGTCATGGCCGCCTGCGGCGCGTCGGACGTCTTCGCGGGCGGCGTCTCGGTGGCGGGCGTCAGCGCGCTCGGGCCGCTCGTCGCGGCCACCCACGACTTCGAGTCGCGCTATGTGGAGTGGCTGGTCGGGCCCGAGGACCGGTATGGCGAGCGAGAGCCGCTGGCCCGGGCCGGCCAGGTGAACTGCCCCATGCTGCTCATGCAGGGCCTCGCCGACCCGGTGGTGCCGCCGGCCCAGTCGCGGGCGTTCGCCGAGCGCCTGCTGGCGCGCGGCGTGCCCTGCACCTATCTGACGTTCGAGGGCGAGGCCCACGGGTTCCGGCGGCTGGAGACCAAGGCGGCGGCGCTCGCCGCCGAGCTGTCGTTCTACCTGCAGATCTTCCGCTGAGCCTTCCGCCGAGCGGGGCCGGTCACCCGTCCATCCCGGCGAGAAGCGTGCGCATCCGGTCGATCTCGATGCGCTGGTCCGCGTCGACATGGGTGACGAACTGGTTGATCTCCGACTCCTCTCCTCCCCCGTCGCCGAAGAGCCGCTCCACCATGGTCAGCGCTCCCAGGTGGTGCTGGATCATGTCCTCGTAGAAGAGCCGGTCGAACCGCGCACCCTTGGCCTGCTCCAGTTCGGCGAACTGCGCCTCGCTGAGCATGCCGGGCATGAGCTCTCCACCGCCGTGGTCGTGCCCTCCGCCGGAGCCCACGCTCGGCACCTGCTGGAGCCGTGCCCTGAGCCAGCGCACCATCTGGTCGATCTCGTCCTGCTGGGAGATCTCGATCCGCTTGGCGAAACGCGGGAGGTCGCCGCTCTCGCTGCGCCCGGCGACGAGCGCGGTCATGCGCAGAGCCTGCGAGTGATGCCGGATCATCCCCTGCATGAACCGCACGTCGGCGTCGGTGTACTCCTTGCCGTCGGAGCTCGGCAGCTCACCGGCCGGCAGAACCTTGCTGCCCTGTCCCGGCGCGCCCGGCTGCACGACGTTCACCGCGGCGGGCGGGGCGGCGGTCTCGGCCGTACAGGCGCTGATCGCGGCGGCGGCCACCGCGAGCGCGAGAAGCTGCCGCAACGAGGGGGAGGAGATCATGGCCTGCGCTCGCTTCGTCGGCGGTTGGGGGACACCGGCCAAACCGGAGGATGTGAAGGGGTATAGCACATTCAGCCCATATTCAGTTACTGTCCCCCAAACGCCGCGTAGATCTTTTGGGTCGGGCCGGGCCCCGAGATCTGTCGCACGTCGCAATGGGTCACGCCGGCAAGATCAGAAAAGGAGGGGTGCGGCCCTTGAGAATCAGCCGTGCGGCAGCACGTTGGGGACGTGCTGGATTAAGGAAGATCGGAGTCGTCGCCGCAGGGGCGGTCCTGGTGGGCCTCCTGCCCGCCACGGCCATGGCGGACGACGCCGATCCACGAACCGGCCTGGGGGCAGGCTGGCTGGACGCCCAGCAGGCGAGCCAGGGGCTGGAGCTCCTGGCCCACCGGGACAAGCCCGAGGGCTTCTACCAGGCCTCCAGCCCGGGCAACGCGTCGTTCGCGAACTCGGACATGGCCTTCAGCGGCAAGTACGCGTTCGTCGGCAACTTCACCGGTTTCAACATCTACGACGTCTCGACACCCTCCAACCCGGTCCTGACCACGTCCGTGGTGTGCCCGGGCGGCCAGGGCGACCTGTCGGTGTACGGCAATCTGCTGTTCATGTCGGTCGAGGAGACCCGGGGCCGGATCGACTGCGGCACGCAGGGCGCGAGCGGCACGGTGAACCCGGACCGCTTCCGCGGCGTCCGGATCTTCGACGTGAGCGACATCAGCAAGCCGACCCAGGTGGCGGCCGTCCAGACCTGCCGCGGCTCGCACACCCACACCCTGGTGACCGGCAAGAACGACCCGGACAACGTGTACGTCTACGTGCAGGGCACGGCGAGCGTCCGCTCGGGTTCGGAGCTCGCGGGCTGCGCCAACACCGCGGCGACCGACCCGAACACGTCCCAGTGGCGTATCGAGGTCATCAAGGTGCCGCTGACGGCCCCGCAGAACGCGGCGGTCGTCTCCACACCGCGCCTGTTCACCGATCCGGAGACCGGGGCGATCAACGGTCTCCAGAACGCCCCGCAGACCCCGCGGCACCCGTCCGGCTCGTCCTGGTCGCCGTCGCCCGTCACCACCCACTGCCACGACATCACGGCCTACCCGGAGATCGGCCTCGCGGCCGGGGCGTGCGCGGGCAACGGCCTCCTGATCGACATCTCCGACCCGGCCAACCCCAAGCGGCTCGACGCGGTGACGGACCCGAACTTCGCCTACTGGCACTCGGCCACGTTCAACAACGACGGGACCAAGGTCGTCTTCACCGACGAGTGGGGCGGCGGCACCGGGGCGCGGTGCCGTGTCACCGACGAGCCCTCGTGGGGCGCGGACGCCATCTTCGACATCGTCGACGGCAAGCTGAAGTTCCGGAGCTACTACAAGCTGCCCGTGCCGCAGACGAACCAGGAGAACTGCGTCGCGCACAACGGGTCGCTCGTTCCCGTGCCCGGCCGGGACATCATGGTCCAGGCCTGGTATCAGGGCGGCGTCTCGGTGTTCGACTTCACCGACTCGGCCAACCCGCACGAGATCGCGTACTTCGACCGGGGTCCGGTGAGTGAGACCTCACTTCTCCTCGGCGGTTTCTGGTCCGCGTACTACTACAACGGCCACGTCTACGGCAGCGAGATCGCCCGCGGGCTCGACGCGTTCAAGCTGGCCGCGAGCGAGCACCTGGACCAGGCCGAGATCGACGCGGCGGCCACGGCCACCTTCGACCGGTTCAACACCCAGCAACAGCCTCGGGTGACGTGGCCGGCGAGCTTCCCGCTGGTGCGCGCCTACTACGCGCAGGCGCTGCGCACCGGCACCATGAAGAAGAACACCGCCGACAACGTACGGAAGTTCGTCGACCGGGCCGAGCGGTTCACGAACGGGCCGCAGAAGAACGCCGCCGTGGCGCAGCTCCGGGCCGTCTCCCACCAGCTCGACACCTCCGTCACAGCGCAGGCGACGCTGGCGAAGGCGCTCAACGACCTCGCCGACGCGCTCAGCCTCAAGGCCTGAGCCGATCAGGGGCGTCCCGCCGGGGCGGTCCCCACACGACCGGGGCCCCCGCCCAGCATTGGGCGGGGGCCCTTCGCCGTGGGTGCCCCGGGCTCTGGGGCATGAGGGCCGGGGCTATGCCGACCGGGGCTTCATGGGGTGAGGCTCACCGGATGAGCCTTCGGGGGGGCGCCGCTCACCGGACCGGGGTTCCGGGCGAGGCACCGCCGGGCGAGGCTTACCGGCCGGGGCTTCATGGGGTGAGGCTCTCGGATGGGACTTACCGGGCGAACTCCGTGGCGCGGGACTCGCGGACCACGGTGATCCGGATCTGGCCGGGGTAGGTCAGCTCCTCTTCGACCTGCTTGGCGACGTCCCTGGCGATGACCTGGGCCTGGATGTCGTCCACGTTGTCGGGCCGGACCATCACCCGGATCTCCCGGCCTGCCTGCATGGCGAAGACCTTGTCGACACCGTCGTACGACTGGGCGATCTCCTCCAGGCGCTCCAGCCGCTTGACGTACGCCTCCAGCGACTCGCGCCGGGCACCGGGGCGGCTGCCGCTGATCGCGTCCGCGGCCTGGGTGAGGACCGCCTCGACGGTCTTGACCTCCACCTCGTTGTGGTGCGCCTCAATGGCGTGGACGACGTCCTCGTGCTCGCCGTACCGGCGGGCGATCTCCGCGCCGATCATGGCGTGACTGCCCTCGACCTCGTGGGTGAGCGCCTTGCCGATGTCGTGCAGAAGCGCGCACCGCTTGACGAGGTCACGGTCGAGCCGCAGCTCGGAGGCCATGATTCCGGCGATGTGCGCCGACTCGATCAGGTGCTTGAGCACGTTCTGGCCATAGGAGGTGCGATAGCGGAGCTGGCCCAGCAGCGTGACCAGCTCGGGGTGCATCTCGGTGATGCCCAGCTCGACCAGGGCGTCCTCTCCCGCCCGCACGCACAGGTCCCGCACCTCGGCCTTGCTGCGCTCGTACGCCTCCTCGATGCGCTGGGGGTGGATCCGGCCGTCGAGCACCAGCTTCTCGAGCGTCAGCCTGGCCGTCTCGCGCCGGACCGGGTCGAAACACGACAGCAGCACCGCCTCCGGCGTGTCGTCGATGATCAGATTGACCCCGGTGGTGGACTCGAAGGCCCTGATGTTGCGGCCCTCGCGGCCGATGATGCGGCCCTTCATCTCGTCGCCGGGCAGGTGGAGGACGCTCACCACCGACTCGGCCGTCTGCTCGGTGGCGACCCGCTGCACGGCCAGCGTCACGATCTTGCAGGCGCGCTTCTCGCCCTCCTTCCGGGCCTCGCTCTCGATCTCCCGGACGATCAGCGCGGCCTCGCGCTTGGCCTGATTCTCGATCTCCTTGACCAGCTCCAGCTTGGCCTGCTCGGCCGTCAGGCCGGCGACCCTCTCCAGGATCTCCTGCCGCCGCTCGGCCACCCGCTCCAGCTCCTCGCGGCGGTCGGCCAGCTCGGTCTCGGTCTCGGCCAGCTTGCGGGCCCGCTCCGTCTGTCTGCGCGCCTCCTCGTCAAGCCGCTGCTCACGCTCGGCCAGCCGGTTCTCGCGGCGTTCGAGGTCGGAGCGCAGTTCCTTGAGCTCCGTCTTGAGGATCCGCGCCTCCTCCTCGACCTCCTTGCGCATCAGTGCTGCGCTTTCGCCGAGTGTCTCCGACTTCTTGAGGATCTCTCCCGCGTCACGCTCCGCCTTCGTGCGGATCTCCTCGGCCTCACGTCTGGCCCGTTCGAGTTCCTCGTTGACCTCGGCCTTCACCTCGGCGAGCTGCTCGGGCGAGGGGCCGGACGGTACGACGACGCCGGTACGGCGCATGACTATGACGAGGGCGGCGATCATCACGAGAGCCAGCAGCACTACCGCAACCGCAAGAACGATCACGATCGTGTCCATGCGCGCTCACCCCTCACGACAACTATTGGCAGAGGTCACACGCGCAGCACGGCAGCGCCCGGTGGCGTCACCAGGACAAATATCGTCGCAATGCCCGGACACCCCGGGGGGCGGCCGATATGGCCCGAAGGCCGGTCAATGTCTCTCGTCCGTCGTGGTTCACCGTTATGGCAATCCGCGCTGCGCGGAGTAACTCCTCACTGCGGTCGAGATTAAGCGTCAGAGAGGTAACGAGCAAGCAAAGATGCCCTGTCAAGTGACTTTTGCGTGGTGCGATGGCTCACTCGAAGGTGTCCGGAAGCCCATCTGACGGGCTGCCTTCGGCCTCGATCGCCTCTCGGACCACACGGAAGGCCAGCCCCGGCGAGTAGCCCTTGCGGGCCAGCATGCCGACCAATCGGCGCATGCGCGCCTGTGGCTCCACCCCGCGGGTGGCGGCCAGCTTCCGGTCGACGAGCCTGCGTGCGGTCTCGGCCTCCTCGTCCGGATCAAGCTGCCCGACCGCGTCCTTGACCGTCTCCTCGGCCACGCCGCGCCGCCGGAGTTCCTGGGCGAGCGCGCGGCGGGCCAGCCCGCGACCGGTGTGCCGGGAGGTCACCCACGCGGCGGCGAACGCCTCGTCGTCGATGAGCCCGACCTCGGAGAACCGCTCAAGCACGGCGTTCGCCGCATCCTCGGGCACGTCCCGCTTGCGCAGGGCGTCCGCGAGCTGGGCCCGGGTCTTGGGCGCCATCGTCAGCAGCCGCAGGCAGATGGCCCTGGCCACCGCCTCGGGGTCGGCAGGCGGCCCCGCGCTCGCCGCGGCGCCCTCCTCCGGCCCGTCGGGAAGCCACTCGTCGGACCTCTTACGCTTCCCCCGGCGTCCCGGCGTGCCCGGCTCCCCCAAGCCGGCCCAATCTCCACGGCCTGCCCGGTCTCCCGGCCCGCCCGGTCCCTCCGAGCCTGCCCAATCTCCACGGCCTGCCCGGCGTCCCGGCGCGGCCGACTCCCCCGGGCTTGCCCAGTCTCCCGGCGCGGGCCGTTCTCCCCACCCGCCCGGCTCTTGCAGCCCTGACCGGTCTCCGCGCCCGCGGCCACGTCCCTGGCGTCGGCGGCCGGAACGGCCGGCCTCCTGGCCCGCCTCAGCGCGCTCGATCTCCTCGCGGCCGATCTCCTGCTCGCCGATCCTCGAACGCCCGGTCTTCGCACGTCCGGTCTCCGCATGCGCGTGGTCCGCGCGTCCGCTTTCCGCACGCCCGCTTTCCGCGCGCCGGATCTGCTCGCGGAGGGCGGCGATCGTCGCGGAGGCGTCCTCAGCCGGCCTCTGCGGCTCTTCGGCCGGCCCCCAGGGCCCCGAGTTCCAGTCCCCCGGCCCGATCTCGCCGTCCGGGCCAGGGGGCTCGTCGCGCCTCATGCCTGCGCTCAGACGTCACCCGGCTTGGGCGCACTGGCCGCCTTGCTGCCCCGGCCGGAGGTGGGGGCGGCCGGCGCCGCCGGGGCGGCGGGGGGCTCGCTCGGCGTGTCGAGCCGCGGCCCGACTCCGAGCTTCTCCTTGATCTTCTTCTCGATCTCGTTGGCGATGTCGGGGTTGTTCTTGAGGAAGTTGCGGGCGTTCTCCTTGCCCTGCCCGAGCTGGTCGCCCTCGTACGTGTACCAGGCGCCGGCCTTGCGCACGAACCCGTGCTCGACACCCATGTCGATCAGCCCGCCCTCACGGGAGATGCCGATGCCGTACAGGATGTCGAAGTCGGCCTGGCGGAACGGCGGGGCCATCTTGTTCTTGACGACCTTCACCCGGGTCCGGTTGCCGACCGGCTCGGTGCCGTCCTTGAGCGTCTCGATCCTGCGCGCGTCCAGCCGCACCGACGCGTAGAACTTCAGCGCCTTGCCACCCGTGGTGGTCTCGGGGCTGCCGAACATGACGCCGATCTTCTCGCGGAGCTGGTTGATGAAGATGGCGGTGGTCCGGGTCTGGTTCAGCGCACCGGCGATCTTACGCAGGGCCTGCGACATGAGGCGGGCCTGGAGACCGACGTGGCTGTCGCCCATCTCGCCCTCGATCTCGGCCTTCGGCACGAGGGCCGCCACCGAGTCGATGACGATGATGTCGACGGCGCCGGAGCGGATCAGCATGTCCGCGATCTCCAGCGCCTGCTCACCGGTGTCCGGCTGGGAGACGAGCAACGCGTCGACGTCGACGCCCAGCTTCTTGGCGTACTCGGGGTCGAGGGCGTGCTCGGCGTCGATGAACGCGGCGATGCCGCCGCCCTTCTGGGCGTTGGCCACGGCGTGCAGGGCGACCGTCGTCTTGCCGGAGGACTCGGGGCCGTACACCTCGACGATCCGGCCGCGGGGATAGCCGCCGATGCCGAGGGCGACGTCGAGAGCGATCGAACCGGTGGGGATGACCTCGATCGGGGCACGCGCGTCGTCTCCGAGGCGCATGACACTGCCCTTGCCGAACTGCCGCTCGATTTGCGCGAGGGCGGTCTCAAGGGCCTTCTCGCGGTCGTTGATTGCCATTGGGTGCCCCCTGAAGGGTGTCGTCTGCTCGGTCACCGAAAAGCTACGGGGTGCCACCGACATTTTCCGGAGCTTCCCGCACACCGCAAGAGGTGGGCCGGGAGCCTGTCGCGCCCCGGCGACCTGACGGCGCGCACCCCGGCGGCGACCAGTCCAATATAGCCGAACGACTGTTCGATCACATGCGGAACCACAGCCGAGCCGGGGACGAACGGCGTCCCAACCGTGCCGTTACATTCCCGGGCGTTACCCTGCCGTGGTTGTCAGCGCGCTGACCTGCGACGATCCTTGTAAAAATGCTGGATCTCCCCGCTGGAGGGGCCACGTGACGGGCACCGGCGACTACAGCCGACAGCGTCTGGCCCGCCTTGAGGCGCTCGCGGCGCGACTCCCCGGGCAGGGTCTTTCCTCGCGGCTGCTCGGCACGGACGATCCGGTCCTGTCCGTCTGGCACCCCGGCACCGGCAGGCAGACGATCGTCTTCGCGACGCCCACCAGGGAAGGATGGATGTTCCTGTGGGCCCCGGCCGGCCAGGAGAGCGCCGACGACCCCGGCCGTGCGGCCGAGCTGATCGGCCTGGCCCTCTCCCGGCCCCCGTGATCGCCCGCCCGCGCCCCGCCACCGACGAACGACCTCGCCCCCGCCCCCAGCGAACGACCTCGCCCCTGCCGTCAGCGGACGACCTCGCCCAGCTTGACCCGGGCGCCGGTGCGGAGCACCGCCCGCCGATAGACACGGGCCGCGCCCAGCAGGACGGCCACCACGGCCACGACCATGAGCACGGCGGCGATGAGGATCTCCACCAGCGGCACGTCGACGGCCGCCGTACGCACGGGCATGACCATCGAGGAGAACGGCGGCACGAACGACAGCACGCGCGCGACCGTGCCCGTCGGCTCGACGGCGGCGAAGTAGGCCGTCAGGTAGGTGAACATCATGAGCATGGTCATCGGCGTCAGGACGCTGTTGAGCTCCTCCTGCCGCGACACCAGGGAGCCGAAGGCCGCGGCGAGCGCAGAGAAGAAGGCGTAGCCCAGCACGAACCAGACGACCGCGCTGACCACGATTCCCCCCATTCCGGGCGGCAGGTCGGCCGTGAAGCCGGTCGCGGACGACGCCGACAGACCGGCGGCGATGACCACCACGAGGTTGACCAGCCCCAGCGCCCCCAGCCCGACGATCTTTCCGCCCAGGAGCTGCCAGGGACGCACCGAGGTGAGCAGGATCTCCACGATGCGGCTGCCCTTCTCCTCGACCACGCCCATCGCGACGAACATCGAGGAGTAGATGAGCAGGAAGAACAGCACCATCACGATCAGGGTGGCGATGCCGGTGCGCACGCCCTGATAGCGGGCGTCGGCGCCGACCGACTCCACCGTCAGCGGCGTGATCGTGAGACCGGCCGCCTTGATCTGCGCGTCACGGTGGGCGCTCTCCAGGATCAGCCCCAGCCGCTGGTCGAGTTCGCCGTTCGCGAGGACCTTGTCCCCCTTGATCAGGGCCGCGTCGAGGTCTCCGTCGACCACGGCCTTCCGCGCGGCCGCCTCGTCCGGCAACGGGGAGTACGCGAGCTGGGCCGCGGGCGGAGGCGCCTCGCCCACCACGCCGACGTCATAGGTGTCGTCGCCGCCCAAGACCTTCGGCAGGAACGCGAGCGCCGCCACCAGGACCGCGCTCACGGCCAGACTGATCAAGTACGACTTCGTCCTGATGCGCGTGCGGATCTCCCGCTGGGCCACCAGCCACAGGCCGTTCATGCCACCGCCTCCCTGAAGATCTCGGCCAGCGTCGGCTGCCTGCGGCCGAAGTGCTCCACCCTGCCGGCCCCCATCGCCGTACGCAGGATGTCCTGGTCGTCGCCCTCCTCGCACAGCAGGACGTCGCGGTCGCCCTCACGGGTGAGCTCGCCGGGCAGGCCGTCGGCCCAGCCGGGCGCGGCGTCCCTGACCACGACCCGCAGCACCCCGCGGCCCTCCCGCTCGCGCAGCTCGCCGACCGGTCCGTACGCCACCATCCGGCCCGCCGAGATGATGCCGACCGAGTCGCAGAGCTGTTCGACCAGGTCGAGCTGGTGGCTGGAGAAGATCACCGGCACGCCCGCGGCGGCGCGGTCCTTGAGCACCTCCGCGAGCGCGTCGACCGCCAGCGGGTCGAGGCCCGAGAACGGCTCGTCGAGGATCAGGACCGCCGGCTCGTGGACGAGCGCGACCGCGAGCTGCACCCGCTGCTGGTTGCCGAGCGACAGCGCCTCCACGGCGTCGTCGCGCCGCTCGACCAGGCCGAGCCGTTCGATCAGGGCGTCGGTGGCCGAGCGCGCGGCGGCCGGGGCGAGCCCGTGGAGCCTGCCGAAGTATTCGATCTGCTCGGCGACCTTCATCTTCTGGTAGAGGCCGCGCTCCTCCGGCATGTAGCCGAACGTGCGGCGGTCGTCGTACGTCAGGGGGCGCCCGCCGAGGCGCACCTCGCCGGAGTCGGCGTCGAGCACGCCCATGACGATCCGCATCGTCGTCGTCTTGCCCGCGCCGTTGGCGCCGACGAACCCGAACATCTCGCCCGGCCGTACGGCGAAGCCCACCCCGTCGAGGGCGGTCTTGTCTCCATAGCGTTTGCGCAGGCCGTCGATCTCAAGCACGGGGGGTTGCCTCCACAATCCGTCGCAGAACGTCCATGTAGGTGTCGAAGGCCGCACGCCCCTGATCGGTCAGCGAGAGCCAGGTGCGCGCCCGCTTGCCGACGAAGGCCTTGTCCACCCGGACGTAGCCGGCCTCTTCGAGCGTGAGGATGTGCTTGCTGAGCAGTGAGTCGCTGACCTCGATGGTGTCGCGGAGGAAGCGGAAGTCGGCCCTGTCCGCCGCCGCCAGGGCCGCCATGATCGACAGCCTCACGGGCGCGTGGATGATCTCGTCGAGCTCGTGGCGCGGATGGGCGGTCATCGGTTCCTCATCAGGCGGAGTCCGCCGTACACCAGGGGCAGCCCGGCGAGCACCGACACCACGACGAGCACCGCCGTCCAGCCCGCCGTGGGCCGGTCGGGGCGCAGCCAGACGCCCACGACGAAGGGCACCATCATCGTCACCACGTACGCGGCCGTGATCGGCCCGTTGATCCGCTTCAGCAGCCGGTTGTGCACCCGCAGCCGGGCCCAGTACACGCAGAGGGCGACCGTCAGGACGATCCACCCGACCCCGGCGAGGAACGGCAGCGGCCGGCCGCCGAGGAACATCGCCGGCCAGTAGACCATCGTGGCCAGTCCCACGATCAGGTATGCCCGCCCGGGCCCGCGCGAGGAATGCCGGACCCGCCGATCCACGCGCCCGATTTCCTGGAGCGCTTCATCGGGAGTGAAGTGATCTCCGGCCATGCCCTTCCTCCGTGTTCATCTGCTCAACACACTAGCAAGCACTCAACCACCGTTCAAGTAGTTGTCGTAGACGACTTGAGGCATGGGACATGGACGGATCGGCGCGCGACGGGGCCACACCGCCGCGGTCACGGGGTGGAGTGGATGGAGGGCGCCACAGAGCGATAACGCCCGCGCGGCGCGCCGCTCAGGAGGAGAGGGGACTCAGCGCAGCCTGGGGTCCACGTCGACCTCCTCGCAGACGGCCTGCCAGACCTGCTTGGCCGCCACGCCCTCCGCGAGGGCCTGCTCGACCGTGCGTCCGCCGAGCCCGGAGATCACGTAGTCCTTCGCCCACGACTCCGCGTACGCCTCCCCGAAGTGGCGGCGCATCCTGTTCCAGAAGTCTGTGAGGCGCATGCGTTCAGTATGACGCCGCGGCCCGGATGTCCTGTCCGGGCCGCGGGCGCCCGCCACCCTGCTGCCGGGAGACGGGGTCACATGACGCGCGTGCCGTACATCTCGCCCAGCGGATCGGCGAGCAGTTCCAGGCGGGCGCCGTCCGGGTCCCGGAAGTAGATCGAGCTGCCGCTCTCCACCTGGTAGGGCACGCCGGCGGCGTCGAGCTTGCCGCGCAGGCGCTCCCACGTCGCCCGCTCCACGGAGATCGCGATGTGGTGGAGTCCGCCGAGGACCTCCTTGTACGGCTCCAGGTCGAGGCCGGGGAGATCGAAGAACGCCAGCAGGTTGCCGTTGCCGATGTCGAAGAAGAAGTGGTTGGACCCGCGGTAGTCGCGGTTCTCGAAGATCTCGGTCAGCGGGAACTCGAGGAGTTCGTGGTAGAAGCGGATGGTCCGCTCCACGTCAGACGAGATCAGTGCGAAGTGGTGCAGACCCCTCGCGCTGCTGGGGGCACGGCGCTCGCTCAGGTAGCGCTCGCGGATCCGCGCGCGCTCCGTCTCGATGGCCGCGTAGTCGATTTCCATACTGAGGAAGCATGTCCTGACAGCGGCATCTCATACCAGACGCGTGAGGGGAGCAGCCGTGTTCGCCGCCTCCCCCGTTCCCCGCGATCTCCTCGCAGCGGTGCCCGTCGCCTGGCGACGGATGGCGGTGCGGCGTTTTCTGTCGGTGGGGCGATGCATTATGGGCAGGTGGGTGCGCTCGACGGCTTCAGCCCGGTGACCAGGGAGTGGTTCACCGGCGCCTTCGCGACGCCGACCGCCGCGCAGGAGGGCGCGTGGTCGTCGATCGCGCGGGGCGAGAACACGCTCGTGGTCGCGCCCACCGGGTCGGGCAAGACGCTCGCGGCCTTCCTCTGGGCCGTCGATCGCCTCGCCGTCGAGCACACGACGAGCCTGGCTACGCCGGGAGCCGAGGCGGGCCTTCCCTCCTCGCCCGGGGCCGAGACGCGGCGGCCCGGCGGCCGCCGCGGCGTGCGACGCGGCCGGAAGGATGACGCGGGGCCGCCCCGGCCCTGCCGGGTCGTGTACGTCTCCCCGCTGAAGGCTCTCGCGGTGGACGTCGAGCGGAACCTGCGGGCCCCGCTTACGGGGATCCGGCAGACGGCGCTGCGGATGGGCCTGCCCGCCCCCGACATCTCGGTGGCGATCCGCTCCGGAGACACGGCGGCCGAGGACCGGCGCCGTTTCGCCGCCCGGCCCTCCGACATCCTGATCACGACGCCCGAATCCCTGTTCCTGCTCCTCACCTCGCAGGCGCGCGAGGCGTTGCGCGGCGTCGAGACCGTGATCGTGGACGAGGTGCACGCCGTCGCGGGGACCAAGCGCGGGGCGCACCTCGCGCTGACCCTGGAGCGGCTCGACGCCCTGCTGCCCGCTCCGGCCCAGCGCATCGGGCTGTCGGCGACCGTACGGCCGGTCGAGGAGGTGGCGACGTTCCTCGGCGGGTCCCGCCCGGCCACGGTCGTGCAGCCGCCCTCCGAAAAGGTCATCGAGGTCGACGTCGTGGTGCCGGTGGAGGACATGACCGAGCTGGCGCCGCCTCCGCCCGGCGTCGACGGCGAGTCGCCGGAGCACCGCAGGAGCATCTGGCCGCATGTCGAGGAGCATCTTCTCGACCTGATCGAGGCCCATCGGTCCACGATCGTCTTCGCCAACTCACGGCGTCTGTCGGAGCGTCTGTGCACCCGGCTCAACGAGCTCGCCTGGGAACGGCGGACCGCGCCCGCGCCGGGTGAGAGTCCGAACCCGGATCCGGGAGATCCGGCCCACTGGTCGGACGCCTTCGAGGAGTTGCACGCGCGATGGTCCGGCCTGCGCGAAACCCCCGAGGCTCACCCCGCGGAGACCGAGCACACGGACGCCCGGCGGACCGGCCAGGCGGCCATGCCGTCGGAGCTGATGGCCCAGGCGGGGGCCTCGGGCGGCGTGATTCCCGAGGTGGTGCGCGCGCATCACGGCTCCGTGTCCAAGGAGGAGCGGTCCCAGATCGAGGAGGCGCTGAAGTCGGGCCGCCTGCCCGCGGTGGTCGCCACCTCCAGCCTGGAGCTGGGCATCGACATGGGGTCGGTCGACCTGGTGGCCTGTGTCGAGGCGCCGCCCAGCGTGGCGAGCGGCCTGCAGCGCATCGGCCGTGCCGGGCACCAGGTCGGGGCCGTGTCCCGCGGCGTGATCTTCCCCAAGTATCGGGGCGACCTGGTCCAGACGGCCGTCGTCGCCGAGCGCATGCGCGCGGGGCAGATCGAGGAGATCCGCTATCCGCGCAACCCTCTCGACGTGCTGGCCCAGCAGATCGTCGCGATGACCGCGCTCGACGAGTGGACGGTCGACTCGCTGGAGACGCTGGTGCGCCGGGCCGCGCCGTACGCCACGCTGCCGCGCAGCGCGCTGGAGGCGACGCTCGACATGCTCGCCGGGCGCTACCCGAGCGAGGAGTTCGCCGAACTGCGGCCGCGCATCGTCTGGGACAGGGTGACGGGCACCCTCCAGGGCCGTCCGGGGGCGCAGCGCCTGGCGGTGACCAACGGAGGCACGATCCCCGACCGCGGGCTGTTCGGCGTGTTCCTGGTGGGCGAGAAGGCGTCGCGCGTGGGCGAGCTGGACGAGGAGATGGTCTACGAGTCCCGCGTCGGCGACGTGTTCGTGCTGGGCGCGACCTCGTGGCGGATCGAGGACATCACCGCCGACCGGGTGCTGGTCTCCCCCGCCCCCGGGCAACCGGGCAAGCTGCCGTTCTGGCACGGCGACACGCCGGGCCGGCCCGCCGAGCTCGGCCGGGCGATCGGCGCGTTCCTCCGCGAGCTGTCCGCCGCGGGGGCGGGCGGCCGGGGCGACCCGGCGAAGGTGCGCGAGCGCGTCCGCGCGGCCGGGCTCGACGACTACGCCGTGGGCAACCTGCTCGCCTACCTCTCCGAGCAGCGGGAGGCGACAGGCTACGTGCCCGACGACCGCACGCTCGTGGTCGAGCGGTTCCGCGACGAGCTGGGCGACTGGCGCCTGGTGATCCACTCCCCCTTCGGCGCGCGGGTCCACGCCCCCTGGGCGCTCGCCATCGGGCGGCGGCTGCGCGAGCGGTACGGCGTCGACGTCCAGGCCGTCCACTCCGACGACGGCATCGTGCTGCGCGTGCCCGACACCTTCGAGGACGCGCCGACCGACGTCGCGGTCTTCGACGCCGAGGAGATCGAGGAGATCGTCATCGAGGAGCTGGGGGGCTCGGCTCTGTTCGCCTCCCGGTTCCGGGAGTGCGCCGGACGCGCCCTCCTGCTGCCCCGCCGCTCTCCCGGCAGGCGCAGCCCGCTGTGGCAGCAGCGCCAGCGTGCGGCCCACCTGCTCGGCGTCGCGAGCAAGTACGCCGGGTTCCCGGTGGTGCTGGAGACGATGCGCGAGTGCCTGCAGGACGTCTTCGACGTGCCGGGCCTGGTTGAGCTCATGCGCGACGTGGCCGCCCGCCGGGTGCGGGTGGTCGAGGTGGAGACCTCCCAGGCGTCCCCGTTCGCGGCGTCGCTGCTGTTCAACTACATCGGCGCGTTCATGTACGAGGGTGACGCCCCGCTGGCCGAGCGGCGGGCACAGGCGCTCGCCCTCGACACCGCGCTCCTCGCCGAGCTCATGGGACAGGCCGACCTGCGGGAGCTGCTCGACCCGGATGTCGTCGCCGAGACCGAGCGCGAGCTGGCACGGCTGGACAGGCCGCTGCGCGACGCCGAGGACCTCGCCGACCTGCTGCGCTCGCACGGCCCGCTGCTCGCCCAGGACGTCTCGATCCGTGAGGGAGACCCCGGCTGGCTCGCCGACCTGGAACGGGCACGCCGGGCCATCCGGGTGCGCGTGGCGGGCCACGAACAATGGGCCGCGGTAGAGGACGCCTGGCGGCTGCGCGACGCGCTCGGGGTGCCGTTGCCGGTGGGCGTCCCGCACGAGTTCCTCGAAGCGCCCCTCGCCGGTGGGTCCGGCGGGGCGGGCCGGGCCGCCGCTCCCGATCCGCTCGGCGACCTGGTCGCGCGCCATGCCCGCACTCGTGGGCCGTTCGCCTCCGGCACGGCCGCCGCACGCTTCGGCGTGGGCGTCGCGGTGGTGGACGAGGCGCTGCGCCGTCTCGCGGCGGCGGGCAGGGTGGTCGCGGGCGAGTTCCGCCCCGGCGGCCGAGGCGAGGAGTGGTGCGACGCCGGAGTGCTGCGGCTGCTGCGGCGGCGGTCCCTGGCGCGTCTCCGCAAGGAGGTCGAGCCGGTCCCGCCGGAGACGCTGGCGGCGTTCCTGCCCACCTGGCACGGCATCGTCCCGCAGAGCGGCACGCCGGCCGGCAGCGGCCAGGGCGGCGGCCGGCAAGGCGGGGTCAGCGGCGGCCAGGCCGGCGGCCGGCAGGCCGGAGGTTGGCAGGGCAGCGGCTCGCAGGGCGCACTCGGCGGCGGGAGCGGGCTCGCGGCGCCAGGCGCCCAGAGCGGCCCGGGCCACGGCTCGGCGCGGGCCATGGACGCGCTGATCACGGCGATCGAACGGTTGCAGGGGGCGGCGGTCCCCGCTTCCGCGCTGGAGTCGCTGGTGCTCCCCGCGCGAGTGCCCGGATACTCTCCCGCCCTGCTCGACGAGCTGACCTCGTCAGGGGAGGTCGTCTGGGTGGGCCAGGGGTCCCTGCCCGGCGGCGACGGGTGGGTCGGTCTCTACTTCGCCGACACCGCACCCCTGCTGCTCCCCGCGCCGTCGGAGATCACCATGACTCCGCTGCACGAGCAGATCCTGGAGATCCTGAGCGGGGGCGGCGCGCTGTTCTTCCGCGAGTTGTCCAACCGGATCGCGACTGCGGCGCTCGGCGACGCGGTGCCGCCCCTGCCCGGCCCTGACGCCGCTTCGGCCCGCCGGGCCAGAATCCTCGGCCGCGCCGCGCCGGGGGTCACGCCCGGCAGTGCGGCGGCGGGTGCCTCGACGAGTGTCACGCCCGGGAGCGCGGCACCGGACGACACGACGCTGGCGGCGGCCCTGTGGGACCTCGTCTGGGCCGGCCGGATCACCGGCGACACGCTCGCCCCGCTTCGCTCGACGCTGGGCACCGGGAGGCCCGCCCACCGGCCGCCGGCGACAAGGCGCCGCCGGGCGGTGCTGCCGACGAGAAGCGGCCCGCCGACCGTGAGCGGCCGATGGTGGCTGCTGCCCGCGCCGTCGGCCGACGCCACCCAGCGGGCCCACGCTCAGGCCGAGGTCCTGCTGGAGCGGCACGGCGTGCTGACGCGAGGCGGCATCACGGGCGAGCGCCTGCCCGGTGGCTTCTCCGCCGTCTACCAGGTGCTGCGCGCGTTCGAGGAGAGCGGCCGGTGCCGCCGGGGCTACTTCGTCGAAGGTCTGGGCGGGGCCCAGTTCGCCCTGCCGGGCGCGGTCGACCGCATGCGCGCCATGTCATCCACACGGTTCTCCGCGCAGTCGTCCACGCGCCCCGATCCGGCCGAGGACCTGTGGTCGATCCCCGCCCCGCCGCCGCCCCGCCGTGCGGTCGTGCTCGCGGCGACCGACCCGGCCAACCCCTACGGCGCGGCCCTGCCCTGGCCCGACCGCGCCGACGACGTGACCCACAAGCCGGGCCGCAAGGCCGGCGCGCTGGTGGTGCTGGTGGAGGGCACGCTGATCCTCTACGTGGAGCGGGGTGGGAAGACCCTGCTCTCGTATGGGCCCGAGGAGGACCTGCGGCCGGCCGTGCAGGCCCTGGCCGTCGCCGTGAAGCGGGGGGCCCTGGGGAAGCTGACGGTCGAGCGGGCGGACGGCGCCGCCATCACCGACTCACCCCTGGCGCAGGCCCTGGAAGCCGCCGGGTTCCATCCCACCCCCCGGGGCCTGCGCATCCGCAGCTGATCGAGGGCCCGACCGCCGGGCCGTACGGACGGTCCGTGGAGGCGTGACTCTTACAGCTCGACGGGGCCGTAGATGGCGGCGGGGACGCGGCGGGTCATGGCCCAGTAGCGGTCGCCGTACGACCAGTGCCACCACTCGGTGGGGTAGTTGACCAGCCCGGCCGCCTCCAGGGCGGCGCGCAGCACGTCGCGGTTGTGCCGCGCCTCGGCTCCCACGGGGGCGGCGGTGTAGCACGCGCCGCCGCTCTGCTCGGGAGTGGCGTTGACCGCCGTGCCCATGTCGAGCTCCACTCCGTCGTCGTCGCAGAGCGTGAGGTCGACGGCCGCGCCCGCCGTGTGCGGGGCCACCTCGATCGGCGAGACGTAGCGGCTCGCGGCGACGTGCAGCTCCGCACCCGACAGCCGGGGGTACGCCGCCCGAAGCTCGTCCTTGTACTCCTCGAAATACTTCGTCTGCAGCGACGGCGGGCGGTAACCCTCGACCACCACCAGATGGCACCCGGCGGGCAGGAGGTCCTGGGCCTCCTCCAGACGGGCGAGCAGACCCTCGCGCAGATGGGCGTAGGCCCCGGCCGGGTCCGCGAGGCGCTCGTCCACTCGCAGCCGCCCTCGCACGTCGCTCAGCTTCTCCCCGCATTCGTCCACCTCGATAGAGGTCACGCGGGGGTCGGAGATGAGCACCGGGCCCTCGTCGAGGGCGGGCATGGCGGAGCGATCACGCGGAAAATCGGGCATGAGGATCAACCTACCGTCAGACAGTGTCCGAAAAGACCTCTTCACGTGCTCGGTCCAATGCCGCGACGATCGCACCCATGAGAACGGGATTGCCCTCCACGCCGGTCGTCACCACCGTGGGACGGCTCGGACACACCCGCGCCACCGCCTCCTCGACGCGCTCCGCGAGATGACCGCCGCCGGCCCTGCCCACGTCACCGCCGAGCACGACGAGCCCCGGGTCGAGGACCACGGAGACCGCCGCGACCCCGACCGCGAGCCGCCCCGCCAGATCTTCGAGGAAGTCGTCGTTGCCGGCGTCGATGGCCGTACGGACCAGGTCGGCGACCTCCGCGTCCCGTGCGTCCGGGGCAGGGAGGCCGTGCGCGCGCGCCAGGTTCCACAGCGCCTCTCCTCCGACGAGGCGCTGGAAGGAGCCGGTCTGCGGCGCGGTGACCGCGCTGGGCAGGGGTTCGCCCGGGACGGGCAGCCAGCCGATCTCGCCCGCGCCGCCCGTGATGCCCCGGTGCAGCCGGTTGCCGATCATGACGCCGAGGCCCTGGCCGACGCCGGTCCAGAGGATCACGAAGTCGTCGGCGCCCCGCGCGGCGCCGTACGCCTGCTCGGCGAGGGCCGCGAGGTTGACGTCGTTCTCGATGATCACGCTTTCGCCGAGCAGGGTGCGCAGCCCGGCGAGGATGCCGACGTGCCAGGTGGGCAGGTCGACCGAGTAGCGCACGTCGCCGGTGAGCGGGTCGACCACGCCGCGCGTGCCGATGACGAAGCAGCGCAGCCGGGTGAGCTCGATCCCGGCCGTCCCGCAGGCCCGCTGGACGGCCTCGTGGACGAGGCCCACGGGGTCGCCGGCCTCGCTCGGGTCGACGGTCACCTGGGCGACGACCGTGCCGGCGATGTCGGCGACGGCGGCCGTGACGCTGCCGGGCAGCACCTCCAGCCCCGCGACGTACGCGCTGGAGGGGTTGACGCCGTACAGGGCGGCGTTGGGGCCGCGCCCGCCAGGGCGCTCCCCTGCGGCCGTGACCAGGCCGCGCGTCTCCAGACGGGCCAGAAGCTGGCCGGATGTGACCTTGGACAGCCCGGTAAGCTCTCCCAACTCGGCCCTGGTCAGCGGGCCTCTGGAGATGAGGAGTTCCAATGCCGCGCGGTCGTTGATCTGCCGGAGCAGGCGAGGCGTACCCGGTCGTTGAGGCACCGGCTGGTTCCCCTCTCGTCACGATCCGCTAACGCGGTCTTTTTTATAAGAAAGTTTCTTGTTAGTTTATCGCCAGCCAGCCCGGAGGCAACCGATCAGCCTCGGGACGCCAGAGCGCCGACCGAAAGGAGAGCGCCTTCCAGCAGGTGAGCGGCCCGCCGACACCCCCCACGAGGCGCACCCCCGACGCGAAGCCGGGAAGGGAGAGACCAATCGTGAAGATCGTGAAGCTCGCGGTCGCAACCACCGCGACCGCTGCCCTGGCCCTGGGACTCGCCGCTTGCGGAAGCGACGACTCCGGAAGCACGACCGCCCCGTCGGCCTCCGCCGCCGCGAGCGGTCCGAAGTTCGCCGGCCAGACTCTTACCGTGTGGCGACTCGGTGCCCCCACCGACGTCTTCACCAAGTACATGGACGACCTGAACGCCAAGTTCAAGGAGCAGACGGGCGCCGAGGCGAAGGTCCAGTGGATCCCCTGGCCCGACGCGCAGAAGAAGTGGACCACCGCGCTCGCCGGCGGCGAGGGCCCGGACGTCACCGAGTTCGGCAACGACCAGGTCGCCGCCTGGGTGGCGCAGGACGCGCTCGCCGACATCACCGAGGCCGCCAAGAGCGACTCCGAGCTCCAGCAGATCCCGCAGAACCTGTGGAGCTACGAGACGATCGACGGCAAGATCTACGCCGTGCCGTGGGGCGGCGGCACCCGCGCCGTGCTCTACCGCAAGGACTGGTTCGAGAAGCTCGGCATCGAGGTTCCCAAGACCTGGGACGACCTGGTCGCCGCCGCCAAGACGATCGTGGACAAGCAGGGCAAGGACGTCGACGGCTTCGCCTTCAACGGCGGCTCCGACGCGAACATGTCGCTGTCGCCGTTCGTCTGGTCTGCCGGCGGTGACTTCGCCAAGTTCGAGGGCGGCAAGTGGGTGGGCCAGCTCACCCAGCCGGGCTTCAAGGACGGCTTCCAGTTCTACACGGACCTGGTCGCCAAGGACGGCGTGTCCGGCAAGGGCCGCCTGACGCAGAACTCCGTCGACATCGCCCAGCGCTTCGCCGCCGGCAAGGTCGGCATGTACGTCACGGGTGGCTGGGACATCGCGGCCATCAAGGAGCAGAGCAAGGGCAAGGTCGACGAGTCGAAGATGGGCTTCTTCTCGCTGCCCGCCAAGGACGGCTCCGGCCCGGCCCCGGCCTTCCAGGGCGGCAACGACATCGCCGTCTGGAAGGACGCCAAGAACCCCGAGCTCGCCCTCGAGTACGTCAAGCTCGCCGCGGGCAAGGAGTTCGGCGTCCGGTACGCCAAGGAGGGCGGCCTGCTCCCGCTCTACCCCGACGCGCTGGAGGAGATGGGCAGCGACCCCGCCCAGAAGCCGTTCACGGACACCTTCAAGGTCGCCAAGGGCTTCCCGGCCAGCCCCAACTGGGCGGAGGCCAACGACACCAAGGCCGTGCTGCAGAACGCGGCACGTGAGGTGATCGAGGGCAAGAAGAGCGTCGACCAGGCTCTGACGGACGCGAACACCGAGCTTGAGACGATTCTCAACCAGTAGATCATGACTCAGATGTCAACCCTCGCCCGGGGCGGAGCCGACACCTCCGCCCCGTCGCGGCGCAGTCGCAAGGGGGCGCGCGGGCCGGGGCTGTCCCCCAAGGCCGTCCCCTACGTCCTGCTTCTGCCCGGCCTTCTGGTCATCGCGGTGCTGCTGCTCTACCCGCTGTACCAGATGGTCGAGATGTCCTTCCACAAGGTCGGACTCCGGCAGATCAAGGCCGTCAACCCCGCGCCCGCCGACTTCGTCGGCTGGGACAACTACACGCAGATCCTCGACTCCGACCTGTTCTGGACGTCGCTGCGCAACACGGTGGTCTTCGCCGTCGTCACCGTCGCGCTGACGCTCATCCTCGGGACCCTCGTCGGCCTGCTGCTCAACAAGCTCGGCCCGAAGATGTCGACCTTCGTGGTCGTCGGCATCATGGCCGCCTGGGCCACCCCGCCCACCGCGCAGGCGATCGTGTGGAAGTGGCTGTTCGACTCCGACTCGGGCATCGTCAACTGGACGCTGAACCTCCTGCCCGACTGGCTGTCGAACCTGGTGTTCGGCCACGCCGACTGGAGCGGGCACCCGTGGTTCAACGACACGCTCACGCTCTACTTCGTGCTGATCGTGGCCGTGGTGTGGGCGTCGTTCCCGTTCATCGCGGTGTCGGTGCTCGCGGGGCTCAAGAGCATCCCCTCGGAGCTGTACGAGGCGGCGAAGATGGACGGCTCGGGCGCGGTCCGCACATTCAGGAGGATCACCCTTCCGCTGCTCAAGCCGGTGTTCTCGGTGCTGGTCGTGCTGTCGATCATCTGGGACTTCAAGGTCTTCACGCAGCTCTACCTGCTGGCCGGCGGCACGGTGAACCGCGACGCGTTCAACCTGTCGCTGTGGAGCTACGCCGAGGCGTTCAGCAGCCCGCCGAAGATGGGCCTGGGCGCCGCCATCGCGGTCGTGCTGACCGTGATCCTGCTGCTGATCACCTTCGTGTACGTGCGTCAGATCGTGAAGACGGAGGACGACATCCGATGAGCCCGCTCGCCCGCAGGAGGCTCGGACGGGCCGCGCTGAACGCGGCCGGGGTCGTGGTGTTCCTCTTCGCCGTCTTCCCCGTCTACTGGATGGTCACCACGGCCTTCAAGCCGAACGACCAGATCTTCACCACGAGCTTCATCCCGTTCCCCAGCCCGCCCTCGATGGACCACGTCTCGCGGGTCTTCACCAAGGGCGTCGCCGGCCACTCCATCTGGCAATACCTGTTCAACAGCACGCTGGTGGCGCTCAGCGCCGTCGTGCTCGGCGCGGTGTTCGCGCTGCTCGCGGCGACCGCGGTGGCCAGGTTCCGCTTCCGGTTCCGCACCTCGTTCCTGATCCTGCTGCTGATCGTGCAGATGGTGCCGGCCGAGGCGCTGCTGATCCCGCTGTTCACCATGGTCAAGCGGCTCGGCCTGTACGACCAGCTGCTCGGCCTGATCATCATCAACGTCGGCCTGACGCTGCCGTTCTCCGTCTGGATGCTGCGCACGTTCGTCGCGGCCGTGCCCAAGGAGCTGGAGGAGGCCTCCTGGATCGACGGCGCGGGCCGGTTCACCACGTTCTGGCGGGTGCTGTTCCCGCTCGTCGCGCCCGGTCTCGTCGCCACCAGCATCTTCGCCTTCATCACCACCTGGAACGAGTTCGTCTACGCCCTGACCCTCATCAGCGACCAGGGCAAGTACACGATGCCGGTCGCGCTGCAGTTCTTCGTCGGTCAGCGATCGACCGACTGGGGCGGGATCATGGCCGCCTCCACCCTGATGACCATCCCGGTCCTCATCTTCTTCCTGCTGGTCCAGCGGCGGATGGTCTCCGGCCTCGTCGCAGGCGCGGTCAAGGGATAACCCCTCCGCCACCCGACCCGCTCTCCTGAAGGCCGCTGGTACGGCCACCGGATCCGGTGGCCGTACGGGCCCTGCCCGCGCGCCCTCACTCCCACCGTCACCTAAGGAGCCGAGAATCATGTCCGCCACCCGCGACCCCCTGGCGGGGGCCGCCGACCTGTCCCCGCGCACCGGCGACCCGGGCCTGCACCGGCTCGCGGCGGGCGCACTGCTGATCTCGTTCCAGGGGACGACCGCGCCGGACTGGGTCCTGCGCGGCCTGGAGGACGGTCTGGGCGGCGTCTGCCTCTTCGGGTTCAACGTCGCGGACGGCGAGCAGGTCGCGGCGCTCACCGCCCGCCTCAACGAGGCGGCCCGCCCGGTCGTCTCGCTGGACGAGGAGGGCGGGGACGTCACCCGGCTGGCCTACCACACCGGGAGCGTCTACCCGGGCAACGCGGCCCTCGGCGCCGTGGACGACGTCGCCCTGACCGAGCGGGTCTACCGGGCGATGGCCGCCGACCTGGCGCGGTGCGGGGTGAACTTCGACATCGGCCCGGTGGCCGACGTCAACACCGCTGACGACAACCCGATCATCGGCACCCGGTCGTTCGGCTCGTCGCCGGACCTCGTGGCGCGGCACACGGTCGCCGCCGTACGCGGCCTGCAGTCGGCGGGGATCGCCGCCTGCGTCAAGCACTTCCCCGGTCACGGCGCCACCCATCAGGACTCCCACCTGGAGATCCCGCTGGTGGACGCCCCGCTCGACGTGCTGAGGGAGCGCGAGCTGGTTCCGTTCGTCGCGGCGATCGAGGCCGGGGCGAAGTCGATCATGACGGCGCACGTGGCGGTTCCCGAGCTGACCGGAGACCTGCCCGCCACGCTCAGCGCGCAGGCGCTGACCTGGCTGCTGCGCCGCGAGCTGGGCTACGACGGAGTCGTGCTCACCGACGCCCTCGACATGCACGCGATCAGCGGGAGCGTGGGGCTCGCGGAGGGCGCGGTGCGGGCCCTGGCCGCGGGCGCCGACCTGCTGTGCCTCGGGCCGCTGCCCACCGCGGAGGACGTCCGGGGCATGGTGGACCACATCGTGGACGCCGTCGCCGAGGGCAGGCTCGCCGCCGAGCGGCTGGAGGAGGCCGCCGCCCGGGTGGAGCGGCTGCGCGACTGGTTCGACGGCACGCACCTGTCGCCGGTCAACGGGGAGGCCGCGGACGGCGACGTCGTCGGCCTGGACGCCGCCCGGCGCGCCGTCTCGCTGACGGGCTCGGCGGGGCCGCTGGCCGATCCGTTCGTGGTCGAGATCGACACGCCGCCGACGATCGCGGTGGGCGAGGTGCCCTGGGGGATCGCGCCGTGGCTGCCGGAGGCCGAGATCGTCCGGGTCAAGCCGTCGGAGGCCGACGCCGGAGAGCTGCTCGGCCGGGCCCGGGAGCGTTCGCTGATCGTGGTCGTCAAGGACGCCCACCGCCACCCGGACAGCCGCGAGCTGGTCTCCGCACTGCTCGCCGCCCGCCCGGACGCCGTCGTCGTGGAGATGGGCCTGCCGATCTGGCGGCCCGGCGCCGGGGCCTACATCGCGACGTACGGCGCGGCCCGAGCCAACGCCCGGGCCGCGGTGGAGCTGCTGAGCGGTGGCCCCTCGGTGGCGGGCCTGTAAGACGGCAGGGCTGTAGAGGGCGGGGCTGTAGATAGAGGGCGGGGCCGACCGGCGCATCGGCCGGTCGGCCCCTGTTCGCCACGGTGGCGTCCCCGGTGCCGTACGCCCGTGACGTCAGCCGCAGCTGATCGCGGTGTAGGCGGCCTCGTAGGACGTGGTGACCTCTTCGCCGTCGATGAGCGACGTCCCGGTCACGGTGGCCTTGCCCGCGCCGATCTGCCCGGCCCGGGTGTTGAAGGACTGGTAGGCCTGCTTGCCCGGGGCCACGTCGGCCACCGTCTTGGTGCCGTACGGGGTGGTCAGCGTGATCGTCGCCGGCACGTCGCCGTCGTTGACGGCCGTGACCGCGACGTACACCGACGAGCCCACGCAACGGGACGAGGCGGTGACGGTCAGCGGAGTCTCGGCGGGCGGCGTCGCGGCCACCGTGAACGTCACCGACTGCACCTCGGACGTGTTGCCGGCCTTGTCGGTCGCCCGGTAGCGCACCGTGTGCTCGCCGACCTGGTCCACCGGCACCGGAGCCGAGTAGGCCTGGAACGCACCGCCGTCCAGGGCGTACTCCACCGACTCCACCCCCGACTCGTCGTCGGTCGCGGAGATGGTCACGGTGGCGGAGTCCACGTAGTCGCCGTCGGCGTTCTTGTCGCCCGTCACCGACGCCGACACCTCGGGCGGGGTGGTGTCCTCGGGCTGCGGGGCCACAACCGTGAACATCACCGACTGCACCTCGGAGGTGTTGCCGGCCTTGTCGGTCGCCCGGTAGCGCACCGTGTGCTCGCCGACCTGGTCCACCGGCACCGGAGCCGAGTAGGCCTGGAACGCACCGCCGTCCAGGGCGTACTCCACCGTCTCCACCCCCGACTCGTCGTCGGTCGCGGAGATGGTCACCGCGGCGGAACCCACGTAGTCGCCGTCGGCGTTCTTGTCGCCCGTCACCGACGCCGACACCTGCGGCGGCGTCGTGTCGGTGGGGTCTGCGCTGGTGACCACGAGCTCGCCGACCATTCCCGCGTGACCGGGGATCTCGCAGTAGTAGCGGTACGTTCCGGGGGTGAGGGTCACCTGAACCTCGTGCCTGCCCCCGCTCGTGTCGAAGGGGCTGGCCATGATGTTGACGTTGACGTCGTGGTTGTAGCCCGGGCTGTCGTCGTCGAACGTCAGCGTGTGCGTCATCCCGAAGGTGTTGCCGGTCGACGCGTTGGTCTCGAAGACGATCGTCACGAGGCCGGCCGTCGCCGTGGTCGGCGCGGACTTGTATTCGGTGTAGCTGTTGTCGGCGGTCCAGACGAGCGTCTGCTCCGCCGCCTGGCCGGCCTGCTGACCCTGGTCCTGGGCCGCGGCCCCGACTCCCGACAGCCACACCGTCGGCAGTGCCACTGCCACGATCACCAGGGCCATGCGTCCGAACGTGGCCGGGGTTGTGAGCGCCTTCCGCAGAGCACGGACGAAGCCCGATGAAGATCTGATGCGCATATACCGTGTACCTCTCATGATCTGATGCCTCGGCCGTCGGACATCGCGCTTCGGCCGACGTCACTCGGGGGGCGTGCCGGGCGGGAGAGCTCGCGCACACAGGCGTCGCGGAACTCGGCCAGGCGGTGTCGGCGTCGGAGCGGTGGTAGGTCGGGCGGCCATGACGGGCGGCGTCGCCACGACCGGAGTCAGGGCGACGTCTCCCTTGTGATCACGACACGGCGCCGGGCGGGTGGCCGGGGTGTGCGAAGAGGTCTCTTCGGCCCATCGTCGGCTCCTTCGGTTGTAGGGGGGGGCAACAGCAACCTTCGGAAGAACTACCTGGTCAGCAGCAGTGGCCACCGGGCTCGCCGATGTCGGACGTGGCACCGACCCCGTCGATCTCCTCGTCTCTGCGCCGATCGATCGTTTCCGGAGACGGCAGCGGTGCCGTGACGTCCTACATCCCTTCAGAGACTGGTGACCACTCCTGAGACGCTTCGGCGGAAACGTAACATTCTGGCCGTATTTAGTCCACATCTATGACTAAGTAGACTCGTTCGTTACCATACTTCCCAGAGAAACCAGCGAAAGAATCCTGCTTATCGACGGAAGTGCCCTTACACCTGTACAAAGTCCTCCGGATCGGCTCGGCCGGCTCGCCGCCGGCGTCACGGACCACCCCCCAGCTCGCCACCCGTGGGCGAGCGCCGTCACCGATTGGGAACCATGACCGACAAAAGCAGCGATGTGCCGCGACGCCTGCTGTCGCGGCGCGCCTTCGCCACCACCGCGGCGACAGCCGCCGCGATCGCACCGTTCGCCGTGGCAAGTCAAGCCACCGCGGAAACCGCCGGCAAGACCACCCGCAAGACCGCAGGGGAACCGGGTGAGGC
>NZ_VIRM01000036.1 GCF_006874475.1 Microbispora hainanensis
GCCGAAGGCGTCCCCATCCTGGTCATCACCGAGCCAGACGGCGAGGTCCGTAAGCTCCCTGCGGACCGAACTGTGATCGAGGCCGACAGGGAACGGCAAGGCTGACCTGCCAGCCGTCTGGCTCCCTTACGGTGAATAAGATCCGATCCCAGCATGACGATCCCCTGCTGGGAAGATGAGGGCCGACAACCCCGAAGGCGACGCACAGGATGTTATGGGCCAGAGGCCCAGTCTCCCGGAAGTACTGGCGGAGCTGGGTAGGGCAGGAACCGACTGATTATCGCGACCGACTGCTTATTGTGGAGGTGCGATGGTGTAGCCCTCTTCCCTAAGATAAGCGATGGCGGTGTCCATATCTCGCCGAATTGCCGCTTTTAGCTGCATTTGATGGAATCGACGCCGCCCAGGCTCGATCGCCTCGGCCCAGCCTGGTTTGGCGTCGGCGATGCCCTCGCGGGCTACAAACTCGATCACATCCTCCAGGCACCAACGGAATCGCCGATGTCCTGCAGGGAAGTGGAGACGATGCAGTCCTCGCTCGAGTAGGTTTCCGCCCCACTTCTCAAGGACAGAAGAGGCTCCATATACCTGTATGTGCGCTTCCGGATACCCGTCGGCCTTATTGCGTTCGTAGTCGAAGTGACACAAACGGTCCTCGCCCTCGGCGTCACCATACACGCCGACGAAGGTTGAGAGAACAGTTAGGTACTCTCCTTCCGGGTCGTAGCAGAACCGGAAGGAGAGGTCCATCCACGATCTTACGCGGCTGCCGCTTCTTCTGCGGAGCGGAAATGCTTGGCTGACTAGGCTGGACTTGGTCAGGCCCTTAGCCACGATGACAACGTTGTGGTCTTGCGGGGAGATGACTGCGGATAACTTGAGATTGTCGCAGATCGTGGCATTTAAGGTGCGTTGAACGTACTCGCCGAACTTGCGGGCTTCCTGTAGGAGCCGTGCCCGGTCAGTACTCTCGGACGAGGAGCCAGAGCTTCCGGTGCCGGAGCGAGTCGAAGCGCCGCTCTTTAGCCTGTCGAGCCAACTCATCATAGGTAACACCGAGTTCGTCCAGGGCCCGTTGCTTGGCTACCTCGTACTCCTCGGCTGTTAGCTCGATGACCTCCAGTCCTTCGGACTGCGCCTCTAGTTGGTGTAGTACGGCCATCCTGACCTCCTCTTAGACCCCCGTCGAGCCACGCGAATCGGTCTCCTGGTGTCAATGTAACCTCGATGTCCGACAGAAAACACGTGCGGGCGCCGCTATACGTTGATCACTCAACGGTGTTTCCGCTGGCCTCCGGCGCATGCAGGTAAGACGAGAGGCTAGTCCGACAGGTTGCCGGATGTTAAGTCACAGTAGTGACAAGATGGAGCTGCTGCGTCGTCACTCGTTAGCTATCCCGATGGTGTCGCTGGTAGGCCCCTTCGAGACACCTTGGAAGCAGGCTCGCCCCTAGACCAGCAGGGACGCGTGGAGACCGCGAGACTGAGTGCTGCGGCTCCTAGCCCAAGACCGCAGTTCCATGTGTCTAGTTCCATGATCGGATGCAAACTTTCCTTACTGAGTCAAGGGCGAGCCGCCTACGGCGGCCCGCCTCGCGCGCCGGTCGGCCAGCCAGCCGGGCGTGCGGCTCTTCGGCCGGTCCCGGCCGGCGCCGCCCACGCGCTCCCAGCCACCGAGACGGAACGCCAGACGATCGGAGACCACTGCGGCCAGGACGACGACCAGGGCGACGCGGTACAGCTCCCCAGACACCACGAAAAAGAGCCACAGGGGGCTCCGCCTAACCTTCCCCCAGCTCCGCGCCCGGAAGAGCGTGCTGCCGCCAGCCCACGGCCTACTACTCCTTCAATGGGACGTCGCTCCAGCGGAACCATGCGTCCTGTCCGCTGATGTGCAGGAGGAAGTCCGTTACCGGCCAGCCGTCCGGGGCGATCAACTTCACCTGGTCGCTGATGCGCGCATACACCGCTTCCCAGGCGTCGTAGTCAAGCTCGCCGTCTGCCTCGATGAGGGCGAGTTCCTCCACGAACAGCGGCTCCACAGCCGCATAGCCGGAACGGGCGACAAAGCGCCCCGACAACCAGGGGAAGTCACCTTCGTCCACCCGGATCTCGCCGAGGATCTCCCCACCACGACGCAGCTGCCAGACCTGCTCGACCACGCCCGGACGATACCGCGCACCTTCAAGCATGCGGGGGCTCCGCCCCCACACCCCCGGCCCTCCGATGGAGATGAGGTCGACAACTACCTGCGGGAGGTCTCGGAGATGAGCCGGAAAGGTACAAGTGGGAGGCGGTCATCTCCTCGCCGGTCACCCCGAAGGGATGCCAGACCGGCCGCCCAAGGTCAAGCCGTCGATGCCGGCAGGCCAACCAGTAAGCGCGGAAGGTCACCGGGAGGCATGTACACACGAACGACGGCTTGACCCCAGGCGTCCGGCCCAGCATGGCTACGCCTGCCCGACGAGGAGATGACCACCACGTCCGTTCCCGCTCGCCCAAGAGCAAGCTAAAAATCACCGCGCCACGGGGCCGCCGACAAGATCGGAGCTAACCCGGAAGGGTACGGGCATTTGACGAGCGGGTGAGCTGCTGCGTCCGCACTGTGGATATCGGAAATGGCGCGGCAAGTGTTTGCCGCCACCCACTGGATGGGCTCATTGGTGATCCGCCATAGGGCTTTTCGGCTCATCCACGGAATCCATAGGAACAGTAAGCACCTGCACACGGTGATTAGCCATCTCCCCGGTGGCCACGACCTCCGAGCAGAGGGCGCGCAGGGACTTCCAGAGCATGGCACCTTGGTAGTGCTCCAGGTCGGCAGGAACGTGGTCGAGCAGGCTGCGCGAACAAACGACGATGAGCCTGTCCTGTGCACGGGAGAACGCCACGTTGGACCTATTGAGGTCTAGGAGGAACTCAGCTGTTGACGCGATTGCGGAAGGATCGCTCGCGGTTCCCGAGACGAGCACGACTCGCCGTTCGCCTCCCTGAACTCGTTCGACCGTGTCGATAACGTCCACCGGTCCTGCCGGTACCGTGTGCTGGCTGAGCCTGCTGGTCAAAAGTGCCCGTTGAGCACGATGCGGTGTGATGACGGCGATGCTTCCAGGGCTCATAGGTGGCGCTTTGGCGAGGATCGACTCGATGATCTCGCCTTCCACCTCGTTAGCCTGCCGGGAAGCGTGTTCGTCATGGAGCACGAGGAAAAGCCCACTATCGCCCGCCCAAGCCGCAGCCAGCGGATCGCTGAGATCTGCTCCGGTGGCCATCGGTGCCGCGGACGGATCAGGTAGTGCGCGTGCGATGCCTTCGAGCTCGATCTGGTCGAGGCGGTACAGCCTGCTGATGAGGTCAACAATCAGGGGAGGCAGTCGGAATGTGTAGCTAAGAGCTGACTGGCGAACGCTCCGCGGCCCGATCCCAGGGTTCGAGGCGATCCTGCGCACGGCCTCGTAGGCGCTGGTGAAAGGCTGGTAGATAACAGTGGGAGGACGATCCTCGCGCTCCCAATCGTGGGCGAGGATGGGTGAGAGCTGCCTATGATCGCCGGCCAGGAGTATCTTCCCCTGTGGTTCCACCAGGCTCGCCAGGGCGAGAAAATGAGGGAAAACCATCATGCTCGCCTCATCGACAATTAGCAGGCGTGTTTGGAATCCGTCTCCGCGGTCCTTCCAAGGCCTGCGCTTGACGAGTTCCGTCGAGAGCTTGAGTAGCGCGGCCGTCGTCCCACCGAGAACCAGGATGCCACCCTTTGTATATTGGTTGATCTTCCTTGCCGACGATGTGGCCAGTATCTCCTCGATGCCATTTCCTGAAGGCGATTCGGGACGCTTCGTTACGACCTTTGCCACATGGACGATAGGCATCGATCGCCTAGCTGAGCGTGCATGTCTCGTGAAGTCAGGAATGACACCCTGGATCCGCTCAAGCAGGTTGTCAACCGCTGTATGAGTGGTCGCAGCAACCAGCACGATCGCACCGGTAGCCGGTAGTTGGCGCTGAATTCGCGTGAGTATCGCGACGGCGGTTGTCATGGTCTTTCCGGTTCCGGGCGGTCCTTGTAGGAGCTGCACTGTCGCGCCCAGGCCGTCTAGGATGGCCGTTCGCTGGTCGGTGGCGAGCGAGCCTCTGGGCAAGGCCAACCGAGAGAGCAACTCCTCGTCGTCCATCCTCTGGGCCTCGGGGATGGCAGGTGCCGCTGGCACGGCTGGTTGCGCTGGGTCGAACCACCCGACCACATGGCGCCCGACGCTAGAGGTAAGGCGGGCTTCAACGCGTCCCGCGACGAAGTCGGTAATGCTCTCATCAAGGGTCGCGGTTGCGAATCGGACTCCTGGCGGTCCTGCAATGCCACTCGGCACGATGTAGCGGTCCCCACCCCCAGAGCTTGGGAAGGGCTCTAGTTCGATCTCCCCTGTACTCCAGTCAATGCGCTTTATGACGCATGTCGACGCAATGCCGGTAAGCAGCTGACGAGGTGTCTGGCCGCGGTCAGGGTCGGAGGCACACGGTGCCACCCGCACAAAGTCATCCTCGCGATAGCGGCTTCGTACCGCCAAGGTGGGGAGGTCGACGTCGAATCCTGTGCAGTCAATACGTGCGGTCAGTTTCTTGCCGTCCGACATGACGTCAGCGAGCGGCAGCGTTCTGCCGGTAGGGACCCGTGCGGCAGGTGGGATCATGTGGTCTGAGAGCCACTGCGCGCCGCGGACCCAATGGTCCAGCCGGAGGAAGTCGATTGCTGCGGCAGACGCGTCGTCCACACCCAGGCTGAAGCGTTGGATTTCGTCGATGGCAACAGGCGGCTTCTCAATCTCGCGGTTCTTGAACGTGCAGCGCTCCTCGATCCACCGCAGTGCGTGGACGCGCGCCGTGAGATAGGTGCGCAGCCGCTGGGGCTGGCTAATTCTGTTGTAGCGATCAATCGCTTTGGCAACGTCGGCCTTCTTCTCGGTCGACGGGTCAGGGAGCGTTTGCCAGTATGCGCGCCAGTACGGAGCGGTCAGCGAATCGTGGAAGCGACTCCGGATCTCGAACTTGTGTTTACGTCCCTGGCCAGAACGGGCCCAACTGCCGTCGGGGTTGATATCGAGGTCAGTTTTGAAGTCGAAAATGTCTTGCTCAAGGTCTTGATCGAGCGAAACATCCTTGCCGCCCACCCGGCGTACCCAGTGATAACGATGGCCGAACCATCGCAGGGATGTTGCGACAACAAGACCACGACCCGTCCAACCGAGCGCGTATCGCCGATCGACTTCCTGTTGAAGGCTGGAGTAGATGAGTTGCTCAAGGCTCTCCCGGCACCCGAGAAGCTCCCGCAGGGCTCCCAAGAGTCGGGAGCTGGCTCGTGAGCACGCCTCGACGAGCTGGGTCATCTCCGACGGAGACCATACGTAGAAGTGAATCGATGCCTCTTCAGCGTCAGCGACCTGCGCCACGGCATCGATCAGCTCGCGGATGAAGTTTTCCAGCAACAATCTCTCGGCGCCGGTGTCCTCTTCGTAGCGCCCCGTCCATTCGGAGCTGACCACCTGGACGATCGTTGCCCCGCTCAGCGGGCGGACCTCATACGCTTGACGCCCCTCCGGATTTCTTTGCCCGTCGAGCTTTTTCCTCTCCTTAACCACAGGGTCCGGGCGTCGCTTCCCATCCGGTCCTTCGATCCATCCGGTATGTAGCTGTGCGTCGCTATTGGTGATGTGAGCAGTCAGGGCGCCAACTCGGTTTTCCGTGTAGTCATAGTCGACTGCGAGGTAGACCCGTACAAGTCGCTGCGCGTTCCTCTCGTGTTCTGGCAAGAGGCTCTGCGGTGAATGAGGTAGTGCCATTACCTCAAAGGTATCCTCGTCATCATCTCCGCCCGGAAGCGTTCGCCGCCGGGCCCGAGCGATCTCCACGAGCTGCGGCAGATGCTCGTCGAAGGCCTGATCTGATCGCAGCCTCGCGGCGACAGTCCCGCCGAGGTCCAGTTCGGCGAGGGCGTCGACATTTGGTACGCCGGCCTCACGCAAAGCCCGCGCGGTCGCCGGGCTGACTCCGAGGAGTTCGTGACGACGCAGCCGCGCGCTTTCCGGGAGACAATGGACGTCGAAGACGCAGCCATCGCACTTAGCGTCGAGTTGGTAATTGAGGTTTTCCAACTGCTGAGTGTGCAGAATTCGCGCCAGTTGGCCGTCAGGGGCGAGCAGGCGCCCGACGTCCGCACTTTCCATCTCCAGGTCGAATGGCGGGAGATCGAGAATTGCCTGGCTCTCGTTAGTCGTCTCGTCGATCCGCGCGACGACCGCCTCAACGTTGTCGGGACCCAGCACAGCCCCGCCGATCCTCAGCGGGGTCTGCGAGAGGAGTGCCCGGAGGAGTTCCCTGTAGATCGCCACCTGCAGACGCTGATAGGTCCGGTCGCGACGACTCGCCTTGCACTCGACGACCCGCAGGAGCGGTCGTCCAGAGCGCCACAGCAGTAGGAGGAAGTCAGCGCGCCCTTGCACGTGGAAAGCCCCGAGGTCGGCCTCAAGCTGCACCTCGCGCGCGTATGCCTGCTGCCCATCCCCAAGGCTGGATGCGGCGGCAGCGAAAGCTCGCCAGGACGGTGGGTCCTCATCGCCGTCAGGTGGCATAGCCGCAGGCACCAGGTGTAGCAGGCCAGCTTTATCAAGGGAGGCGCTCCACTCGTCTTCCCGCCGGCGTCCCTCCTGTTGAAGCACTGGGTCCAGAGTGTTGAAGAGCCGCTCAGCGAAGGGAAGCAGACGGGCTGCCCTCCGGTTGTCGAGGGACAACTTGAAGCGCCGCTCGCACGAGTGGTAGCGAACAAACTCCCCAATCTCGCTGACGCGAACAACTGGAAGACCTGATGCCCCCACACTCTTCCCTGACATGCTCTCCCCTGTGGACGTAGCTGGCGCGTCTGTCAATCATGGCCCCCAGGACCGACAAAGAGTGAACAAACGCGACGGTTACTGAGCTAGCCCCCCGTGGCGGCGTCAGCACATCAGACGTCGATGGCTGTCACGGGAGCCGGGCCCAGACCGGTGCCGGGATGGGCTTGCTTGGGGCCGATCATGTGCCGGTAACGCTCGGGGACCGGGGCTGGCTCGGCCGGGGGAGGAGGTGGGCATTCGCTCCGATGACGCAACAGGGTGGGTGGAGTCGCCCAGACCTGTCCTCGCTTGAGGAGTTGCGACACAACCTCACGTGCCATGACCTCAGCTAGGAGGGGCGGGGTGGCGTTGCCGACTTGCCTAATCTGGCTATTAAGTGTCCCGGTCAGAATCCACTCGTCAGGAAAGCTCTGCAGACGCATCCGCTCTCTAAGGGTGAGGGGACGGCTATCCCAGTGGAACGGCCCGGCAGCCGGGCCGGGGCTAGCGGGGAGTGTCCACGCTGGACGGTCCTTGGCGAGCTTGAGTAGGAACGACCAATAGCGTGTTCGATAGCCAAAGACTTCTTCGCCACCGCCTCGAGCGGTAAGGTACTGATAATTCTCGCCTTCGGGAATGCAGGGCAGCAGGTCCGCCCAGGCGCCCAGCGGTGTCGGTAGGTGATCCTCGCGCAGGTCTCCGATCGCGTCCCAAGCCCGGATGGGAAAGTCGGCATGTGTTGGATCAGGGTGCTTGAAGCCCCGACCATCGCGAGAAGCCACGGCGATGATGCGCCGTCTGTGCTGAGGCACCCCATAGTCAGCCGCGTCGACTACCAGTGCCGACAAGCGATACCTAGTCCTGTTCTCGTTGTTGATCTGAGTAAGTCGCTCTTCTATGAACGGCCGGGCGGACACCTGGCCATGGAGGAAGCCAGCGACATTCTCGATCAGAAGTACACGCGGTAAGAATCGTTCTAACAGGTCGAGCATCGCTAGAATTGTGTTCGCTCGTGCATCGTCCATACCACGTCGGCCGGAACGTGCCCACTGTCCGGCTGTTGAGAAGGGCTGACAGGGCGGACCGCCGGCGAGCACGTCAAGTTCTCGGCGCCTGAGGCCCAGGTCACGCGGCCGGAGTGTGACGGCGGCATCGATGATGTCGGCCGTGTCCAGCAGCTTCCATCCCGGTCGGTTAACTTCCAGTGTGCGTAGGCAGTCCGTGTCCTTCTCGACGCACCCGATCGTCCCAAGTCCAGCAGCCTCCAGGCCGAGGTCGAGACCTCCTGCCCCGGTGAAGATCGACAGCACCGTACCGTTGTCCCTCGTGGCATCTTGGCCACCCACTGCGCCGCCTTCCTCTCTAGAAGCGTGTGTGTGGAAGTCTGTGCGTGCGGTTGATCTCCCCGCACCCTCAGAGCTCAACGGTTTCCCGGTCAAATGTCAAGCTCAGCCGCCCAGGCCGATCTGCAAGTTCGGGGTGGAACCATCCGACTTCACTCGGCCAACCTGCTCGATCACCTGCTGTGATGGTTGGCAGCATGCATTGACACGAGGCACGATGGTTGAGACAGGGAACATTGATCACCCGAAGGAGGGAAGTGAGGGCTACTCCTCCACAAGATTCCTGGGCTACCTCTAGCTCTGTTCGAAAGGTGATGCAGGGCAACCGTCGCCGAGATACTCGCCCCGAATTGGCTGTAAGGCGGGCCGTGCACGCCTGCGGTCTCCGGTACCGGGTCGACACCCGCCCCCTCAACACGATCCGTAGCACCGCCGACCTCGTCTTCTCTCGCGCCCGGGTCGCGGTGTTCATTGACGGATGCTTCTGGCACGGCTGTCCCGAGCATCACCGCCCACCCGTTAGTAATTCTGCTTACTGGTCTGCGAAAATCGAGCGAAACAAGAACAGGGACCGAGAGGTCGACCAGGCTCTCAAGGCAGCTGGATGGATCCCGATACGCATCTGGGAGCACGAGGCTATCCAGTCGGCCGTGGAACGGGTCCTGGAAGCTGTGCGTGGCTGCCAACGCAATGCTTTGTGAGAGTCTCACGAAGTGGAGCCGTCGCATACGGTGATGTCAGCTTGGTCAGGATCTTGCGAGCACGCTCCACCCCAGCTCCTGGATGCGTAACCGGGCAATTTGCTGAACCTCGAAAGCGGCCACGTCATGGCCCACGAACCGGTTCACTGCAAGCTGAGGCCCAAGTGAGGGCCGGCACGGACGAGATAACCGCACCGCTCTTAAACCTCAAGGTCATCAGAACCGTCTCGCGGAGGAGGCTCCTGTGCTGCTCATACGATGCATCTCGTGAAGCGGCTTGCGCTCTTTGACTTGGACAACACCCTTGTGAACCTCTACGAAGCCTTCCACCTTTGGGCCGCAGAGTTCGTTGACGAGCACGGCCTCAGCCGCGAGGCGGTTGACTGGTTGATCGCTCTGGATCAGGCGGGCTACCCGCATCGTGCGGTGTTTTTCACCAAGGTGCGCGAGCGTTTCGCCCTTTCGGAGTCGGTTGAGGAGCTGTGGGGCAGCTACCGGAAGCGCATGCCGTACCTCGTCCGCTGTCGGCCCGAAGTGATGGATAGGCTTTCGCGACTCCGCATGTCCGGCTGGAAAGTAGCCATCGTCACCAACGGGACCGCTGACAACCAGTTCGGGAAGATCCAGCAGACAGGGTTGGCCGAGGCCGTCGACGCCTACGCCCTCTCAGGCATCGAGGGCATTCGTAAGCCAGACCGCAGGCTGTTCGAGATCGCTGCCAAACGGTGTGGCATGACTCTCGACGCCGGGGGCTGGATGATCGGAGACAACCTCATCGCTGACATCGCCGGCGGACGCGCGGCCGGACTTCACACGATCTGGGTCGACCGGGGAACATGGCCCGGTCATGAGCATCAGGCGGACCACGTTGTTACCGACGTGCTCCAGGCGATGGAGATCCTCAGCGCAGAGCGGTGATTTGCTAACGCGGATGCTAACAACAACCTTGGACGCTCCTGGACGGCCGTGGACTGAGGGGCCATGCCGAGGCCACGCGATCAGGGGCGGAGGACGAGCCTGGACGGCACTGGACGGTCGTGATCTAACTCGTAATGAAGTATTCGAGTTGCGGCCGTGGCGATCCGCTCACTTCTGCGACCGGCGCCTCGCAGATCGCTCTCCAGCTTCGCCTGAGGTTGTCCGAATCCGTTCGTGTGCCGCGCCGGGAAGGAAAGACAGGCCCCGATCTTCCTAGCAAGGCCAGTCAGTCGACGCCGCCGACGTCAGCGGCGGCGCTCTGCCAAGATCAGCACATGCGATTAGCCGCGATACTTCTGGCGGCGGTGCTACTCCTCAGCGACAGCTCTGGCATGTTGAGACCGACGTTTGAAGAAGACGCCGCACAAGCCGTCTCGACCTGGCGGACCAGCGGGGCCGCGGAGATCTGGCGCAAAGGTTTCGTCCCGCTCGAAGACCTGAGCATGATGTCGCGGAAGGTGAGCGAGCAGATCAACAATGAGTACGGCTGGGTCGTGGCCGGCCCGCTGCCCGCTCCGCCGGCCGAGGCGCAGATCCGCTGGGACGGCGGATCAACGATGCGGGTGCCCGTGATCGGGCCGCGAGAGGCGATGTTGGCGCTGTCCCCCTACCCCGACGAGAACATCTTCCCTGACGACGAGGAGTACAAGCTGACCGGCGCCGCCTTCACGACCACGCGGCTGAAGACCACACGCGGCATGGCGACCGTACCGGCCTGGAGGCTGTACTTCTCCAACCTCGCTGGCCCCATCGACCACGTCGCGGTCGATCAGAAGGCGATCGGGACCATCGAAGACGCCGTCGGCGACCACCTGGCAGCCGACGTCACGGACTTCGGGGTGCTCGACGAACACATACTGCTGGTGAAGTACGAATACGGCTTCTGCATCGGTGAAGAACCGCCCGACGTCACCCTGCGAGCCAGCGAGAAGCCAGATGTGGTGGTCCTAGGACTCCAGTTGCCCTTCCAGGGTTACGGCACCTGTGTCGGAGGCGAGGCCGAGCGCAGCCAGGGCGTCGTCAGGCTCGACCAGCCGCTGGGCGATCGCGTAGTGCTGGACGAACGGAGCAGGCTCCCCGTTCTATGCCGACGTACGCAGAACACATGCCACGCTGGGCACGGGTGACGGCGATTTGCAGCAGCTCCGATCTCCCCTGAGGGGCTGTGCTGCTCGTACGATGCGAGCTGTGCAGCGGCTCGCGCTCTTTGACCTAGACAACACCCTCGTCAACCTGGACGAAGCTTTCCGGGTGTGGGCTGCGGAGTTTGCAAACGATCGTGGCCTGGACCATGAAGCTGTTGGATGATTAATCTCTCTGGACCAGGCTGGCTACCCAGGAGGCGTTTTTCGCCCAGGTCCGCGAGCACTTCAACCTTTCCGAGCCAGCCGAGGAGCTGTGGGGACGCTACCGGAAGCGCATGCCGTACCTCGTCCGCTGTCGACCTGAGGTGATCGACGGATTGTCGCGGCTTCGCGCGGCCAGCTGGAAGGTGGCCGTCGTCACCAACGGGACCGCGGACAACCAGTTCGGCAAGATCCAGCAGACCGGATTGGCCGAGGCGGTGGACAGCTTCACACTCTCCGGTGTCGAGGGCATTCGGAAGCCCGACCGAGGGCTGTTCGAGATCGCTGCAAGGCGGTGTGGGATGAGCATCCACGCGGGAGGCCGGATGATCGGAGACAACCTCGTCGCCGACGTCGCCGGCGCAGCCGGGGCACGGCCAGGTCGATCGACCCGGCCCGGGTGTCCCACGGCCGGCTGCGGTAGCCGTTGCGGGTGTTGACCCGCTGGTCGGACACCTCGCCGTAGCCGGCACCGCAGATCTGCTCGACCTCGGCGTCCATCATCCGCTGGGCGAACTCCCGGATCATCGTGCGCAGCAGGTCCGGGCTCGCCGCGGCCAGGGTGTCTTCGAAGTACTCCCCGGCAGCGGGCACAATGTCATTGACGGCCACTTCGTCCCCTTCGTGTTGATGTGAGCGAATCGAAGGATTACGAAGTGGCCGTCTCATGTCACATCGATCTCACCCGCACCAACCGCAGGGCTTGATCACCCGCACACCATCTCCCCGGACGCGAACACGCCGGCCAGGAGCAACATGGATGCGTATGGCAGAGGTTCAGCCGGAGAGTTGGCGGAGTTTCGCCGCAAACCGGGTGAATCCGCGCATCTTGCAGTCACTGACCCTGGTCGGTGGCGCAGCTCACGGGAGACGGCGCGGGCCAGGTGATCGGCTGCTCCTGCCGGTACTGTTCCAGGTCGATCACGTTGCCGCTGAGCGCGTTGCGCCGCTGGAGTTCTGCCCAGTACTCCGGATCCAGGAAGATCGCAGGGTTCCACAGCGACTGCGTCAGGTCCGTCGGCTGCCCCAGGTACAGCACGGCGTCGGCCAGCTTCCCCAACGGGACGCCGCACAGCCGCGGCGCGTCCATGAACTCGCCCGCGTCGGTGGATTCCAGCCACGTGCCCCGGCACGGGATCACGGTGCGCCGGGGACAGGTTGTCAGGCGGGGATGGCTGCCGGCCACGATCACGTAGACGTGCTGGCCGGTCTGTTCCTCGATCAGTGGAACTCCGTGGTCGGCGTTCTGCCCTGGTGCCGGCGAGTGCATCACATGCCCGCTGCCGTAGCAGATCAGTGCCCGGCGTCCCTTGGCGAGCACTTCCCGCTCCACCACTGACGCCATGTGGGCATCACGTTGGTCGAGAAAGTCATCCACCTGGTCTTGTGTGGTGATGCGGGACCAGTCGATCGGCGGGTCCCCGAGCAGCACCCGGATCCTTCGCTCTGGGGGCAGCGTCCAGTTGACGGCCCGCACAGTCCGGAAGAACTGTTCACGGATCGGCTGGTCGCCGGTGGCCCCGGGCGACTGCGTGGTGTTCCGCCAGACCTGCCGCAACACCGGGTCATCGACCGCCCCGCCGGCGACGAACCTGTCCATGGTGGGCTGGTGCAGCGCGTTGCCGAACTCGACGACGATGTCGTCGACCACCTGCGGCAACCGCGGATCGGCGAGCAGCATCTGCTGCGCGTCACCGTGTTCCTGCTGACCGTGTGACTCACCGATCGCAACGAGCTGGTGGCGCTTGAAGGCCGCCAGCACCGCCCGGGTGAGGTCCGGTGTGGCCGCATCGGTGCTGGCGGTCGAGCTGGTCGTCAGCAGTCCACCGGCCGCTGCACTGGCACCGGTGACGGCCAGGAACCTACGCCGCGTCAACTGTGGATCTTCCACGTCCGGTCCTTTCCGAATGAGAATTTCGCTCGTGTGATGGAGGCTGTTCCGGGATGGTTGTACGGCACGGCCGGTGTCAGCCGGGTGTCGGCCGCTGACACCCGGCTGACACCCGATCCCTGGCATCGTGAGCAGTGCGGTCGCCGCCTACCGAGCGCGGTAGACGGGACGGCACCAACCCACCGGCGAAAAGAGGACGGTCGTGCGCGTTCTGGTCGTCGAAGACTTCGAGATTCTGGCGAGGGCGATCGGGGCCGGGTTGCGCCGCGAGGGCATGGCGGTGGACGTCGTTCTCGACGGCGACGACGCTCTGGCCCACCTGGCGGCCACCCGATACGACGTGGTGGTGCTGGACCGCGACCTGCCCGGCACACCCGGCGACGACGTGTGCCGTGACATCGCCGCCGGTGGCGCCGGGTCGCGCGTGTTGATGCTCACCGCCGCAGGCACCGTGCGAGACCGGGTCGAGGGCCTGGGCTTGGGCGCCGACGACTACCTGCCCAAACCGTTCGACTTCGCCGAACTCGTCGCCCGCGTGCGCGCGCTGGGGCGCCGCTCGACGCCCGCCGTACCTCCGATCCTCGAGGCGGAAGATCTGACCCTGGACCCGAGCCGGCGGGTGGCCTTTCGTGGCGGGCGACGCATGATGCTGACCCCGAAGGAGTTCGCCCTGCTGGAATGCCTGCTCGCCGCCGGTGACCGGGTTGTGTCCACGGAGGAGTTGCTGGAACGGGTCTGGGACGAAGCCGCTGACCCGTTCACCACGGCCGTCAAGACGACGGTGCACCGGTTGCGGGCCAAACTCGGCGAACCGCCGGTGATCGAAACCGTCCGCGAGGGCGGCTACCGGATCGGAGTCCCGCGATGAATCCCGCATCGCACCTGACGGTGACCGGCCGTGCCCGGCGTCACCTGCGCAGGCCGTCCCTGCGCGTGCAGCTCACGGCGCTGTACGCCGGCCTGGTTCTGGCCGTGGCCGTGCCGATGCTGCTGGTCGCCGGCTTCCTCTTCGGGAGAGGTCGGACCCGCCTCCAGGCGGGGGATGCCGTCCTTCCGCCCGACACGGCCACCCAGCAGGTCGACGCCGCGCTCGCGACCGTCGCGGTCATCGTCGTGGTCCTTACCGTGCCGGCCGCGTGGTGGCTGGCCGGACGCTTCCTCCGCCCGCTGCGCGCCATGACCGCGACCGCCCAGGAGATCTCCGCCACCAACCTCAACCGGCGGCTCGGCCTGCACGGCCCGGACGATGAGCTGACCAAGCTGGGGCGCACCCTCGACGACCTGTTCGAGCGGCTGGACTCCTCGTTCGCAGCGCAGCGTCACTTCGTGGCCAACGCCTCGCACGAGCTGCGCACCCCGCTGGCCGGTCAGCGCGCCGTACTCCAGGTCGCGCTCGCGGACCCCTGCGCGAGCGAGGCGAGCCTGCGAGCCGCGTGCGAGGAAGCGCTCAGTCTCGGAGAACGGCAGGAACGGTTGATCGACGCCCTGCTCACGCTGGCGGAAGGCCAGAAGGGTATCGAGCACTGGGAAGTGGTCGACCTGGCTGATGTCACCAACCGGGTGATGACGTCGCGCGGTGCAAAGGCCAGCCGGCGATCCATTACGGTTCAGGCATCGCTGGACCCTGCACCGCTGAGCGGTGACCCCCACCTCATCGCCAGCATGATCGGCAATCTGGTCGACAACGCGCTCCGCCACAATGTTCCCGACGGGCACGTCACCATCACCACCGAACTCACGAACGGTCACGCGCGCCTGTCGATCGGCAACACCGGCCCAACCATCCGATCGCAGGACGTACGGCGGCTGTTCCAACCGTTCCAGCGACTCGGTACGGAACGAACCCACACCGCCGACGGCCACGGACTGGGCCTGGTCATCGTGCAGGCCGTCGCCGAAGCACACGGCGCGCAGTTGACCGCCCATCCACGCCCCGAGGGGGGCTTGGACATGACGGTACTGTTCGACTGACGCCCGCCGAAGACGTCCGCCGACACCGACGTCCTGAGGGCTCAGGCTGTGACAATCACTCACTTCGCCACCCGTCGTACGTGGACGGGGCGATCGCCGCCAAGGCCCTCCTTCGTGGCGTCTTGCCACTGGTCACAGTGGTTGCCGTGACGGGCCGAGGTCTCTCCACTCGTCCCGGCCGGTATTGAACCATCCGGCCTTCTCCGCCGGCTTGACTCTGATCATGAGGCAGACCCGATGGGAACGCGGAGGGCCACCCGGAAGCCGCCGCCCGGCAGCGGGCCGGACTCCATCGTGCCGCCCTCGGCCGCGATGCGCTCGGACAGGCCGTTCAGGCCGTTGCCGGGAACGTGCTTCCCCTTGGCCCGGCCGTTGTCGCGGACCTCCAGCACCGCGTCGTCGCCGTCGCGTCCCACCTCGATGACGCAGCGGGAGGCGCGTGCGTGGCGGACGAGGTTGGTGACCGATTCGCGCACCGCCCAGCCGAACACGCCGTCGGCCGCCTCCGGCAGGGGCGCGCCCGCCATCCGCACCGTCGTGTCCACTCCGGCCGCTGCGAGGACCGTCCGCGCGCCGTCCAGTTCCTCGCTCAGGTCACGCCGCCGGTAGCCGGAGATCGCCTCGCGCACGTCCGCCAGCGACGACCGGGCCACCGACTCGATGTCGCCGATCTCGGTGATGGCGCGGGCCAGGTCCCGGTCGGCCAGCCGCCGCGCCAGCTCGCTCTTCAGCACGATCAGCGACATGCTGTGGCCGAGCAGGTCGTGCAGGTCGCGGGCGATGCGCAACCGCTCGTCGGCGGCGGCGAGCCGGGCGACCTCGCCGCGAGCCTCGCGCAGCTGCACCACCAGCGTCCGCGAGTGCCGGAGCGCGACCATCATCATCCCGAGCGCCAGCAGCACCAGAGCGAATCCGCCGATCATCGTGGCCGGGGCGCCGAGCAGCATCCCGTCCACGGCTACGACGGCCGTCGACCCCAGCACCCCGTACGAGGCCCACCGCGGCGGCAGCGACATCGCCAGCACGTATGCCAGGTAGATCGGCAGACCCAGCCAGTCGAGCCCGAACAGCGGCGGCAGCCCTGCCGCCAGCAGCGCGAACGTCACCAGCACCGTCACCGACCGCACCGTGTACGGGTCGTCCCATCTCCACCGTACGAACGCCGCCGCGTAGTACATCAGCGCGAACACCACCATGGCCGCCAGGCCCAGCCAGCGCCGCGTTCCCTCGTAATGGGCCACCGCCACCCCGACCGGGGTCAGGAACAGCAGCCCGAACGACATCCAGAAGGCCCGTTGCAGGAGCTGGGGGCCTTCGACGTCGCCCCGGAAAAGTCGGTTCATCAGGCCGTAACGCTAGCGTGCCGGTGGGCGGCGACGCTGTCACAGCGGGTGGCGCAGCCCGTCCAGCACGAGGGTGATGACGTCGTCGGCCGCGGCCCGCCAATCGGGGCGGTCATGGGCCGCGCCGATGCCGTGCAGCGCCATCATCACGGCGCCGGCGCCCACGTCGTCGCGAACGGCGCCGTCCTGCGCGGCGGCGGCCAGCAGGTCGGTGACGGCCTGTTCCAGTGCTCGGGTGCCCTCGGCGAGGGCACCCGAGCGATCGGCCATGAGCGTGGACAGCGTCCGGGCCAGGCCCTCGTGGGCGTCTATGTGCTCGACCATGCCGCGTAGGAAGGTCGCCAGAGCCTCCGCCGGGGGCAGCGCGGCCTGGAGCTGCCGGGCGCGGTCGCACAGCGCGGCGACCTCCCCGTGGTAGACCGCCTCGGCCAGTGCCTCCCGCGTGGGGAAGTGGCGATAGAGCGTGCCGGTGCCCACTCCGGCCAGGCGTGCGAAGTCGTCGAAGCGTAGGTCGAAGAAGTCGCCGGCGTCGAAGACCTCTCGTGCCTTGGCGATCAGGACATCGCGGTTGCGTCGGGCGTCGGCCCGCAGCGGCTTGTGGGCGGTCATGCGCTCCCTCGCGTTGACAAAGTGGAGATGACCTCCATATTTTTCAAAGTGGAGATTGTCTCCAGATCATACCCCGCGAGGTGCAGCGTGAAGATCCTGATGTTCGGCCGGGGCGTGATCGCCACCGTGTACGGCTGGGCCCTGCAACAGGCGGGACATGACGTCGAGTTCTACGTCCGGCCGGGCCGTGCGGCGACGTACGGAGACGCGGTGGACCTCGACCTGATCGATATGCGGCGCCGGGTGTGGGGGCGGCGCGTCGTCGAGAGGTGGCCGGTGCGCTATCGCGAGGCGCTGGAGCCGGACCACGACTTCGACTTGATCGTGCTCAGCGTGCCGCACCATCGCCTCCCGGAGGCGACGGCCTTCCTGTCCCCGCGTGTCGGCCAGGCCACGGTGCTGGTCTTCGGCAACATCTGGGCCGAGCCGCTGTCCGCGATCGGCACACTCCCCGTCGACCGGGTCGCCTGGGGCTTTCCCCAGGCCGGTGGCGGTTTCGGCGCGGACGGCGTGCTCCGTGGGGCGCTGCTGCCGTCGGTCGTCTTCGGCACCCTCGGCCCGCCCCCGACCGACCGGGAGCGGGCCGTGCGCCAGGCGTTTCGCGAGGCCGGGCTCCGGATCAAGGAGCGGCCTGACTTCCGCGGCTGGCTGTGGGTCCATTTCGTGTCGGATGCCGGCCTGTTCTCACAGGGCCTGCGGCTGGGTTCCCTGTCCAAGCTGGCCGGGGCGACGCGCGACCTGCGCGAGGGGCTGCTGGCCGGTCGCGAGCTTCTGCCGCTCATCGAGGCGCGCGGCGTCGACCTGCGGCGTCAGAGGGGCGGTGTGCTGCTGTTCCGTGTGCCCACCTGGCTGACCGCCCCGCTGCTCGCCTGGGTGACCGCTCATTTCGCGCCCCTACGGGCGAATTTCGCCGCGCACTCCGACCCCGAGGCCGAGGAGCCGCGTGAGGTGTGCCGGGACACCCTGGCCGAAGCACGCCGATTGGGCATCTCGGTGCCGCGGCTGGAAGCGGCGAAACCATACTTTTCCCGCGAGGCGACCGGTCGAGGTTGATTTCACCGATGTCGTCGGTCCCGGTGGTCCATAGCCGGCTCCTCGATCCGCCGCTTCCGGAGCCGAACGCGTCGCACCGGTCGACCGACCGCCGTTCACAGGCCGGCCGGGTCTTTCCCGCCCCGCGCTGACCGGTCGGCAACGGCATGCCGCGGCGCCCGGGAAGGGCAGGCCCTCCCCGCGGGCCCGGACGCGATTCACTCGCGGTCAAGGCGTGGCGGGAAGGGCCGTGTGGTGGGAAGCGCCGTGTGGTGGGAAGCGCCGTGTGGTGGGAAGGGCCTGCCGTCGATGTGGTCGCCGGATCAGCCGGTGATGCTGGCCTCACCGGTCTCGAGGTGGCCGACGAACCGCTGCGACCAGCCCCCGTCGATGTCGACCGTGACCGTCACGTCGTACCAGCCGTCGCTTTCCTTCACCGGGTTCACCGTCCACGCCTCCTTGCCGTGCGCGTTGACCTTCACGGTGTGCGGCTTGCCGGAGATGTAGTTGTTGTGGGTGATCGTGAACGTCACGCGGGTGTTGCCGTTGTTGCGCAGCCAGAGCTTCAGCTTCGGGTTCTTCGTCGACTTGCCGTCGTAGTAGTCCGCCTCGACGACGAGGTCCTTGCCCGCCGTGGCGACGTCGCCGGCGAATCGGCGCAGGAAACGGTTCGGGCCGATGACGGTGATGTCGTACGCGGTGTCGCCGGCGGAGGAGCCCACGGCGCCGGTGCCGGACACGGTCGACTCCGCGGCGACCGTGTACTGGCCCGGGAACGCGGCCGGATACTGCGCCAGCGACGGGATCCCGGCGCGGTTGTTGTACACGGAGAAGTGGCTCGCCTTGGTCACGAACGGGGCCTCGTTGCTGAACGTCAGGTTCGCCACGGTGCCGGACGGCCCGCCGGTGAACCCGGTCAGGTTGGCGTTCGGCTGGTACGGCAGCGGCCGCGCCCGCTTGGTGCCCTCCTCCTGCGTCGGCATCGTGTTGTCGCCCGGCAGCGGGGTGTACCGCGTCTCGGGGATGAGCGGCCCGGTCTCGGGCAGGTCGGGCATGCCGTAAACGGGCTTCTCGAAGTCGAAGGCGTACGTCAGGTCGCCGCAGACCTTGCGCCGCCAGTCGCTGATGTTGGGCGAGATGGCGGGCTTGCCGAGCGCGCTGGTCCACTTCTCGATGAACTGGATGACCGAGGTGTGGTCGGAGACCTCCGAGGTCACCCAGCCGCCGCGGGTCCAGGGCGAGACGAGGATGAGCGGCACGCGGAAGCCGAGCCCGACGGGGAGTGGCTCGGTGACGCCGTACGCGGCCATGGTGCCGGAGACGAACTCGTCCGCCTCGCCCGGCCCCGGCACGGGCGGCGGGACGTGGTCGAACTGACCGTCGTTCTCGTCGTAGTTGATCATCACCACGGTCGAGTCGAACACGTCGGGGTCGGCGTTGAGGGCCTCGAGCACGCCGCGGAGGAAGTACGCGCCGTTGCTGGGCGCCGTGACCGGGTGCTCGGAGAAGAACTGGTTGTTCACGATCCAGTTCACCTGCGGCAGGGTGCCCCCGAGCACGTCGGCGCGGATCGCGGCGATGAGGTTGTCGGCGTTGCCCGACAGCCCGGTGACCGGCTCGGGGACGTTCTTCACGCCGTTGTCGTAGAAGACGTCGCCCGGTGCGGCCGTCCCGCCCTGGGTGGGGTCGAGTTTGCCGAAGGTGTTGAAATACTCCAGGCCGTTGTCGCCGTAGTCGTCGGCGCACTGGTAGACCCGCCAGCTGACGCCCGCCTTCTGGAGCGTCTCGGCGTAGGACTCCCAGGGCAGGAACTTGCCGCGCTCGTCGCCGCCGTCGTACGCGGTGAAGCTGCCGTGCTTGTGGTCGGCGTTGATCGTTCCGCCCCACAGGAAGGTGCGGTTGGGCCCGGTGGCGCTGAGCACGGAGCAGTGGTAGGCGTCGCCGACCGTGTAGGCGTCGGCGAGGGCGTAGTGGAACGGCAGGTCACGGCGGTCCAGGTAGCCCAGCGTGGTCGGGCCGCCCTTGGCGTAGTACCAGCCGTTCATGAGGCCGCCGTACCAGGCGCCGTGCTGGTCGGTCCAACCGTGGCTGGTGCCGCCGTAGTTGGCGGCGCCGAGCTCGGCGCTCGGCGGGGTCGCCCCACTCCAGGTCTTGGCGCCGCTCAGCCGCCACGGGTACTGCGTCTCGGCCCCGTCGGTCAACGTCTTCGGCTGCTCCCAGACGGTCTTGCCACCGGGGAGCACGATGGTCGAGCGGTCACCGAAACCGCGCACGCCCTTCATCGCGCCGAAGTAGTGATCGAAGCTGCGGTTCTCCTGCATGATCACGATGACGTGCTTGACGTCACGGATGTCGCCGTACGGCTTGGGCGGGTGACCGGGCTTCTTCTGCGGGGTGGCCGCGGCGGCGCTCGCGCCGGGCAACGCGGCGCCGACGGCGGCCGCTCCTGTTACGGCAGCGGCAGTGCCGAGGAAGTTTCTGCGGGACAGTTCAGGCATGGCTTCAGACCTTCACGTGCGGAATGTGGCCGCACGACGCTAACCGCGAGATCTTGCCCGGAGGCGACGGGAAGCCAAAGCCGACATTGCCGATCGGTGCCGTCCGTACGGGCACGAAGGCAGCCAAAGCAGGCCAGCGACACGGACCACCCCCCACGGGGATCAGCAAGCTGTTCCAGGCCGCGCGTAGCAACTCGTGAAGTCGCGCCGGTGCTCAGCGAGGGGCCGTGATGATAGGCAGAGTGACGTGCACGAGCATGCGGTCATTCTGAATGAACTGGCGCAGGGCCTTCGTCCGATGCCGCAGGGTGTCGTCTGGTTCGAGGGGCTGGAAGCCGAGCACCAGTTGGTCGTGCTCCGCGAGCTTGCCTACTACTGCATGCAGGCCGGTGCCGTCGCCGAGGACGGGCCGGAAAGTGTCCAGTTGGCGGGTATTCGGGTCACCCACACTCCGGCGGTACTGATAACGCGCGGGCGACTGCCCGGGCAACTGGCGAAGATCGTCAATCTGCCACAGGACGAGCACGTCAAGGCATTCCGTCTTCTGGTCGCGCTCCTGACGGTCGCGGATGGGCGTCGGCGTGAGCGCTACTGCGCCGCCGGATGCGGCCACGCATGGCACCACCTGAAGAACCTACGCGAAACGGAACGGCCACTGCCCGATCGCGAAGGGATCCGGGCCTCTGAACAAGCTTGCCGGCCTGGCGCTGCGTACAGCGACCGCTACCGCGACGCCCGTTCATGCGACCAGCCCGTAACCGCCTCCAGCGGGGCTGACTGGCTCCGTTTTCAAGCAATTCGCTTATTACGAGCGGGATGGGCGCTTGTGTAACGTGCCGTTCGTGACTGCCGAACCGCATCCCCGCCTGACGGATGTGTTTCCCGACCTCGCCGCCGAGATCATCACTCTGCTGCGCGAGCAGGACGAAAGCGATCCGCTCGCCGACACGGTCAAGGACCTGCTGTTCTACGGCGTGTGCACCTGTAAACCCACGTGCGCCAACCTCTTGACCGCCCCGCCAGGGTCTTCAGGTTGCTATGTGGTGCAGTTGGAACGCGACGGTGACCACGTTGTCTGGCTGAGCTTGGACTCGACCGCGACGAAGATCACGGACATCGAGGTTCTCGACGGACGGGACCTCGGTCCGGCGAGCCGCCGGCAGAGCCCCTCTGTCTGACGAGGCCTCGCGGCTTTCGCGTATCGGCCTGTCACCGTCATGGGCAGGAAAGATCGAGGTCAGGGCAGCATTTCTCGCTCGAAGGATTCGCGTCCTGACGTGTCGAACCGGGCGCAGAGCTCCTGGATCTCGTCCTTGAGAAGGACGATCTGCGAGAAGCCGACCAGCTCGCCGTCCACTCGGATCGGTGAGACCGTGACCAGGATCGTGGTTTTGCCGTACGGCCTGGCGACGTAGCGCACCGGCTCGACGCGGCCCTCTTCGAAGAGCCGGAGCATGGCGTCGAAACGGGGATTGGTCACCGCTCGGCGATGTCGCTTCCGGACGTCGTCTCCGATGTATTCGGGCTTCCGGTCGAGGTGCTCCGAAGCCCACTTGTTGTAGTACATCACCGTTCCGTGGCGATCCAGGATGGTGACTCCGACGCCGGCCTGTTCGAGGATCCGGTCCGCCCATTGGTCCAAACCCCAGTCCGCGGCGATGTGGTTCATTCATGCCTCCCAATGGGGAATCTGTAGATCCTGTTATCAGTACAAAGTCTTGACGTCTGCACCCGAGTTCACAATGAGTTCTTCTGGGGGCGAGCCTTCGGCTCACCCGAAGCCTCCCCAGTGGGACCGAGGTGGGTAGCGTCTCGACCATGACGTACGACCTGACCGATCTTCAGCTGTTCCTACAGGTAGTCGACGAGGGCAGCATCACCGGGGGCGCGGAGCGGTCACACCTGTCGCTGGCTTCGGCCAGCACGAGGATCAAGGCGATGGAGAAGGCTCTGGGAGCGCCGCTGCTGATCCGGCATCGCCGTGGTGTCGTGCCGTCACCGGCAGGGTGGCTGCTGGTGGCCCATGCCCGTCAGGTCGTTGAGCAGATTGCTCGGATGCGTTCTGAATTGTCGCGATATTCCGACGGCCTGCGGTCCACATTGGTGATCTCGGCGAATACTTCGGCAACCGAAACGCTCGTGTCGTCGGTGATAGTCGGCTTCATGGCCGACAATCCCGACATCGACCTGGAGCTGGAGGAGCGGCCGAGCCACGAGATAGTCGCCGCCGTCACCGACGGCCGGGCGGAGCTGGGGATCATCGCCGACACGGTGGACTCGGGCCGGCTGGAACGGGCGATGCTGCGTCCCGACCCGCTGGTCGTCGTCACGCCGCCAGGCCACGCGCTGGCCGCGCGGGCTCACGTCGCGTTCAGCGAGTGCCTCGGCCACCCGTTCGTCGGCTTCACCGAGGGGAACCCGCTGCAGGAGCACCTGAGCGGGCAGGCCCAGCCGCTCGGGCTCCGCCCTCGCTATCGGGCGCATCTGCCGACGACGGAGGCGATCTGCAGCGCGGTGGCGGCCGGCGTCGGCATCGCGGTGGTTCCCGCGCGCGCGATCGACCGTTGGCGGCGTACGTACGACCTGCGGGTCGTGGACCTGACGAACTCCTGGGCCAAGCGCAACCTGCTGTTGTGCGGCCGGCGCTGGTCCGGGCTCTCCGGCGCCGCGGCGGCGCTCGCCGTACGCCTCACCGCACACGAGGTGCCCCCCGCCCCACCGGACGACGGCGGCGTGGCCTGAGCGTGGGAGAGGGCGCCGCCTGGTTCACCGGCCGTAGAGCAGCGAGGTCCACGCATTGGTGAGCACGTCGATGAGGACCTGCTCGTCGTCGAAGGGCGGCACCCCTGCGGCGGCGAGGTAGTAGAGCCGTTCGCCCAGCCAGGTCAGCGAGGCGGCCACGGCGCGTACGTCCGCGTCGCCGAGGTGCCGCAGCGCCTCCGGGTCGGATCGGATGCGGGCCACGGCGGCCTCGGTGAACAGGTCCATCTGTTCGAGCCACAGGGCGCGCAGGTCGTCATCGGAGCCCCAGCTCTCCACGATCGCCATGAGCACGCCCGCGTTCGCGCGCCACAGCCGTGCGCCGTCGGTCACGCCGGCCCGGAGCGCGGCAGCCGGGTCCTGCCGCCCGCCGGTCCAGGGCTCGGCCGCCTGCTGTCCCTGCGTCACGGCCTCGCGTACGAGCTCGGCGAGCACCGCCTGCTTACTCGGGAAATAGAAGTAGAAGCTGGCCCGGGACACCTTGGCCGCGGTCAGGATGTCGCTCACGCTCAGGGTGTCGAAGCAGCGCTCCCGCAGCAGCTCACGCGTCGCCGACAGGATGCGCTCCCGAAGCTCTGCGGAGGCCGCGGCGCCCGAACGGCGCGCGGAGGGAACGGTGCGCTTGGAAGACATGCGACCAAGAGTACGACGGCATGTATGGACGGCACGTCCATACATTTGATCTGGACGATATGTCCAGACAGTGTGTATGGTCCTTGCCATGACGCACATCGCGATCCATCTGGTCGTCTCCGATCCCGACAAGGCCGCCGCCTGGTACGCCGAGGCATTGGGCGCGCGCGAGACCGGCCGTCTCACCCTGCCCGGAGGGCGCACCCTGACCGTCGACCTCGTGCTCGGCGACACCCGTCTCGCTGTGGCAGGGGAGATGCCCGAGCGGGGCATGTGTTCCCCGGCCGCGCTCGGCGGCACGTCCGCGGCCCTGCACCTGCAGGTCGCGGACGTCGACGCCGCCTGGGAACGGGCGCTGAAGGAGGGCGCCACGGTCTTCGAGCCCCTGCACGACGCCTTCTGGGGTGAGCGCACCGGCCAGTTGCTCGACCCGTACGGGCATCGCTGGGCACTGAACCAGCACATAAGAGACGTGTCGCAGGAAGAGATCGCCGCCGCCGCCGCGAAGCTGTTCACCGGATCGGTGACGGCATGAGATACCGGACGCTGGGCGCGAGCGGCCTGCGGGTCTCCGAGCTGATCCTGGGCGCCATGACCTTCGGCGAGCAGGGCGGCGTCGGCGCGCCGCTGCCGGAGTGCCGGCGCATGCTCGACCTGTACGCCGAGGCCGGCGGCAACATGATCGACACTGCGATCAACTACCGCGACGGGGCCAGCGAGCGGATACTCGGCGAGCTGCTGGAGGGCAGGCGCGAGTCGTTCGTGCTGGGCACGAAATACACCGTGTCGCGCGACCGCGCCGACCCCAACGCGGCCGGGAACCACCGCAAGAACCTGCGGGCGTCGCTGGAGACCAGCCTGCGCCGGCTGCGTACGGACTACCTGGACGTCTACTGGGTGCACATGTGGGACCGCGACACGCCGATCGAGGAGACCATGCGCGCACTGGACGACGCGGTCCGCTCCGGCAAGGTTCTGTACGTGGGGATCTCCGACGCCCCCGCTTGGATCGTGTCGCGGGCCAACACGCTGGCGCAGTGGCATGGGTGGAGCCCGTTCATCGGTCTCCAGGTGCCGTACAGCCTGCTCCAGCGTGACATCGAACGCGAGCTGCTGCCGATGGCCGAGTCGCTGGGGCTGGGCGTCACCGCGTGGAGCCCGCTGGGCGGCGGCGTGCTGTCCGGCAAGTACACCCGCCCCGGCGCCCCCGCGACCGGTGGCCGGCTGAAGGCGGAGTCGCTCTCGGCCCGTGATCACGCGATGTCCCGGGTGGTGCAGGACGTCGCCGACGACCTCGGCGCGACGCCCTCCCAGGTGGCCATCGCGTGGACCGCGAGCCGGTCGCGCGTGATCCATCCCATCGTCGGGGCGCGCGATCTCGACCAGCTCCGCGACAACCTCGCCGCCGCCGACCTCACCCTGCCGCCGGAAAGCATCGCCCGTCTGGAGGAGGCCACCGGCTTCGAGCTCGGATTCCCCGGGGACTTCATCTCCCAGACGTCCCCGTGGGTCTTCGGTTCGGCGCTCGTGGGCTGACGTCACGAAAAAGCCGGACCTTCTCAGGTCAGCGCCTGCTTCAGGAGCGCGGCGATCCTCGCCTCGACCTCGGGGGTCAGCTCGGTCAGGGCGTACGACGCCGGCCACATGGCGCCGTCGTCGAGGTTGGCCGCGTCGCTGAAGCCGAGCGTCGCGTAGCGGGCCTTGAACTTCGCCGCGGCCTGGAAGAAGCAGACCATCTTGCCGTTGTGGGCGTACGCCGGCATGCCGTACCACAGCTTCGGGGTCAGGGTGGGCGCGCTGGCCTTGATCACGGCGTGCAGCCGCTCGGCGATGACCCGGTCGGACTCCGGCATCTCGGCGATCTTCGCGAGCACCTCGCTCTCCGTGTCGGCCTTGGCGCCCCGCCGCGCGCTCGTCTTGAGCTCCTTGGCGCGATCCTTCATCGCGTCGCGCTCTTCCTCGGTGAACCCGTCGTACGTCTGGCCCTTGGCGGTGGTGGTCTTCGACATGACGACTTCCTCTCTCTGTGATGTGTCGTTGTGAACGGTGATGGGGGACGGCGTCACCACTGGCCCGCCTGCCGGCGGGCCGGCACGTTGAGCCGGTTGAAGGCGTTGGCGATCGCGATGTTGAGCAGCAGCGCGGCCAGCTCCTTCTGGTCGAAGTGCGTGGCGGCCATGTCCCACACCTCGTCGGGCACGGGGTCGGGCCGGTCGGCGAGCCGGGTCACGGCCTCGGTCAGGGCCAGCGCGGCGCGCTCCTCGTCGCTGAACCACGGCGTCTCCCGCCACGCGGCGACGGCGTGCACCTGGTCTGCGGTCGCGCCGTGCCGCCGGGCCTCGTGGACGCCCCCGGCGACGCAGGGAGCACAGCCGTTGATCTGGCTGGCCCGCAGGTGGCTCAGCGCCAGCACCCTGCCGTCCACTCCGGCGCCCGCGACGGCCCTGTTGAGCGCCATCAGGGCCTCCATCGCCTCGGGGATCAGAGCCGCCGGGTTCGGCATGCGCTCGGTCGACATCGCTGCTCCTTCGTCGCGGGTGTTTCCGACAGGCGTTATCCGACCATCGCCGTGCCCGGTGCCGCCTGCCCCGTGGGACACCGTGGGACACCGATAGCGCTCTTGACCTGCGCGAACGCGTCGCCGATCCGTCCGTACGGGCCGGGACGGGTACGGTGTTTCACGTGTCCAGCCCCCAGGAACGACTGGTGGCTCAGCTCGCCCGGATCAAGGAGCTGAGCGGGCTCAGCCTGCGCGCCCTCGCCCGCCAGACAGGGCTGAGCAGCTCGTCGTTGTCGCGATATCTGACCGGCCGGCTCGTGCCGCCGTGGGAGGCCGTCGTGGCGCTGTGCCGGGCCGTGGGACGCGATCCCCGGCCCCTGCGCGCGCTGTGGGCCGAGGCGGCCGAAGCCGGAGCGGCGCCCGCCCGGCGGCGCAACGATCTGCCGGCCGACCTGTTCGACTTCACCGGCAGGGAAGCGGAGTGCGCGCTGGTCGAAGAGCTGATCCGCACCACCGGAGCGTCGGCGATCGACGGCATGGCGGGTGTGGGCAAGACCAGCCTGGCCGTACACGTGGCCCATCGGCTCGTCCCCGCGTTCCCGGACGGCGGGCTCTATCTCGACCTGCAGGGCTTCACCCCGGGGCAGGAGCCGCTGGAGCCGCACGCCGCGCTGGGCCGGCTGCTGGGCGCGCTGGACGTCACGCACCCCCCGGCCGGCACCGCCGAACGCGCGGCGCTGTGGCGGTCGGAGCTGTCCCGCCTGCGGGTTCTCGTCGTGCTCGACAACGCGGTCGACGCCGAGCAGGTGCGTCCGCTGCTCCCGGGCGCGGGGAAGTCCGCGGTGCTGGTCACCAGCCGCCACCGGCTGGTCAGCCTGGACGCGGTGCCGCCGGTGTCCCTGGAGCCGCTGGCCGACGACGACGCGGCGCACCTGTTCGGCCGGGCCGCCGGGCTCTCGCTCACCGAAGAGGAGGCGGTCGGCCAGGTGCTGCGCCAGTGCGGCGGGCTCCCGCTGGCGCTGCGGATGGCGGGCGCGCGGCTTCGCCACCGCCCGGGCTGGACGGTGGCCGTGCTGGCCGAGCGGCTGCGCGCCACCCCCAGCCGCTTCGACTCGGCCTTCGGCATGTCGCTGCAGCAGCTCGACACGGCTCAGCGCCGCATGTTCCGGCTGCTGGGCGTGCTGCCGGGCACCGACTTCGACGCGTCGGCGGCGGGCGCGCTCGCCGACATGCCGCCCGACCGGGCCGCCGCCGCGCTGGAGGAGCTGGTCGACGCCCACCTGGTGCAGGAGCCCACGCCCGGGCGATATCGGATGCACGATCTGATCCGGCAGTACGCGGCGGACCTCGCCGCCGACGAGGAGCCACGGGCCGAGGCCGCGCTGCGCCGGGTGCTGACGCACTACCTGGCGCAGGCCGTCGCCCACGACCGCACGCTGCCCTCGCCGCACCGCAAGGACCCCGCGCCGGGAGACCCGGCGAAGGCGATGGCGTGGTTCGACCTCGAATACGTCAACCTCGTGGCCTGCTTCGACGCCGCCGTACGGCTCGGCATGGACGAGGTGGTGGCCGAGCTGCCGCAGGCCATGCGGGTCTGGTTCTTCCGGCACCGCGGCACCGACGACCAGGCACGCCTGCTCGAGGCCGCCGCGGACGCCGCGGGGCGTCTCGGCCGTGGTCGGCAGCGGGCCGCGCTGCTCGCGGACCTCGGCTTCGCCCATGCCGCCGCCGGACGTCTCGGCGAGGCGCTGTCGGCCTACGAGGCGGCCGAGCGGTCGGGGCCGGACGACGACATCGCCGCCGCCCTCGCGCTGCGCATCGGCTTCGTACGCCGAGACCTCGGCGACCTCGAAGCGGCGCGGGCGCACTTCCGCCGGGCACGCGAGCTGTTCGAGAAGCTCGGGCACCGGATGGGGCAGTCGCAGGCGCTGGCCTTCGACGGATGGGTGACGCTCCACCTCGGGCGGCGTGGCGAAGCCGTCGAGCTCGCCCGGGCGTCCCTCGCCCTGGCGGACGGGCCCGCGCGGGTCACCGGGCTCGTCACGCTCGGTCTCGCGCTGGCGCCGGACGATCAGGCGGAGTCGCTACGCACGCTGCACGACGCGTTGACGCTGTCCGAGCAGCACAATCTCCAGCACAACCAGGCCTGGTGTCACAACTATCTCGGTGTCGCGCTGCGGATCACGGGTTCGCCCGAGAAGGCGCTCGACCACCACCGGCGGGCCTTCGAGCTGCTGGAACCGCTGGCCGAGGTGCAGATGGAGATCGATTTCCTGCACACCTACGCCGAGACCTGCCGCGCGGCGGGCCGCCCTGACGAGGCGCTGGCCCTGCTCGACCGGACGATCGAGCTCGCGCGTGAGCTGGGCCGGCCGCACGACGAGGAGCTCGCCCGCGCGGCGCGGGACGCCGTGCGCGCCGCCCGCTGAGGCTTTTTTCTGATCATTTCGGGTTCCTGCCCACCGCCCGGCCGTTAGGTTGGGGGGTCGCGGGAGGAGATGATCATGCCGGGTCGTGATGCACCCGTTCCTGCCGGACCTGGACCGGGCGTGAGGCGTCCACACCTGCCGGCGACGCTCGCCGTTCCCGCCTGGCTCGTCGCGGCGGCCCTGGCCGCCGTTCCGACGTGGGAGCTGCGGCGGGAGCGGTGGGAACTGGAGCACGGATTCTTCGAGATCCAGGGGTGCGTCGGTATGCTGGGCGGCGACGAATGGCCGCTCTCCACGCTGCGCGATGACCTGTCGAGGGTGATGGAAACCGCCGAGAGCTGGGCGGTTCCCGCTCTGGCCGTGCTCCTGGGGCTCCTGGCGTACGTACGCGACACGGGCCGCGAGATCGTCGGCCGGCGGGTGGCGGGGCTCCTCGTCGTGATCGCCGTCGTCGAGCCCCTCACCCCGATGTACCTCGAGCCGGAGGGCTGCGTACAGACGATTCCGATACTCAGCGCCGAGTGGTTCCGCAGGGTGCTCGACAGCTGGGGATCGAACCAGCTGTGCCTCCTTCTGGCGGCGGCGCTCGTGTTCGCCGCGGCGCGTACGGCGGCCGGGGGAAAACCGGCCATCGAGAGCACCGGGACGGCGTGGCGTCGTCCGGTGGCGGCTCTGATCGACTACCTGGTCGTCGTCGCGGCTCTCCGCCTGGTCCTGGAACCGGCCTGGTCGCTGGTCGATTCGAGCATCTGGTTCACCTGGTTCGACCAGGGCCTGCTGGGACGACTCGGCGACGTGCTGGAGGGCAGGGGGCGGCCCGAGGAACTGCTCGCCCTGTTCACGTTGCTCCTCTATGTCTGGGCGCAGCACGCCGTGTGGGGGCGGACGCTCGGCAAGCGGCTGCTGCGCGTACGCGTCGTCGACGCGCGGACGGGCGGACGGCTGGGAGCGGGCAGGGCGGCCCTGCGCACGCTGGCCTTCCCCTTCCTCGCCCTCGTTCCTGACATCGGGCTGGTGCTCCTGCTCGCCGGCGGGCTGGCGGCGTTCCTGGACGCCGGCGGCCAGGTCCTGCACGACCGGCTGCTGGGAGCGGCGGTCGTACGTCACCCGTCTCTCACCACAGGCGACCCGCATGCCTCTGATCTCGCGTAGTGACGGTGAAATGCACGTCCACGACGGCGCCTTCTTCGTCGTCGACGTGTCGTCGTCCTGGGACCCCTTCGAGCCGTCCGACCACCGCGGCCTCGGGCTCTCGGCAGAGGACGACCTCGTGAGCCTCACGCTCGAAGCATGGGACGACGAGCCGGAGGACCAGCGCGACGCCTGGGCGGACGTCGTCACCGGCGTCTTCCGCTCGGAGACCGGAGAAGTCTGCGCGACGACGCTGCACTCGGACGTGCAGGACGGGTTCCTGCTGCTCGGCGAGCCGGAACGGCTGTGGAACGTACGGGTGTACACGCGGGCCGATGACGACGCGGATCCGCGGGAGCGGTTCTTAATCCAATTCTGGCCGCGGGAGCCCTCGACCCGCGTCGTGCCCTGAGCAGGTGGCGTCGGTCAACGGCGGGGTCAAGGTATGCGTCCAGCGTGAGCTGTTCTGCCCGTTCTGCAACCTTCCAGGGAGCAGGCGGAACGCCGGGTAGTGAGCCGCTCGGGACTACCGTTGTGTCGCCCGAGACGCGTCACGACGGAGAGGACCGACATGGCAGGCACGCTTCTGGACGAGCTGTACGAGGCCGAGCGGCGGCTGCAGAAGGCGCAGCTCCTCGGTGACGTGGAGGAGCTCGACCGGCTGCTCGACGAGCGGCTCGTCTTCACGGGACCGCCGGACGGCCGCCTGCACACGGAGGCCAAACAGCTCGATCTCCACAACCACCGCTCGCGTACGCAGGTGATGACGAAGGTGGCCGAGGAGGACCTCACCGTCGTCGTCTCGGGGACGACCGGAGTCACGTGCTTCCTCGGCACGCTCGAAGGCACCTTCGCCGGCGAGCCGTTCGCCGGACGGCTGCGCTACACGCGCACCTGGGTGCATACCGACGAGTACGGCTGGCGCGTCCTGGCGGCCCACGCCGGCGAGGCGTGACACCAGGTCACGACGCGCGAGGCCCCTTCGGACCATCGTCCGGAGGGGCCTTCCAACGTGTGCGGCCGGAAATCCGCGAGCAGCGGATCGGCGTGGCTGCGCGTTCACACTGCATGGATCGTGAATCCCTACGACCGACGGCGCTCGCGCCGCCCGCACCGCCTCCCCGGGCCGATCTGGCGGGCCTGTACCGCGAGCACCGGGTCGGCCTGGTGCGGCTCGCGGTGCTGCTCGTCGGCGACCTGGAGACGGCCGAAGACGTGGTGCAGGACGTCTTCGCCCGGCTGCACGGCGGGCGGCGGCCCCCGGATCTGACGCTCGCCTATCTGCGGACCTGTGTGCTCAACGGGTCGCGGTCGGTGCTGCGCCGCCGCGCGGTCATGCTGCGCCGCACGCAGCGGGTCACCGGCCTCGCCGACTCGGCGGAGACCGCCGTCCTCATCGGCGAGTCCCGCAGGCAGGTGCTGCTCGCGCTGGCCCGGCTGCCCCGGCGCCAGCGGGAGGCGCTGGTGCTGCGCTACTACCTCGACCTGGCGGAATCCGAGATCGCCCTGGTCATGGGGGTGGGGCAGAGCACGGTCAGATCCACGACCGCAAGGGCTCTGGCCAGACTCCTTAGCGAACTGGGAGAGGACGAATGAGCGAACCTGCCGAGCGAGCCGAAGGCGAGGGGGCGGCATGAGCACCATCGAGGATCGGCTCCGTGACGCCATGGCGGCCCGTGCGCGTACGGTGCCGGACGACGGCCTCGACCACGCGCTGCCCGCCCCACGCGGCACCCGGCCGCGCGGCCTCGCGATCGCCGCGGCGGCGCTCGCGGTGGCCGGCACGATCGCAGGCGTGGCACGGCTCGCGAACCCGTCTCCGGACCCCCGGGAGGTCGCTCTCTCCGCGACGCTGAGCGGCGCCGCGGATTCGGCGGTCGACGTCTCGGTCTTCCTGTGTACGGACGGCTCCCCCTTCAAGCGCTGCAGGGGCGGCGCGGTCACCACATGGGAGAAGGAGAACATCAGCCGGGCTCTCCGGGCCCGCCGCGACGTGCGGACCATCGTGTTCGAGGACCGGCGGACGGCGTTCGAGAACTTCCGCAGGAGCGACGCGGACCTCGAGTTGCTGGAGGCGACCAGGGTCGAGGACATGCCGGAGTCCTTCCGCCTGAAACTCGTCCCCGGCGCCGACCCCCAGGCCGTGTTGAGGGCGGCGATCGACCTGCCCGGGGTGTCCAACGCCGTGGACGAAGGGTGCCTGAGGAACGACCCGAACGACTCCGGGCGCTGCGACGTCCTCGACGAATGACGCTGAGCGCACGCGCGGAAGGGGCACGGGCGGGAACCGTCCGTGCCCCTCGTGGCCCTACGCGCTGTCAGGACCTCGCTTCCCGGCTCACGGGTCGCAGTCCTCGCTGGAGGAGGACTGGTGCATCATGGGCCGGCTGTAGCTGGTGACCTGCCGTGACTCGGTCACGTACTTCGTCTCGGTGACCGGGCGCTGGTAGGTCATCATGCGCGTATAGCTGACTGGACGGCTCTCGGTGACGAAGCGCGTGGACTGCACCTCGTGAGTCTCCGGCACCATCCGCGTGTAGCTGACCGGACGGCTTTCGGTGACGAAGCGCGTCTGCGTGACCGGGCGCTGGTAGGTGACCTGGCGGGTCACGGGGCGTGACTCGGTGACGTACTTCGTCTCGGTGACGGGCCGCTGGAAGGTCTCCTGGTGGGTGACCGGGCGGCTCTCGGTGACGTAGCTCACCACGGGACGCTGATAGGTGACGTACCGCGTCACAGGACGTGACTCGGTGACGTACCGCGTCTGGGTGACGGGCCGCTGGAAGGTCTCCTGGTGGATGACCGGGCGGCTCTCGGTGACCATGCGCGTGTAGGTCACGGGGCGCTGGTAGGTGATCTGGCGCGTTTCGGTGACCGGACGCATCCGGGTGACCGTGCGCGTCTCGGTGACCGGGCGCTGGTAGGTGACGTGCCGGGTGAACGTGACCGGACGGCTCTCCGTCACCATTCGCGTCTGGGTGACCGGGCGCTGGTAGGTGATGGTCCGCGTATAGCTGATCGGACGGCTGGACGACTGCTCGCTGAGCGTCGGATTGCTGCTGCGCAGCAACGACGAGCGCAGCGACGACTGGCGCAGTGACGCCGAGCGCAGTGACGATGAACGCAGCGACGACGAACGCAGCGACGACTCGCCCAGTGACGACTCGCTCAGCGAGGGCCGCGAGCGCTGGTAGCCGATGTTGCTCTCCGACTGGGTGCTGCCGCTCGACTCCTCGCTCGATGAACCTTCTTCTTCCTGGGCGCTCTCCCGCCCGTACCCGCTCTCCTCCTGGTACGCGCGTCCGCTCTCCCGAGCCGCCTCCTCCGACTGCTCGCCGAGGTCGGTGCCCGGCTCATCGGCCCGCGGCGCGCTCAGCGCGGCGGCGAGGCCGGAGGGGTGGGCGGTGGTGGCGGCCGATGCGATGGCCGGCCAGAGCGTGACTGCGGACAGGACTGCCGGACCCAGCAGTAATGAGAATCGAGTGCCGTGCATAGAGATACTCCTCTCCGATCAGCGATCGGGTCGTATCTCAATCGTTGGCACACGCCTCCGGAGCCCGTCCAGGCGAGTTGACCCCTCCCGGGCCGTCCGCTGCGGCAGTTCATGTGTGCCCATGGGCGTGGCTGTCGGCGACGACGCGATGACCAGGCTCCGTTTTGCCCGCACATTTCGCGGGCAATACGCTCGACTAATTGTCGAGACGTTTACGGAATCGGCATTGCGTGCTTTCCGCGAAATACGCAGCTCAGCGGTGGGCGATGACGGCGTATCGCTCGTCGTGGACGGGCTTTCCCCACAGCACCGGGTCGGTCAGCGGTTCCACCGCCACACTCGACGCGTACGGTCGGAGCACCTCGACGAGCGGTTCGGCGCTCACCCCGCCGAGCCAGGGCAGGGAGCGGGCGCCCGGCACGTACGGCGGGCCGTCCCCGGAGGCCTGCCAGTTGCCCTCGATGAGGATCAGCCGGCCGTGCGGGCGCAGCAGACCCATCCAGGTGTGCAACGCGCGCTCCGGCGCGGGCAGGGTCCACAGGAGATGCCGGGCCAGGACGACGTCGAAGGAGGCGCCGGCGTCGGCCGGCGGGTCGCTCGCGTCGCCGGTGAGGACGGGCGCGGTGAAGCCGGCGGCGGCGAGCTTGCCCCGGGCCGTCTCGGCCATCCTGGGGGACAGGTCCACGCCCACCGGCCGATGTCCCTGCTCGGCCAGCAGCAGCGTCAGCGACCCGGTGCCGCAGCCCAGGTCGAGGACGTCGGTGGGAGGCCGCGGCATCCAGGACCGCAGCCGTCCCGCCCAGGCCGTGCGGACCCGGAGGTCGCGCAGCCCATGGTCGGCCTCGTCGTCGAAGGTGTCTGCCTCCGCGTCCCAGTAGGAGGCGATCGACTGCGGATCCAAATCAGGCACGGACGCATCTTGTCACCCGCAGCCGACAAAAGTGGATGCAAAGGGGTAAGGGGGTTGATATCCGCAGGGCTCAGGCGTCATGCGTGAACGGTTCACTCCGGGAGACCCGTGGAGATCCTGTAGAGACATCGAGAGACCCCCGCAGACGCCAGGACCCCGGCAGGAGGATCTCCTGCCGGGGTCCCGCACGTGTGGTGCCGGTGCCGGGTCGCCTCTCGGCGAAAGGCACAACGCGGCTCCAGCCGAACGGTAGTCCGCGAAGGCAAATTAGGTGAGGCCCGGGGACACCTGCACACCGGCCACGCTTCATCCAACCACGTGTCCGGAGTTGTTGTTCCCGGCCACGCCATCTTTTTCCGAGTCGACCTCCGCGGCCCGGTGCTCAACCCCGGAGGAAGAGGGTTTTCCCGGACGTGCCGGGGAACACGAGGACCAGGTGCTCCTCGACCGGGCGCTCCGACGCGTACCTCAGTGCCTCCTCCTGTCCGCGCACGTAGACGCGGACGCGGTAGCGGCCGGGCCCCGCCACGGCGAGGTTCGGCAGGGGCGCGTCGCCCTCTCCGAGGAGCTCGATCCTGCCGCCCATGCTGACGACGCCGGTCTCGGCGACCGTGTCCCAGCCCCTGAGCCGTACGCGCGGAGCCCGGTTCAGCGCCTTCACGCTCACGCAGATCGAGGAGTTCTCCACCGCGGTGCGGACCGAGACGGAGGTCGTGGTCAGCCGGTCGATGACCGCGTCGAATGCCCGGTCGAGCCGGCGGGGCCTGCCCGCGCCGGTGCCGTACGTATCGCCTTCGACGAGGTAGCCGCCGCCCTCGCCCACGAAGAGGGCGGTGGTCGCCCGCCGCACCGCACGCGGGCGGCGCGCGGGGTCCGCGCAGTGAGCGGTCATCTCCGCCTGGTGGTCGTCCTCCTTCTTCTGCGCCTCGGCCTCCGAAAGCACCAGTTCGGGCCGCTTCCGGGCGACCGTGTCCGGGCACAGGAAGACCAGTGCGTTCATGAGCGACCAGCTCCAGTCGTACGCCCCGGCCTGGTCGAGCAGCGTGCGGACGCGTGGCTCGGTGGAGGGGCGGTCGGCGACCCCGCACAGCGCCCGGCCGAAGGCGAGCAACTCCCGGTCGGGCAGCGTCACGAGCCGCGGAGCGTATCCCGCGACGTCCCGTGCTGTGCAGAGGAAGGCGCGCTCACGGTCACGGGGCGGGGTGTCCCCGTAGGACTGGTGGAGCACCGTCCATGTGTCGCAGTCGTCCTCCTCCAAGAGCACGCTCTCGTCATCGGCTGAATGATCGGCCACGATGCTGGTCACCAGCCACTCCGTCTCGTCGGGGGCGCCCGTGCCGGCGGCGCCGGCGTACACGCTCGGAGTCACGTCGAGGCCGGTGTAGCGGCCGTCGGCCCCCCGATCGGCCACGGGCACCGCCAGCAGGAGGCAGCACACCCCCAGGATTCCGGCCGTACGGCGCAGCCGGACGCGCGGGCGGGACCCCGCGGGCCGGACGGCTCGCAGGATCAGGACCCCGTAGACCGTCTGGTAGGCGGCCATGCCCAGGTTCCAGGCGGCCGACGGCCCCCACACCTGCCGGCACCCGGCTCCCACCGTGAGAAGGTCGTAGGCCATGAGCGCGGGGCCGAAAAGGGCCTGCAGCAGCACGTAGGCCGCCACGGCGCGGCCCGTGACCCTGGCGGCACGCCCCGCCCGGGTGAGCAGCCAGACCGCGAAGGCCAGGGGGACGAGGACGAAGTTCCACCCGAGCACGTGCGACAGGCGGGAATACACCGCGATCTCGAGATCCGACCCCGGGCAGACCGGCGGGCTGACCAGCATGTACGAGGTCGTGAACCACGAGTCCGGAAGCACGCTCAGCGTCAGGGGCAGCAGCGACATCACGGTCGCGACCGCCCACGGCCGGAACCCAGGTGACCGCACCATCCCACCACTCCCACTCGCCCGGCCGCGTCCACGAAGAGATCAAATGTACGGACACCTCATGCTCGGGACGATCATCCGGCCGGAAAAGGTGTTGCCCGTCCTCGTCGGGCTCGGGGAGCCTCCCCCGTATGGAACGCGTGCTTCTGACCGGGGCGGACGGCCTCCCGGTTTTCGGTTATGTAGAGGACGAGCGCTATGGGCTGCCGTGCGCCGACCTGGTCGAGGTCATGGGCCCGGGGGCGGTAGACGCGATCATGGAGAAGCTGCCGGGCTGGGCGGTGGCGGGGCCGGTCGAGCTCGGCGAGGCGCTCGCCGCGCGCGGCGCCCGCGTGCTGCGCCACGCCCACGAGATGGCCTGTGACCTGCGTACGGCGCCGCCCGCCGAGGCAGGGCCGCCCGACGGCTTCCGGTTCACGCCCTGCGACCGCCCGGCGGAGGAGCTGTTCGACGCCTGGCGGGCGGCCTATCCGCCGGGCCACCCCGACCACCGGCCCCTGGACGACGCCGCCGCGCTGCGCGACGTCCTCACCCCGGTGCTGGAGGGGAAGGTGACCGGCGAGGTCCTCCCCTGCGGCGTGCTCGCCGTCGACCGGGACGAGGTGGTCGCGGGCGGCGTGCTGGTCACGCTCTACCACGGCCGGCCCTGGGTGGTCGAGGTCTTCCGCCACCCCGGCCGCACGCCCTCCGGCCTCGGCACGCGCATGCTGGCCGCCGTACGGGAGAGGGCGGCGGCCGGCGGATGGGAGCGGCTGGGCCTGGCCGTGTCGGAGGGCAACCCGGCCAGACGCGTGTACGAACGGCTCGGCTTCGCCCCGGTCGGCAGCTCGATGACCGTGGTCGTCCCCGGCTGATCAGAACGCCGTAGGGGCCCGTCACAGGGACGAGACGAACTCCTTGACCTCGCGCTCGTAACGCCCGGGGTCCGCGTTCCAGGAGCCGGTGTGCCCGCCTCCGCTCGTCCGTACGAGCCTGACGATGTCGGGGCGGGCCTCGGCGAACCGCAGTGCAGGACCGGTCGGCACGGTCGCGTCGTCGTCGTCCACGAAGACCAGCGTGGGGATCGTGAACTCGCGGGCGTGCCGCAGGTGGTCGATGTCGTCGAAGGACACGCCGGTGCGCCGTTCGATGACCCATTCGCCGACCGACACGAGGAAGCCGGGCACACCCATCTGCTCGGCCCCGAGGGCGATCGGCGCCCGCCAGTCGATGACCGGGCTGTCGAGGATCATGGCCTTGATCGGCTCGCCGGGCAGGTTGCGCACGGTCATCGGCACGATGCCCCCGCCCATCGACCAGCCGTACAGGACGATCCCGGTCGCGCCCTGCTTCCTGGCGTACGTGACGGCCGCCGCGACGTCCTGCCACTCGGTGGCGCCGAGGTGGAACGTGCCGTCCTCGCTCGCCGGGGCGTTCTCGTCGTTGCGGTAGGTGATGCCCAGCACCGGCATCCCCAGGCTGTGGAAAACCGGCAGCACGCGCAGGGCCTCCGCCGGGCCGCCGTTGCGGCCGTGTACGGCGATCACCCAGGTCGTCGAGGTGCCCTCGGTCCGCCAGCCGGGGAAGTCGCCGAGCGGCGAGGGGATCTTCACATCCGTGTACGGCACGCCGGCGGCGGCCGGGGTCTCGTGGCCCCACAGCCAGCGGTCGAAGTAGGCGCGCACCCCGGGACGCAGCTCGCCGCGCACGACCTCGGTGACCTTCCTGGTCACCGTGCCGGCCCCGCTCGTGACCACCTGGCCCAGCAGTGCGTTGCCGTCCGACCAGGTCAGGCCGTACGTGCCGGGGGCGGCCGTGTCGGAGCCGCCCTTGATGGTGACCTGGTCGCCGTCGACGGCCGTCACCTCCAGGGGATAGCCGGAGGTGTGGACGGGGTCGATGACCAGGCCGGAGTAGTACCAGCCCGCGCCGCCGACGGCGGCCACGGCGAGCACCACGACGACGGCGAGCGTCCACAGCAGGCGGCGCCGCCACCGTCTCGTCCTGAGCATGCCCGCAATCTACTGGGCCTTTTGCGGTTGTTTAAGGGCACATAGTTGTTCAAGGGCACATAGTTGTTCAAGGGCACGCAGTTGTTCAAGGGCACGCAGTGGGCTAAGTGCGGATGACACCTTTTGTGCGCATGAGGAACTCGCCGAGGTAGCCGTCGTGCGGCACCCACGGCGGCATCAGATAGGTGGGAGTGTCCCCCAGGTAGACGTTCCTGATCGACGGATCCTCCACCAGGCGGTCGACCAGCCCCTCGTCATCCGTGATCGCGGTCAGCACGAGCGTGTTCCTGAGCGGTTCGATGCCGTCCGCCCGGCTCCAGGGCGCGAACCACACGCAGGGGAACGCCAGCTCGATGCCCGTTTGAGGCGCGTCCGGCCGGTCCACCCGGAAGACGGCCGGCCGCAGGGCCGCGCTGCCGTCGCCCAGCTCGTCCACCACGCCGTCGCCGCCGAGCACGGGCGTCGCGCCGTTCACGTGGTCGAGCAGGTACTTCTCGATCGCGTGCGCGTCCGCGACCGGCTGGACGGGCAGCACCGCGCGGTCGTCCTCCGGCGGCAGGCTCGGGATCGCCGCCAGCCGTTCCGCGACGGCCTCGGCCACCGGTGCGGGATCGCCCTCCACGAAGACGGCGGTCGCGTTCACGCAGGCGGTCCCCCCGAAGGCGCTGACCGACTCCACGATCGTCCCCAGGTGGGACTCCCAGTCGTGGCCGGTGAGCAGGATCTTGGACCGTCCCGGGCCCTGCGGCAGCACTCTGACGTCGTTGCCGTACTTGTTCACGACCTCCTCGCCGCCGTACACCATGGCGAGGTCGGCGTCGCGGATGACGTCGTCGGCCACCGCGTAGTCGGTCGGCAGGAGCACCACGTGGTCGTCGCCGAACCCCGACTCCCGCAGCGCCGTGATCAGGCGATGCGGGGTGAACGGCTCGCGCCGCGAGGGCCGCACCGCGACCCGGTAGCCGAGCGCCAGGGCCTCCAGCCACAGCGTGTGCACGCCCGGGTGGTTCCCCGCGGCGTGCACGGCGAAGACGTCGCCGCGCCGCGTCCAGACCGCGTGGCCGTTGCGGGTGAGCGGGTCGCGCCAGTCGTCCACCGCGCCCTGCGGACGGGCGTACCGGGTGGTGCGGTACGCCTCGGCGGCGCGCCGTCCGATGCCCTCGGTCGCCGCCCTGACCACGGTGATCGGCATCCCCGAGACGCGGGTGACGATGTGCTGGTATTCCTCCGCCGTGATGCCGTCCACCACGCCGGTCGCGAAGAGCCGTCCCGCCCTGGCGAGGGCCGCCGCCCGATCGTGGGCCGGCAGGGTCCGCGCCTCATGCAGGGCCGCCATCGTCCGCTGCACGAACAGCCGCGGCACCAGGCTCAGCTCGGCGACCGGCGTCCCGGTCAGCTCGGTGATCGTCAACCGGCTGCGGCTGTGGTAGGGCCCGCCCGTGCCCAGCGCGCCGAGCCGGATCAGCTCGTCCATCAGTACACCCCCTCGATGACCTGCTCGTTCTCGAAGGTGGGGAGCGGGCCGACGTCGGCGACGGAGTCGCCCAGCTGCCCCGGCGGCGCCGCCACACGCGTGGCCAGGTCGCGTTCGAGGTTGTTGGGCAGCAGGAAGCTCTTGCTCACGTGGTGCATCACCACCTGGCCGCGGTCGCCGTACCGGACGGGCTCGCCGCTCTCCGGGTCGACCACGGAAAACGTGATGAAGGGCGAGAACGTGTCGAAGATGACGATGTCCTGCTCCGGCGGCACGATGCGCTCGCCCAGCCCGCCGAGGATCATCGTGCTGCCGTACGTGCCGTGCAGCCTGACGTCCGGGAAGACCTCGGTGCGGAGCAGATAGTGGGTGTCGGGGTCCATGTGCGCGCCGCCCCAGCCGATCGCGTCGATCTTCGCGTTGATCAGGTCGACGAGCGCGTTCCTGCGGGCCAGCCGCGTCAGCAGCGGCGGTGTGGTCACCAGGACCCGCACGTCCTGGGTCTCCAGGATGCGGGCGCACTGGTCGACCAGGTGCTCGGCGTAGCGCTCGGCCTCCTCGGCGCGGCCCTCGGCGATGCACCTCTTGACCCATCGGGGGTCCATGTCGACGGTGAAGTGGACGCCGCCCCGCCGCGCGGCCTGCCAGCGGACCAGCTCGCCGAAAATGTGCGGTCCGGTCGGCACGAGCGCCAGCCAGTGACCGCTCTCGGGGTAGCCCTTGGCCTGCAGATCCTGCTCGGTGCGGTGAGTCAGCCGTTCCATCCAGTCGCGCAGCAGCACGACGCGCTTGGGCCGCCCGGTCGTGCCCCCGCTCTCGTACACGCCGACCACGTCAGCGTCCGGGCCGTACCCCCGGGGGATCAGGTCCTCCACCCGGACGTCGCGCAGCTCGTTGGCCACGTTGGGAAACCGGCGCAGGTCCTCGAAGGTGCGCACGTCCTCACGCGGGTCGAAGCCGAGCGTCTTCGCCCGCTCCAGCCAGTACGGCGAGCCGGTCTCGGGGCTGAAGTGCCACCGCATGGCGGCCTCGATGAACTTCGGACCCTCCGGGACCTGGTCGAACGGGCAGTCGAGGATCGGATCTGTTGACATATCCGGCCCCTTTGACTCGGAAATCCCCTGAAAAGCCAGGCTATTTCCGGGCGATTCGCCACCAGGTCAAGAGATCCCGGCACTGCGGAAAAGACCGGGCACCGGATCGTCGGTACCGCGGCCGGTTCCCAAGGGCCGGATTCGGGGGCGTTCTCCCTGCCGGTCTCTCTGTGTGCCCGTCTCTCTGTGTGCCCGTCTCTCTGTGCCGGTTGGTCAAGGGCGGGGGGAGGTGCGCTGCCAGAGCCGGCCCTGGCCCTTCCCCGTCGCGGCCCGGCAGCGGGGGCACACCCTGCGCACCTCGTCGGCCGCGCCGCCCGACTCCGGGAACGCGTCCGGCCAGGGGACGTGATGGAACCGGTACAGCCGCGACCGGCTGATCGCGAGCCCGCACACGGTCTGGTTGGTGCCGGGCCACCAGGCGTGCGCCTCGCCCGCGGGCTTGCGTACGCCGTCCTCGTCCCGCCACTCGCCCGAAGCGGCCACCGAAGGCTCCCCACGCGGCATGGCGCCTCCTCACCTCTCCGCCACACGGTTCCCGCAGGCGGCGGGGCCAAGCATCAGCAGGGAACCTTGACGCGGGAGAGGCGCGGCGCGAGGGAGGGCAGAGCCTCCGTCACGCCCACCTTGACGACGGCGCTTGAGCCGATCACCGCTCCCTTCGGCGTACGTGTCGTCACCTTCCTTGGCCTGGCATCCGCTTCGATCTCCCTGCGCGACTCCTCGGGATCCGCGCCCCTGGCGACCATGTCCCGGACGATCCGGTCGATGTCCGCCCTGCTCAGGGGCCGGGTCGTGAACGATCTCGTCCTGTCGCGGGTCGCCACCGTGCGGTCGCCCAGGTAGCGATAGGTGCTCTTGTCGAAGATGAGCTCGGTCCGGGCGTAGTCCTCCTCCATCGTGACCCCGATGCCGTGCCGGCCCGCCGCATCCACGGCGTCCGGGACGATGGTGATCCCGTCGATTCCGGCGGCGATCCGGAACAGTGCCGCCGTGAGGGCCGGGCGGAAGACGCTGTCGCGGATGAGGTTCCCCACGGCTCCCCAGAACCGCAGGTGCTCCGATATGGCCGTGGCCTTGGCCGCCTCGGTCTCGATCCGCCGCCGCAGCCAGGCCTCGTCGAGAGGCCAGGTGGCCATCCGCGATGCGGTGACGGCGTCGGCCGACGGGCAGGTGGGAGTGTCGGTCAGCGTGTCAACGGGCTCCTTGCTGAGCTCCAGCGGCGGGCTGGGCAGCGCGATGCCCGGAGCGGGAGCCGTGCCGATCTGCCGTTCCCGGCGGAGCCAGGGGCCGGTGCCGCCGGCCGGGATCCAGCGCTCCTCGGTGCCCGTGACCTGCATCCCGGCACTTCTCACGGACCAGTAGCTCATCGTGCGCATCTTGAGGTGGACGTACTCACCGGGGCGACGCTCTGGCTCTGCCGCGGCGGTCCGCGCGGCGCGTTCCAGGAGTTCACGCGCGTTCGCAGGAGGCGCGGCCAGAAGCCCGGCGACGCCGCTGGGCCCGAATCTGTCCGGCCGGATCTCCGCCACGAGCACTCCTGCGGTGAGCGCGGCGGCCACGCCGGCCGCGAGCGCGATCCTCAGCCCTGTGCGGGAGACCGGCAGCATCCAGGCCCGTGATCGCGGCGCGCGGGCCGCGGCCAGCAGCGCGCCGCGCGCGCCGCACAGGTCCTCGTCCGAGCCCTCGGGCACCTCGGCCCACAGCCGGCGGACAGGGGTGATTTCATCCATCGTGGTCCTCCAGGGTCGCCAGGGCCTCGCGGATCTTCCTGCGTGCTCTGTTGAGTCGTGAGCGGACGGTGCCGAGGGGGATGCCGAGCGCCCGCGACACCTCCTCGTAGGTCAGGTCGGCCCAGGCGACGAGCAGCAGCACGTGGCGGTCGCACGGTCTGAGCGCGGCGAGCGCCGCCGCGAGCGGCAGGTTCACCGCCAGCGTCGTCACTTCGTCCTCCACCAGGCCGCCGGACGCGTCAGCGGGGTGGACGCCGCTGCGGACGTATGCCCGATAGAGGGTGATCTCGTTGCGCCGGCGCTTGCCGATGACGTTGGAGGCGATGCCGTACAGCCAGGGACGGGCGTCGGCGTGGCGGACGTCGTAGCGATGCCGGTTCTGGAATGCGGCGAGGAACGTCTCGGACACCACGTCCTCGGCGTTGTCCGGCCCCAGGCGGCGGACGGCATACCGGTGCAGGGAGGGCGCATGCCGGTCGAAGAGCACGGCGAAGATCTCGGGCTCCCGCAACGACCGCTGGATCAGCGTCATGTCCGCGGCGTCGACGGCCGTGGCGGATTCCGCCATGAATATCGGGCCCCTTCATCAGTCGCCTCGCGCGACGGCGGGTACGGTCGCCCTCTATTACCGGCCGACCGCGAAATGGTTCACGATGCCGGGCGGCGAAGAATTGGGATGCCGATCGTGAAACCGGCAAGTACCCTGCGCGAGGAGCGAGAAGGGAACGCGGCTGTGGGACACGTCGAGGTCGGGCATCTGACGCATGTGCTGCCGGACGGCAGGACGCTCCTGAACGACGTGTCGTTCCGCGTGGGGGAGGGCGTCAAGGCGGCCCTGGTCGGGCCGAACGGCGCGGGCAAGACGACCCTGCTGCGGATGATCGCGGGCGATCTCCAGCCGGTCGAGGGCTCGGTGGCCCATTCGGGCGGGCTCGGCGTGATGCGGCAGTTCGTCGGCAACATCCGGGACGGCCGCACGGTGCAGGACCTGCTGGTCAGCGTCGCGCCGCAACGGGTCAGGACGGCGGCCGAACGGCTCGACGCCGCCGAGCTGGCGATGATGGAGCGGGACGACGAGAAGACCCAGATGCGGTACGCCCAGGCGATCACCGACTACACCGACGCCGGGGGCTACGACATCGAGGTGCTCTGGGACGCCTGCGCGATGGCCGCCCTCGGCACGCCGTACGACCGGGTGAAGTATCGCGAGGTCGCCACGCTGTCGGGCGGCGAGCAGAAGAGGCTCGTGCTGGAGGCCCTGCTGCGCGGGCCCGACCAGGTGCTGCTGCTCGACGAGCCCGACAACTACCTCGACGTGCCGGGCAAGGTGTGGCTGGAGACGGCGCTGCGCGAGACGCCCAAGACCGTGCTGCTGGTCTCCCACGACCGGCAGCTGCTCGCCAACGCCGCCGACCGGATCGTCACGGTCGAGTCCGGCAACGTCTGGATCCACGGCGGCGGCTTCACGACGTACGCCGAGGCGCGGCGGGAGCGCAACGAGCGGCTCGACGAGCTGCGCAGGCGCTGGGACGAGGAGCACGCCAAGCTCAAGCGCCTGGTGGTCATGCTCAAGCAGAAGGCCACCTACAACGACGGCATGAGCTCCGCCTATCACGCCGCCCAGACCCGGCTGCGCAGGTTCGAGGAGGCCGGGCCGCCGGAACTCTCGGCGAAGGACCAGGTCATCAGCATGCGGCTGCGCGGCGGCCGTACGGGCAAACGGGCCGTGATCTGCGAGAGCCTGGAGCTCACCGGGCTGATGAAGCCCTTCGACATGGAGGTCTGGTATGGCGAGCGGGTCGCGGTGCTGGGCTCGAACGGCTCGGGCAAGTCGCACTTCCTGCGGCTGCTCGCCGGGGAGGACGTGCGCCACACCGGCACCGTGAGGCTCGGCGCGCGGGTCGTCCCCGGGCACTTCGCCCAGACCCACGCCCGGCCCGAGCTGCTCGGCCGTACGCCCTGCGAGATCGTCATGACCGAGCACGCCCGGCTGAAGAACGAGGCGATGAAGGCCCTGGATCGCTACGAGCTCGCCGGGCGGGTCGCCGAGCAGCGGTTCGAGACGCTGTCGGGCGGCCAGCAGGCCCGCCTGCAGATCCTGCTGCTCGAACTGTCGGGAGCCACGCTGCTGCTGCTCGACGAGCCGACCGACAACCTCGACCTTGCCAGCGCCGAGGCCCTGCAGCAGGGCCTGGACGCCTTCGCGGGCACGGTGCTGGCGGTGACGCACGACCGCTGGTTCGCGGCCGACTTCGACCGCTACATGGTCTTCGGGTCCGACGGGCGGGTGTACGAGTCGCCCGAGCCGGTCTGGGACGAGACGCGCGTGGTCCGCCCCCGATAGCCGCCGCCTTCTCGGAAAAGGTCAGGCGGGGTGCGGACTGAGCAGGTCCGCCAGCCCGATGCGGGTGAGGAAGCGGGCACGGATGCGGTCGGCGACCTCGCTCACCTCGGCCGACCCGTCGTCCACCGGATCCACGTGCACCCGGAAGGGCCGCGTGCCGTGCGGGGTGTCCACGACCTGGAGGACGGCGTCGGCGACCAGGGACGCGTCGGCGCCGGGCGGCTGCAGCGCGGCCAGCCGCTCGCCCACCTGCTCCATCAGCGCGCCGTACCGCTCGTCGTAGGCCGCGACCACCGCCTGTTCGGCCGGGTGGCCGGCGTTGGCGAAGTGGTTGGTGCCCGAGGTGAACGCGCCGGGGACGACGATCGTGGTCTCGATGTCGAAGCGGGCCAGCTCGGCCGCGTACGACACCGCCAGGGCGTCGGCCGCGGCCTTGGCGGCGAAGTAGGGCGCGAGGTAGGGCGGCGTGCCGCCCCTGGTGGAGCTGGAGCCGATCCACAGCAGCAGGCCGTGCCCTCGCTGGCGCATGTGCGGCAGGACCGCCCGGTTGAGCCGCTGGCTGCCCAGCACGTTCGTGTCGTAGACGGCGGCGAGCTCCTCGGGGGTGAACGCCTCGGTGGGGCCGAGCACCATGTGACCGGCGTTGTGCACGACCACGTCGATGGCGCCCGTCTCGGCCAGGATGGTCGCCACCGCGGCGTCCACCGACTCCTGCGAGAGCACGTCCAGCTCGACCGTACGCAGGTCCACGCCGTGTTCACTGGCGTAATCGGCCGCCTCGGCGACGCGGGGGGCGTTGCGCCCGGCGGTGGCGCGCATGGCGGCATACACGATGTGCCCGGCGCGGGCCAGGGCGCGCGCGGACAGCGCGCCGAAGCCGGAGCTCGCACCGGTGATCAGGATGGTCTTGCTCATCGATACTCCTGACGGATCATGCGAACGTGATGACGCGGCGGCCGCCGCCGGACCCGCGGCCCATGGCGTCGAGAGCCTCCGGGGCCCGGTCGAGGTCGATGGGCGTGACCGCGGGCATGATGCCGTGCTGGGCGGAGAAGGCCAGCGTGTCGCGCAGGTCGTGGGGTGATCCGGACGGGGACGCCATGACGTGCAGCCGGTTGAGCACCATCGGCTGGGCGCTGAGGGTGAGCGGCGTGTTGTCGTAGCCGCAGAGCACCAGCGTGCCGTCGGGGGCGAGCCCGGTGAGGACGGCGGAGGCGGCCTCGTTGGAGGGGGCGGCGTTCAGGATGACGTCGGCGCCGCCGCCCCACGCCTTGAGCGCGGCGGCGGGGTCGGTGTCCCGGCTCGCCACGTACGTCTCCGCGCCGAGCTCCTTGGCGGCCGCCTCGCCCTCGGCCGAGCGGCCGATCACGGCGACCCGGGCGCCCATCGCGACGGCGTACCGGACGGCGAGGGCGCCGATGCCGCCGGCGCCGATGACCGCCACCCGGGAGTTCGCCGTGGCGCCGGCCCGGCGCAGGCCGTTGAACGCGGTGAGGCCCGCGCACATCAGCGGCGCCGCGGCCACGGGGTCGAGCCCGGCCGGGAGCGGGGTGACATATCCGCTCTTGAACAGGCCATATTCGGCATAGCCGCCGTCGTTCGTGATGCCGGTGATGCGCTTGGCCGGGCAGAGGATCTGGTCGCCGGACACGCAGTAGTCGCAGTGGCCGCAGGAGTCGTACAGGAACTGGGCCCCGACCGCGTCACCCACGGACAGGCCGGTGACGCCGCTGCCGAGCGCCGCGACCGTGCCGGTGATCTCATGGCCCGGAATGATCGGGAAGCGGGCGAACGGGTAGTGCCCGCGGAGCAGGTTGAGGTCGGTGAAGCACAGGCCGCATGCGGTGATCTCGATCAGGACCTCGCCCGGGCCCGGCTCCGGGGTCTCGCGTTCGACCAGGGACAACGGGGTGCCGGCCCCGGTGGCGAGTGCTGCACGCATGGTTTCCTCCGTCTGTCACGGCCGACGCCCCCGCGCCGCCTTCACCAGCGTGCTGTGCCTGCTCCGGTGCAGCCAGGGGTGCTCAACCCCAGCCTCTGACCAGCCCGAACGCCGGCCCGGGCGTGTCGCTCCAGACGTCGGCCGGGTCGAGCGCGTGCAGCCTCGGCACGACGTCGGCGTCGTCGGGGACGAACCAGAGCAGCCGCTGGGCGGCGTCGGCGGTGACGATGCTGTTGCAGGTGACCTTGAGCGTGCCGAGCACCGGGTTCACGACGCGCTTGTACTCCTCGTGGCGCACCTTGACCTCGTGCGCCCGCCACAGCCCGGCGAACTCGTCGCTGACCTGCAGCAGGTGGCCGACCAGCTCACGGCTGACGGCGTCCGCCGGGCCACGACGCGCGACCGCGGCGCGCAGATCGGAGACGAGCAGCCGGGAGTGATAGTCGTGGTCGTCCGCGGGATAGAGGTCGCGGGTGGCCGGGACGGTGAACCAGTGATAGAGGAAGCTTGCCCTGATCCCGGTCAGCCCCGCTTGAGGGCCGACGAGGACCTGCGCGGCGTGGTTCTGCACCACCACCTCGTGGATGTCGGTGATCACCATGGCGGGGGTGTCGTCGAGCCGGGTCATGAGCTGCTGCAGCGCCGACTGCATCTGCACGGGCTCCGCCCCCAACGGCGCCGGATGGCCCGCCAGGTGGAGCAGGTGGGCGGTCTCGTCCGGGCCCAGGCGCAGCGCGCGGGCGAGGGCGCACAGGACCGGCTCCGACGGGGTCTGGCCGCGCCCCTGCTCCAACTCGGTGTAGTAGTCGGCGGACAGGCTCGCCAGCTCCGCCACCTCGTCCCTGCGCAGGCCGGGCACCCGTCGCCGGCTGCCGCCCGGCAGGCCGACGGCCTCCGGGCGCAGCCGGTCTCTGCGCGCCCTCAGGAACGACCCCAGCTCCCCGAGATCCACCGTGTCCTCCCCCCCATATGTCCCGTCTCCATACTTCCGCCTTCCCGGCGAAAACCGCCTTCCCGGCGAAAACCGCCTTCCGGGGAACCGTCTTCCGGGGAAAGAGGAGCGGCGTGGCCCGTGCGGGACAAGACAGGAGGCGAGACGGGCGGCGAGACGGGCGGCGAGACAGGCGGGGTCCGCCCGCGATAGACGGCCGGTAAAGATACCGGCGGGAGTGCGCGTGTCCCGGAGGTGGCGTCCCATTCAGCGGTTATGACGGCTAAGTGACGCGACGTTGCCACATGACCGTCGCACTCGCCCTCGCCGCGCTGGCGATGGCGTCGTGCGCGAGGGAAGACAAGCAGGAGGGCCCCCAACCACTGGCCCTCAAGGAGCAGGTGTCCTCGATAGTGCGCTCGGGGGCCGGATATGCGGTGACCTGGGCGGGGGTGCTGAGCAACCCCAACCGCTGGCATTTCGGGGAGAACGCCGTCGCCGTGATCACGGCCGTGGACGCCGCAGGCAAGGAGGTCGTCCACCTGGAGCAGCCGCTGGACGCCGTGCCGCCCGGCCGCCCGCTGGCCTTCAGCGGGCAGGCGCCGAGCTCCGCCCAGCCGGTCCGCGTGAAGATCGACTATCGCCCCGCCTCGTGGCGGTCCATCCCGCGTGCCCCGTCGGCGTTCCTCAGGTTCCCGATCTCGGACGTCCGCACCGACAAGCTGACGAACGGGTCCTATCTCGTCACCGGCTACGTGGTCAACCCGTTCCGCAAGCCCGCCGCCGCCCTCGCCGTCACGGCCCTGCTGCGTGACGCGGCGGGCAAGCTCGTCGGCGGGGCCACGTCCTACGTGGACGACGTGCGGCCGGGGGGCAAGCGCAGGTTCGTCATCACCGTCGAGGGCGTGCGCGGAACGGCCGGTGCGACCGACGTGCAGGCCACGACCTGGGGCTCGACCGCCAAGACGTACGAGGACCTGGCGCAGGCGGGAGCCGTTTCGCTGCACACGATCGCGCCGACGACGGAGCCGTTCGACAAGGACCGGGGATATCCGCCGCCCAATGACCGACGCCAGTGAGCGGCCCACTGCCGATCTTGACAGGACGGGCGGGTTACCGTAGCGGGATGGCCACCCCGAGGATCGTGCTGTTCGGAGCCACCGGCTTCACCGGCAGGCTCACCGCCGAGGCGCTCGCCGCGCGCGGGGCCCGGCCGCTGCTGGCCGGTCGGGACCAGACGCGGCTCGCCGCACTCGCCGACGCGCTGGGCGGGGGACTGCCGATCGCGGTCGCCGACGTCGGCCGCCCCGAGTCCGTACGAAAGATCGTCAGTCCGGGTGACGTGCTGATCTCGACCGTCGGCCCGTTCGTCCGATGGGGGGAGGCCGCGGTCACCGCCGCGACCGAGGCGGGCGCCGTCTACCTCGACACCGCCGGAGAGCCAACGTTCGTCAAGCGGATCTTCCAGCGGTACGGCCCCGCTGCGGCGGCCCGGGGCGCGGCCCTGCTCACCGCCTTCGGATACGACTACGTGCCCGGCAACCTCGCCGCGTCCCTGGCCCTGCGCAAGGCCGGATCGGGGGCCGTCCGCGTGGACGTCGGCTACTTCGTGGAGGGCAGCGGCACGGCGCGGCGCGCGAGTGCCGGGACCCGCGCCTCCGCGCTGGGAATGGTCCTCGAACCGATGTACGGCTTCCGCGAGGGCCGGATCGTCCCCGAGCACGGCCGCACCCGCAAGTTCCTGGTGGACGGCCGTGTGCGGCACGGCCTGGCCATCGGGGCCTCCGAACACTTCACGCTGCCGCCCGCGCATCCCGGCCTGCGCGAGGTGAACGTCTATCTCGGCTGGCTGGGCGGGCTGACCAGGGTCGCGGGCGTGCTGGCCAAGGCGACGCCCGTCATCGCCGCGCTGCCGGGGATCCGGCGGGCGACCGACGCACTGGCCGACCGGGTGCTCCGCGCGGGCGGGAGTGCGGCGCCGGCCGCGGTGGGCGTGTCGTCGCGCATCGTGGCCGAGGCGTACGACGCGGGAGGCCGCCGCCTGGCCGCCGTCCACCTGGCCGGAGGCGATCCGTACGAGTTCACGGCCGGTGTGCTCGCCTGGGCGGCGACGACGGCGCTGGCCGAGGGCGTGCACGGCACCGGCGCCCTGGGCCCCGTGGACGCCTTCGGCCTCGACGCGCTCACGCGGGGCTGCGCCGAGGCGGGAATGGCCGTTCGGGAGTGAGAGACGCCCGTACGGCGTCTTGCGCCATGGGCCGGATTTATCGCGATTAGTCATGCAATAAAACGGCGAACTCCGGCAAATTAACGGGATGGCGGAGTGTAAAAGCTGACGATGTAGGTGTGCCACTTCGCAAGAACGGGTGGAGCGGGGAGTTACTGAGCATTTACTCTCAGTTATATGAATGATGGCGTCCTGGTCGAGGCGTTGCAGGCCCGGGATCCGGGAGCGCTGGCCGCCCTATATGACACATATGCGGGCAATCTCTACCGGTATTGCCGCACCTTGCTGGCCGGGCCCGACGCCGCCCAGGTCGCCCTGCGCGACACGCTGATCGCCGCGGAGGCGCTTGTCGGCTCGCTGGCCGACCCGGACAGGTTCCGCACCTGGCTGTACGCCCTGGCCCGCGGCGAGTGCATGCGCCGCCGGACGCCGGGCGCGGGGGACGGACCGGACACCGGGCCGATCCCGGTCGTGACCGTGCCCTTCCCCGGCGTCACGGCCGAAGGCGCCGAGGCCGACCTGCGCCTCGTCGCGAGCAGCGCCGTGGGCGCGCTGTCGGTCGAGGACCGGGAGGTGCTCGAACTCGTCACCCGGCACGGGCTGACCGGCCGGGACCTGGCCGCCGTGCTCGGCACCGGCGAGCGCTATGCCGAGGGGCTCCTCGAAGCGGCCACCGAACGCCTGCGCGAGACGGTGACCGTCGAGATCCTGGCCAGGCGTGCCACCCACGACTGCACGCGGGCGTCCGCCGTCCTCACGGGGTTCACAGGAGAGCTCACCCCGCAGACGCGGGCCCAGCTCCTCCGGCATCTGGCGCGGTGCGAGACCTGCGCGCGCCAGCGCGTCCGGCAGGTATCCCCGGCCAAGGTGTTCGGCCTGCTCCCGCAGATCGCCCTGCCCGAGACCCTGCGGGTGCGGGTGCTCAGCAGCTTCATCGACCCCGAGCTCGTCCCCTATCGGCGGTACGTCGCCAAACGCGTCGGCAGGCTCAGCGCCGCGGGCTTCCCGAGAGCCGGCCGTCGCGAGGGCAGGCTCGCACAGGCGGTGGCGGGCGCCGTGGCCGCCCTGGCGGCGGTGGCGACGATCGCGCTCGTGTTCGCCCAGTTCGCCGGCGACCTGCGCGAGCAGGCCGCCGACACGATCGGCCCGCTCCGGCTCCCCCCGGCGGAGGCGTCGGCCGGCCCCTCCGGCGGCGCCGCCTCTCCCGAGGGGTCGCCGGACGAGGCTGACGGGACCGACGCCGACGGGACCGAGGCCGACGGGGCCGACGGGAGTTCGCCCGTGCCCTCGGTCTCCCCGGACCTGGCCGAGCCGGTCGCGCCCGTGGTTCCCGCGCGGCCGGTCGCCCTGCCGCGCCCGATGCCGCTGCCCGCCCCCGTGCCGCCCTCCGCCAACCGGCCGCACCGGCCCGCGCCGCACGGGAAACCGTCCTCGCACCCCGCGACGTCGTCCTCGCAGGGCTCGGGCGTCTCGCCGTCCGGCCCGACGCCCGAGCCCACGATCACTCCCGTCACCCCCGGCACCCCGGGCACCCCGGGGACGCCGGGCACTCCGGGCACTCCGGGCACTCCGGGCACCGGGCCGACCCCCGGCGGCTCGGGTTGGCCGGGTTCTGGTGGACACGGGCCCGGCGGCCACAGCCCGGGCTGGCCGCCCCGGGGCGGACCGCCTCCCGCGCACTGGCCGGGACACCGCCCGCCCTGGCACGACCACCAGCACCATCCCCGTCCCTCCATGGAGTGGCCGCCGACGTCCACGCCTTCCCGCAAGCTCTCCGCTCACCACCGCGGGCCCTCATCCGTACCGCCCTGGCGCCTCGGACACGGCGGCTGGCGCGTGGCGCCCGTCGCAGGAGCCGGTGGGCGGGGGCAGGGCTTCCCGGGCGGAAGGCCCCGGAACCCCGCGAACGTGAAGGCACCGGCCGCCGGAGGCGGCGGGAAGACGCCGGGTGGCGCGAAGACACCGGGTGGCGCGAAGACACCGCGCGTCAGGCAGGACGGCCCGCCACGGCAGGCCAAACCCGGTGGCTCCGGCCGGGACGGCTCGCGCCGCGACGGTCCGGCTCCCGGTCGCCCCGGCCGGGACGGCTCCCCGCCGGGCCTGCCCGGAGGGCCTCGGGACGGCGGTTCCGAACACGCGAGGGAGCGTCGTGACACCTCCGGCACCCCCGGGGCGGGAGGCTCCGGAGGACCCCGAAGGGCTTTCCCCGTCTAAACGGGACGACCTACCACATAGGTTGATTACTGGGCGTAACTTAAATGTGTACGGAGAGTAGTCGCCGGGAAGTGAGGGGAGTGGAGCAGGGAAGGGGAAGGAATTGCCACTCCTCAGAGCATCGGGGCTGGTCGCCGGGCTCGGGTCAAGTCTCGTCCTGACCTTCGGAGCCCCGGCGGGAGCCGATCCGAAACCGTCCGCGAAGGACGTCGCCAAGGCACGACAGCAGGTGCAGGAGCGCGCGAAGGAACTGGGCAGGGCCGAGGCCGATCTCGCGGCCGCGCAGGCCCGCCGTGAGGCGCTGGACACCGAGGCCGAGCGGCTCGTGGAGACGTACAACGGGCAGCTCGTCCAGCTTGAGCAGGCGCAGGCCACATACGAGCAGTCGGCGCGGCGGGTCCGCCAGGCGGCCGACCAGGTCGCCCGGCTGCGCGGAGAGGTGGCGGCGAGAGTGGCCGAGGGGTACGGCACGCTGCGGCTGTCACCGTCCGCCGCGGCCATGCTCGGCGGCATCGGCGACGTGGACCGCTTCCTGCGAAGAGCCAGCGTGCTGACGCAACTCGGCGACGAGCAGGCCGCTTCGCTGCAACGGCTGAAAGACGCGCAACAGGTCTTCGAAATCCTCCGAGAACAGGCGGCCCGTGCCTACTCCGAGCAGTCGCAGAGCGCCGAAGAGGTGCGACAGGCGAAGGACGCGGCACAGCGGGCCGTCGAAGAACAGCTCGAACAGACCAAGAAGATCGAGCAGGAAAAAGCGGAGATCTCCAAACGCCTGGAAGCCGCGCGCGACCGCGTCGACGAGCTGAAAGAGGCGAGGGCCAAGGCCCGGCAGGTGGTGAGGCGGACGGCGCTCCCCGCACACAGGAGTCTGAAACCGCCGGCCTGGGCCGGGCGGCTCGGGTCGGGACCCGGCGAGACGGCCGCCCAATGGGCGCTCAAACAGATCGGCAAGCCGTACGTGTGGGCCGCCGCAGGCCCGTCCGGTTTCGACTGCTCGGGGCTGACGATGCGGGCCTGGCAGCGGGCCGGGGTGTCACTCGATCACTGGACCGGCACGCAGTGGACGTCGGGACGGCACGTCCCGCTCAGGGATCTGCGCACCGGCGACCTCATCTTCTACGGCCGGTTGAGCAGGAATCCCGGCGACATCCATCATGTGGGCATCTACATAGGGCGCGGCATGATGGTCCACGCCCCCCAGACGGGGGACGTGGTGCGCATCTCGCCCATCTGGCGCCACGATCTGGTCGGCGCCACCAGGCCCGGCTGAGTCAGTGCTCCTCGTCGTGGTGCTCGGTTTCCTGGAAGCGCCGGATGCTGGCGAGGATCTCGGCCTCGGCCTCGGTGCGGCCCACCCAGTTGGCGCCCTCGACCGACTTGCCGGGCTCCAGGTCCTTGTAGACCTCGAAGAAGTGCTGGATCTCCAGCCGGTCGAACTCGGCGACGTGGTGGATGTCACGGATGTGCTCCATCCGGGGATCGGTCGCCGGAACGCACAGGACCTTGTCGTCGCCGCCCTTCTCGTCGGTCATCCGGAACATTCCGACAGCGCGGCAGCTGATCAGGCAACCGGGAAAAGTCGGCTCCTGGAGCAGGACCAGCGCGTCGAGCGGGTCTCCGTCCTCACCGAGGGTGTTCTCGATGAACCCGTAGTCGGCGGGGTATTGGGTAGACGTGAAAAGCAGGCGGTCCAGACGTATGCGGCCGGTCTTGTGGTCAACCTCGTACTTGTTCCGTTGTCCCTTGGGGATCTCAACGACAACGTCGAACTCCACTCGTTCCTCCGCATGAGTCCCCGGTCTCCCGGGCTGGCGTTAATGTCTCGTAGGCGTGGTCAAGGTCGGCGCGAAATGAGGGCGTTGTGGTGCGACGTGAGCGGTGGATGGTGGTGGCCACCCTCGCCCTGCTGCAGATCTTCGTCGTCCTCGCGGGCACTTATTGGATCACCCATGACGCCGACAGGACCCCGGCTCCGGTCGCGTCCCCGAAGCCGACCCCGATCCCCCTGGTGACCGCGGGTCCGGTTCTGGCCGCGGCGGGGGACGGGGCTCTCCCCGCCAAGGGTACTTTGACCACCCGGCTCACCGCTGCGATGGGTGACCCCGCCCTCGGTGGCAGCGTCGCCGGGATCGTGCTCGACGTCGCGACGGGGACGCCGATCTTCGACGGCCGCTCGGGCGCCGCCATCACCCCGGCCTCGACCACCAAGCTCGTCACCGGCCTGACGGTGCTGGCCACCGTGGGGCCGGACGCCCGCCTCGCCACCCGGGTCGTACGGGGGGCCTCCGCCAGGTCGATCGTCCTGGTCGGCGGCGGCGACCCGACCCTGGCCGGCCCGCGGACGAGCGCCGCCGAGCAGGAGAAGACCTATCCGCGCCCGGCGTCGCTCGCCCGGCTCGCGTCGAGCACGGCCAAGGCGCTCAAGGCCGCCAAGATCACCTCGGTGGACCTGTCGTACGACGCGTCCCTCTTCAACGGGCCGCGGACGGCGCCGGGCTGGAAGCCGACATACATCCCGGAGGGCAGCGTCGCCCCGGTCGCCGCGCTCATGATGGACGAGGGCCGGGCCGCCAACGGCGCCCGCTATCCGGACCCGGCCCAGGCCACCGCCGATGCATTCGCCACCCTGCTCAGGAAGAACGGCATCAAGGTGGGCAAGGGGGTCGACGCCGCGAAGGCGGCGCCCACCGCGCAGGAGCTGGCCCGGGTGGAGTCCGGCCCGATCTACGCGCTCGTCGAGCGGATGCTCACCCACAGCGACAACGATCTCGCCGAGGCGCTCGCCCGTCATGCCGCCATCAAGGAGGGCCTGCCGCACACCTTCCAGGGCGTGCCCGCGGCGGTCGGGCGCGTGCTCACCCGCCTCCGCGTGGGCGGCGGCGTGGAGGTCCACGACGGCAGCGGGCTGTCCACCAGGAACAGGATCACGCCGACGGCCCTCGCCCACATCCTCTCCGTGGCGGCGTCCCCCGCCCATCCGGAGCTGCACTCGCTGATCAGCGGCCTGCCGGTCGCGCATTTCACCGGCACTCTCCACGATCGATATGGGAAGTCCGATACGAAGGCCGGCGCCGGATTGGTGCGCGCGAAGACGGGCACTTTGAACGGGGTGAACACCCTGGCGGGCATCGCGTACACATCCGAGGGCCGGTTGCTGACCTTCGCGTTCATGGCCGACCAAGTGGCCAACCCCCCGGAGGCGATCACCGCCCTCGACAAAATGGCCACGATCGTCTCCCAGAGCTAGTTATCCCCCTCGCGCCTGCATGCGCGGCGAGAAGTCGGAGAACGTACGGTGGTGGGTATGCAGGTGATCGACTGGGATCTGGCCGTCGCGACCGGGGTGCGCCTTGTGCGGCCCGGCCCTCAGGTGAGCCGCGAGGAGGCCAGGCAGGCGGTCCTCGAACTGCGGAGGCTGTCGCGGGACGCCGAGGGGCACGTGCGGGAGTTCACCCGCATCGACTCGGCGACGCCCGAGGCGGCGACCGTGGTCGACCGTCCCGGGTGGATCCGTGCGAACGTGGACGGCTTCCGCGTGGTGCTGGAGCCGCTGACGCAGAAGATGTCGAACATGCCGGCGGTCGTCGGCGCGGTCGGCTCGCGCATCACCGGGCTGGAGGTCGGCGCGGTGCTGGCCTTCCTCGCCTCCCGGGTGCTCGGGCAGTATGAGCTGTTCCTCCCGCCCGACCCCTCGGGCAACGCCCCGACCGGCCGCCTGACGCTGGTGGCGCCCAACATCGTGCACGCCGAGCGCGAGCTGGGCGTCGATCCCCGTGACTTCCGCCTGTGGGTGTGCCTCCACGAGGAGACCCACCGGGTGCAGTTCACCGGCGTCCCCTGGCTCCGGGAGTACGTCCGCGGCCAGATGACCGAGTTCCTCCTCGCGTCCGAGATGGACCTGACGACCCTGCTGGAGCGCCTGCGCGCCGCCTCCGACGCGGTCGCCGACGCCTTCCGGGGCGGCGAGGGCAACCTGATCGAGGCCATTCAGACGCCCGAGCAGAAGGCCGTGCTCGACCGCGTGACGGCCGTGATGACGCTGGTGGAGGGGCACGGCGACTACGTCATGGACGCGGTGGGCCCGTCCGTCGTGCCGTCGGTCGCCGAGATCCGCGCCAAGTTCCAGCGCCGCCGCGAGGGCGGTTCGCGCTTCGACCAGCTCGTACGCCGCCTGCTCGGCATCGAGCTGAAGATGAAGCAGTATGCCGAGGGCTCCCACTTCGTCCGCACCGTCGTGGACGAGGCCGGCATGGAGTCGTTCAACAAGGTCTGGACCTCGCCTGAGACCCTGCCCGACCGCGAGGAGATCACGGACCCGCACGCCTGGATGTCGCGCGTCCTGACCTCCGCCTGACGCGGATCCACCCGGCCTCCGCCCGATCGCGCCCGCCCGGCCCGCCGGTCGGGCGTTTTCCCATGCCCGCCCGGGGCGGCCAGAATGGCCGCATGGGCCCGCATCCCGCCGTCGCCGACGTCCGCCGCGCCGTACGGCTGTCGCTCGCGGATCTCGCCGTCTCTCCCGGGTCGCGGGAGTCGTCCGGTGCGCTCGTCCTCGTGGCCTGCAGCGGCGGCGCCGACTCGCTGGCGCTGGCGGCGGCCACCGGCTTCGCGGCCCCGCGCCTCGGCCTGCGCGCCGGGCTGCTCACCGTCGACCACGGCCTGCAGGAGGGCTCGGCCGGCCGGGCCCATGACGTCGTACGGCTCGCGCCCGCGCTCGGCCTCGACCCGGCCGAGGTGCTGACCGTCACGGTCGGCACGGCCGGAGGCCCCGAGGCCGCGGCGCGCGACGCCCGCTACGCCGCGCTGTCGGCCGCGGCAGACCGCCTGGGCGCCGCCGCGGTCCTGCTCGGCCACACGCGCGACGACCAGGCGGAGACCGTGCTGCTGCGCCTGGCCCGCGGCAGCGGCACCCGGTCCCTGTCCGGCATGGCGGAGGTCTCGGGGATCTACCGGCGGCCCCTGCTGGGGCTCGGCCGGGCGCGCACCAGGCAGGCGTGCGACGCCCTCGGCCTGCGCCCGTGGGACGACCCGCACAACGACGATCCGGCGTACACCAGGGTGCGGGTGCGGCACGACGTCCTCCCGGCGCTGGAGGCGGCGCTGGGGCCGGGGATCGCCGAGGCGCTGGCCCGTACGGCCCGGCTGTGCAGGGACGACGCCGACGCCCTGGACGCGTGGGCGGAGGCCGTCCACGCGAAGTCGCGGGGCCCGGCGGGGGAGCTGGACGTGTCCGTGCTGGCGGACGTGCCGGGGGCGGTGCGGCGGCGGGTCATCCAGCGGGCGGCCGTGGAGGCCGGGGCGAACGCCGCCGCGCTCGCGGCCGTGCACATCGAGGCGGTCGAGCGGCTGGTGACCGGCTGGCACGGGCAGAAGGGAGTGGACCTACCCGGGGGGGTGGGGGTGGTCAGGCGCTGTGGCACCCTTGTGTTCGCCGTGGACAAACTCTCGCTCGCGTAAGGAAAACCCCAGGTGGACGCAGCAGACATGGGCAGGGATCTCTCCAAAGTCCTCATCTCGGAGCAGGAGCTGCAGGAGAAGATCAGAGAACTGGCGGGGCAGATCGACGCCGACTACGCCGGTAACGAACTGTTGATCGTCGGCGTGCTCAAGGGCGCGGTCATGGTCATGGCCGATCTCGCCCGGGCGCTGCACGTGCCCGTGCAGATGGACTGGATGGCCGTTTCCTCGTACGGCGCGGGGACCGTGTCGTCCGGTGTGGTGCGGGTGCTGAAGGACCTCGACACCGACATCGCCGGCCGGCACGTGCTCGTGGTCGAGGACATCATCGATTCCGGGTTGACCCTCTCGTGGTTGATGAACAACCTGAAGTCGCGCAACCCGGCGTCCGTGGAGATCTGCACGCTGCTGCGCAAGCCGGACGCGGTGAAGGTCGAGTTGGACGTCCGTTACGTCGGTTTTGACATCCCCAACGAGTTCGTCATCGGGTACGGGCTCGATTACGCCGAGCGGTATCGCAACCTGCCGTTCATCGGGACTCTTGCGCCTCATGTGTACGGAGGGGAGTAAGCCCTTAGCGAAGTGACCCTCGAATCAGGCGTTATTGGGCGCCAGGTCGGGGAACACGGGCTTGGCTGACGTACGTTGGAAAGGCAAAGCCGGAGCCGCTCGGGCAGTTACCCGACGCGGCTGCCGGGTGTACCTTCGGATATCCGTGGGAGGGGCCGGTCGGCCGCCCCGCGGTAGCCAGAAGGAGCGGTAAGGGATGCCGCGACCCCGGGGTTTCCCGGGGCAGGCCTTGGTCAGGAAGGGACGGGCCCGCCGGGGTTCCGCAACGGATGGATCTCAAGCGATTTACACGTGGCCCACTGCTGTGGATCCTGGGCATCGTATTGCTTCTCCTGCTCGTCACCACGATGTTCGGCGGCGGCGGCAACTACACCACCGCCGACACCTCGACGGTCGTCCAGCAGATCCAGCAGGGCAATGTCAAGAGCGCGACCGTGGTCGACAAGGACCAGCGCGTCGAGCTGACGCTCAACCGGCCCATCGAGGTGTCGGGCAAGTCGACCGACCGCATCCAGGCGCTGTGGGTCGAGGGTCAGGGCGTCCAGCTCACGCAGGCGCTTGAGCAGGCCAAGCCCCCCCAGGGCTGGACCGTCGACGTGGCGAAGGAGAACTTCCTCGTCAGCCTGCTCGTCAGCTTCCTGCCGATCATCATCATCGTCCTGATCTTCCTGTTCATCATGAACCAGATGCAGGGCGGCGGCTCCCGGGTGATGAACTTCGGCAAGTCGCGGGCCAAGCTGATCACCAAGGACACCCCGAAGACGACCTTCGCCGACGTCGCGGGGGCCGACGAGGCCATCGAGGAGCTCCAGGAGATCAAGGAGTTCCTCCAGGCCCCGGCCAAGTTCCAGGCGATCGGCGCCAAGATCCCCAAGGGCGTGCTGCTCTACGGCCCGCCCGGCACCGGCAAGACCCTGCTCGCCCGCGCCGTCGCGGGTGAGGCGGGCGTGCCGTTCTACTCGATCTCCGGTTCCGACTTCGTCGAGATGTTCGTCGGCGTCGGCGCCTCCCGCGTCCGCGACCTGTTCGAGCAGGCCAAGGCGAACGCCCCGGCGATCATCTTCATCGACGAGATCGACGCCGTCGGCCGGCACCGCGGCGCGGGCCTCGGCGGCGGCCACGACGAGCGCGAGCAGACCCTCAACCAGCTCCTCGTCGAGATGGACGGCTTCGACGTCAAGGGCGGCGTGATCCTCATCGCCGCGACCAACCGCCCCGACATCCTCGACCCCGCGCTGCTGCGCCCCGGCCGCTTCGACCGGCAGGTCGTCATCGACCGGCCCGACCTGGAGGGCCGCAAGGGCATCCTGCGCGTCCACGGCCGCGGCAAGCCGTTCGCGCAGGACGTCGACCTCGACGTGATCGCCCGCAGGACGCCCGGCTTCACCGGCGCCGACCTCGCGAACGTGATCAACGAGGCGGCCCTGCTGACCGCCCGGCAGGACCAGAAGCTCATCACGATGAACACGCTCGAAGAGTCGATCGACCGCGTGATGGCCGGTCCCGAGCGCAAGTCCCGGGTCATGTCGGACCAGGAGAAGAAGATCATCGCCTACCACGAGGGCGGCCACGCCCTGGTGGCCCACGCGCTGCCCAACTCCGACCCGGTCCACAAGATCACGATTCTGTCCCGCGGCCGCGCCCTCGGTTACACGATGACGCTGCCGATGGAGGACAAGTTCCTCGCGACCCGGTCCGAGATGATGGACCAGCTCGCCATGCTGCTCGGCGGCCGCACCGCGGAGGAGCTCGTCTTCCACGAGCCCACCACCGGCGCGTCCAACGACATCGAGAAGGCGACCTCTATCGCCCGCCGCATGGTCACCGAATACGGCATGAGCGAGCGCCTCGGCGCCCGCAAGTTCGGCAGCGGCAACGGCGAGGTCTTCCTCGGCCGTGAGATGGGCCACGAGCGCGACTACTCCGAGCAGATCGCCTCGGCGATCGACGAGGAGGTCCGCCGCCTCATCGAGAGCGCGCACGACCAGGCGTGGGAGATCCTGGTCCAATACCGCGACGTGCTCGACAACCTCGTGCTCGAACTGATGGAGAAGGAGACGCTCTCCCGCGAGCAGGTCCTCGAGATCTTCTCGCCGGTCGTGCCCAAGGAGAAGCGTCCCTCGTACGCCGGCTACGGCAAGCGCCTGCCGTCCGACCGTCCTCCGGTCATCACGCCGAAGGAGCGCGCGAACGGCAACGGCTCGGCGCTGCCCGCGGGCGGGAGCGGCTCCACTCCGTGGGTCAACGACCAGTCGACGCAGCACGACGAGGCCTGATCCATGGCCGAACCCATGGTGGGGCCGCCCCCCGGCTTCGACCACGACCGGATCGAGAAGGCGGTCAGGGAGATCCTGTTCGCGATCGGGGAGGACCCCGATCGCGACGGGCTCCGGGACACCCCGGCCCGCGTGGCCCGCGCGTTCGCCGAGCAGTTCGCCGGCCTGGGCCAGCGGCCCGAAGACGCGCTGACCACGATGTTCGACGCGGACCACGACGAGATGGTGCTCGTCAAGGACATCGAGGTGATGTCCACCTGCGAGCACCATCTGCTCCCGTTCCACGGCGTGGCCCACATCGGCTACACGCCCAACGAGAAGGGGCGCATCACCGGCCTGTCCAAGCTGGCCAGGCTGGTGGATGTCTACGCCCGCAGGCCGCAGGTGCAGGAGCGGATGACCTCCCAGATCGCCGACGGCCTGATGCAGGTGCTTGAGCCGCGCGGCGTGATCGTGGTCATCGAGGCCGAGCACATGTGCATGACCATGCGCGGCGTGCGCAAGCCCGGCGCCAAGACGATCACGTCGGCCGTCCGGGGTGACTTCCGTTCCAGCGAGGCGACCAGGGCCGAGGCCATGTCGCTGATCCTGCGCGGCTGAGCGCGGACGACGGCCGATTGGGACGCCGCTCCTGCCCGGCAGGCAACGAGTCCCGGGGCACTAGTCTTGACCCCATGACCGCAGCAAGTGTGCCCGGTATGCCCGAGTCTGGGCGCTGTCTGGTCATGGGCGTGGTCAACGTCACCCCTGACTCCTTCTCGGACGGCGGGCAGTGGTTCGACCCCGACGTGGCGATCAGGCACGGGCTCGATCTGGTGGCCGAGGGCGCCGACATCGTCGACGTGGGCGGGGAGTCCACCCGCCCGGGTGCGGCGCGGGTGTCCCTCGACGAGGAGCTGCGCCGTGTCGAGCCGGTGATCCGCACGCTCACCGAGGAGGGCGTGACGGTCAGCGTCGACACCATGCGCGCGGAGGTGGCCGAGGCGGCCGTCGCGGCGGGGGCGAAGCTCGTCAACGACGTGAGCGGCGGGCTGGCCGATCCGGTGATGCCCCGGGTGGTGGCCGCGACCGGCGTGCCGTACGTCGTGATGCACTGGCGCGGGCACAGCCGCGACATGGACAGCCGGGCCATTTACGGCGACGTCGTGACCGAGGTGGCGGAGGAGCTGCGCAAGCGGGTCGACTCCGTGCTGGCCGAGGGCGTGCGGGAGGAGCAGATCGTGCTCGACCCGGGCCTCGGATTCTCCAAGAACGCCGAGCACAACTGGGCCCTGCTGGCCGGCATCGGCGAGCTGAACGGCCTCGGCCGCCCGTTGCTGATCGGGGCGTCGAGGAAGCGCTTCCTCGGCCGCCTGCTGGCGGGGCCGGACGGCGAGCCCCGGCCGTTCGACGGCAGCGACGACGCCACACTCGCCGTCACCGCGCTCGCGGCGCGGGCCGGCGCGTGGTGCGTCCGGGTGCACCGGGTGCGGCCGAACGCCGACGCGGTGCGGGTGGCCGCCGCGTGGGGGGCAGCAGTCGTACGACATGCCGACGAGGGCCGGTGACGAGATGCCGACAGGGACGCCGATGAAGGACATCGAGGAGCTCAACGAGGCGTTCTACAACGCCATCGAGAGCGGCGACCTCGACACGATGTCGGAGATCTGGATCGAGGACGTCCCGGGACGACCGGCCATGTGCGTCCACCCCGGCTGGCCCATGCTGACCGGGCGGTCGGAGGTGCTGCGCTCCTGGGCGCTCATCATGGCGAACACGCCCTACATCCAGTTCGTGCTCACCGACGTGCAGACGGCCGTGATCGGGGACGTCGCCGTGATCACCTGCGCGGAGAACATCCTCACGGCCGCCGACACCGACGAGCCGGGCTTCGCGGCCGGCCGGGTCGTCGCCTCCAGCACCTATGTGCGCACCGGGACCGGCTGGCGGCTGTGGCTCTACCACGGCTCACCGGTCCTGCAGAGCGACGACGACGAGGAGGACCAGGAGCAGTGACGGCGCGGGCGGCGACCGGTCGGGACACCGTGCGGCTGACGGGCCTGCGGGCCCGCGGCAGGCACGGCTGCCTGCCCGCGGAGCGTGAGCTGGGCCAGGAGTTCGTGATCGACGTGGCCCTGTCGTTCGACACCGCCCCGGCGGCGGCGGCCGACGACCTCACGCTCACCGTGGACTACGGGGCACTGGCGATGGAGCTCGTCCGCATCGTGGAGGGCGAGCCGGTCAACCTCATCGAAACCCTCGCGGAACGGCTGGCGGCGGCCTGCCTGGCCCACGAGCTGGTCTCGGAGGTAGAGGTCAGCGTGCACAAACCGGCGGCGCCCATCCCGCTGCCGTTCGGCGACGTGGTGGTGACGATCAGGAGGGGCCGCGCATGAGGGTCGTGATCGCGCTCGGCAGCAACCTCGGCCGCCGGATGGAAAACCTCCAGGGAGCCGTCGACGAGCTCTTCGACGCTCCCGGGCTCACGTTCGTGGCGGCGTCGCCCGTCTACGAGACCGACCCGGTCGGCGGGCCCGAGCAGGGTCCGTACCTGAACGCGGTGGTGGTCGCCGACAGCATTCTCGATCCCCGCACGCTGCTCGACCGTGTCCAGAGCATCGAGACCGCCTTCGGCCGCGAGCGCAGGGAGCGGTGGGGCCCGCGCACGCTCGACGTGGACCTCATCACGGTCGGCGACCTGATGTCCGACGACCCGGTGCTGACGCTCCCGCACCCCCGGGCGCACGAGCGGGCGTTCGTGCTGGTCCCGTGGGCACAGGTCGATCCGGGGGCGGTGCTGCCCGGACGCGGTTCGGTGGCGGCCCTGCTGGCCGGCACGGACCAGAGCGGGGTGCGGCTGCGGCCCGACCTCGTGCTCGAACCCCCGGCCTGAGACGAGGAGTCCCCGAGTGAAGCCCACCAACCCCGGCGTGCTCGTCGGTCTCGTGCTCGTGTTCGGCCTGCTCACCTGGGGACTGCTGCTGCGGTTCTACTCCTCCGTGCCGACCCTGCCGTGGACCGCGATCCCCACCACGCTGCTGCTGGCCATCGGTGAGGCGTACACGGGGTGGCTGACCCGGGCGAGGATCCTGCGCCGCCCGCACACCAAGCCCGTCGAGCCGCTGGCCGTCGCCCGTCTCGCGGCGCTGGCCAAGGCCACGGCGTACGCCGGGGCGGTGTTCGGCGGCATCTTCGCCGGGTTCGTGGTGCACGTGCTCGAACTGCTCGACCTCGACAAGCCCCGCCAGGACGCGCTCGTCGGCGGCGGGTCGTTCGTGGCCTGCGTGATCCTGATCTGCGCGGCGCTGTTCCTCGAACACTGCTGCCGGGTGCCCGGCAAGCCCTCCGGCGAGGCGTGACCGGCCACCTGCCGATCTACTTGTCGATGTCGCCCACCACGAAGAACATCGAGCCGAGGATGGCGATCATGTCGGCGACCAGGTTGCCCGGCAGCATCTCCCGCAGCACCTGGATGTTGTTGTAGGAGGCGCTGCGCAGCTTGAGCCGCCACGGCGTCTTCTCGCCGCGCGACACGAGGTAGTAGCCGTTCAGGCCGAGCGGGTTCTCGGTCCAGGCGTACGTGTGGCCCTCGGGCGCCTTCAGCACCTTCGGCAGCCGCTGGTTGATCGGCCCCGGCGGCAGGTGCCGCAGCCGCTCGACGCAGGCGTCGGCGAGGTCGAGAGAGACCTTGACCTGTTCGAGCAGCACCTGGAACCGGGCCTGGCAGTCCCCGGCCGACCGGGTCACGACCTTCACCGGCAGCTCGCCGTACGCGAGGTAGGGCTCGTCGCGCCGCAGGTCGAAGTCGACGCCCGAGGCCCGCGCGACGGGGCCGCTCACGCCGTACTGCATGATCGTCTCGCGGTCGAGCACGCCGACGCCGCGGGTGCGGGCCAGGAAGATCTCGTTGCCGGCGATCAGTTCCTCGATGTCGGGCAGCCGTCGCCGGACGGCCGCGACGGCGGCGGTGACGCGGTCGAGCCAGCCCAGGGGCAGCTCCTCCTTCAGCCCGCCCACCCGGTTGAACATGTAGTGCATGCGGCCGCCGGAGATCTCCTCCATGACGTGCTGCAGGGTCTCCCGCTCGCGGAAGGCGTAGAAGACCGGCGTGATCGCGCCGAGCTCCAGGGGATAGCTGCCGAGGAACATCAGGTGGCTGAGCACGCGGTTGAGCTCGGCCAGCAGCGTCCTGGCCCACACCGCCCGGGGCGGGGGCTGCATGCCCAGCATGCGCTCGACCGCGAGCACGACGCCCAGCTCGTTGGCGAACGCCGACAGCCAGTCGTGCCGGTTGGCCAGCACGATGATCTGCCGGTAGTCGCGCACCTCGAAGAGCTTCTCCGCGCCGCGGTGCATGTAGCCGACGATCGGCTCGGCGGCCGTGATGCGCTCGCCGTCGAGGACGAGCCGCAGCCGCAGCACGCCGTGGGTGGACGGATGCTGCGGGCCGATGTTGAGGATCATGTCCTCGGTGGCCAGCTCCCTCGCCTGCACGGCGTCGGCGCCCGCGCCGAGCCCCACGATCTGTTCCCGGCGCACGCCCTCCTGCTCGGTCGTCATACCGTCCATGCTTTCACGCCCGCCCCGAACGAGCGAAGACGGCGAAGGCATCGCACAGACGCGCCCGCCGCCCCACGCGGACGGCGTTATACCGACTGAGTGAACATGCCGAAGAGGGTGCCGGGGGACTGGGCCGACCTTGAGCGGGAACTGTACGAGGCCGGCGTCTCTCCATCCGTGATCGAGGAGGGCGCGAGAAAGCTGCTCGCCGAGGCGCGCGGTCGTCAGCCCGCCGATCGGGGATCTCTCGGGCGAGATCCCCGATCCGAGCCTTCTTCAGGCGGTGGCGATCTCGCGTAGGGCCTCGACGAGGCGGTCGACGTGTTCGGTGGTGGTGCCGATGCCGATCGAGGCGCGTACGGCGCTGACCGTGCCGTCGGCGCAGCCGCCGTCCTGCCCGCCGCCGAGGAGGTGGCGGACGAACGGGTGGGCGCAGAACTTGCCGTCCCTGACGCCGATGCCCCAGTCGCCCGACAGGGCCTCGGCGACCTCCCGGGCCGTGCGGCCCTCCACGACGAACGACACGATGCCGACGCGCGGGTGGTCCTGACCCCACAGCGACAGCTCGCGGACGCCGGGGATCGCGGCGAGCCCGGCGCGCAGGCGGGCGAGCAGCCGCTCCTCCTCCCGCACCAGCGCGGCCCAGCCGGTCGCGGTCAGCGCGTCGCAGGCGGCGGCGAGCGCGATCGCTCCGAGCACGTTGGGAGTGCCCGCCTCGTGCCGCGTCTCGGGGTCGTCGCTCCACTCGGTGGTCTCGCCCACCGACCGTACGGCTCCGCCGCCGCGCAGGTACGGGTCGGCGTCGGCGAGCCAGTCGGGCCGGCCCACGAGCACCCCGGCCCCGAACGGGGCGTAGAGCTTGTGCCCGGAGAAGGCCACGTAGTCGAGGTCGAGCGCGGCGAGGTTGAGCCCGCGGTGGGGGACGAACTGGGCGGCGTCCACGGCGATCCGCGCGCCGTGCCGGTGGGCGATGTGGGCCAGCCCGGCGATCGGCCACAGCTCGCCGGTGACGTTGGAGGCGGCGGTGACGACGAGCAGGGCCGGGCCCTCGATCGCGGCCAGCGCCTCGTCGGCCGCCCGGAGCGCCTCGCCGGGGAAGGCGGGCGGCGCGAGCCGTACGGCGTCGGGCCAGGGCAGCAGCGAGGCGTGGTGCTCGGTCTCGAACACGACGACGGTGGTGCCCTCGGGGAGGCTGCGGGCCAGCAGGTTCATCGCGTCGGTCGTGTTGCGCACGAAGACGAGCGCGTCGTCGGGGCGGGCGCCGACGAAGGCCCGCACGGTGTGCCTGGCCTGCTCATAGCGGGCCGTCGTGAGCTGCGAGGCGTAGCCCGCACCCCGGTGGACACTGGAGTAGGCCGGCAGCGCCGCCGCGACGGCGGCGTTCACCGGCTCGAGACAGGGCGCGCTCGCCGCGTAATCGAGGTTCGCGTACGGCACGAGCCTGCCGCCCCTGACGGGCACCTCCAGATCGGCGCCGACGACGGCCGGCAGGAGGACGGGAGCGGGTTCGGGCGTGCCGGAGATGCGGGTGACGGCCTGCTGGACGAACGTGAGTGCGGACAACGCCAAGCCTCCTGAGGTCGGGGACCCCGGCCATGGCGTCGGAAGGCGGAGCCCGCGCTTGCCCGGCACACCTCGTGCCGAGCCCGGTCCTCACCCGGGGCACCCCGCCGCGAGCGCGAGGGTTGCCGGCCAGCAAGCCGGGGCTTGACGCTGGCACTCATGACCTGGACGGCACTATAACCCGGCACCGCCCTCGGGACGCAAGTGCGGGCGACTCGGACGAAGTCAGTCGTTGTCGACCGTGACCCCCAGGACGTGGGCGAACATCGGCGCGAGCTCCATCAGCTGGACGCCGCTGATGGTCGCGCCGCGCAGCGCGTCGTAGCCGTCGGAGAGGCCCAGGGACACCGCGCCGCGCAGGTCGACCCGGGACATGCGGGCCTTGTCGAACCGCACCCGTTCGAGCGTGGAGCCGGGGAAGGTGACGCCGGTCAGCGTGGCGCCCGCGAAGTCCACGTCGCGCAGGGTGCACTCGACGAACGAGACCTCCCGCAGATCGGCCGCGCGGAAGTTGACCGAGTCGAGCTTGCAGCGGTGGAAGAACACCTGGTGCAGCTCGGCGCCGGGCAGCGCCGTGCCGGCCGGGGCGCTCATGACGATCTCCGCGTCCGCCCAGACCGACTCGGTGAGGTCGCCGCCCACCCAGCGCACGCCGTTCAGCCACACGTCGGAGAACCGGGCGCGCCGGTATCGGCCGCCGATGAACGTCACCGAGGTGAACGCCGACTCGATGAACCGGGCGCCTCCGGCGTCGGCGTCCTCGAACTCCTGCCCGTCGAACAGGACCGTGTCGTAGTCGCCGCCGTGATCGAGCCGGCCGTCGAACGGCTCCAGGTGGTCGGCGTAGGGCAGGTCGCCGAGTTCGCGGGGTTCCCTGCGATGCGGTGCGCGACGCTTGGGCATCGCCCCAACGTACGCCATGAGGGACCCGCAGGCCCGTACTCCCGAGCAAGGCCTTTCATCCGTATTGTTGTCCATTGTGAAGTTTGATCCCTGGAATGCCGAGTTCATCGCGTACCCCTATGACGCCTACCGAGACCTGCGCGACAACGATCCGGTCAGCTTCTTCGAGCCGACAGGGCAGTGGCTGATCGCCCGACACGCGGATGTGAACGCGCTGCTGCGCGACCGGCGCCTCGGCCGGTCCTACCTGCACGTGGCGACGCATGAGGCGTTCGGCCGCGAGCCCGAGCCGGAGTTCCAGGAACCGTTCTGGCGGGTGATCCGGGCCGGGATGCTCGACGTCGAGCCGCCGGTCCACACGCGGCTGCGCCGCCTGGTGTCCAAGGCGTTCACGCCCCGCATGGTCGAGTCGCTGCGTCCCCGGGTGCGGCGGATCGCGACCGAGCTGACCGAGGGGCTCGTCGAGCGCGGCGGCGGCGACCTGCTGGCCGAGGTGGCCGAGCCGCTGCCGGTCACCGTGATCGCCGAGATGCTGGGCGTGCCCGAGTCGGACCGGCACCTGCTGCGTCCCTGGTCGGCCGGCATCTGCGGCATGTACGAGCTGCACCCGTCGCTGGAGGCCCAGCACACGGCCGTACGCGCGGCCACGGAGTTCGCCGACTATCTACGCGGGCTGGCCAGGGCGCGCAGGGAGCGGCCGGGCGACGACATGATCTCGGCGCTGGCCCAGGTGGTGGACGACGGAGACCGGCTGACCGAGGACGAGCTGATCGGCACCTGCGTGCTGCTGCTCAACGCCGGTCACGAGGCCACGGTCAACGCCACCGGCAGCGGATGGTGGGCGTTGTTCCGCAACCCCGGTGAGCTGGAGCGGCTGCGCGCCGACCCCGGCCTGATGCCGACGGCGGTCGAGGAGCTGCTGCGCTACGACACCCCGGCGCAGATGTTCGAGCGGTGGGTGCTGGAGGACATCGAGGTCGGCGGGGTGACGATCCCCCGGGGTGTGGAGATCGCGCTGCTGTTCGGCTCGGCCAACCGGGACCCCGAGGTCTTCGCCGACCCCGACCGTCTCGACCTCGGCCGGACGGACAACCCGCACATCTCGTTCGGCGCCGGCATCCACTTCTGCCTCGGCGCGCCGCTCGCGCGGGTCGAGATGGCCGAGTCGTTCGCCGCCCTGCTGCGGCTCGCGCCCAAGCTGGAGCTCGCCGAGGAGCCCGCCTGGAAGCCCAGCTACATCATGCGCGGCCTGGAGTCGCTCAAGGTCACCGTCTGACGACCTGGCCGAGCCAGCCGAAGCCGCCGAGACCGGCCGGGTCGATCAGTTCGGCCTCCTGCGAGGCCCGGCCGAGCGCGCGTACGTATCCGGCGGGATCGGCGGACGCCTGCGCGAGCGGCGGCCGGGCGCCGGTGACCCCCAGGTCGCGCAGCGCCTCCCGCTGCGTGGTGAGCGTGGTCTCCCGTGCCCCCGCCCGCTCGCCTGCCGCCGCGCAGGCGTCCAGCGCGACATGGGCCGTGATGTCGCACGACCCGTCCGGTGTGGCCGGCACCACCGCGCCGTCGCGATATCCGGTGATCGTGCCGAGCGGGGGCCGCCGCCCGGACAGGTGGGCGTAGTCGACCGCGACCGCCGTGCCGCGCACCAGCCGCGTGATCACCGAGGCCCACGCCTCGTCGCGCGGACGGCCGATCTCGGCGCGTTCCCCCGGCGAGCGCAGCGGCCACCAGCGCTCCAGCCAGGCCAGATCCTCGGGGCAGGGCGCGGGCCCAAGCCGTTCGTCGCCGGTCGAGGGGTGCACGAGCACCAGGCGAGGGCCGTCCGGCGTCATCTCGGCGACGTCGAGCGGCACGTTGTCGAGCCACTCGTTGGCGATCACCAGGCCGACGATCCCGTACGGCGCCTCCGGCTCCCAGGCGACGCGGGGATCGAGATCGCCGGGCCGGGGGGACAGGTCGACGGCGATGACCCGCAGCCGCTCCGCGAGGTCCGGCGGCGCGGCGGCGAGCACGCGGGCGGCCAGCAGGCCGTTGCCGCTGCCCATGTCGACGAGATCGACCCGGTCGGGCCTGCCGAGGGCGGCGTCGGTCCGCCGGAGCAGGCGCAGCACGGCCTCGGCGAAGACCGGCGAGGCATGCACCGACGTGCGGAAATGCCGGTCGGGACGCTCCCGCAGATAGAAGCCCTCCGCGCCGTAGAGCGCCCGCCGCATGGCCTCCCGCCAGGTGACCTCCACACCGATGTACGTTACCGACACGCCGAAGCCGTGACGAAAAGTAGTCACTTTCGTACTTATGGCTCAACATAGGCCCGTGAGAAACGGGACAAAATCCGACCGTTGGGCCACGCCCGGGCCGGCGGGAGCGCCGCCGCTACGCTGAACCGAGGGGAGGCGTCATGGACACAAGTGACCGGCCGGCGCGGCTCGCCGTAGGAGTGCTCGGCGCGGGACGGGTCGGCTCCGTGCTCGGAGCCGCGCTCATGCTCGCGGGTCATCGCGTGGTTGCGGCCAGCGGCGTATCCGACGCGTCGGCGCGGCGCGCCGCCGACCGCCTCGGCCTGAAGCTCAGCAGGCCGGACGAGGTGATCGCGCGGTCCGAGCTCGTGCTGCTGACCGTGCCCGACGACGTGCTGCCCGGCCTCGTCTCCGGCCTCGCCGCCACCGGCGCCGACCTGCGCGGCAAGCTGCTCGTGCACGCCAGCGGCGCGTACGGCCTGGGCGTGCTCGACCCCGCGGCCGAGGCGGGGGCGCTGCCGCTCGCGCTCCACCCCGTGATGACGTTCACCGGCAGGAGCGACGACCTGACCCGGCTCAACGGCTGCTCGTTCGGCGTCACCGCGCCCGACATGCTGCGGCCGGTGGCCGAGGCGCTGGTGATCGAGATGGGCGGCGAGCCCGTGTGGATCGCCGACCGCGACCGGCCGCTCTATCACGCCGCCCTGGCCGGCGCCGCGAACCACATGGTGACGCTGGTCGCCGAGTCGCAGGAACTGCTCGCGAAGATCGGCGTGGAGCATCCCGGCCGGATGCTCGGCCCCCTGCTCAGCGCGGCACTCGACAACGTGCTGCGTCTCGGCATCAGCGGGCTCACCGGGCCCGTGGTCCGCGGCGACGCGGGCACCGTGCGCAAGCACGTCGACGCGCTCATCCTGGCCGCCCCCGAGGCCGCGGACGCGTACGTCGCCCTGGCGCGGCTCACCGCCGACCGGGCGCTCGCGGCGGGCCTGCTCAAACCGGAGGCGGCCGAACGCCTGCTGGACGCCCTGGGAGGGAACATATGGACCTGACCGTCGCCGCCGACCGCGCCGCCCTCGACAAGGCGAGGGACGAGCTCGGCCCTGGGAGGATCGCCCTGGTCCCCACGATGGGGGCGCTCCACGAGGGCCACCGGTCGCTGCTTCGGCTGGCGCGCGAGCACGCCGACCACGTGGTGGTGAGCGTGTTCGTCAATCCCCTGCAGTTCGGTCCCAACGAGGACTTCTCCCGCTATCCCCGTACATTCGACGCCGACCTCCGGGTGTGCGAGGAGGAGGGCGTGGCCGTGGTCTTCGCGCCCTCGGCCGAGGACATGTACCTGCCGGACCGCCAGGTGCAGGTCTCGGCAGGCGGCATGGGCGGCGTGGTCGAGGGCGCCTTCCGGCCCGGCCACTTCGACGGCGTGCTGACCGTGGTGCTCAAGCTGTTCAACCTGGTGCGGCCGGACGTCGCGGTCTTCGGGCAGAAGGACGCCCAGCAGCTCGCGCTGATCCGGCGGATGGTGGCCGACCTCGACGTGCCGGTGTCGATCGTCGGCGCCCCGACCGTGCGGGAGCCCGACGGCCTCGCGCTGTCGAGCCGCAACAGGTATCTGTCCGAGGCCGACCGCCGCACCGCGCTCGCGCTGTCGCGGGCGCTGCGGGCCGGGGCGGCGCGGGCCGGGGCGGCGCGGGCCGAGATCGCCGGACCGGCCGGGATCCTCGACGCCGCACGGGCCGTGCTGGAGGAGGCGGCCCGCTTCGACCCGCCGCTGCTGCTCGACTACCTGATCCTGGCCGACCCCGCGACGTTCGCCCCGGTCGCCGACGACCACCGCGGCGAGGCGATCCTGGCCGTGGCCGCCAAGGTCGGCACCACCCGCCTCATCGACAACATGGTGCTGACCCTGTAGGGCCCCGGGGTTTCCCGGCCTGCTGCGACCTCAGGCGTTCCCCGCCTGGAGCGTGAACCAGAAGGTGGGGAACGGGTTCGTCCCGGGCGTGACGTCGACCAGCTCCCAGCCCTCGAACCTGGCCCGCAGCTCGTCCGCGGTGACGCCCGAGAACGTGTCGCCGAGCGTGCCGGGGCCATACCCGAACATCAGCAGCCGTGAGCCGGGGGCGGCGCGGCGGGTGAGCCCGGCGGCGTAGGCGTCGCGGCGGTGCGGCGGAATGCCGCAGAAGCAGCTCAGGTCGAAGAACAGGTCATAGGGGCCGGGCGCGTCCAGCTCGTCGAGCCGGGTGACGTCTCCCTGCAGTAGCCGTACGGCCACTCCCGCCGCGTCGGCCCTCACCCTGGCCTCCTCGATCGCGCGGTCGACGAGGTCGACGGCCACGACCTCCCAGCCGTGCCGGGCCAGGTAGACGGCGTTGGTGCCGGTGCCGGTGCCGCAGCCCAGCTCCAGGGCCCGGCCGGGCGGCAGCGCGCCGTTCCCCGCCCCGCCGTCGCGGGCCCCGTCCGCCCGGCCGTTCTCCGCCCCGCCGTCGCCGGCCCCGTGCGCCCGGCCGTTTCCCGCCGCGTTCCCCTCGCCGTCCCTCTCGCCGTCCCTCTCGCTGTGCCCCTCGATCAGGGCGACCAGCTCGGGCGGCGTCACGCCGGTGTCCCAGGGCGGCTTGCCGTCCCGGTAGTAGCTCTCCAGCGCTCGGCGTACGGCCTCCTCCAGGTCTCGTTCGGTGCCCGCGTCGGTGGTGTTCGGCTTGTCCATGACCCCGCTCCATGTTCTTAGAGGTGGACTCTAGTGATTAACTCTAGAGATATACTCGCGCCATGAGCACCGTCAAGCGGCCGGACAAACGGGCCGAGCGTTCACGCCGCACCCGGGAGAAGGTCATCCAGGCGGCGCGGGAGCTGTTCGTCGCGCAGGGCTACGGGGCGACGAGCCTGCAGGAGGTCGCCGACCGGGCGGGCGTGGCCGTCCAGACGGTCTACTTCGTCTTCGGCAACAAGCGCGCGCTGTTCAAGGAGGTCGTCGACACCTCCATCGCCGGCGACACCGAGCCGGTGGCCGTCATGGACCGCGAGTGGTTCCGCGCCGCGTGCGCCGAGCCCACCGCGGCCGGCCAGGTGCGCGCGCACGTACGCGGCACGAGTGAGATCCTCGGCCGGGTCGCCCCGCTCATGCCGATGATCGAGTCCGCCCGGGCCGCCGACCCGCAGATCGCCGCCCAGTGGCCGGACGGCCCCGACCCGCGCTACGTCGTGCAGCGCGCCGCGGCCGAGGCGCTGGCGGGCAAGCCCGGCGTGGGGCCCGGCGTCTCCGTCGAGACGGCGGCGGACCTGCTGTTCTGCCTGCTCAGCCCGGACCTGTACCTGCTCTTCGTGCGGGATCGCGGCTGGTCGCAGGACCAGTGGGAGGAATGGGCCGGCGCCACTCTTGCCGCCCAGCTCTGCGCCGGCCCTGCGACGGGCGCCGACCCCGCGACGGGCGCCACTCCCGGCACAGACACCGCAGCTGACACAGGCGCCGGCCCCGTAACGGGCGCCGGTCCTGCGGCGCGTCTCTTGTAGGAGGGGGCGGGGCGGCACCATCGACAGGGGGGCGTTATCGTCATTATGACGAAAGGGGATCCCCTCATGGTGGAGCTCGCACGCAGACTCACCGCCCCCGCACCCGGCTGGACCGTCGAAGCCGACGCGATCGTGATCGGGTCCGGGATCGCCGGCCTCACCGTGGCGCTGCGCCACGTCGAACTCGACCCACGGGCGCGGGTGCTCGTGGTCACCAAGGACGTGCTGTCGGCCGGGTCGACCCGGTGGGCCCAGGGCGGCATCGCCGCCGTCCTCGACCCCGAGGACACTCCCGACGAGCACCTGAGGGACACGCTCGTCGCCGGGGTCGGCCTGTGCGACGAGGAGGCCGTACGCGTCCTGGTCACCGAGGGCCCCGACGCGCTGAAGCGGCTGATGAGCCACGGCGCGGAGTTCGACCGCGACACCGACGGGGAGCTCCAGCTCACCCGCGAGGGCGGCCACCACCGCAACCGCATCGTCCACGCGGGCGGCGACGCGACCGGCGCGGAGGTGCAGCGGGCCCTGGCCGAGGCGGTGCTGGCCGAGCCCCGCATCGAGGTCATCGAGCACGCCCTCGCCCTCGACCTCCTCCTCGACGCCGAGGGCCGCGCCTGCGGGGTCACGCTCCACGTGATGGGCGAGGGAGCCCGCGACGGCGTCGGCGCCGTACGGGCCGGGGCCGTGGTGCTGGCCAGCGGCGGCATGGGACAGGTCTACGCGGCCACCACCAACCCCGTCGTGTCCACCGGAGACGGTGTGGCGCTGGCCCTGCGGGCCGGCGCGGTGGTCAGGGACATCGAGTTCGTGCAGTTCCACCCCACGGTGCTGTGGCTGGGCGAGGGCTCGACCGGCCAGCAGCCGCTGGTCTCGGAGGCCGTGCGCGGCGAGGGCGCCGTGCTGGTCGACGCGAACGGCGAGCGCTTCATGCAGGGCGTGCACGAGCTGGCCGACCTCGCGCCCCGCGACGTGGTCGCCAAGGCGATCATGCGCCAGATGGCGCGGACCGGGACCGACCACGTCTACCTCGACGCCACCCACTTCGGCGAGGAGAAGTGGCGCTCCAGGTTCCCCACGATCTTCGCCGTCTGCCGCGAGCACGGCATCGACCCCGTCACCGAGCCCATCCCCGTCGCCCCCGCCGCCCACTACGCGAGCGGCGGCGTGCGCACCGACCTGTACGGCAGGACCAGCGTGCCCGGCCTGTACGCCTGCGGCGAGGTCGCCTGCACGGGCGTGCACGGCGCCAACCGGCTGGCCTCCAACTCCCTCCTCGAAGGGCTCGTGTACGGCGAGCGCATCGCCGCCGACCTGGTCGCGGAACGGCCCACCCCGGGTGAGCCCGCGCCGGACGACCGGCCCCAGGGCCTGGTCGACCCGCGTACGCGGGCGAGGGTCCAGAGCCACATGAGCCGGGGCGCCGGGGTGCTGCGCAGCGACCGCAGCCTGGCGGAGGTCGCCCGCGCGCTCTCCGACGCCCGCTGGACGCCGGTCGCGGTCGAGCCCTGCACGGAGTCGTGGGAGGCGACCAACCTCCTCACGGTGGCGTCCGCGCTGGTCGCCGCGGCGGCCGTACGCGAGGAGACCCGCGGCTCGCACTGGCGGGAGGACCACCCCGACCGCGACGACGCCCACTGGCGGGCGCACATCGACATCGCCCTGACGGCGGAGGGACTGACCTTGACGTACACGCCTCATGAGGAACTGCGGACCGAGCTGGAGAAGGCCGGCCTCGACCCGGACGCCGTGCTCGGCCTCGTCCGGACCGCGCTGGAGGAGGACCTGGCCGGGGGACAGGACGTGACCTCGGTCGCCACCATCCCGGCCGGCCAGCGGGCCGTCGCCGACGTCGTGGCCCGCAAGGAGGGCGTGGTCGCCGGCCTGGCCGTGGCCGAGACCGTCTTCCGGCAGGCCGCCGGGCCGGTCGAGGTCGAGCGGCACGCCTCCGACGGCGACCGCGTGCGTCCCGGCGACGTGGTGATGACCGTGCGGGGCGCGACCAGGGACCTGCTCACGATGGAGCGCACCGCGCTCAACTTCCTCACCCACCTGTCCGGCATCGCCACCCAGACCCGCCGCTGGGTGGACGCCGTCGAGGGCACCGGCGCCCGCATCCGCGACACCCGGAAGACCCTGCCGGGGCTGCGCGCCCTGGAGAAGTACGCCGTCAGGGCCGGGGGCGGGGTCAACCACCGGATGGGCCTGCACGACGCCGCCCTGATCAAGGACAACCACGTGGTCGCCGCCGGAGGCGTCGCCGAGGCGTTCCGCGCCGTACGGCAGGCCTTCCCCGGCGTGCTCATCGAGGTCGAGGTGGACCACATCGACCAGATCGAGCCGGTCCTGGCCGAAGGCGCCGACGAGATCCTGCTCGACAACTTCACCGTGGACCAGCTCGCCGAGGCCGTACGGCTGGTGGCCGGCCGGGCGCGGCTGGAGTCGAGCGGCGGGCTGACCCTGGAGGCGGCCCGCGCGGTCGCCGAGACCGGAGTCGACTACCTGGCCGTGGGCGCGCTCACGCATTCGGCCCCGGCACTCGACCTTGGTCTAGATCTTCGTGATGCATAATCGGGGAATGCTGCTCACCATCGACGTCAGCAACACCCATACGGTGCTTGGCCTGTTCGAGGGTGAAGAGGTGATCGAGCACTGGCGCATCGCCACCGACCCCCGCCGTACGGCGGACGAGATCGCGGTGGTGCTCCAGGGTCTCCTCGGGCAGTCGCCGCTTCTCAAGGACGCCGACATCAGCGGCATCGCGATCTGCTCCACCGTGCCGTCGGTGCTCAACGAGATGCGGGAGATGTCCCGGCGCTACTACGGCGACGTCACGGCGGTGGTCGTCGAGCCGGGCGTCCGCACCGGCGTCCCGGTCCGCATGGACAACCCCAAGGAGGTCGGCAGCGACCGCATCGTGAACGCGCTCGCCGCCACCACCCTGTACGGCGGGCCGTGCGTGATCGTCGACTTCGGCACGGCCACGTCGTTCGACGCCGTCTCGGCCCGGGGCGAGTACGTCGGCGCGGTGACCGCGCCCGGCCTGGAGATCTCGGTGGACGCGCTGGCCACGGCCGGGGCCCAGCTCCACAAGGTGGAGCTGGTGCGGCCGCGGTCGGTGATCGCCAAGAACACCGTGGAGGCGCTCCAGTCGGGCATCATCTACGGCTTCGCGGGGCTGGTCGACGGCATCGTGGACCGCATGACGGCCGAGCTGGCCTCCGACCCCGACGACGTGACCGTGGTCGCCACGGGCACCGGCGCACCGCTCGTCATCGGCGAGGCCCGTACGATCGACGTGCACGAGCCCTGGCTCACGCTGATCGGCCTGCGGCTGGTCTACGCCCGTAACGCGTCCTGACGACTCCCTCGCGTACGGGACCATAGAAGGCAGGATCCCGTTCAGAGAGGACTGACGTGATGGACGCCGACTGGGTGGCGCGTTTCGCCGATGAGGTCATCGCCGAGGCTGAACGGCGCGCACCGGGCAAACCCGTCGTCTGCGCGTCCGGCCTCAGCCCGTCCGGCCCGATCCACCTGGGCAACCTGCGCGAGGTCATGACCCCGCATCTGGTGGCCGACGAGATCAGGCGGCGCGGCTACGAGTGCGTGCACATCATCTCGTGGGACGACTTCGACCGATTCCGCAAGGTTCCCGTGGGCATCGACCCCGCCTGGAACGAGCACATCGGCAAGCCGCTGACCACCGTCCCGGCCCCGCCCGGCAGCGACTACCCCAACTGGGCCGAGCACTTCAAGGCGCCGATGATCGCCGCGCTGGCGGAGCTGGGCGTGGAGTTCCATGGCATCAGCCAGACGCAGATGTACACCTCCGGGGCATACCGGGAACAGGTGCTGCTGGCCATGCGCGAGCGGCGGCGGATCGACGCGATCCTCGACCAGTACCGCACCAAGAAGGCCAAGGCCAAGCAGGTCACGGACGCCGACGAGGCCGCCGCGCTCGAAGGCTCGGGGGCCGCGAGCGAGGACGACGGCTCCGGCGCCGGGGGCTACTACCCCTACAAGCCCTACTGCTCGGTCTGCGACCGCGACCTGACCACGGTCACGTCGTACGACGACGAGACCACGGCGATGTCGTACACCTGCGTGTGCGGCCACAGCGAGACGGTCCTGCTGTCCGAGCACACCCGCGGCAAGCTGGTGTGGAAGGTCGACTGGCCGATGCGCTGGGCCTACGAGGGCGTGGTCTTCGAGCCGTCGGGCGTGGACCACAGCTCGCCGGGCTCGTCGTTCATCGTCGGCGGCCAGATCGTCCGCGAGGTGTTCGGCGCGCCGCAGCCGATCGGGCCGATGTACGCCTTCGTCGGCATCAGCGGCATGGCCAAGATGAGCAGCTCCAAGGGCGGCGTGCCGACCCCGGCCGACGCCCTGTCGATCATGGAGCCGGCGCTGCTGCGCTGGCTGTACGCCCGCCGCCGTCCCAACCAGTCGTTCAAGGTCTCCTTCGATCAGGAGATCCAGCGCATGTACGACGAGTGGGACACGCTGACGAAGAAGGTGCAGGAGGGCACGGCGCTGCCGGCCGACCAGGCGGCCTACCGCCGGGCGTCGAGCACGGCCTCCCGGATCCTGCCCGAGACGCCGCGGCGGCTGCCCTACCGGACGCTCGCCTCGGTCGTGGACATCACCACCGGGGACGAGGAGCAGACGCTGCGCATCCTGCGGGCGTTCGACCCGGAGATCGGCGGGCTCGACGAGCTGCGGCCGCGGCTCGACCGCGCCCAGCACTGGGTGAACACCTACGTGCCCGCCGAGGAGCGCACGCAGGTGCGCGAGACGCCCGACAAGGAGCTGCTCGACACGCTCGGCGAGCAGGACCGCGAGTCGCTGCGCCTGCTGGTGGAGGGACTCGACGCGCACTGGTCGCTCGACGGGCTGACCACGCTCGTCTACGGCGTGCCGAAGGTGCAGGCCGGGCTCGACATGGACGCCAAGGCGGCCACGCCCGAGCTGAAGGCGGCCCAGCGGGCCTTCTTCGCCCTGCTCTACCGGCTGCTCGTCGGCCGCGACACCGGCCCGCGGCTGCCCACGCTGCTGCTGGCCGTGGGCCGCGACCGGGTGCGCGAGCTCCTCGGCCGCGCCTGATCGCCGCGTTCGCCGAGCGGGCCGGACGGCAATGCCGTCCGGCCCGCGGCGTGCTGGACGAGGAGATTCAGGGCAGCAGGACCAGCCGGCCGCGCAGGCCGCCCTTCCGCAGGCGTTCGTACGCCTCGGCCGCCCGCTCCAGCGGGTAGGTGCCGGCCACCCGCAGGCTCAGCCGTCCCGCCCCGGCCAGCGTCGCGACGTCCCGCAACTGGGCCGCGTCGGCGCGGATGAACACGGTCGAGACCCGGATGCCGCGCAGCGGCACGGGGGCCGGCCCGGCGTTGACGGCGACGAACGCGCCCCCGTTGCGCACGGCGTCGAGCGCGGGCAGGCCGACGAGCGCCGCGTCCACCAGGCCGTGCACGCCGCCGGGAACGACGGCCCTGATCGCCGCCGCCAGGTCGGCGCCCCTCGGCACGAACCACTCCGCGCCGAAGCCCCGCACCGTCGCCTCGTCGCCGGGTGCGGCGACCGCCGCGACCCTGAGCCCCCGCGCCACGGCCAGCTCCACGAGATAGCCGCCGACGCCGCCGGCCGCTCCCGTGACGAGCAGGGTCTCGCCCGCGGCGAGCCCGGCGAGGTCGAGTGCCTGGACGGCGGTGAGCGCGTTCAGCGGCAACGTGGACGCCTCGGGCGCGGCCACCCCCGCGGGCGCGGGAGCGACCGCCGTCTCGTCCAGCACCACCAGGTCCGCCTGGGCCTTGAGCGGGTCCGTCAGCCGGTCCGACAGCCCGATGACCCGCTCGCCCGTACGCAGGCCCGTCACCCCGGGCCCGGCCCGGTCGACCACGCCCGCGACGTCCCAGCCGAGCGCGTACGTCTCCTGGTGCGGCATGAGCCCGTTGCCGGCGAGGACGCCCGCGGCCGTGGCCAGGTCGACGGGGTTGACGGCCGCCGCCTCGACCCTGATCCGCACCTGTCCCGGCCCCGGCTCCGGCTCCGCGACATCGACGATCCGTACGGCGCCGCCTCGTGCCATCGGTGCTCTCATGAGCGTCTTTCTCCTTTCGCGATGGCACGGAGCGTAGGAAGATCTACTCTCTTTCGGTAAGAAGGCACCTGGAAGTGCGTAAGGGAGGAGAAGGGAAGGCGATGGCCACTCAGACGGCGGCCGAGCGGCGCGAGGAGGCGCGTCAGCGCTACAACGCCTACGTCGCGACCTGCCCGTCAAGGAAGCTGCTCGACACGCTCAGCGACAAGTGGGTGAGCCTGGCGCTCACCGCGCTCGCCGGCGGTCCGCGCCGCTACAGCGAGCTGGCGAGGACGATCGCCGGCGTCAGCCAGAAGATGCTCACGCAGACGTTGCGGACCATGGAGCGCGACGGCCTGGTGTCACGCACGGTCACCCCGTCGGTGCCGGTGCGGGTCGACTATCGGCTCACGCCGCTGGGTGAGGACCTCATGCCGCTGCTGGAAGCGATCAAGCGATGGGCCGAGATCCACATGGACGATGTCGAGGCGGCCAGGCGGTCGTACGACCGGCGCGCCGGCCACCGACCTTGACGACCTTCAGGCGAGGCGTTTACCTTCCCTGAAGGGTGGGCCGACGACATCGTCGTGGGGGAGGGCGGACGATGGGTGTTCCCGAGGTCGTCTACCGAGGTGACAATCCCGCCTCGGACCTTGAGCGTGCCGGTCTCACCGAAGAGGATCTGCTTCTCCTCGCGGAGCTGGCCAAGGGCGTGACAGCAGATCGGGTGGGCCGCAGTCTCGACGTCAGCGGGCGAACCGTACGGCGCCGGCTGCGGTGCATCTGCGACCGCATCGGCGTGGCGACGGCGATCGAGGCGGTCGCCTGGGCGGCACGCCGCCGCCTCATTTGACCCCGATATCTGACCGCAGTATCTGACCGCTTCATCTGACTGTTTCATCTGACCGCGTTCGCTCCGCGAGGGACCGGCGCCCCTCCAATGGAGGAGGGGCCCCGGAAAGGCTCCCCGGAAAGGCTCCCCGGAAAGGCTCCCCGGAAAGGCTCCCCGGAAAGGCTCCGTGGAAGGGGCCCGTAGACAGAGGCTCAGTCGGCGACGCGCACCGCTCCCGCGAACGGCCGGCCGTCGATCTTCGCGATGTGGATGACGTCTCCGGTGCGCGGCGCGTGGATCATGTAGCCGTTGCCGATGTAGATGCCCACGTGGTGCAGGTCGGAGTAGAAGAACACCAGGTCGCCGGGGCGGAGCTGGTCACGCGGGATGTGCGTGCCCGCCGTCCACTGGTCGCCCGTGTAGTGCGGCAGGCTGATTCCGACGGACTGGTAGGCCGCCATGACCAGGCCGGAGCAGTCGAAGGAGCCGGGCCCCTCGGCGCCCCACACGTACGGCTTGAGCTGCTGCCTGAGGGCCCAGCGCGCCGCCTGGGCGGCCTTGCCGTCACCGATGATGGGGAAGGCCGTCCTCGTGCGCGTCTCGCGGCCGATCGTCTGGGAGACCTGGCGATAGAGGTTGCTCTCGGTCTTCTTGATCAGTTTGGTGATCTTGTCGCGCCGCGCGTCGAGGCCGCTGAGGAGCTTCTTGACCTCGGTCTGCCGGGCGGAGGCGCTCTGCCTGGCCCGCGCGGCGGCGTCCATGGCCTTGGTGACCTCGGCGACCTCCTGGCTCTGCTGCAGCTCCAGGGCGTACGTCGTGGAGGCCTGGTCGAGGTAGCGCCGGGGGTCGGCGTCGCTGTCGATGAGCACGAGCGCGTTGCCGAGCCCGTTGGTCATGTAGGAGTGCTGCGCGAGGGCGCTCGCCTTCTGTCGGCGGACCTCGAGCTCGGCCTCGCTCTTGGCGAGGTTCTTCTTGGCGAGGTCGGCGGACCGCTCGGCCGCCTTCAGGCGCACCCGCTCGCCGTTGTACTGCTCGGTGAGCGTCTCGATTTCGTCGTAGAGGCCCTCGACCTGCTCGGTGAGCTCCTTGAGGCTCGGCTTCGGGTCGGCGGTGGCGCTGACCACCGGGGCGCCGAACGTGATCGCGCTGATCGCGACGCCGACGAACGCCAGACGGCGGATGGGACCCGGACCGGCCGTGCCGGATCCGGACCGTCGGCCGCGGGCGTGCCTGCCCGCCGGCCTCTTGCCACGCATGCGCAACCGAGCTCCTCTCCCACGTGCGCCCCGCGGAGGGTCCGTCGTCGAGACGGAGCCGTACGGCGGGGCACTGTTGAGCGCCTACCGGGTTAGCTGACGGGTTCGGGCCGGAGTAGCCCTACCTGGCGGATTCACCCCTTGTCGATCTGAGACCGAACCGATCCTGGATCCTGCAGTTGGGTCCCCGGCTCCCCTTCGCACTCGGTGCTTCGAAGATTCGGCGCCCGGTCTCCGCGAGCGCTCACGATGACCGGCATCGTCGCTGGACGATAGTGCACCGCGAGTTCTTGCTCAACCAGAACTCCGAAACCCGTCTAGGTTTGACAACCAAACGATCACGGTCGGATCACGAGCTCGGTAGTGATGCATCCGCGTTCACCTGGGTTTGGAGCGATCCGAGAGTTTCGACGTGCTGGTCGGACTGGTGAAAAAACCTGGACGAAACGGGACAGTCGCCCCGGGGTGTGACCGCATATCCGTCCGCGTCCGAGCGGCTACTCACGGTCAGAACTCATGTCGGGTCTGGCGTTTGGGGATGACCGTTATCCAGGGGGACGCTCCACGCATGGGATCCGGCCGCGCTCCGGCTAGGCTGACCGGTCATGGAGCAGGTCGCCGCGCAGACGCCCAGTGAGTCGGGTGCCACGGCCGTGACGGTGCGCCGGGCCAGGACGCCGGACGTCCGGACGATCCGGCGTCTCGTCGACGCGTACTCCGGTGTCGGGCCCCGCCTGCTCAAGAAGAGCACGGTCACGCTGTATGAGGACGTCCAGGAGTTCTGGGTGGCCGAGACGGCCGGGCAGGTCGTCGGCTGCGGCGCGCTGCACGTGCTGTGGGAGGACCTCGCCGAGATCAGGACCGTCGCGGTGGACCCCGCGGCGCGCGGCGGGGGCGTCGGCCATCGGATCGTCGCCGCGCTCATCGAGACCGCCAGAGACCTCGGCGTGCGGAGGGTCTTCTGCCTCACGTTCGCGGTGGAGTTCTTCACCAGGCACGGTTTCAGGCCCATCCAGGGCACCCCGGTCTCTCCGGAGGTCTACGCGGAACTCCTGGCGTCGTACGACGAGGGCGTCGCCGAGTTTCTCGATCTGGAGCACGTGAAGCCGAACACGCTGGGGAACACCCGGATGTTGCTGCACCTCGACCGCCATTGATCACCATTGATGAGCATTGATCGTCGATCTTGACGATGCTTGTCGACTGCTGCAAAGGTGACTGTTGATACACCTGTCGCTACTTTTGGCAATATCAGCGTGTGCTAGAGACGTGCGGCGCATGCGTCTTCGAAACGAGGTGACACGGTGAGCACCGGACAGCCGCCGTACCCCCAGGACGAGTCGGACGGAACGCCACCGCCGTCATCGAACCCCGGGTACAACACGGACAGACAACCCCAGGACTACGACCCCGACGTCACGGTGGTCAGCTATCGCGGGCAGCACACGGGTCCGCAGCAGCCGCCCGCCTACGACCCCGCCCAGGGCGGCTACGGCCAGCAGCAGGGCTACGGCGCCCAGCAGGGGTACGGTCAGACCGGCCCGCAGCAGGGCTACGGTCAGCAGGCCCCGCAGGCCCAGCAGCAGCAGTATGGCCAGCAGACCGGTCCCCAGGACTACGGCCAGCAGCAGGCCCAGCAGCAGTACGGCCAGCAGGGCTACGGTCAGCAGCAGGGCTACGGCCAGACCGGCCCCCAGCAGCAGTACGGCCAGCAGGGGTACGGCCAGACCGGCCCCCAGCAGCAGTACGGCCAGCAGGGGTACGGCCAGACCGGCTCGCAGCAGGGCTACGGCGCCCAGCAGGGGCAGCAGCAGTACGGCCAGCAGGGCTATGGCCAGCAGCAGGCCCCGCAGGCCCAGCAGCAGCAGTACGGCCAGCAGACCGGTCCCCAGGACTACGGCCAGCAGCAGGGCTACGGGCAGCAGCAGGGCTATGGCCAGACCGGCCCGCAGCAGGGCTACGGCGCCCAGCAGGGGCAGCAGCAGTACGGCCAGCAGCAGGGCTACGGTCAGCAGCCCGCTTACGGTCAGCAGCAGCCGTACGGCCAGGACCAGTACGGGCAGCAGCAGTTCGCCCAGCCGAGCTCCCAGCAGGGCTACGGTCAGCAGCCCGGCTACGGTCAGCAGCCGTACGGCCAGCCCGGCTATGGTCAGCCCGGCTACGGCCAGCCGTACGCGCCCGCCGGCCCGATCCCGCCCGGCGCCCCGGCTCCGCTCGCGGAGTGGTGGCAGCGGCTCGTCGCCCGCATCGTCGACGGCATGATCGTCGGCATTCCGGTCGCGATCATCACGCTCGTCGTCACCGGGATCGTCGTCACCAGCCCGAGCGTCGACATTAGGAGCGGGGTTTACAACCCGGGAAGCGGTTACTTCCTGGCGTCTCTGCTCACGGCGATCCTGGGCGGCCTCATCATGGTCGTCTACGAATTCCTCATGCTGCGGTCGCAGGGGCAGACGCTCGGCAAGAAACTCATGGGCATCAAGGTCGTTCCCGTCGGGGGCACCCTCGACGCGGGCGGGCTTCCGCAGGACGCGGCGCTCAAGCGGGCCGGCGTGCTCTACGGTTTCGAGTTCCTGCAGTGGATTCCCGTTATCGTCTACATCGCCAACCTCGCCTCCCTTCTGAACGTGCTGTGGCTGTTGTGGGACAAGCCGCTGCATCAGGCGCTCCATGACAAGGTCGCCAACACAGTGGTCGTCAAGGTCAAGTAAGACGACGGACGGGGCCGATGGAACGGACCATCGGCCCCGTTTTTCTATGGGCCGCTATGGCTTCGAGCGCACCGCGCCCGCGCGGCTGTGACGGAAAATCCTTGCGGCGCCTCCGGGGCATGCCATGCTTGGGTTACCGTCCCGAGAGGTGCCCAATGTCCGCGAGACCGCCCCCGGCGCCAATCCTTAAGACTCGCCCCGCCGTCCCCAGGGTCATATCCGCCCATGGGCGGCTTAAGGAACCGTCAGGGGTGCTTATGGGGCCGTATGGAGCCGCACAGGCCCTTATGGCACTCCCCGATGCCCGCCGCTCTGGCCGTCCCCAGGCGGCGTCCGCGGAATGCGGGGATCGTTTGGCCGTGGGAAACTTCGGCGCCACGACCGTCCGGGCCGTCCGCGTGATTGTGCCCCCGCTCCTTTTTTCGATCTTCAGACCTCCCTCTTGTCGATCTTGACGGAACCGGTGGTCCACTCTTTTTACGAGGCTTCCGGGCTGTGACGATCTGCTTGCGCGTATATCACGCAAGGCGTGCACGCCGTACGAGAAGGGTGCCGGGCTCCTTGTGAAGATCCGGCCGCCGTGACGCCGGCTCCTCGTTTCAGCCCAGCTCTTCAACGGCCGTACGTGCCCGGTCCGGCCCTTTTCCGCAGCGCGCGTTTGCCGCTTGACGCGTGTTCGTCAGCACCTGTCCGCACGGATCGGCAGGCCGCTCACCTGCGGCTACGGCATGATGCGGGAGGCGCGATCCCGTCGCCCTCGGTCGCCGGGGAAGCGCGCAAGCGGCTGAAACGACCGGACGGCCCGGGATCGGTGACCGGCGGGGTCGGCATTCTGGGTACGATTTCGAGTGCATCCGGTAAGGCCGCTGGAGAGACGAGGATTACCTCGGCCCTCCAGGGGCACCCCGGAAGGCGCGCCTGGTCCCTCCCGGCGCTATGGTCGTATCAGGGCGCCCGGCCCGGCAAGAGGCCGGCAGCCTTGCCACGTCCTCGGAATTTCCTCGGGTGCACCTAATGACACCCCCGGCACGAGCGAGGCAGAATGACAGAGGTATTGTCCGCCTTGATACCTTCCGTGGTCGTCGCCGGCGCGGTCGTCTACGGCATCGTAAAGTTGGTACGTTCCGACGCGGCGGGCCTCCGCACGGCACGGGAGCCACGCGAGAAGTCTCCGGACTCAGAGGTTCCTGAGAATCCGCAATCATGAATTGTCAGCCGGGGGAAACCGGGTATATGTTTGGCTGACGAATCAAACTATGGGCTGCGAAAGGATTGCCGGATGGCCAAGCACACGCAGGTGATTCTCATCGACGATCTCGATGGCGGCGAGGCCAATGAGACGGTCACCTTCGCGATTGACGGCACGTCATATGAGATTGACCTGAGCGACAGCAACGCGAAGAGGCTTCGCGAGGCTCTGTCGCCTTTCGTCAGCGGCGCGAGGCGCGCGGACAGCGGGCAGGCCCGTGGGCGCCGTCGTGGTGCGGGCGGCGGGGGCCAGCGAGCGATGACGCGCGAGAAGAGCGCGGAGATCCGTGCCTGGGCGAAGGCTCACGGACACCCTGTGAGCGAGCGCGGTCGCATTGCCGCCTCGATCGTCCAGGCGTACGAGGAGGCGCACTAGACAGTGTCCGGCAGATGCCGCCCCGCGCGCTGCAGGGCTTGATTTGTCGGACACGACCTCTAGGTCGCGTCGCTCGGATCGGCTGTCTACCGGGTCGTCCAGACGGCACCTGGCTGCGTCGCCGCACTACCCACGGAGATTCCTCATGGCCTTCGAATCTCCGCAGGGCGCGGAGTGGGTGTCAATAGCTCCGCTATTGACTCCTCCTCCGCCTTGCGATGCATCCGCCTGGACGATCCCGGCTAGGGCAAGATCTGCGGGGACACTCTCTAACTCGAACCTTGATCGCGCGGTTATGGCAAGTCGTCGGAGGACCTGACGATCGCATAACCGCGCGATTGTGTTTGCGCTCCCTTAAAACCTCGTTCGCTTGCGGCGTATCGGGAACATGTCACCCCCAGCAGGGGGTTGGATAGAGCATGAACGCCCTGCGCTTGGGGAACCCTTCTGCCAAGGAGCGGGTCGCTGGGCCGGGGCTACCATGCGGAACGACGGGCCGGATCTCCCGTGCTCGCCTGACCGCTCTGTGAGGAGCGACG
>NZ_VIRM01000037.1 GCF_006874475.1 Microbispora hainanensis
AGCCACCGATCCCACAGACACCGACCTTGCTGAGGGCGAGGCCGACGACACCGGCGGCCCTGCTCCCAATGAGACCGGAAGCGCCGACGACCCCAGCGAGGCCGAGGCAGGTGCCGGTGCGGCGAGCGATGCCAGTGCCGACGGAGCCGCTGACGCCTGTGCCGGGAGCACCGACGACATCGGTGACTATGCCCCCGACGGCACCGGAAGCGCCGACGACCCGAGCGAGGCCGACGACACCGTCTTCGGCGCGATGGGCGACCCCGGCGCTGCGGGCCGCACCGACGCCCCCGACGTCCCGGACGGGCCCTACACTGCCGAGGCCGAGGCCGCTGCCGATGTGGGAACCGATGCCGATGCGGACACCACGGATGTCGGTACCGCGAGCGCCGCCAACGCCTGCGATATCGCAGAGGCCGACGTCAATGGTTCAGGCACGGCCGAGGCCGACCCCGCCACCGACCCCGCCCCTGCCCCTGCCGACGCCGCGGCCGGACTCCGTGACAAGGAGTCTCGCGGCTGTGGAGCCGGTGAGCGGCGGCCCGGCGAGTGCGAGCCACCGGAGGCAGCGTGGCCGGATCCCCCTCCCGAGGACGCCTCCGCGCATCACACCCACGCCGGGCCTCGGCCTCCGGGGGACTGTCGGCATGGCCAGGGCACGCCGGGGACGTCGGAGGGGGCGTCATCGGGAGCAGCTCCGGGAGGGGCGCCGGGAGGGGCGGCAGGTACGCTTCCCGGGGCGTTCCTGGGGACGACGCTGGGAGCCTCGTTGGGAATGGTGCCGGGGTTGCTGCTGGCGACCGGGCAGGTGCTGCCCGTCTCCAGCGTGCACCGCCTCGCCCGCACCAGCACATTGGTCCGGATCGTCATGAACGCCGACGGACAGGTCCTCGACATGGGCCGCAAAGTCCGCCTGGCCACCCCCGCCCAGCGCAGGGCCATCTTCGCCCGGTACGCCACCTGCTGGATCGACGGCTGCCCCCTGCCCGCGACCATGTGCCAGATCGACCACGCCGACAACTGGAGCACCGGCGGCCTCACCGACCTGAAACTGCTCGGACCGGCCTGCCAGTTCCACAACCGCCACCGCTACCAGCACCCCGACCGCTACACCCGCCGCAAAGAAGGCAAAGACCGCTGGGCCTTCACCTACCATCGCCTGGGAGCCCGGCGACTACGGGAATGAGGCGGGGAGTGAGGGATGAAGGAGGGGCGACGCGCAGGCAGGCCCGGGCGACTGCGGGAATGACCACCAGGGCCGAGGGCCGACACGAGGTCCGACACGAGGGCCGACGCGAGAGTCGCCGGTGCGCTGTCCGCTGGGCGCACAGTTCTTCGCCGTGCACCGCAGGGCTTCATGGGCCCCTTCGCTCTGGCCGGCGATCAGCATCCCAAAGCCGGGCGGACACCAGTGTCATCCGAGGACCGTCGCCGAGCGCCCCTCGTCCACGGTGTACGCACCCGCGGAGATCGCCCCGAGACTCGAGGGCTTGAGGGTCAGCGAGACGATGCCGCCGGGCAGCACACGCGAATTCTCGTCCACGGTCGTGAACGTCGCGGGCGTCGATCCGTCCGGGAACAGGCGCTTCCCCGTCCCGACGACGACTGGGTACTGGAGCAGCCGGTAGAGGTCGACAAGTCCTGCCTGATGCAGCGTCTGCACCAGCTTCCAGCTTCCGTGAACCTGGAGCTCCATACCGGGAAGCTCCTTGAGGCGGCGTACCTCGTCGACCAGTTCACCGCGCAGGACAGTCGTCGGGCTCCAGTCGGCTTCCTCGTCGGACAGCGTCGAGCTGACGACATACTTCGGCAGCGTGTTGAGCTTGGTGGCGATCAGGTCGTCAGGTTCGGTGACCTTCGGCCAATACCCACCGAGCAGCTCGAAGCTCGTGCGGCCGAAGAGGAAGGCGTCGGCCTCACGAAACCAGCTCTCGACAACCTCGTTGGTGTGCACCGAGGCGTGCGGAACGAGCCACCCGCCGCGGTCGAAGCCGTCGGAGCGGTCCTCGTCGGGGGCTCCGGGCCCTTGCATGACGCCGTCGAGACTGATGAAGGTGTTGACGCTGAGCAGCACGGTTCTCCCCCGGGGATTCGGGTCGCGGACAGCCGGCCAGGGCTGACCGGCAGGCAGACGCTAGCTCCCGGGCCCAGGGTGAGTCTTGTACAGGAACGACATCGCGGCATGGTCGCCGCCCTCCCGCAGTTCGCGCGCGGTGCGCCCTACGTAGCGACGTAGCGCATGTGCGAGGTGGGCCTGGTCGAAGTACCCGAGCGCCTCGACGACCACGCGCCAATCGTGGCCGTCGCGCAACATCGTGGCCGCGGCGTTCGCGCGGTCGATCTGCGTCACTGCGGTTTGCGACAGTCCGGTGATCGCACGGTATCGGCGCTGGAGGGTACGCAGGGTGGGGCTGGCCTCGGGATGCCCGGCGACGTCCTCCTCGTCCCCGAGGCGCGATCGCACCAGCAGACCCGCGTCCAGCAGTCGCCGGATAAAGCATTCGACGTTCTCGTACGTCGGCGCCTCCCAGTCCTCGCCGCCGATGATGACTCTCCCCGAGTCCGTCACTGGGAACGGCACGTACCCGTCGATGATCGAGGCTGCCGGATGTGGCCGAAGAACCGTACCGAGCGTGAATCGGACCCCGAGGAACTCGGTGTACGGCGGGACCGGTGCGGGGGTCGCCCTCGTCTCCGGCCCGCGCAGGCCGGCGAGCAGGCATTCCTGCGTCCGCGAAAGGATCAGATGCAAGCAGGTGCGCGCTGCGGACGTCATCGTGTCATCGGCGCCGCTGCTGGTGCGCCACACCCGGTCGACGATGCTCACGTCGATCTCGGTGACGCGATGCTCGAACCGCAGGGCCATGATCTCCTTGGTCTTCAGAATCTGCTCAGGGTTCCCCTCAAGGATAAAGACACACGTCAGGGATCCAGGGCCTGTACGGACTTCGGATCTTCAGGCAGCCCCGAGGCTTCGGAGAGGAGTTCACCGTCCAAGGCCGTTCCGGCGGCGTGGTGGTGAGCGCGGGCCGTGGTGGAGTCCACACTGACCAGATCGAGATCAACCTGCCCGCGAGCGCCGGCCTCGGCGATCACGGCCTGCATCAGCTCCGTACGGGCCCTAGTGCCAGGGCTCGGCCTTGATACGAAGGCCGTCCGGGTCGTAGAGGGGTTCTTGGACGACGGTGGCGCCCACGCGACCGCCGTTGACGCCGATCTCCACACGGCCACCGATCTCCACGGCGCCGATCTCCACGCCGTCGGGCTGCACGTCCAGGGGCAGGTATGCGTACGCGATCGAGCGGCCGACTCGGTGGCCGAAACCGCCGCTGGTGACGCGGGAGATGGGGCGGCCGTCCAGCCGGACGGGTTCGCCGCCCAGGCAGACGTCACGCTCGTCGTCCAGCACCAGGCAGCGCAGCGCCGTACGGGGACGGGGCAGGGCGGCCCGGCGCTCCGGGCGGACGGCGAAGGCGAGCCCGGCCTCCAGAGGGGTGGTCTCGGGTGTGATGTCGAGGCCCCACAGGCGGTAGCCCTTCTCCAGCCGCAGCGAGTCGAGCGCGCGGTAGCCCGCGGGCCGCATGCCGTGCGGCAGGCCCGCCTCCATGAGGGAGTCCCACAACGTCAGCCCATATTCGGACGGGCAGTAGAGCTCCCAGCCGAACTCGCCCACGAACGTGACCCGCTGGGCGAGCACCGGGACGTGTCCCACGCTGATCTCGGCGGCCCGCAGGTAGCCGAAGGTCAGATCGTCGTCGGTGAGCGACGCCAGGATGTCGTACGCGCGAGGCCCCCACAGGCAGTAGCAGGCGTAGGCGGAGGTGACGTCGGTGACCGTGAGGCCGTGACGGCGCAGCAGGGCGGCGTCGTGAGGCCCGAACGCGGTGCCGGTGACGAGACGGAACCGGCCCTTCGAGAGCCGGGTCACGGTCACGTCGGCCTCGATGCCGCCGCGGGCGTTGAGCAGCTGGGTGTAGACGACCGAGCCCTCCGCACGGTCCAGGGAGTTGCCCGCGAGCCGCTCCAGGTCGGCGACGGATCCGGATATTTCCAGCTTGGCGAAGGACGACTGGTCGAACAGCCCGGCGGCGTCCCGCGTCGCCAGGCACTCCTCGCGGATCGCCGGAGACCAGACCCGGCCGGCCCAGCCCCTCGGCCGTGCCCCGTCCCCATCCGGCGCACCCGAATCCGGAGCGTCCGACATGGGCGGATACCAGTTGACCCGCTCCCAGCCGGCCTTCTCGCCGAAGGACGCGCCCAGCGCCTCGTGCCGCATCCAGGCGGGCGAACGGCGCAGCGGCCGGGCGGCGGTGCGCTCCTCGCCGGGATAGACGATGTCGTAGTACTTGCTGTAGGAGTCCAGGGCCCTGGCGCGGGCCCAGCGGGCCGATCGGGCATAAGAGCCGAAGCGGCGGATGTCCATGCCGAAGACGTCATATTCGGGGGCGCCCTCGACGATCCACTCGGCCATGACCTTGCCGACACCGCCCGCGGCGGCCAGGCCGTGGACGCAGAAACCGGCCGCCACCCACAGTCCGGCGACCTCGGTCTCCCCCAGCAGGAACTCCCCGTCGGGCGTGAACGCCTCCGGCCCGTGGACGGCCTTGCGGAACGCCGCCGGGTCGTCGCCGTCCCCGACCGGCTTGAGTGACGGCACCCGCCGGACCGCCGACTCCCACGACTCGCGGAACTTCGGCATGTCGGGCGCGAAGAGGGTGCGGGGCTCGGACAGGGGCCGGGCGGCGTCCCAGACCTGCGGGCTCCTGATGTAGCCGCCGACGAGGATGCCGCCGTCCTCCTCACGGAAGTACACGATGTTGTCCGGGTCGCGGACGGTCGGCGTGTCCGCCGGGACGCCGGACGGCGGGGTCACGACGTACTGGTGCTTGATCGGCACGATCGGGATGTCGGCTCCGGCCATCCGGCCGATCACCCCGGCCGCCGCCCCCGCCGCGTTCACGACGGTCTCCGTACGGACGACATGGTCGACACCAGCCACGGCCAGCCGTACGGCGGCGACCCGGCCGTCGTGGACGTCGACGCCGGTGACCTCGACGCCGGTGAAGATCCGTACGCCGAGCCTGCGGGCGCCCTCGGCCAGGGCGTGACCGAGCCGGGCCGGGTCGAGCCAGCCGTCCCCGGGCAGCCACAGCGACCCGAGGACGTCGCCCACCTCCAGCAGCGGCAGCCGGTCGAGCGTGCCCCGGGGGTCGAGCAGCTCCAGGTCGAGCCCGTACGTCTCGGCGGCCCCGGCCTGACGCAGCAGTTCCTCCATGCGCTCGGGGGTGGTGGCCAGGCGCAGGCCACCCACGCCGTGCCAGCCGGGATCGAGCCCGGTCAGCTCACGCAGTTCCGGGTAGAGACCGGCCGAATACATGATCATTCTGGTCTGCGTGACGGTGGACCTGAGCTGGCCGACGAAGCCGGCGGAGTGCCAGGTCGTGCCCTCGGTGAGATCGTGCCGCTCGACCAGGATCACGTCGGTCCAGCCGAGCCTGGCGAGGTGATAGGCGACGCTGCATCCGGCCACTCCGCCGCCGATGACGACGGCTCTGGCGTCTGCTGGAAGTTGCGACATCGGTACCGTCCTGTAACACCCGGCCCAGACAATCGGATCAATGGTCTGAAGGTAGACCAAAAGGAGCCGGGCATGCCAGATCCCGTCGCAGACACAATGGATCTCGTCACGGCCTGGGCCGGGCGGCCGCTGACCTTCACGACGATCAAGGGCGGGCTCAGCCACCACATCGCCAGGGTCGACAGCGAGGACGGCGACCGCTGGCTCCTGCGGGTGCTCGACCCGCGCATCTCCGAGACCGGCCTCGGCATCCCGCTCGACCAGGAGATCGCCAACACGGTCGCCGCCGCGACGTCCGGGATCGGCCCTCGCGTGGTCCACGTGCTGCCGGGCGTCCTGCTCCTCGAGTGGGTCGAGGGGGTCACCCTCGACGCCCCGGCCGTGGCCGCGCGGATCGAGGAGGTGGCGGTCGCCTGCCGCCGCCTGCACGCGGGCCCGCGCTTCGGCAACGACTTCTCGATCTTCGGCAGGCTCCGGGAGTTCGTGACGCGCTGCCGCGCCCACGGCCTGGCCCTCCCTGCCGGCTATGAGGACGTGCTGCCGGTCGTGGCCGATATCGAGGCGGCGCTGGCCCGGCGCCCGCTCCCCGCGGTCCCCTGCCACAACGACCTGCTGGCCGAGAACATGATCGCCACCGGCGACGGCGTCCGGATCGTCGATTACCAGCTCTCCGGCAACAACGACCCCTGTTTTGAGCTCGGGGACATCGCCGCCGAATCCGACTTCGATCCCGACCAGGTCGTACGGCTCACGCGCGCCTACTTCGGCGACGACGAGCACGTCCCCCGGGTGCGGCTGAATCTGATCATGTCCAACCTCACCTGGACGCTCTGGTTCGTCATCCACGAGGGACTGGTCCGCAACACGGCTCTGCCCGGGTTCGACTATTCCGCCGAGGCCGCCGACAAGTTCGCGCAAGCCGTACGCGACCTCGGGGATCCCAGCTTCGGACGCCTGCTCGACGGCGTCCGAGAACTCCGCACCAGTAGGTAAGAGGAGGCCTCAGTGGCGCAAGCCCTCGACGACGACGCCAAACGACTAGCGGAACTCGGTTACAAGCAGGAACTGGCCCGCACCTGGAGCGGGTTCTCCAACTTCGCGATCTCCTTTTCCATCATCTCGATCCTGGCGGGATGCTTCACCACCTTCAGCCAGGCGTGGAACAACGGCGGGCCCCTTGCGATCTCCATCGGCTGGCCGCTGATCTCGGCGTTCATCCTGATCATCGGGTTCTGCATGGCGGAGCTGGTCTCCGCGTATCCCACGGCGGGCGGCATCTACTGGTGGGCGGCCAAGCTGGGCGGGCCCGTCCACGGCTGGTTCACCGGCTGGCTCAACCTGATCGGCCTGATCGCGGTGACCGCGTCGGTCGACTACGGCTGCGCGACGTTCCTGAACATCACGATCGGCCGGTTCAGCGACTCGTGGGCCAACGGCAACGCGCTGCACCAGACCTTCCTGCTGTTCGCGATCGTCCTGGTGCTGCACGCGTTGATCAACATTTTCAGCCACCGCCTGATCTCCGTGCTGCAGAACGTCTCGGTGTGGTGGCACGTGTTCGGTGCGGCGGCGGTCGTGCTGATCCTGATCTTCGGCCCGTCGAAGCACCAGGATGTGGGCTTCCTGTTCGAGACGTTCAACAACTCCGGCTTCGGCGACGGCGAGTCGGGACCGACGTTCTGGCTGTACGTGCTGCCGCTGGGCTTCCTGCTCACGCAGTACACGATCACCGGCTTCGACGCCTGCGCCCACGTGTCCGAGGAGACCCACGGCGCGGCCCGCACGGCGGCCAAGGGCCTGTGGCAGTCGATCTTCTACTCGGCGATCGGCGGCTGGATCCTGCTGCTGTCGTTCCTGTTCGCGGCCACGAACGTGGACGCCGTCAACGCCGAGGGCGGCTTCGTCGGCGCCATCTTCACGTCGTCGCTGTCGTCCACTCTCGCCACCGTCATCTTCGGCATCTCCACGATCGGGCAGTTCTTCTGCGGCATGAGCTGCGTGACCTCGATGTCGCGGATGACGTACGCGTTCTCACGGGACGGCGCGGTGCCGGGCTGGCGGCTGTGGTCGAAGGTCGACCGCAACCGCACGCCGGTCAACGCGATCATCGGCGGTTGCGGGGTCGCGCTGCTGATCACGCTGCCCGCGCTCTACGCACCCGAGGGCACGACGACCCCGGTGGCGTTCCTCGCCGTGGTGTCGATCGCGGTGATCGGGCTCTACCTCGCGTTCCTCATCCCGATCTGGCTGCGCCTGCGCGCAGGCGACTCCTTCCAGCCCGGACCCTGGACCCTCGGCCCCAAATACAAGGCGTTGTCCTGGATCGCGGTGATCGAGATCGCGATCATCTCGATCTACTTCGTCCTGCCCATCGCCCCTTCGGGCGTCCCGGGCAACAAGGACTTCACCTGGACGTCGGTGAACTACGCCCCCATCGCCGTGGGGGCCGTGCTCATCGGCATCGCCCTGTGGTGGCACCTGTCGGCCAAGCACTGGTTCGCCGGCCCCCGCCGTACGGTCGACGACGCGGGCGACCGCGAACCGGTCGCGTAACCCCTCAGGAGGCCTCGAACGCCTCCGCGACGACTCGGCGGGTCTCCTCCATGGAGGCCCGTCCGAGCTCGCGGGCGATCGAGGTCATCTCCACGTCGGGCATGCCGCACGGGACCGCGAGGTCCCACGGTGTGAGGTCGCCGTCCACATTGAGCGCGAAGCCGTGGCTGGTGACCGACCGACTCGACCGCATGCCGATCGAGACGATCTTCCGTCCGGTGTCCCGGGTCCACACGCCCGTGAGCAGCTCCGACCCGGGCGGGGTGTCGCGCCGCTCGGCCGGGACGCCGAGCTTCGCCAGCGCCTCGACCAGCCGTAGCTCGACCTCGCGGATGTAGTCGACCACGCCCTCGCCGGTCCGCAGCTTCACGATGAGATAGCCGACGAGCTGCCCGGGCCCGTGATAGGTGAGCTGGCCGCCGCGGCCGGTCGGCACCACGGGGATGCCGGCCGAGGGGTCGGGCAGGTGGGTCTCCAGCGTCCGCTTGCCGATCGTGAAGACCGGCGGGTGGCTGAGCAGCCACAGTGTGTCGGGCCGCGCGTCGTCCTGCCGCTCCGCCACCAGCGCGTCCATGCGCTCCATGGCCTTCTCGTAGTCGACCAGCTCGTCCTGGACCAGTGTCAGGGGCCGTTGCCGCATCATCGCTCACCTCTTCCGATGTGAGCATAAACGCGGCCGTACGGCCCCGTGCTTCCTACCTGTGCCCGTAGGAGTAGTGGTGGTCCGAGGAGGCGGGAGCCTTGGGGAACAGCACCCACATGATGATGTAGGCCACGAACTGCGGGCCCGGAAGCAGGCAGGACAGCAGGAACAGCGCCCGCACGACCGTCGGCGACATGCCGTACCGGTCCGCGATCCCCCCGCAGACGCCTGCGATGATCTTGTGCTGTCTCGATCGGTACATCGATCGGCTCCTTTCGTCATCCGGTCCAACGGACGGCGTAGAAGCACCCGTTCCACGAGGAACCCTGAGAAAACCCCGATCTCGACCCTGAGACGACAGAACCCATCCGTGCCGACCTATCCGTGCCGACCTATCCGTGCCGACCTATCCGTGCTGCCAGGCGCGCCCGGCACGACCAGCGGGCCGCCCGTGACCGGGTCGGGCACGACGACGGAGGCGAGCCCGAAGACCTCCTGGACCAGGTCGCCGGTGATGACGTCGCCGGGTGCGCCCTGGGCGACGATCCGCCCCGCCTTCATGGCGATGAGGTGGTCGGCGTAGCGGGCGGCCTGGTTGAGGTCGTGCAGGACGACGACGACGGTCCGGCCGCGCTCCCGGTTGAGCTGCCGCACCAGGTCGAGCACCTCCACCTGGTGCGCGATGTCGAGGTAGGTCGTCGGCTCGTCGAGCAGCAGGAGGTCGGTGTCCTGGGCGAGGGCCATCGCGATCCAGGCCCGCTGACGCTGGCCGCCGGACAGCTCGTCGACCGGCCGCTCCGCGAGGTCGCCGGTCTCGGTGCGGTCCATCGCCTCGGTGACGGCCTTCTCGTCCGCCTCCGTCCACTGCTGCCACCACTTGTGGTGGGGCTGCCGCCCGCGGGTGACGAGTTCGGAGACCGTGATCCCCTCCGGCGGCACCGGGGTCTGCGGCAGCAGCCCGATCTCCTGGGCGACGCGTTTGGTGGGGATGCGGGCCAGCTCGGTGCCGTCCAGCAGCACCGAGCCGCGCCGCGGCTTGAGCAGCCGGCCCAGCGCACGCAGGAGGGTGGACTTGCCGCACGCGTTGGGCCCGATGATGACGGTGACCTGCCCGTCCGGGATCTCCAGGTCGAGGCCGTCGACCACCGTACGGTCCTCGTACGTGAGCACGAGCCCTTCGGCCCTCAGGCGGTTTCCGGTCATGCTGGGCCTCCGGAACGGCTGCGAGTGCGGACGATCAGCCACATCAGATAGGGAGCTCCCACCACCGCGGTGAACACGCCGACCGGCAGCTCGATCGGGGAGAACAGCTTGCGGGCCAGCAGATCCGCCACGGTCACGATCAGCGCGCCGGTCAGCGCGGAACCGAGCAGGGGGATCTGCGCGGTGCGCGACAGGCGGCGGGCGATCTGCGGGGCGAGCAGCGCGACGAAGTCGACCGGTCCCGCCGCGGCCGTCGCCACCGACGCCAGGACGACGCCGAGAACGATCAGGCCCAGGCGGACCCGGCCGAGCCGTACGCCGAGAGCGGTCGCCGTGTCGTCGTCGAACGACACCGAGCGCTGGGCCCGCGCCGCCCAGAGCAGCGCCGGCGTCAGCACGAGCAGGATCGAGGCGAGCGGCGCGGCGTGGTCGTAGCCGCGGCCGTTGAGCGACCCGGTGAGCCAGACCTTGGCCTGCTGGGCCACCAGGAAGTCGCCCTTGGTGAGGAACAACTGGGTCAGGGAACCCAGGGCCACCGAGATGCCGATGCCGATGAGCACGAAGCGGGAGGCGTGCAGGCCCCTGCGCCAGGCGAAGACGTAGACCAGCGCGGCGGCGGCCAGGCCCCCGACGATCGAGATGTACGGCAGGGTGTCGTACGCCGCGACGCCGAAGGTCATCGCGGCCACGGTCGCCGCGCCCGCGCCCTGGGTCACGCCGATCACGTCCGGGCTGGCGAGCGGGTTGCGGGCCACGGTCTGGACGAAGGATCCGGCCAGGCCGAAGGCGGCGCCGGCGAGCAGGCCGACCGCGAGGCGGGGCATCCGCAGGGTGCCGACCACGAACGCGTCGGGGCTCGGCTGCCCCCACAGCACCCGGACGACCTCCGCAGGACCGACGAACGACTCGCCCACGCACAGATAGGCGACGGCGGCCAGCGCGAGCGCCGCGCCGAGCAGGACGGCGACGAGGGCCGCCCTGCGGTGCAGCAGGAAGCTCGCCCGCCCCACGCGCAGGACGGCGAAGCCCACGGGGCGCGTCATGCCGCCACCGTCGCTTTCCTGCGTACGAGGGCGATCAGGAACGGCACGCCGAGCAGTGCGGTCGTGACCGCCACCGGCACCTCCGAGGGCGGGAAGACGACGCGGCCGATGACGTCCGCGACCAGGAGCATCACGGGACCGAGCAGGGCCGCCGCGGGCAGCACCCAGCGGTGGTCGGTGCCCACGATGGCCCGCGCGATGTGCGGGACGGCCAGGCCGGTGAAGGCGATCGGACCGGCGGCGGCGACGGCGACGCCGGTCAGGACGGTGGCGCCGAGACCCCCGAGGATCCGCAGCAGGGGGACGTTGTGGCCGAGCCCCTTCGCGACGTCCTCGCCGAGCGCGAGCGCGTCGAGCCCCCGGGCCATCGCGAGGACCAGCAGCAGCCCCGCGAGGAGGAACGGCCAGGTCTGACCGGCGATCTCGGCGCTCCGGCCGCTCAGCGAGCCGACATGCCAGAACCGGAACTCGTCGAGGGCTTGCGCGTCGGTCGTGGTGATGCCGGAGACCAGGGAGGCGAGCAGGGCGTTCATCGCGGTGCCGGCCAGGGCGAGCTTGACCGGGGTGGCGCCGCCGCGTCCGCCGCTGGCGATCACGTAGACGGCGACCGCCGCGATCCCCGCGCCCGCGAAGGCGAACCACACATAACCGGTCAGCGAGTGCACTCCGAGGAACGCGATCGCGCACACCACGCCCACCGAGGCGCCCTGGCTGACGCCCAGGATGCCGGGCTCGGCGATGGGGTTGCGGGTGATGCCCTGCATGACCGTGCCGGCCACGGCGAGGGCGACGCCGGCCATCACCCCGATGAGGGTGCGGGGCACCCGCAACGACCGTACGACCTGGGCGTCGTCGCTGCCGCCGCCGTGCGTCAGCGCGTCGATCACCACGCTCGGCGCGATCTGGCGGCTGCCCACCGCGAGGCTGAGCAGCACGGCGAGGACCAGCAGCCCGGCGAGGGCCAGCAGGATCGCGCCCCCGGCGGCCGGACCGACACGGCGTCGGGTGACACGGCGAAGGGGGGCACGGCGAAGGGGGGCACGGCGAAGGGTGGCACGGCGAAGGGTGGCACGGGACATTCGTTCGCTTTCTCGGAGAGCGGGACCGCGCCTACTTGACGAGGTACCGCTCCAGGTCGCCGACGACCTGCATGGCGGCGGTGACGCCGAGGCCGAGATACCAGGTCTCGTCGGGGACCTCGTAGGCGTGCCCCGCCTTGACCGCCTTGAGGTTCTGCCACAGCGGGTTGCCCTGGACCGCCGCCTTGTTCGTGGCCTTCGGGTCGCCGTAGACGCCGGTGAAGATGACGTCCGCGTCCGCCTGGTCGATGTTCTCCGCGCTCACCTCGGCGGCGAGGTCGGGGATGTTCTGGTTGGCCGGGCGCGGGACGCCGGCGTCCTTGAGGATGGTGCCGATGAAGGAGGCGTTGGCGTAGAGCCGGATCACGCCGTTGGGCATGAAGCGCACCATCGAGACGACGGGCTTGTGGTCGCCCAGCTTCGCGCCGAGGGCCTTCACCTTGGCGTCATACTCGGCGAGCTTCGCCTTGGCCTCATCGGTCTTGTCGAGGGCGGCGGCGTTGAGGAGGTAGTTCTCCTTCCAGGTGAACCCGGGACGGATGGAGAACACGGTCGGGGCGATCTTCGACAGCTCGTCGTACTGCTCGGCGGCGCGCAACTGGCTGCCCAGGATGAGGTCCGGGTGCAGCCCGGCGATCGCCTCCAGGTTGAGGTTGTTGATCGTGCCGACGTTCTTCGGGGTGCCGGCGTCCTGCTTCAGGTAGGACGGCAGGTCGGGCGAGCCCTCGCTGGGCGCGAAGCCGACCGGCTTGACGCCCAGAGAGACGACGTTGTCGAGCTCTCCGACGTCCAGGACGACGACCCGCTTGGGCTGGGCCTTGATCTCGGTCGTGCCCATGGCGTGGGTGATGGTGCGCGGCCACTCGCCCGGCTTGGCGGTGGTGCCCATCGCGGCGGTCTTCTCCGCGGCGGTGCCGAAGTCCGCGCCGCCCTTGGCGACGGCCTTGGCGGCGTCGGCGGCGGACGTGCTCGTGCCTCCGCCGCTTGCCGCGCCGCTGTCGGAGGAGGCGCCGCAGGCGACCAGTGAGAGGGCCACTGCGACGGCGCCGATACCGAGACCGATACCGCCGAGACCGATACCGCGGTGCCGGAGAGACATACGGGGGCTCCCTGCCGAGGGCTGAATTTAGGTAAGCCTTACCTTATAGGGAGATCCCCTTGGAGCGACAAGCCTGAAAAGTGTGGTTATGGTCACTGACAGCCGCCCGGCGCACCGGACCGTCGATTCGACCGCATCCCGCTGGTGATCTTCTTCGGGAAGAGGGCATATAGGGAGACAAAAGACCGTCCTTGGAGTCTCGCATGGATATCGCCACCTTGCAGGCGCAGACCCGCCTGTACCTGCGCCAGAAGATCACCATGATGGTGAACAGGTATGTCGTCCATGCGGTGGACCCCGACGGTTCGGAAGGCGAGGTCGTGGCCTTCGCCGAGCAGAAGCGGATGGCTCTCAAGGAGCAGGTGACGCTCTACACGGACGAGTCCCGGCAGACGGAGCTGGCCGGATTCAAGGCGCGCAAGGTCCTCGACCTCGCGGGCGAGTACGACGTGGTGGACGACGCGGGCAACCCGATCGGGACGTTCCGCAAGGATTTCGGCCGGTCGCTGCTCCGCTCGACCTGGCATCTCCAGCAGCCGGGACTGCCGACGCTCACCGGGCAGGAGCGGCGCCTGGCGGTCGCCCTGTTACGCCGGTTCTCCGACTCGCTGCAGTGGCTGCCGTACCACTTCGACTTCAGCATCGGCGCCTCGATCGCGTTCTCGGTCGACCGCAGGTGGGGCCTGCGCGACCGCTACGCCATCGAGATCCACGATCCGCGCCTCGACCGCCGCCTGGTCATCGCCATGGCCGTCGCGCTCGACGCCCTCCAAGCCCGATAGAGCCCGATAGAGCCCGCTGGAGCCCGATGGAGCCCGATGGAGCCCCGCAGAGCCCTATAGAGCTCGAAAAGCTCTCGGGGGAATTGCCGCGACACGTGCGCCTGTTATAGTCAGCGACAAGCCGTATGGTTCTGGCTCCGTCTCTGAGCCCATACGCGCCCAGCACAACCGGCCGGTCTTCCAGCTCCGGCCCCCTTCACGAATTTCGCGAGAATCCCGCTGCGGCCGGACGAACGCGCACACCCACCCACGCTCCACCCCTGCTTTAGCTCACACAACTCCAACACGAGGAGTCCCATGACCACCACCACTCTCAGCGTTCCCAAGCAGCGCAGCGCTTCCCGCACCAGACAGGCCCGCACGAAGGACGCCCCGGCCATCGAGGTCACCGGCCTGCTCGACCGATCGGGCAGGAACACGGTGATCCGTACGAACGGCTACCTGCCCGGCCCGAAGGACGTGACCGTCCCGGCCGCGCTCGTGGACGCCCTCGACCTGCGCCGCGGCGACCACGTCCGCGGCGTCGCCCAGAACGGCATGCTCAGCTCCGTCGCGATCGTGAACGGCGAGCCCGTGGACACCGCGCGGCCGCACTTCGCCGACCTCGTGCCGATCTACCCCGACGAGCGGCTCCGCCTGGAGACGACGCGCAACGTGCTGACCACGCGGGTCATCGACCTGCTCGCACCGATCGGCAAGGGCCAGCGCGGTTTGATCGTCGCCCCGCCGAAGGCCGGCAAGACCATGATCCTCAAGGCCGTCGCGAACGCGATCATCACCAACCACCCCGAATGCCACCTCATGGTCGTCCTGGTGGACGAGCGGCCCGAGGAGGTCACGGACATGCGCGCGTCGGTCCGCGCCGAGGTGATCGCCTCGACCTTCGACCGTGCGCCGCAGGACCACGTCACCGCGGCCGAACTCGCCGTCGAGCGGGCCAAGCGGCTCGTGGAGTCGGGCCGTGACGTGGTCGTGCTCATGGATTCGATCACCCGCCTCGGCCGGGCGTACAACATGGCCGCGCCGAGCGGCGGACGCGTGCTCACGGGCGGCATGGACGCCGGGGCCCTGCACCAGCCCAAGAAGGTGCTCGGCGCCGCCCGCAACATCGAGGGCGGCGGCTCGCTCACGATCCTCGCCACCGCGCTGGTCGAGACGGGCTCGAAGATGGACGACAACCTCTTCGAGGAGTTCAAGAGCACCGGCAACATGGAGCTGAAGCTGAGCCGGAGCCTGGCCGACCGCCGGATCTTCCCCGCCGTCGACGTCGTCGCCTCCGGCACGCGCCGCGAGGAGCTCCTGTTCGACCCCGCCGAGCTTCCCCTGGCGCACCGGCTCCGCCGGGCGCTGCACGACCAGGAGTCCATCGAGTCGTTCCTCACCTCGATGAAGAACACCGGGTCCAACGCCGAATTGCTTCTCGCCCTCCGGCGCGCATGATGTGAGCACGGGAATGTGAGCACGGGAATGTGAGCACGGGAATGTGAGCACGGGAATGTGAGCACGGAGACCAATCCCCTGCCTGGCCGGCTCCGAAGCACAGGCGAAAGCTGAAGGCGGCGGAGGAGGAGGCATGGGCCCGAGGAGACCGACGGTGCGACCGGGGGACGGCGGACCGTCCGAGCACCGTGAACAGGCCGCCGACGGCGGGCTGGAAGGCTTACTCGTGCGGGTCGCCCGAGGCGACCACGCGGCGTTCGAGCAGATGTACGACCTGGTCGCGGGCCAGGTGTACGGGCTGGTGCTGCGGGTGCTGCGCGACCCGGCGCAGAGCGAGGAGGTCGCGCAGGACGTGCTGGTCGAGGTGTGGCGCAGCGCCGCCCGATATGAACCCGGCAGGGCGTCGGCGCGGGCCTGGGTGATGACGATCGCGCACCGCCGGGCCGTCGACCGGGTCCGCTCGGCACAGGCGGCGGTGAACCGCGAGGATCGGGCGGCCCGGCTGGACGTACGGCGGCCCTTCGACGAGGTCTCCGACTCGGTGGAGAAGTCGCTGGAGCTGGAGCGGCTGCGCCGCTGCCTGAACGCGCTGACCGAGCTGCAGCGCGAGTCGGTGACGTTCGCCTACTACGACGGCTACTCCTACCGTGAGGTCGCCGAGCTGCTGAAGGTGCCGCTGGCGACCGTGAAGACCCGGATGCGCGACGGACTGATCCGGATGCGCGACTGCCTGGGGGTGGACCGATGAGCGAACCGCACACCCTGGCGGGCGCCTACGCGCTGGACGCCATCGACGACGATCTCGACCGGCGCAGGTTCGAGGAGCACCTGGCCGTCTGCGAGGAGTGCGCGCAGGAGGTGGCCGGCCTGGCGGAGGCAGCCGCCCGGCTGGGACAGGCCGTCGCCGTGGAACCGCCGCCGGGCATGCGAGCGGCGGTGATGGCCGAGATCGGCAGGGTACGCCAGCTCCCTCCGGCCGTCGCCGCCCCAGGACCCGCCCCAAGACCCGCCCCAATACGCGGCAGAAGACGCGACACAACAGCCCGCACACGACGGTGGCCGCGCGTCGCCGCGGGACTCGCCGCCGTGGGTGTGGCCGCGTCCCTGGTGCTCGGCGTGATCGCCGTACGCACGCAGGACGAGCTGGAACGGCTCCGGGCCGGCGACCGGCAGGTGGCCGCGGTGCTGGCGGCGCCGGACGCCCGCACGGCCTCGGGCTCGGTCTCGGGCACGGGGGCGGGCCGCGGAGCCACCGGAACCGTCGTGGTCTCCCCCTCCCAGGGCAGGCTGGTGTTCGTCTCGTCGGGGCTGTCCACGCTGCCGCCGTCGCGGACGTACCAGCTGTGGCGGATCGCGCCGGACGGCGTCGAGTCGGCCGGGCTGCTGCGCCCGGACGGCTCCGGGCACGTGCCGCCCGTGATCGTCGACGCCCGCGGAGGCGTCGAGAAGGTGGGCGTGACCGTGGAGCCGGCCGGCGGCTCCCGCCAGCCGACCACGCAGCCGATCCTGCTCCTGGACGTGCAGACGGCCTAAGACACCCTGCGCCGGACGGCCCCCGGATTCCCTGAAAACCTCGAAAAATCAGGGCAATCCGGGGGCCGTCCGGTGCCGAATGAGTGACGAGGAATCCGGCCGGATCCTTTCCCGACATCGACACACCGGCCACTCCCTTGGCCGGGAGCCCGAAAGGACCCAGGAGACCATGAAGCTCCGGATCGACCGGCGCGCCCTCGTCGCCCTCGGCACGGCGGGCGTGGTGGCCGCCGCCACCGCCGCCTCCGCCGCCCTGCTGCGACCGGACACGGGCGCGGCCTCCTCGCACCGCGAGGCACCCCTGATCGCGGGCGACCCCCGCAACGACAACACCGACGTGTACGCCTTCGTCAGCCCGGACAAGGCCGGCACCGTCACGCTGATGGCCAACTTCATCCCGTTCGAGGAGTCGAACGGCGGGCCGAACTTCTACCAGTTCGACACGAACTCCCAGTATTCGATCAAGATCGACAACAACGGCGACGCGCTGCCCGACGTCACCTACCAGTGGACGTTCCGCAACGAGGACCGGCGCGGCGCGGGCACCTTCCTTTACAACAACGGCCCCGTCACCTCGCTCGACGACAGGAACCTGCTGTTCCGGCAGCGCTACACCCTCAAGAAGATCAGCCCGGCCGGGACGCGGACCCTGGTCTCCAGCGGCGTCGTGGCCCCCAGCTTCACCGGCGCCGCGTCCATGCCCGACTACGGCAAGCTGCGCGACCAGGCGATCCGGCGCCTGTCCGGCGGCGGCAGGGCGTTCGCCGGACAGGCCGACGAGGCGTTCTTCGCCGACCTGAGGGTCTTCGACCTGCTGTACGGCGGCAACCTGTCCGAGGTCGGCCAGGACACGCTGGCCGGCTACGACGTGCACACCCTGGCCGTGCAGGTGCCCAAGAAGGAGGTCGCGCTGCGCGGGAACGCCCGGCGCAACCCGGTCATCGGCGTGTGGTCGACCGTGGACAAGTGGAGCCCCAGGGGATTCGTCCAGGTGTCCCGCCTCGGCCAGCCCCTGGTCAACGAGGTCGTCGTCCCGGCGGGCCTGAAGGACGCCTTCAACGCGCTGCCCCCGAGCCGGGACGCGGGCATCCCGGCCGTGGTCCGGCGGGTCACCAGCCCCGAAGTGCCCCGCCTCCTCGAAGCGATCTACGGCCTCAAGGCGCCGAAGACCCCGCGCACCGACCTGGCCGAGATCTTCCTGACCGGCATCGCCAAGGCGAACGGCCCGATCAAGGCGGACCTCAACTCGCAGATCCTGAACAAGGACGCCGGCAAGCTGCGCCCGGCGGAGATGCTGCGGCTCAACATGGCGATCCCGCCCGCGGCGAACCCGAACCGGCTCGGCGTGCTCGCCGGTGACCTGCAGGGCTTCCCCAACGGCCGCCGCCTCGGCGACGACGTGGTCGACATCGCCCTCCAGGCGATGGCCGGCGCCGCCCAGACCGGCAAGCTCGTCGACGCCCTCGCCGCCGGAGACAAGGTGGACGGCAACGACAAGCCGTTCACCACGCGGTTCCCCTACATCCCGCTGCCCGGCACGACCGCGACCGCCGGCAGCTGAGTCGCAGGCGCGGGATCGGGGGTGCGTCCCCCGGTGTGTCCCCGGTCCCGCGCCCGCCTCCGAAGGGATGATCGTCGTGAAGATTTCCGTGAAGATCCGCGGCCTCGCCGCCGTGGCGGGCCTGGCCGCCGCGCTGACCCTCGGCGCCGCGGTGATCCCCCACACCGACGGCGACCCGCCCCCGTCGGCGGCGGTGGCGGTGGCGGGCGAGACACCGGTCTCGGACGCCTCTCCCGGCGAGGCGATCCGTTCGCTCACCGCACGGCTCCGCCGCCTGCCCAAGGACCACGAGGCATGGGCCCGGCTCGGCATGGCGTTCGTCCAGCAGGCGCGGCTGACCGGCGACCCGTCCAACTACACCGGCGCCGATCGGGCACTGGCCCACGCCACCGCCCTCCGCCCGGACGACTTCGCCGTGCTGACCGGCCGCGCCGCGCTGGCCGCCGCCCGCCACGACTTCACCGAGGCCGTCCGGCTGGCCAGGCTGTCGGAGGCCGCCAACCCCTTCGGGGTGGACGCCCAGGCCGTGCTCGCCGACGCCTACACCCAGCTCGGCCGCTACCGCGACGCCGGCAAGGCGATCGACAGGATGATGACCCTGCACCCCGGCGTCGCCGCCTTCACCCGCGCATCGTACGACGCCGAACTGCGCGGCGACCGGGCCGAGGCCCGCCGCATGCTGGAGCACGCGCTGCGTGACGCCTTCGCCCCCGCCGACATCGCGTACTGCCGCCACTATCTGGGAGAGCTGGCCCTGCACTCGGGTGATCTCGACGAGGCCACGCGGCAGTATCGGCTCGCGCTGAAGGCCGACCCCGGCTTCACCCCGGCCCTCGCCGGGACCGCCAGGGCCGCCGCGCTCGGCGGCCGGACGGCCGATGCGGCCGATCTCTACGCCACCGTCGTCGCCCGCCTACCCCTCGCCCAGTACGTCACCGAGTATGCCGAGGTGCTGATCGCGGCGGGCAGGGATCCGTCGGACCAGTGGGCGCTGCTGCGTGCGCAGCGGGACCTGATGCGGCAGGCCGGTGTCAGGGACGACCTGACGTGGGCCGAATATGAGGCCGACCACGGCTCACCGGCCCGGGCGGTTGATCACGCGCGCGCCGAGTATGCCCGCCACCCCAACCTGGTCGCCGCCGACGCCCTGGCCTGGGCCCTGCACCGGGCCGGCCGCGACGAGGAGGCGTTGCGGTACGCCCGCGAGGCGACGGCCACCGGCTGGCGCAACGCGTTGCTCCTCCACCACCGGGCGGAGATCGAGCGCGCCCTCGGCAGGGAGAAGGCGGCCGGGAAGTCGGCCGCCGCGGCCCGCCGGGCCGATCCCGTCTTCTCCCCCGCCCTTCCGGCCCTGGCGAGGCACTCATGAGACGCGCGTGCGTGACGATCGTTCTCTTGGTGGTCGGAATGGTGTTCGGGGTGGTGTGCGGGGCGATCGCCCTGGCCGCCGCTCCCGCCGCCGCCGGGACCGTGCCCAGGCACCCGCTGGGCAACTTCACCGTCAACCACTACGACGGCCTGCGGATCACGCCGGACGAGGTGGAGAACCTGGCGATCGTGGACAGCGCCGAGCTGCCCACCCTCCAGGCCCGCACCGCGGTGGACGCCGACCGGTCGGGCACGGTGTCCGGCGCGGAGCGCTCGGCGTACGGGCTCGCCCGGTGCCGCGAGCTGGCGGCGGCGCAGCGCCTGACGGTGAACGGCGTGGTCACGCCGTGGCAGGTGACCTCGGCCGATCTCGCCTACCAGCCGGGGCAGGGAGGACTGGAGACCAGCCGGCTGACCTGCCGGCTGACTGCACAGGCGGCGACACAGGCGGCGACACAGGCGAGCATCTCGTTCGGCGACGGCTATCTCGCCGACCGGATCGGCTGGCGTGAGATCACTGCGTCGGCGGGGGACGGGGTGCGGCTGACGCGCTCGTCCGTCCCGGAGGCGAGCGTCAGCCGGGAGCTGCGGGCCTACCCGGACGACCTGCCGGACGGCCCGCTCGACGTGCGCCGGGCGGAGCTGACCGTCGCGCCGGGAACCGGGACGACGGCGCTCAGGCCGCCGCCGTTGCTCGGCGGCCCGGCCGGGGACGCGCTGGCCGCCCTCGACGGGGCCTTCACCCGGCTGATCGGCCCCGGCTCCCTGACCCTGCCAGTGGGCCTGCTCGCGGTGCTGCTGGCCGCGCTGCTCGGGGCGGGTCACGCGCTCGCCCCCGGGCATGGCAAGACCGTGATGGCCGCTTATCTGGCCGGGCGGCGGGGACGTCCGCGCGACGCGCTGGTCGTGGGTGTGACCGTGACCGTGTCCCACACGTTCGGCGTCCTGGTGGCCGGTCTGCTGCTGACCGCGTTCTCCACCCTCACCGGGGAGTCCGTGCTGGGCTGGCTCGGCGTGACCGGCGGCCTGCTGGTCAGCGTCGTGGGCGCCGGTCTGCTGCGCTCCGCCTGGCGCTCACGCAGGGACGGCACGCACGAGCACAGCCACGAACACAGCCACGAGCACAGCCACGAGCACAGCCATGAGCATGAACACAGCCACGGTCATGGCCACGGGCACGGGCACGGGCACGGTCATGAGCACCGCGGCGGCCGGAGCGGCCTGGTGGGCATGGGCGTGGCGGGCGGCCTGGTGCCCAGCCCGTCCGCGCTGGTCGTCCTGCTCGGCGCGGTCGCGCTCGGCCGCACCTGGTTCGGGATCGCGCTGGTGTTCGCCTACGGCGTCGGCATGGCCGTCACCCTCACCGTCACCGGGCTGCTCCTGGTCCGCCTGGCGGCGCGGCTCCACCGTGTCGTCTCCCGTGTCGTCTCCCGCGCCGGCTCCCGCACGGGGGGCCTGGCGTCCCGCTGGCCGGCGCTGGCGCCGGTCGGCACCGCCTGCGTGGTCATCGTGCTCGGCCTGGGCCTCGCCGTACGCGGCCTCGCCGGTGCCGTGTGACCGGCCCTCCCGGCCCGCTCGGGCCGGGAGGGAACGGGTTCAGATGCCGATCGGATGCCAGACGGTCTTGGTCTCCAGGAACGCCGTCATCCGCTCGATGCCGGGGTCGGCGAGCCAGTTCACGCGATCCACCGGCGGCCGGAGCACCCGCTTGAGGTTCTCCGCGGCCAGTTCCTCACACGTGACGGCCAGCTCGGGATCTGCGCCGGTCAGGTCGATGCCGTTGACGTCCATGTGGCCCGCCAGCCAGGGGGCGATCTCGGCGGCCGAGCCGGTGAGGATGTTCACCACCCCGCCGGGCAGGTCGGAGGTCGCCAGCACTTCGGCCAGCGTGATCGCCGGCAGCGGCGCACGCTCGGAGGCGATCACCACACAGGTGTTGCCGGTCACGATCACCGGGGCGATCACGCTGACCAGCCCGAGCAGCGGTCCCTCCTGCGGGGCGACCACGGCCACCACGCCGGTCGGCTCGGGGCTCGACAGGTTGAAGTAGGGCCCCGCCACCGGATTGGACGACCCGAGGACCGCGCCGATCTTGTCGGACCAGCCCGCGTACCAGACCAGCCGGTCGACCGACGCGTCCACCATCTCGCCGGCCTGCTTGGCCCCCACGCCGCCCATGGCGGTGATCTCCGCGACGAACTGCGCGCGGCGGCCCTCCAGCATCTCGGCGATGCGGTAGAGGATCTGGCCCCTGTTGTACGCCGTGGCGCCCGACCAGCCGGGGAACGCCTTGCGCGCCGCCCCGACCGCGTCCCTGGCGTCCTTGCGCGAGGCCCTGGCCGCGTTGGCGAGGAAGTCGCCCTTGGAGGAGGTCACGACATACGACCTTCCGCTCTCCGAACGCGGGAACGCGCCGCCGATGAACAGCTTGTACGTCTTGCGCACACTCAGGCGTTCGGTGCGCTCACTCATCGAAGGTTCCAATCTCCAGAGGACGGGCCGGCTGGTAGGTCTGGCCACAGCGGCACACGCCGCCGCGGTGCGCGAACCAGCCGTGCCGTACGGCGAAGCGGCGGGAGCGGCTGCCCCGGGAGAAGCCGTCACCGGCGCCGGCGCGCGCCCGGCGGGCCAGACGGCGGCGCTGCCCGTCGTCGCACCTGCACGACGGCCGGCCGGAGGGGTGATGACACCGGTCATACGGCAAGGTAGGCCTCCAGACCGTGCCGTCCGCCCTCGCGGCCGTAGCCCGACTCCTTGTAGCCGCCGAAGGGCGAGGTCGGGTCGAACCGGTTGAACGTGTTGGACCAGACGACGCCCGCCCGCAGCCGGGACGCCATCCACAGCATGCGCGAGCCCTTCTCGGTCCACACGCCCGCCGACAGCCCGTACGGCGTGTTGTTGGCCTTCTCCACCGCCTCGGCGGGGGTGCGGAAGGTCAGCACCGACAGCACCGGGCCGAAGATCTCCTCCCGGGCGATCCGGTGCGACTGGGCCACGCCGGTGAAGAGGGTGGGCGGGAACCAGTAGCCGCGGTCGGGGATCGGGCAGGCGGGCGACCACCGCTCGGCGCCCTCGGCCTCCCCGGCCGCCGACAGCTCGCGGATCTTGGCGAGCTGCTCGGCCGAGTTGATCGCGCCGATGTCGGTGTTCTTGTCCAGCGGGTCGCCGAGCCGCAGCGTGCCGAGGCGCCGCTTGAGCGCCTCAAGGAGCTCGTCGGCGACCGACTCCTGCACCAGCAGCCGCGATCCGGCACAGCAGACGTGGCCCTGGTTGAAGAAGATGCCGTTGACGATGCCCTCGACGGCCTGGTCGAGCGGCGCGTCCTCGAACACGATGTTGGCGGCCTTGCCGCCCAGCTCCAGCGTGAGCTTCTTGCGGGTCCCCGCGAGGCTCCTGGCGATAAGGCGGCCGACCTCGGTGGAGCCGGTGAAGGCGACCTTGTCCACGCCGGGGTGACCGACGAGCGCGGCGCCCGTCTCGCCCGCGCCGGTGACGATGTTCACGACGCCCGGCGGCAGGTCGGCCTGGCGGCAGATGTCGGCGAACGCCAGCGCGGTCAGCGGCGTGGTCTCGGCCGGCTTGAGCACGACCGTGTTGCCGCAGGCCAGCGCGGGCGCGATCTTCCAAGCCAGCATGAGCAGCGGGAAGTTCCACGGGATGACCTGCCCGGCCACGCCCAGCGGCCGGGGATCAGAGCCGCCCTGCCCATCTGTCGGCCTCCGGCCGAACCCGGCGTACGACAGCTTGTCGGCCCAGCCGGCGTAGTAGAAGAAGTGGGCGGCGACCAGCGGGAGATCCACGTCGCGGGACTCCCTGATCGGCTTGCCGTTGTCGAGCGTCTCCAGGACCGCCAGCTCACGCGCGCGTTCCTGGATGATCCGGGCGATCCGGAACAGGTACTTGGCCCGCTCCGCGCCCGGCATGGCCGACCACACGGGGAACGCCTTGGCCGCGGCCTGGACCGCGCGGTCGACGTCGGCCTCCCCCGCCCACGCGACCTCCGCGAGCACCTCCTCGGTGGCCGGGTTGACGGTCTTGTGGCGCTCCTCGCCCTGCGGCTCGACCCACTCGCCGTTGATGAACAGGCCGTACGACGGCCGGATGTCGACGATGTCCCGCGACTCTGGTGCGGGTGCGTATTCGAACATGTCTCAGTCCAGCCCTCAGTCCAGCGTGAAGTAGTCGGGACCGGCGTACCGGCCGGTGGCCATCTTCTGCCGCTGCATGAGCAGATCGTTCAGCAGCGAGGAGGCGCCGAGGCGGAACCAGTCGGCGTGCAGCCAGTCGGGCCCGGCGGTCTCGTTGACCAGCACCAGGTATTTGATCGCGTCCTTGGTGGTGCGGATGCCGCCGGCGGGCTTCACGCCCACCTTGCGGCCGGTCGCGGCCAGGAAGTCGCGCACGGCCTCCAGCATGACGAGCGTCACGGGCAGCGTCGCGGCCGGCGACACCTTCCCGGTCGAGGTCTTGATGAAGTCGGCCCCGGCGATCATCGCGAGCCAGGAGGCCCGCCGCACGTTGTCGTACGTCGCGAGCTCGCCGGTCTCCAGGATCACCTTGAGGTGGCTGTCGCCGCAGGCCTCCTTGGTGGCGACGATCTCCTCGTACACCTTGAGGTAGTCGCCGGCGAGGAACGCGCCGCGGTCGATGACCATGTCGATCTCGGCGGCTCCGGCGGCCACGGCGAGGGACGTGTCGGCGACCTTCACCTCAAGGGAGGACCGGCCGCTGGGGAACGACGTGGCGACGGACGCCACCTTGACGCCGGATCCGGCGAGGGCCTCGACGGCGGTCGCGACCAGGTCGGGGTAGACGCAGACGGCGGCGACCGGCGGCACGGAGGAGTCGGTGGGGTCGGGCCGCACCGCCTTGGCGCACATCGCCCTGACCTTGCCGGGGGTGTCCGCGCCTTCCAGGGTGGTGAGGTCGACCATCCCGATGGCCATGTCGATGGCCTGTTTCTTGGCGGTCGTCTTGATGGATCGCGTGCCCAGCATCGCGGCCCGGGCGTCCGCCCCGACCCTGTCGACCCCGGGAAGGCCGTGCAGGAACGCACGCAGCGTCGAGGGTGAGGAGGCGACCTCCGCGAGCGGAGTAGTCATAGTTGGCACGGGACCAGCATCCCCGACCACGCGGAATGATTCCAAACCCGGGGACCCGGGCGTCCCTAAGGCATCTCCTTACCCGCCTTAGAAGTCCTATGCCATAAGCCCCTGTCAGAGATAGGGCATCCGCCCGATGTGCCGCACCACGCCTTAGACCGAACCTTGAGGAGTACGAGAAGAGACCCGAAACAAGGAGACACTCTGATGGGTCCGGAACTGCACTACCAGGTAATGATCAACCGGGCGACCGAGCTCCAGGAGGAGGCCGCCGCCCACCGCCGCGCCCGCGAGGCGCAGTCGGGCCTGAAGGCCCAGCAGCGCTCCGGCCACCGCCGGCTGCGTGCGGCCTTCGGCAAGCTCCGCACCTCATGAGACGCGCACGAAGGCCCGGCCGGACCCTCCCTCCCGGCCGGGCCTTTCAGCCGCCCTGAGGCTCATGGGGGCACAGAGGTCTGACTGAAAAACCAGGCGAAGTCACGCAAAGGGTCATGACATGCTGGAGCACATGACACGCCGGGCGGTGAGCCCCGTTTTCGTCGGGCGGGGCGTGGAACTGGAGACCCTGGGCGAGGCCTACGACCAGGCGCGCAAGCAGGCCACCGCCGCGGTGCTCATCGGCGGCGAGGCGGGCGTGGGGAAGACCCGCCTCGCCGGCCGGTTCGCCGAGCAGGCCGCGCAGGACGGGGCCCACGTGCTCGTCGGGGGCTGCGTGGAGCTGTCCGCGGAGGGCCTGGCCTACGCGCCGTTCACCGCCGCGCTGCGGCAGCTCGTCCGGGAGTGCGGCGCGGCCGAGGTCGCCGCCCTGCTGCCCGACGGCGCCGCCCGCGACCTGGCCAGGCTGCTGCCCGAGTTCGGCGAGCCGAGCGGCGACGGGGAGACCGAGTCGGCCCGCGCCCGGCTGTTCGAGCTGATCCTGGCCCTGCTCGAACGCCTCTCCGAGCGGCGGCCGGTGGTGCTCGTCATCGAGGACATCCACTGGGCCGACCGCTCCAGCCGCGACCTCATCGCCTTCCTCAGCCGCAACCTCAAGACGGCTCCCGTCCTGATGGTCATGACGTACCGCTCGGACGAGCTGCACCGCACCCATCCCCTGCGGCCGGTGCTGGCCGAGCTGGGGCGGGTCGACGGCGTGGTCCGGGTGGACCTGCCCCGCTTCACCCAGGACGAGGTCGCCGAGCAGATGGCCGGGATCCTCGGCGTGACCCCCGAGTTCGCCAGGGTCGACCGGGTCTTCGACCGCAGCGGCGGCATCCCGCTGTTCGTGGAGGCGCTGCTCGACTGCGGCGAGGACTGCTCGTTCCCCGACTCGCTGCACGACCTGATCATCGGCTCGGTGGAGCGGCTGCCCGAGGAGACCCAGCGGGTGCTCAGGATCGCCGCCGCCGGGGGCATCCGCGTCGGGCACGCCCTACTCGCGGCGGTCAGCGGCCTGTCCGACGTGGATCTGGAGAACGCGCTGCGGCCCGCCATCGCGGCCAACGTGCTGCAGGTCGCCGACGGCGGGGCGTACGCGTTCCGGCACGCCCTGATCCGCGAGGCGGTCCACGACGAGCTGCTGCCCGGCGAGCACGCGCGGATGCACGCGCGGTATGCCGAGGAGATCGACCGCGACCGCGGCCTGGTGCCCCCGGGCCGGGCGGCCATCGAGATCGCCCACCACTGGTACTCCGCCCGCGACGACCTGTGGGCGCTGATCTCCGCCTGGGAGGCGGCCGAGAAGGCGGCCAAGTCGTTCGCCTACACCGAGCAGATCCAGCTCCTCGAACGCGTGCTGACGCTGTGGGACAAGGTCCCCGACGCCGCCGAACGCATCGGCCACGACCACTGCACGGTGCTGGAGCGGGCCTCCGAGGCGGCCTTCCTCAGCGGCGAGATGGAGCAGAGCCAGAAGTACGTGCGCGGCGCCCTGGCCGAGCTGGACGAGGAGACCTCCCCCGAGCGGGTGGCCGAACTGATGGTCCGCATGGCCAACGTCAAGGCGCACAAGGGCAAGCCGGGAATCCTGGAGTATCTGTGGCGCGCCGAGCGGCTGGTCCCGCAGCCGGGCGACGTGCGTGCGCTGGTCCTGACCCGGCTGGGCCAGACCCTGATGTGCGCCGACGGGGTCGCCGAGGGCACCGCGCTCACCGAGGAGGCGCTGCGCATCGCCCGCGACATGGGCGACGAGGTGCAGGAGGCCGACCTCCTGATCAACATGGCGCTCGGCCACTCCATCAACGGCGACCTTGAGACCACGATCGCGCTCAACGAGCAGGCGCTGGCGATGGGCCGGCGCCTGAAGTCGCCCCGCATCATCCTGCGTGCCCTGGCCAACAACGTCGACGCCCTCGACAACCTCGGCCGTTCCGAAGAGGCCGTGGCGCTCGCGCTGGAGGGCGAGAAGCTCGCCCGGCGATACGGCAGGTTCCGCCACCAGGGCACGTTCATCGCCAACAACCGGGCGGAGGCGCTGGAGTCGCTCGGCCGGTGGGACGAGGCCGTCGAGATCATCGAGCGGTCCCTGACGATGGGGCCGACGCTGCGCAACCGGTGGCACATGCTGCGGGTCCGCGCGGACATCGCGATCGCGCGCGGCGAGGAGGACCTGGCGGAGGACATCCTCACCGAGGTCGGCGCCTTCTCCCCGCACCGCGACGAGCAGACCCAGGAGTGGACGAACAACGTCCGCCTGCGTCTCGCGTGGCACCTGCTGCGCGGCGAGCCCCTGAAGGCCCTCGACGTGCTGGAGACGGCGCTCGACAACCCGCCGCTGGCCCGCAAGGCCATGCTCGCCGGGCGGCTGCTCGCCTTGGTCCGATACGTCTGCGACGCGGCGGCTCCGGTCGCCTCCGACCCGGTGGCCCGGGTGCGGGAGCTGGGCGACCGGCTGGCCGTCAACCTCGGCGACGGTCCGGTGAACGAGGCGTTCGGGCTGGTCTACCGGGGCGAGTTCGACGCCGCGGCCGAGGCGTGGCGCCGGCTGGGCCGTCCGCACGTCCAGGCCAAGGCGTTGCTGCACGGCGCCACGGTCGCCGCCGCGAGCGGCGACCGTGAGGGTGCCATCGCGCGGCTGCGCGAGGCCTGCCCGCTCGCGGTCGCGTTGCGCGCCACCCCGATGGTCACCCAGATCGAGACGCTGGCCCGGCGCGTCGGGACCCCCCTGTCCGACCCCACCCCGTCCGAGCCCGTACGGCAGGCCGACCTGACCCCGCGCGAGCTGGAGGTGCTGCGCCTGGTGGCGGCCGGGCGCAGCAACCGGGACATCGCGGCCGAGCTGTTCATCTCGGCCAAGACCGTCAGCGTGCACGTGTCGAACATGCTGCCCAAGCTGGGGGTGTCGACCCGGGGCGAGGCCGCCGCCGCGGCCCACCGCCTGTCCCTGCTCGACCAGCTCGACTAGCCGAGAGTCAGGCGAACAGGGGCTCGGCCAGCAGCAGCACGCCGAAGACGGCGAACGCCGCGGCGGCGCCATACTTGATCCACTTCTCGGGCAGGCGCGTGCCGAGGAACCGGCCGACCAGGATGGCCAGCGCGTCGGCGGCGACCATGCCCACGGTCGAGCCGACCCACGTGCCGAACCAGCCGTGCTGGGTGGCCAGCGTGATGGTGGCGAGCATGGTCTTGTCGCCCAGCTCGCTGAGGAAGAACGCCACGGCGACGGCGATGAACGCGTTGCGGGTGGTCTTGGCCGCCTTGCCCTTCTCCTCCTCGGTGAGCTCGTCGCCGCGCAGCGTCCACGCCGCGAAGGCGAGGAACGCCAGGCCCGCGACGATCGAGATGGCGGTGGTGGGGAGGGCGTCGCCGACGACCCTGCCGAGCCCGACGCTGACGAGGTGGACGAGCGCGGTCGCCGCGGTGATGCCGGCCAGCACCGGCCCCGTCTTGAACCGGGTCGCGAAGGTCAGGGCCATGAGCTGGCTCTTGTCGCCCAGCTCGGCCACGAAGATGACGACGAGAGAGATCCAGAGGGCTTGCACGGGGTCGCCTTCCTACAGGGGAGTCTGCGACCGGGCCGCCGTGCGACACCCGGGGAGTTCGGGCACGACTTCGGCCCGGCAGCATGTGATCATGACTGTCTGTGATCATTACTGTCGGGCCGAAGGTCTCGTCCGCCACGAGGGCTCCACGACCGGGCGGGCGAACCGCCAGTGTGTCGATCAGTGGATTGTGGACTACTCCCCTTCGGGTCATCCCAGTTTAACCGAGCTCCAGACGCGCTCCCACCAGCACCGGCTCGTTGACGAGCCACACCCCGAACTTCTCGTGCACGCCCTCGCGCACCTCGCGGGCCAGCGCCAGCAGCTCCGCCGCGCCCGCCTCGCCGGTGGGGTTGGTGAGGGCCAGCGTGTGCTTGGTCGAGATGCGCACCCGGCCCTTCTCGTAGCCCTTGGGGAACCCGGCGTTCTCGATCAGCCACGCCGCCGGCACCTTGACCATGCCTCCGGGCATGTCCCAGCGCGGGTGGCCGGGGGCCCGCAGCTCCAGGGCCGCCGCCTCCTCCGGGCCGAGCACGGGATTGGTGAAGAACGACCCGGCGCTGCGCGTGTCCGGGTCGCCGGGGTCGAGCACCATGCCCTTGCCGCGCCGCAGCTCCAGCACGGCCTCCCGCGCCTCGGCCAGCGGCACCCGCGCGCCGATCTCCACACCGAGCCGCGCGGCCAGCTCTTTGTACGCCACGGGCCCCGACAGCGGCGAGCGCTCCAGAGCGTAGGTGACGGCCAGCACGACGTGCCGGTCTGGCTCGTGCTTGAACGCGCTGTGCCGGTAGGCGAAGCCGCACTCGGCCGCCGTGAGGTCCCGCACCTCGCCGGTCCTCCGGTCGTACACGCGGACGGCGGCGACCGTCTGCGAGACGTCCTGCCCGTACGCGCCGACGTTCTGGATCGGGGTGGAGCCCACCAGCCCGGGAACGCCCGACAGGCACTCGACCCCCGACCAGCCCTCGGCCACGCAGCGGGCGACCAGGGCGTCCCAGTCCTCCCCCGCCTGCACGGTGACCAGCACGCGCCCGTCCTGCGACATCTCCTCCACGCCCAGCGTGGCGACGCGCACCACGAGCCCGTCGAACCCGTCGTCGGACACCACGAGGTTGCTGCCGCCGCCGAGCACCAGCACCGGCTCGCGTGCGCGGTCGGCCTCGGCCACGATCGCGATCAGCTCGTCCTGCGTCCGCGCCTGCGTGAACGCCCGGGCCGGTCCGCCCGTCCGCAACGTGGTGTACGGGGCGAGCGGCACCCCTGCCAGCCGGTCAGCCATCGGTCTCCTCGCACCCGGAACATCCCGACGAACAGGATATCTACCCGCGATCCTCGCGTTCCGCCTCGGCGATCGACTCGTCGACCCGGGACGTGGCCGAGCTGCCGTCCCACAGGAGCTGGGAGGCGACCACCGACGGCTCGCCCGAGGGGGTCAGCGCGGTCTCGATCGTCCCGCCGGGAGCGGTGTCCCGCTTGACCTCGGTGATCTCCTCCGGGCCCGCTGCCGCGGCGGCCTCCCTGGCGTTCCGCGCCCACGGGCGGGGCAGGGCGCCGCCGTGGGCGTCGCCCGCCTTGCCCGGGTCCTGGGTCTCCGCGGCCGCCCCGGCGACGTCGCCCTGCTCGCGCTGGGTCGTGACCGGCTCGTTCTTCGCTTCGCTGTCTCGCTCGCTCACGATCCGACCGCTACCCAGCACCGCGACGGCCAACCGGGCCCGGCCAGGCGGGGGAACTCAGGAGAGCTGGACCACCGCGCGGGCCTTGGACAGCACACGGGAGTCGCCGGACTTCGCGGTCAGCGCCACGACGACGCGCTTGTCCTCGCGCTTCTCCTCGACGACCCCGCTGATCCTGATCGTCGCGCCGTTGTCGTCGTCCGGCACCACGACCATGGAGGAGAACCGGACGCCATACTCCACGACCGCGCCGGGGTCGCCCGCCCAGTCGGTCACGAACCGGCTGCCCTGCGCCATCGTGTACATGCCGTGCGCGATGACGTCGGGCAGGCCGACCGCCTTCGCGTAGCGCTCGTTCCAGTGGATGGGGTTGAAGTCGCCAGAGGCGCCGGCGTACCTCACCAGGTCCACCCGGCGGACCTGGTATTCGACGGCCGGGATCTCCTGGCCGGTCTCCACCTCGTCGTACTTGACCGTCGCCGCCATGATCAGGCCGCCCCTCCGCGCTCCACGATGACGTTGTACGTCCGGCAGACCAGCTCACCCGAGGTGGTCGAGACGTCGCTGCGCAGCGTCAGGAACTCGTTGCGGCCGACGCTGCGGATCTCCGCGATGGTCGACGTGCACACCAGCTCGTCGCCCGCGTGGATGGGCCGCTCATACTCGAACCTCTGCTCGCCGTGCACGACCATCGCGAAGTTGAGCCCGAGGCCGGGGTCGCCGAGCGCGTCACCGGTTCCGAGAAGGCTGAACACGATGGGGAACGTGGGCGGCGCGACGACGTCCGGGTGCCCGGCCGCCACCGCGGCCTGCCGGTCGTGGTAGATCGGGTTGGAGTCGCCGATCGCGGTGGCGAACTCGCTGATCTTCACGCGGCTGACCTCGTAGGGCGCGGACGACTCGTACGTCCGCCCGACGAAATCGCGGTTCAAAGGCATCGGGCCGGGCTCCTTCGGATCGGCTGGGTAGGCCGTACCGTAACAGACCTACGCCGGCGGGCACCGGCCCGCACCGCCCCGGACACGACAAACCGGCGCCCCAGTCAGGGAACGCCGGTGTCGGAAGTGCGTGCGGTCCGTGCCGTGACCTAGCGGGTCTCGCGGTGCGCCCGGTGCGTCTTGCAGTTGGGGCAGTACTTCTTCAGCTCAAGCCGATCCGGGTCGTTGCGCCGGTTCTTCCGCGTGATGTAGTTGCGGTGCTTGCACTCCTGGCAGGCCAGCGTGATCTTCGGCCTAACGTCTGCGGCAGCCACGTGGGAGTGCCTTTCTGCGTTCGGGACTACTGGACAACCCGCACCGGGGCCCCCTTGTTCAGGGTGGCCCGGCAGGGTAGTAGCGGAGGCCGGACTTGAACCGGCGACACAGCGATTATGAGCCGCTTGCTCTGCCTGACTGAGCTACTCCGCCTCGGCCGGAAACGAATCCGGCCACGCAAGGATACCCGACCTGTACGGCTATTCGCGCATCGGGATCAGCCATGATCGAGATCGGTGCTTCGGCGAGGATGAGGCATCCCCACCAAGCCGAAAGCCCCACCCTGCAGCGCTCAGTCAGAAACGCTGCTTGGATAGGACTTTCTGGCTAGAGCCCCCAAACGGAATCGAACCGTTGACCTTCTCCTTACCATGGAGACGCTCTGCCGACTGAGCTATAGGGGCGGGCCCGCCTGCCGCTCTCGCGGTGCGGACAGGTGTAACCATACACGGCCACGGCGGTGTACGCGAACTCGAATCGCCCCTCCGCGCAGGGCTCGGCACAGGGCTCGGCACAGGGCTCGGCACAGGGCTCGACACAAGGCTCAGGGCGTCGGCAGCACCCCGGACAGGTCGGCCTCGGGACGCTGCCGGACGGGCACCTCGGCCGTCACGGCGTAGCGGCTGAAGTAGCCCTTGCCCTTGACCGGGATCACGCTGCTCAGCGTCACCGTGGCGGCGTAGGGCGCGTCCGCGCACTCGGGCAGGCACCAGGTGCCGCTGATCTTTCCGGCGCCGGTCGCCCGGGTCGGCCCCCAGGTCCGCCAGGTGACGCCGCTCATCGTGCTGAACTCCGAGAGCACGAGGTTCGCCGGCCGCTGCTCCGCCCTGCCCCGCTCGGAGTTCTGGAGGTTGAGCACGTACACCGGCGTCTCGGCGACGGACCCCGTGGGCGCCGACCCGCAGCCGGCGGCGCAGAGCGCGATGGCGGTGAAAGACAGGGCGACGGAAGACAGGGCGACGGAAGACAGGCACACAGGCAGACAGGCAGGCAGGCGCATCGATTCCCCCTCGGCACTCTGATTGCCCAGAGGCCACCGCTGTTACGCCTGCGACGGCCTACGTGACCTGGCTACTTGACGGCCGTACGGGTGTCGCGGGCCCTGACGGGCAGCGGGATCACTTCGCAAAGGTCGGCGAGATCGACATATCGGGCGACCTCCTCGACCGAGAGACAGTCGGCGATCACCCGGCCGTAACGCCGCACCCGCAGCACCTGCCGGTCGCGGCGGTACGCGGGGACGATCTCATAACCGTCCGGTCCCACCCATCGGCTGTCCATAGGGGAACAAGCTATCGGATTTTTCCCACGTCTATCTCCCGTCACAGGGGAATCGGTTTAAGCAGGGTCCCAATCGGCTCCAAGTGGGGAGCCGCACGATGAGCCCATGTCTGACACTCCCAACCTGCTGGGCTTCCGCATCGCGCACCGGGCGATGCGCACCGACTCCCGGCGCCTCGCCGACGTCACCGCCGAGATCGCCGCCGGCCGGCAGCCGTGCGGCCCGGAACGCGCCGCCGCCATCCGCGAGTACGCGACCAAGCTGTGCCGCGGCATCCACCACCACCACAAGGCCGAGGACGACCACCTGTGGCCGCTGCTCGTCCGCTCGGCAGGCGCCGAGATCGACCTGAGCGAGCTGAGCGAGGACCACTCCGAGCTCGACCCGCTGCTGGAGGAGATCCAGGCCGTCGCGGGCGATCCGGCCGAGCTGGCCAAGCCGCTGCGCCGGCTGGCCGACCTGCTCGACGAGCACATCCAGGAGGAGGAGCGCACGATCTTCCCGATCATCATGCGGCACGTCTCCGGCGAGGACTGGGAGGAGATGGAGCAGCACGTCCGCAAAGGCGGCGACGTCCGCTTCGAGCTGCCCAGGATCGAGCAGCACGCGCTGCCGGAGGAGCTGGCGGAACTGCGCAGGCTGGCCGGGCCCGTCCTGGTGGTCATGCTGGCGCTGATGCGCCGCGGCCACCGTCGTCGCGAGCGGCTCGTCTTCGGCTCCGCGTGAGCGCTGCGTCGTCGAGCCCACGGCGGGCGGCCTCCTCCCAGTGCGGGGAGCCGGCCTGCCGGGCGACCTCGGCGGCCCGCAGATAGTGGGCCTCGGCGTCGCCGGGCCGGCCGAGGAACGCCGCCAGGTCGCCGAGCGTGTGCGCGACCGGCCCGAGCGTGACCGAGCCCGAGTGCAGCCCCGCCAGCTCGCCGTCGGACGGCAGCAGCAGGCGATAGCACTCCTCGGCCTCCGCCCGGTGATCGAGCGCGATCGCGTTGTCCGCACGCAGAGACAGGAACACGAGCCAGTAGTAATCCCGGCGGGGGACCCGTGCGGAGGCCCACACCACGCGGGCCTCCTCCAGCCGGCCGGCCCCGACGAGCGCCCGCGTGTACAGCTCGCCGACGTCCTGCGGCAGGCGCTCCCACAGGGCGGCGAGCTCCTCCACCGACTCGTGGACCCGCCCCGCCGCCAGCGTGACCACGAAACGGCCGACCGTCCCCACCATCGCGCCGTTGGCGTCACCGGTGCTCGCCAGCCGCTCGCCGAGCTGCGTGTAGACGCTCTCTGCCCGCTCGAACTCGCCCCTGACCAGCAGGTGCACGGCGTCGAGGAACGCGAGGATGCCGAGGGCCAGGCCGAGCTGGCCGCTCGTCGACAGCTCCATCGCCTTGTCGGCGTGCCGGCGGGCCGTGGCCCAGTCGTTGCGGCCCAGCGCGGCCATGAGCAGCGAGAAGTGACCGAGCGTCTGGTAGCCGAGAAGCCCGGCGGCGGCGGAGGCGGCCAGCAGCTCGTGCCCGAGCCGCTCCAGGTCGTCCCGCCTGTCCGGGGTCAGGCAGACCCAGTAGCGGGCGTTGAGCGCCATGCACCGCAGGCGGGGGTCGCCGAGGGCGTCCGCGATCGCCAGCGCCTCCGCACTGGCGGCCTCGATGCGCTCCGCGTCGTGTCCTTCGAGCGCGTGGCACAGGGCGACGAGCATGCGGCAGCGCAGCTCCCCCGCCTCCGCGGGCAGCGCCTCCTCGATCGCCCCGACGAGGTCGGCGTCGAGCACGCGGTCGGGCTGGATGGTCCAGATGACCGGCGCGTCGAGCGAGGACACCGCCCGCGCGACCGCGCCGCGATCCCCCGTCTGGCGGGCCACCGCCAGCGCCTTCGTCCGGTTGCGCACCGCCGTGATCACGTCGCCCGCGTGCGACTGCGCGGACACCAGGCGGCACAGGAGGTCGAGGCGGACGTCCCTGGGAGAAGACGCCCGCGCGTCACCGGCCCCTGCGCTCACCAGGTCGAGCGCGCCCAGCGCGCCCTTCAGCAGGGCCGCCGCCTCCTTGTGGGCGTAGAGGGCGGTCGCCTGCCCGGCGGCCCGCGCCGCGTACTCGGCCGCCGTGAGGGCGGTCGCGGTCGTCGCGGCGGCGAGCGCGTGGTGCCCGAGCGCCCCCACGTCGCCGGGACGCACTCGTTCGAGCGCCGCCAAGACCTTGCCGTGCATCCGCGTACGGCGCAGCCGCGGGATGTCCTCGTACAGCGTCTCGCGCACGAGCACATGCGCGAACCGGACGCGGCCGGGGCGCGGCTCCTCCAGCAGGCCGGACAGCACGCCCGCCTCAAGGCCGTCGAGCACGGTCTCCTCGTCGGCCCCCGGCATGGCGATCAGCACGTCCGCGTCGGCCTCCCGGCCGAGGACGGCGGCGTTGCGCAGCGTCGTCCGGGCCGTCGCGGGCAACCGGGCGAGACGCCGCCGGATGAGGTCGCGCACGCCGGGCGGCAGCGCGTGGGCCGCCGACGGGCCGTCCACCGCGAGCAGCCGGGCCGTCTCCGTCACGAACAGCGGGTTGCCGCCGGTGCGCTCGGTGACCGTGCGCACCGTGACCTCGTCGACCCCCGTGCCGGAACGCTCCGCGAGGAGCCGGGCCACCTCGCGTTCGCTCAGGCCGCCGAGGGTGATGTTCTCCACGGCCTGCACGGCGAGCGCCGCCCCGGTGGCCGTGAGGTCGTCGCCCGCCTCGGCCGGCCGGTGCGTGAGCAGGACGAGGACCGGCGTCCGCGTCAGGCGGCCGGCCAGGTGGCGCAGGAGCTGGAGCGTCTCCTCGTCGGCCCGGTGCACGTCCTCCAGGACGATCAGCAGCGGTCCCGGCACGCCCTCCAGATAGTCTCCGGCCGCCCGCGCCAGCCAGAACTGCCCCACGGGCGCGGCGTCGTCGGTCAGCAGGGGCGCCAGCCTGGCGGCGGTCCCGGGCTCGGGCGGGCAGGCCGCGGACAGCTCCCGCAGCACCTCGCTCCACGCCCACGCGGGCGGCACGCCGCCGGTCGTCTCGGGGCAGCGGCCGACCACGGTCTGCCAGCCGTCCGCCGACAGGCGCCGCACGAGCGCGTCGGCCAGCGTGCTCTTGCCCGAGCCCGCCTCACCGCCGAGCCAGGCGATGCGGAAACCGGCCCTGGCACGCTCCGCCGCGGCGGTCAGCCGGGACAGCTCGGCCGTACGGCCCACCATGCGGACGGGCTCGGGGTCCCCGGCGGGCGCCGGGGCGGGCACCGGGGCGGGCACGGGGTGCTGCGCCGACGACGGGACGGGCATCGCGCGTACGGGGGTCGCGTCGAGCGACTCTGCCTGCGCGAGGATGTCCGCCTCCAGCGCGCGCAGGGCGGGCCCGGGATCGACGCCGAGCTGGTCGGCGAGCTGGTCGCGAGTCCTGCGCAGGACCGCCAGCGCCTCCCCCTGCCGCCCGGCCCGGTAGTAGGCGAGCGCGAGCAGCCGCACGGCGTTCTCGCGCAGGGGGTGGGCGGTGAGGTGGCGCTCCAGCTCGGGAACGACCTCGCCGTGGCGGCCGAGCGCGAGACCGGCCTCGGCGCGATACTCCACCGCGACCGCCCGCAGCTCGTCCAGGTGGACCACCTCGGGGACGGCCCACTCCTCCTCGCCGAACTCCGCGTACGCCTGGCCGGTCCACAGGGCCAGCGCCTCGTCCACGACCTCCCGCGCCCGCGCGTGCCGTCCCTCGGTGAGCAGGCCGGCGGCGGACTCGACCAGCCGGGGAAAGCGCCAAGCGTCCACGTCGCCGGGCTCCAGCGCCAGCCGATAACCGGAGGGAGTGGTGACCAGCACGCGGGCGGCGGCGCGGGGGGCGCGGCCAGGCTCGAGCGCCCGCCTGAGGTTGGAGACGTAGACCTGGAGCGCGCCCAGCGCACGCGGCGGCGGCTGGCCCCTCCACAGGTCGTCGACGAACCGGTCGGTCGACACCACGTGTCCGCGGGCGCAGACCAGCCGGGCCAGCACGGCACGCTGGAGCGACGTCCCGAGGTCCGCCGGACGCCCGTCGACCTCTGCCGTGATTCGCCCCAGAACGCGCAGTCTCACCATTACGGGGGCAAGCATAGGGATCAGCGTCGGTAGTGGTAATAACCGAGCAGGTCGTCCAGCGCGGACACGTCGTCCATGCGGATGCGCGTCCCGGTGGCGAACGCGTTGATCATCTTTCCGCCGCCGACGTACACCCCGACATGGTGGGTCCTGCCGGGCCTGCCGTAGAAGACCAGGTCGCCGGGTTGCGGCACGGCGACCCTGCGCAGCCGGGCGATGTGGGCGTCGGTGTTGCCGGGGCCGAGCACGTCGTCGCCGAACGCCTGGTCGTACACCCAGCGGGTGAACCCGGAGCAGTCGAAGCCGCGCGTCCGGGTGGCCGGGCAGGGCTTGACCGAGCCGCTGTATCCCCGGCAGGTCCCCTTCGAGGGCCCCGGCCGGGTCGCGTGTCCCCCGCCCCACGAGTACGGCAGCGTGCCCTGGGCCGCGTACGCGACGGCGACGGCCCTGGTCAGCTCCGCGTTGAGCGGCGCGGATCCCGCGGCGGCCAGTGCGACGATTCCCCCGATCAGGACCAGCCGGCGCCGCAACGTGCGCTCAACCCCCATAAATCGTGACGATAGCCACTCGATTCGGTCGGTGCCACGGAAGCTTTACTTGAGCCGATCGACGCAACGGAGGTGCGTTGTTACCCTGAGTACGGCTCAGCTCGTACGGTCATCGGCGCGTCGGTCGAAGCGCTTCGTCGGTCGCCCCGGACCTCCCCGTCCCGCTCACCCGGTGGTCCCCGGCGCCAAGAAGAGCGAAGGGAACCACCGTGGAGACGTGGACGGCACAACCCCCTTCTCCCACTCGCTGGTGGGTGCTCGGGCTGCGCGGAGAGCTGGATCTCCACGCGGTGCGGCACCTGCGCGAGCCGCTGCTCACCCAGATCGAGGCCCACGGCCCGTGGCTGGCCGTCGACCTCAGCGAGGTGCGGTTCATCGACACCACGGGCGTGGGGCTGCTCGTGCGCCTGGTGCACAACCTGCGTGACCGGGACGGCGATCTCGCCCTCATCGCGCCGGCCGGCCAGGTGCTGCGGATCCTCCGCTGGACGAACCTGACCCGGCTGTTCCGCGTCCTGGACACGGCCGACGCTCTGGTGGACTAGTCGTTGGGCAGGATCGTCACCGGCGTGTCGTCCCCTGGCATCGGACCTCCGTCGTCCCCGGTCGGGGGCGTCACGGACACCAGGCCGCGGCAGCTGTCGCCGCAGCCGCCGAACCGCGCGCTGTCGACGGGCGTGAAGTCCGTCGGCGGCACGTTGCGCAGCGCGCGCAGCATGGTGTCCTTCCAGATCGGGCCGGGGACGCTGGCGCCGAACACCGAGCCGTAATAACGGCCGCCGATCGTCACGCCGTTCAGCTTGTACTTCGACGTGCCGCGCGGGTCGCCGAGGCTGACCGCGCCGGCGAGGTCGGGGGTGAACCCGGCGAACCAGGCGGAGGAGGAATCGTCGTTGGTCCCGGTCTTGCCCGCCGCGTCACGCCCGATGCCGCCGACCGCCGCCATCGTGCCCTTGGTCAGGACGCCCGACAGGATGTGCGCCGCCGCGTCCGCCACCTCGGGGTCGACGGCCTGACGGCACTTGGGCCTGTAGCTGGTGGTCTTGCCGGTGCTGTCGGTGATCTGGGTGATCGCCATCGGCGCGCAGTACTTGCCGCGCGCGCCGATCGCGGCGTACGCGTTGGCGACGGTCACCGGGTCCATCTCGTTGATGCCGAGCGTGAACGTCTCGAACTCCTTGAGCGGATTGCCGTCGGCCCGGTGGATGCCCAGCGACTTGGCCGTCTTGACCACGTCGCAGAGCCCGACCCGCTGCTCCAGCATCATGAAGAACGTGTTGACCGAGTGCCAGGTGCCGGTCTGCAGGGTCAGCCAGCCGGGCGACCCCTCGTCGTTGGTGACCGTGTGGCTCGGGTCGCCGATGGGCTGGCCCGCGCAGTTCTTGAACGTCGAGTAGGCCGGCGCGGTGTAGCCGGCGCCCGCGCTGAACCCGTCGTTGATCTTCATGCCCTGCTTCAACGCGGTGAGCAGGGTGAAGGTCTTGAAGGTCGAACCGGCCTGGAAGCCGATGCCGCCGCCGTGCGCGACGTCGGCCACGAGGTTGTAGGACACCTCGTTCTTGGTCTTGTGCGTCCCGTACGGACGGCTCGCGGCCATCGCCTTGATCGCCCCGGTGCCGGGCTGGACCAGCGCCTCGGCGGCCACGGGGTCGTCGGTCGGGTGCACCCACTTCCTGATCGCCGTGTCGGCGGCGGCCTGCATGGAGGGGTCGATCGTGGTCTTGATGGTCAGGCCGCCGCGGTTGAGGAACGCCAGGCGCTGCTTGGCCGTCTTGCCGAAGTCGGGATTGCTGAGGATCTCGTTGCGCACGTAGACGCAGAAGTACGGGTATTTGCTCGACTCGCAGCCGCCGGGCAGCGGGGTCCCCTTGTAGCCGAGCCGGGTCTTCTTCGCCTCGGCCGCCTGCTCCTTGGTGATCTTGTTGAGCTCGGCCATCCGGTCGAGCACGACGTTGCGCCGCTTCAGCAGCCGGTCGCGGCTGGTCTTGCCCAAGTTTGGGTCGGTGGCGTTGGGGTCCTGCACGGCTCCCGCCAGCGTCGCCGCCTGCGGCAGCGTCAGGTCCTTCGCGCTGACCCCGAAGAACCGCTTGGCCGCCGCCTCGACGCCGTACGCGCCCGCGCCGAAGTAGGCGATGTTGAGGTACTTCTCCAGGATCTGGTCCTTGGAGTACTTCTTCTCCACGCCCATCGCGTAGCGCAGCTCGTTGAGCTTGCGGGCGTAGCTGGGCGCCAGGGCATCGTTCTTCTCCTGCTCGGTCGTGGCGGCGTTGAGCAGCACCTGCTTGACGTACTGCTGGGTGATGGAGGAGCCGCCCTGGGCCACCCCGCCCGACTGCAGGTTCTTGGCCAGGGCGCGGATGGTGCCCTCGATGTCGATCGGCCCGTGCTGGTAGAAGCGGTAGTCCTCGATCGAGATGATGGCCGTCTTCATGATGTCGGCGATCCGGTCGAGCGGGACCACTTCGCGATACTGCTCGTAGAACCGCGCGATCTCGTGGCCCTTCACGTCCTGCACGACCGAGACCTGCGCCAGCGGAGGCTCGGCGAGGTCCCGAGGTTTCAGGCCCACGTCCTCGACGGCCGACACCACCCCGACGCCCGCGCCTCCCACCGCCGGCAACGCGATCCCCGCGACCAGCACGCCCGCCGCTGCTCCCATGGCGACCAGGCGCAGCACGTTCCCCGTGGCGTTCACACGAACCTCCCCCAAATGGCTATAGACAAGGTTATGGCGCTGTAAAACACGGTCGGCCCCATAACACGGTGGTTCACGAGAGCCGGCCGAGGCCGCGCGCGAGCAGGGTCGCCGTCCGGGCGACGACCGAGTCCGCGGTGGCGCCGTCGGCCGCCCGGCGGTTGGTGTAGATCGCCATGATGATCGGGGCGGCGTTCCCGGCCGGCCAGACGACGGCGATGTCGTTGGCGGTGCCGTACGTGCCGCCGGTGCCGGTCTTGTCGCCGACGATCCACGTCTTGGGCAGCCCGGCGCGGATGCGCGCGTCGCCGGTCGTGTTGTCGCGCAGCCACCCGATCAGCCGGGACCGGTCCTTCGCGCCCAGCGCGCCGCCGGTCGTGAGCGCCCGCAGATCGCGGGCCACGGACGCGGGCGTGGTGGTGTCGCGCCTCTCCTTGGGCGACCAGACGTTGAGGTCGGTCTCCCAGCGGTCCAGCCGCGACACCGGGTCCTTGAGCGTGCGGAAGTAGCGGGTGAGTCCCCGTGGCCCGCCGATCCGCTTCAGCAGCATGTTCCCGGCGGTGTTGTCGCTGTAGATGATCGCCGCCCGGCACAGCTCGGCGAGCGTCATGCCGTCCTTCACGTGCTTGCCGGTCTCCGGCGAGTTCGACTTCACCTCGGCGGCCGTCCAGTGGACGACCTTCCGCGTCAGCTCCCGATCGGTCGTCCGGGCCAGCACCGCGCCCGCGGCCACCGCCTTGAAGGTGGACAACAGCGGGAACCGCTCGCCCGACCGGTAACCGATCGTCTTCCCGGTCGCCGTGTCGATCGCGTACGCGCCGATGCGGCCCTTGAACGACGCCTCCAGCTTGCGCAGCGCGGCGGTCACGTCCGTCCGGGGCGCGGCGGCGTCAGGGAGCGCAGCGGTGGCAGCGGGCGCGGCGGCGGCAGGGAGCGCAGCGGGCACGGCGCCGGCCAGGAGGGAGCCGGCCAGGAGGGCGGCCGTGATCGTGGTGGCCTTCAGCGCGACCGAGGGTGTCCAAGTCATGACATGTCCTTGCTCTCGTGCGTCACAGGGGCGTTAGACGCAGGAGCCAAGCAAAGTGTTCGGACCATGTCCAATATTCATATGGAGCACCGACCGATATGCGTTCCCGTATAGAACCAGCTCACAACGGCGGGGCGAATTCGCGGCCGGCCGCGAGGAGATCGTCCACGACCCGCACAGCGGTGGCCAGCCGCTCCTCGGGCGGCCCGGAGACGACCACGTGCGGCAGCCCGCGATCGGCCAGCTCCGCGCGCATCCGGCGGTCCATGCCGTGCCGCACGTGCTCGCCGTCGCGCCAGCCGTCCTGCTCGAACGGCACGCCGTCCACGGACGTGTGGATCCACAGGTCGTGCCGGGCCCGTTCGTGGACGCGCAGGACCTCGGAGCTCACCGCGCCGAGATAGCGCTCGTGCCACAGCGCGGTGGCGAGCGCGTCGGTGTCGCAGAACAGCACGGGAGACCCGGTCCGCGCCGCCGCCTCCTCCCAGCCGAGCTGGCGGTGGGCGATCAGCCTGAACTCCTCCGGCCGCCACTCCAGGTCGTCGAGCCACGGCTCCGGCGCTCCCGCCGCCTTGGCCGTACGGCGAGCCAGCGCGAGCTTCTCCTCGCAGTAGGTCCTGCCATACTCGGGCACCCACCGGGTCGCGGCCCAGACTCCGCCGCGTGCCGCGTAGTGGGCGGCCAGCGCGCGGGCGAGCGTGGTGGTGCCGGTGGACTCGGCCCCGAGGACGACCACCCGCCGGGCGAGGTGGGCGCGTACGGCGGGGCTCAGCCAGGGCCACGCGGACACCGGGTCGTCGCGGACCATCGTCCCGCTGACCGGATAACGGATCCGGTCCGGGTCGACCGCCACGTGCGCGCCGCCGAACCTGCGGGCCAGCTCGGGCCCGTACGCCTCGGAGGAGAAGACGGCGTCGACATCGGGCGCGAGGCCGCCGTGGGCCAGCGCCAGCGCGTGCCGGAAGACCTCGACGTGCGCGGCCCAGACCTCCGGGTCGTCGTAGTCGATCTCTATGTCGTCCACGACCGGGGCCACGACCACGTGGGGCTGCGGGTGCGCCTCGCGCAGCCACGCCGTACGCAGGGCGAGCGGGATGCTCTCCACGCTGCTGGCGGCGACGACCACCGTGACCAGCGCGCACCGCTCGGCGGCGGTGTCGACGAGATGGTGGTGGCCGGCGTGGGGCGGGTAGAACTTGCCGATCACCAGCCCGTGCGCGTATCGCGGGCTCACCGCGTCACCACCGGAGCGGCGGCGGGCCGGGCGGCCGGGTCGCGCCGCCACGCGAGCAGCCCGGCCACGCACAGCGCGAGGAACAGCACGTAGAGCACGCTGGTGAGGTAGAGCTCCTTGTAGGCGTAAAGGGGGATGTAGACCAGGTCGACCGTGATCCACAGCCACCACGACTCCACCCGCTTGCGGCACTGGCCGTAGGTCGCCATGAGCGACAGCGCGGTCGTCAGGGCGTCCCAGAACGGCACGGCCGAGTTGGTCCAGGTCGTCAGTGCGGCGGTGAGCAGCGCGGTCACCGCGGCACCCGCGAGCACGAGCCACCCCCACTCCGCGCGGCCGGTCCTGGTGACCGTGAGCGTGGTCCGCCCGGCCCCGCCGTACAGCCACTGCCACCAGCCGTACAGGCCGAGGAGCACGTAGACGATCTGCAGGGCCGCGTCGGCGTACAGGCCCACGGCGAGGAAGACGAGGCCGAGCAGGACGACGTTGGCGACGCCGATCGGCCAGTTCCACACGTGCTGGCGGACCACCAGCCAGACGGTGAGCGCCCCTGTCGCGAAGCCGAGCAGCTCGGCCCAGCTCGTCGAAACGCCACCAAGGGTGATGGCGGGCTCCAGGAGGGGCCCCAGCAGATCGGTCAGCGCCACCACGGCCTCCTTAATCGTCACTGTGACGATAACAAGGGATCGTGATCAGCGATAGAGCGGCGGATCACGAGAGGAAACCGGCCGGCGCCCGGCGTGAAGGCGATGCAAGAGCCGGTGCGCGCGAGCAAACGGATGTTAGCTTTGCCCACAGAAGTGGTCAATGACGATTTCGCAGACTATTTCGCGCGGACCGAATCAATGGCGTAACCGACGGCCGCCCCCACCGCGTACCAGAACAGGTCGGGGGCGTTGAACGTCGTGCCGAGCACCAGCCGCGCCAGTGTGCTGTGCGCCGACAGCTCGGCCGGCACTCCGGTGAGCTGAGCGAACTCCACCAGCCAGCTCACCGCGAGCGCCACGGCCGTCACCGCGAACGGCCGGGCGCGCGGCGCGACCACGACGACCAGCGCGTACACGAGGAGGGTGTAGAGGAGGTCGCCCGCATACTTGGCGACCGCGCCGGGCAGCAGCGCCCGGACCGCCAGGCCGGCGGCCACCACCACGACGGCGGCGGCCAGGGCGGCGAGTCGGCGATGCGGCATCCCGGCACCCTATCGGGAACCCCAGCGCGACCCACGCCCCCATACAAAGCGAAAAATCACATCATGGAACGATCTAGCCGGAAAAAAGAAGGCTAGTTAAACTCCGAGTCAGCTTCGGCCACCCGTCTCGGGTGGCCGTTCGCTCGTCGCCCAACGGGGAGGGCCGTGCCCTCCCATGCCCGTGGGCGACACGGCTCCTCCACGCCCGGGACGGCGAGACATCACCGGTCTCCATGGAGGTGTCGTGTCGAAGAAGCCCCCACCTGCCTACGTACGGACCACAGCCGTCGTCGTCGGCCTCGGCCTCGTGACGGCGATGATCCCGGCGGCCTCCGCCGCCGCGGACCCCACTCCCACCCCGTCGCGGTCGTGGAGCGCCACGGCCGTGCCGGACGCCGAGCGCGTGCAGGGCGCCAAGTCGGACAGCGGCCGGCTCGCCAAGAGCGACGCGGCGCTGCTCGCGTCGAAGTCGCCGGCGCGGACGAGCGTCGTCGTGAAGCTCGACTACGACGCGCTCGCGGCCTACAAGGGCGGCCTGCCGGGGCTCCCCGGCACCAGCCCTTCGGTCACCGGGAAGTCGCTCAACCTGAAGAGCGGCGACGCGGCGAAGTACCAGAAGCACATCGAGGGCATCGAGAACACCTTCCTCGGCGAGCTGGGCAAGAAGATCCCCGCCGCCGCGGTGGGGCAACGGCTCCGCACGGTCTACGGCGGCATCGCCCTGACGCTGCCCGCCGACAAGGCCGCCGACCTGCTGCGGCTGCCCGGCGTGGCGGCCGTGCAGGAGGACAAACGGGAGCAGCCGCTCACCGACTCCAGCCCCGCGTTCATCGGCGCGACCACCGTCTACGACCAGCTCGGCGGCGCGAAGTCGTCGGGCAAGGGCGTCATCGTCGGCATCCTGGACACCGGCGCCTGGCCGGAGCACCCGTCGTTCGCCGACCCGGGAACGCTCCCGGCTCCCCCGCCGAAGGCCGACGGCACCCCGCGTACGTGCGACTTCGGCGACAACCCGCTGACCCCGGCGGCCGACCCCTTCGCGTGCAACCACAAGCTGATCTCCGGCGAGCCGTTCCTGGAGACGTACAACGCGGTGGTCGGCGGGGAGGTGTACCCGGACAGCGCCCGTGACTCCAACGGCCACGGGACGCACACCGCCTCGACGTCGGCGGGCGGGCCGGTCGACCACGCCAACCCGCTCGGCATCGACCGCGGGGCGATCCACGGCATCGCGCCCGCCGCCCACGTCGCGGTCTACAAGGTCTGCGGCGCGGAGGGCTGCTACCAGTCCGACTCGGCGGCCGCCGTGGCGCAGGCGATCGCCGACGGCGTACGGGTGATCAACTTCTCGGTGGGCGGCGGCGCCGACCCCTACAGCGACCCGGTCGAGCTGGCGTTCCTCGACGCGTACGCGGCGGGCGTGTTCGTGTCGGCCTCGGCGGGCAACTCGGGACCTGACGCCGCGACGACCGACCACCGCGGCCCGTGGGTGACCACGGTGGCGGCCTCGACGCAGAGCCGCACCTACCAGTCGACGATCACGCTGACCGGCGGGCCGTCGATCAAGGGCGCGTCGATCACCCAGGGCGTCGCGTCGCCGCTGCCCGTGGTGCTCGCGTCGGCCCCGCCGTACAACGACCCGCTGTGCGTCAACCCGGCGCCTCCGGGGCTGTTCACCGGAAAGATCGTCGCCTGTGAGCGCGGCCCCAACCGGGTGCTCAAGGGGTTCGCGGTCAAGCAGGGCGGCGCCGCGGGCATGATCCTCTACAACTCCTCGCCGCTCGACGTCATGACCGACAACCACTGGCTGCCGGCCGTGCACATCGACAAGCCGGAGACCGACGCGCTGCTCGCCTGGCTGAGCACGCACCCGGGCGGCACGGCGAGCTTCACCCAGGGCGTGAAGAGCACCTGGCAGGGCGACGCGATGACGACGTTCTCCTCGCGCGGCCCGGGCGGCGACTTCCTCAAGCCGGACGTCACCGCGCCCGGCCTGCACATCCTGGCGGGCACCACCCCGACCCCCGAATCGCCGCTGGAAGGTCCTTCGGGCAACCTCTACCAGGTCATCGCGGGCACCTCGATGTCGTCGCCGCACGTCGCGGGCGCGGGCGCGCTCGTGTTCGCGCTGCACCCCGACTGGACGCCGGGCCAGGTCAAGTCGGCCCTGGAGACCACCGCCACGACCAAGGTCACCAAGCAGGACCGGACCACCCCGGCCGACCCGTTCGACTACGGCGGCGGCCGCATCGACCTGACCAAGGCGGGCGACGCGGGCCTGACCCTCGACGAGACCGCGGCCGGCTACGCCGCCTCGGCCGCCGACCCGCTGAACCGGATCGACCTCAACCTCCCGTCGGTCAACGCGCCCGTCATGCCGGGCGTGATCAGCGCCAAGCGCACGCTCGTCAACGCGACCGGCAAAACGCTGGTCTACACCGCGACCGGCACGACCGTCAGCGGGGCGAACATCACCGTGCTGCCGCCGCTGTTCACGGTCAAGCCGGGCAAGAGCCAGAAGATCACGATCCTGATCACCGCGCCGGACCTGCCCGACGGGCAGTACTTCGGTCAGGTGAACCTCAAGCAGGTCGGCGGCAAGCGGGAGCAGCACCTCCCGGTGGCCTTCTTCCGGCAGGAGGGCGACGTGCCGATCGATCAGACCTGCGCCCCGAGCACGATCACCAAGAACACGGGCGCGTCCACCTGCACGGTCACGGTCCAGAACAACACGCTGGAGGACGCCGACGTCACCGCGCTCAGCACGCTGGACGCGAAGCTGCGGCTCACCGGCGTCACGGGCGCGACCAAGATCGGCAGTCAGATCGTGACGACCAGGAGCACGCTCCCGGGCAAGCAGCCGGACAAGCCGGGCATCGCCCCCGGCGCGACCCCGGCCGGCTACCTGCCGCTCGCGGCCTTCGGCATCGCCCCCATCCCCATCGGCGACGAGGAGGCGCTCAACTTCACCGTCCCGGCGTTCACCTACGCCGGCCGCACGTACACCAGGATCGGCGTCGTCTCCGACGGCTACACGGTCGCGGGCGGCACGAACGGCTCGGCGGACATCCAGTTCGCCCCGCAGACGCTCCCCGACGCCGCGCCGCCGAACGGCGTGCTCGCGTCGTACTGGACCGACCTGAACGGCGAGGGCGCCCCCGGCGTCTACGTCGCCAGCCTGACCGACGGGGTGAACAGGTGGCTCGTGGTCGAGTGGCAGGTCTACCTGTACGGCACGAACAGCCTGAAGGTCTTCCAGCAGTGGATCGGGCTCAACGGCACCGAGGACATCTCGTACGCCTACGACCCGGGCAACCTGCCCGGTGACCCGGGGGCGGCCTACGGCCTGACCGTCGGCGCCGAGAACGCGGACGGCACCGCGGGCAGCCAGATCAGCGGCCCGCCCACGCAGGACTACCGGATCACCAGCACGCCGGGCGCCCCCGGCGGCACGCTCACCTACTCGTTCACGGTCAAGGGCGTGTCCTCGGGCACCGGCACCGTCACGACCGGCACCTCCACTCCCCAGGTGAAGGGCATCACGGTCGAGGTCGACAAGATCACCGTTCAGTAGAGTTCCGGGGCTTTCGGAGGGCCCGGCGGACATGCGTGTCCGCCGGGCCCTCGTGTCGTCAGGGCTTAGTCGGCGAGAGCGATCTGGGCGCGTACGGCGGGGCTGAGCCCGGCCAGGAGGCGGGCGGCGCGGCCGTCCGTGGTCGCCCGGAGCAGGGCCGCTGTGATCGGCGGCGGCACGTACTCCAGCACCTGCCGGGCCCGCCGGGTCGTCATCGCCTCGACCAGCCGGACCGCGGCGGGGGTGACGCCGAGCGCGTTGAGGATGTCCGCGGCGACCCGGTCGGGGATGTCCGCAAGGATGCTCGCGCCCCGGCTCGCGGGCAGTCGCCGCAGCAGCGCGGCCGCGCCCGCCGCAGTCATCTGGCCGACCACCCGCCCGGCGTGAGCGGACGGCAGCAGGGCCAGCACACCGGCCGCCCGGGACGGATCTTCGACCATCGCGTCCAACGCCTGCCCGGCGGCGGCCGGCGCCATCACGGCGAGCGCCTCGGCGGCACGGCGTAGATCGGCGGCACTGGGTAGATCGGCGGCACCGGGATCGGCCGACCTGCGTAGATCGGCGGAGCCGGGTAGATCGGCGGAGCTGGGTAGATCGGCCGGGCTGCGTAACGAGGAAGCCGGCCGCGGCGGCGGAGGCTCGGGACGCGGCCTCTCCACCGGTTGCTCCGGACGCGCTCCCTCATGCCGCGGTCGCTGGACGCGCGGCTCCAGACGCGGCGTCTCCTGCCACGGCCTCTCCTGCCACGGTCGCTGGACCCGCGGCTCCGGACGCGGCGGGGTGGCGATCGCCGCCAGCCTGCGGTCGAGTTCGGCCGCCCCCGTCCGGAGAGCGGGGTCCTTCCTGAGCAGCCCGGCGATCACGTCGTACAGCGGCCCGGGACGGCGCGGCGGCGGAAGCTCCTCGGCGCAGACGGCGTGCGCGGTCGCATAGGCGTTGTCCCGCCGGAAGGGCGAGTGGCCCTCCAGCGCGCAGAAGAGCGTGACGCCGAGCGACCACAGGTCGGCGGCGGGTTCCACCGCCCGCCCGTCGATCCGCTCCGGCGCCATGAACTCCGTGGTGCCGAGCATGATGCTGTGCGAGGTGAGCCCGCTCTCGCCGGCGATCTGCGCGATGCCGAAGTCGACGAGCACCACCTTTCCGCCGGGGCCCACCAGGATGTTGGCCGGCTTCACGTCACGGTGCAGCACGTTCGCGGCGTGTGCGGCCGTCAGCCCGGCCAGCACGTCGCGTCCCAGGACGGCGATCTCACGCTCGGACAGCGTCCGCCGCCGGATCAGGTCGTCCAGGGAGCCGCCTTCGACGTGGACCATGACGATCCACGGCGAGCCGCCCTCCTCGAAGACGTCGTAGATCTCGGCGATCGCGGGGTGCTTGATCCGGGCCAGCGACCGGGCCTCGCGCAGGGCCCGCGCCCGCTGGATCTCGATCCCCTCGCCGTACGGCGTCAGCAGGACCTCCTTGAGCGCGACGAGCCGGCCGAGCCTCTGGTCCATCGCGAGCCAGACCGTGCCCATGCCGCCGCGCCCGAGCTGGGTCCGCAGCTCGTAGCGGCCCTTGATCACCCGTGCGTCAGTCGTCATCGGGCAGCAGCTCGACGCCGCCGGGGCGCTCGGCGCCGGTCCGCGGCACCCGCATGGTCCTGCCGTCCGGCATCCGCCTCAGTTCCTGGTCTTCCATCGAGTCGTACACGTCGGTCTCGCCGGCGGTCTCCCGGAGGGTGTCCCCGAGCCTCTCGGCGCGGGTTCCGGTGGGGCCCCGGTGCGCCGAGCCGTCCTCGGGGAGGGTGACGACCGGCTGCGGGCCGGTCTCGCCCGTACGGGACCAGATGCGCCAGAGGTCCTGCGAGCGGCCCGCGGGCGACGCGGGCGTCCCGGAGCCGCCCATGCCCTGGGAGGCGAAGGCGCCCTGCGCGGCGAAGGTGCCCCGAGCGTCGCGGAACTCGTGCTTCTCGGCCAGCGCGAGGACCTTCTCGTAGTTGCCCGGCCGCTGCATCAGCTTGATCGTGACCGGCAGGCACTCGATGAGGAGGAACAACAGGAACAGCAGCAGGCGGGTGACGCCGAGGCTGCTGTCCTTGCCGGTCACCTCGTTGAGCGCCTGGATGCGGATGAGCAGGCCGTTGGTCGCCATGTTCTCCGCGTCGAAGGTCGCCTGGAGGTCCGCCTGCCGCTTGATCCCGGCGGCGAGCAGCTCCTTCGCCTTGGGCAGGGCCTCCTTCGCGCTCGCGAGGCGGGCCTGCTTGGCCTCCTCGCTGCCGGCGTCGAGCTCCCGCTTCCGGTCCTCGATCTGCCGGTTGATCAGGTCGATCCGCCGTTTGTCCTTCTCGTACGCGCGCCGGCTGTCCTGGGCGAGAGGACCGTCGCCCTTCTTCGGGCACGACGGCCCTCCGTAGAGCTGGCACTGCCACTCGCCGTAGTGCTTGTCGGCCAGTTTCTGCTGCCTGGCGCGCTCGGCGGTCAGCGCCTTGATGTTCGGGTCCTGCTCGGTGTCGATGGGCACGTCACCTCCGGAGGAGATGACTTTTTCCAGGCCCGCCACCTCTTTGCGGAGCTGGCCGACGTCCTTGCCGACGTTGCCCTGCTGCTGCTGCGCGGTGAACGCGTCCGCACGCCGCTGCTTGATCTGGACAATTTGGGCATCGATTTCCGACCTGAAGATCTGGAGCACTAATGGCGTGGAGATGACGAACCCGAGCAGAAGCGCCATGAGAATGCGCGGAACGGCCAGCGGCCAGCGGCGCGGGGCGTCCGCCTTCATCGTGCTGACCAGCCAGCGGTCGAGGCTCAGGATCATCAGGCCCCATACCAGCGCGGCGAGGACGGCCAGGACGACGTTGACGCCCAGGGCGCTGTTGAGGGCGAACGTCATCGAGACGACCGCGAGGACGGCCGTCGTGAGCACGGCGCCGCCGATGCCCTCGAACTTCCCATACTCGCTCGGACACCGTTCGAGCACTTCGGGCCGCGCTCCGGACAGCGCGATCAGAAACCGCCTCATGCTTCTCCTCGCCTACGCGCACATATTGGAACGTGGCATAACGCTCGAGACTCGGGCTATCGTAGATCACCGCCGTAAGATTGCGGGAAACCGAGAACGATTCGACGCAACGACACAACAAGAACCCTACCGTTATGACAAGTCGTCTTTTCGTTGTTACCCGCAAGTTCGGATAAAGGGGGACGTGGGCGACGAATAGGACAATAAACGGAGGATCCGTGTCAGAGCCCGACAAGGCTCTGCTTCGCAAGGCCGTCGCCCGAGCCGTTGCGGGGCTCACCGCCACCGGCCGCCTCACGATCGTCGAGGTCGCCGCCGACGGCATGACCGTTTTCCGCATCCACCGGGACGACAACGGCAGACCTCGCTGCCATTACTGGTCGTCGTCATGGGAGGACCTGACCTCGGAGCAGGGGTGGGGGCACGAGTCCTCCCGGCCGGCCGTGCTCCGGGCCGCCGACCCGTTCTCCGCCGACGAGGTCGTCCTCGTCTGCTCGTTTCCCGAGGGCGCCGAGGCCGACCGGGCGCTCGCCTGGCTGAGCGAGGCGCGGCCCGCCGCCGTCCTCCCCTCCGACGGTCCGGTCACCGCGATCGTCGAGGATGTCCTGGCCTCCGACCCGCTCACCCGGTCGTACGACCTGGTCGTGCTGCGCGCCGACCACGCGAGCGGGCGGCTGCGGCTGGGCAGCAAGCAGCTGTTCCCGATCGGCGCCCTTCCCGGGACCAGGGCCGAGGTGGCCGTCCGCTGCGAGCCCGGCGACGCGTACGGCACCGCGTTCGCCGTGGTCACCTGGCAGGGCCGGGAGCCCAGGCTGCTGTCGGTGCACAGCGCACGGCTCGCCCCCGGCAGCTACCTGCTGACGGCCGAGCTGGTGCGGCCGGGGAAGGTGCGGTTCGGCGGCGTGCCCGAGCTGACGCGGGACCCGCGCGGCTGGGACGACCTCGTGGCGGCGGCGCCGGCACAACTGCCGCCCAGGGCCGGGCCGGCACACCTGATCTGCGCGGTGGAGGTGTGCGGGCCGGACGCGAAGGTCGAGGAGCGCCTGAGCCGGGTGCGTCAGATGGTCAGTCATCTGTCCGCCGAGCTCGCGGACCTCCTGCGGGTCTCCCTCGTGACGTACGGCGCGCACTCGTACGACGACCGGTCGGCCGGAGAGCATCCGGTGGAGGTCGCCGCGTGGCAGGTCACGCCCGAGCGCGCGCTGGCCGCCCTGGAGTGGCTGGAGGAGCGCGGCGCGATCACCGAGGGATACCCCTACTATCCGCACGCCGCCCAGGTGGAGGACATGCTGGACGCGGTGGCCCGGCGCCTGTCGACGGCGGAGCGGGTGCGCACGGTCCTGCTCACGGTCGGCGACCGCCCGCCGCACCCGGCGCGGACGAACCGGTCGCTGATCCTGCCCTGCCCGCGGCGGCACGACTGGCGGTTACTCGTGGGCCGCGTCCAGGGCCGGCCCGACACCCTGCTCGCCGCGATCTGCGACCGCGAGGACACCTCCCCGCACCCGGTCTGGCGCCGGCTCGGCGCGGACGCGCTCGCCCATCTCGACGCCCTCGACATCCGGGGGCTCGCCGCCGACCTGGGGCTGGCCGCGCCCGCCGCCCTTCCCATCCCGTTCCCCCTCCTCGACGAGACGGAGTGAGACCCGACATGCAGTCCGACCCGGCGCAGGGACCACCGGCCCACGACATCGCCATGTGGGGCGCCCCCGGCAGCGGCAAGACCACGCTGCTGGCCGCCCTGAACATCGCGTTGATGCGGCGGAAGGACGAATGGAAGATCGTCGGCTCCGACGCCGCCTCGTCCGACTACCTCATCGAGAGGACGAACGCACTGTCGAGCGGGAAGATCTTCCCGGAGGCGAGCCAGAGCCTGGAGCACTACCGATGGACGCTCGTCGGGCCGGCCGAGCGGCAGGAGCGCCGGTGGCTCCGCAAGGCCCGGCCCACCCCACCGCTGACGATCGGCATCAGCATGGTCGACGCGCCGGGCGGTCTGTTCAGCGCGGGCCCCCTCCACACGGCGAACGGCTCCGGGGTCGCCGACGACCTGCGCCGCCGCCTGATGGACAACCTGGTGAAGAGCCGGGGCCTGGTCTTCCTCTTCGACCCCATCCGGGAGTTCGAGCTCGGCGACGCCTTCGACCACCTGCACCCGCCGCTCACCCGCCTGGCCGAGAAGATGCTGGAGATCGGAGAGCTGCGCGACGGCATGCTCCCCCATCATGTCGCGGTCTGCATCACCAAGTTCGACGACCCCCGCGTGCTGGAGACCGCGCAGAAGCTCCACCTGCTCGACTCCGCGCCCGACGACGAGTACGGATTCCCCCGGGTGACCAGCGAGGACGCCCGCGACCTGTTCCGGGCGCTGTGCGAGGTGTCCGCGAGCGGCAACGCCGACATGGTCGTCAACGCCCTGGACCAGTTCTTCCACCGCACCCGCGTCGAGTTCTTCGTCACCTCGTCGATCGGCTTCTACGTGCGGCCGCACACCAAGACGTTCGACTGGAACGACTACCAGAACCTGCTGCCCGAGGCGGGCAAGGACCTGCGGATCCGAGGGCAGGTCCATCCCGTCAACGTCGTCGAGCCCATGCTGTGGCTCGGCCGGCGCCTCGCCGCCGGCGGTCCACGGTGATCGGTTTCGAGTGGGCGCTGGAGGGCAAGCGCCCCGGCAGCTACGACGAGTACGGCCTGCTGGAGTGGAGCGACGGGCGGCTCGGCCGTGAGGTGTTCGACAAGCTCAGGCACCGCTACACGGCGAGCACCGCCGGCGACCTGCCCCAGGTGACGATCGGCACCGCGCGGGTCAGCGAGAAGGGCGAGGTCTCCTACTACCTGGTCCTGGCGATCCGGCAGTGGTCGGGCCACCGCGACTTCGCCGACCGCAAGATCGCCTACACCCGGTGGTTCTACGTGCCGTACGAGCAGCTCGTCGACCGGCCGGTGTCCTACACGGCGCTCTACACCGCCTTCGCCGCGTTGCCGCTGGAGCCCCGGCCTCCGCTGACCGTGGCCGTGCCGCCGTACGACCCCGAGGCCATGGCCCCCGGGCCGGACACGCTCTCGGCGGCGGCGCTGCTGCTGAACGGCCGGCCGGTGTGCGTGGTCGGCGCCGACACCGTCCCCATGATCGATCGGCTCCGCTTCGCGGACACCGTCGCGGCGCTGCTGCCGTACGGGACGCGGACCAGGTTCACCGCCGCCACCTGGACCAGCAGCACGAGCGAGCACAGCATCAAGCTGTCGTTCGCGCGCTACGCCCCCGAGGGGGCGCAGACGGTGGTCTGGGGACGCGCGGCCGACGGCGTCCTCGACCAGACGCCGTCGAAGCTCTGCCACCAGTTCTACGCGCGGTCCGACGTCCCGGCACCGGAGGTGATCGCGAGGCTCGCCCGGCAGACCGAGCCGCTGTCGCTCGAGAAGCACCGGCCGAAGGTGCTCCAGCTGATCGAGCTGTCCACATCCGCGGCGCCGGAGCCCGAGCCCGAACCGGATCGCTCCCCGCCCGGCCCTCCTCCCGCCCTGCCCGCCGGGAGCGCGGGCTCGGCGGAGCCGACGGTGGCGTACCGGAACAGCGCGGGAAGCCCCTACATCGAGGCGCTGGCCGACGCGCTCCCCTACGCACCGGATGTCAGCGCCGCGGTGGAGGACCTGGCGCGCTCGGGCACGGCCCCCACCGCCCGGCCGCACCTCCGGAGGGTGCTGCTCCAGCGCAACTGCTTCCGGAGCGTGATCGATCCCCGGAGCGACGCGACCCGGCTCTACGCCCGGCTCGTTGACGCGGCCTTCCCGGCCGAGGAGGTGTGGAACCAATCCAGCCGCGACGTCGCCGACGCCCTCATCTGCTCGCCGGCCACGCCGGACGCCGTCCGGCACCGGCTCGCCTCCCGCATGGAGACGCCTGTCGTCGAGCACAAGCGGGGCTGGTGGCCTCCCGGCCGGCGCGTCCGCCAGGCGTTGATCCTGGGCGGCACGTCCGCGCTCGTCGCGGTGGCGGTCGTGGCCGTGTTCCTGACCCTGGGCGACGCCGGGGAAACCCCGCAGGAGAGCTTCTCCCCTCCGCCCCTGGCGGTGGTCGTCCAAGCGCCGGACGACCAGCGGTACGCCGCCGAGGCCTTCGCCGAAAGGCTGCGCCGCGACGGCTATGCCCCCGCCGTCGTGCCGATCGACCCTGCGACCGTCACACCGCCCGTGGGAAAGCCGGCCGTGACCATCGCGTACGACCTCGACGTCCTCGAGTCGGTCAGCAACGGCCGGCACTCCGGCAGGGACGTACGGGAGGATCTGCGGCAACGGGGCCTCAGTCAGCTGGGGGACCTCGGGGTGGCGAGCACCGACGTCCTGCTCGTCAGGGAGGGCGTCAAGCCGCAGCGGTTCCTCGACCGGCCCGGCGAGGACGACGCCATCCTCATCCGCGACACGATCGGCGACGAGCAGCTACGCGCGCTGACCGACACCGGCCTCCGGCTGACGACCATGCCGGCCCAGGACATCGCACGCCGCTTGGCCGAGCGATCCGCCGCCGCCGCGATCGTGCCCGAGAACGTGAGCGCCTTCGAGGGCTACCAGCGCCTGACCCCGGATCTGCCGCTCCCCCGGCGCAGGCTGGTCGTGCTCGTCAACGACGCGGCGGACGAACCGATACGGCAGGACCTGCTCGAAGTCATCAGAGCACCCGACTTCAGGCGCGCGCCCCAGGGCGACCCCACTCTGGCCGCGAAGGCACTCGTCGATCGGATCGCCCCAGTGGTGGAGAAGACGGTGGTGACACAGACGCCCGGGGAAGAGCCGGCAAGCGGAGGCTCCGTGCTGTGGATCCTCTTCATTGTGGTGGTCGCCCTCTCCTTCGTGGCGGTGGTGCTGTTGATGTGGCGGCCGGCCCGGATCGACGGCACGATCAGCCGGCACCGCCGGCGACCGTGAGGAGGAGCGCGTGTCCGGCGCGACGGCCGAGGAGCAGGTGACGCAGTGGCTCAGGGCGCGCGCCATACCGCTGGACGGCCTGGCGCCGCTTCGCATCGCATTGAACGGCGTGCGGGTGGTGGGGCTCGGCGAGGCCACACACGGCAGCCGCGAGTTCTTCCTGATCAGGCACCGGTTGCTGGAGTTCCTGGTGGAGGAGCTGGGCTTCACGACGCTCGCGGTGGAGGCCAGCGCCTCGGCGTCCCGGGCCGTGGACGACTACGTGCAGGGCGGCTCCGGCGATCCGGTCGAGGCACTCGCCGGGCTCGGCTTCTGGACGCTGCACACGGCGGAGATGCTGGCGACCGTCGAGTGGCTGCGCGACCACAACCGCACCGCCGCGCGGAAGGTGCGGTTCGCAGGCGTCGACCCGCAGCATCCGGCGGCGTCGCTGGACGCCCTGCGCGCCCACCTCGGTGCTGCCGCGCGGGACCTGCTCGACCCCCTCGCTCCCCTCGCCGGAAAGCGCCTGGGCGTCGGCCCACCGCTCGACCGGCGCATCGAGGCCGACGCCCGCCGCCTGGAGGAGTTCCTGACCGGCCGCTCCGCCCCGGACGAGGCACTGGCACATGCGCGGATCGTGCGCCAGAACGCCGACCTGGCGAGCCGGCCGTTCCGGCATCCGGATCCCACGCAGACCGTGAGCGTCGCCCGCGACCGCCACCTCGCCGACAACGTGGATCTGCTCCTGACCGACCCGGACGCCAGGGTCGCCCTCTGGGCCCACAACGGCCACGTCATGAAGGGCGCCCACAGCGGCGGCTCGGTGCCCGCGATGGGTCTGCACCTCGGGCAACGACACGGCGAGGCCTACTACGCGCTCGGCGTGCTCTTCGGCGCGGGCCGGTTCCGGGCCCGCCGGGCACGATTCGGAAAGGTGGACCCGGCCCGGCCCCCGGTCACCTTCCGCGTCCCGCTCGTGCGGAGGCCGACGATCGTGGAGGCCCGCCTCGCCGCCGCTCATCCCGGTGATCACGTGATCGACCTGCGGAACGGCCCACGGCCGGAGGCCGTGACACGGTGGCTCGGCGAGCCCCTGAACATGCGCGGTTACGGCGCGGTGGCGCGGCGGTTCACCTACAGGCTCGGCTACATGCCCACGGTGCTCGCCGAGCACTTCGACGGCATCGCCTTCGTGCCCGAGGTCACCGCTTCCACCCCGCTGTGAATCCTGCTGTGAGTCCTCGGTGAGTCCTGCTGTGAGTCCTCAGAGATCGAGTGCGAGCGTGGCGAGGTGGCGGGCGATCCCGGCGGTGTCGGTGTCCTGCACGTTGCTGAGCACGACGACCTGGATGTCGTCGTCGGGCAGGTACATGTTGCTCGCCGTGTAGCCCATGAACAGACCCGGGTGATACCGGAGCCGGTGTCCCTGGAGCCGGTCGACCAACCAGCCGAAGGCGTACGCGCTCGACGGCAGGTCGAGGCAGCCTCCCGGGGGACACTTCGCCTGCGGCGTGAACGCCAGCTTGACCGTGGCGGGCGGCGCGACCGTGAACGAGCCGAACGCCCGGTCCCAGCGGGCGATGTCGTCGACGGTGGAGTAGAGGCCGGTCGCGGAGAACAGCTCGGAGTTGTTGAGGAGCGGGGCCGGCTCCCCGAGCCTGAAGTAGCCCTTCGCGAACCCGCGTGGCGGATATGTCGTGCTGTAACCGGTGTGCCGGAGGTTCAGAGGCTCGGTGATCAGCTTGCGGAGTACGACCCCGTACGGCTGGTGCGTCACCGCCTGGATGATCGCGCCGGCCAGGACGTAGCCGGAGTTGGTGTAGCTCCAGTTGGTGCCGGGCGTGAACAGCAGCGGCAGGTTCACGAACTGCCGGATGAGTCGCCGGGGGGTGGTCGGCCGCGTGACGTTGTCGAGGTAGCTGGGCAGCTTCTCGATGTTCGGAATGCCCGAGGTGTGCGTGACCGTCTCGCGGATCGTGATGGGACGCCACGCCGCGGGGCACGCCTTGATGTATTGCGGGACGAGATACGGGCAGATCGGGTCGTCCAGCTTGAGCAGCCCGCGGTCCTGCAGTTTCAGCACGAGCATCGAGGTGAACTGCTTGGTGACCGACATGACCCGATAGACCGTGTCGGGCCGGTTGGGGATGTGCCGCTCCTCGTCCGCCTCGCCCGCGGCGAACCGCGCCAGCACCTGCCCACGCCGTACGACCAGTGCCGAGCCGGTGAACTGCTTCTTGGCGGCCAGATCCTGCAGATAGGCCAGCATCGCCCCACTGGGGGAAGAACCGGTCGGGCCCCCGGTGGGATCGCCTTCCGGCCCCGATGGCGTGCCCTCGGGTGTGCTTTCGGATCGGCCTGAATCCTGGACGGGCCGGTTCGTGATGTCCGACAGGGTGTTCTGGTCGCTGAAGGAGTTCGCGGTCGCGTCCGTTTTCTGCGAGTTGTACGGCAGAGCCCGGGAATCCGTAGCACCCTTCTGCATCGGCGTGAGCGCGAGCGTGAGATCGCGGAGCATGTTCTGCCGTTGGCGCTCGCTTTCGTGCCCCGACTGCCGCTGCTTGTTCCGTTGGGCATTGTGCCCGCGCCCATGCGCTCGGCCGCGATCGCGATCGGACGGATGATCGGAGTCGACGCCGGTCACGACGGCGTCGCCGGACGCGGCGACGGCGGGAGCGCCCACAGGCATGACCCCACCGGCCAGCGCGGTCCCGAGCATCAAAAACCCGACAGCATTAGGACACTTGGGCATTTTCTCCCCCGCGAAATGTACCACTGTCCCCAATTCAGACATTCCCGAATTGATGGAATCCGAGAATGTCCGGCGGACCATTCTTTTCGAGGGGGCTGTTTTCCGCTCACCGGCGCCACAAACGCCGAAAGACGCGGTTTTCCTTTTCCGTTAGAACCTCAATGCGCGGGTTCCGAATCAGGCTCCGCCCGCCAGCCGCGAACCAGCAGGTCGAAGACGGTCTCCACGGCCGCGCGCGGGTCGTCCCGGCCCTGCACCAGGGTCGGAATCTCCAGGACGAACCGCGCGAGAGCCGTACATTCGAGGTCGTCCGCCTCGCGCCCGAGCTCCTCCGCGATCACGGTGCCGAGGGCGGCCGCGTGCCGCGTCCACATGCGCTCCGCGTACTCGCGCAGCGCGGGCGTCCGGTCCACCAGCGCATGGAGCTCACGCAGACGCGGATCCGACACGACCCGCACCCAGGATTCCAGCGCGTGGCCGCGGAGCGCCTCGATCACACTCTGCCCCTCGGGCCGTTCGCGGACGGCGGCGATCAGGGCCGCCTCGACTTCCTCCTCGCGGTCGAAGACCAGCGCCTCCTTGCCGGGGAAGTGCGCGAAGAGGGTCGTCGTCGACACGTCGGCCCTTTCGGCGACGTCGCGGACGCTCACACGCTCGAAGCCGTGCTCCAGGAAGAGCTCCAGGGCGGCGTCGGCGATGGCCTGCCTCGTCGCGGCCTTCTTGCGCTCGCGGCGGCCAACGGTCGGGGAGTCGGGCATGGCGTCACTCTACTCCATAGCTGGACCGAGACAGAAACTGTAACGGTTGCACTTTTGGACTCGTTTCTGCTTTGGTGTGTTCCCGCAGGAGTGCCGCCTCGTGGAGGTCGAGGCACCGGGCACCCCGCCGACGACGAAAGGGATCGACCATGAACTCTCCGGCACCCGCGAACGCGCGGATCAGCATCATCGGCGCCGGCCCCGGGGGCCTCACCTGCGCCCGGATCCTGCAGCAGCACGGCATTCCCGTGACCGTGTGGGACCGGGATCCGCACGCGGACGCCCGCGACCAGGGCGGCTCGCTCGACCTGCACGAGGAGGACGGCCAGCTCGCCCTCCGTGAAGCGGGCCTGCTTGAGGAGTTCTTCGCGCTCGCCAGGTTCGAGGGGCAGGAGATGCGCCGCCTCGACCCGGCCGGACGCGTCCTCGACCATCACCTGCCGGACGAGGGTGAGAGGGTCAGCCCCGAGATCGACCGCGGACAGCTTCGCGATCTCCTGCTGCGCTCGCTCGCCCCGGGAACGGTCCGGTGGGGACACACCCTCGAATCGGTGAGCGGACCGGCCGGCGGGCCGCGAACCCTGACGTTCGCCGGCGGGACGGCGGCCGAGGCGGATCTCGTGATCGGCGCGGACGGCGCGTTCTCCCGCGTCCGCGCCGCCGTGTCGCCCGCGACCCCGCGCTACACCGGGGTCGGCTTCCTGGAGGCGTGGTTCGACGACATGGACGACTCGCACCCCGAGCTCGCCGAACTCGTCGGAAGGGGCAGCGCCCACGCCGCCGACGGCGAGCGCGGCCTCTTCGCACAGCGCAACAGCGGCGGCCACATGCGGGTCTACATCATGCGGCGCGTCCCTCTGGACTGGATCGCGGCGAACGGGCTCCGCCCCGAGGACACCGAGGGCATCCGGGCGCTGCTGCTCCGCGAGTTCGCCGCCTGGTCGCCGCGGCCGCTCCGAATGATCACCGACAACGACGGCCCGTACGTCGACCGTCCGATCTTCGCCCTGCCGGTGCCGCACATCTGGGAGCACTCGCCCGGCGTGACGCTCCTCGGCGACGCCGCGCATCTCATGCCGCCGCTGGGCGTCGGCGTCAACCTCGCCATGCTCGACGCCGCCGAACTCGCGCTCGCGCTGGTCGGCTCCGCGACCGTCGGCGACGCCGTACGCGGCTACGAGAAGACCATGCTCCCGCGCTCGGCCGAGACGGCCCGGATGCTCGAACACGGCGCCGAGTTCCTGCTGGCCGTACCCGGCCCCGGCGAGCATGTCAGGCTGGGTGGTCCCGGCTCCTTGTGAGAAGGAGCGTGGCTTGGCGCGGGAGGATCGGCAGCATGCCTGACGGATGGGAGTGGGACAGCACCCTCTTTCAGGGGTGCGCGGCCTACTACGAGCGTGGCCGGCTGCCGTACGCTCCGGGATTCGCCGAAACGCTGGCCGCGGCGCTGGGTCTGGACGGACGGGGCCGGCTTCTCGACGTCGGCTGCGGGCCGGGCACGGTGATCCTCCCGCTGGCGCGGTTCTTCGCCGAGGCGGTCGGCGTCGACCCGGACGCGGACATGCTGGCCGAGGCCGAGCGGCAGGCCGGGCGTCGCGGGGTGACCAACGCCCGATGGGTGGCCGCCCGCGCCGAGGACCTCCCGGCCGGTCTGGGCACGTTCCGGGTCGTGGTGTTCGCCCAGTCGTTCCACTGGACCGATCGCGATCGCGTCGCCGCGACCGTGCGGGACATGCTGGAGCCGGGAGGCGCGTTCGTCCACCTGAGCGACCTCAAGAATCCCCCCGCCGACCCGGCGCCGCTGCCGCTGCCCGCTCCCCCGTACGCGCGGATCGGCGAGCTGGTGCGCCGATATCTGGGGCCGGTGCGCCGGGCGGGGCAGGGAACGCTCGCCAACGGCACGCCGGATCGGGAGGACCTTGTGCTGGCGCGGGCCGGGTTCGAGGACGTCGAACGCCATGTCGTGCCGGCCGGAGCGGTGGCCGATCGCACCGCGGACGACGTCGTGGCGTGGGTGTTCTCCCAATCCGGCTCGGCCCCTCACCTGTTCGGTGACAGGCTGGCGGACTTCGAGCGGGACCTGCGCGAGGTGCTGCGGCGGACGTCACCCGACGACCGCTTCGCGGAGCGCCTTCCGGCGACCGAGATCATGATCTGGCACAAGCCGCATGGAGTGCGATGATTCGTGCCCCGCACCCTGACCACGCCGCTCGACCGGCTGCCGCGCCGCACCGTGCTCCAGCGCGTGGTCGTCGACCACCTGAAGGCCGGCCGCCACTGGTACTGGCGCCGCGGCCGCTTCCCCATCTAGAGGCGCACCACCCCAGGTTCCGTCTCCCGGGCGGGCGCGCGTAGCCGTGTCGCGAGTTCGCCGGTGGCGCGGGTCGCGTGCTGCTGCATGCCGGGGCCGAAGGTGATGCGTGTTGCGCCCAGCCGGGCCAGGTCGATGATGGAATCGATCCCCGGCTGGGCTGCCATGTTGATGGGGCCCTCGATGCCCTCCCGCAGTACGGGCAGTACCTCGGGCGGCGCCAGAAGGGGATAGATGCAGTCGGCGCCGGCCGCCAGATACAGGCGGGCCCGTGTCAGGGCGTCGGCCGGGTCGCCGGAACCGAACAGGAAAGTGTCGACGCGCGCGTTGATGAAAAGCGCGTCACCTGCGTGGGCGCGGACATCGGCCAGCCAGTCCGCGTGCCGGCGTGGGTCTTTGAGCGTGGCGTTCTCGGAGTCCTCCAGGTTGCAGCCGACGGCGCCGGCCTCCAGGAGGCGCCCGACCAGTTCTCCGGGGGCGAGTCCGTAGCCGTCCTCGACGTCGGCGGATACGGGGACGGGGACCCCCCGGGCTATACGCGCTATCGCGGCGAACATTTCCTCCGGCGGAGTCGAGCCGTCCGCGTAACCGAGCGAGGCGGCGATCCCGGCGCTCGGTATGGCGAGCGCGGGAAAGCCGGCGTTGGCGAAGACGCGGGCACTGGCCACGTCCCAGGGTCCCGGCAGGACGAGCGGGTCGCCGGGGGCGCGCCCGTGGTGCAGGGCGCGGAAAGTGTGAGCGGTCATCTTCATTGATGTCCGGGATGGCACATGCATGCCCGCAACACTAGGCATCAAATGGCCCTAGGGTATGGTCCATTGCTATGACAGATTGCCGGGCCAATTCGGCGGCTGCCGCACCTTCCGCCTTCGGCGCCGACCTGCATCTGGAACTGTCCGGGCCTGGGCTGCGGGCCGGGCTCACAGACGCTCTGCGCGAGGCCGTCCGCACGGGACGCCTGGCGCCCGGCACTCGGCTGCCCTCGTCCCGTTCGCTTGCCGCCGATCTCGGCATCGCCCGTAACACGGTGGCCGACTCCTATGCCGAACTGGTCGCCGAGGGCTGGCTCACCGCCCAGCAGGGCTCCGGGACCCGGGTGGCCGAACGGTCCGAGCCGCGCAGGGTGGCACCCTCCGCCCCCCGGACGCGACGGGCCCGGCCCCGTCCCACCTTCGGCCTGCTGCCGGGCGCGCCGGACCTCGCGAAGTTTCCTCGCACGCAGTGGCTCGCCGCTGCCCGCCGCGCTCTGACCGCGGCTCCACACGACGCCTTCGGCTACGGCGACGCACGTGGCCGGAAGGAACTGCGCGCCGCCCTGGCGGACTATCTGGCGCGGGCCCGCGGGGTGTACGCCGCGCCGGAGCGGATCGTCGTCTGCTCCGGTTTCCACCATGGTCTGACCCTGATGGCGCAGGTGCTCCGGGCCCGGCGAGTACGGGCCATAGCCGTCGAGTCGTACGGACTTCACATCTATCGCGACCTGCTGAGCGACGCCGGCCTGCGCATCCCGCCCCTCTACGTCGACGAACACGGCGCCCGCACCGACGATCTGCCGCGGTTGAACGGGGCCGGCGCAGCACTGCTGACACCGGCGCATCAGTACCCGACAGGGGTCGCGCTGAGCCCGGCCCGGCGCACGGCGGCCGTCGACTGGGCGCGTGCCACCGGCGGGCTGATCCTGGAGGACGACTACGACGGAGAGTTCAGGTACGACCGTCAGCCGGTGGGTGCTCTGCAGGGCCTCGATCCAGAACGGGTGGCGTACTTCGGCACGGCGAGCAAGTCACTGGCGCCGGGACTGCGGCTCGCCTGGATGGTGCTGCCCGAGGAACTGGTCCCGGAGATCGTGGCGGCCAAGGGGCACATCGACTACATGTCCAGCGCTTTGGAACAGCTGACGCTGGCGGAGTTCATCACGTCGGGCGCGTACGACCGCCATGTGCGCTCGATGCGGCTGTGCTACCGGCGTCGCCGCGACCAACTGGTCGCGGCCCTGGCGCAGCGCGCCCCCGGCGTCCGCGTGACCGGCTTGGCCGCCGGGTTGCAGGTGGTCCTGGAACTCCCGCAGGGAACCGAGCGCTCGGTCGTCCAGGCGGCGGCCCGGCAGGGTCTGGCGGTCAGCGGGATGGCGCCGTTCCGCCACGAGGTGGCGGGCTCCGGCCGGCGGTTGCCCGAGCGGGACGCGCTGGTGGTCAACTACGCGGCCCCCTCGGACAGCGCGTGGGCGGGCGCGCTGGACGCACTCTGCCAGGTGCTGCCGTAGCCGACCACGGCCGGCAGGCCCGCCCGCTGCCGGGCCGATGATCCACCGTGGTCAGCTCCCCGCGGGCTGCGTATCGGCGTCGAAGGTCTGTTGGTGGCGTCGGATTTCGGCCTGGTTGTCGGCCGACCACGCGGCCAGCGCCAGCACGGTCGAAAGCAACGACGTGCCCAGGCCGGTCAGCTCGTACTCGACCCGGGGCGGGACCTCGGGGTAGGCGGTTCGGCTGACGATCCCATTGCGTCGCAGTTGCTTCAACGTCAGCGTCAGCATGCGCTGCGAGATGCCGGGGATCGCGGCGGCCAGGTCGGAGTAGCGTGTCGCGCCGTCGGCGAGGGTGCCGATGACGAGCACGCTCCACTTGTCGCCGACGAGGTCGAGAACCTCGCGGATGAAGTCCGCGTCCTGGTCGTCCCAATGGGCGCAGGGTCCCGGCGCGGCGCGCACGTCGGCCCGCACTCCGGTCCTGACCTTCCGGGTCTTCTCCGCCGCCATGCACGCCGCCCCTCTGGCGTAACCGCTTCCACACACATGAATGTGCCTTTTGTACGGGTTCTGATTCTAATGCACGATGTCGCTACGAACAGAAGGTATGTAACCAGGAAGCAAGGGTGATTCCCGTGAAGATCGAGTTCTGGTCGGACATCGTGTGCCCGTACTGCGGGCTGATGGACCACAGGCTGCGCCAGGCACTGGACCGCTTCGCGCACGCCTCGGACGTCCACGTGGTCCATCGCTCTTTTCAGCTGCATCCCGACCTCCCTCGTGAGGGAGTGACCCAGCGGGAGCTGTTCCGCATGGCCGGAATGCCCGAGGCGACCGGCGAGCAGGTCCTGCGCCGGATCGAGGCGGCCGCCGAGGCCGAGGGACTCACGCCGTACAACGCGCTCGAACGCCGGCTGGGGCCGACCGACTTCGCCCATGAGCTTCTCGCGTACGCCGCCGGCCAGGGCCGTTCGGGCGAAATCTGGTCGGCGATGTTCCGCGCCCACTTCGGTCAGGGCCGCAACCTGTGGACCGTTGAGCAGGTGCTCGACTTCGCCTCGGAGGTGGGACTGGACCGCGACGGCGCGGCTGCCGCGCTGCACGACGGCAGGTACCGGGCACGGGTGGCCGACGACCAGCACACGGCCCAGCGCCTCGGCGCCCGCGGCACGCCGTTCATCGTCCTGGACGGAAAGTACGCCATGTCCGGCGCGATCGGCCCCGACGAACTGCTCTCGGCCATCGGTTCCGTCTGGGAGGAGGGCCATCCGGCCGCCGTCTCCCCTCTGCCTCCGATAACCGGCGGCGACGGGGTGTGCACCCCGGACGGCTGCGTGGCCCCCGCCCCCAGCGGCGAGTGATCCGTCCCGTCTCGCCGAATCTGATCAAAGGGAGAGTCTCATGTCCACAGCGTTCGAACCGATCACCATCGGCCGGTACACCGCCCGCATGACGCGGAACCGCGCGTACGAAGCTCATCGACAGCGGCGCCGCCGACCTGATCTCCTACGCCTCGCTCTTCATGGCCAACCCGGATCTGCCTCGCCGGTTGCGGGCCGGCGGGCCCTTCAACACCCCCGACTTCAGCCGGGCCTACGGCGGAGACCACAAGGGCTACACCGACTACCCGGCCCTGACTTGCCTCCAGGAAAGCAGGCCGTCTAAGCTGACTAATAAATTGTGAAGCTAGGTGAGGCGCATGAGGATCTTTCTGGCCGGCGCGTCCGGCGTGATCGGGCAGCGGCTGATTCCCCGCCTGGTCAAGGAAGGGCACGTGGTCGGCGGGATGACCCGCTCACCCGGCAAGACCGAGCTACTGGCCCGGCTCGGCGCCGAGCCGATCCTGTGCGACGTCTTCGACCGCGACGCCCTCGTCAAGGCGGTCCGCGACTTCGCCCCGGACGTCATCCTGAACGAACTGACCGATCTGCCCGACGAAGTGGAGAAGCTCGATGAGCACGTGGAGCTGAACGCGCGCATCCGGACCGAGGGCAACCAGAACCTGATCGAAGCGGCGCGGCAGAGCGGATCGCCGAAGATCCTCGCCCAGACCGTCGCCTGGCGGCTACAGGCCGGCCCCGATGCCGACGCCGTCGCCGAGCTCGAACGCTCCGTACTCGCCGAGGACGGGGTCGTGCTCAGCTACGGACAGTTCTACGGACCCGGCACCTACAACGAGCAGCAGATCCCCGCCGAGCCACGCGTCCAGATCGACCACGCCGCCGACCGTACGGTGGAACTGCTCGACGCACCGTCAGGCGTCGTCGTCATCACCGACCAGCCCGCGTAGAAATCAGGGGACATCATGCCGCTCTCATTCGAGGGTGTTCTGGCCGATCGGACCACGTGGCGGCTGGACAACTGCTCGATCGGCAGGTCCATGGAGACCATCGGCACGCGATCGGCGATGCTGATCCTGCGCGAGGCCTTCTACGGCACGACCCGGTTCGACGACTTCGTACGGCGGACGAAGATCGGCGACGCGATCGTCGCGGCACGGCTCAAGGACCTGACCGACATCGGGGTGTTCACCAAGCAGCCCTATCGGGAGCCGGGCAGGCGCACCCGCTACGAATATCTGCTGACCGAGAAGGGCCAGGACCTGTTCCCTGCCGTCTTCGCGCTCATGCAGTGGGGCAACAAGCACTTACAGGGTGAGGACGGCGGCCCGCTGCGCCTCGTCGAACGGGGCACCGGCGAGCCGGTCGTGATCGGCCCGCGCACCGCCTCCGGCAGGGATGTCGGCCCCGAGGACCTCGCCATCGTGGCCCACGGCGACTGGGCCGACCCGCAGAGAGGCTGATCGTGCGTCAGGCGCTGTTCGACACTCCAGGCGGAACGGCGGCGGAGTGGCCCGGAAATCCCCCGCGGAAATGGCCCATGCCCGGCATCCGCCGGACGCGTTAGCGTCTCCGCATGCCGATCCGTGCCGTGCTCTGGGACATCGACGACACTCTGTTCGACTACGCCGGCGCCGACCGCGCCGGCCTCCGCGACCATCTGGCCGCCGAAGGGCTCGCCGCGCTGTTCTCCTCCGTCGACGACGCCCTTCGTCACTGGAAGGCCCAGACAGAGCTGCACTGGGCGAGATTCATCGCGCAGGAGACCGACTTCCAGGGACAGCGCCGCGCGCGTGTCCGGGGCTTTCTCGGCGTGGACATGGACGACTCCGAAGCGGACGCCTGGTTCGATCGCTACGTGGCCCACTTCGAAGCCTGCTGGGCGCTCTTCCCTGACAGCCTCGCGACCTTGCACGAGCTCGCCACCGACTTCCGGCAAGCCGTGCTGTCGAACTCCAGGCTGGACTACCAGGAACGCAAGTTGCGCATCCTCGGCGTGCGGGACCATTTCGAGACCGTCCTGTGCGCAGCCGAACTCGGCGTGTCCAAACCCCAGGCCGCCGCCTTTCACGCGGCGTGCGACGCGCTGGAGCTGCCCCCGGGCGAGGTGCTGTACGTCGGCAACGAGCCCGACATCGATGCGGGCGGTGCGATGGCCGCCGGGCTCGCCGCGGTCTGGCTTGACCGGGACGGCGTCGGCGGGCGCTCCGAGCTGGTGCGGATCACCGATCTCGGCCAGCTTTCCCGGTTGCTGACGCCGGGACGATCGTCATGGAGCGCCGGGTAGCGCCGGCCTGTTCGGCCGCGGGACGAGGAGACCGTGGACGGGCCGGCCTGGATCTCCACCGGCTCGGCCTGCACATCGGTCGGGACGTTCGCTCAGGGCGAGCTCCCGGTGATGGCCTGCTCCGCCTGGAGGTGCCGTGATCAGGCGAAAGGGGAGACGCCCTGGCGGCGTGAGTCGAACTCGGCACAGACAGGCATCCATACTTCGAGGCCGGCGGTGACCGCCGGCCTCGGTGAGCGCGAACGCTCAATCCGCCACGATCACTTCATCTCGAACTCGGCCCGATGCACGCTGCCGTCGGCCAACGTCACCGTGAAGGTGCGCCGGCTCCCCGCCCACGACCGCGGCGTATCGACGTTGAGGTGGTAGGAGCCGAGCGTGCTGATCCAGTGATACTCGGCCCCCGGCGCGTCGAACGTGGCCGACACGACCGCCGGCTCGCCGTCCTCCTCGCCGCCCATCGTCCACGTGATCGGGATGGTCCGGCCGGCGTTGACGACGGTGACGCCGTCCGCCTTGACCGGGGGCCTGAACCCGCCGAACGTCCCGGGCGCCGGGACGGTGACGGTGGCGGTGGCGGACCGGGAGGCGTCGGCGGTCGAGGTGGCGGCGACCGTCAGAGTCCGTGCCTTCTCGTCGGACGCGACCGTCAACAGCCCCTCGCCGTCGATGGTCGTGCCGGCGCTCGCGTTGCCGCTCACGCTCCACGTCACGCTCCGCGCCGGGTGGCCGTCGCCGGTCACCGTGGCGGTGAAGGAGCGCTTCTCACCCCTGGAGACGGTGACGGCCGAGGGAGTGACCGACACCCCGGTCACGACCGGCGCCGGAGGCGTCGCCGTGAACGAGAAGTTGGTGTCGTCCCAGAAGTAGCCCACTCCGGTGTTGGCGTTCACGCCCCCGAAGTAGCGGTTGTCCGGGTCGTAGAAGACCGCTTCGAAATACTGGGACTGCGCGGAGTTGCGGTAGACCTCGTAGTCCATGTGGCCGTCGTCCTGCAGGTCGATGACCGCGATCGACATGGGCCCGTGGCCCAGGCCGATCACGAGGTGACCACGCACCCATGCCGCGCTCTGGACGACGTCGTACGCGCTGTTGATGTGATAGGTCGCCAGGACGTCCCACGTGCCGTTGTACTCCCCGCCGGCCACCGGGGCGTAGACGCCGTAACGCCCGTGATCGGTGCCGGTGGACAGCTTGATCGTGCGTACGGTGGTGCCGTCGTCGGTCAGCATCACCGCGACGCCGGGCTGGTCGGTCCAGATCACGTTGCACTTGGCGCCGAAGTCGTCGGGGACGTCGAAGGCGGTGGCGTGCACGCCGTTGAGCGTGTTCGTGCCGTCGAGGTCGATGTTCGACGCCTTGACGACGTAGAACTCCGGCGCCTGGGTGTAGCTGCTGGATCCGTTGCCGAAGATCAGGTCGCCGCTCGCCGCGTCGTAGGAGAACGAGTTGAGGTGGCCGAAGTTGTGCGTGAACGTGTGGACGAGGGTGGCCGTCTTCGCGCCGTAGTCGATGTCGTAGACGTACACGTGGCCGTTCGCGACGGTGTGGCTGTCCTCGCTGGCGGCGGCGATCCACAGCTTGCCGTCGACGAAGTTGCCGCCCTGCTCGTCGTGCATCCCGGGAACGGTGAACTGCGGCGTGACGGTCGAGGCGTTCACCGTGTAGTTGTCCCGCGGGTCCAGCTTGACCGTGCTGAGCGTGACCCAGGGGCTTCGCTCGTTCACGTCGATCGGCCGCACCGAGTCGGCGGCGTCGTGGCTGAGGACGTACGAGATCTTCGCGGTTCCGGAGGGGATCACGTAGACGTACGGCGAGGCCAGGCTCTTCCAGCCGGACGACGGCGGCAAGAAGGCGCCGTTCGCGTCGTAGGCGAAGATCGTCACCGAGACGTCCGCGCCCTTGGGGCCGCCGTCGAACTTCAGCGCCTGCCAGGAGCGATCGACGGCGACCGGCGCCTTCAGGCGGATCCGCGTCGCGACGTCGCTCGTGCCGTCCCGCTTCTCCCCGGTCGCCGAGGCGATCGTCCCCTGCTCGAAGTCGTTGAACGCGGGGTCGCTCGTGGACGGCGAAGCGGTGGTGCCGCTGTCGGCGACGCCGATGGTGAGCCAGGCGGCGTGGTCGGCCGGGGTGATCGCCCCGCCCGCGTGATACTTCAGGACGTAGCGGATCTTCGCGGTTCCGGCGGGGATCGTGTAGACGTACGGCGAGGCCAGGCTCTTCCAGCCGGTCGACGGCGACAGGTAGCCGCCGTCGGCGTCGTAGGCGAAGACCGTCACGTCGATGTCCGGGCTGCCGGCGGCCTCGGTGAACGCCAGCGTCCGCCACGAGCTGCCGACGGCAGCGGCGGTCGTGAGGCGAATGCGCGTCGAGTCATCGCCGTCGAGGCCGGTGGCGGAGGCGATGGTGCCCGGCTCCAGGGCGTAGAACGCCGGGTCGGTGATCGTCGTGGCGGTCGTCGCCGCCGACGCCGGAGCGGCGAGCCCCGGGAGAACGAGGATCACGGTCAGCGCGGCGAGAATCGCGCCGAGTGCCCTGAAGGCCACCCCGCGTTTCGATCTTGTCGGCTCGGGTCGGAACGCCGGCTCCACTGTCTTCCTCCATCACGTCGCCGTCTGTCGGCCTGAGAACCGCACGGTCGCGGAGGCCTCGGCAGATTGAATCCGCCTTCCATGAACGAAATCGGGCATGACGCCGAAGATCGGCTGAAGGAAGATGAATCTTCACGAAGCGGATGTCGGTGGGCCGGAACCTGCGGAGGGGTCAGGGGTGTAGAGGAAGCGACCACGTACGCCCCTGAGGAGTCGTCCATGCTTCGCACCGCGCTGATCCCGATATTGGCGCCGATACTGACCCTGACCCTGGCCTGTTCCCTGCTCGCGGGGTGTGCCGAGCAGCCGTCCGGCGGATGTCCCGACCGGTTGTCACCGGCGCCGCTGCCCACCTGGGCCCGCACGGGGTTCCGCCCGCCCGACCAGGCGATGCCGTACGTCCTGGGGGACCAGGGCGACATCGTGGCCGTGGTGTTCGGCGATCGGTTGCTGTCGCCGCCGGAGGAAAATCGCGGCAACAAGATCCTCTGGGTGTCGCGGGTGTCCCAGGACGGGGATCCCCTGCGGATCGAGGCGCGCCTGGACGGCTCGGGTGCTCCCGTCGTACGCGAGGTGCCCGGCGGACCCGGCCCGTCGGGCGTCGACCTGCCGAAGGCGGGCTGCTGGCACCTGACGTTGCGCTGGTCGGGCCACGTCGACACCCTCAGGCTGCGATACGTCCAGCCGTGACGGCGGGGCGGCGGGCGCCGGCGTTTCGGATAGCGCCCGCCGCCCCGGGTGGTTACTGCGGGCCGGGCTGGAGCGCGCGGCCGCCGCCGAACGCCTTCACGCGGCAGGTGTCCTGGATCTTGGCGATGTCGACGTCGTCCCCGGGGACGCTCGCGTACCGCCAGCCGATCTTGGCGGGGGCGGGCTCCTTGACGAGGTGGACGTCGAAGCCGTGGTCCTGCAGGCACTTGGCCTCGATGCGGACGCTCTTGGCGTAGTTCGGGTTCTTGGCCGGGTCCATCTCCGGCGGCAGCAGCGGCCGCAGGCGCTCGCAGGCGGCCCGCGCGGACTTCTCCGCCGCCTTGGACCAGGTGCCCTTGCTCGGCATGCCGTGCTTGGTCAGGCACCGGGCGTACGCCTCACGGAACTTGCGCACCTCGGCGGCGGAGCTGTTCAGGCGCAGCTGCGGGCGGGACTCCGTGGTGTGGGCGGGCTTGTGCGAGGTCTGCGCGGTCTGCGCCGCGGCCGCCCGGGTGGCCGACGCGTGACCGGCCGAGACGGGAGTGGGCGTGCCGGGGGCGCCCGCCGCCTCGGCGGTGCCGCAGGCGGTGAGGACGCCGCAGGCCAGGGCGGCGAAGGAGATCGCGGTGACGTGTCGTGCGGACATGCGCCGCTCGGTTCGGTTGCTCATGCCGGAGAGAATGGCCGGGCAATGTCAGGAACTTGTCAGGAACCTTTGGCCGGCAGATGAGCAGGGGCGAGATGGTCCTCGGGCCGACCTACTATCGCCATCTGTGGGTGCATATGTCCTGATAGCAGAGGACGACGTCAAGCAGGCCGAGCTCATCCGCCGCTATCTGGAGCGGGAGGGCCACGAGGTCGACGCCGTCCATGACGGCCGCGCGGCCCTGGATTCGGTACGCCGGCGGGCCCCCGATCTGCTGGTGCTCGACGTGATGATGCCCAAGGTCGACGGACTGGACGTCTGCCGCATCCTGCGCGCCGAGTCGGACCTCCCGGTGCTGATGCTGACCGCCCGTTCCACCGAGGACGACCTGCTGCTCGGCCTCGACCTCGGCGCGGACGACTACATGACCAAGCCGTACAGCCCGCGCGAGCTGATGGCGCGCGTCCGCACGCTGCTCAGGCGTGCCCGCGCCGTCGCCGTGCCGGCCCGGCCGCCCGCGCCGGTGCTGAGGGCCGGCGCCCTGATCGTGGACCCGGACCGCCACGAGGTCAGCGTGGACGGCGTGCCCGTCGAGTGCACCCCCGGCGAGTTCGCGGTGCTGGAGCTGCTCGTCAGCGAGCCGGGACGGGTGTTCACCCGCGAGCAGATCCTCACCCGGCTTCACGGGTTCGACCGCTACATCACCTCACGCACCGTGGACGTCCACGTGATGAACCTCCGCCGGAAGATAGAGCCCGCGCCGCGCCGTCCCGTACGGCTCCTCACCGTCTATGGGGTGGGCTACAAGCTCGCCGACGACCGGCGGGACGGGCGCGATGCGGGCTGACGTGCCGCTGCACCGCAGCCTGCTGGTGCGGGTGCTCGCGGTGTCCGTGCTGGTGTCGGTCTGCTCGATCGCGGCCACGGCCTGGCTGACCGCGCGGAGCACCACCGTGGCGATCAGGCAGGAACAGGGGCAGGCGCTCACCGACGACGCCCGCACGTACGACACCCTGCTCGGCTACGCGGCCACCCACCCCGGCTGGAACGGCGCGGGGGAGGTCGTGCGGCAGTTGGCGCGCGACACCGGTCGCCGCGTCACGATCACTACGGAGCAGCGCGTGCCACTCGTGGACTCCGACAGCGGGCCGCCCGCGAAGCTGCCCGCCCGGCCGACCGCGTCGATCGACCCGCTGCACATCGACACGGCCCTGGCGGCCGCGTCCGGTTCGTCCCTGACCACCGGGTCTTCGGATGCACTGGTGCCGCAGGGCGATGCCCTGGCGGCGGTGACCGACCACATCGACCCGCGCGCCGTGGGCCCCTTCCTGCTGCCGCGCAAGGAACGCGACGCCCTGCGCGTCGCCGCCGAACGGCGTGCCGCCTGCCTGCGCGGCTCCTTCGGCTCCGTCGCCACGATCGCCTACAGCCCGAGCGGACGGCCCGTGCTCGACACCCGGGGCGCGCGTCCATACTCCGATACCCGGTGCCCGAACACCGTCCTCGACCGGCCGACCGCCACCGAGGCCAAGGCCCTCGCGGCGCTGCAGAAGCTCGTCGACAACTGCCTGGAGCGGCGGCACGAGTCGCACGTGCGGCTCAACCTCGACTTCACCTGGACGCGGGTGCCCGGGGCCGTTCCCGCCCAGGCGGCGGGCGACGGCCCCCGCGGCGGCGTCGTCCCGGAGTGCGTCGCCGGCAGCCGCCGCGAGCAGCTCACGCCGTACGTCGCCCCGCCCGCGCTGCTCTTCCTCAGCAGCCGCGGTGGGGACACGTCCACCGTCTTCGACCTGTCGCCGGAGAACCAGGCCCGCATCGCCGGCGTCGCCGCCCTCGTGCTGCTGATCACCGTCACCGCCAGCGTCACGGCCGGCACCCGGCTGAGCCGCCCCCTGCGGGCGCTCACCGACGCCGTACGGCAGATGGAGGAAGGGCGCGCCGCCCGCGTCGAGGTCAAGGGGAAGGACGAGATCGGCAGGCTCGCCGCGGCCTTCAACGCGATGGCCGAGCGGCGCGAGCGGCTGGAGGAGCTGCGCAAGGCGATGGTCGGCGACGTCGCCCACGAGCTGCGGACGCCGCTGAGCAACATCCGCGGCTGGCTGGAGGCGGCCCAGGACGGGCTCGCCGACCCCGATCCGGAGCTCGTGGCGTCGCTGCTGGAGGAGGCGCTCCTGCTCCAGCACGTCATCGACGACCTTCAAGACCTGGCGGTGGCCGACGCGGGCGAGCTGAGAGTGCACACCGAGCCGGTCGACGTGGCCGACCTGCTGGCCCAGGTCGCGACCGCGCACCGGGGCGGCGCGGAGGCCGCCGGCGTCACCCTGCTGACGAAGGCAGACGGCCGCCTCCATCTGGTCGCCGACCCCGTACGGCTGCGCCAGGCGGTGGGCAACCTCGTCTCCAACGCCGTACGGCACACCCCGCCCGGCGGCACCGTGAGCCTGCACGCCCGCCGCGCCGACGGCGACGTGGTGATCGACGTCGCCGACACCGGCAGCGGGATCGCCCCCGACGACCTCCCGCTGGTCTTCGAGAGGTTCTGGCGGGTGGAGAAGTCGCGCAGCAGGCGGAGCGGGGGCAGCGGGCTCGGCCTGCCCATCGCCCGCAAGCTGGCCGAGGCCCACGGCGGGTCGCTCAGCGCCACCAGCGTCATCGGCGAAGGCTCGACCTTCACCCTCCGGCTGCCCGCTTGACCGAAGTCCACCCGGCTTTGACTAACTTGGCGCTTGTGACCACCGATGATGAGCGTGACGCTCTGGCGCGGGAGCTGCTTCGTCTGAGCCTTCCTGAACTGGTGGACGTACTCCGTCGTGTGCTGCCCGCTCACGCTGAACAAGGCACCGTGCCCTCTACGCTCGCCCTTGCCGAAGTCTCCCGGCCACCAGGCGGAGACTCGTCATCGGCTCAGCCCTTCATCGAGGCAGTCGCCTGGCCGGACCGGGACCACTACGACGGTGGCTTCGGGCCGAATCCGGCGAATTACGAGCAAGGCAGTTGCCCCGGCTGCGGCCTGAAAGTGACGTCCACGGCCAAGCGCGCCTTCTGTCCGCTGTGCGGGACGCTCTGCCGGCTCACCTAGGACGGCTCGCGTTGGTGGCCGCCGGCCGGCTCAAGGAGGCGTAGCCGGGCAGTTCGAAGTGACCACCGGCCATCTTCTCCCCCATCTTGGCCATCGATCTGAGCAGGAAGCGCCGCTTGAACAGCTGGTTGCGCAGCCACAGACCCTTGCGGGTGCGCGGCGCCAGGAAGGGACCGGCATTGTTGCTGTCGGCGGCCTTGATGAACGGGCGCATGGTGTTCTCGTAGCGCTCGAAGGCCGTCCGGTAGCCGGCCTGGCTCAGCTCGCCCGCCAGCACATAGGCGGCGACCAGGGCCAGGCCGGTGCCGACGCCACCGAGGGTGTTGGCCGCGGCGGCGTCGCCGAGCAGCACGATCCTGCCCTTCGAGAAGCGCTCGATCGCGACCTGGGCGATGGCGTCGACGTACACGTCCTTCGAACGGGCCAGCTTGGCCAGGATCTCGGGCGCCCGCCAGCCCATGCCGCGGTAGGCGTCGATCAGGATCTGCTTCTGCTCAGCCGCCGAGTAGCGGTCGTAGGTCAGCTGAGGCGAGGCGAAGCAGAAGAAGACGGGTGCCTTGGGGCCGCCGATGGAGACGAGCCTGCCCGGCTCGTTGTACATCACCGGCTCGTCCACGACACGCTCCATGTCCACCAGCGCGTAGTAGTGACCCATGTGCTTCACGTAGTTCGACTCCGGGCCGAAGGCCAGGCGGCGCACGTTGGAGTGGATGCCGTCCGCGCCGACGACCACGTCGAAGGTCCGGGGCGCACCCCTTTCGAACGTCACATGGACGCCCGAGGCGGTCTCGGTCAGCGAGGTGATCGAGTCGCCGAAGATGTACTGGCATGTCTCACGAGTGCGCTCGTAGAGGATCTCAGCCAGGTCGCCGCGGAGAATCTCCAGGTCGCCACCGGTGAACCAGCCCGGCATGACCGTGATCCGCTTGCCGTACGAGTCGATGACCGTCTGGTCGGTGCCCCCGGTCTGGCGGCGCTTGATCTCCTCCAGGATGCCCATGCGGCGCAGGAGCTCCATGTGGGTCTCGCCCTTGAAGTCGATGGCCTGGCCGCCGGTGCGGAGCGCTGGGGCCTTCTCCACAACGGTGACCTGGGCACCGGAGCGGGCCAGCCAGTAGGCGAGGGCAGGGCCTGCGATGCTGGCGCCGGAGATGAGGACCGAGGTGTGCTTGTTCGTCATGGCCCTACCTTCGGAAACCCCGCTGACAGCTCACCCACCATCCGCTGACGACCGCCTCGATCGTTGTCAGCGCGCCCTCACGGCTCATCGCCCCACCCGCGCCGAGCCGCTCGTCTCGGTCGCTCCGGCAGCGACCATGGCCACGTCGCGTCCACGACCACAATGGGACCCCGGAACCAGGAAGCAGGAGGTGTCTTGTCACCTTTCTCGTGGCTTCCCCTGCCACGTACCGGCTCTCAGTAGCGTGGCGTCGTGAACGAACACCCCTCCGCGGTACGGCGGGTTCAGCGGCCAGAGCAACGTGAAGACGTTCTGAACGCGTTACAAGCCCTCGGCGACCGCGACTATCAAGAGCGACACTGGCGATCAGGACACGGGTGGCCAGACCTCACCGCCGCCGTTCACTGGCTGATCGACGACACTTTCATCGACCAAGCCGGCGCACGAGCACTGATCCCGCAACTCTTCCGAGACGAGCAGGAAGCCGACCGCGCGCAACTCGTGGTTGACGCCCTCCTTCGCGTTCTTGATGACCTTGGCCCCACCGCCCCAGACCATGCCTACCTCGACCATCCCGCATGGATCAGCGTCCTGCACGCGGCCAATGCCGCACTCCAGGTTCTCTCGTCGGACAAGGAGAACTCGTAACAGCCTCCCGGAACACGCCGCAAGGCAGCAGAGGTATCTCCCCACCAGACCTCTTGCATGTAGGGGCGCCAGAAAAGGCGAGGCGTACGCGTCCGGGCAGGAGCATCTCGATCGCGTGCCCCGAGCGTGCCCTAAGCCAGGGTCAGACACGGGGAATCAGGGGTACTCACGGATCAAGAATCAAAGAAGCCCCCGATCGGCATCTCTGCTGATCAGGGGCTACTTTTCCTGCTGGTGGCAGGTCCAGGGTTCGAACCTGGGTAGGCTGAGCCGACGGTTTTACAGCGCGTGACCATTCCAGGTTTCCCGACGCTCTTGGCCTGCACCGGAGCCCGCCCACCCGGCCCTGATCGTCAAGATCATTGCACGCATATGCACGGCTCGGAAACGATCAGTTCCAGCACGTAGACTCGGAGCCATGACGGCTGCTGCCCCTGAAGAGTACGAGGACATGCATCGGCTGGTCGACCAGCTCACCGGAGACCAGCTCCGGGAGATCCGCGCGCAGACGCTGCGGCTGGTTCACTCCTCCGAGCACGCCGAGAGCGAGTCATGGCCTCCGGCGTTCTTCGGCTCCGTCCGTGCCGGTCGCTCGGATGTAGCCGCCCGTACCGAAGAGATCCTTGCTGAAGGCTTCGGACACGGCGAGTGATCATCGTCGACACCGGCCCGCTCGTGGCCGCCACGATTTCAGACGATGCCGATCATGAGCGCTGTGTCGGCGAGTTCAAGCGCCTCCACGATGCGCGCCGAGAGCTCCTCATCCCCAGCTTCGTCGCCGCCGAAGTCTGCTACATGATCTCCAGGTTCGGCGGCGCCGCACCGGAGGCCGCGTTTCTCCACGCACTCGAGTCGGACGTCTTCACGCTCGTCGAACTGACCAAGCCTGACCTCTCCAGAGTCGCCGCGCTCGTCGAACGCTACGCGGACTTCCCCCTCGGCGCCGTTGACGCCTCGGTCGTCGCGGTGGCCGAGCGCCTGAAGGTCAACGAGGTGTTCACGCTCGACGTGCGCCACTTCGCCGCGGTCCGCCCCGTACACGTGCCCGCATTCGCCCTGCTTCCCGGGTAGGTCTTACGTCGCTGCGGCGCACGATCAAGCCGCCTGGGCTCGTACGGCCTCGCACGCTTCTCCCCCGTCCGCGTATCCCGTATGCCGTCGACCCGCTGCGGAGCAGCAGCAGGCCGGCGACGGAGGCGCAAGCCCGTCTTCGCGTGTACGTCAGCCGGTCGCCGTTCCTCGGCGGCGCCATTGGACGCCAAGGGTCACAGACGGGCTTGAGACGTAGGAGCTGGTCTGCTGGGCTTGCGCGGGTCGATGGCAGGAGGGATGCGCGGGCTCTACACCAGCCATCTACGGCTCGCGCTCTCCAACCGGGCGGCATCCCGGCGCCGGAGCGCCCCCTCCGGAGGCTGGAGTTTGAGTTCATGATTATCGGCCCGATGAGCCACTTGTGAGCGATGATTCATCCATGGCGGATGAGAGCAGCGAAGCGTACCGGAGCGGATTCGAGGCAGGGACTCGCATTGCTAGGAAGTTTCCTGGACTACGTGAACACCCGATGAGCACGGCCTACAAGTCGGCTTGGCAAACGGTGGCGTGGTTCGGCGGAATGGAGGCCGGAAAGCTCGGCTACGTGCCTGAGCACGACCAGTCAGCCGCCCACGCGTTCTTCGAGGGGTTCATGACGGCAGCGGGGGACTACGACGAGTAGTCCGGCAGAGCCTGCCACCTGCTGGGAGCGCCGAAGCTGCGGCATGGCGGCCCGAGCTGCCCGCCGGCCGGGACCGGCCCCCAGGCCGCACGCCCGGCTGGCGGGCAGGCGATGGGCCGCCAGCGGCGGCGCGCCGCGCCGCCGCCTTGACGGCCAACAGGAAATCGCCAACCGGAGGATTGATGACGCCCTGGCAGCATAACTCGCGAGTACAGAAGGATCCCGGAAGCCATCCGGAAGAATTTTGAATAATGGCGTTACAGCAGGCTTAGCAACTAAGATGAATGGCCGGCTGAGGACAGCAGCTTCCGCAGGGCCGTCGTGGCAATTTCCAGGGCTGGCTCATCGAATCCGGTCTCTAGTATTCGAAACCTATGGAGGGGTCCGTTCGGAGCATAGCGGGGCGCGACCGGAAGAGTGCCATCACTGCGGCGATCTGGGTCAACATCTACTTCCAGCAGACCGAACCGCTGAAGGATCTCGTGAGACTGATATGCGTCGCGTCCCAGCCCATAGTTATGCAACCGCTCCCCGCTCTCAATCTTGATCCAATTCTCTTCCGGAAGAGTCAGCACGTCACGATGGTGGGCTAGAGAAAGTAGGAGAAGAAGCTCCGCATCCTCTAGAACGTGTATCCATCCGTTCTCAAAGAGGCCGTATGGAAGACCGAACTGATCCTCTCCTTTTCTCGGCACCACATACGGCACCGAGTCGCCATTCGGCCGCACCCCACCTTCATCCAGCAACTGAAAGCCCTCATATCTGCCAGATCTCTTATGCCCATGAGGGAGATGAATGAGCTGGTTGCTCTCAGCCGCCAGGCTAGCCAGAGCGGATATTAAACGTCGAAACTTCTTCTCGGAGGACATGGAGGAGGTCTCCGGACCGGACACGGGCAAGGCGAGTAGGTCTATCCATCCGGTGCCCGCCCCTCCCTCCCGCAGTGGAAGCCGGTTCTTCGGGCGAGCCCCGGCGCCAGCCCCGATCTGAGCGACGCAAAGGGCAATCAGATACAGGCGCAGAGCCATACCGTTCGGCGACACGACACGCGCAGCAGGTGGCCGAGCGGCTACAGGCGGGAGAGCGCGGCCAGAAGATGTGCGATTCAGGATCAAACGATCCTGATATACAAATCGCGACCTAACCATCACTTTGTGTATCGAGCGTCGCTGCTGCTGCCTCAGCTTCATCTGAGCGTCTTCCGCCGACTTCAGCATGCGTACGAGGCGCTCGACTCGTCGAACCAGCCTCTCGCGGTCCCTCAGTCTCATGTGATGTCCTTACAGGGGCGCCCCCTCCAGGGGGATTTCGAAGCTTCCCCGCGAAGGTTTGGGCGCCTTGATCCGCCCCCATTCGCTAGGGGTGGCAAATCGCGGAGGTTCCCATGCTCAGGGACGTCCGACTGGCGGGTCAAGACGTCGTGGAAGTCGAGTCGCAAAGAGGCGTCCGGAGGGGCACCATGTGATTCACCGGAAATGGTGCGACCCCCGGGGTACCGCCCAGGGGTCGCAGGTCCGGCGCATCCACCAATTGCAGCCTGAAGGAGACGCCGCATGCCCAGAGTACGACGTAATCCACCCCCCAAAGGCCCCCAGCGCCTGCCTCAGCGCTGGATCTTGATCCTTACTGTCGCAGCAACCATCTCCGCTCTCGTGAGCCAGACGGAGGGGCCGACAGCAGCACTCATCTCCGGTCTGCTGGCAGCAGGCACTCTTCACAAGGTGATCGAGTAAGCACGCACGACCCCCATCAACGCGCTGCGTGAACGGGCTTGTCTCCACCGGAAGACCGCCGGCGGGGACAGGCCCGCTCCGGGTTCCAGTCGATGGGCAAGATCAGGGTCCCCGCCGATGGCCTCCCCTTGCCTCGAACGGTCCAGGCTACCTGCGGAAACGTCTTCAAGATCATTGCACGCATATTTGTGGACCGGCGACAGACGGGGGCTCAGAGTGGCCTACGGCTGCATGGGCCCGAAAAGCAGAAGAGGCCCCGGAGGGCCTCTGATCTGCTGTTCTGCTGGTGGCAGGTCCAGGGTTCGAACCTGGGTAGGCTGAGCCGACGGTTTTACAGCGCGTGACCATTCCAGGCGCTTCGGTGCTCTTAACCTGCGCCGGAGCCCGCTCGCCCGACCCTGATCGTCAAGATCATTGCACGCATATTGCACGGCAAGACGATCACGCTCTGGCCGTCGGCCCTGCGCACGCCTTGGCACTGAAACTCGCGTTTTCGTCGCCCATCAGTCCGAGATCTAGCGAGCCATGTTCAGGTAACGGCCTTGCTTGTCTAGTCGATCTCTAAGCATGACCACTGGTGATTCAAGAGAACTCCCAGGCTGGCTCGGCGGGCTGGCTACTTTGGTTGCCCTGGTAGCAGGAGCATGGGGCTTATGGTGCACAGTCATCGGCTTCACAGGGGGCGTGCTGCCTGTACCGTTCATCGAAGTCGAGGTGTCTGGTGGGCTTGCTACTGGGCTGCTCATGCTCTTCATCGGCGAGCCAATTCTGATGACGCTCGCCTATTGGGCGTTCATGCTCGTATTTGTTCCGCTCGGTCTGCTCTTCGCTCGGCGCCCTGCCTGAAAGCCGTCCTCATGCAGAATCAGGGCGCGCGTTCAGCTACCGTCCCCTGCTCCTCCCCCGTTCTCCTCGTAGCTGCCGGACCCCAGGACGGGACCGTCGTGTCAAGGGTCAGCGAAGCTGATCGCGAAGCGACGCCGCAGGCGCCCTTGACTCGGCGGGCACGGCTGGGACACTCACGCAGCGAGGAGGACGCAGGGCCATCCGACAAGTGGGACGGGGAGCGAAGATGTTGTCATGACTAACCTTACGGCGGCCGATCTTCAAATACGCGGGATCCCGGCGATAGAGAAGCTACTTGATCTGGCAAACAACGAAATTCCGATCCCGCTAGGTCCGGGCAACCGCGCCCCGGTGGTTGCCTACGGACTGTTCATGAATCTCGCCCACCAGGCATACGCGCTCATGCTTCTTCGTGAGCAGGACGCTGACCATGCCTGCGCCGCACTCCGCCGCTCACTTATCGAGCACACCGCCTCCCTTCTATGGTTGGCCGATGACACCGAGAAGGCGGTCAACGCCATCAACCGAGGGCTGCAGTACACACAGAAGAAGCTGAAGGAAGCAGCCCACAAGGCCGGCATGGGCCAAGACGAGAGAACACAGGCTACGCTTGCCGCGACGTTAGCGGAGCTCTTGCCCTCCGCAGAGACGCATCTACTACAACACTCGAAACTTGTTGACGCCTATCTCGGACCTACCCTCGGCGCGATCTGGCATGCAGAGTCGGGGTACGCCCACCCCTCAATCCATGTTGTCCGCCTGTACGTAGAGCAGAACGGCGATGATACGAAGCTCCACAAGCGACCGCGCTTGGATGCTGCTCAGCAGACCGTAGCTACCTGCCTCTATGCGCTCTACTGCGGAGCTCTTGCACTCAACTCTTTGACGCAGGAGCCTCTTTGGGAGCCAACACTGCGAAGTATCGCGGAGGACCTGGGCCTATCAATGGAGTTGCCACGACGGAACACAACCTGAACGACGGGGACGAGACCTCGTGCGACTACTGGCCCTGGGTTGATGGCGAGGGCTGCAGGTGGCGGTGCGTCCTTTGACCGGCGGGTGAAGCCCGGCACGGCGGGATGATGTGCACGGAGTGCGGCCCGAGCTGCCGGCGGCCGGGACCGGCCCCCAGGCCGCATGCCCGGCCGCCGAGCGGGCGTAGGGCCGCGAGGCGGCGCGGAGCGCCGCCCTTGATACCTATGAGCCCAATTCGGCAATCGAAGACACTCTGTCGCCGCGCAATCCCAATACGCCTCCCGTTAGACCATATGCGACCTTTACGGCAGTTCTTGCCTAACAGGCGTTTAGGTGCGTATATGTCTTAAAACATCCCCTCATGTACGGTTTGTTACGAAACAGGCGCATGATCGTGACGTGTGGCACACTATCTCTACTTTTGACTCGGCCGACTTGAGGCGCTTTGGGATTCCCCAAAGGCAGGCGTGGAGGATATGTGGCTCACATCGACGCCCTGATCGACAAAGTGGCCGATCCTGCTCTTCGTCAACTACTACATGAGCAGGTTGCCACCCTCCTGACCAGGCAGTCGTTCGGCCTCGTCTACCAACAACACAAGCCCGAGACGGTCGAGCTATACGACTACAAGGTGCGCCGCAACTGCACCGTAAGAATCCTTAGCGAGGATGATGACTCGCTCTACCGAGTAGTGAAGGTTTCTGACGGAAGTGCCGCCATAGTCTCTCTGACGGAGCGCGCCGAGAGTCGACTTATTGGTATATCAGACTTGGTCGTAGTGAGGGAGTTTGGCGAGCCTATCTACCCCGGCCTGAGACCTCTCGGCTCCGTAGAACGAGGCGCCAGCAAGCCCTTTCACGTAGTGATGAACGCCGAGAACTTTCATGCTCTTGAAACACTGTTATATACGCATGAGCGCAAAGTTGACATAATTTATATCGACCCGCCCTACAACTCTGGCGCTCGCGACTGGAAGTATAACAACGACTACGTCGACAGCGTCGACCAGTACAGGCACAGTAAGTGGCTGGCGATGATGGAACGCCGACTACGATGCGCAAAAAGATTGCTCGATCTTTCGGACTCTGCACTCGTAGTCACTATTGATGAGAACGAAGTACATCATCTCGGCATGCTGCTAGAGCAGCTTTTCCCCGAGGCAACACGACAACTAGTTACCATTGTCACTAACCCTAAGGGTGTCACGCGCAGCACCCTTTCAAGGGTAGAGGAGTACGCCTTCTTCTGCTTCTTCGGATCGGCAATAGCTAGCAGTATCTCGGATGACTTGTTGACTCCCGGCGGCGAGGACGTCCGAGAAGGTGAGGATGTACGACCCCGATGGAAGGGGCTCCTCCGCTCCGGCTCCAACTCTCGTCGAGAACAGCATCCGACCTTCTTTTATCCCATTCTGATTGACCCGGATACGCGGAAAATTCTCGGCGCCGGTGCCTCACCACCGCTCGAAGAGAATCCCGACCCGGATGCTCTCGTTGACGGTCATACGGCAGTTTGGCCAGTGCGTAGGGATGGGACATGGGGACGCTGGATGCTAAAGCCGCAGACACTTCGAGAGTGGGCCGCCAAGGGCTATGTGGCGCTCGGAAACTATGATGCTGGTCGCAAGACCTGGGGGATCTCATATCTGACTACGGAGTTTCAAAACCAGATTGCCGCCGGCATCCTGGAGGTTAGATCAGTTGATCCGGTTACCGGTGTAGTCGATGCTGTCTATGCAAATGAAGCGTCGTCGAGTCGACGAGTTAAGACAGTTTGGCATCGGACTGCTCATGATGCTGGCGTAGGCGGCACGGCCGTTGTCGAAGGTCTTGTCGGCGAGAGAGCCTTTGATTATCCGAAGTCCGTCTATGCGGTCCGTGACACCCTCGACCTGCTGACAAGACATAAGCGCAATGCCGTAATCGTCGATTTCTTTGCTGGCTCTGGCACCACTCTACATGCGACCGCAATGCTTAACGCTGAAGATGGTGGTCGGCGCCAATGCATCCTAGTCACGAACAACGAGGTCGGTCCGGAACGCCAGCGACACCTTAGAGCTCAAGGTCTCACTTCGGCTGATGAGGAATGGCAGAGGCAGGGTATCTTTCGCCACGTCACCCGGCCCCGTGTGGAGGGCGCGATTCTTGGCAAACGAGCCAACGGAACGCCAGTGCCCGCATCCCTTAAGAACGCGGATGGGAGCCAGATGTCTCTCGGACTGCAGGAGAACGTAGAGTTCTTTGACTTGACGTATGAAGATCCAGACCTCATCAGCCTTGGCAAAAAGTTCGATGCGGTGGCCCCGCTATTATGGCTAAAGGCGGGTGCTCGTGGGGCACGCATCCGAAAGGCATGTAAGACGTGGACAGCGCCGGACGATGCTTATTACGGCATTTTATTCGATATCGATTATTGGCGTGAGTTCGTCGAAGCCATTCGGAAACGGTCCGACATCACTCATGCCTTCATAGTTACCGATTCAGATGCAACTTTCCAACAGATCATTTCCGAGCTACCGACCAATGTTGATAGCACACAACTCTACGGCGACTACCTGAGCACCTTCGAGATTAACACCAAGGGGCAGGTTTGAGATACATCCTCAAAGACTATCAGTTCGCTGCGACCAACGAGATAGTTAAAGCGCTTCGACGTGCTGGCAAGGACTTTGAGGACGACCCTAATAACCTGTGGTCAATCGCCTTAAGCGCGCCGACAGGTGCGGGCAAGACGGTTATCGCCACCTCGGTGATCGAGACTCTGTTCGACGGTAGCGGTAGCTTTTCGGCTGATCCCCTGGCGACGGTCTTGTGGGTCACGGATGACCCCGCGCTGAATGAGCAGACCAAGAGAAACATGCTCCAAGCGTCGTCGAATCTGGGGCCGAGCCGTTTGATTACGATCGATGCAGGGTTCGACGAAGAGCAGTTTCAGCCACTTCGGGTATACTTCCTCAACATTCAGAAACTAGCGCGAAGTAATCCGCTCTCGCGGAGCAACACCAATCTTCGCACATATTCACTCTGGGAAACGATCTCAAACACAATCAGGGATAACGGCGCACACTTCTATGTGGTGATAGACGAGGCGCATCGCGGGATGAAGCAGGAGAGCGACCGCACGACAATCGTCTCACGCATTATTAATGGACAGCCCGGTATCAACCCCCCGGCTCCAGTTGTATGGGGAATCAGTGCTACACCAGAGCGCTTCATCCAGGCAATAGGACGATGGAACCACCAGCGCTCGACTAAGTCGCTCGTCGTACCACTTGAGGATGTTCGAGCCTCTGGGCTTCTCAAGGACAAAATCATCCTCGACAATCCTGCCGCTGGCCAAGTAGAGGGAGATACCACGCTCACTAGAGCGGCCGTCATACAAACGCTGCACTTTGAGGAGAGTTGGCGCAATTACGCGCAAGCTCAAGGCGAGCCCCCCGTAATGCCCGTACTCGTGGTGCAGGTGCCTAACAAGCCGACCGATGCCGAAATCGGCGAGTTACTGTCGGCCATTTTTGATTCATGGCGTGGACTCAAAGATGAGAACGTGGTCAACACCTTCGGTGAACATACTGCAATTAGCGTCGCCGGCCATACAATCAACTACATGAAGCCGCAGGACATCCAGGACGATGTCTCCGTCCGCGTGGTGCTCTGCAAGGATGCCATCTCTACGGGGTGGGATTGTCCGCGCGCCGAGGTCCTCGTTTCACTTCGGAGCGCTGCCGACTATACCTACATAGCTCAGCTGATCGGCCGGATGGTGCGTACGCCTCTAGCCCGCCGCATACCGACCGACCAAACCCTGAATGATGTCCACTGCTACCTGCCTAAGTTCAACAAGCAACAGGTGAAGGACATCGTCGATAGGTTCGCCGAGGGTAGAAATGATGAGCCCCCCGTCGAAGTGATCACGGACCCCCTGGTCCTTGAGCGTAATGAGAATGTACCCGGCGAGCTAATGGACCTTGTCCAAAGTCTGCCGACATATGTCGTGCCCGGACGTATCTACCGCACACAGATCTCGCGGTTACACACCTTGGCAACGCTGCTCACGGGAGACCACGTAGTCGAAGATGCGATTGCACAGGTGCGCATCTATCTCAATGGTGTTCTCACCGCACAACGCGCACGGTTAGAAGCAGAGGGCACCTTCCAGGCTGATCTAGCGCGCGTCCGAAGCCTCAAAATTGAGAGGTCGTACAGTCTCCTCGCCGCTGAATCCATGAACGATCTACCTCCCATCGTCTCCTACGAGATGGACCGCGACGACAATAATATCGAGGACCTATATAAGGTCGCCAAGCGTAAACTCCCCGAGGGAGTGGCAACGAACTATTGGAACGAGGTTATCAACTCCCAGACGGATGATGAATATGACCCAACCGAAGCCAAGGCTATTACTGCTGTCCTCGCGCTAAACCCGGAGGTCGTTGAAGCTGTCGAGGCTGCTGCGGAGCAGCTAGTACGAACTTGGCTACGTGAATACCAGCGATCAATTTCCAAACTGCCGGACGCACGGAAGGTAGCGTACGAGCCAGTTAAGCGTGAGACTCGTAGTCCTGAGCTGACCGATCTGGTGCTTCCGGGCTCGATGGTAGTGAGCGATCGCGGTCGTCGATGGGAAAAGCATCTACTTTCTGCTGAGGACGGTACTTTCCCCTGTGCCTTAAAGGGTTGGGAGGTGAAGGTACTTGAACGTGAGTTGGCAGACGCTGACCTCGTGGGCTGGTACCGTAATCCGACCGGCGGAAATGCATCCCTACGCATTCCCTATAAGGGCACAGAATTCGACCGAGCAATGTATCCGGACTTCATCCTCTTCCACACTACGGATGACGGGATTAGGCCATCGATAGTTGACCCTCATGGTTTTCATCTATCCGATGCCGCGACTAAACTAAAAGGCCTAGCGGCCTATGCCTCCGATCACTTCGGCCAGTTTCACCGCATCGAGGCGGTTGCCGAGGTAGAAGGACGGCTTTTAGCGCTTGATCTTCGGTCCGACGCGGTCCGTGAAGCGATTGCGAATGTCAAGGACAGCGGCGTCAAGGAACTCTTCGTAAGGCATGGAGGCGACTACAGTTGAGGTCTTCGGCGTCGTCGTCAACCTCGCGCGAATTCTCCCTCCCAAGGCTTGCT
>NZ_VIRM01000038.1 GCF_006874475.1 Microbispora hainanensis
AAGGTGCGCGAGGGCGGGCGGACGGTGAACGTGCACTGCCTGATCGCCACCGGCGTCAACGCGGGCGGCGTCAGGATCGACGACGCTGCACGGTGACACGATTACGGAGACGCTCGCGTCGGGGGGGGCGTGTCCAACCCGCTGTCACCGGCCGCCGTCGCGAGCTGAGTGTTGGTCTTCTGGATGGAGGCCGTACTGAGCAGTACCTCGGCCTGGGCGTCCTTGAGGCTCTTGTACGACTCCCGGACGTAGGCGACGAACTCCTCGCCCGGGTGATTCACGAGGATTTTTCCTTCCTCCCCTGCCGCCCACTCGGCGGCCGTCACCTCGTACGAAGCAATGTGGGCGCAGAAGTCTAGGACTACGTGTGGTATTTGGTCCTCGATGAACAGGTCGCCGTGGTCCACGATGGCATCCCGCATCTGGCGCGCCGACGGCAGGAACACTGTGAGTACCCAGCGGCGCCACAGCCTGTGCTGCTCCTCGGTCAACTCCACGCCTCGCCGGCGTTCCTCGGCCGATGGCAGATGCTGCCGACGGAAGGCATCCCAGGTACGCTCGTTCGACTCCACGAGCACCAGGAGCGGCCCGTATAGGTCTCGCAGTTGGGAGTCGACACGGTTCAGGCGGGCCTGGCGCCGGGCGCGTGCGAGCTCTCCGCGCTGGTTGAGCAAGTATGCGAGGACGGCGATGAGGACGCTGGCGATGGCGGTGACCAGCGTGGCGATCAGGGTGGACAGGGGGGCTCCTTTGCTCGGGGACTAGAGAGGTTCGAAGACCAAGATCTCGATGTCATCGGTGACCTCGATCGCCGAACCGACGCTGGCTGCGAGCGTTTGCAGTCGTCCGTAGTTCTTGGCGGCCCGCCGATATCCCTCGCTGTCGCAGCGCACGGTGATTCCACTTTCCGTGGTCCGCAGCTGGCGAACATGGGACTTACCGATGATTTCGTGGACGTTCAGAACCACCTCCTTACAGAGGGCGTCCCTCACGCCTTTCGCCGGGATGTCCGGGTCCGGCTGGACATGGGTGGTGACCGACGAGGTCCTTCCCAGTATCTCCAGCCTCCTTTCCAGCGCCTTAATCCTTATATTCTGCTCGCGGACGAGGCTAACGAGTTCGTTGAGGATGGCGGGCGTAGCTCGGGTTAATGCCTTCGGGGATGGCTTCATTTGCCTGATCTTCTGAAGCGTCTTGTCCAGTTCCTCCCAGTACTGGTCGAAATGTCCCCGCAGGATGTCGGTTTCGACCTTGCCCTTGCTGTCGCACACGTCGTTGATCGACTGGACCATTTGCCACACTTGCCCCTTGTTCGAAGAGTCAGTGGCCTGAAAGCTGGACAGCGGCCCGGGCGTCAGGTCCTTTTCTGGTAGATCGATGAGAAACGGCATGACCCGGCTGTCGGACACCGCTTTTGACAGCGCCCCTGCCTCAAAGTTGAGCCAGGGGGCCGCCTGATTCCCTCGCGTGACACACACTATGCCGAAGTTGGATACCTGCAATTGGTTCGCGATCTTGGACCTCGCCAGCTCGCCCTTCGCGATGTCGGTATTCGAGCACCACGGGTCGATGGTGTGATTCAGCTTCCTGATCCACAGTTTTAGAAACGAGGCGCACTGCTCGGCCAGTTCTCCGGACCAACTGATAAAGAGCTTCACTCTGGCGCGTTCCTTGAGGTGAGGGCATCCGGCGGCCCGACCCTGCAGCCGGACTGACCTATTGTCAACTCAGGTGCCGTGCAAGTCCACTGGCGTCGGATAAACTGATGCCTCTTCCTCTCTGTCCTTGATACGCGAGGCATAACGGGAGGTCACGTGTCCGTGACGGCTTCCAGTGGGATTTCGACGGCAGCTAGGGATCTTGAACTGTTCCTGTCTGGCCGGGGGCGCACCGCGGAGGGGAGTTACTCTCCGGCGGTGCTCAAGGGCGTGGGGCCGTTCGCGGTGTTCCTGCACCGCAGAGTCGCCATGACGGCCTCCGTGCTGGTGCCGGCGACGGACCGAGTGGTCAGCCCCGGCCCGCACGTCGTGCTGCTGCCCCGGCTGTGTCAACGCGCGGCGGCCGTGGGCGAGCACGCGCTCGCTGAACTGCTGGACTGGGCGGAGATCGCCTGGACCGGGCGCACCAGCCAGCGCTACTTCTACGCTCGTCGTGCGCTGCCCGAGCCCGTGTACCGGCATCTGCACGACCTGGTGACCCGGCATGGCGCCGTGATGCGCCGGGTCACCGGATCGCTGGTGCTGCGCGCGCGGGCCGAACACCTGAGGGCTGAGACGGACCGCCTTGCGAGCGTCGACCACACGTTCACCCGGCAGTTGTTCGTCAAGCCTGTGGAAGCGGTCCTGCACGATCTCAGCCGAGGTGTGATCGACGATCACGGGCTGCTGGAGCATCCCCCGGAGATGCTCGTCTCCCGCGTCAACGTCGCCCACCGCGGCCAGGGTAATCTTGCGCCGGTCCCCAGCAACGGCAAACGCTGGCCGGTGCTGGTGAAAAATGCCGCGGAGGTCTGCGAACTGGTGCGCTACCTGCTGGAGATCGCGGCCGAGCATACCTGGCACGTTCCCGACGTCTCCGCGCCGCCGCTGGATCGGCTCGACCCGGTCCTGGTGCCCGTCGTCGAGGCGCTTCTGTTCGCCTCCCCGGACCTGGATGCGCCCCGGATCGACGCCGACGACAGCTGGGTGACGAGGGTCGCTGCCGAGGCGCTGACGCTGGTGGCCGGGGAGCACCGGCATCTGATCGCCCTGGCGGCCAGGGGAGCTGGCGTGCCGGAGGAGGTGACCGGGCCGGCACTGGAGCCGCTGGAGAGAATCCGCGAGCGTGCGGACATGCTTTTCCGGGGGTTGGCGCAAGATCCGGACGGGGAGGGCGAGGACCTGCACAGTCTGATCCTCGACGCCCTGGTACGCGGTGATTTGCCCGACGCTCAGCAGGGCCTGGACATGCTAGAGGAGCTGGACGGACGCACGGCCGTGGAGGTCAGGGCGATGGCCGTGCAGCAGGCCCTAGCCACTCTCGGGGACGGGGACGGGGACGGGGTACGGCTCCACCTCAGGACTGTCGAACTGCACTTGGAACGCGGCGATCTGCGCGCGGCCGAGTCCTACGTCGCTCAGGCTGAGCAGGCCCTGCCTGGCGACCCGGAACCGGCGTGTCAGCAGCGGCCGCAGGACGCGGAGCCGACGGCAGCCCTCGCGGAACCAAAGCAACCCCCGGCCACTGCCCAGGTTGACACCGCAGACATCGCTAGTCCCGTCAATACCCCGGACACCGTCCACGACGACGAGTTGCCCGCCCGCATCCTCGCCGCCTTCCGGACTCCGACGCATCAGACAGCCGATCGGGGGCAACTAGAGTGGGACGTAGGGCAGCTGGGCCGGTCGGGGCCGCTGTCCGACGTGGTGAGCACCGCTCGCGAGCTGCTGCACCTCGCACCCGAGCTGGTCGTCGAACTCACCGACTTGGCGCTGCACCGGGCCCGCCCCGTCCTGTACCCCTCCCTGTGGCAGCTGCAGTACGACGCGCTGCGTAGCCTCGGCCAGACCGAGCGGGCCGAGAGCGTGTTCCGGCGGGGCCATCCGCCGCTGCCGCCCCAGAGCCTGACGGTCGGCGAGTCAGTACCGGGCGCACACCTGCTCACCCCGTACGTACGGCCGTTCCGCGGCGCCGACGTCACTGCGGAGGCGGGCGGCGGCCCAGGAGCCGGGCCGCGCACGCAGGAGGAGGAGGCGCGGCTGTACGCACGGTCGCTGGAGGCGGGCAACACAGCCGCGCTCGGCTATGCCATCGGCTGGGCGGTCCGTGCAGGCCGGGCCGCGGACGCCCTCCACCTGTACCGGCGGTTTGGGCCGCACCAGTATCTCAACGGGGCGGCCGCCTGGAACATCGCCGCCGCCTACGCCGCCGTCGGCTCCGCCCGGCAGGCGCTTCAGGCGCTGGACGTCTTCCAAGACATCCTTTCCGGCCGCATGGAACCAAACCAGCGACGTGCAATGAGGGAGTTTATGGCCCTTCACGGCGCCCGTCCCGCACCCGAACCGGCTTTCCAGGGTGCACCCGGTACGGGCACTGGGCCCATGCACCCCGAGGAGGAAGCCAAACACCTGCACGCCATGGGCCGTGCGCAGGAGGCGGCGGCCCGATTGGAACAGCTGCTGACGGTGAATCCGCGATCCCCCGGCGCCTTCCTGCTGCTACGCATCCACCGCGAGGGCAACAACCTGGCCGGGGCGCGTTCGGTGGTCGACCGCATTGAGGCGGCTGGGGTGGCGACCTGGCGGCACCACCTCGAACTCGCCCGCAACGCACTCGAGGCCGGGGACGTCGCCCTCGCGCAGGAACGCCTCGACCGCGCCCAGCAGATGGGCGCCACCGCCGACTGGACGGAGAAACTCCTCCACCAGCTGCGCGCCCAGCCGGCCGGCCGGGTCGAGATCCGGCTAACGCCTGTGCCGGCCACTGGCGTGGCGCCGCCGCCCACCAGCACCAATGACATCGAGGCCTGGCGGAAGTATTTCGCCGCCCAGTTGGGCACGCGCGGACTCCAGGACGTGCTGGAGACCACTACCTGGGCCTCGCTGCGCGAACCCGTCATCGTTGGCGTGCTCACCACTCAGCTGCGCACCCTGGGAATCCCCGTGCCTCGCGCCGACATCACCGAACGACTGATCGGCCTGGTCAATCAGTGCCGTGACTCCTTCCTCAGCCGCGACCTCGCCCTGTGGCTGATCAACGGCTGCGATCACCGTACGGCGGTACGGGTGCTGCAGGACTGCGTCGCCTGGACACCGCCCGAACGGCTGCCGCGCGTGGTCTTCCTGCGAGACGAGGCCGTCCGCAGGGGCGGGCTGCCCCAGGGGAGCTACGATCCACCCTCGCCGCCGGCGCAGGTCACCAGTGTCCGGCGGGCTGTGGATCCGTCGCTCGTGCCCGAGGTCCACGTCCAGGAGATCGGCGGGCCGCAGGCTGCGGACCTCCTCATTCACGAGGCGCAGCAGCTGCCGCCGAACACTGAAGCCTCTCTCGTCGCCGACGCCTGGCTCAGAGCCGTACACCACGGGCACTCCCTGGCCCTCGGCAACGCGCTGGCGACGCTGGTGCTGGCCGACCGGGCCGAGGAGGCGGTCGCCTTCTACCACAGCGTGTCCGACCGGTACTGGCTCGGCTCGTCCGCGGCGTGGAACCTGGGCTGCGCCTACATGGCGTCCGGCCACTTGGAGGAGGCCGCCACCACCTTCGAGTACCACGCGCGCGTGTCCACCTGGAGCTACACGGACGAGCAACGCAGGGTGCTCACCGCGCTCTTCGAGTCGGTGGGCCGCCCGGTGCCAACCCCTGCGGGCAGCAAGCTGCTGCTGGCCCGGGGCGGCAACGCCCGGCCAGGCACCGGCGAGCAGGCCGTCGCCGCGCTTGGCGACGGGGCCGACAGCGCCGAGGGGGAGGCGGCCCGGCGTATCGCGCAGTGCAGCAGCGCACCGACCAGCCACAACTTCTACTACGCCGGTACGGCGGTGCGTCGGGCCATGCAGTCTCGGCCGTCCGGCAATGTCGCCCGGTACCTGGCAACGATGCGGAATCTCTTCGCGCTGGTGACCGACCTCAACCCGAAAGCCGTCGCCGAGATGGCGGCCGTACTTGAAACGGCCGGCCGGGCGGAGGAGGCCTGGAACCTGCTCCGGCAGTGGATCGACCGAACTCGTGCGGCACCCGCGCTGCTGGCCCTGGCGGTTCGCATCTCCCGAGAGCTGGGCCACGAGGGGGAGCTGCGCAGGCTGCTGGAGCGGCACCAAAGGCCGAACTCCTCCTATGAGGTGTACCTCAGCCTTGCCAAACTGGCGCAGCGACAGAACGACGAGGAGGCGCTGCTCAAGTACGCCGACCTTGCACTCCAGCGCAACCGCCGATCCGTGGAGGCGGCCGTCCTCAGGGAGAGCGCCGCAGCTCTCCGACAGGCCCTGCCGGTGGGCGACCGGGGCGTCCTGGCCAAGGTTAAAAACCCCCGAGTGTCGGTGAACCAGGCGATCCAGCAGCTGGTGCACGAGTACGACGACCAGGTGCGCGACCTGCGGCTGAAGGCATTGACTTGGTTCCAGCCGAAGGTCGATAAGGCGGAGCTGAACCGTTTGCTGTCGACGACGCTGCGCGCGCAGGCCAAGCCCGCGTTCCAGGCCGCCACGGACGAGGACTGGGAGACGGCGACCCGGCTGTTCAAGGAGCTGCTGAAGAAGCATCCCAGGGACGTGGCCTTGGCCCGGGCGACGGTGGCCTGCCAGCTCAAGTGCGGCATGGTTGACGACGCCGCCGCGGTCGCCGGAGTCTTGGGGCACATTCCGGACGGGGTACGCCTGCAGGTGCAGGTTGCCTGCGCCCAGGGTGATTACAACGAAGCCGGCCGTCTCCTTGGGCTCTTTCTCACGCTGCACGACGGTTCCGCGGAGGAGGCGATCGTTCAAGCAGGTCTGCTCACCCACCTCGCCAACCGCGCCTCGGTGGCACCGAAGCTCCTCCTGGAGTTCGCCCGGCGCCGCCAGCCGGGCACCTCCGACTTGCCGCTGGCCATCGCGGTGGTCCTGGCCAACCAGCAGCGCAAACGCGACCTTGCGCGTGAAGCACTCCAAGAGCTGCGCCGCCCCCGGAACGAGGAGCCGGATGCCCTCATCGCCCGGGCGATTGAGTACGACGTCCCCGACATCCTCAATGACACGGCCATACCGCCCCTGGGCCGGGGGCACCTGGAGCGCATTGTGGAGCACCTGCGCATGGACACGCCGCGGCTGCTGCGATTCCTTCAGGACCACATCAAGCTTAGGGCGACCGCCCTGGATAGCACGGTGGTGCGAGAGGCACGCGGGTACTGCGCGACGCTGCTCGCCGAGCACGGGCTGGTGCGCGACGCCTACAGCGTGTGGCGGGGGCTCGTCGAGAGCGCGGCCACTGCGGAGGAGAAGGGCAATATTTTACACGAGCTTAGATCCTTCTGCGACCGGATCTCGTACGCAGAGGGCTACCGCTACGCCATCGTCACCCTGCCCGAACTCGGCATCGAGCCGAGCGACGAGGACCTGGCCTACGTCGACAACATGTCCTCTGAGATGGAACCGCAGGCTCTACCGGAGGAGACCACGCAGCTCGTCCAAGCGGTGGTAGTCCGCCGGTGCGCTTCCCTCGCGGAGGCCCTGACCTCGGCCGTGGATCAACTGAAGGTTGATGCGGGACCGCAGGACGCGATCGGCCTGGAGAAGCTGAGGAAGCTGTGGACGCGGCTGGCCGAGCAGTTCGAGGACCCCGACTCGCCGTCCCGGCTGGCAGGCAGAACGACGCGTGACCTCGTCGAGTCGGCGACACGCGTCGAGAGCGACATGTACCTGCAGCGCCAGCTCGCGAAGAACCTCATCTCCACGGCACGCGGCGAAGCAGCTGTCTCGCTCTCCCGTGCGCTGCAGGAAGCGTGGGACGAGGTGGCGCGGCATCACCTCAAGAGCGGCGGAACCCAGCGCTGGCTGGATCTGACGGTGCACAGGGCGACCCGCCTGGGCAGCGGCCCCGTGGAGGTCAAGGTTGAGATCACTAGCTTCCGCCAGCCCTTGAAGCAGGTCACGGTGCGCGTCGACAAGAGGACGCTCGTGGTGGGCGACCTGGAGCCCCACTCCTCCGCGACACGACGCCTCGTCCTGCCCGGCGAGGCCCAGGAGGTGAAGGTCACCGCCTCGGGCCTGCAGGACGGCAAGCCGACCGAGAAGACACAGACGGCACCGGTCACCCGCTACCCGCACGATCAACGGCTGGCCGCACGCTTCAACCCGAGCGACCCGGTGGACCCGGAGCTGTTCGTCGGCCGCACTAAGGAACTGGAGGACCTGACTCACCACTACGAGAAGGCGGCCCGGACCAACACACGGGCACTGTTCATGACGGGCTCGCGTCAGGCGGGCAAGACGTCGATCGCGCATCAGCTCAGCGAAGTCCGTCCGCCCGGCGCCGCCGAACTGCCGCCGCCCAGCAAGTGGCGCATCCCGCGCGTATTCCCCGTCTATCTGAACGCCGAGATGACCGCCGACGCCGACGGCCACTTGATGACCGACATCGCCAAGGCGGTCGCCCTCGCTGTAAACCAGGCCTTCAGCGGCCAGGCACCAGACGTGGGCATGCCCGAGGGTGCCGGCTCGCTGGACTTCCTGCGCTGGTGGCGGGACGTTCGGCAGCGGCTGTGGCAGGACAACGTGGGCCTGCTGCTGATCCTCGACGAGTTCCAGCATCTGCTGCGCCAGCTGAAACAGTCTGGAACCTTAGAGTCCGCGCTGAGCGACCTGCGCGGCCTGAAGAATCGTGGCGATCTGGCTCTGCTATTCTGTGGGGCCGCGACCACCAACGGGATCCGAGAGTTGCTGGAAGGCACTCGTTTCCAGCAGGAGTTCACGACGCCGTACCTCATCGGGCCGCTGGACATGGAAGCAACACTGCAGGCTTTTCACCAGGGCTTCCTACCGCCCGTCGACGTGATGCCCCAGGCCGCCGCACGGGTCTGGGCCCATACCAAGGGCCACCCTCAGCACATCCACATGCTCGGCAGCAGGGTGCTGGAACTGCTGCATGACGGGCAGCGGGTAATTGTGGACACGGACCTCGTGGACAAGGCGTTCGACCGGGTGGTGGCCGACGACGATGCGGTGATCAGCCTGCTCGACCCCTACGTCGAGGGACGCCGCGAACAGGCGCTGGAGCTTCTGTACGAGATCGCCGAACTCATCGACGAGGGCGCATCTGACGCCGCGGTGAAGGCGCAGCTCGGCACGGCCAAGTTCAAGGACCTCGAGGCGCTGCGCGCGTTCGGGATCCTCGTCAAGGCGCAGGACGAATGGCAGTGGATCAACCAGATCGTGCGCACCTGGCTGGACACGCGGCGGCCGCGGAACCCCGACCGCACGCAGTCCGCCTGGCAGCCAGACGAGGAAGCCCTTAGGAGTGCTGGATACGTCGTCGTCAGCCGCGTCGACGACGGAGTCTGGCCGAAGACCTGCCTGCTGCGGCACGACAACCATAAGCAGCCGCTGCTGGCCCGACACCACCCCGGGCACCGGGCGACGCTAGCCCGACTCAACGAGATCCTTTTCGACCCCACGCAGAACGTAGCTGGTGTGCCCGAGATGCTGTCCCCCTGCGGGGACTGGCTGCTGTTCCGCGCGGTGGAAGGGGTTAGTCTGCGGCAGAAGCTCGACGCCAAGCTGGCCGGAAGCGCAGAGATTAGCCCTGTCAATGCCGCTCGCTGGATCGCCGATGCGTGCGACACACTGCACCGGATGCTCGATGCGCGGCAGATCACGCACGGAAACCTACGGCCGGAGAACCTCGTGCTGGTCGGGGAGGACCCAGGCGAGCTGCATGTGCTGGGTTGGGGCTCCGGCACCGACCTGGCGCTTGGCCAGCCGCTCCTTCCAGCCCGGCACCCATCGGACTATGCGCCGCCCGAAGCCCGCGACGGCACATCACCGGCAGCATCGCCTCAGGACGACGTGTTCGCGCTGTCAGCGATCCTCTACCAACTGCTGCACCCGTCCGGCGCCCTGCCCTACGCCGACCAGGAGTCGTTCCGATTCGGCCCACCGGCTCTTCCAGGGTATGGGCTGTTGAACAGTACCGTCTGGCAGGCCGTGAGCAAACGCCCCGACGCCCGGTTCCCCAGCGCTCTGGAGTTGCGCAACGCCCTAGAGGAGGCCGTGCTCGAACTGCAGCACAAAGATCGAAGGGCGACGAGGGTGCCCGTAGGCGCTCCTTCGGTAACCCCTCCGGTTACGCTCTCCGGCACGGCGCAGACCGAACTCCGGCGCAAGCTGGACCATCTGACGGAAGTGATCGAGTTTCTCACCGCCAGTCTCACCGGGGATGAGGAGAACGACGTAATCCGCGACCACTCCCACCTCATCGAGGCCGTTCGGGCCGAGGCCCTGGAGCCCCACCGCATCGCGAAATTCGCACGGCGGTTGCGGGAGACGCTTGCAAGTTTGGGAACTCCATCGCCAGCCATCCGCATGGTGGACGAGATACTCGAGGTCGCCCTCTCATAATGGCCGAGGCTCTGGTTGGACTGCACTGAACCGCCCCGGCCTTGATGTTCACCGGCTTTCGTGGAGTCCCTTTGGTTGACTGGCAGGCCCGAAACCCAAGAGAGGTCAGCATGCCGAGGAACTATCCCCCCGAATTTCCGCCGCAAAGTCCTGGACCTGCTGAAGGCCGATCGCACCATGCGGCGGGTGGCCGCCGATCGGCAGATTAGCGACCAGACCATCTACAACTGGCGCAGACAAGAGCGCATCGATGTGGGTCTGGAGCCCGGTATCACGTCGAACGACCAGGCCGAGCTGGTGGCCGCCAGGCGGCGGTTGCGAGAGACGCTCGCAGCTGATCACGTGAGGTCGGAGAGTTCCAGTGCTGGCCCCAGGCGACGAACGCCGCTCCGTGCTTGCTCCTGCAGCACGCGAGCGGCTTCGGCGTCGGCGCAGGCCAGGTCGACGTGGGCCGGCCGGGCCTGGACCCTCATGGAGCCGCCGTGGTATCTCGTCGGCGTTTACATTTGGCGGGCCGTGACTGGGTCTGTCCAATCAACGGGTCTGTCCCGGGCGTAGGTAATCCGCCGCCGCCCCCGCGCGGTTGTTGCCGCATTCGCCGCTGCCGTGTCGCACGCGACGCGTGATGGATACGGTCAGCGCGGTTCCACATGCACTTCACCCCGACCGGCTCCTCCTGGATCAACCAGGTGGAGCGGTGGTTCGGGTTCCTGACCGATCAGCTCATCCGGCGCGGGGTGCACAAGAGCGTCCAGTCCCTGGAGAAGGACATCCGCGACTGGATCGCTCAGTGGAACAACAACCCTCGGCCGTTCGTATGGAAGAAGACGGCAGAGGAGATCCTCGAATCCCTCGCACGATATTGCCGACGAATTTCAGGCGCAGGACACTAGCTGTTCTGTTCCCACGGCCCTTGATCCCTTACAAGATCATCCAGGCGTGTCGCCCCGTACCTGACCTCTGTGGTCAGTACATCTAGCCAAGCCGCACCATGGGGAGAAAGACTTGGTCGACGATCTCGGTCAGTATCTCCTCGGAAATGCCTGCCTCCGGGTTCATCAGGAATTCCTGGCGGAGGAGGACGACGGGGACGGTCGCCACGCGGGGACGCAGGGAGGCAGGTCTGGCCTCGCCTCGCGCGACCGCTCTGCCCAGAATGGTCATCATGGCGCCGGGCTCCTGGGCGAGTTCCTCGCGTATGTGCTTGAACAGCTCTGGATGGGCGTGCATCTCGGACATCATGCCGCGCAGGATCTCGCCGCCCACCGCGGACTCCATCCGGTTCGCCGCTCCTCGCAACAGTTCCAGCACGTCCGTCCGCAGGTCTCCGGTGTCGGGCAGGGCTGTTGGCCGGGCCACGAAGTGGCGGTAAGCGGCAAAGGCGAGAGCGGCGCGGTGCGGCCAGCGGCGGTAGATCACTGACTTGTTGGTCCCTGCCCGCTGTGCGACGCGGTCAATGGTCAGCTGCGCGTAGCCACGCTCGAGGAGCTCGTCGAGCGTGGCCTGCAAGAGCGCCTCTTCAAGCTCCGCGCCTCGCCGCCGGGAGCGCTTGTCGCCTTCCGTCCCTGTCGCGGATGCCACGGCCCCTCCAGATCGTTACGAGACTTCAAGCTCTTATGGAGGTCTAAAGAAAACCTATATAAGATTCTCTGGTATCTTACATGGTCCCCTTTCTCCGGTGCTTCAAGATCGAACCTTTCGGCGCCGATGAGGGGGAGTCGTGTCAGGTGAACCGGACCCGCCCGATGGGATGGGCGCCGCTCTCGGCCGCTTCCTGGAGTCGCCGGGCCGGGAGCTGGATGACCATGTCGGTGGGGTCGTGGCGCGGAACGACTGCGGCTGAGTAGGGCGACCGCGACCCTGCAACGCTCGCGCCGAGGAGGCGCGGGCGCTCGCCCGACGCTCGTCGAGCCCCGTCCCGCGAGCCGCGAGCCGCGTTCCACGAGCCCTGCGGCGGCCTGGCCGAACTCGCCCGCCTGCTCGCCCGCCTGCTCGCCCACGCGCACTTCGTCGGCGCCGAGAGCGATGTGCAACCGATGGTCGGCGGCCAGGCGTATGGTGCCGGACCTCGTGAAGCAGCTGCCTGGGCCTGTGCACCTCGACCTGGGATGAGTACTCACCGGATGGAGGGTCGTACGGCTGGCGCTGGCGTTCAGCGCCTCGGCCTTGACGTTCCAAATAAGGTCCTGATCGTCTCCTATTGCGATCCTAGATGTTAGGGTTAAGGTACATGAGTCTCTTAAAGAGAGACTGGCCTTCACGTGAGGTGGTAGACGAGATGGTCGTTCTGGATGAGATCCGCACGGGCGTCAATCGCGGCGGCACCTATGGCCTATTCGGTGCTCCCGAGCAGTTCATGCACCACGCGCGGGCGCTCGGTGCCCGGTTCGTCAGGGTCAATCTCTTCTGGTCCCAGGTCGAGCCCGAGCCGGGCGTGTTCGACTGGGGAGTGGTGGACAGCCTCGTCGATCAGATCGAGGAGGATGACGAGGTCTGGGTCACCGTATGCGCCGGTTCGCCATGGGGCACCAGGCGGGCGACCCGATTTCTCCCCGCCTCACCGGCCAAGGAGCCGGCGACCTATGAGAGGTTCGTCAGCGCGCTGGTTCGGCGGGCCCGCGGCCGGGTTCGCTTCTGGCAGTGCGAGATCGAGCCGAACATCCCCATGCTGTGGTCTGGTGCGCCGGATGACTATCTGGAACACCTGCATACCTTTCACCAGGCCGTCAAACAGGTCGATCCGCGGGCCCTGGTCGCTCTCGGCGGGGCGGTTCCCAGTGCGATGACCGGCGACGAAAAGGGCAGCGGCGCCGGCTGGATCGGTTACTTCGACCGCGTCCTGGCGGGCGCTCGTGATCGCTTCGATGTCTTCGACATCCATCCGTACGGCGATCCGTACCAGATTCCGGCCATGATCGATGCCTGCCGCCGGCTGATGGACGCACACGGATACGGCAAACCTATCGTCGCCAGCGAGTTCAACGGCCCGATGCCCACCGCGTTCCCCGGCAATCTGCCGTACCTGATCGAGGCGTTGGCCGCGCACCGTCGGCAGGCCCTTGGCGAGAGCGCGATTCCGGAGGGAGGTCCGCTCGAAAGCAAGGCCCAACCCGGCGTGGCGGCCCTCTACGAGCGCATGGACGAGCTGCCCGAGACCCTCCAGATGTTCTTGTCCGGGTGTTCGCCGGAGCTGGAGGCCAAACGCGTCAGAATGAGCGGCCGCGACATCGTGATGCGCACCTTGCTGCTGCTGGCCGGCGGTGTACGCAGAACGGCCGTCTTTCAGCTCGCCCCGGAATCGCCCCACGAAGCCGACATCCGTACCACCAGAGCGTTGATGTTCGGCACGTTCGCCCTCACCGACTACGACGGCGAGGAGGTCGGGCGCCGTCGCCCGACCGCCGCCACGGTGGAACTGCTGTCGCACCACCTGCGCGGAGTGACCGAGGTTCACAGGGTCGACGTGGCAGGCGCTCCCGACGTCTACCTCTTCGACATCCGTCGCGAGCCCCTCGGGCCGCTCATCGTCGTCTGGCGGCAATCCGCCGGCTTCTCCATCGAGGACGAGCCGTCCGCCGACTTCGACTGGCCGTGGCCGCTGCCCTGCGCGCATGCCGTCGACGCGTTCGGCGCCGAGGTGCCGATGAAGATCGCCGACGGCCGAATCCATCTGCCTCTTTCCGGCACTCCAGTCCTCATCTCCTGAAGGGAGCCACTTATGAACAAGACAACCCTGCTCAAGGCCCTTGTCCCGGACGTCGTGCTACCCATCGCGATCTACTACGCATGCCGCAGGTTCGGGCTGCACGAGACGATCTCGCTGTTGCTCGGCGCGGGTGCCGCCCTGATCCGCGTCCTGCTGGTGGCGGTCGTCTCGCGCCGGTTCAACGGCCTGGCTGCCCTGGTGTGCAGCGGCTTCGCCGTGGGCCTGCTGTTGACCTTCCTGACCGGCGACCCCCGGTTCCTCCTGGCCAAGGAGTCCGTCCTGTCTGGGCTGCTCGGCCTTCTCATGCTCGGCTCCTGCCTGCTGGGGCGGCCTCTCATGTACGCGCTCGTGCGCCGGCTGAGTGCCGACGACCCGCGGAAGCTCGCCGAATGGGAGCGGCTGTGGCGGTTCGAGCCCCAGTTCCGCAAGGTGTTCCTGACCCTGACGCTGGTCTGGGGCATAGGGCTGCTCGCCGAGTCGATCACCAGGATCCCGCTCATCTACCGCCTGCCGCTCGACGTCATGACCGGCCTGTCCACGGCGCTGCAGCTGGGCACGTTCGCACTGCTGATCGGCTGGTCCCTGCTCTATCGGCAGCGGCGGCTCGGCAAAGCAGCCGCCTCGGGCAACATCAGGGCACTGCGCTGAGGGCCGATGCGCGACCTCCCACACCGGCTTTCCCGCCGTCTCGCCGGCCAAGACGTTCACCGCCGCCGCAGCACTCCGGCTTGTCCAGGAAGCCTGGAGCTGGATGACCGCATCAACGTCTACCTCACCGATCTCTAGATCCCCCACACCTTTCCCCGGACGGCTGATCACATTGCGCCACCTGCTGACCCGCACAGATCCGGCGTCGAGAACCGGCCCCGCCACCGCCGCGGCCGACGTGGCGGTGCCGGACCGGCAGCAAAGCCGCCGGCCGATGCTCGTCCGAACATGATCGCGGCACTGGTGGCGGGGCTGCTGGCCGGCTATGGCATCGCCATCCCGGTCGGCGCGATCGCGACATATCTGGTAGCTCTCACCGCTCGAACGTCCTTGAAGACCGGAGCTTCCGCCGCGCTCGGGGTGGCGACCGCGGACGGTCTGTACGCCTTGATCGCGACCCTCTGCGGTGCCGCGCTCACTCCATTCGTCCAATCGATCGTGGCCCCGCTGCGCCGGGGTGCGGCGCTGATCCTCATCGCCCTTGTCCTACGGGGCGCGACGACGGCGATCAGGCAGTACCGTCAACGCCACCACCCCGCGACGATGGATGATCGGCCGCTCGCTCCGGCAGGGGCCTTCTGGACGCTGCTGGGTCTCACGATGCTGAACCCCCTCACCGTGATCTACTTCGCGGCGTTGGTGCTCGGCATTCAGACCGCGACAACCGTGCGCGTCCTTGACCAGGCCATGTTCGTCGTCGCCGCCTTCGCGGCCTCAGCGAGCTGGCAACTCCTCTTGGCGGGGAGCGGCGCACTGCTCGGTCGATTCATCACGGGCAGCCGGGGGCGGCTGGCCACCGCGCTGATATCGAACGCAGTGATCCTCTATCTCGCTCTGCACATGTTCTCGTTGGCGACGTAGCGTTCCCGGTGCCGGAGGAGATCAGCGCGTGAGCCGGTCAGTGCCGCGCGGCGCGCGGATGCATGACGAGCGCCGCCACGGAATAGTCCAGGGGACAGAGCCGCGTTGGCGTAGCCGTGTTCGGCGTCGGCGGGAGGTAGGCCGAGCGCGACGGTGGTCGGCGCCTGGTGACCGCGCTCGACCGGGGACACCATGCTCACAGCGAAAGGGCGTGCTCGAGAGTGTCCGGTCCTTGGAAGTGAACGGCGGTCCAACCCGCGGCGCGTGCCGCCGCGGTGTTGGCGGGACTGTCGTCGACGAACAGGATGTCGTCGGGAAGGGCGCCCAGTCGTTTCAATACGGTGGCGAAGGCGGCCGGGTCTGGTTTCCGGTGTCCGAGGCGATGGCTGAACAGCAGGTGGTCGAAGCTGTCGAACATGGTGGGGTAGAGGCGGAGCAGGGCGTCTTCCTCCAGTGGGCCGTTGTTGGTGAACAGCGCCGTTGGCCGTGTGCCGCGGTGGCGTTCCAGCACGTGGCGAACCGCCTGGTCCGGCCGGAAGGCGCTGCACCAGGCGGCGTCGAGGCGGTCATCGCTGCCGGTGAAGCCGGTGGCGGCACGGATGTACTGCCGGATCTCGGCGGGATTCCGGTACTTGCCCGCGTCGCAGTCGGCACTGAACCCGGACCGCCACAGCAGCTCGTCGATCCGGTCCGCGGCGAGCTCGAAGGCGTCGGCCATGTGCCGCAGGCGACTGGCGTGGTCGAAGTGGAACAACACGCCGCCGAGGTCGACGACGACTACACGTGGGCGGCTCATGTGGTGTCCTTTGCGCGCTGCGGCATGCCGAACGCCTTGCCGAGAGGTGTTCGTTGTTCCTCTCTCGAATCTATCTTGATTCCCAACTATGGGATGCTTTCCCGTATATGAGATACCTTAAGGGGTTTTGTCGCCCGTTATCGGGAGGAGCCGCATGAAGCGCATTGCCATCTTCACTGGTTCGTCGCCCGGCGCCGACTCCGGCTATGCGGAGGTCGCGGCCGATGTGGGTCGCGAGCTGGCTCGCAGGGGGATCGGTGTCGTGTACGGCGGCGGCCGTGCCGGGCTCATGGGCGCGGTCGCCGACGGGGCACGGCAGGCCGGTGGCGAGGTGATCGGGGTGATTCCGCGGGAGATGGTCGATCGGGAGTGGGCGCACCATGGCATCACCGAACTGCACGTCTGCGAGACGATGCACGAGCGCAAGGCGATGATGACGGAGAAGGCCGACGCCTTCCTGGCTCTGCCCGGAGGACTCGGCACGCTTGAAGAGGTCTTCGAGGTGTGGACCTGGCGGCAGCTCGGTTTTCACCGCAAGCCGGTGGGCTTTCTGAACGCCAACGGCTTCTGGAGCCCCTTGCTACGGGCCTTGGACGCCATAGTGGCCGCCGGATTCCTGTCCGACGTTGCTCTGGAGGACATCGTCGTGGAGCAAGAACTGCCTGCTGCACTGGAAGCCCTCTCTCGCCGCATCGTCACCGCCTGACCATCCAGACTGATCCGGCTCGGCCACCACCGCGTCAGGTGAGGTCCGGCCGGAGGGGCATGCGAACCATGTGCGGCTTGGTGACGGGTCGCCCGTGAATGATGACCGTCCGCGGCGATCTTCAGGACTCGTTGGACCGGCAGCTTGCCGATGCCGAGGCCGGCGACGTGCGGAGCGCCATGCCGAGCTCGCAGTCATGCTCTCATCCCCGGCGCCGGTCGGCCGGCCGACGGCAGGACGATCAGTACGGCGTAACGGACCGGGCCGGGGCCAGGGTTCTGAAATCGTGAGGGCCCCCACAGCCGGAAGCGCAGGCAGTCTCCCTTATGGAGTTCGTGCGCCGCGCCATCCACCGTGATCCGCAAAGCGCCCTCCAGGATCCAGATGTGCTGTTCCTGGCCCGGGACCGGCGGTTTGTCGTACGGGATGTCCGCGCCGGGCAGGAGGAAGGCCTCGAGGATCTCGCCGTTCAGACCCGGATGGGGCGGGGACACCGACCGCCGACTGAAGCCGGACTTCTCATCACGCCACTCCAATTGCCGGCCCGATCGCACCAGTTGCGGGGGCTCCGACTCCACTTCGGCCAGCAACTGCGACATCGTCCGCCCGTACGCTGCGCACAACTTGCCCAGCACTGCCGCGGTCGGGCTGATCTCCCCGCGCTCCAGCCGCGACAGGGTTGAACGGCTCACGCCCGATTGCTGTGCCAGCTCATCCAGCGACCAGCCGTGGTCCGTCCGCAGTTCGGCGAGCCTGTTCGCCAGCCGGGCCTCCATCTGGTCGGCGCTCTGCGGCCCTCGATCTGCAGCGCGTCTCATATCTGGGATGCTATCCCTGAGTCACCGGTCCACGGGTACTCGGTCAGGATCTCGGACACCTCGTGCTTGCCTGCCCAGGCGAGTGCGGCGTCCAGCGTCTCGAACACGCCGGAGGCGTACCGGGCTTCGCAACCGTAAAAGATCCAGACGACTGGCCTGAGGGGACTGCGCTGGTCGGAGGTCGGCCTGCGGCGCAGGCCCTCGGGCCTGAACGAGCTCATCGGCAGGAGCGGACGGCGGTTCCCGCGTGCGAGCGCGATGAGCCGCATCACCGCCCGGCCGGTCGACGAGCGGCGCGATCAGCCGATGCCGAGGATCCGGCGCAGTTGGCGGGCCTGCTGGGCGCCGATCAGCGGCTCGGCTGCGTCGACCAACCGGCCGAGGAGGAGTGTCATCTCCTTGGTCGGCGCGTTGTAGGCGGTCGCGGCGCCGCGGCGTGCCCAGTCGTTCAGGTCGGCGTGTGCCCGGTGGCCGAGCTCCACGTCGCGGGTGACCAGCAGGTGGAGGTCGACGTGAACACGGGTCCAGGTGTCCTTTGCCCGGAGCTGCTCATAGGCCCCCAGCCGAACATGCGGCGGTGATTCGGCGGCCAGCAGTTCCCACAGCCGTACGGCTGGCACGGCGGCGGGCTCGCCACGCAACGCCTGCGTGGCCGCGCGGACGACCACTGGCGCAGGATCGGCGAGCATTCCGGCGATGCTGGCGGGGGATCCGCCCAGGCGGCGGACGGCGCGTACGGCCGCCGCCCGCATCCGGGGACTCGGGTGCTCCAGGAAAGGCAGGAGCATGTCCACATCCTGACGCGTGCCGCATTCGGCGAGGCCGACGACCAGCGCACGAGCCCGGCCCACCGGCGGGTCCGCGGCCAGGGCGTTCCGGTAGATCGCGGCGGGATCGCGGCCCGCGCGACGGACCGCCCACTGCGCGGTGGCGCGCATCATCGCCGACCGATCCGCCAGATGGGCCTCACCGGCTTCAGGGTGGCCGAGCTTCACCAGGGCGGTGAGCGCCTCGATCCCGACCTGCGCGCTTCCCCGCCTCAGCAACTCTTCCAGCACGTCGACGCGCCGGTCTCGGACGGCGTCGGCCACGAGCCGTTCCGCGCACAGGAGACGGCAGACTCCATCTGGTTCGCCCAGGGTGGCATTCATGACCTCCTCGTATCGGGAACGGCCGGATTCCAGCCACAACCGGTACGCCAGGCGCCGCACCCCGAGGTCCTGGTGCGTACGGGCCGTCGCGGGCACGCCGTACGGCGCTGTCCGCAGCGCCTCCGCGAGGGCCTCCACGGCATGGCCACCACGTGCCCACGATCCGATCGCCGTGGCGACACTCGCCGCAGTGAGCAACGCCGACGCACCCGCCGACCGCAACACGGTGGTCAGCGACATGCGTGCGCGCTCACGCACCTGCGGCACCCAGTCGGCGGTCCGCAGCACCAGGAGGGGCAGCAGCAACCCGTCCGCAGCCGTGGCAAGGCCCGCGACCGCCGACTCCCTTTGGTGGCCGTCCCATGAACAGCCCGCCACGAGGGACGACAGCCGCTCGTTCTCCGGCAGCCGGGCCTTCGTCGCATGCCCGCCGTACGTCACCGCCGTCGTACGCAGTGCCCCGTCGAGCCCGATCCAGGTCTTCGCCCCGGCGACCGACAACATCGCCAGAACCTCGTCCGCCGGCTCCCGCCCGGCAGCGGCTGCGGCGACCCGCGTCGCCAGCGGGCCATATCCGGGAGCGTGGAACTCCCGGACCACGTGGATCGGCCCCGCCAGATGGGCGTTGAACTCCTCCAGCTCCCCCGCCGGAACCCACAGCTCCAGGATGGTCCGGCCGCCCGCCTGCCGCACCGGATAGCGGCGTGCGAAGTCCGCGTCGACCTCGAAACGCGTCACGAAACCGGCCCCCGACGCCGGGACGTTCCAGTCGCGAGCGATCCTGACTGCGTACGCCTCGTTCAGCACCGGATAGAAGATCGGCTGATCGGGCAGCCGAGGCGGCCAGGCCCTCCACCCCGAGGCACGCACCAGCGACAACTCCGCCGGTCCCACCGGGCGCCACAACGTCAGCGTGGCCCGCCGGCCCGTACGCGCTCCGCTCTGCTTGCCGTTCACGAGAACCGAGTCTCGCGACCCCGCCGGGCCCTGACCACTGAATATCCCCGTCGGAGGTCGGCGGGGTGGGCCGCGGGCGGTGCGTGTACGACCGTCCGCGGCCCGGCGGGAACCTCACATCAGCTGCGCAGGCTCCACTGCTGGTTCGTGCCGCCGTTGCACGACCACAGGATGATCTTCGTGCCGTTGGCGGTGGCGGCGCCGTTGGCGTCCAGGCACAACCCGGACTGCACACCGGTGACGGTGCCGTTCGAGTTGAGGTTCCACTGCTGGTTGGTCTGTCCGTTGCAGTCCCAGATGATCACCTGGGTGCCGTTCGAGGTGCCCTGGTTGTACGCGTCCAGGCACTTGTTGCCGTACACCTGTAGCTGCTTGCCGGACGTGTACGTCCACCGCTGGTTGGTCTGTCCGCTGCAGTCCCACAGCTGGACCTGGGTGCCGTTGGTGGTGCTGGAGTTCGGCACGTCGACACACCGGCCGGACTGGCCGCCGACGAGCGAGCCGCTCTGCTGGCCGGTTCCGCCGCCGTTGCCCTGCCTGACGAGCGACTTGGACTCGGCCGACCGATTGCCCTGGGCGTCCACGACGAAGAGCCGATACTCACCGTTCGACGACGGAACGGCGATGGAGGTCGCGGTCCCGCTTGCCCTGGTCATCGTGCTGCCCTCGGTGAAGGAGGTCGTGCCCGAGGGGGCCAGCCAGACCGTCTTGCTCGCGTCGCCCGCGCTCCGGATGGGAATCGACGTCACACCGGCGCCGGCGAACGTGCTGGCGGGCAGGACGTAGTCCGGCAGGGAGAGATTGCTCTGCGGGATGATGGTCCGGTACGCGTCCTCGAGGCCGGAGTTCACGGCGATGCCGTAGGCCTGCGACGGCCAGACGTAGTCGGAGGATACGAGGATGTCCTGGACCGTGCTGTTCGGCAGGTTCTTGTTGGAGACCTTGTTGATGGGGCCGTAGGTCTGGGTGATGCTCAGATCGTGCTTACGCCCCCAGTCGTCGGAGTTGATGAGCCACGTGACGTTCTTGTCCACGCTCAGGACGTTGTCGCGGAAGGTCATGTACGCCGAGCCTTCGTCCGGGTGGAGTCCGTACTTGTGACCGGCCGGGACGCCCTGCAGGTAGTTGTTGCTGATCGTGGTTCCCGGCTGGCTGCCCAGCGTGTAGATGGGAGCCGTGTCGGCCAGCCGCTGCACCGTGTCGATGATGTGGTTGTCGCTGATGGTGTTGTTCTTCGCCGTGGTGGTCGGCCGGTTCGGCGCGATCGATCCTGACGATCCGTCGAAGTTCCACCAGCCCCAGCCGAGCGTGATGCCGGACCACGGGGCTTTCTCGATGCGGTTGTGCTGAATGGTCAGGGTGTCGGCGAAGTACGCCGAGATGGGGCTGTGCCCGTTGAACAGCACGGCACTGTCGTAGATGTAGTTGTTCTTGATCTCGATGTTCTTGGGCGCTCCTTCGACCCCCACGGGATACTTCTCGTGGTTCGTCGAGGTGTAGTCCCCGATGTAGACATGCTGGGGATGGCCCACGACGACGGCGGAGCCGGCGATGTCGTTCGTGTAGTTCCCGATCAACTGGGTGTTCACCACGTCGTTGACCATGCTGATTCCGTCGACGCCCGTGTGCTGGATCCGGTTGTTCTGCAGGACGAGCCCGTCGGCGTTGTCGATCTGGATGGCGCCCGGCGCCATGTCGACATTGCGGTAGTAGTAGTCGTGGAAGTTCTTCTTGGCGTAGACGAGCGCGCCGAGGTTGCCCTGCTGGGCCTGCTTGAACACCGAACCGGCCACGTTGAAGAGGTTCCAGTCGGAATGCTCGACCGTGAGACCGGAGAAGGTGATGTTCCGGACGCGGTTGCTCGTGGAGGTTCCGGCGACCTTGATGAGGGTGGACACGTTGTTCGGCGCGAAGACCGTCGCGGTCGACATGTTTTCGGAGCCGGCCTTGTAGTAGTACAAGGTCTTGCTCGACTTGTCGAAGTAGAACTCGCCCGGGGAGTCCAGGAACTCGTAGGCGTTCATGACCTTGTGGGTGCCGCCGACCTGGGCGTTCCCGTTGAAGGCGCCCTGGGCGATGGCCGCTCCCGGCTGCTGGAACAGGGCTACGCGGTTGGAGCCGTCGGCGGTGACCTGCCGGACTCCCACGATGGCCGTGGTCCAGGTCGTCGACGTCTCTATTTCGATGTCGTCCTGGTTGGCGGCGACAGCGGGAAAATCATTCAGGCTGTATTTCGCCCCCGCGCACTGCGAACCCGATTCCCACGCCCACGGCGCCTGCCCCGCCGTGATGGTGTAGGTGCCGTAGCACCCCTGTGAGCTTATGGTCTTGGACGCCATGTACGCCCGCTTGTCGTTGACATAGAGCGCACGGAGCTTGTTGCCGCGATTCAGCGGGGCTTTCCAGATGTTGCCGCTGTGCTGCGTCCATCCGGTCACCTGGACGCCTCCGTTGAGGACCGGCGTCTCGTTCTGGTAGGCGCTGTAGATGACCCGGTGCCCATTCGTGCCGGAGTCGGCCGGGGTGAAGTCGATCGTGCTGCTGACCGGGTAGTTCCCTCCGCGGAGGTACACGTAGATGTCGCCTGTCATGCCGGCGTTCACCGTGCGGACGACGTCCCTCGCGCGCTGCAGGGTTCTGAACGGTGACGTGATCGTTCCGGGGTTCGCGTCATTGCCGTCAGGGGCGACGTAGTAGGTCGCCTGGGTCGCGGCCGAGGCCGGGGTGCTCCCTGCGAAGGTCGGCAGCAACACTGCGGCGACGAACACCGCGAGCGCTGCTAACGCCCTCTCAGTGGTGGACAGGGCTGACTTCACGCTCTGTTCCTTTCGCTGGTTCCGAGCGGATTTCCGCCGCGAAATCACCCCGCCGTGGCGGGACTCATGAGGGGTGTGCCGTTGCGCGGACATCCCATGAATAGGCTCGATTTCGTACAACGTATGACGTGTGATGTGTGGGGTCAAGAAACAATCCTGGGCGCCGGGTAGCGTCCAGCCGGTCGGCAGGGACGGCCGACGAATCGCGCGAGAACTGCCTGAAACTTTCACCGGAAGGAAGGGCTGGCGCCGGGGCGGCGGTCACGAGGTGTGCGCCGCGCTTCCTCATGCCGGCTGGGCGCGACGCGGCCTGTGGGGAGTCATCCCATCTTTAGCGGATGGGAGGGGGCGTGTTGCCCGTTCACTCAGGGTGGGGCCGGTGGTCCCGCCCCTCGGCCACGGGACGCCCGAGCAGCTTGTCGATGCTGCGGCGCTCGCGTTTGGTGGGACGCCCCGCGCCCCGAGCCCGTACGGCCACCGTCACGGCCTCTTCACGCCGCGGAGGCGGCGGGCTCTTGTCGACGTAGCACTCGGCGGCCACGGGGGCGCCGACGCGCTTGGTGATGATGCGGGAGACGACCACGATGCGTTCGCGCCCCTCGTGCCGCAGCCGGATCTCGTCTCCGACCCGCACGACGTGCGCGGGCTTGACCCGCACCCCGTTTACCCGGACGTGACCGCCCCGGCAGGCGTCGGACGCGATCGAACGAGTCCTGGTCAGCCGGACCGACCAGATCCAGATGTCCACCCGCGCGCTCACCTGCTCACCCGACACTCCGCCACTGTACTGAGAGCCATGCCCTGCCGGCAGATCGGCCCGTGTCAACGGCCGAGGGCGAGCGGCGAGCCCGCTACGAGCAGGTTCCGAGATACACCGGCGCCAGGCCGTGCGCGGCTCGTAGTGTCGGAGCCGTCATGAGCGACTCCGCGTCATACCTGGCCTTCCTCGCCTCCGTACCGCGCCTTCGTGCCGCGGCGGGCGCGTTGCTCCGAGACCGCGAGGGGCGGGTGCTCGTCGTGCACCCGGTCTATAAGGACGACTGGGAGATCCCCGGCGGAATGATCGAGGCGGGGGAGTCCCCCACCGACGCTCTGCTCCGTGAACTACGGGAGGAGCTGGGCATCGCACCGCAGGTGGGCCGGCTCGCATGTATCGACTGGGTGCCACCCGCGCCGCCCTGGGACGCCGGGCTGATGTTCGTCTTCGACGCGGGGGTGCTCACCGGTTCCCAGATCGCGGCGATCCGCCTGCAGCCCCAGGAACTCGACGAATACGTGTTCGCCGCTCCCGCGGACCTGGACACGCTCCTGCCGCCAGGCCTGGCGCGGAGGATGAACGCGGCGATCTCGGCGGCGGACGCCGGCCAGACCGCATATCTGGAGGACGGTCGCCCCCGGCCGAGTGGTGCTTGACCTGGGGTGGCGCGGGCTTGTCGCGGTGGCCGGCGTCCGGCTGCTGTGAGGCGTATCGCGCCGCGCCCCTCGTCGTTAGGGTTCGGTGCATGGTCACCCCCCTGGAGCCCGACGACCCGCGCGTGCTGGGTGAGTTCACGCTGAGCGGGCGGCTCGGCGAGGGCGGGCAGGGGGTGGTGTTCCTCGGCCGGTCGCCTCGTGGGGAACCGGTCGCGGTGAAGGTGCTCAAGTCGGGGCTCGACGCGTCGGTGAAGGAGCGGCTGGTCCGCGAGCTCGACGCGATGCGCGGGGTCGCGCCCTTCTGCACCGCCCGGGTGCTGACCGCGGTGGTCGACGGCCGGATGCCGTACGTGGTGAGCGAGTTCATCGACGGGCCGTCTCTGCAGCAGCGGGTCGATTCCGGCGGTCCGCTGCGAGGCGGCGAACTGGAACGCCTCGCGGTCGGCACGGCCACGGCGCTGACGGCCATTCACGGCGCCGGGATCGTGCACCGCGACTTCAAACCGGCCAACGTGCTGCTGGGGCCGGACGGCCCGCGGGTGGTGGACTTCGGCATCGCCAGGCACGGCGCGAGCGACACGATCACGGCGGGCCCGGTCGGCACCCCGGCCTACCTGGCTCCCGAGCAGATCGCCGGAGCCCCGGCCACGCCCGCCTCCGACGTGTTCGCCTGGGGTGCCACGATCGTGTTCGCCGCCACGGGCCGTGCGGCCTTCGGCGCCGACGGCGTCCCCGCCGTCATGCACCGGATCCTGACCGCCGAGCCCGACGCCTCGGCGCTGCCCCCGCCGCTGCGTTCGGTGGTCGAACGCTGCCTGGCGAAGGACTCCGCGCGCCGGCCGTCCTCCCGCGACCTGTTGCTGGAACTCGTCGGGTCCGCCGGCGACCCGCTCCAGGCGGGCGCGGCCGCGGCGACCACCAGGCCGGAAGGCGTACGGCAAGGCGGGACGACCGCGGTCCTCCCGGTTCCCGGTCCGGGCGGGACGTTCCCGTCGGGCGCGGAGCCGACCGGGGCGGGCGGCCACCGGCAGGCGTCCCGTGCGGGGATCGTCGCCGGGGTGGTGGCCGCCGTGGCCGCGGTGTCGGTCACCGCCGCCCTGCTGGCGCCGCGCCTGCTGTCCGGCGGTACGCCCGCTGCCACGACGCCCGCCGCCACGACGCCCGCCGCCACGACGACCGTCTCGCGCGCGGCCGGCTCGTCGCCTCCGCCCGCCGACGCCACGCCCGAGGCAGACGACACGGCCTATGGCGCGGAGCAGGACGACAGTGTGACGACGGAGGACGCGACAGAGGACCCGGCGGAGGACGCTGCGGGGGACGCCGCGGCGACTCCGGCAGCGGCCGCCGAGCCGTCGACCACGCCGGGCGGGACGGTTCCGGCCGCGTTCGCCGGCACCTGGGGAGGCCACCTACAACCCGACGAGCTCGTCGGCACCAGCGAGACCGACGTACAGATCGTGCTGAAGGCGGGCGGGCGCACCGGAACCTGGAAGGACACCAACAGTTCATGCCGGGGGAGCCTGACGCTGACGCGCAGCTCGGCCACGGCACTCGTCTTCCGGCTGGACACGTGCGCCCCGGGCAGGATCGCCCTGATCCAGAGCGGGGAAGGGCTCGCCTACCGATGGGACGGTGACGAGGGCGAGGTCGTCTACCAGGGCCTCCTGGTCAAGGACTGACCGTAGGGTGGGCGGCATGTCGCTGCGACTTGGTCTGCTGAACTTCAAGGCTCGGGACAGCTCGGCGCTGGGGCGGTTCTGGGCGGATGCGCTCGGCTGGGATGTGTTCAGCGACGGACCCGCTGTGACAGGCGTGGGGCCGGTGGGCTTCGTCTGGCCGGACCCTGCCGCCGTCTGCGTCTGTGTCGTCACCGTTCCGGAGCCCGAGACGGTGAGGTATCGCGTGCACCTCGATCTCGCCACCACCTCCGCGGCCCATCAGGCGGAGCTGGTCGCGCGTTTGAAGGAGCTCGGGGCGACGCCCGCCGACGTGGGGCAGGGCGACGTCTCATGGGTCGTCCTCGCCGACCCCGAAGGCCACGAGTTCTGCGTCCTCGCCCCGGCCTGAGCCCGAGCCCGCATCTCCACTGACAGTAGGTGTCAGTGGAGGAGCCGTACGGTCCCGGCATGGCGTTCAGCGAGAAGGCCGTTCGTGAGTTGGGTGAAAGGGACGGGACTGTGCACGACTTCGATTTCTTCGCAGGCACGTGGGACGTGACCAACCGGAGGCTGCTGAAGCGGGGTGTCGGCAGCGACGAGTGGGAGGAGTTCCCCGGACGCTGCGTCGCGCAGGGCTTCTTCGGCGGCGCGGGCAGCTTCGACACGCTCACGCTGCCTACAAAGGACTTCGACGGCGCGACGATCCGGACGTACGACGCCGAGCGGGACGAGTGGTCCATCCATTGGGTCAACAGCAGGCGCGGCCTGGATCCGGTCCCGGTCGTGGGCCGTTTCGTCGACGGGGTCGGCACCTTCTATGCCGACGACACCGATGACGGCCGTCCGATCCTCATCCGGTTCATCTGGTCGGGGATCACACCCGGCTCGTGCCGCTGGGAGCAGGCGTTCTCCTACGACGACGGCCAGACCTGGGAGACCAACTGGACGATGGACTTCACCCGCGTCTGACGCACGTGCGCGGGTCAGTTCAGGTCAGTTGAGGTCCAGGGCGACCTCCAGGCGCAGGTAGGCGTCGATCCAGGCCCGTTCGACGGCCTCGTCGGAGTCGTGGGTCCGCGCCGCCGCGAAGGCCGTCACGGCCTGCGCGATGCGGTGCAGCCCGAGGACGGTCAGCCGCCGCGCCGCGGCGGCGAGCCGGTCGTCGTACGTCGGCGGCAGGTGGGACAGGCCGTGATGGGCCACTTCGGCGAGCAGATCCCGGGTGTCGATCAGGGCCGCGGTAAGTGGTTCGTGCCGGACGTCGTCGGCGACCACGAGCGTGCCGCTCCCACCGGCGGGCCGCAGGTCGGGGACGACGACCCGGCCGCCGACCGCCAGGCCGATCGGATCGATGACGACAGCGCCCGCGATCCGTCCGAGCACGCCGCTGACGTAACGCAGCTCGCCCTCCTCGCCGCCGAGCACGGTGGCCAGCGCGTCGAGGCGTCCGGGGGTGGCGCCGGTGTGCGTGGCCCTGACGATGGCGGTGTTGCCCGCCTGGTCGACGATGACGGCGTCGAGGCGCTGGTCTCCGGGCGCGTACGTGACGGCCTCCACCCGGGCGACGGCGACGACCCGGACCAGTTCCGCTTCCACCCTCGGGCGGATGGGCCGCAGGGGGAGGGCGTCGAGCTCACGGCTGAGCGCGGCGACGTCGGTCACCAGCAGAGACGACGGCAGTTCGCCCCAGTCGCCGCGCGACGGGCTGACCGTCGTCTTGGAGATCCGCCCGGTCGACAGCCGCACCGTACGGCTGGCGCTGCGGACGGCGGACTCCGTGACCAGGGTGCCGGTGGCCAGAGCGGCAAGCGTCGACGTGGCGATCCGCCGCCCGGCCAGCGCCGCCCCGTCGTCGTCGCCGTCCCATCGACGGCGAAGGACCAGCACCATGGCGCTGTCGCTGTGGGCCAGGTAGACCTCGGCCGTCCGCTGGTCGCCGAACCCGCGGATCCGGCAGCCGAGGCTCTCCAGCCGCGCCCGGCGCAACGGGGTCTCGGCGGCTTCGGCGGTGCCGAGCACGCTGCCGCGCAGGGTGGCGTCCGGCCGTGTCACCGCGCGGTGCCGGGCGTGCAGCTCGGCGATGTGGCTCGCCAGCAGCTCGGGGCGATAGTGGGCGCCGCGGTCGCGATAGGAGGACAGTTGCTCGGCGAGGTCGCCGACCGCCAGCAGCGGCCAGCGCAGCCCGGCGGCGTCGAGATGGCGTCGCACGTCGGCGATGGCGGCGTCGAGCCCCTGACCGAGGTGGGCCGCGCCCTCGCGCAGGACCGTGCCGGCCAGGCCCAGGGCACGCCCCAGCCCGGATTCAGCGCCGGTTTCGCTGCCGGTTTCGCTGCCGGTTTCGCTGCCGGTTTCGGTGCCGGATCCGGGCTCGCCGCCGACGTCGATCCGTACGTCGGGGACGCCGGGGTGCAGCTCGTCGGCGGCCCGGAACGCCCAGACCGCCAGGGCGATGACGTCGTCACGACTGCCGGCGACGGTGTCGGTGTGGACGAACCCGAGGTCGCCGGGGACCAGGAAGCGCACGGTCGCGGTGGCCAGCTCGACCTCCGGCACCGGATCGGCGGGGGTCGCCCGGCGGACCCGTGCGGTGAATCCGGATCTGTGCGTGCGGCGAGCGGCGGCCATCAGGCGGGTGCCGATCTTGGCGGTGAGCTCGTTATCGGTCACCTGCCCCGGTGACCAGGGCAACGGCGCCGCACCGGCCTCTTCCACCACTGGGGTGGCCGCGGCGGGCAGGCGCTGGTAGGCGAGGATCACCGCGATGACGTGCCGGCAGACGCCCGTGGCGCCGCAGGTGCAGCGGGCCGCGTCGAGGCCGCCGGTGGGCAGGGTCGCGGACGGGCCGTCGGGGAAGCTGCCGTGCACGGTGCCGTCGGCGTCGGTGCGAACCTCCGGCGCGGGCTCCTTGGCGGCACGTTTGACCAGCCCGCGGTTGGTGAGCGCGGCCAGGGAGTCCGTGGTGAGCCCGAGCAGATCCGTCCTCATCGGCCCACGTGCTCCGCCACGAAGGACGCCAGTTCGCCCGGTGTCATCGCGCCGACGTGGGCTCCGGCGTCGGCGAGGCGCTGCGCCAGCTCCCGGTCGTAGGCGGGATCGGCCTGCTCGTCGAGCGCGGCCAGGCCCAGCACCTTGCTGCCCTGCGCCACCAGGTCGCGGACGACCCGCACCAACCGGCGCGGATCGCCGCCCTCGAAGAAGTCGGTGATCAGCACGACGATCGCGCGGCGCGGCTGGTCCACCAGGCTCGCGCCGTACGCCGCCGCGCGGGCGATGTCGGTGCCGCCGCCGAGCTGCACCTTCATAAGCAGCTCCACCGGATCGTCGACATCGGCGGTCAGGTCCACCACTTCGGTGTCGAAGGCGACCAGGTGGGTGCGCACACCGGGCAACCCCCACAGGCAGGCCGCGGTGACCGCCGCGTGGATCACCGAGCCGGCCATCGAGCCGGACTGGTCGACGAGCAGGATCACCTGCCACTGCTCCAGGTGGCGGCGGGTGCGGGAGAAGAAGTACGGAGTCTCGATCACCACCTTGCCGGTCCCGGGCTGATAGCGGCCGAGGTTGGCGCGCAGCGTCCTGACCATGTCGAAGTTGCGGGCCAGCCGCATCCGGCCGGGCCTGCGCACCTTGGCGCCGGAGAACGCGCTGCGAACCTCGGTGGCGAGCTTGTCCATGAGCTGCCTGACCACCTGCTCCACGATCCGCCTGGCCAGCCGCAGCACCTGCGGGTTCATCAGGTGCTTGGTCCGTAGCACCGCCTTGAGCAGCACGGGGTTGGGCTCGATGCGCGCCAGCACGGCCGGGTCGGTCACCACGTCATGGATCTCGTAACGCTCGACCGCGTCGCGGTGCAGGCGTTCGACGGTCTCCTTGGGAAACAGCCGCGCGATGTCGTCGAGCCAGTCGAAGGTGGTCAGCGTCGATTCGCCTGTCCCGCCCTGCCGCGTGCCCTGCTGCACACCCTGCCGTACGCCGCGCCGGCGCAGCTCCTCGTCGCGGCCGTAGAGCCAGTCCATGGCCGCGTCACGGGCGGCGGCCTGCGCGCCGAGCGGCTGCTCGGCGAGACAGGCGCTGCCCGCCTCGCCGAGCAGCAGGCGCCACCGTTCGAGCGCGGGGTCGAGCGTGTGATCGGTCATGGTGTGATCGGTCATGGTGTGATCGGTCATGGTGTGATCGGTCATGGTGTGATCAGTCCCTCCCGGCGCAGCGCCGCCTCGACCCGTTCGTCCAGTGCCCGGCCGGCGGCCACCAGCTCGGGCGCCGCGTCCAGCCGCATCAGGTCCCATGCGGACGCGCTCCCGGCGCGCCGCTCGACCAGACGGGTGGCGATGAGGTGCCGTTCGCGAGGCGGGAAGAAGCCGAACGCCTGGCGCAGGGCGGGCAGGGCCACCAGGAAGTCGTGATCGGTCATCTCTCCGACCAGCTCGTCGAGCAGCTCCAGCATGCCGCCGGTGTGCAGCACCTCCTCGCGCGCGAGCGCGAACAGCCCGGCCAGCCAGTCGCCTGCCGACGCGGGGACGAACGCGCCGCGCACCGCCCGGGCCGGGTCGGCGGCGGCAGTGCCCCGCAGTGACCAGCCCAGGCCCAGCGACGCTCCCCGCAGGTCGGGTGGCGCGTCCTGGCGGACGGCGACCCTGTCGGCGACGCCCAGCGCCGCCTGCGTGTCCAGTCCGAGCGACGGGCCGGCGTGCCGGAGCGCGTCGCGTACGGCGACCAGGGCGCCGATGCGCTGGAGGTCGGCCGGTGCCGGGCCGCCGCGCACGCCTTCGGCCAGCCACAACGCCCGGCGGGTGGCGGTCGCGACGACCGTGCCCAGGGTGGTGCTGCCGCCGGTGCGGAACAGGTCGTCGTGGCGCCACATGGCCAGGGCGACGGTGAGGGTGCGGCCCAGCGATCCCAGGTCGGACGCCGCGCCGACGGCCCGCGCGAGGTCGTCCAGCACCCGTCCGGTCAGTTCGCCGATGCCGCACAGCGCCGTGTCGAACAGGATGTCGGCGAGCTGGTCCAGGCCGGCGCCGGGGATCCGTTCGGCGAGGGCTCCGGCCGCCGCCTCCTGCGGGTCGACGCCGTAGCCACCGGCGTCGATCAGCGCGGGCAGCCGGTCGTCGGAGTCGGTCAGCGTCCATCGTTCGGCGAGCTCGGCGCCGTCCGCCAGGCGGGGTCCCGAGGTGCGCACCACGCCGGGGATCCGCAGCACCCGCAGCCGGTGCAGAAACCGGCTGCGCTCGCGGCCGGCCTCCGTGCCGAGGTCGAGCCGTTCCTCACCCGGGCCGCCCAGCACGGGGAGAACCGCGTGGACCAGCGGTGGCAGCCGAGTCGCGTGATGCAGGCGGCCCACCTGGTCACCGCTGAGGGCCGCGATCATCTCCACGATCACGGGGTGGGTGCCGGCCCGCAGCGTGCCGCGGGTCGCCCAGGGCAGCGGGACCTCGATCGCCTCGCCGACCAGTGCGCTCGCCAGGCCGTCCAGCACATCGACCCGGGCCGGAAGCGGATGACCGCGCAGCAACGCGAGACCGTCGGCGGTGGCCCGGGCGGCGATCAGGTCCGCGGTGGAGACCGGCCGGCGCCGTTCCCGCAGCCGGGCCGTCACCGCCTCGGTGAGCCTGCGGGCGGCGTCGGCGGGGCCGGACTCCCACACGTGCTGGTAGTAGCCGGGCGACGGCATGCCCGACTGGTAGCCGTCGAAGGCGTCCAGCCGCCGGAACGAGTAGGGCACCAGATAACTGGCGGCGACCGCGTCCGCGGGCGGCCGCGGCACCTCCGGCAGGCTCCGGTCGCCCTGCTCGGCCAGCCGCATCAGAGCGGGGCGGTGGAAGCCGCCGGTGACCACGACAACCGGCCTGTCGCCCGCGTCGGCGGCCGCGGCCCGGATCCACTGCGCCATGTACGCCTCGCGGGCCATGTCGTCGGAGCCGGCCCGCGTGTCGCCGCGCACCAGGTCGAAGTAGGCGGCCAGCCGTTCGGCCAGCCCGTCGGCCGGTTCGATCTCGAACAGGTGGTCCCACAAGGCGTCCACGTTGTCCACCGAGAAGGCGCGGCACAGCCGCCCGGTCACCTCGCCGTAGCGGGCCTCCGCGTCGGCGTACCGGTTGCGCACCTCGGCCAGCGCCGGATGCCAGGCGGGCAGGTCGATGAAGCGCAGCTCGGCGCCGACCTCACGGCCGGTGGTCAGCGCCGTCCACTCCGGGGAGTAGTCGCACAGCGGCGTCCACGAGCCGTGCCGCCGCTGCGGATCCCGATAGCCGGTGTAGACCGCGATCGGCAGCTCATGGCCCAGGAAGAGCTCGTCCATCCTGTGGTTCATGTCCGCCGGGCCCTCCACCAGCACGTACGCGGGCCGTACGGACCGGATGGTGTCGGCGACCAGCCGGGCGCAGGCGGGGCTGTGGTGCCGCACGCCGAGGAACGTGACCGCCATGGTCAGCCCGGCAGCAGGTGACGGGCCTCATGCACGGCCTTCCACTGGTCTCCCGGCCGCTTCTGCTCCAGATATCTGCGGAGTTTCGCCAGGTCTTCCGGATTGTCCTTGGCCGCCGTGCCGGCGAGGCAGGAGACGAGGTCGGCGGCATCACCGGGCTCGCCGCGCAGGAACCACCCGCGCAGCCCGACGGCATGCGCGACCGAGACGGCCTCGGCGGTGCTCATCACCCCCGACAGCCGGTCGGTGGCGTCACCCCGCGCCGTCTGCCCCTCGCGCAGCTCCCGGAACGTGGTGACCAGGACCTCCAGCACGTCGCGCCGTGGCGGCGCGCCGACGCCCGACCGCTGCAGGAGAGCCCTGGCCTCCGCCTCCACCAGCATCAGCTCGGTGTCGAAATCGGCGATGGGGAAGACCGTCTCGAAGTTGAACCGGCGCTTGAGCGCGGCGCTCATCTCGTTGACGCCGCGGTCGCGGGTGTTGGCGGTGGCGATGACGGTGAACCCCTCCCGGGCGAACACCATCGCCTCCGGGCCGGTCAGCTCCGGTATGGCGAGCACCCGGTCGGACAGCGGCGACAACAGGCAGTCCTGCACCTCCAGCGGGCACCGGGTGATCTCCTCGAAGCGCACCACCTTGCCCTCGGCCATGCCGCGCAGCAGCGGAGCGGCCACCAGCGACCGGGTGGACGGGCCCTCGGCGACCAGCAGCGCGTAGTTCCACGAATACTTGATCTGGTCTTCCGTGGTGGCCGCCCCGCCCTGGATGGTGAGCGTCGACGTGCCGCTCACCGCCGCGGCGAGCAGCTCCGACAGCAGCGACTTGGCCGTGCCCGGCTCACCCACCAGCATCAGCCCGCGGTTGGTCGCGAGCGTCACCAGGGACCGGTCGATCAGCGAGGGGTCGCCCACGAACTTGCGGCTGATGCCGAGCTTCTCGTCGCCGAGGACGAAGCGCCGGGCGGCCCGCAGGCTCAGCGCCCAGCCGGGCGGCCGGGCGTCGGTGTCGGCGTCCCGCAGCCGGGCCAGCTCGTCGGCGTAGCGGATCTCGGCCGGGGGCCGCTGGACGTGCTCGTTCATCGGGTGATCTCCCGGAGGTCGCGCAGGATCTCGGAGACGGTGACCGGATCGAGGCCGTCGAGGGCGATCCCCTCCAGGGTCTGCTCGTCGGCGAAGTCGAGATAGCCGATCGCGATGCCCGGGCTGATCCCGATCGTGATGACCTGGCCGCCCGGCACGTCTCGCTCGATCCAGAACTGGAGGCCGGCGTCCTGCGGGTCACCCCGCCGCCAGCCGCGCCGTTCCAGGCCGATCACCTTCACGGTGGGGATCTTGGCCGAGCAGATCTCGGCCAGCAGCGTCTCGTCTGGGCCGTACGTCTCCCGGCCCAGCTGCGGGAACGGCTGCAGGATCTCGTAGTCGGCGAACACCTCCGCCCAGGCGGCCAGGTCCTCGCCCAGCTCCAGCGGGTGCGCCACCCCGACGACGGCGTCGCCGGGCAAGATCAGCGTCTCGTCCTCGACGTCGGCGAAACTGCGGTCCTCGGCCACGCGCAGGGCGCCCGTGAGCCGGCCCGAGGGGTCGTAGAGCCCCCACACCAGCCGCCGCACGATGTGCCAGAGCAGCGGGTGGCCGACGAGCAGCCGTGTGAAGTCTTCACCGCTCCAGCGGCGCCGGTTCACCATGGCCTGCTCCAGCCTGTGGATGGTGTCCGCGGCCACGGCGCGCACGTCCTTCTTCAGCCCGGCGAACCGCTGGTAGGCGGCGGGCGCGAGCTCCGGGTCGTCGTTCACGCCAGGCTTGGGCAGGTTCTTGAGCCGCTTTCCCGCGGCGTCGGCCACGTAGGGCTTGAGCTGCTCGTCGAAGCCGACGACGAACCGCCTGCGGCCGTAGTCGAGGGTCAGGCTGCCGTCGGCGGACAGCCCGAAGTCCGGCACCAGGCGGTCGGCCAGTTCCTGCGGCGTCAGGCCGAGCTCAGCGGCGACCTCGTCCATCTTCTGCCTCGCCCGGTTCCTGAGCCCGCTGAACTTGACCTTCTCGGCGATGCCGTGCAGGTGCATCAACGCGACCTCGGAGCCGATGCCGGCCAGCAGGTCCAGGCCCGCGACCGCACGGGCGTGCCCGCCCTCGCCGGGCCAGGCCCTGATCAACGGCGTCAGCCGCCGGACGGTCTCGTCGTCGCCGAGCAGGCCCAGCGCGTCCATGACCCAGCTCTCCTTGGACGGATAGCCGGCCGCCTGCCAGCGCTGGAACAGCGACCAGACGAAGTCCGCGAGGCTGCGGGCGTCGCATGCCTCCTTGACCTGGGTGAGACCGGCGTACGGTTCGCCGGGCCGGGAGATCGCCAGCATCGTCATCACATGGCGGACCGCCTCGGGCGGCAGCGCGCCCGCGTCGCCCCGCAGGTGGATGGGGGTCAGGATCGCGGCGTCCGCCCACTCGGGCAGCACGGGCATCTTGGCGGGCAGCACGTCGAGCGGGTCGGCCGCGAGCAGGTCGGCGACCGCGGCCTCGGCGGCGGGGCCGTAACCCGCGGCGGCCCGCGCGACGGCGTCGCGGGCGCCGCCCGCGGCCAGCACCGTCAGCGCCTGCTCGGCCTGCCGCCGGGCCACCCCGGGCTTGCCCAGCGCCGGGGGGATCAGCGCACTCGCGGCCGCCTCGGGGTGACGGGCCAGCCACGCCAGCGCGGTGGCCCGCACCGACTTCAGCCGCGCCAGCCACTCGGCCATCAGCACGGCGATCTCCGGGCCGGTGAACGGAAGCAGCGCCGGAGCGACCGTCGCGGGGCCGCGCCGGGCGCTGTCCAGCACCGCGGGCAGCGCTGCCAGCTCGAACCTGGCGACCACCCTCGGCATCCACTCGGAGGCCCCGTAAAGGTCGTCCGGGCGCCACTTTTCGATCAGCGGTGCGGCCAGCTCGTCGGGCCCGGCGACGAACAGGGCGATCTCGTCGTGCCACACGGCACCCCGGCCGTCGGCGATCCGGCCGGCGACCGCTTCCCAGCTCTCGCGCCAGGGCCGGTCCCAGGCTTCGTCACCCGGCCGGGCGGGCCGCCACGCGTCGCGCTCGCCCGGCCCCCACACCACGGCCGGCTCGTCGGTGCATACCAGGCCGGCCACGACGACCGGCTTGCGGGCCGTACGCGGACGGGTCCAGGGCGGGGTGACCAGCACCTCGGGCAGGGCCCCGGCCGGAGCGGTGGCGGCCGTCGCGGCGGTCGCGATCGCGTCGATCCGCCGGGCGGCGGCGTCGCCGACGGCCGCCCTCACCTCGGTCACCAGGCCGGGATGGGACAGCACGTGGGCGCGCAGCAGCAGGTCTGCGGCCTTGCCGTCGTGGGCGGCCAGCATCCGCATCGCCCGGCGCGGGAAGCGGGCGGCCGCGCGCAGGAGGGCCGGCTGGGTGTGCTTGTGATCGATCCGGTCGAGGAGCGCCTGCATCGCCGCGTCGGCCGGCAGTTCGGCGAGCACGCCCAGCAGCCGCCGCTGACTGTCCGCGTGGTCGACCTCGTCGAACCATCCGGCCAGCACCGGCACGGCCGCGTTCCCCAGGCCGTCGACGAGCGTGGCGAGCAGGGCGAGGGAGTCCGCGATCCAGTACGCCTGCGCGTGGGTCGCGATGAGCGTCGCGAGCTCCGGCGTGCTGATCGCGGTGATCAGGATGAAGGCGAGCCCTCGATTGAGGCGGCTCATCTCCGCGCAGTCGGCCGCGACCCAGTCGGCCTCGGTCGGCACCAGGTAGGAGGCCGCCACTCGGTGGTGCAGCCCTCCCTCACGGCTCTGCGCCAGCGCCGCGACGACCTCGGCATACTCGGCGTCCGACGCGGTGGTGAGGACGGCGCGGACCCGCGTGGCGGGCTTCAGCCGATTCCAGTCGCGCCAGTGTGTGGGGGATTCGTGGTCGGCCAGCCGCCGGACCGGCCGCGTGTCCGAGAAGAAATAGGGATGCAGCGAGGCCAGTTCGGTCGCGGCCACTGCCGCGAAGGCCAGGCCGCGTTCGGCCAGCCATGCCTCGGCGAACAGAAGGAGCGACGGCTCCTCACTCGAAGGCCAGGACGCGGCCACGATCGCGGCGACCACCGCGGCGCCCAGCGGCGGGGCGTCGGGCTCCCCGGCCAGGTAGGCCGTGCCCGCGGAGGCGATCTCCGGATCGGAACACTTCGTCAGCACGTCAAGGAGCTGCTCGCGGTGCTGGTTCAGCAGCGCGGCGAGTTTTCCGGGCGCCCGCGCGTCGGGCTTCTTCACGGCCACCTTCACGCCGCCCCGCCGCGGATGAAGAACACGTAGCCACGCGGCCGGCATCGTCAGCCGGTCCTCGTCCGCGACGCTGCCGGTTCCCGCCGGGGAGGTGGCCGGAAGGGAGGTAGTCGGAGGGGAGGCCGCCGGCCGGGCGGTGACCGGCGCGGCGGCCGCGTCCTCCGTGTAGCCCTTGCGTAACTTCTCCGCCACCAGCTTGCCGGCCGCCGCCTCGGCGGCGGCAGCGGAGCCGAACGACTTCACCTGAGACTGACCGGCCGTGCCCATCCGCCCATAGCGGATGTTCAGCTCCGTGCCGTTCTGGCGCACTTCCCAGAACTTCGCCGAACCGCCGCCGACATAGGTCAGCATCCGCTCCGCGGTCATGCCGACACCTCCACCGTGTGCTTGACGTAGCTCGTTGTTCAAGCGACACGACGGAGTGACCGCGCCATCTCGGATGCCTCATCCTCGTGATCGCCAGCGGCGAGTATCGCGCGCCCGACCGACAATCCGGCAATCACGACGGTTGCGGCGGCCTTACCCGGTGGCGGTGTAGCGGTTGGCGAGGTTCCTGCACATGACGTCGGACGAGCCGATCCACAGGATCGTGAAGCGATAGCCCTTGCTTGTCCTGGTGACGGCGTCGGCGCAGAAGTCGGGACGGAAACCGTCATCTCTGAGAACGTCTCCCGTGGGGATGTCGAACGGCAGCCTTCTCAGCAGCCAGCAAACCCCGGTGTCGACCAGCGCGTCCAGGTCTCCGCGGACGACCGCGACCATGCCGATCGACCACGCGGCGCGGTCGTGGTGATACACCCCGAGCGCCAGGTGGTCGGTCTCATAGGCGCACTCCGCCGCGTCGTTGACCGCGTTCACCCTGCTGACGAAGCGCTCGAGCCCGCCGCGGAACTCCCTGAACTCCTCGGAGCGCCCTTCGGGGATGAAACCGAGGACGTCTTCGGCCAGGCCCGCGATGCTGATGCAGGGGTTCTGCACGATCACACTGACCCCGTCCGCCGGGGAAAAGCTCGGGAGCTGGGACCTCGTGATGGGCCCCGGAGCAGGGCAGACCGGGCCCTTCGGTTTCTCCGGCTCCTTCGGCTGCTTCGCCTTCTTCGGCTCCTGCACCTGCCCCTTCTCGGTCTCCGAGGCGTTCGAGCCTCCCCCGAACTCCTCGTCCAGGCACGACGTGGTGGAAAGGGAGACCGACAGGAGGACGGCGAGCAACCTGTAGGCGTCAGATAGGGCGCCAGCGCAGGGGGGTGCCGGGTCCGGCGGCGACGACGAGCCCGGCGTGGGCGGTGAACGTGGTGCCCGGCACCGCCTCCGCGTGGCACTCCCAGTCGTTCGCGGAAGGCGGGGGAAGCCGGGTCAGCAGACGACCCTCGCAGTCGAGGGCGAAGAGCCTGCCGTTCATCCCGCCGAGGGCGACGGCGCCTCCCGACGAGCCGGCGCGCTCCCAGCCGTCGCCGCCGAACGGCTGCCGCCACAACTCCCCCGACGACGTGGCCACCCAGAAGGTGCAGTCGGCCACGGCCAGGCCGACGGCGGACCCGGGCGCGGGGCCGGCCTCCCGCCATCCCGGCTCGTCGTGGCGCAGGAGCCGCCCGTCGCGTGTGACGCCGTACAGGCCGGCGGCGACGCCGCCCGCGGCCTCGCGGGGGACGGCCAGGGCGCGTACGCCGTCGGCGGCGCCGACGGGCCGCCAGGGCAGGTTCTGGCCGCACAGCTCCCGGGCCAGCAGCGTGCCGTCCGCGCTCACCGCGTGCAGGGTGCGGCCGAGCACCGCGAGCGCCCGCAGGTCGGCCGGCGGGCCGATCACGTCCCAGCGCTCCTCGCCGGGGGCGGCCGACAGCCGGTCGACCACGTTGCGGGTGATCCGGTCGACGACGGGGTCGTGCAGGCCGTTGCCCCAGTTCACGGTGGCGGCGGTGAAGACGGTGCCGAGACCGCTGGTGAACACGCCCATGGTCGCCATGCCGCCCTGGCCGTACGCGCTCCAGTGCCGCAGGTCGGCGGTGGCGAGGACGACGAACGACGGCGGCGTGCCGTTCCTGCCGGTCGCCCGGGGGACCCCGCCGACCTCCTCGAACTCCGCGGCGTCGGTCTCGTAGCCCAGGCAGCCCTCGCCGAACTTGTCGCCGTCGGTCAGCCCCGTCCCCTCGAACACCCAGTGGGCCGCGAAACGCGTGGTGTACGACTCCTCCAGCATGCGCGGCATGTGCGGTCCCCAGGCTCCGGCTCCCGCGCGGAAGCTCACGCCGGTCAGCGTGTTCTCCGGCCGGTTCACCGGCGCGGCCGACCACTCGACGGTCGTCTGCCGGGGATCGGCGGCGGCCATGGGGTCGGTCACCGGGTCGCGGTGGCAGACCATGGTGCGGCCACCGTCTTCCAGCCTGATCTGCCACCAGCAGGTGTTGCCGGAGAAGAACGCGACGTTGCCGCCGCGTCGTACGAACTCCTCGACGGCGTCGCGCATCCCCAGAGACCAGTACTCGTCGTGCCCGTTGACGATCAGCAGCCGGTGCCGGGACAGCAGGCCGAGGCCGTCGTGGAGGTCCAGGTTGGAGCAGTAGGCGACGTCATAGCCGCCGCGGCGCAGCCAGCGCATCAGCCCCTCCTCCCAGCGTTCGGGAGGAGGCCCGCCGCCGGGCCGGTCGAAGGTCACCCGCGCGGCCCGAGTGGGCGACTCGGTCCAGTAGATGCTCTGCCCCGGTTCTCCCGCCCTGTTGTACGCCTGCCAGGTGGTGAAGGGGACGCTCAGCAGCACCGGCGAGCTGGGCACGGCCTGCCGCACCACGAAGTAGACCTCGTTGTCCGGGCACGGCGCGCTCCCCGGCAGTCCGAACGGCCACGGCTCGTCGGGGCCGAAGCGAGCCCGATAGAGCGAGCTGCGCCAGCCGGCGGGGATGCCGAGCTCCCACCGGGGCGCGGAGGCGAGTCCCTCGAACATCACCCGGTCGTCGGCCGCGTCGGTCACCACCACGGGCGCCGGGCGGTCGAGGACGAAGCCCAGCGAGGCCCCCTGCACGCAGGACGTCGAGGTGGCATAGGCCCGCACGGTCATCGGACTGGTCATCGGAGGGCCGTTTCGACGAGGAGGGCTTCGAGTTCCAGGAGATAACGCTCCATGCCGGGCCGGGACAGACAGCGGGTGTCGGCGGTGAGCGAGACGCCCTCGGCGGTGAGGTGGACGCAGAACCGGCAATTGAGCTTGTCCTGGCTCATCGGCCAGGTCACCGACGTCTGGGCCAGCGCGGCCGTGATCTCGGCCGGGTCGCACCGGGCGGGCCCCGGGTCGGCGAAACGCATGTCGTTGAAGCAGCAGTAGGGGTGGATCGGCTCGCCACGCTCGGCGCTCACCGAGGCCGTGATCCGGTTGCGGTCGGCCGGGTCGTGGTAGGCGCTGCGGTAGGCGCGCAGCGCGGCCGGCCCGGCGGCCCGCAGCAGGCCGGCGAAGGTCGCCTCCCGCCGGTCGAGCGTGAACAGCCCCTCCTGCGACATCGTGGCGACGATGTCCGTCGTGTCGCGGCGGAACCGGTTGGCCGAGATCGGCAGCACCGCGCACGTCTCGTGGCCGGTGAACCTGCCGACCAGCTCCGCCACGGCCGTCAGCAGCACGGTCGAGGTCGAGGCGGCGTGCTCGGCGGCGATCGAGCGGACGGCGAGCTCCAGGGCGGGGGAGCGCAGCAGCGCACGCCAGATGGGCGGCCCGGCCGGAGATCCGCTCGGCGCTGAGGATGTGGAGAACGCGGCGAACATCGTCGGCGGGATGCGCCGATATTCGCGCTCCCAGTGCGCCGCCGCCGTCTGCGCCGCCCGCCGTCCTTCGGCACCGGCCTGCCGGCGCGCGAGGTCGAGCGGCTGCGGAGCCGCGGGCCGCCGTACGTTTGGACCCCGGAGCAGCAGTATCCGCAGGTCGCGCAGTGCGACCTCCGCGCCGAGCCCGTCGGCGGCCAGATGGCAGAAGACCAGCACCACATGGGCGACCCGATCGCCGTCGAGCACCAGCGCCACCCGCACCGGCCATTCGCCGAAGTAGTCGAACGGCCGCGCCGCCAGCTCGTCCAGCACCCGGTCGGGGTCCTCGGTCGTGACCACGACCGGCAGCCGGCCCTTCTCCGCCAGCCGCTGGTAGGGCTCCGCAAGTGTGGTGCGGAGCGGGTCGCTCATTCGGGTGCGAAATGCGCCGTGCCGCGCGAGGAGGGCGGCCAGCGCCGCGCACACCTCGGCGACGGTGCGGGAACCCGGCACCTTCAGCACCCGGCCGAAGTTGAAGTAGTGGTCGTCGGGGGCCGTCCGCACGATCGCCTCCCAGATGGCCCGCTGACCCCAGGTCAGCGGCGCCGTCGGCGGTCCGGTTGAAGGTGCGGAACCCGGTCCGGCGAACTCGACGTACGGCGTCGGGCCGGTGACGCTCATCGGGAGGCCGTGGACGCCAGGTGTGCGGCCAGCCGGTCGAGATCGTCCAGCAGGCCCATGCCGTCGTCGCTCAGGTCGAACTCCACGCCGAACTCCGACTCGATCGCGTCGATCAGCCGCAGCATCGAGATCGACGTGACGCCCAGGGCCGACAGCGGCACGGTCGCGGCCAGCACCTCATCGGCGGTGACGGCGCCGTCGGACGACTCCGCGACGAGTTCCGCGAGCCTTTCCTTGATCATTCCAGCTCCTTGGCGAGGCGTTCCGCCTCCTCGTCCGACATCTCGTCGAGCTCGGCGATCAGGAGGTCCTCGATCGCCCGGGCCAGCCCACCGACCGTGGGATGGGTGAACAGCGTGCGGATCGGCAGCTCCAGGCCGGTCGTGCCGCGCAGCCGCGAGACGATCCGTACGGCGAGCAGCGAGTGGCCGCCGAGCGCGAAGAAGTCGTCGTGGACCCCGGCCCTCTCGACGCCGAGCACCTCGCCGAAGACCTCGGCCACCAGTTCCTCGGCGTCGGTGCCGGGGGCGACGTACGCCTCCCGGTGGGCCTGCGGCGCGGGCAGCGCGGCCCGGTCCACCTTGCCGCCCGGCGTCAGCGGCAGCCGGTCGAGCCGGACCCAGGCGGTCGGCACCATGTGCGGCGGCAGCGCCGCGCCGGTGAACTCCGCCAGCCCGGTGAAGCCGGCGGATCCGGTGACGTAGCCGACCAGCGTGTCGCCGATCGCGACGACCGCGGCCTCGCCCACCTCGGGATGGGCCAGCAGGCGCGCCTCGATCTCGGCCGGCTCGATGCGGAACCCGCGCACCTTCACCTGTTCGTCCAACCGGCCCAGGAATTCGAGCTGCCCGTCGGGCCGCCACCGCACCCGATCGCCGGTGCGGTAGACGCGCTCGCCGTAGAGGTCGGTGAACCGCTCGGCGGTCGGCTCGGGACGGCCGAGGTAGCCGCGGGCCACGCCCGCCCCGCCGATGCACAGCTCTCCGGCGGCGCCGGGGGGAGCGAGCCGCCCGCCGGCGTCGAGGACGTACACATGAGTGCCCCCGATGGGCCTGCCGATCGGCGGACGCCCCGGCGAGCCGTCCAGCTCGGCGAGCGTCGCGATGATCGTCGCCTCGGTCGGGCCGTAGGTGTTGACCAGCCGCACCCGGTCGCCGAACCGCTCACGCCAGCGGCTCACCGCGGCCTCGTGCACCTGCTCCCCGCCCAGGATGACCAGCCGCAGCGACGGCGGCCAGGCGATCGACTCGATCTGGTCGACCAGGTGGTGCCAGTAGGCGGTCGGCAGGTCCAGGACGGTGACGCCGTCGAGATGGTCGGTGAGCGTCACCGCGCCGTCGGGCAGAAGCGCCAGGCGGGCGCCCGAGGCCAGCGCCGGATAGATCTCCTCGGCGTGCGTGTCGAAGGCGAGCGAGGCGAACTGCACGACCGTGTCATCCGGCCCCAGGCCATACTCCCCGGCCATCCAGGCGACCCTGGCCGCGAGGTTGCGATGCTCCACGACCACGCCCTTCGGCGTCCCGGTCGAGCCGGACGTGTAGATCACGTAGGCCGCGGCGTCGCCCGTGACCGGCACGGGCAGCGGCGTGTTCCCGGCGACCGCGTCCGACGCGTACGCCACCGGGACGCCCGGCGGCAACCCCCCAGCCAGGTCGGCGGCCAGGTCGGCGGCCAGGTCGGCGGAGCTCAGGACGAGCGTGGCGGCGCTGTCGCCGAGCATGAACGCCAGCCGCTCGCCCGGAAGGGCGGGGTCGAGCGGAAGGTAGGCCGCCCCGGCCCGCCAGACCGCGAGCAGCGCGGCGACGGAGTCGGGCGTACGGCCGAGGAGGACGCCCACGACGTCACCCGGGCCGGCGCCGCGCGCCTGCAGCAGCGCGGCCAGCTCTGCGGCACGCGCGTCCAGCTCGCCGTAGGTCAGGTCGCCCACCGCGCACGAGTCCCGGTGGGCGCGTACGGCCGAGGCCACCAGCTCGGGGACGTACGGCTCAGGGATGACCTCGGGCCCGCGGCCGATCTCCAGCAGGCGGGCCTCCTCCGCCGGGGTGCTCAGCTGCGGGGGAGCGGCGAAGTCCTGCCGCAGCACCCGCTCCAGCCGGGCCGCCATCGCCTCGACGGTGCCGGGGTCGAACAGCGCGGCGTCGTAGGAGAGCACGACGAGCAGCTCGCGCTCGTCCTGCCACGCCTCCAGCATCAGGTCGAACTTGACCTGTTCGAAGCCGTGCGCGAACGGCTCGGTCACCAGCCCGGAGAAGGCGGCCGGGGCGGCGCCGGTGTCCTGGTTGTGCAGGATCGCCATCGTCTGGAAGGCGGGCACGCGCAGCCGTTCGAACGGGATGCCCTGATGCTCGAACGCCGACAGGACCGCGTCGCGGGTGCGCTCCAGCGACTCTCCGAAACTCGGCCGGTCCGCGTGCTCTGGCCAGGTGCGGATCAGGAGGACGTCGGCGAAGTAGCCGACCACGTTCTCGAACTCGACCCGGTCTCTGCCGGAGGCGACGGTGGCGATCGTGATGTCGCGCTGACCGCTCTGCGCGGCGAGCACCGCCTGATAGGCGGTCAGCAGCGTCATGAACAGCGTCGCGCCGTGTTCCCTGCCCCGCTCGACCAGCCGCGCCACGTCCTCGGCCGGCAGCCGGAACGTGTGGAAGCCGCCCTTCCTGACCGGTGGTGAGCGGCGCGGCCGGTCGGCCGGCAGGTCGAGCGGGGCCGCATCGGCCAGCCGTTCGCTCCAGTAGGCGACGAGCTCGTCCTGGTCGCGCTCGTGCTGCCACCGGGCGACGTCGCCGAACTGCAGGGGCACCGGATCGAGCCGTTCGCCCGAGTAGAGCCGCGCCAGCTCGTCCAGCATGACGTTCAGCGACCAGCCGTCGCCCAGCATGTGGTGGAGGACCACGCACAGCACGTGGTCATCCAGGTTGTGGTCGGCGGAGCAGATTCGGATCAGCGTCACGCGCAGCGGCGGCCGGGGAGCCAGGTCGAACGCCGCGTTCGTGCGCTCGGCGACCAGCGCCTCCGCGTGCGCGACGTCGGCGGCCGAGACCGCCTCGACAGGCACGGGCCCGGGCGGCTCGACCACCGCGACCGGGGCGCCGTCGACCTCGGGAAACCGCGTGCGCAGGCTCTCGTGCCTGGCGACCAGCGCCGCCAGGGCCCGTTCGAGGGCCGCCACGTCGAGCGGACCGCGCAGCCGCCGCACGATCCACATGGCGTACGACGCGTCGTCCGGGTCGAGCCGATGCAGGAACCAGAGCCGTTCCTGGCTGGGAGAGAGCGGCGCGGGCTCCCCGGCCGGGCGGGGGCGCGGGCCGTCGCCGGGGTCCTGGTCTCGTGAGGCGGCCTCGTCGAGCAGCTCGGCCAGCGCCGCGACGGTCGGGCGGGTGAACAGCTCACGCACCGGGATCCGCACCGGCAGCCGGGAGGTGACCATGGTGGCCAGCAGCGAGTGGCCGCCGAGCGCGAAGAAGTCGTCGTCCGCGCCGACGCTCCCGACGCCGAGCACCTCGGCGAAGACCCCGGCCACCAGCCGCTCGGCGTCCGTGCGCGGCGGGACCCCCACCGGCTTGGCGGTTTGAGGATGCGGCAGGGCCTTCCTGTCGACCTTGCCGTTCGGGGTGAGCGGCAGCGCGTCGAGCGTCACGAACGCCGCGGGGACCATGTAGCCGGGGAGCTGCCCGGCGACGTGCCGCCGGAGGGTGGAGTCATCGAGTGTTCCCGCGCTTTCGGGGACGATGAAAGCCACGAGCAGGTCGTCGCGTACGGCGGCCACCGCCTGGCGGACCGCCGGATGCGCTTCGAGCACGGCCTCGATCTCGCCCGGCTCGATCCGGTGCCCGCGCAACTTGACCTGGTTGTCCGTGCGGCCGATGAACTCCAGCGTGCCGTCCGCCAGCCATCTGACGACGTCGCCGGTGCGGTAGACGCGCTCCGAGCCGTGCCGTACGAACCGCTCCGCCGTGAGTTCTGGACGGCCGAGGTAGCCGGTCGCGACGCCTTCGCCGCCGATCAGCAGCTGACCGGGCACGCCGATCGGCATGTGAGAGCCTTCCGCGTCGACCACGTGGACGGTGGTGTTCGCGATCGGCCGGCCGATGGTCACCCGATCGGGCCGCTCGGGCACCTCCCAGGCGGTCGACCAGATCGTGGTCTCGGTCGGGCCGTACATGTTGACGAGCCTGCCCACGCGTGCCCGCAGCTCGGCGGCGAGCGCGAGCGGGAGGGGCTCGCCCCCGGCGAGGGCGACGACCGGCGGGAGGTCGCCCGCGAGCAGCACCCGCCAGCCCGACGGGGTGGCCTGCACGTGGGTCACGCCGGTGTCCGCGATGAGCCGGGCGAGGGCCGCGCCGTCGCGCGCCGTCTCCGCGCCGGCGACGACCACCCGGCCGCCGGTGACCAGCGGCAGGTAGAGCTCCAGTGCGGAGATGTCGAACGACAGCGAGGTGAGCGCGAGCCAGACGTCCGAGGGCGTCGAGCCGACGAGGTCGCGCATGGCCGGCAGGAAGTTGGCGAGCGCGCGGTGCGGCACCACCACGCCCTTCGGCCGTCCCGTCGAGCCGGAGGTGTAGAGCACGTAGGCGGTGTCGTCCGGCGAAGGCCTGCCGACGGGGGCGGTCCCAGTCGGCTCATCAGCTGTGAGGAGGTCGGCGTCGGTGAGGACGAGGGCCGCGCCCGAGTCCTCGATCATGTACGCCACGCGGGACGCCGGATAGCCGGGATCGACCGGCAGGTAGGCCGCACCCGACATGGCGATGCCCAGCAACGCCACGATCATGTCCGCGCCGCGCGACATGTGCACCGCGACCACGCTGCCGCGCCCGATGCCCCGGTCGCGCAGCCGCGCCGCCAGCCCCGCCGCCCGTACGGCCAGCTCGCGATAGGTGAGCTCCCGGCGGGGCGTGGCCTCGGCGACCACCGCCACCGCGTCGGGCGCGGCGGCCGCCCGGTCGAGCACCAGGTCGACCAGCGTGAGCGCGGGCAGCTCTCTCGCGGTGTCGTTCCACGCGGCGAGCCTGGCCCGCTCCCGCCCGGCGAGCAGGTCGAGCCGTCCTACGGGCAGCGTGGGGTCGGCGACCGCGGCGGCGAGCAGCACGAGATAGCGCTCGGTCATCAGCTCGACCGTCTCGTGGTCGAAGAGCTCCTCGCTGTAGATGGCGACGCCGAGCACGCCGCCGTCGTCCTCCGCGAACAGGTCGAGCGACAGGTCGACTCTCGCGGGATGCCAGCCGAGCGGGAACGGCTCGGCGGCCACGCCCGGCACCGGATCGGCCACGTCGCCGTGGGTGTGCAGCGCGAACATGGTCTGGAACAGCGGGGTCCTGCTCGGGTCGCGCTCCACGCCGAGCACGCCGATCAGCCGCTCGAACGACACGTCCCGATGGGCGAGCCCGTCCAGGACGGCCCGGCGGGTGCGGCGGAGCAGTTCGCCGAAGCTCGGCGCGCCGGACAGGTCGCACCGGAGCACCATGGTGGTCGACAGGTAGCCGATCATCTGCTCCAGCTCGGTGCTGTCGCGGCCTGCCGAGGGGGTGCCCACGCAGAAGTCCGTCTGCCCGCTGTGCCGCGAGAGCAGCACCTGGTAGGCCGCGAGCAGCAGCATGTAGGGCGTGCAGCGCGCCTGCCGGGCCGCCTCCGCCGCCCGTGCGGCCAGCTCGGGCGGGATGCGGAAACGGACCTCCCCGCCCGCCGTGCTCCGCGTCGCCGGGCGGGGCCGGTCGGCGGGCAGCTCCAGGACGGGCGCCCCGGCCAGCCGCGACACCCACCAGTCCAGATCCGCCGAGTCGTCGAGGCCCAGCACGTGGTCGCCATATTGGCGTGGGAGGGCATCGGGAAGCGGCCGGCCCGCGTAGTGGTCGGCCACCTCGTTTCGCAGCACGTTGAGCGACCAGCCGTCGCCGTTGATGTGGTGCAACACGACGCACAGCACGTGGTCGGCCGGGCCGAGGCGCACCAGCGTGACCCGGAACGGCGGCCGCTCGGCGAGATCGAACGCGGCATTGGTGCGGGCGCGGACGATCCGCCCGGCCTCGTCCGCGGATCCCGCCGCGACCTGCTCGATCGTCACCGGGGCCGGCGGATCCACGACGGCCGCCGGCCGCCCGCCGGCCTGCACGAAGCGCGTGCGCAGCGCGTCGTGCCTGGCGGCGACCACGCTGAAGGCGGCTTCGAGGGCCGGGATGTCGAGCTCCCCGCGCAGCCGGTAGGCGTAGGCGGTGTTGTACGAGGGATCGTCGGGATCGAGCTGGTTCAGAAACCAGAGTCGTTCCTGACCACGCGACAGCGGACCTGTCTTCACGTGCCTACCCCCGGGCAGGTGGCCTTCTGGAAAGCTTCTTAACAGTTTTCTGGTTGGCCGCAGTGTTCCACGGATCTTCGGCCACCCGCAAGACTCCTCCGTCGGCGCGGCCGACTCGGGGGGTTGCCCCTCCCGGCGGGCTCGTGTCAGACTGACGCCAGAGTTTAATTAGTAAACTTTCTTATTAGAGGCCGGATAGATCACGGCCTCTGATCCGGCGATTCTCGACCTGGCGACTCCGGGAGCCGATCGTGAGCAAGACTCTTCCCGGCCTGCTCCGGGAGCGGGCCGCCGCCGATCCCGGCCGGGTGGCGATGACCGTGCACGGCACGGGCTCGCTGACCTTCGGCGAATGGGAGCACCGGGCCCACGGCGTGGCCCGGGCGCTGCGCGGCCGGGGGATCGGGCGCGGCGACCGGGTCGGCCTCGTGTTCGGCAACGGCGACTGGCTGGACTACGCGGTCGCCTTCTTCGGCGTCCTCAACGCGGGGGCGGTCGCCGTACCGCTCTCGGACCGCCTGGCCGCCGCCGACACCGACGCGATGCTCGCGCACTGCGGTGCGACGGCGGTGCTGCGGCCGGGCGAGCTGCCGTACGCCGAGAGCGGCGGGGGCGGGCGCGGCGGAGGCGAGGAGCTCGAACCGTCGGGGCCGGGCGACCCGGCGCAGATCCTCTACACGTCCGGCACCACGGGACGGCCCAAGGGGGTCGCCGCCACCCACGCGAACCTGGCCCACGGCTGCGGCGGCCGCCGCAGGCCGTTCACCCACTCCCGGCATCTCGCGCACGCGTTTCCCATCGGCACCAACGCCGGGCAGTGGATGCTGGTCAACGCCGTGGACGCGCATCCCGAGGTGGTGACGCTGCCGCGGTTCACACCCGGCAGGTTCGCCGCGCTGATCGAGCACTATCGGGCGGGCACGGTCTTCGTGGTTCCCGCCATGGCGATCGAGATGCTCGCCGCCGGGGTGCAGGCCAGGCACGACCTGTCGAGCGTGCTGCTGCTCGGCTCGGCGGCGGCGCCGCTGCCCGCGCGGGTCGCGGGCGACCTCAGCGCCGCGTTCCCCAACGCGACGATCACGAACTACTACACCTCGACCGAGGCCGCGCCCGCGCAGACCGTGATGATCTACGATCCCGAGCGGCCGTCGAGCGTGGGCCGCCCGGTCTCCGGCGGGGCCGTCAGGATCGCCGCGGCGGACGGCGTGGCGCTGCCGCCCGGCACGACCGGCGAGGTCTGGATGCGGTCGCCGGCCGCCACCCGCGCCTACTACGGCGACGAGGCCGCCACGGGCGAGGTCTTCCGCGGAGGCTGGGTGCGCATGGGAGACCTCGGCTATCTCGACGACGACGGCTACCTCTACCTGGTCGACCGCGAGAGCGACGTGATCAAGTCGGGGGCCTACAAGGTGTCGACCATCCACGTCGAGGAGGCAGTGCACCGCCATCCCGGCGTCGTCGAGGCGGCCGCCTACGGGGTGCCCCACCCCACGCTCGGCAAGGCCGTCGCGGTCGCCGTCGTCGGGACCGTCTCTCATGAGGAGCTGCGGATCTTCCTGAAGGACCTGCTGGCCCCGCACGAGCTTCCCGTACGGCTCGTCACCCTCGACGCCCTGCCCCGCAACAACGGCGGCAAGGTCGACAAGCGCTCACTGCGAGAGGTCGCACCATGACGCAGGTCTCGTTCGCCCAGCATGGGATGTGGGTCACCGAGCGGATGGGGGCGGGGTCGGCCTACCACATGCCGGTCGTGATCCGCTTCGACGGTTCGCGGGCTCCCGATCCCGCCGTGCTGGCCGCGGCGTGCGCGCGCGTGGTCGAGCGGCATCCGCTGCTGAGCCGGGCCGTGCGGGAGCACGACGGCGTGCCCCACCTGGTGCCCGCCGCCCGGCCCCCGTCGCTGGAGACGGGGGGGTCGGTGGAGGAGGCCGTCGGGCGGCCCTTCGACCTGGAGGACGGCCCGCTCGTCCGGTTCACGCTGGTCGGCGACACCCTCGTGGTGGTCGCCCACCACCTGGTCTTCGACGGCGGGTCCAAGGACATCCTGGTGGCCGACCTGGCCGCGTTCGCGAGCGGCGCCGTGCCGCCGCCGCTCGCCCCCCTCGACCCCTTTGACCATGCCGCCGGGCAGCGGGAGCGAGTGGCGGCCCTGCTCGGCGAGGCCCGCGCGTTCTGGGCGGACAGGTGGCGCGAACCGGGCGACATGGTCGTGCCGGGCGGGGCGCTGCGCTCCCGCCGGGGTGGCCCGGGGCGGCTGCTGGAGTTCTCTCTCGACGTCCCCGGCCTGCCCGGTCTGACCAGGTTCGAGGTGCTGCTCGCGGCGCTGCACGCGCTCCTCATGTCGTACGGCAACGCCGACGTCGTCACCGCGGTCGACCTCTCGACCCGCACCGCCGAGTCGGAGGGACACATCGGCCCCTTCGTCAACGAGCTGCCGGTCTTCTCCAGCCCGCCGGCCGACGCGCCGTTCGTGACGTTCGCCGCCGCGCTGCGCGCCGAGCTCAGGAGCCTGTACGCCTATCGCGAGGTCCCCCTGGCCAGGGCGGTCGCCGGGCTCAAACCGCACGCGGCGCTGGCTCCCGTCTCGGTCAGCTACCGCCGGGGTCCGTTGACCACAGGTTCGACGGCAGGGTTCGGCGAGGTCGACTGGCTGGCGTTCAACCACGCGGTGCGAGGGGCCCTGCAACTCCAGGTCCTCGACTCCGCCGGCCGTACGGACGACGACCCGGCGACGCCGGGGATGACCGCGAGCCTGCGTTACGACCCCGGCGAGCTGACCGACCCGGTCGGGTTCGCCGACGACCTGCGGGCGGTGCTGGCGGCGATCGCCCAGGATCCCGCCCGGTCCCTGGAGATGCTGCCGGCCCGGGGACCCGTGGTCGCCTGGCCCGTCCCCAGCCCCTCGACAGTGGAGGCGGCACCGGAGGACGGCGGCGCGGGCGTCGATCTCGACGACCCCCTGGCGGCCGAGATCCGCGCCATCTGGGAGGAAGTGCTCAAGCTCGCTCCCATCGAGCCGCACGACGACATCTTCGAGCTCGGCGGCCACTCGCTGATCATCACGCAGATCATCGCCCGCATGCGCAAGCGGCTGGGCGTGGAGGTCGACCTGGACGACTTCTTCGACAACCCGACGATCGCCGGCGTGCTCCAGGTGATCCGCGGATGACGCAGCCTGTCACGGCCGTCTCACCTGCGGGAACGCCGGACGACGCCGACCTCTCGCTCATGCTGACGATCCGGGCGTTCGAACTGAAACTGCTGGACCTGTATGGCAAGGGGCTGCTCAACGGCACGACCCACACCTGCCTCGGGCAGGAGTACATCCCGGTCGCCATCGAGGGGCTGCTCGACCCGCGTGACCACGTGTTCAGCAACCACCGCGGGCACGGCCACTACCTGGCGCGCTTCCGCGACCCCGCCGGGCTGCTCGCGGAGATCATGGGCAGGGAGGGGGCCGTTTGCGCCGGGGTCGGCGGCAGCCAGCACATCCGCAGAGACCGGTTCCTGTCCACAGGCGTGCAGGGCGAGAGCCTGCCCGTCGCCGCGGGGGTCGCTCTGCACCTCAAGCGGGCCGAGCCCGGCCGCCTCGCCTGCGTGTACGTCGGCGACGGCACGTTCGGCGAGGGCGCCGTCTACGAGGCGTTGAACATCGCGTCGCTGTGGGCGCTCCCGCTGCTCGTCGTGGTCGAGAACAACGGTATCGCCCAGTCGACGCCCACCGCCCGGCATCTGGCGGGGAGCATCGCGGGCCGGGCGGCGGCGTTCGGCATCGACCACCACCTGATCGGCACCTCCGACGTCGCCGAGATCCGCCGCACGCTCGAACCCCTGGTGGCGCGGGTCCGCTCCCGCTCGACGCCGCTCGTCGTCGAGTTCGTCACCCGGCGCCTCGGGCCGCACAGCAAGGGCGACGACACCAGGCCGGCCGGAGCCGTACAGGCCCTGCGCGAGCAGGACTGGTACGCGTGGTGCGCGGCGGCCTGCCCCGGCCGTTTCCCGAGACTCGACGCGGAAGCTCGCGCGCACATCGACGCGGTCGCCGCCGAGGTCACGGCGCGGGGCCCGTCACGGTGGGTGCAGTCATGAGAGTCGCGGAGAACCTGAACACGGCGCTGGCCGCCCTGCTCGCCCGGGAGCCGGACCTCTACGTGCTGGGAGAGGACGTCGTCGATCCGTACGGCGGCGCCTTCAAGATCACCCGGGGTCTGTCCACCGGCTTCCCCGACCGCGTCCTGTCGACCCCGATCAGTGAGAACGCCGTCACCGGCATCGCCGCCGGGCTCGCACTCTCGGGAGACCTGGCGATCGTGGAGATCATGTTCGGCGACTTCGCCGCGCTCGCCTTCGACCAGTTGCTCAACTTCGCGTCGAAGTCGGTCTCCATGTACGGCTCGCGCCTGCCGATGCGCATGGTCGTACGCTGCCCGGTCGGCGGCGGGCGCGGCTATGGGCCGACCCACAGCCAGAGCCTGCAGAAACACTTCGTCGGCATCCCCGATCTGGCCGTCTATGAGCTGTCGCCGTTCCACGACAACCTGGCCGTGTTCGAGGAGATGTTCGCCCGGGGGGAGCCGTGCGTGTTCTTCGAGGACAAGGTGCTCTACACGCGCCCGATGGGCGTCGTGGAGCCGCCGTTCTCGGTGGCGGTCTCCGGCGGCGTGGCCAGGGTGTCCCTCGACGGCCCGCCCGACTGCGTGGTCATCGCCCCCGGCGGGGTGGCGCACCGGGCGCTGGCCGCGATGCGCTCGCTGCTGGTCGAGGAGGAGATCGCCTGCACGCTGCTGGTGCCGTCCAGGCTCTATCCGTTCGACCTGCCCGATGACGCCGACGCGGACATCCGCGCGGCGCGCCGGGTGTTCGTCGTCGAGGAGAGCACCGCAGGGGGGACATGGGGCGCCGAGGTGGCCCATGTCGTCCACCGGCGGCACTGGGGGCGGCTGGCCCAGCCTGTCACGTTGATCCATTCCGCCGGCGGGGTCATCCCCACGGCCGCGCACCTCGAACGGGCGGCCCTCGTCAACGAGTCCACGATCCACAGCGCGATCACGGAGGCCCTGGGTGGCTGAGCTCCGCGTGCCGAAGCTGAACAACAACGACACCGAATATCTCCTGGTCGAGTGGCTCGCCGCCGACGGCGCGCAGGTCGCCGAGGACGACGCGGTCGCGCTGGTGGAGACGTCCAAGGCCGCCGAGGAACTCACCGCGGGCGCCGCGGGAGTCCTGCGCCACCGGATGCGACCGGGAGCCTGGTGCCGTCCGGACGACGTGATCGCCATGGTCGGCGGTGCAGCGGAGCCGCCCGGCCTCGATGCTCCGGACCGGGCATCTACGGACCGGGCATCTACGGACCGGGCATCTACGGACCGGGCATCTACGGACCGGGCATCTACGGACCGGGCGTCATCGGTCCCGGCCGCGCAGGATGCGGTCGCGCGGGGTGCGGGACAGTGGAGTGCGGGACAGCGGAGTGCGGAACAGCGGAGCGCGGGACAGCGGAGCGCGGGCGACGAGCCGGCGCCGCTCATCACGGCTCCCGCGCAGGCGCTCATCGACGAGCTCGGCATCGGCCTCGACCGGGTCAGGGCTCTGGGCGTCGCCGTCGTCCGGCGGGCCGACGTCGAACGCCTGGCCGCCGCACCTGCCGACGGCGAGACCCGTGGCGAGCACCGGCTTTCCCGGGTGCAGCGGGCGGTGGCCAGGTCCGTCGAGTTGTCCCGCCAGACCATCCCCGCCGCGTACGCCGTCGTACGCATGGATCTCGGCCCGGCGCTGGAGTACGCGCGGGCCGCGACGAGGGAGATCCGCCGCCCGGTGGGGCTCGCGGAGGTGTTCGTCCAGGCCGTCGCGAGCCTGCACGAACGGTTCCCGCTGTTCTTCGCCACCGTAGACGGCGGCACCGTAGACGGCGGCACTGTGGATGGCGGCACTGTGGATGGCGGCACTGTGGATGGCGGCACTGTGGATGGCGGCACTGTGGATGGCGGCACTGTGGATGGCGGCACTGGGGACGGCGCCGCCACCAGGGCGCTGCTGTCCGAGGCCCCGAATATCGGCGTCACCGTCGACGTCGGCGAAGGTCTGTACGTCCCCGTCGTCCACGACGCGGCGAGCCGTACGACGAAGGACATCGCGACCACCCTCATGAAGCACCGGCTCGCCGCCACCACCGGCGAGTTCACGGAGGGCGACCTGTCCGGCGCCAACTTCGTCGTCACCCTGCACACCGAGCACGGGGTCGTGCTGGCGATTCCGTTCGTCTATCCGGGCACCGTCTGCGCGCTCGCCGTCCCCGGGCCGCGCGACGGAACCCTCGCCGACATCGGCCTGGCCTACGACCACCGCCTGATCAACGGCAGGGACGCCGCCCTCTTCCTGAACGCGCTCAGGGCCTCCGTCGAAGCGCTCGCTCGATCTTCGAACGATCAGGGCCGCAAAGTGTGATCTTCAACGATTTCGACCAGCGGGATCGAGATTATTCCGGCATTCCCGATGGCTGAACTGCGGAGTGCCGGTAATGGATCGTTCCAGCCGCTGCGGATTGGCCGGCAGAGCCCGGAGCATTCGGTCGAGAGACGCGAAACGCCTGGTCAGAGAACATTTCGGCACTGCGTACGGCGCGTTGAGGGAAGCGCCGGTGCCCGCTTCTTGACCACTGATACGCTTTATGCCTTTCGATAACTCTGAGTATTTACGGGGCAAGAGTGACGACGGGGCCTGGTTATCAGCAGTATCCGCCTCAGCCGCCGCCGGAGTGGCAGTCGCAATCTCCACCTCCACCTCCACCTCCACCCGGGCCACCGCAGTGGCAGTACGGACCTCCGCCACAGCAGCAGCCGTGGCAGGCCCCACCCCAGCAGTGGCAGCCTCAGCCTCCGCCTCCTCCCGGACCCCGGCGCAGGACCGGGATGTGGGTGACGCTCGGCATCCTGTCCCTCGTGCTCGTCGTCGCGGTGGGTGCGGGGGTGGGCTTCGTCCTGCGTGCCGGCGACTCCGGCGGCTCCGGCGGCGACGCCTCGGGCGATGCCCCCGCCGACCCGAACACGGTGGTGGTGAAGGACGACGAGATCCGCGACCTGGTCCAGGCGCACACCAAAGCACTGGCCTCGGGCGACGCCAAGGCGTTCACCTCGATCTTCGACAAGAAGAACGCCGCGCTCGTCCGCGACCAGGCGAGAGTCTTCGCCAACCTGAGCAAGATGCCGCTGGCCGAGAAGTCCTACGAGGTGTTGCGCCGCCAGGGCCGGGCTCAGGACAGTTTCGGGCGGGGCGTGAAGTTCACGCAGGACGTCGCGTTCGTCCATCGGTTCGCCGACATCGACCTGCGTCCGGTGTCCGAGTGGTATCGCTGGACCATCGAGAAGGCGTCGCCGAAAGCGCCCCTGGTCGTGACGAAGGTGGAGGGCGCGCCGCCGACGATCAGCGGCGAGGCGTCGAAGACCATGTACTTCCCCGGGCCGTGGGACATCTGGCCCGACATCGTGGTGGAGAAGGCGGGCGGCAGCCTCGTCCTCGCCCGGCCGGAGGACGCCGCCCTGGCCCGGCGCGTCGCGCCGACCGTCTCCTCCGCAGCCGCGAGCGACCTCGCCTTCTGGGAGAAGAACGGCGATCCGAACGCGGCCGTGCCGAGCGGCTTCGTGGTGGCGCTTGTCAAGGGAAAGACCCAGCTCGGCAGGCTGTTCCGTACGGCCAAGGCGAACGAGGCAGGCGTCTCGATCCCGATGCCGCGCTGGGGGCTCGCGAACGACACCGTGAGGATCGGCGGCACCCGCATCGTCGTGGACACGACGTCCGAGTTCTTCGGAAACCAGCAGGGGATCATGGAGATCTCCAAGCACGAGATCGCGCACTCGCTCGTCGCCGGGCTCGACAGTGCGCAGTTCGCCCTGTTCGGCCGGGCGAACTGGATCACCGAGGGCTTCGCCGAGTATGTGGCCGACCGCGACCAGCCGATCGCGCAGAACCTGCGGTACGCCGAGGGCCGTGCCTACCTGGCAGGACGGCTCGCCGTGCCGTTCGACGGGAAGCTGCCGACCAACAGCTTCTGGGACTACAAGCAGATGACCAGCGTCAACTACCTCATGGGGCATCTGGCCATGCGGTTCATCGCCCAGAAGTACGGCGAGCGGAAGCTGGTCGAGGGCGTGGTCGCGGCCTATCGGGCACCGGGCGACGACAGCGAAGCCGCCCTTTTCCAGGTGCTCGGCGTGACGAGGGCGGACTTCGAGCGGCAGTGGGCGGCCTACGTCCGCGCCCAGCTCGCGTGATCGGGGAACAGTCATGACGGAGCAGCACGACAGAAATCCGTACGGCGGGCCCACCCCGCCTCAGCCGTCCACCCCGCCGTCCCCCACGCCGCCGCAGTATCCCCACCAATATCCCCACCAATATCCCCACCAATATCCCCACCAATATCCCCACCAATATCCCCACGGTCCCGGCCAGCCGGTGCACGGGCAGCCGGTGTACGGGCAGCCGGCCTATGGGCAGCCGGGCGGCCAGGGGCAGTGGGGACAACCCACGTCGTCGGGGCAGACCGGGCCCGGCCCGCAGGCCCCGGCCCCTCCGGCGTACGGGCCGCCCGGCCAGAGCCCGCCCTGGGGTCCGGGCGCCCCCGGCGCACCGGCGCCGTACGGCCGGCCCGGTCAAGGCCAGCCCAGTCAAGGCCAGCCCAGTCAAGGCCAGCCCAGTCAAGGCCAGCCGGGACAAGGCCGGCCTCAAGGCCAGCCGGGTCAGGGATACCCGGGCTCGCCGTACCCGCAGCAATCCTGGCCGCAGCCGCAGCCGCAGCCGCAGCCGGGCTACCCCGGTCAGCAGGCGTATCCCGGCATGCAGGGCTATCCCGGCCAGGGCTATCCCGGCCAGGGCTATCCCGGCCAGGGCTATGGCGCTCCGGGACAGCCGGCCCAGGGGCTACCGCAGCCACAAGCGCAGCCGCAAGCCCCGGCAGGCAAGGGCAAGACGGCGCTGTTCGTCGTGCTCGGGCTGGTGGTGCTGCTGGCGGTGGGCGCGGGGACCGCCTGGTTCGTCGCGGGCGGCGGCTCGGGCAGCGGTTCCGGCGGCGGACCCGGTGGGGGCGAGGGAGTGTGGGCCGTCCCGCTCGCGAGCGCCGACAGCATGGACTTCACCCAGGGGCTCGCGTTCGCGAGCTGGCTGACCGACAAGTCGGTGATCCGGGTGCAGCGAGACGGGGTGCTCGCCTACGACCTGGCCTCGGGCAAACGCGCCTGGGGCGCCCCCTCGCCCGGCGACCAGCTCTGCGGCGCCACCGCCGAACTGGCGAACGGCAAGGGCGCCGTGGCGTACGGCAGCGACCAGCTGTGCGACCACCTGGCGGGCGTCGACGTTACGACGGGAAAGATCACCTGGAAGATCAAGATTCCGGCGGAGAAGTCCCGGCTGGCCAACTCGCTCAACGTGCCCCAGATCATGAGCGCGGGCGACATCGCGGTGGTGTACGCGAACGACGTCCTGTCCGGCTACCAGGTGTCGAACGGCGCGAAGAAGTGGACGGCGCGGCTGCCCGACGGCTGCCACATCAAGGACGTGAACGCGGCGCCGGCCCGGGTGGCCCTGCTCCTCGACTGCACTTTCGAGGGGTCGGGCAACTTCGTGCAGGCGCTCGACCCGAAGAGCGGCGCGCCCAAGTGGCGCTACAAGATGGGCGATTTCAGCCTGATGGCCCTGATGCTGTCGGCCGACCCGGTGATCGTCCGCCAGGAGGACGGCGACAAGAACACCTTCACGGCCCTCGACGACCGAGGCGGCAAGCTCAGTGAGTTCACGACCGGCAAGGTGGACATGCTCGCCATGAACACTGTCGCGTTCGTGGACGGGCTGTTCGAGCAGCGCCGCTACGCGGTGCACGGCGACCGCCTCTATCTCATGACCTTCCCGGAGAACGTGCCGGGCAAGGCGCGATCGGGCGACAAGGCGCTCGCCTTCGACCTCAAGACCGGCAAGCAGGTGTGGGAGTCGTCCGGCACCCAGCCCACGATGCTGAACCCCGTCCGGGCCGACGACCACGGCCTGCTCGCCCTGGAGGCCGGCGACTGGCGTGACCTGCCTCCGCGGCTCGTCCGCCTGGACGCGGCGACAGGCAAGGCGGCGGAGGTGGCGACGCTGCCGATGGAGTACGGCACCGAGGGGGACGACGCACGGGTCTTCGAGCGGAACGGCGCCGTCGTCATCGTGCCGTGGACCCCGGTCGCCGTGAAGCACGCGGTCGTCTACGTCCAGACCAAGGAGAGCTGACCGGGGGGCGACGAGGTCCCGTCCGGGTGGACGGGACCTCGCCGGATGCCTTCAGGTCACGGGCTGGTGCAGGTGGCCGTCGGTGTGGCGGCCGAACCGTTGCCGAGGAAGCCGAAGGTCGTGGTCGCATTGGCCGCGAGCGAGCCGTTCCACGACTCGTTGCGCACCGTCACCGCCGAGCCGGAGCCGGAGTTCAGGCCTCCCCACAGCTGGGTGATGGTCTGTCCGCCGGGCCAGGTCCACTTCACGGTCCAGCCGTTGATCGCCGCGTTGCCCGCGCCCACCGTGACCTCACCCTGGAAGCCGCCGGGCCAGGAGTTCACCATCCGAACCGCCGCCGAGCAGGCGCCGGACACCCCGCCGGACGGCGAGGGGCTCGGCGATGGGCTGGGGCTGGGAGAGGGGCTGGGCGACGGACTGGGAGAGGGGCTGGGAGAGGGGCTGGGAGAGGGGCTGGGCGAACGGCTCGGCGATGCGCTGGGGCTGGGCGACGGGCTGGGCGACGGGCTGGGCGACGGGCTGGGCGACGAGATGGCCCCGCCCCATGCGGCCGTCGAGTCCAGCCAGGCCGCGCGGCGCAGCGTCCAGTCGCGCAGATACTGCACCTGACCCTGCCATGTGGACGCGGTCGGGGTGTTGAAGAAGCCGATCGTGCGCGTCGTGAGGTTCGGCCAGCGCTGGAAGTTGCGCTGCGCGGCGTTGGTCAGCGGCTGGGCGAGAGCGTCCATCCTGCTCTGCAGCGCGGCGTCGGACAGCACGCCGCGGCGCAGCGCCTGCCAGCGCGCCTTGACCTGGTCGACGAAGGCCGGATCCCGCATGAGCTGGGTGAACCAGTCGAAGGCGATCGGCTGCCGGGGCTGCTGATACTGCCAGCCCGAGGTCTGGTCGTTCTGGAAGAACCCGCCCACGCCGAACGTGAGGTCGTAGTCCCACAGCGGCCCGGCGAAGATCTTGGTGTCCCGGTCCTTGTAGAAGTAGGCGCTGCGATAGTAGGCGTCCATGTTCCGGCTCAGCTCATAGATGATCATCTGGTCGATGAAGGAGCCCACGTCGATGTACGCCCGATAGCCGGTGTCCGGGTCGGCGAAGTTCTGCGAGTGCAGCACGTTGTGGAACTCCTGGATGTAGCCCCGCAGCCACTCTTTCTGCTGCGGCTGCAGCGGCGAGGGGTCGACAACTTCGAGGTAGCTCCAGCAGGTGGCCGTCGATCCGCTGCACGGCAGCGTCGGCTCCTCCGCGGCCATCCACTCGAACTTCCAGATGTACCCGCCTGTGATCTTGGGAAGGGTCGTGTCGTCCTCGTCGAGCTGCTTGAGGTCGAGGCGGTTCTTCGAATCCTTGATCGTCTCGACGAGCATGTAGACGCCCATGTAGTCGTCGGCGCCCACCGGGCCGGAGTCGGTGTTGAGGTAGAACTCCACGAACCGATATCGGGGGACGTGCAGCCCCATCTCCTTGCCGAGGTCATAGACCAGGGCCTCGCGGATCAGCGACTTGTCGGGGAACGGCCCGCGCAGCACCCAGTCGGAGTCGGCGGGCATCCCCAGCACCGGATAGTCGGCGTCGTCGTTGTCGTTGTCCCAGAACTCCAGGCGATAGGGCGCCTTCTCGAACGAGGCCGACGACTGTCCCCGCAGGTGGAAGCCGGCGCGGGTGGCGACGGCCGGAGCCGCCGTCAGCGACGTCGTCGCGCCACTGCCCGGGTCGAAGATCATGGTGGCGGCGTCGAGGTAGTCCCGGCCGGGCTTGCCCTTGCCGTACGAGTCGATCAGGACCAGCGGCAGGTCGTGGGCCGTGCTGACGGCGGTGGCGACGTACAGGGCCGTTCCGGGCTCCCCGGACGCCGTGCCGCCGACGAAGGCCTGTGCGCGCAGCTGGGTGGTGCGGGTGAACTGCAGCGGCTGGCCGCCGTAGAGGGAGGACTGCGCGGTGGGCGGCGTTCCGTCGGTGGTGTAGCGGATCTGCGCGCCGCCGACCGCGGTGCTCAGCGACACCGAGACCTGCCCCTGGAAGGTGCCGCTCGGCACGGAGAAGGCGATGTCGCCGGTCAGGTCGTCCGCCGCTGCTGCCGCCGCCGTTGCTGAGGCCGCTGCAGCCGTGCTGGTGGCCGATCCGGCGCCCGCCGACGACGGGTACGCGTTGAGGGGTCCGGCGAGGAGCCCGGTGACGAGCCCGGTGAGGAGCACGGCGACCGCCGTCCTCGTGACGCGGCGGGCCGCCGTGACGCCGGTGCTGCGGAGCGTCAGACGCACGATGCCTCCTGTTCGGGGCGGTGGGAGATGTCCGGCGCCGGGTCGATCGGCGACACGGTGCCGTGGAAGTGGCGGCGCAGCGTCCGCCGCCATGGGGCGTCGGGCAGGTCGGGGCGGAGCGCGGCCAGTCCGGTGGCGTACTTGGAGATGCGGGCGGGTCGCAACCCGGCCCGCCACAGCAGGCGGTCGACCGGCGTGGCGGCCGAGGCGCTCTTGGTCTCGACCACGGCGAGGGCGGGCAGCCGCAGCGCGTGGTCGTCGTGCCGCCAGGCGAGCCCGGTGTCGAGGGTGACCCGGCTCGCGGTCTCCGGCAGCAGCAGGGTGGCGCGATGATATTCGGTCACCAGGACCGGGCCGAGGGAGCTCTGGGCGCCGAGCCCCATCGACTCGCGGGCGAGTGCCTCGTCCACGAAGTCGCGTCCGGGGTCCACCGTGTCGCAGTCGCGCGGGTCGTAGGGCAGCCGGTGCTTGGTGACGCTGCCCCGCGCGCCATTGATCTTGACTTCCAGCCAGCTCTGGGCCGAGTCGAGATAGGTGCGGGTGCGCACCTTGAAACGCCGGCGTCTGCGATAGGCCGCGCTGTGGTAGCTGGCCAGCTGAGGGGTGTCGAAATACACCGACTGATAGCGGAAGGTGCGTTCGCCGTCGATGTCCAGCGCCTGGGCGTACGGCACGAGCCGTTCCAGCAGGTGGGGCAGCGCCTCTGCCGGGACCAGATATTTGCGGTCCACCCTGGTCTGCAACGCGGCCCGGTCGACCAGCTCGTCGAGCCCGACGGGGGTCAGTCGTGCCAGGGCCGGCCCGATGGGCGTCATGGTCATCGGCGCGCTCCGGCGGACGCGGGCGCCTCGGGTTCGGTGGCCGGCGCCCGGTTGGCGAGCGCGTACCGTACGTCGACCACGGTGGTCTCGTTGACCAGGTCGAGCCGCTGGACGGTGACGGCGTGCACCCGGGCGTCGAGGAGTTGCTCCAGGTGCGCGACGAGCGCGACCTGGTCGGTGAAGGCCGATTCGAGCACCAGGATCTGGTGCCGGTAGTTCCGGAACAGCCGCCGGTGGTCGCCGAGGAACATCACCGCGACGATGAGCGCCATCATGCCGGCGCCGAGCCACACCGAGGAGGTGCTCACCGCGCCGAGGATGCCCAGGGCGAGGGCCGAGAAATAGTAGGCGACCTCGTGCTGGTCGAGCTCGGTCGAGCGCAGGCGGATGATGGAGAGCACACCGAACAACGCCATTCCCAGCCCGAGCCCGGCGCCGACGTTGCTGGAGCTCAGCGCGCTCGCGACGGCGAGGACGCCGACGTTGACCCCGAGGTAGGAGACGACCAGATCCCGCCGGCGGTGCCGTGGGAAATAGAGCCCGAAGACGAGCAACACCACCGCGCAGATGTCGATCGCGAACAGGACGAGCCGCGCCACCATGTTCGTTCCTCCCGAGTCGCCGCCGGGGTGGGCGGGGCAGCGCCCCGCTTCTCCGGACAGGCGTGCCTGAAACTTTCGGACAAGAAAAGAAAGTTTCGGGATCCCGCGGGGAACAATAGGTGAATCTCAGGTGACCAGTCAACGAACATCTGATACTCCGTCTTGTCAGAATCGCCGGAAGCTCCCGGGACGACCTTGACAAAGGCATGTACGCCGTCGTTTGCCGAGAGTGAAGGGTGATCCGGAGTGGCACGTCCGCGCTGAAACTTTCACCCTCGCGGGTCGGAGAATCGGGATGCTCAGACTGTCCGGCGGGCGGGCGCCGGATCGTGCGGCGGCGGCCGCTGTCCCGCCCGCACCGCCCTCCGCGGAGGCCGGCTCTCCGACGCGGTCTGTCCGCCGGTCTGTCCGCCGGTCTGTCCGCACATAGGGCGTCACATGTGGGTGCGGAAAATCACCGACGCCTTTTCGGTATGTGCACAGAAGGCCGGCGATCAGTGGTTGACATGCTCCCATTCACCCCGCAGACTTACTGAAACTTTACAGTCAGCGGCTGTTCGGGGGGAGCCGCGTACTGCCGAAAGACGGCCCGGAGAAAAGGATGCGTTTTCGTTTCCCGCTCGTCCGCGGCTGAGAAAGGTTCAGCATGTCTTCAGGAGGCACGTCCCCCTCCACTGCCTCTGTCCCCGAAAAGCGTTCCCCCCTCGGGAAACGCGTTCTCACGCTGGCGCTGGGCGTCGGTTTTCTGGGCGGTCTCGGAATTCCGGCCGCCGGCGCCGACGTCGCGGCCACCGCGGACTCCCCGGCGATCGTCCAGCAGCAGGCGCCGAGCGTGCCGAGCGGACGGACGACCTACCGGACGATCGACGACTACAACAACGAGATGCTGGCGCTGAGCGCCGGGCATCCCGGCCTCGTCAAGCACATCACGCTGCCGCACAAGACCCGCCAGGGCCGGGATGTGTACGGCATCGAGGTCACCCACGACGTCGACGCCGCCGACGGCAAGCCGGTCCTGCTGATGATGGGCGTCCACCACGGCAACGAATGGCCCTCCGGCGAGCACACGCTGGAGTTCGCCTACGACCTCATCGGCAACGACGGCAAGGACCCCCGGATCACCCGTCTGCTCGACAAGGCGCGGGTCATCTTCGTCCCGGTCGTCAACGTCGACGGGTTCGTCATCAACCGGCGTACGAGCTGCGGCGTGTCCCCGACGTGCGCGAGCAACGCCGGGGTCGACATCAACCGCAACTACCCCTTCGGCTGGGGCAGCAACGCCGGTTCCAACATGACCAACCGCGGCCCGGGGCCCGGCTCCGAGCCCGAAGTGCAGAACATCATGGACCTGACCACGAACAACCAGGTAACGGTCCTGATCACGAACCACACCTCCGGTCACACCGTGCTCCGTCCGCCGCTGGAGAAGCGCGCGGGCGACGCCCCGGACGAGGCCGTCTACGCCGCGCTGACCGACGCGATCACGGCCAAGAACGGCTACACGGGCATGAAGTCGGGCTTCGACTACGAGACGACCGGCGAGACCCCCGACTGGTCCTACTACGCGACCCGCGGCCTCGGGTTCACCTTCGAGATCATGAAGACCCAGTCGACCAACAACACCTACTCCGAGGTGATCGAGGACTACACGGGCACCGGGCGCTACGAGGGCACGTCGAACCGCGAGGCGTTCATGGTGGCCCTGGAGTACGCGGCCGACCCGGCCGGGCACTCCGTCATCACCGGCAAGGCGCCGAAGGGCGCGGTCCTGAAGATCACCAAGGACTTCGACCTGTGGACCGCCCCGATCGTCCAGGCGAACAACGTCCTCGGCGCGCCCCAGAGGGTGCCCACCCACCTGGAGTCGACGCTGGTCGCGCCCACCAACGGCAAGTTCTCCTGGCACGTCAACCCGTCCGTACGGCCGGCTCCGGCCTACACCGAGTCGGGCGTCGTCGCCACCGGGCCGGGCAACTTCATCAAGGAGAGCTGGACGCTCACCTGCGCCCGCCCGTCGGGCGAGGTCCTCGAGACGGTGCACGTGACCGTCGACCGGGGCGAGCAGGTCGACGTGCGGCTGCAGGAGTGCAAGACGAGGTTCAACGGCAACGGCCCGAAGAACTGACCGACAGCACGACGTGACGTAAGCCGGGCGGTCCCCACCGGGGGGCCGCCCGGCGGCGTTACGTCCGGCGGGCGCTTCGCGATTCACGAGTGAGGCGACCGGCCGCGGGCTGTGTCCGTCACGGTGTCCGTCACCGTGTCCGTCACGGTGTCCGTCACGGTGTCCGTCACGGTGTCCGTCACTTCGCGAAGAAGGGAAGTGTTCCAGGATGAGGCACGCCCCGGAGCCCGGCCGGTCGCTCGCCGTGCTGGACGCCGCCCGGATCGTCGCGAACCTGCGCGCGCTCTTCGACGGCCACCGACTCTCGCCGTCCCAACGCCGGATCGCCCGTTATCTGCTGGACAACGCGCAGGAGGCCGTCTTCTTCACCAGCGCGGACCTCGCCGAGCGCGCCGGAGTCAGCCAGCCGTCGGTCACCCGCTTCGCCGCCGCGCTCGGGTTCCGCGGATTCCCGGAGTTCCGGGAGGCGCTGCGCACGTCCGTGTTCGGCGACCGGCCGCCGGCCGCGACGGACGACCGCCACAACGAGATCCAGGAACTGGTCAACTCCGAGATCCGCGACCTCGAACGGCTGCGCGACGGCCTGGCCGACCCCGGGCAGCTCCGGCGGGTGGCGGGCCGACTGGCGGAGTCGAGCCCGCTTCTGGTCATGGGCCTGCGGATCTCCGCGCCGCTGGCGCACCTGTTCGGCTATCTCGCCGAGAAGGTGCTCCCCGACGTACGCGTACTGGACGTGCCGGGCTCGATCATGGAAGACCGGCTGAGCAGGGCGGCGGAGTCGGGCGCCGAGTGGGTGCTCGCCATCGGCCTGCCACGCTATCCGCGTGAGCTGGAGCAGGGCCTCGCCTGGGCGCGGCGGGTGCGGCTGAAGGTCGCCCTCGTCACCGACCAGCCGGTGGGCCGGCTCACCGACCTCGCGGACGAGGTCCTGCTCGCCCCGGTGAGCTCGGGCTTCGCGTTCGACTCCCACGCGGGCCCGACGGTCCTGTGCACCGCCCTGCTGCACACGATGCTGGACACCCTCGCCGCCGAGGGACAGACCCGGCTGGAGGCGTTCGACGACCGGGCCGCGGAGCGTCAGGTCTTCCTGACCGGCTGACGGATGAGGGCGTCGAGCAGGCCGCGACTACGCGGCCGACGCCGCCGACCGGATCCGCGCGCCGAACTGACCGGCGCAGGGCCCCGCGGCGGATCGCGGGGCCCTGCCCGGTAGGGTCCCGCTCGACGGGGACCCGATGAGAGGAATCGTGAGCGTGGTGGAGAGGGCCGGCGGGGCGGGATTGCACGGGGCGGGATTGCACGGGGCGGGGCTGCACGAGATCGGGGCAGGGATCTTCGCCTGGGTGCAGCCGGACGGCACATGGTGGGTGAACAACGCCGGAGCGGTGGCGGGCGACGACGGCGTGCTGATCGTCGACACCTGCGCGACCGAGGCGCGCACCCGGCGGTTTCTCGGCGCGGTCGCCGAGGCGACGGGCGGCGCCCCGGTCAGGATGGCGGTGAACACCCACCAGCACGGGGACCACTGCTACGGAAACAGCCTGCTCCCGGACGACACGGTCGTCTTCGGGCACGCGGCGATGAGAGAGGCGTTGCTGATCGATCCGATCATCGACGGCTGCCCGCCGGTGTGGGCGCCGGTGCCCGACTGGGGACAGGTGACGCGCCGCCCGCCGTCGGTGGTCTTCGCCTCCGAGCTGACCGTGCATGTGGGGGCGCACCGCGTCGAGTTGCGGCACCCCGGGCACGCCGCCCACACCCCCGGAGACGTGGTGGCGTGGCTTCCCGGTGAACGGGTGCTGTTCGCGGGAGACCTGCTGTTCAACGGGCTGACCCCGATGGTGCTGATGGGGTCGGTCGAGGGGGCGCTGCGGTCGCTCGACTGGCTGGCGTCCTTCGAGCCGGAGCACGTCGTGCCGGGGCACGGCCCGCTCGCCACCGCCGCCGAGCTGCCAGAGGTGCTGGCCGTGCACGAGCGCTACTACCGCTTCGTCCTCGACACCGCCCGCGCGGGACGGGCGAAGGGCCTCACCCCGTTGGCCGCCGCGCAGGAGGCCGACCTCGGCGAGTTCGCCGGGTGGGCGGACGCCGAGCGCCTCGTGCTCAACCTGCACCGCGCCTACGCCGATGCCGAAGGCGGCGAGGTGGATCTCCTCGCCGCCTTCGGTGACGCGATGACCTGGCACGGCGGGCCGCTGCCGACCTCAGTCTGAGATCAGTCTGAGATCAGTCTGAGATCAGTCTGAGACCGGCGTCACGACCAGCCCTGCAGGCCGGCTCCGTAGGGATAGAGGGGGTTGCCGTAGGTGGTGGGGACGGTCTGGCCCGCGTCGATGCGGGCCCGGATCTCCGCACGCTGGGCGGCGGTCGCGCCCAGGTCGTAGGGGAGGTTCCAGTCTTCGACGGCGTCGGCGAGCACGTCGCCGCCGCCCGGCTTGAGGACCTGGTCGAGGCTGCGCGGCAGCTGCCACGGCAGGCGTCCGCGCGGCGTGTAGTCGCCGAACAGGAGGCTCGCCGTGGCCGGGCCGACCTCCTCACCGCCCCGGTACGTCACCACGATGGCGTCGGCCAGGCCGTTCCACTCGCTGATGACGATGGGCCGGGGGAGGGTCAGCACCACGACCACCGGAACGCCCTGGTTCTTGAAGTTCTGGATGACGGCCAGCTGGTCGGCGGGGAGCTGGGGTTGCTCCTTCACCCAGGCGGTGGCGTGCGTGTAGGTCGGCTCGCCGACGGCCACGATCGCCAGCTTGGGCGAGGGCCCGGTGTCCTGATAGACGTTGACGCCCTCGGTGGCCGCCCGCGCCTTCACCGCGTCCAGCAGGGTCTTCGAGCCGTACTCCTCGTGGAAGTAGCTCGTCCAGATGCAGCAGGCCGTGCCGTCGGTGGCCCGCGGACCGGCGACCACGATGTTGTCGCCCGCCTTGAGCTTCAGCGGCAGCACGCCGTTGTTCTTGAGCAGGGTGTCGGACTCCCGGGCGGCCTGGTTGGCGAGTGCGACGTACGACGGCTGGTGGAAGCGGTAGGGCCCGTTCACCGGGTCGCCGTACGGGCGCTCGAACACGCCGAGCGTGAACTTGAGGCGCAGGATCCGGGTCACCGCGTCGTTGATCCGCGCCACGGGCACGTTCGCGAGGAACGTCGCCATCGTGAAACCGGTGGCTCCGGGGTCGGCCCCGCCCATCACGTCGGAGCCGGCGTTCGCGGCCTTGACCCAGACCGAGGACGGCAGCCAGTCGGTCGTGATGAGACCGGTGTAGCCGAGGTTGTCGCGCAGGTAGTCGAGGATCGGCTTGCTGTCGCCCGCGCCCGACCCGCCCGGGTCGAGGTAGGAGCTCCCGGCGTAGCCCGGCATGATGTTGACCGCTCCGGCCTCCATCGCGGCCCTGAACGGGATCATGTGATATTTGATCGTCACCGCGTCGTAGGTGATGCCGGCCTCGCCGCCCGCGCCCTCGCCCGGCCAGTGCTTGACGGTCGCCAGCACCGAGGCGGGGTTGAGCTCGGGGCCGCCCTGCAGCCCCGCCACCAGCGCGCGGACCTGGGCCGCCGCGACGTCGGCGTTCTCGCCGTTGCCCTCCTGGATGCGGGGGTAGAGGACCTTGGTGCCGACCTCGGCCAGCGGGCCGAGCACGCCGCGCGCCCCGACCTCCAGCTCCTCACGGCGCTGCATGTCGCCGAGCTTGTAGTCGAGCGCGTAGTCCTTGCCCGCCGCGAGCGTGCTCTGCAGCGGATAGGTGGTCTGATATCCGGCGATGGTGTCGCCCGCCGAGACGGGCGGGATGCCGAGCCGGGTCCCGGACGCGGACAGCAGCACGGCGTGCAGGTCGTTCGGCAGCGCCGGGCCGAAGTGCCACCCCGACAGCGCGTAGGTCTGGGCGTTGTAGAACATCTGGTACGCCTTCTCCTCGGAGGTCATCCTGCCGAGAAGGTCGTTGACGCGGGTTTCGATCGGCAGCCGCCAGTTCTCGTACGGCTCGATCGTGCCGTTCTTGTTGAGGTCGCGGGCGCCCTGGACGATCGGGACGCCGTCGGCGACCTGCTCGATGTCGGGCAGATAGAGGCTGAAGGTGCGGATGTTCGAGGTCGTCCTGGCGCCCGAGCCGCTCACCGCGACGACGTACCACTTGTACGTCCAGCGGTCGGGGATGTCCCAGGTGGGCGTGTAGCTCGTGCCGGTCGGCTCGGCGACCTTGGTGTAGAGGTCGACGAGGTTGCCCGAGGCGGTGAAGTCGTAGTCGGTGCGGCTGACGTTGAGCCAGACCTCGTAGCGCACCGCGCCGGAGACGGCCGCCCAGGAGAACGCCGGCCGCCGGGTGTCGGTGATCATGGCCTTGTCGGCGGGGGCCGACAGCGCGAACTGCCCGGTGGCCGCCGGGGCCTTGGCAGGCGGGGACAGCAGGGGAGCGGTCGTGGCCGCCGTGTCCACGGTGCCGAAGACCTGGAACTCCCACAGCGAGTAGCCGTAGCCCGTCGCCCGCGCCGTGCCGACGAAGCGGACGTAGCGGCCGTCGCCGGTGACGCCCAGGTTCTCGACGCCGCCCTTGCCGCTGGTCGTGGTGTAGATCGGCGCCCATGACGTGCCGTTGGCCGACACCTCGATCCGATAGCCGGTGGCGTACGCGGACTCCCAGTTGAGCGTGACGCCGGTGATGTGCCCGGCCCCGCCGAGGTCCACCCGCAGCCACTGGTCGTCGGAGTACTCACTCGACCAGCGGGTCGTCGTCCGCCCGTCGAGCGCCGCCGCCGGGGCGTTGCCGCCCTCCCAGGACGACGCCGTGACCTGCTTGTACGCCGAAATCGGCGTGCCCGTCGGTGGCGGGTCGGTCGGCGGGGGGTCGGTGGGGCCGCCGCCGTCGGCGTGGACGGCGAACTCCCACAGCGAGTAGCCCCAGCCGGTGGCGCGGGCGGTGCCGTACACGCGGACGTAGCGGCCGGTGGCGTTGACGTCGAGTGTCTGCGTGCCGCCGGTGCCGCTGGTGGTGCTGTAGACGTCGGTCCAGGTGGTGGCGTTGCCGGACACCTGGATCTTGAACGCCGTGGCGTAGGCCGCCTCCCAGGTCAGGACGACCTTGCAGATCGTCCTGGCCGAGCCGAGGTCGACCTGGAGCCACTGGGGGTCGGCGGCGGCACTGGACCAGCGGGTGCCGGGGTCGCCGTCCACCGCCGCGGACGCGGGCGTCCCGGCGTTCTCGGTGGACGAGGTGGTCGCGGGCCGGTTCAGCGCGGCGTTGGGGGCGGTGCAGCCCGAGGACGTGCCGGTGGTGCCGTAGACCTGGAACTCCCACAGCGAGTAGCCCCAGCCGGTGGCGCGGGCGGTGCCGTAGACCCGGACGTACCGGCCCGAGCCGGTCACGTCGAGCGTCTGCGTGCCGCCGGTGCCGGTGGTCGTGCTGTAGACGTCGGTCCAGGTGGTGGCGTTGGCAGAGACCTGGATCTTGAAGGCCGTGGCGTACGCGGCCTCCCAGTCGAGGACGACCTGGCTCAGCGTCGCCGTGGTCCCGAGGTCGACCTGGAGCCACTGCGGGTCGGCGAACGCGCTGGACCAGCGGGTGCCGGCGTCGCCGTCCACCGCAGCGGAGGCGGGGGTGCCGCCGTTCTCGGCGGACGAGGCCGTCGCCGTCTTGCCCTGCGAGAGCAGGACGGGCGCGGCGTACGCGGGCCCGGCGACGATGCTCGCGACCAGCGCGAGCACCGCGGCCAGGACGAGGGAGAGCCCGCGCCGGAACGTGAGGGGATGTCTCATGGCGTCTCCTGCCTGCGTTACCAGCCGACCGCGACGAGCAGCCACTGCGGGTCGCCGTGCGAGATGAACGAGGACCGGCCCGCGTAGTCGTCGTAGGGGAAGCCGTAGGCGAGCTTGCCGATGGCGTGGTCGTGCCAGAACTTCGCGTAGTAGTTCGCCGGCGCGGCCGTGTAGTAGGTCGACGGGTCCGACTGCTGGGCGTCGGACAGCCCGGCGACGTGCCGGTTGAGCGCCGCGCACATCTGCGGCGCCTCGGACAGCGGCCCGGCGCACCCGGTGACCTGTGAGGTCGTCGCCGTCACGCCCTGCTGGGCGGCGTAGCCGGTGAAGTAGTTCGCGTACGCCCCGCCGGGCTGGAAGATCGACGCACTGCCCGGAGCCGGGATGCGGTACGGCGCCTGCACCTGGGCCAGCGGCTTGAACTCGGCCGGCACCTCGTCGATGAACCGCTGGAACGTCGCCGCCCGCGACTCGGCGAAGGTGGCGTAGTCCTCGCCGACCGCCACGTCGTAGCCGTCGCGGGCGTGCAGGCGCATCGCGAGCTTCAGGCCGAACGCGTCCACCCGGGTCGTGTTGCCGTTGAACACCGAAGGCCCGACCGTGAACTCGATGAAGTCGTAGTACTGGCTGTCGGGGGAGCCGAGGTAGAAGTACATGCGGCCCGCCGTGTTGGCCGGCATGTCGAAGTAGGGCTGCTCGGCGATCGAGTGGACCTGGCCGTTGTAGCTCCAGTAGACCTGGGAGTCGGGATACTGCCCGTTGGTCCGGTTGAGGATCTTGACCATGACGACGTTCTTGGCCGCCGGGATGGTCGAGGTGTCACCCCAGAAGGCGTCGGGCGGGGTGGTCGGGCCGGTCGTCGGTTCGGTCGAGCCGCCCGTGGTGTTCACGGTGAAGCTCCACAGCGAGTAGCCGTACGCGGTGGCGCGGGCGGTGCCGTACACGCGGACGTAGCGGCCGGTGCCGGTGACGTCGAGGGTCTGCGTGCCGCCGGTGCCGGTGGTCGTGCTGTAGACGTCGGTCCAGGTGGAGGCGTTGCCGGACACCTGGATCTTGAACGCCGTGGCGTACGCGGCCTCCCAGGCCAGGACGACCTTGCAGATCGTCCTGGCCGAGCCGAGGTCGACCTGGAGCCACTGCGGGTCGCTGAACGCGCTGGACCAGCGGGTCGCGCCGTTGCCGTCGACGGCGGCCCACGCGGGGGTGGTGGCGTTCTCGGTGGAGGAGGCGGTCGCCGGCCTGCCCTGGGCGGCGTCGGCCGCGCCGCACGCGGTGCCGGACGTCGTGCCGTACACCTGGAACTCCCACAGCGAGTAGCCGTACGCGGTGGCGCGGGCGGTGCCGTACACGCGGACGTAGCGGCCGGTGCCGGTCACGTCGAGGGTCTGCGTGCCGCCGGTGCCGGTGGTCGTGGAGTAGGCGTCCGTCCAGGTGGAGGCGTTGTCGGACACCTGGATCTTGAACGCCGTGGCGTACGCGGCCTCCCAGTTGAGGACGACCTGGCTCAGCGTCGCGGTGGTGCCGAGGTCGACCTGGAGCCACTGCGGGTCGCTGAACGCGCTGGACCAGCGGGTGCCGGTGTCGCCGTCGACGGCGGCCGACGCCGGAGTGCCGGCGTTCTCGGTGGACGAGGCCGTCGCGGTCTTGCCCTGCGACAGCAGCGCGGGCGCGGCCGTGGCCGGCGGGGACCCGGCCGCCGCCGCGACGACGCAGGCCACGACCAGGACCAGTGCGCTGAGCACGGCCGTCAGGGCGCGTCGCGTGGGATGGATCGTCGAACGCTTGCTCATGATGGCGATTCCTCTTCGGGGGGTGAAGGGAGCGAGCCCTGCCCCAGAGAATGATCGCCTTCGACACTTAGGTCAATACTTGAATTTAGTATGCAAGAAAACGATCATGAGGTTGGCGGCATCGGTGTCAGTGTCGGTGTCGGTGTCGGTGTCGGTGTCGGCGTCGTTTCGGGCCTACAGCCGGTCGAACACGGCGGCCAGCGTCTCGATCTCCTGCGGGGAGAGCTTGTCGGTGAAGTGGCGCCGTACGGCGGCGTCCAGGCCGGGGTGCACGGAGCCGATGGCGGCGCGCCCGGCGTCGGTAAGGGTGACCATGACGCCGCCCGCGCGCTCGCGGGTGACGAGTCCGCGGCTGCTCATGCGGGTGAGCTGATGGGAGACGCGGGTGCGATCCCAGCCGAGCGAAGCGGCGAGCTCGCTCTGACGCAGGGCGCCGCCCGCCTTGCCGAGGGTGACGAGGATCGTCAGGTCCGGCTCGGACAGGCCCGCCGCCTCGGCGGCGTCCGCGATCACGCGGGCCCGGACGACCTCGTGGGCGCGCTTGAAGGCGACCCAGAAGTCCACGGGGCCCGGCTCGCCTTCGCTCGATGTTGACATATCAACACTCCTCTGGCCTAATGTTGAGATATCAACGCTAACAGGCCACCGTACTCGCGGCCCTGTCGGCGTCTCCACGTCTCCCGCCCGCAGGAGGGCCATGCACACCCGACCTCTTGGAACCGGCGGCCCTCGGGTCGCCCCCATCGCCCTGGGCTGCGCCGGCATGTCCGACCACACGGCCCCCGCCGACGAGGCCGACGCCGTCGCCACGATCCACGCGGCCCTCGACGCCGGTGTCACCCTCATCGACACGGCCGACTTCTACGGCATGGGCCACAACGAGGACCTCATCCGCCGCGCGCTGCGCCCGGGTGACCGCGACAAGGCGCTCGTGAGCGTCAAGTTCGGCGCTCTGTGGGGCCCCGACGGAGCCTTCGCCGGCATCGAGGGCCGGCCCGCCCACGTCAAGAACGCGCTCGCCTACTCGCTGCGCCGCCTCGGGACCGACCACGTCGACATCTACCGCCCCGCCCGCCTCGCCCCCGACACCCCGATCGAGGACACGATCGGCGCGATCTCCGGGCTGGTCCAGGCCGGGTACGTGCGCCACATCGGGCTCTCCGAGGTGGGGCCGGAGACCATCCGCCGTGCCCACGCCGTACACCCGATCTGCGACGTGCAGATCGAATACTCCCTGTTCAGCCGTGACCCGGAGACCAACGGCATTCTCGACACCTGCCGCGAGCTGGGGATCGGCGTCACCGCCTATGGAGTGCTCGCGCACGGCCTGCTCACCGGCGACTACCGGCAGCCCGCCGGAGGCGACCCGCGCGCCCAATGGCTGCCCCGCTTCCATCCCGGCAATCTCGCCGCGAACCTCGCCCTCGTCGACCGGCTGCGGCCACTCGCCGGCGCGTACGGCATCAACGTCGCGCAACTCGCCACCGCCTGGGTCGTCGCCCAAAGCGGCGAGCGCGGCACCATCGTGGCCGTCGTGGGCGCCCGCCGCCCGCATCGCGTCGAGGAGGCCCTGGCCGCGGCCGACGTCGCCCTGACCGGAACGGACCTCCGCGCGATCGACGAGGCCATCCCTGCCGGCGCGGTTGCCGGCACCCGGTATGCCGCACCCCTCATGACTCTGCTGGACAGCGAGAGAACAGGTCGCACATCATGAACACCTCCACGTCACCCCTCGCCGAGCTGGCCACGTCCGGCAAGCCCATCGGCGTAGGGATCATCGGACTCGCCGCGAACGGAAGCTGGGCCGAGCGCTCCCACCTGCCGGCCCTGCGCGCCGTCCCCGGTTACGAGCTGAGGGCCCTGAGCACGAGTTCGAAGGAGTCGGCGGAGCGCTCCGGGCACAAGCACGGGGTGTCGCGCACCTTCGGCACCGCCGCCGAACTGGCCGCCTGCGACGAGGTGGACCTCGTGGTCGTGGCGGTGAAGGTGCCGCACCATCGGGAGCTGGTGCGGACCGCGCTCGACGCCGGCAAGAGCGTGCTGTGCGAGTGGCCGCTCGGCAACGGGCTCGCGGAGGCCGACGACATGGCGCGGCAGGCGCGCGACCGCGCGGTGCCGACCATCGTGGGGCTCCAGGCGCGGTCGCACCCGGCCCTGGCCTACCTGCGGGATCTCGTGACCGATGGCTACGTGGGGGAGGTGCTGTCCACGACGGTCGTCGGCTCCGGCGGCGCGTGGGGCGGGACCGTCGGCCCCGGCGATCACCACGTGCTCGACGCCGCCAACGGCATGACGCTGCTGACCATCCCCTTCGCGCACACCCTCGACGGGCTCGCGTCCGTCCTGGGGGAGCCCGAGGAGCTGCGGATCGACCTGGCGTCCCGCCGTACGTCGGCCGTGGACACCGGGACCGGACGGCCCGTCCCCATGACCGCACCGGACCAGGTGGTGGCGTCGGGACGGCTGCCGGGCGGCGCGGTGCTCGCCGTCCACTACCGCGGAGGCGTCTCTCGGGGCACCAACTTCCGCTGGGAGATCAACGGCACCGAGGGCGACCTCGTCGTCACCGCCCCGATCGGCCACCTCCAGCTCAGCCCGATCACCATCGAAGGCAGCCGTGGGACGGACACGGGGCTCGCCCCCCTGACGGTGCCGGAGTCCTACGTCCGCGTCCCCGGGCTGGACCCCCGCGCCGACGCGCCTGCCTACGCGGTCGCGCACGCCTACCAGCGGTTCCTTGACGACCTGCGCGAGGGCGGCGCCTCCGGCAGTGGCTCCAGCGCCTCGGGTGGCGCCCTGGGCAGCGTCGCGGGCAGTGCTGTGGGCGGCACCTTGGGTGTGCCCGATTTCGCGCACGGGGCTGCCCGCCACCGCAGCATCGAGTCCGCGGTCACGACGCCCTGACCACGGCCCCCGGCCGCCTGGCCGCATCGCGAAGCCCTGACCGCGGCCCCCGGCCGCCTGGCCGCATCGGGAAGCCGTGCGGTGCACTGCGAAGCCCTGTGAGCACGTGGAGCACCGTGGAGCACTGCGCGCGCCGCGAAGCCCAGCGGACAGCGCACGCACCGGCGACCCTCGCCTCGCGCCTCGTGCCGGCCCTCGTGTCGGCTCTCGGCCCTGGTGGTCATTCCCGCAGTCGCCCGGGCCTGTCCGCGCGTCGCCCCTCCTTCCCTCACTCCCCGCCTCATTCCCGTAGTCGCCAGGCTGTTCCCAGGCGGTGGTAGGTGAAGGCCCAGCGGTCGGTGCCTTCTTTGCGGCGGGTGTAGCGCTCGGGGTGCTGGTATCGGTCGCGGTTGTGGAACTGGCAGGCCGGACCCAGCAGCTTCAGGTCGGTCAGGCCGCCGCTGCTCCAGTTGTCGGCGTGGTCGATCTGGCACATCGTCGCCGGAAGCGGGCAGCCGTCGATCCAGCAGGTGGCATACCGGGCCAACACCGCCCGCCGCTGCGCCGGAGTGGCCAGGCGGACCTTGCGGCCCATATCGAGGACCTGCCCCTCGGCGTTCATGACGATCCGCACGAGGGTTGAGGTGCGGGCGAGGCGGTGCACGCTGGAGATGGGCAGTACCTGCCCGGTCGCCAGCAACAACCCCGGCACCATTCCCAACGAGGCTCCCAGCGTTGTCCCCAGGAACGCCCCGGGAAGCGTACCTGCGGCCCCTCCCGGCGCTGCTCCTGGCGACGCACCCTGCGACGCTGCTTGCGCCGTCCCAGGCGTCTCTCGCCCGCTTCCCGATGTCCCCGACGTTCCCGGTGCCTGCGTCGCATGCGAGCACCGCGCCTCGCCGTCGCACCGGCACGCGCCCTGGCCATGCCGGCAGTCCCCCGCAGGCCGATGCCCGGCGTGGGTGTGAGGTGCGGAGGCGTCCTCAGGCGGAGGATCCGGCTGCGCCGCCTCCGAAGGCACTGCGTTCGAAGGCCCGCCACCGTCAGCAGCGCCCCACCTGGCGTGCGTTGCTCCAGCCTGAGCCGCGGCACAGTCGCGGTCTGTGCCCATGACGGGCGCAGTGTCGTCGTCCTCGGCAGAGGCGACGTTCATGGTGTCGTGCGACTCGCACTCGCCGGGCCGCCCCTCACGGGCCCCGCGGCTACCAAACCCGCAGGCGCGAGACTCCTCGTCGGGAAGTCCGGCCGTGGCGTTGTCGGAGCTAGGGGCGGAGTCGGTGACAGGGGCGGAGTCGGGGGCAGGGGCGGTGGCGGGGTCGGCCTCGGCCTCGCGCACGTCACCGAGGCCGGTCGCTGCGGTAGCGCCAGTGTCGTCGGCGCTTTCGGTACCGGCGTGCGCAGCGCCATCGGCACCTGCATCGCTCCCCGCACCGGCATCTGCCTCAGCCTCAGCCTCGGCATTGTCGAGGTCGTCGGCCTGGCCGGGTGCAGGGTCGTTCGTGTCGTCCCGGCCTTCCTCGAAGCCCTCGGCATCCCGCGCGTCTTCGACGTGGTCGGCGGTGTCCTCGGTGGCCGGGTCGGCGCGGTATGGATCGTCGGTGTTTTCGGGGTCGGTGGGGAGGGATTCGGCGCTGACCACGACGAGGAGCTCGGTGACGATCTGCTGCTCCAACGCGGCGATCAGCGCGTCCGCCTGGCGCTCCGTCAGCGTGCGGTCATCGCCGTCGGCCTTCTTCTTGGCGTACTCCTGCAACAGGGTCATCAGGCGGGCGCCGGGTTCACGGGGAATGTAGAACTCCCCTTCCACGCCGCCGCCCTTACCCGGGCGGACCCGCAGGAAGCGCCGCCCGTAATCGGCCTGCTCATCGCGTTCTTCGCCGTCGGGGTCGAGCACCGCCCGCAAATGGCGGCCGGCCTTGGCCACCTCCGCCGCCCCCGCCTTGCCCGCCAGCTCCACCAGGATCGGCTCCGCCAACCCGGCCTGCTCATCGGTCAGCCCGGCGACAGCGGCGCAGATGGCCTCCACCACCCCCGCCGCCAACTCACCCACGGCGAACTTCTCCCGCACCACCGGTAGGCGCGGCAGCTCCGCGCCCAGCATCAGCAGGCGCCCCGCACCACCCACCGTCATCCCGCCGGCGGTACGCAACCACGACCTGGTGGAGGCATGCCCGTGCTGTTTGGCCTGCCCAGCGGCATGGACCCGGCCGACGCGGTCGGCCAGGGCGCAGGTGATCCGATCCCGCGCGAACAGCAACTCCTCCGCCTCGGCAAGGCAGACGTCCACATCATCGGGAAGCGGGACCAGCGTCAGCTCCTGCGCCACCTCACGAACAGACCCCACCACCACCCACGACGACCGCACACGACCCCGACCACGGCCACCCACATCGGAAGCACCAGCGCCAGAGCCATCCGCACCCGGGCCGTCCGCGCCAGCGGCATTCGCATCGGTGGCATCGGTGGGGGTGGCGTCCGCGCCATCAGCATTCCCACGGGCGGCATCCGCGCCAGTGCCGTCCCAACCAGGGGCAGCCCCACGCGTGGCATCCGCGCCGTCGGCAGCTGCACCGGCGGCCCCTGCGCCGTCGGCAAGCCTGCCAGCGGTGTCCGCGCGAGCGGTGTCCGCACTCGGGCCGGATGTCCCGTTACCAGGCGCACGGTCGCCGGCGGATGTGCTCCCGTTCTGGCGCGCGTACTGCGACGGCTCGAAGCCGATGACCGGGAAGGGCTCACGGGCGGATGAGCCGTCGGACGACCACAGCGGGGAACTGGCGATCAGACGGTCCCACCAGCCGTCGTCAGGGCCTTTCGAATGACGAAGGCGCTCAGGATCGATATCGAACAGATCCATCACACCTCCATCAAGAGATTCGAAAACTTGTATTAATTTTCTCGTGTCTCTGGAGCTTGTGCAAGATCAACTAGGAATCTCTTGGGGTCACAGATGGGGGACCGCAACGGTCCTGACGTGGGTCTTGGCGGTCAGCGGCAGACGGCCAGTCGCTCGGCCGGCTGATGGCCGGGTGCTCGGCGATCTCCCATACGCGGGAGGCGCGGGTTGCGGTGAAGTACGCCGCCGCGACGGGCCGGGACGCCTGGCCGGGCAGTCAGGTCGCGGGCGGGTCGGGAGGCCTGGCCGGGCAGTCGGGTCGCGGGCGGGTCGGGACGCCGGGACGGCTGGCACTGCGGTATCGGTCTCTGGTCACGACTTTCTGGCCCGGGACCGCAGTGTCGATCCTGTGGTCACGGTTCCCTGACCCGGCACCGCAGTGTCGAGCCTGAGCGAGGCGCTGACCGCTTGCCCTCAACCGCCGGGCCGCACCAGGCCGCTCTCGTAGGCCAGGATGACGAGCTGCACCCGGTCGCGGACGTCGAGCTTGGCGATGGCCCTGGCGACGTGGGTCTTGGCGGTGAGCGGGCTGATGACCAGGCGCTCGGTGATCTCGCCGTTGGACAGGCCGAGCGCGACGAGCCGCACCACCTCCAGCTCGCGGGTGGTGAGGGCGGCCAGCCGCTCCCCGGCGTCGGGCGCGAGGTCCTGTCGCCGGGCGAACCGCTCGATGACGCGGCGGGTGACCCCGGGGGACAGGAGCGCGTCCCCGGCGGCCACGGCGGCCACCGCGCGGCGCAGCTCGGCCGGTTCGACGTCCTTGGTCAGGAAGCCGCTGGCTCCGGCGCGCAGCGCGGCGAAGACGTGCTCGTCGGTGTCGAAGGTCGTGAGGATGACGACCCGGCAGTCCTGGCGGCCGACGATGCTCCGTGTGGCCGTGATGCCGTCGGTCCCCGGCATGCGGATGTCCATGAGCACGACGTCGGGGCGGGTGCTCTCGGCCAGCCGTACGGCCTCGGCGCCGTCGGCGGCCTCTCCGACGATCGTCACGTCCCGTGAGCGGGCCAGCAGGCTGCGGAAGCCCGCCCGTACGAGTGCCTGGTCGTCGGCGAGGAACACCTTGATCGTCACTCCGGAGAGCCTGCCACAGCGTCCTCCACAGAGCCTGCCACAGGGATTTCGGCCTTCACGGCGAATCCCCGGGACATCGGGCCGACGGTGAGCGTCCCGCCCAGGGCGCGCACTCTCTCGCGCATCCCGGTGAGGCCGTTCCCGTCCGTGATCCCGCCGCCGGTCGGGTCGCCCTTGCCGTCGTCGGTGACCTCGACGGTGACCGTTCGCGGGTGACGGCCGACCGTCACCTTGGCCGTGGTCGCCCCCGAATGCCTGAGCGTGTTGGCGAGGGCCTCCTGGACGATGCGGTGGACCGCGACGGACGCGGGGGCGGGGATCGTGGACAGGTCCCCGTGCTCGTGGAGGGTGACGTCGAGCCCGGCGGCGCGGGCGTCGGCGACGAGCGCGCCGAGCGATGACATGTCGGGCTGGGGCTCGGTGCCGGCGGGGCCCTCCCGCAGGAGGGCGATGAGCGCGTTGAGGTCCTTCATCGCCCGGTTCCTGACGTCCTGAGCCAGGCGCAGCGCGGCGGCGGCCTCGGCCGGATCCTCCCGCAGGGTGTCGGCGGCGACGTTGAGGTGGACCCCGACGACGGCGAGCGTGTGGGCGACGATGTCGTGCACCTCGCGCGCGACGCTCAGGCGCTCCTCCGCGGCGCGGGCGCGGTATTCGGCCTCGCGCAGCAAACCGCCCCGGCGCTGCGCCGCCGCGTAGGCGAGACCGGCGGCGACGAGGGCCGCGAGCAGCACCCCCTCGCCGAGGGTCTGGATGAGATAGCGGATGAGGTTCCGGTCGAGCATTCAGCGGGCGTCGACGGCGGACGGGCAACAGACCTGGCGCGCGGACCGGCCGGTAACGAAGCGGGTGCCCCGCGGCTCGTGTCGCGGGGCACCCCCCAGGTGGCCGCAGACCGGCCGGTCACTGCGGCTCAGCGGCAGGTGGCCGCCGTGTAGGCCGCGTCGTACGACGAGGTGACCTCCGTGCCGTCGATCGTGGCGGTGCCGGTCACGGTGACCGTGCTCGCGTCGATCTGCCCGGCCCGGGTGTTGAAGGACTGGTAGGCCTTCTTGCCCGGGGCCACGTCGGCCACGGTCTTGGCGCCGTACGGCGTGGTCAGCTCCACGGTCGCCGGCACGTCACCGTTGTTGACGGCCGTGACCGCCAGGTACGCCGAGGTGCCGACGCAGCGCGGCGCGGCCGTCACGGTCAGCTCGACCTCCGGCGAGTCGTCCGGGCCGCGGACGAGCGTGAAGTCGTCCACGTCGAAGTCGGCCCCGGTGAACACCAGGTAGAGCTTCGTGGTCCCGGAGGGGACGTTCCTGAGCGGCGTGGAGACATCCTCGTACGACTCCCAGCCGCCGGTGTTGGGGACGGTGACGGTGCCGAGCACGGGGCCGGTCGGGGAACCGGTCCGGATCTCGAAGCCGCCGCTCGGGTTGGGCGAGGCCACCCGCGCCGTGAACCGGGTGACGCCGGTCAGGTCTATCCCGTCGTACGCCGCCCAGTCGCCGGGGTTGACGAAGCCGAGCACGGTGCCGCCGTGCGCGGGGGCGTGCGCGTAGGTGTCGACGCCGTTGGCCTCCGTCCAACTCTCGGCCTGGACGGTGACGTCGCCCTCCGCCGGGCCGAGCTCCTTGATGCGGATGTTCCGGAACGCCACCTCGTCGCCGTCGCCGTGGTTCTGGATGCCCACGTAGCCCTGCTGGAGGGACCGCGCCGGATCCGTGTTGACGAAGTCGTTGATCTTCACGCCGTTCAGGAAGATCTGCAGGCGCTCGCCCTCCACGCGGAGCTCGTAGGTGTTCCACTGCCCGGGCGGGTTGAGCGCGGCGTCCCTGGCCGTGAGGTCCGCCGACTGGAAGCCGTAGACCGACCCGGTGGTCTTCTCCGGAACGTCCGTGGCGTCGATCTGGATCTCGTAGCCGTTGTCGACGGCCGACCACGGGTCGTCCGAGGCGGGGAAGCCGACGAAGACGCCCGAGTTGTCGTCGCCGTTCATCTTCCAGTCGAGCTTCAGGGAGTAGGAGTGGAACTCCTTCGCCTTGTACCAGAACAGCCCCAGGCCGCCGTGCGAGGTCAGGGTGCCGTCGGCCTCCGTGAAGCCGCCAGGCCCGGCCTGCTCCCAGCCGGTGGTGCCGCCGTTGTAGAGCGTGGTGTAGCCGGTCTCCGGACGGCAGTCGGCCTTGAGGTCGCCCATGGCGTACCGGATGCCGCCGAGCAGGTGCTGCCGGAACTCCGGCTCGGAGAAGGACGCCGCGGTGTGCCCGCCGCCCGTGTAGAACGACCGCCCGCCCTGATACTCCTTGCACCACGCGATCGGGTGGTCCTCGCCCATCTTCCCGCCGGAGTAGGACTTCTCGTCCAGCGTGGCCAGCACGTGCGCGGTGCTGCGGGCGTTGGTGCGGTAGTCGTACCACTCGTCGGTGCGGGTCCACGCCGTCCCGAGGTGGGCGGTCGCCGGGTGGGCCCGGTCCTCCACCTTCACGGTCGCCTGCTGCACGGCGGGGTGCGAGGCGAACCACGCTCCGACGAGGCCGCCGTAGAACGGCCAGTCATACTCGGTGTCGGCCGCCGCGTGGATGCCGGCGTAGCCGCCGCCCGCCTTGACGTACGACTCGAAGGCCTCCTGCTGGGCGTCGTTCAGCACGTCGCCCGTGGTGCTGAGGAACACCACGGCCTTGTACTTCGCCAGGTTCTCAGTGGTGAAGACGGCCGGGTCCTCGGTCGCGGTGACCGTGAAGCCCAGGTCCTTGATGGCCTGGATGCCGGCCGGGATGGAGTCGTGCCGGAAGCCTGCCGTACGGGAGAAGACCAGGACCTCGCCCTCGCCGCTGCCCGGGCCCGTCGAGGTCGTCCACTTCTGCGCGTTGCTGCCGTCACAGGTCTTGATGACCATCTGCCCGGTGTTCGAGCCGTCGAGGCACTTGCCCGACTGCGGGTTCCTGATGGTGCCGTCCGTCCCGATCGTCCAGACCTGCGCGGGGACGTTCGCGACGCAGTCCCAGATCTGCACCCGCGTGCCGTCGGCGGTGCCGCCGTTGGACACGTCGAGGCACTTGCCGAGCGAGCGGATCGTGGAGCCGTTGACGCTCCAGACCTGCGCCCCGGTGTCGTTGCACTGGTAGAGCTGGACGTTGGTGCCGTTGGCCGGGTCGGCGTTCGCGACGTCGAGGCACAGGCCGCCGGCGTTGACGATCGGCCCCGGGCTCCCGCCCGCGGGCGGCTCGGCGGTCAGCGTGAAGTCGTCCACGTCGAACAGCGCCCCGTCGTTGCCCTTGAAGTAGAGGTAGAGCTCGGTCGTCCCGGCCGGGGCGTTCGCGAGCGGCGCGGAGACGTCGGTGAACGTCTCCCAGCCTCCGGTGACGGGCACGCTCACCTTGCCCAGCAGGGTGCCGGTCGGCGAGCCCGCGCGGACCTCGATGGTGCCGCCCTTCCCGCCGGAGGAGACGCGGGCCGCGATCCCCTTGGCCGTGGTCAGCGTGTAGGGCTTGAAGGAGATCCAGTCGCCGTTGTTGACATCGCCCACGGTCCTGCCGCCGTGCGCCTGCGACTTGTTGATGGGGTTGACGCCCTGGGAGGCGGTGTAGTGCTCGGCCTGGCGGTGCCGCGGCTGCAGGATGTGCTGGGCGTGGGTGGTCAGCCCGCCCTTGTCGGTGTATTCGGCGTCGAACACGGCGAAGATGTTGGCCGCGTCGTCGTGCTCGCCGTCCACGGGGATGGTCAGCTCACCCGAGCAGCCGTTCTTCGAGCTGATCTGGTGGCCGTGGCTGTCGTGGCCGAGCACGTACGTCATCTTGACCTTGGCGCAGTCGACGTCGCCGTCCTCCGGGTCGGTGACCTTGATCGTGAACGGGACCGAGTCGCCCCACTGGAACAGGCTGCCCTCGACGGGCGTCTCGATGGTCACGGCCGGCGCGGTGTTGCCCGCCGTGACGACCACGCTGGCGCTGCCGCTGTTGCCCGCGGGGTCGCGCACCGTCAGCGTCGCGGTGAACGTGCCGTCCTCGTCGTAGGTCTTGACCGGGTTCGCCTCCGTGGAGGCGGTGCCGTCGCCGAAGTCCCAGGAGTAGGTGAGCGTGGCGCCCTCGGGGTCGGCGGAGCCGGCCGAGGAGAACGTGACGGTGAGGGGCGTCTTGCCCGAGGTCTTGTCGGCCTTGGCCACGGCGATGGGGGAGCGGTCGCGGCCCTTGATGTACTCGAAGCGATACAGCGCCGAGTTGGCGTCGCCGTTGAAGTAGCCGGTGCCGTAGTCGAGCACGTAGAGCGCGCCGTCAGGGCCGAACGCCAGGTCCATCACCTGCGTGCCGGTCCACGGGAAGCCGGCGATGTCGCCGCGCGTCCCGTCGGCCTGCACGTCGATCGCCTTGATCCACCGGCGGCCGAACTCGCCTGCGAACAGGTGTCCGTCCAGGTCCTGCGGGAACTTGACCGCCGAGTCGAGCGCGGCGTCGTAGTGGTAGACCGGCCCGCCCATCGGCGACTCGGAGCCGCCGCCGAACTCGGGCGGCGAGCCGGCGTCGCCGCCGTACCTGATCCACGCGGGCTGGGCGGGCGGCAGCGCACGCTGCCCGGTGTTGCGCGGGGAGGCGTTGACCGGGCCGCCGGCGCAGTCGTACTTCGCCCCGGAGGGCCCGGAGGGGAACGTGAACGCGTTGTAGGTCTCGGCCGGCGTGTTGGTGCCCGTGCAGTAGGGCCAGCCGTAGTTGCCGGGGCGGGTGACCCGGTTGAACTCGACCTGGCCGCTCGGCCCCCGGTTGGGGTCGCCTGTGCCGGCGTCGGGGCCGTAGTCGCCGACGTAGACGACGCCCGTGGCCTTGTCGACGCTCAGCCGGAACGGGTTGCGGAAGCCCATCGCGTAGATCTCGGGCCGGGTGTCCGGAGTGCCCGGCGGGAACAGGTTGCCCTCGGGGATGTCGTAGGTCCCGTCGGGCTTGACCTTGATACGCAGGATCTTGCCGCGCAGGTCGTTGGTGTTGCCCGCGCTGCGCTGGGCGTCGTACGCCGGGTTGCGGTCGGGCCGCTCGTCGATGGGGGCGTAGCCCGACGAGTCGAACGGGTTGCTGTCGTCGCCGGTCGAGAGATAGAGGTTGCCTTCGGCGTCGAAGTCCATGTCGCCGCCGACGTGGCAGCAGATGCCGCGGTCGGCGGGCACGTCGAGGATCTTGACCTCGCTGTCCTTGTCGAGCGTCCAGTCGGGCTTGACCGTGAACCGGGACAGCCGGTTCACGCCCTTCCAGGCCGAGAAGTCCGACGCGGTGGCCGGAGCGTCGCCGTCGGGGGTGTCGAGGCGGGGAGCGTAGTAGAGGTAGATGAACCGGTTGGTCGCGAAGCCGGGGTCGGCGGCGACTCCCTGGAGCCCTTCCTCGTCGTGGGTGTAGACGTTCAGCGTGCCGACCACGGTCGTGTCGCCGCGCGCGTCGGTGCGCCGCAGGACGCCCTCGCGCGCGGTGTGCAGCACCGACAGGTCGGGCAGCACGGTCATCGTCATCGGCTCGCCCATCTCGGCGACGCCCCTGGCCAGCTCCACACGCTGGTAGTCGGCGGCCTCGATGGGCGCCGCGTGCGCCTGTGCGGGCGCGGCAGGGGTGAGCACGGTCATGCCCGTGAAGGCCAGGAGCAGGGCGCAGGTCTGCGCGATCCGTTTTCTGGCGCGATCGGTCGGCCGCCTGGGGGGCATGGCGGAGCTTCCTTTCCTTCGGGGCCCACGCGTTCGGCACGCGTGCGCTTCACAAATCGGCCGCAGTAGCGGTGATTCGCCCCGAAGGTAAGCTGCTTTTTGAGAATTGTGAAGATAGTTCTCGCGAAACGACGCAACTTTTGCTGGTTTGTGACGAAAGTCGGTCGCCCCCTGTGGCTCTCAGGCGCCGGGCTCCTCGAAACGGTCGAGGTAGGCGGCGTACCAGGCGCGCTCCTCCTCCACCAGCGCGTGCCGGTCGGCGTAGACGTGCTCGAACATGGCGTCCACCGGCGGGTCCGGCAGGGAGATGACCCCGTCGCGCAGTTCGAGCGCCAGGCGGTCGCCCTCCTCGTCGACCTCGGAGAAGAACGCCTCGTCGGCCATGCCCTCCCGCAGCAGGTAGGCCCGCATGCGCGCGATCGGGTCCTTCCGCCGCCACGCCTCCACCTCCTCCGCCGGCCGATAGCGGCCCGGGTCGTCCGAGGTGGTGTGGGGGCCCATCCGATAGGTGTGCGCCTCGATGAGGAACGGCCCGCCCCCGGAGCGCACGTGCCGCAGCGCGGCCCTCGTCACGGCGAGGCAGGCCAGCACGTCGTTGCCGTCCACCCGTACGCCGGGGAAGCCGTAGCCCCGCGCGCGCTGGTAGATCGGCGCCCGGCTCTGCCGCCCGACGGGGTGGGAGATGGCCCACTGGTTGTTCTGGCAGAAGAACACCACCGGCGCGTCGAACACGGCCGCGAAGTTGAAGGCCTCGCTGACGTCCCCCTCGCTCGCCGCGCCGTCGCCGAAGTAGGCCACGACGGCCGAGTCGTCGCCGTCCCTGCGCACCCCCATGGCGTAGCCCACGGCGTGCAGCGTCTGCGCGCCGAGGACGATCGTGTAGAGGTGGAAGCGGGTCTCCCGGGGGTCCCAGCCGCCGTTCGTCGTGCCGCGCAGCATGCCCATGAGGTCGAGAGGGGGGATGCCCCGGCACCAGGCGACGCCGTGCTCCCTATAGGAGGGGAACACGTGGTCGTCCGGAGCGAGCGCCCGGCCCGAGCCGATCTGGGCGGCCTCCTGCCCCAGACAGGGGATCCACATTCCCAGCTCGCCGAGGCGCTGGAGAGCGAAGGCCTCCCGGTCGATCCGGCGCACCAGCGCCATGTCGCGGTACAGCCCCCGATACTGGCTCTTCGACAGGTCCAGGTCATATTCGGGGTGCGCGACACGCTCGCCTTCGGGCGTGAGCAGCTGGACCAGATCTTCGGCCTCGTCCTGGCGCCGCACGTCGTCTCCTCTCTGACAGCGGTGACCGCTGCGCGGCGCCTCCGACCCCTCCCCATCGACGGGTCCGTCCGCACCGTGCGCAGCCAATCATTGCGGTTGTCAGGTGCAAGGGTTCACACGACGTGCCCGCCATGCCGATGAGCTGCGGTTTTGTGTGACCGCCTTGAGACGGGGGTCAGCCGGTCACGCAGGCGGGGCGCAGGCCCGCGAAGACGATCGCGAGCGTACGGGCCCGCAGATCTGGCTCCCACGGGGTGTGCAGGGACGCCTGGCACACGCCGATCAGCAGGGCCATGATCTCCGGCACCCGCACGTCGGGCCGTACGGCACCGGCCTGCTGGGCCTTGCCGACGAGCACCTCGACGGCCTCGCGCAGGGCGAGGACGGGCTTGGCGACGGTGACCGGGATGCCGGCCTGGGCGAGCAGGTCGACGACGGTCTTCTGCTCTGCGGCCTGCTCGACGGTGCGGGTGAAGAAGGTGAAGAGGGCGGTGGCGGGGTCGCCCTCGGCCGCGAGCGCCCGGGCCTCCTCGGCCAGCCGCACCGCGACCGCGTGCATGATCGCCTTGAGCAGGGACTCCTTCGTGGGGAAGTGCCGGAAGACGGTCCCGATGCCGACGCCGGCCTTCTGGGCGATCTCCTCGGTCGAGGCGGAGGGGCCCTTGGCGGCGAAGACGGTCTCCGCGGCCTCCAGGATGCGGGTACGGTTGCGCTGGGCGTCGGCGCGCAGAGTCCTGGCCGGCGCTCCTGAGGCGTCCTGCTCGGGAACGCGCTGGTCCTTCGGCATCCCTCGGCTCTCCCCACGCCTCGATTGACATCCGGATTCGCCGCTTCATAGCCTGTAACCGAAGTGGAGACTCCGATTGTAGGTCACGCCGCAGCGAGGAGTGC
>NZ_VIRM01000039.1 GCF_006874475.1 Microbispora hainanensis
GGGGTCGTCGTCGGCCGCCGCGGGGCCGGCCAGGCCGGCACCCGCGAGGGTGAGGCCGAGCACGGACGCGGCGAGTATCTGGCTGGACCTGGTGATCTTCATGAATCGCTCCATCTATAAGGGGCTGGTCGGATTCGTGGGGGATGGGGCCGGCCGGCCCCGGGTTGTGCACCGGCGGTGTCCCCTGGCGGCTGGGCGGTGGTCACCGCCGGTGGCCGGCCGGCGATCGGCTGCCGGCCGGCCACGTCGTCAGCGGCAGCTCGCCGCGGTGTAGCCGGCGTCGTAGGACGAGGTGGCCTGCTTGCCGTCGATGGTTGCGGTCGCCTTCACGGTGACCGTGCCCGCGTCGATGTTCCCGGCCCGGGTGTTGAAGGACTGGTAGGCCTGCTTGCCCGGAGCCACGTCGGCCACCGTCTTGGACCCGTACGGGGTGGTCAGCGTGATCGTCGCGGGCACGCCGGAGTCGTTGACGGCCGTGACCGCCACGTACGCCGAGGTGCCGATGCAGCGGGAGGACGCGGTGACGGTCAGCGCGACCTCCGACGCGGCCTCGAACGACCAGGAGTCGACCTCGAAGAGGTCGGCCCCGTCGGGCCCGGCGTAGGTGAAGTACACGTCGTGCACGCCCGTGACGCCGTCGAGCGGGGCGGTCAGCTTCGTCCACTCGCCGAGCGGCGCGTCGACGGGGATGGTCGCCACCACGGGTGAGGTGCGGCCGTCGAGACGAACCTCGATCTTCCCGCCGGCCGCGAGCGGGCGCACCTTGGCGGTGACGCCGGTGGCGCCCGCCGCGCCGAAGTCGACCTTCGCGAGCGACGTCCAGTCGCCGTTGTCGATGTCGTGCACCACGAGGTTCGGGGCCTGCGCGCCGAACTCCTCCGACCCGCCGTCGATCTTCTTCGTCGCGATGCCCTGCTGCCAGGCGATCGTCTCGGCCTCGATCACCCGGTAGGGGTCGAGGTCGCGGATCTGCTCGACGCCCTTGTAGTCGCCCCGCACTTCCTTGATCGTGCCGTCGGCGTTGAAGTCGAGCTTGGCGAGGTGCGGGCTGCGGAAGCCCTGGGTGGCGCCGCCCGTGATGCGGCTGTTGAGCGTCTGGGCGTGGTAGGTGAAGTAGTACTGGTCGCCGAGCTTGAACACCGACTGGTGGTTGTTGCCGCCGGCGCCGAAGTAGGTGCCCGGGTTGCGGAAGATGATGCCCTTGTACGTGTCGGGGGTCCAGGGGCCCATCGGGCTGTCGGCCATGAGGTAGGCGATGGCCCCGGTCGGCGGGCCGTTGGGGTCGATCGGGCCGCCGAAGCCGAAGTTCGACGAGTACGAGTAGTAGTACTTGCCGTCGCGCTTGAACAGGTGGCCGGCCTCGAACACGAGCGGCGCGTCGATGACCTCCGCCGAGCCCTTCGTGCTGATCATGTCGTCGCCCAGCCTGATCACGCGCGTGGACTTCGGGTGGTTGGTGTTCTCGGCGCTGCGCGTGCCGTCGTCGCCGCCACCGCCGAAGACGAGGTAGCCCTGGCCGTCGTCGTCGATGAACACGCCGGGGTCGAACAGCCAGTTGATGCCGTTGGACGCGCCCGGCGTCGCGCTCGTGATGAGCAGGTTGCCCCGCTCGTCGTGCCACGGACCGATCGGCGAGTCGCCGACGATGACGCCGGAGCCGCCGCCGTTGTTGGCGAAGTAGAGGAAGAACTTCTCCTTGCCGTCGACGACCTTGCTCTCCATGGCCGGGGCCCACGAGTTGTTCGCGTAGCGAGCGATCCCGTTCGGGCCGGCGACGGGGATCTCGCCGTGGTCGACCCAGTTCATGAGGTCGTCGGACGAGATGACCGTGATCGTGTTGATGCTCGCGTACGTGTTCGTCGAGGAGACCCCCGTGGGACCGGGCTTGTACTCCTGCGTGTCGTTGGTCATGTAGATGTACACGCGGCCGTCGTGGACGAACGCGTTGCCGTCCGCGCCGAACTTGTGTGAGATGAGCGGGTTGCCCTCGCCGGGGTTCTTGCCGAGCGCCTCGATGGTCGTGGACGGCACGAACTCGGAGACGGACACGTCGTCGACCTTGAAGTCCATCAGATGCGTGTCCGGGGCGGACCCGGGATCCGACGTCCAGGGCGTCTCGATGAAGAGCCGCGCGGTCGCGACGCTCTGGCCCGCGGGGATCGTGAACGTGCCCTGGATGAGCCCCCACTGCCCGCGCGCGACCGTCACCGTGCCGACGTTCGTGTAGGTCGCGCCGCCGTAGTGCATGGTGGCGAAGAACTGCTTGGTCGCCGGGCTGTTGGGGTTCTCGTACTTCACCCGCGCCGTGACCGCGTACGTCTTGCCGGCCTGCACCTTGCCGGACAGGTCCTGCATCGGGCCGGAGCCGGTCGTCCTGCGGCCGGTGACGAGCACGGCGCTCGAACCGGCGTACGCGTCCGTGGTGGGCGACAGCGTCGCACCGTCGGTCGCGTTTCCGTTGTTGACGAACCAGCCGGCGAGGCCGTCCTCGAACCCGCCGTTCACGATGATGTTGGGGGCGGCGGCCTGGACCGGCCCCGCCGTCGCGGTGACGGCGGCGCCCAGCAGAGCGCCGGCCATGGCCATGGCGGCGACCCGTCGCCGGGTCGTCCTTCGAACGCGCTTCAACACGAATTATCTCCTTGACCTCGGACTTCTCCGGCAACACGACGCCCCGGCGAACCGCGCAGACGCGCGCGACGTGTTGTGGGGATGGGGCCGGCCGGATGGGCGGCCGGCCGGCCCCGGGGTGTGCTCCGGCGGTGGTCCCTGGCGGGTGGGCCGTGGTCACCGCCGGTGGCCGGCCGGCGATCGGCTGCCGGCCGGCCACGTCGTCAGCGGCAGCTCGCCGCGGTGTAGTCGGCGTCGTAGGTCGAAGTGGCCTGCTTGCCGTCGATGGTGGCGGTCGCCTTCACGGTGACCGTGCCGGCGTCGATCTGGGCGGCGCGGGTGTTGAAGGACTGGTAGGCCTGCTTGCCCGGAGCCACGTCGGCGACCGTCTTGGTGCCGAACGGGGTGGTCAGCGTGATCGTCGCCGGCACGCCGGAGTCGTTGACGGCCGTGACCGCCACGTATGCCGAGGCGCCGACGCAGCGGGAGGACGCGGTGACGGTCAGCTTGACCTCGGGCGTGGCGGACGCGAGCGTGCCGAGCCGGGCCAGCTGGTAGCTGAGCGCCCGCTCCGGCGCGTCGATCTGGTTCTGGGTGCCGAACTCACCGGCCCGCGCCGCCGTCGCGGCGTCGAGCGCGGCCTGCATGTCCGCCCAGGCGTCCGCCGGATAGTCGTGCTCGTCGAGCGTGCCCGCGTGTGCGATGGCCGCGTCGAGGGCGCTCGTGTCGAGCGCCTTGTTCTGCGCGGTCAGCGTGTCGCTGAGCTTGTAGTAGTCGAAGTCGACGTGCCCGCCCTTCTCCTTCGTCGCGTAGTCGAACAGGCCGACCCGGTGCCCCATGAAGTGCGAGAGGCTGCCGTCCAGCGTCTGCGGGCCGACACGGCTGCCGAGCCGGGTCCACTGCAGCCCGTCGAGGCTGTAGTAGAACGTGGTCCACAGCTGCCCGGCGGGCGAGCTGAAGTCGAGGTCCGCCTTCACGTACACCTGCGTCGCGTCGCCCAGCGGCACCGTCGTGCCGGGCACGAAGCTCTCGACCGCCGACTGGTCGATGTCGACCGCGAACGGCTGCACGCGGTTGACGACGCCCAGCGTGTTCTGGCCGTCGACGCGCTTGACCGCGACATAGGAGAAACCGCGGTTGTAGGCGGCCAGACCGGCGACGTCGCCGTTCTTCATGCCGGAGATGTCCATCCTGGTCTCGACCGACTGCCGCGGCCCGAACGTACGCTGCGACAGCGTGTTGCGCGCCTCCTCGAACCAGGTCAGCTCGTCGCGGCCGGACAGCTTGCCGTAGACGTACTTGCCGGTGACCACCTTGCCGGTCGTCAGCCGCAGCCAGCCGTCCCGGTCGGTGAGCGACCAATAGCGGTTGTCGGGGGCGTGGTTCCACTCCCACACCGGGTCGAGCCGCGACCCGTTGGGGGCGATCTCCTCCTCGGACGGGCTCTCGGTCGTCACCGGCTGCCCGACGATCGAGACGTCGTCGACCAGGTAGTCCACACTCGACGACGCCGGCTGCGGGTTGGCCCACGGGGTCTCGATCGCGAACTTGAAGTTGTCGACGTTGGCGGTCGCGGGAACGGTGTACTGGCCCGTGACGGTCGTCCACTGCCCGGCGGGAACGTTCCCGGACGCCATCGTCTGGACGCCCGTGCCCCAGTCGGCCACCAGGTTGAACCGGATGCTGCTCGGGCCCGAGGTGTACTTGATCTTCGCCGACACGGTGTAGGTCACACCGCGCTGCACCTTGCCGTTGAGGAACTGGTTGGGCCCGGAACCGTTGAGGGTGCGATTGCTCACCTTCAGCGCCGCCGCGCCCGCGGCCGGGTCGGTAGTGTCGCGGGTGATCGTCGCGCCGTACTGGGTGCCCCACGGGGAGACCGCGCCGGCCTCGAACCCGGGGTTCTGCAGGAGCTCGACGCCGATGAGGGAGTCGTCGTACGCGGGCGGGTCGGGGATCGTCCACTGCTCGTCCATGTACGGCCGGTGCGGCGCGTCGTTGGCGAAGTCGTCGGAGGCGACGAGGCTCTTCTGCCGCTCGAACGTCTCCTCCGCCGGGCTCAGCGTGATCGGCTTGGCGAACGCGCCGCCCACCGGCACGACCCCGTCGGTGCCGAACGTCGGCCAGCCGTCCTGCCACGTGGCGGGGATGAGCGCCGGAGTGCGCCCGATCGGGAAGTTGTCGCGGAAGAACATGCCATACCAGTCGGTGCCGCCGTCGCGGGAGATCGGCACGAGGCTGCCCTGGGCGAAGCCGTTGGAGTTGAGCACCCCGCGCGCCTCGTAGGTGTTCGAGCCGTCCGCCGACGTGTAGCGGCCGAGCAGGTCCTTCGAGCGGAACATGACGACCTGGCGTCCCTGCCCGGACGGCCAGGTGATGATGACCACGTAGTAGTAGCCGTTGATGTGGAAGACCTGGGCGCCCTCGAACAGCCCGCCGATGAACGGCTTTCCGGCGTAGTCGTTCGCCGTGAAGATGTTCGGATAATCCCTGTCGATGCCCGACATATCGGGCTTGAGGCGTACGGCGCTCGTATTGCCCGACCCATAGAAGATGTACGGCGTGCCGTCGTCGTCGAAGAACAGCGACGGGTCGTGCAGGCCGCGGCCGAGCGGGGTGCGCGTCCACTTGCCGTTCTCGACGTCGTCGGTGCTGTAGAGGTACGCGCCGCCGAGGTTGTTGGTGTTGAAGACGACGTAGAACCTGCCGTCGTGGTAGCGCAGCGACGACGCCCACTGGCCCTGGCCGTAGGAGTTCTGCCCGTTGCGCAGGGAGAACGCGTCGCCGATGTCCGCCCGGTCGAACACGTAGTTGACGATCTCCCAGTTCACCAGGTCGTACGACTTCATGATCGGCGCGCCCGGGCTCAGGTGCATGGTCGTGCTGATCATGTAGTAGACGTCGCGGTGCTCCTTGTTCTCCGCGGCCGGGACGCGCTCCACGCTGATGTCGGGCACGTCGGCGTTGGTGATCGGCACGGTGTAGGTGCCGTCGCCCTCGTCGGTCGAGGTGTACGACGGCACCGGCGACCACCCGGCGGAGGCGTTCGCCACGCCGCCGTGGGCCGCGAGACCGCCGCACACGAGCGCGGCGGCCGTCGCGAGTGAGATCCTCCGCAACCGTCGGGGGATCGCCGGGGATCGGCGATTTTCGGGCACGCGAAACTCCTCTGCTGAGCGATGTCAGGCAATGCCTGACACCAGGGGGGTGTGAGATCGGAGTGAGCGGTCGACTGAGGTGCCGCGGAACACCGGCCCGCGAAGGAGGGCCGGTCCCGGGTTCCGACCGGCGTGGTGGTCCCGCCGGGAGGGGCGCGGTGCGGGCGCTGTCCTACCGGTGGTGCCGGGTGGAGAGCGCGGTGTTGACCTCAGGCGCGTGGGTGGGCGGCCGTGAGGTGATCACTCGTGGGCGGGACCGTGTTCGTATGGGCGGGACGGTGCGAACGTTCCCGTGGAGGGGCGGGGTGAGCCGCGGTGGGGGGACCGCTTCTCATCAGGAGGGCTCCTCGGCTGTTAGCGCTAACATTTCGTGTTGCGGGTAGATGGCGGCGATGTTTCGTGACCGTAAGTGGGACGGCCCGCACTGTCAAGAGTGGGGGACGTGCATCGCGGCCGGTAACGTGCTGTCCCGAAAGCCGGAAAGTTACCGTCTCGGCACGTCAACGAGCGGTCCGGGAGCGTGGGTAACGGATTCGTCTAGCGGCATCCGCTTCGTGCCGGTTCCTGGCCTTGGATGACAAATCGGTGACGTGTCTTCCCTGTTGCGATCAAGGCCGTACGATCTTTGATGTACGACGAGGGGAGTGTTGTGGACGAGCGTAAGGCGCCCGCGGGCGTCGACCCGTTTACTCCGAGCGTCGCCCGGATGTACGACTACTACCTGGGCGGCAAGGACAATTTCGCGGCGGATCGCGAGGCCGCCGAGAAGATCATCGAGATCCTGCCCAACCTCCCCGACATCGCCCGGGAGAACCGCGAGTTCCTGATCCGGACCGTCACGTATCTCGCGGGGCAGGGCATCCGCCAGTTCCTCGACATCGGCGCCGGGCTTCCGACGCAGCGCAACGTCCACCAGGTCGCCCAGGAGCTGGCCCCGGAGTCCCGGGTCGTCTACGTGGACAACGACCCCATCGTCCTCGTCCACGCGCGGGCCATCCTGGCCGAGAACGAGCGGGTGCGCGCGGTCGAGGCGGACATGCGCGACACCGAGGCGCTGCTGCGGCATCCGGAGGTCCGGGAGCACATCGACTTCTCCCAGCCGCTCGCCGTCCTGCTGCTCGGCGTGCTCCACTTCATCCCGGACGACGACGAGGCGACGAGGATCGTCGCGGCACTCCGGGAGCCGCTCGTGCCGGGCGGCTACCTGGTCGTGTCGCACGGCTCCCTCGGCGAGCTGAGCGAGGACCAGGAGGAGGAGGGCCGGAAGGTCTTCAGCCGGACCTCCGTCCCCGGCACGACCTCCCGGTCGTACGACCAGGTCCTCGCGTTCTTCGAAGGGATCGACCTCGTCGAGCCGGGAGTGGTGCCGCTGCACGAGTGGCGGCCCGACACCGACTACCCCTTCGTGCGGGAGGGCAAGGCCGGCGCGCTCGGCGGCGTGGGCCGCGTCCGCTGACACCCTCCGCAGACGCCCTCCGGAGCGTGCGGCGGTAGGCGAGGGCCAGGCTCTCCAGCGCGCACCTGCTGGGAGCCGAGCCCCGCAACACGAACTTCGCCGGGGACAACGCCTCGGCCAAGGGCACTGCTCTCGACCCGGTCACCGGCACGGCGTGGAAGTGATGTGGGTGAAGGACTCGGGGGGCGACCTCGGCACGCTCACCGAATCGGGCCTGGCCGTGCTCCGGCTCGACCGGCTGCGCGCGCTCACCGACGTCTACCCGGGCGTCGAACGCGAGGACGAGATGGTCGCCGCCTTCGACCACTGCGCGTTCGGCAAGGGCGGGGCGGCGCCGTCGATCGACACCGCGATGCACGGCCTGGTCGACGCGGCGCACGTCGACCACATCCACCCGACGCGGGGATCGCCATCGCGGCCGCCGCCGACGGCGAGGAGCTGACCCGGCGCATCTTCGGCGACCGGGTCGTCTCGCAATATGACGCGCTGTTCGTGGTCTGCTCGGGCAACTACGGCCCCGGCACCTCCACCATCAGCTCCATCGGCGTCGCCGAGTCGGCGCTGACCGTGGGCGCGGTGGACCTGACCGACACCGTGGCGGGCTTCTCCAGCCGGGGTCCCGCCGGGGCCCAGGGGCTGAAGCCGGACATGACCGGGCCGGGGGTGGACATCAATCACCGCGGCCGTGCCCGGCGGTGGCTACGGCACGATGAGCGGGTGCTCGATGGCCACCCCGCACGTCGCCGGGACGGCCGCGCTCGTCAAGCAGCGCCACCCCGCGTGGGGCGCGCAGCGGCTGAAGGACGCCCTGATGGGCACGGTCACGGCCGCCGCCGGGCCCAGCCCCTACGGGTACGGCACCGGACGGGCCACCCCACGACCACGGTCCGGGTGCACTACGACCCGGGCGCGGGCAACCGGATCGCCATCCGCGGTGACGCGCCCCTGAGCTGGACCACCGGCCACGACTGCGTGAGCAGGGCGGCCGGCCTGTGGGAGTGCGGGGCCGTCGTCCCCGTGGGGCAGCAGTTCTTCTACAAGGTCCTGGTCAACGACGGCCTCTGGTCCACCGGTTCCAACTACTACGGCGTCGGCGGACAGACCTACGACATCTATCCCGTCTTCTGAACCCTCGCATCAGCGCCCTGCCGGCCCTGGCCGGCAGGGCGTTTCGCGCGCCGTCACCGCCACGAGTAGCACGGGGTCACACGTCAGAGGGTGTGCGGCTAGGCGCTCCGCCAGAACGGGTCCCTGCCGATGAAACCCAGGAGCTTGGCCTGGACGTCCGCATCGCCGGGCACCTCGACCCGGGCGCCGAACTGGCCGGAGGCGCGGATGACCCGCTCCATCTGCTCCATCCCGGCGAGCAACTCGGCGCAGAAGCCCGCGTCGAGCCGGTCGTCCTGGCCGGTGGCTCTGCACAGGTCCCACGTGTGCATGAACACGTCGGCGGTGTAGAACCGGTCGATCGCGGTCGCCAGGGGCACGCTGCCGATGTGCGGGTTGCTGAGCTCGCGGTGCGCCGTCTCCGGATCGTCCAGCACCGCCTGCACACCGTCGCAGTGCACCTGCCACGCGGCGACCGGGTCCTCGTCCACGGGCGGTCCGCAGGGCAGCGTGATGCCGGAGCCGGCGGCGAGGAACCCGGGGAACCACTCGGTCAGGTGGCGGACGACGTCACGGGCGGCCCAGCCGGCGACGGGGGAGGGCGCGTCCCAGGCCCGGGTGCCGCGGACGCGTTCGGCGAACAGCCCGGCGACCTGCCGGTGCCGTTCGGCGGGGTGGTCAGACAGCGCCATCGGCGAGCCTCCTCTCCGGCGGGCGGGCGCGGAACGGCTGCTCGGGCGTCGCCTCGACGTCGCGCGTCACCCCGATGACCGGCGGCCTCGCGCCGGCCTCGGTGGCCGTCTCTGTGATCCTGTCCATGCGCGTCTCTCCTCGTCTCGGTGATCACGGCACTGGGACGACAACACTGAGGCGACGGTAGCGCTGCCCGGCACCGGCGACCCGGGTTTCGTGCCTCATCGCAGCGATGCGTGCGGCCGCGCGCCGTCAGCCTCCTGCCGTGAAGGGGACGTGGACGCGGCCCTCGGTGCGCATGAGCTCGAACGTCCTGCGGATCGACGCGGCGTCGTTGAGGTGCGGGAACGGGACGCCCGGGGGAGCGGCGACCCCGAGGAAGGCGCACAGCGGTCCCCATCCCTCGCGTACGTCGAAGACCAGCAGCCGTTCGGCGGGAACGGCGGCCAGCACCGCGGCGACATGCCGGTGGTAGGCCGCGACGGCCCGCTGCTCGTCGGGGCTGTGGCCCGGCTCCCAGCTCTCGCCGAACACCGACCCCCTGATCCGCTCGAAGAGCGGCCGGAGGCTCGTCATCGCGGCGACCACCGGACGGATGGACTCGGGCGCCTCGTCCTCCCGCAGCGGCTCGCGTGGGCTCAGCGAGCCCAGTACGCGGAAGCTGGAATACCAGCTCTGCGGGTCGCGGACCGTGAGGACGACCTTGGCCTCCGGATAGGCCTGGGCCAGCTCCCGCCAGAAGAAGCTGGCGGGCCAGTCCACACAGGAGCGGAAGCCCTCGAAGACCCGCTCCCAGTCGGCCGCCGCCCCGACCGAGCAGAGGGGCAGCCATCGTCCGGCGAGCTCCGGGCGGAGCAGGACCTCGAAGGTGTGGTAGCAGGGCCCGAACCCGAGCCGCTCCAGGGCCACTTTCACCGACGTCGTTCCGGTGCGCGGAAGTCCCGCGCCGATGACCTCCAGCATGTCCAGGCTCCCGTCGTCGCCTCCCCCGGATGACGCGGTAGACCATGCCCGCCCGCCGGGTGCCGCTCACACCCCGCTCACTCCCCGCTCACTCCATGCTCCGCCCCCGCCCCCGCGGTCTGCCTCTCGGCGCTCTGACAATATTTCGGCGTCTCCATGAAACTTTCCAAAAGTCTTCGGCCTCCAGGCGGCGTGGAGTGCCCCTGACGTCCTGCTCTTCGCCACCGCAGAACTCGCGGTGATCTGCGGGTTGAGTGGCCAGAAAGTTTTAGGCACGCTTCGGAAACATTCACGTCGCCGATTCGGTGAGGGTGTGGCATCCGCGGCCTGCGAGCAGTACGGGAGCCCGGTCCCGGGCGCCATGGCCACACTCGCGGTCGGCGCTACCGGAGGAAGGACAGCGCACGTGAGACGACGCATCGTGGCCTTGCTGGCCGCCGTGCTGATGCCCGTGGTCGCGGCGACCACGTTGCTGGTCACCCAACCAGCCGCCGCGGCCTCGCTGACTCGGGTGACCAACTTCGGCAACAACCCGAGCAACCTGAACATGTACATCTACGTGCCGGACCGGGTGGCGGCCCGGCCGGCGCTCCTGGTCGCCGTCCACTACTGCACGGGCACCGCATCGGCGCTGTACAGCGGATACTTCCGCGACTACGTGACCGCGGCCGACCAGTACGGGTTCATCATCGTGTTCCCGGAGGCCACACGCAGCGGGCAGTGCTTCGACGTGTACTCGCCCCAGGCGTTGCGGCGGGGCGGCGGCAGCGACCCGGTCGGCATCATGTCGATGGTCGACTACGCCAAGTCGCGCTACAACGTGGACCCCGGCCGCGTCTACGTCAGCGGCGTCTCCTCCGGCGCGATGATGACCAACGTCCTGGCGGCCGAGTATCCGGACGTCTTCACGGCCGGTTCGGCCTTCATGGGCGTCCCGGCGGGTTGCTTCGCCACGACCGACGGCTCCACCTGGAACAGCCAGTGCTCCGGGGGGCAGAGCATCAAGACCGCCCAGCAGTGGGGTGACCTCGCCCGGTCGATGTACTCCGGCTACAGCGGCTCCTACCCGCGCATGCAGCTGTGGCACGGCACCAACGACACGACGCTCGCCTACCCGAACTTCGGTGAAGAGATCAAGCAGTGGACCAACCTCCACGGTGTCAGCCAGACGCCCGCGTCCACCGACAGCCCCTCGTCGGGCTGGACCCGCACCCGGTATGGCAACAACGGCACCCAGCCTCCGGTCGAGGGCATCAGCGTCTCGGGTCAGGGCCACTCGCTGCCCCTCAACGGCATGATCAGCTACGCGATCAACTTCCTCGGCCTCAACAGCACCACGCCGAGCTCCCCGTCGCCCACGCCCACGCCGACGCCGTCCCCCACGCCGCCGAACAGCCCGTCGCCGAGCCCGTCGGCCACCCCCACCGGAGGCCCGCCGGCCACCACGCTGGGCGCCGCCGCGGCCCGCAGCGGTCGTTACTTCGGCACCGCGATCAGCGCGAGCAAGCTCGGCGACTCGAACTACACGACGATCGCGAACCGTGAGTTCAACATGATCACGGCCGAGAACGAGATGAAGATCGACGCGACCGAGCCGAACCAGGGTCAGTTCAACTTCACCAACGCCGACCGGATCTACAACTGGGCGGTGCAGAACGGCAAGCAGGTGCGCGGGCACACGCTGGCCTGGTACTCCCAGCAGCCGGGCTGGATGCAGTCGCTGTCGGGCAGCGCGCTGCGCCAGGCGATGATCAACCACATCAACGGCGTGATGGCCCACTACAAGGGCAAGATCCCCTACTGGGACGTGGTCAACGAGGCCTTCGACGACAGCACCGGCGGCCGCCGCGACTCCAACCTGCAGCGCACCGGCAACGACTGGATCGAGGTCGCCTTCCGCACCGCGCGGGCCGCCGACCCCGCCGCCAAGCTCTGCTACAACGACTACAACATCGACAACTGGACCTGGGCCAAGACGCAGGGCGTCTACAACATGGTCAAGGACTTCAAGTCGCGCGGTGTCCCGATCGACTGCGTCGGCCTGCAGGGCCACTTCAACAGCGGCAGCGCCTACAACAGCAACTTCCGCACCACCATCTCCAGCTTCGCCGCGCTGGGTGTGGACGTGGCCATCACCGAGCTGGACGTCGAGGGCGCCTCGGCCACCACCTACGCCAACATCGTCAACGACTGCCTCGCGGTCGCCCGGTGCGTCGGCATCACGGTGTGGGGCGTGCGTGACAGCGACTCCTGGCGCTCCTACCAGAACCCGCTGCTGTTCGACGGCAACGGCAACAAGAAGGCCGCCTACACCTCGGTGCTGGACGCTCTCAACGCCGCCGTGCCGGACACCTCGCCCAGCCCGACCCCGCCGGTCAGCCCGAGCCCGAGCCCCACTCCGCCGGTCAGCCCGAGTCCGAGCCCGACTCCGCCGGTCAGCCCGAGTCCGAGCCCGACTCCGCCCGCCAGCCCGAGTCCCAGCCCCACGCCGCAGCCGGGCGGGTGCAGCGCGACGATCCGTACGGTCAACAGCTGGCCCGGCGGCTTCCAGTCCGAGGTCAGGGTCAACGCCGGCAACTCGGCGGTCAGCGGCTGGACGGTGAACTGGAGCTGGTCCGGCTCCCCGTCCATCACCCAGCTGTGGGGCGGCCTCACGTCCGGCTCCGGCTCCTCGGTCTCCGTCCGCAACGAGTCGTGGAACGGCACGCTGCCCGCCAACGGCAGCACCACCTTCGGGTTCACCGCCAACGGCAGTCCGGAGACACCGACGCTGACGTGCAGCGCCTCCTGACCGGTGACACCGTGATGACGCGCTCCTGACCAGGAGGAGCGCCAGGGGCACCCCCGCCACCCGCGGGGGTGCCCCGCTGCTTGTCCGTGGCCGGCGTTCGCCGGGCGGCCTGGGGGCGTGCGGGAAGCCAGTGCGGGAAGTCAGTGCGGGAAGTCAGTGCGCGAAGCCGCCGGGCCTGCCGTTCCTGTCGGCGATCAGGCCGGCGAGCGTGGCCACCGCGATCTCCGCAGGCGTACGCGAGCCGATGTTGAGCCCTATCGGCCGGTGCACGCGGGCGATCTCCTCGGGCGGGACGCCCAGCTCGGTCAGCGCGCGCACGTGCGGACCCTCGTGATGGGGGCTGCCCATGATGCCGATCCAGCGCGCGGGGCCGGCGAGGACGTCGCGCAGTATCGGCCCGATCTCCGCGCGGTGATGGTCGGTGACGACCACGTCGGCCGTGCCGTCCAGGTGGTCGCCCAGCTCTCTCACCACCGTGACCGGGCCCGCAGGAAGGCCGCCGGGCCCGCGGTCCGGGTCGGGCTCCAGCAGGATCGGCCGGAAGCCCAGTTCCACGCCGAACCGCAGCAGGTGATCGGCCACCGGAGACGCGAACACCGCGACCAGCGTCCGCCGCCCTGTCTCCTCCGGCCGCACGTCGCCGTGGGCCGCCGCGCAGGCGGGATCCTCGTCATGGCTGTGACTCATGCCCGCAGTTTCTCAGCCCGCGGGCGTTTCGGTCCCCCGGACGGTTCGGCGCTGCCGCGAAGAGCTATTGCGTTTCGTCCATAACTGGTCAAGACTGAGCGCTATCGATCAGATTCGGTCGTACGGTGCCGTGAAGTGCGACCGAACCTGAGCGATTTCGCCTGCCGTCACCCTCCTGAGATTGCTGAGAACGCCCGAGGTGACCATGAGACACGCCGTCGCGACGCTCGCGACGCTCGCGGTGCTGGCCGCGCCGACCGCCCTGATCCCCGCTCCGGCCGAGGCCGCCCCCGCCCAGGCGCCGCCCACGGCGTACCCGGAGGTCGGCAGGGGCACCGCCTTCCTGAACCACGACGCGCTCGTGTCGGGGTACGCCGAGCCGGAGTGGTACAAGGCCAACATCCCGTTCCTGGAGGTGCCCGACCGGGAGATCCAGGACGTCTACTACTACCGCTGGAGCACCTACAAGCGGCACATCCGCTACACCGACTCCGCGACCGGCGACGTCATCACCGAGTTCCACAACCCGCCCGGATACTCCGCCCCGCTCGGCGGCATCGTCGCCGCCGCAGGTCACCACGTGTACGAGGGGCGCTGGCTGCGCGACACCCGCCCGATCGACGACTACCTCACCTATTGGCTGCAGGGACCGGGCGCCGGCCCCAAGCCGAAGGAGGAGTTCCTCAACAAGGACACCGACGACTGGGCGCACCAGTACGCCTGGTGGGCGGCCGACGCCGCCTACCAGCGCTACCTGGTGACCGGCGACACGTCCTTCGTCAAGGGGCTGCTGCCCGACCTGGTGCGGCAGTACGACAAGTGGGGCGGCCAGTACGACAAGAAACTGGGTCTCTATTGGTCGGTGCCGGTGTGGGACGCGATGGAGTTCACCGCCTCCTCCTACGAGACCGACCCGGCCGATCCCTACCACGGCGGCGCGGGCTACCGGCCCACGCTGAACGCCTACCAGTACGGCGACGCCAAGGCGATCGCCGCCATCGCCACCATGGACGGCGACAAGGCGCTGGCCAAGACGTTCACGCAGCGGGCGGCGTCGCTGCAGGACGCGCTGCACCGCTATCTCTGGGACCCGGAGCGGTCGTTCTTCTACCACAAGGCCCGCGCCGACCTGGACCCCCAGGAGCGGCTGGTGTCCACCCGGGAGCAGATCGGTTTCGTGCCGTGGGCGTTCGACATGGCCAAGCCCGGCACGGAGAAGGCGTGGGCGCAGCTGCTCGACCCGCAGGGGTTCGCCGCGCCGTACGGGCCGACCACCGCCGAGCGGCGCAGCCCGCTGTTCATGCGCGACGCGCTGAACGGCTGCTGCCGCTGGGACGGGCCGAGCTGGCCCTACTCCACCTCGACGACGCTCACCGCGATGGCCAACCTCCTCGACGACTACGATCAGCACGTGGTCACCGCGGCCGACTACTACTCGGTGCTGCGCGGCTACGCGCTCACCCAGTACAAGGACGGGCATCCGTACGTCGCCGAGGCGCACCACCCGGACGAGCCGCGCTGGATCTACGACGCCGCGGGCCACAGTGAGCACTACAACCACTCGACCTTCAACGACCTGGTGATCAGCGGCTTGATCGGGCTGCGTCCGCAGCCGGACGGCACGGTCGTGCTGAAGCCGCTCGCGCCGGCCGGCTGGGACTACTTCGCGCTGGAGAACGTGCCCTACCACGGGCACAACGTGACGGTGCTGTGGGACCGCGACGGCAGCAGGTATGGCCAGGGCGCGGGCATGCGCGTCTATGTGGACGGCAGGCAGGCCGCCAAGCGGGCCACGGCCGGCGAGCTGACCGCCCGGGTGCCGGCCGCCGTGGCGCCCGACCGGTCCGCGAGGCCCGGCAACGACGCCGCCAACCCGTACGGCACCGGCTATCCCAAGCCGTTCGCGTCGTACACCAACGGCATCGACAACGTGTGGGACGCCGTGGACGGGCGGATCTTCTACGACGACGTCCCGCACAACCGGTGGACCAACTATCGCTCGCCGAACGCCGAAGACCATCTCGGCGTGGACTTCGGCGTGCCGACCCGGGTGAGCGACGTGCGGTTCTACGCCTACGACGACGGAGGCGGGGTCAAGGCCCCCGCGTCGTACCGGCTGGAGTTCTGGGACGGCGCGGCGTGGCGCGAGGTGCCGGGCCAGACCCGAACGCCGGAGCGGCCCGTGGGCGCCGCACTGAACCGCGTCACGTTCCCGGCCCTGACGACGACCAGGATCCGGCTGGTGTTCGGCAACCCGCCGGGCGCGTACGTCGGCGTCACCGAGCTGCAGGCCTGGTCGCCCGCGGCGGGCGACGCCTCGGTGGACGTGGCCGTCGCCGGGCAGGCGCGTTCCGGCGACCCCGCCGAGGTGACCACCACCTTCGTCAACCGGGGACGCACGCCCGCCACCCGGGTCACGGCGTCGCTGGCCGTGCCGCCGGGCTGGTCGGCCGAGCCGGTCGGCAGCCCGAAGGCCCACGTGGTGCGGCCGGGCGGCGAGTTCGCCGTACGCTGGCGGGTCGCGCCGCCCGCCGGGACCGCGCCCAGCCCCGGCGCCCACCCGGTGCGCGCGGCCGTCGAGTTCGACGGGTCGGCGCGGGCCGTGAGCCCGTACGCCCAGGTCACCGTGGGGCTCGACCCGGACGCCTACGGGAAGGTGGAGGTCGACGACGACTTCGCCGCCGACACCTCGGCGGGCTACACGCTCTACAAGCCCGAGGGCGGCGAGGCGTTGCCGGCGGTCACGGCCGGCGGCGGACGGTTCGCGGGCGGCGGCGCCCAGCCGTTCTTCGGCCTGGCGGCCGGTCCGGCGGCGCTCTCGTCGGGCGACGCGATCAGCGTGGTGACGGCGGGGGAGTTCGCCGGCACCGGCAGCCCGGAGGACAGCGTGTTCGTCGGCTGGGTGAAGGACGCGGGCACCTACGTGACCGCCTGGTACAACAACACCCGCAAGCAGTCGGGCATCAACGTGCGGGTCGGCGGCCGGTTCCTCGACACGCCCGGCGACGCCCCGCTGACGCTGAAGCCGGGCGACCGGTTCGCGCTGGCGGTGTCCGGCGACACCATCACCTCCTTCGCCTACACGGACGGCCAGTGGCGTCCGCTGCGTACGGCGGACATCGGCGGCACGCTCGCCACCCCGCAGGCCCGCGAGGGCTTCCGCTACGGCTTCGGCCTGCGCGGCACCTCCGGCACGATCGCGGTCGCCGGCCTGGAGGGCCGTAGTTCCTCGTAGCGCGCCCGTGGAGGGCGCGGTTCCGGCGCCGCGCCCTCCACGGATCGCGGGGACGATTCGCCGAGCACCGGCCGCGGTTGGGCCAACGCGGTCATGTGGTCGATCTCCGGCGGGATACTGGAAGCGCGTACGCGCCCCCGACCCCCGGAGAGTCATGCCGCAGCCGCTGGAGCCGAGCGATCCCGCACGCCTGGGCTCCTTCCGCATCACCGGCAGGATCGGCGAGGGAGGGCAGGGCGTCGTCTACCTCGGCGAGTCCGAGTCCGGCGCCCTCGTCGCGGTCAAGCTCTTCCACGCACGGCTTGGCCGGGACGCCGCCCGCGCCGACTTCACCCGCGAGGCGGAGCTCGCCCGCCGGGTCGCCCGGTTCTGCACGGCACAGGTGCTGGAGTCCGGAATGGACGGCAGCCGGCCGTACATCGTGAGCGAGTACGTCGACGGGCCTGCGCTGAGCCAGGTGGTGGCGGCGCGGGGGCCCTTGTCGGGCGGCGCGCTCGAACGGCTCGCCATCGGCACCGCCACCGCCCTGGTCGCCCTGCACGACGCCGGGGTGGTCCACCGGGACTTCAAACCGCAGAACGTGCTGATCGGGCCGGACGGGCCGCGCGTCATCGACTTCGGGATCGCCCGCGCCCTCGCCAATACCAGTACGATGACCAGTCAGGTCGTCGGGACGCCCGCCTACATGGCGCCCGAGCAGCTCGCGGCGGGCGAGCTCGGCTTCGCCCTCGACGTGTTCGCCTGGGCGTCCACGATCACGTTCGCCGCCACGGGCCGCCCGCCGTTCGGCGCCGACGCCATCCCCGCCATCATCAACAGGATCCTCAACCAGGAGCCCGGCCTGGAGGGGATCGAGGCGCCGCTGCGCGACCTGCTCACGGCCTGTCTCGCCAAGGACCCGGCACGGCGGCCGGCCGCGCGAGAGATCGTCGACCGCCTCGTGCGCCCGCGCCACGACGCGCCGGTCGCACCGGTGGCGCCGGGTGTGCCGCTCGCGCCTGCCGCGCCTGCCGGGCCGGGCACGCCGATGCCACCTTCCACGGGCGGTGTGCCCGTCGGGGCGTCCGGTCCTGCCATGGGGCCTGCCACGGGGCCTGTCGCGGGGCCTGCCACGGTGCCGGGGGGCGACAGGCGCGGGCGGGTGCGGGCCGTCGTCGCCGCCGTGGTCGTGGCGGTGGCGGCCACGGCGGCCGCCGCCGCCACGCTGCTGCCGTCCCTGCATCTGCCGTTCACGAGGACCGGCGCCTCCGCGACCGAGCGAGCGGCGGTGGTCGGCACGCCCCCGGCCGCCTCGGCGGACACCGGCGGCGGTCCGTCCCCGTCCCTGGCCCCGTCCCCGGCCGCGTCCTTGGCCCCGTCACCCCCCGCCGTCTCGCGATCCGCGTCGCCCGCCGCCTCACACCGGCCGCGGGTGAGCCGGTCCACGGCCAGGCCGGACACCACCCGGCCGGTCCCGACCCGGACGGTCACCGCACGCCCGACCGTCCGCCGGTCGAAGACGACCGCGCCGGTCCCCGCGGAGTCCCCGGTGGCGAAGCCCTCGCCCACGCAGGCCAAGCGGGTCGTGGAGCTGGGACCCGGACGGTTCACCGACTACTGCGTGAGCCTCGGCTGGGAGTGGGTCGAGTATCGCGAGACGCCCACGCCCGGCGCGTACTGCATCAAGCGCAAGGGCGAGACCATGTATCTCTCCCAGGGCCAGCGTGACGCGGGCTGCCGCTGGCGCTACCACGATCCGAAGGCGTTCCACCGGTTCAAGGGCAAGTCGAACTACTGCTACGCCTACCGCTGACCGGCTCGCTCAGGTGGGGACCGCGGGCGCCTGGCCGGTCGTGCTCTCCCGGACGATCAGGCGATGCGGCACCACGATCTCGGCGGGCGGACGGGGCGTCCCGCCGATCGACTCCATGAGGACGTCCACCGCCATGCGGGCGATCTCCTTCTTGTCCGGGGCGACGGTGGTGAGGCTGGGGGTGCTGTACTGGCCCTCCTCGATGTCGTCCATGCCCACCACGGCGACGTCGTCGGGGACGCGCAGCCCCGCACGCGTCAGCGCCCGCATCGCGCCGAGGGCGAGCAGGTCGTTGTAGCAGAAGACGGCGTCGGGCGGCTCGGGCAGGGTGAGGAGCTGCTCCATCGCCGTGGCGCCCTGGCGGCGGTGGAAGCGCGGAGTCGGCACGATGAGCCGCTCGTCCACCTCCAGGCCCTCCCGCGCGTGCGCCTGCCGGTAGCCGCTGGTGCGAAGCTGCGCGGTCTCGCCGGTGGCGTACGGCTGGTCGCCGATGGCGGCGACGCGCCGCCGGCCGAGGGCCAGCAGGTGGGCGGTGGCCTCCCTGGCGGCGGACACGTTGTCGATGGCCACGTGGTGGAAGCTGCCGTTGAAGATGTGCTCGCCCAGCAGCACGATGGGGACCCGGTGGCCCCGGGCCCGCAGCTCCTCGGCCGTGACGCTCAGCGGGCTCAGCAGTAGCCCGTCGAACATCGTGGCCCGCGAGTTCCGGCCCAGCAGTTCGCGTTCGCGCTCGACGTCGCCGTCGGTCTGGTCGACCATCACCACGTAGCCGCGGGCGCGGGCGGCGGTGATCACCTCGCGGGCGAGCTCGGCGAAGTAGGGGACGTCGAGCTCGGGCACGACCAGGGCGATCATCCCGCTGCGGCCCTGCTTGAGGTTGCGGGCGATGAGGTTGGGACGGTAGTCGAGCTCGTCCAGTGCGGCCTGCACGCGTGCGCGCAACTCGTCCGAGACGGGAGCGTATCCGTTGACCACGTTGGACACCGTGCGGATGGACACGTTCGCCCGCTTGGCGACGTCGCGCAGGGTTGGACCGGCCATGCGTCTCCTATACCTCCGGCTGCTGGGGTTGGGAAGATCCTAACTGGCGCTTGCATCGTTGCAGACAAGCATGCACTATGTCTGCATCGTTGCAGAGCCCTCACAACGTCTTTTCCCGGACGGCGAGGAGAACTTAGATGACCCCATCCCCCATGGACCGCCGCGGGTTTCTCAAGGGAGCCCTCGGCGCCGGAGCCCTCGCCGCCGCGGGCGGCGCGCTGACCGCCTGCGCTCCCGGCACGGGCGGCGCGGCGGCGCCGAGCAGGCTCGGCAAGCCCTCCGCCTCCGCGTCGTCGGTCAAGGGCGAGATCACCGTGTGGAACCGGTCCGGCGACCTGTTCAAGGTGTTCGACGCCGCGATCGCCAAGTTCCGCGAGGCCTACCCGGGCGTCAAGGTCGACCACATGGCCGTGGACATCGACGCCAAGCTGGCCGACACGCTGATCAGCGGCACGGACGTGCCCGACGGCAGCTTCTGGGACGACGCCAAGATCGGCGGCCAGGCCGAGCACCTCTACGACCTGTCCGACCTGATCGCGCCCTACCGCGACCGGATCGCGCCGTACAAGCTGTCGGTGAACACCGTGGCGGGCAAGATCTACGGCGTGCCCTGGGATCTCGACCCGGGCCTGCTGTGGTATCGGGAGGACATCCTCCAGGAGGCCGGGGTCGATCCCGCCGGGCTGGCCACTTACGACGACCTGCTGACCGCGGCCAGGACGGTGCGCGACAAGTTCCCGAAGACCAAGCCCATCCACCTGGACAAGAGCCCGTTCCTCGGCCAGCTCTGGCTGGAGATGCTGGCCAACCAGCAGGGCACGAGCCTCACAGACGCGCAGGGGAGGCTGCGGCTCGACTCGGCGGAGTATCGGCGGATCTTCACCTGGATCCAGACCGTGGTCAAGGACGGTCTCGCCACCCGGGCGCCCTACCTGGAGCCCGCCGACGTCAACACGCTCGACGGCGGCCAGCAGGTGTTCGTGCCGTGGGCGATCTGGTGGTCCTTCGCGCCGCAGCAGCTTCTCAAGGCCACCACGGGCAAGTGGCGGGCGGCTCCGCTCCCGGCCTGGACGCCGGGCGGCCCGCGCAGCGGCGCCATGGGCGGCAGCAGCTTCGTCATCCCGGCCAAGGCCAAGAACCCGGAGCAGGCCTGGCTGCTGTACGAGTTCCTGTGCTTCAAGGAGCCCGGATACAGCGCGTTGTACGGCCCGAGCAGCGTGTATCCCGGGGGCCTGTCCACGTCGGTCCCCAGCTTCACGCCCGCGCTCGACCCCGCCAAGCCGCTGTTCCAGCCGATCGACGCCCTCGGCGGCCAGGACCTGTGGAAGGTCGCCGTCGAGGCCGCCGCCACCATCCCGGCCGCGGCGCCGATCCCGGCGTGGTGGGCCAAGTCGGTGGACTACCTGGGCGACAACCTGCAGCGCCTCATGGACGGCACGATGGCGCCCGACGACGTGATCGGCGAATCGGCCGCGAAGATCCAGCGCAACCTGATCGACCGCTCCTGATGCCGGCTCTCACCACGATGGCGAGGCCCGGGCGGGCCACCGCGGCACGGCCGGGGCAGCGTCGCCGGATCCGGCTGTCGCCGTACCTGTTCATCGCCCCGTTCTTCCTGGTCTTCGCCGCCTTCGGGATCTATCCGCTGGTCTTCGCGCTGCAGCTCAGCTTCACCCGCTGGCACGGCGCCGGGGCGGCCACGTGGGTCGGCCTGGGCAACTACGCCTACCTGCTGACCAGCCAGGAGTTCTGGGCATCGCTCGGCAACAGCGCGGTGATGTGGCTGCTCATCGTGCCGGTCCAGATCGTGGCCGGGCTCGCCGGCGCGGTGCTGCTGGCCAACGCGAGGCTGCGGCTGCGCGGGCTGTTCAGAGTCGCCTTCCTCGCGCCGTTCGTCACCCCGCTGGTGGCCATGGCGCAGGTCTGGATCGTCGTGTTCGACCAGGATTACGGCCTGGTCAACCACCTGCTCAACCTCGTCGGACTGCCCGACGTGGGATGGCTGACCTCGACGGCGTGGTCCAAACCGACGCTCGCGCTGCTGTTCCTGTGGAAGACGACCGGCTTCGCGATCATCATCCTGCTGGCCGGGCTGCAGGCCGTGCCGGCCTCCGTGTACGAGGCCGCCGCGATCGACGGGGCGTCGCGCCGGCGGCAGTTCTGGTCGCTGACCGTCCCGCTGGTGCGCCGGAGCATGGCCTTCCTCGTGGTCGTGCAGACCCTCGCCGTGTTCCAGATGTTCGCCGAGCCCTTCGTGGTCACCGAGGGCGGCCCGTACGGCTCGACCACCACCGCCGGGCTCTACCTCTACGACCACATCGCCGCCTCCGACCTGGGCACCGGCGCCGCGAACTCGTTCCTGCTGGTGCTGCTGGTCTTCGGGCTCTCCCTCGGCGCGGTCAGGCTGCTGCGCCCGAAAGACGAGGTGTCATGAACCAGACCAGGCCGGGCCCGGTGCAGTACGCCCTGCTGGTGGTGCTCGCCGCGGCGTTCCTCTACCCGATCTGGTGGGCGGTGAGCTCCTCGCTCAAGCCCGCGGCCGAGATCATCACCGATCCCCTTTCCGTGGGGTCCCTCACGCTGGACAACTACCGGGCGATGTTCGCCGACGTGCCGATCGGCACCGGCTTCGCGAACACCGCGCTGGTGCTGGCGGTCAAGGGCGCGATGACGATGTTCTTCTGCCCGCTGGCCGGATATGCCTTCGCCAAATACGCCTTCCCCGGCAAGAACGTGCTGTTCGGGGTCGTGCTGCTCACCCTCATGCTGCCGACCCTGGTGCTGATCATCCCGCTGCTGCTGGAGATGAGCACTCTCGGCTGGGTCAACACCTACCAGGCGCTGATCCTGCCGGGCAGCGTCGACGCGTTCAGCATCTTCTGGATGCGCCAGACCATCGCCGCCATCCCCGACGAGCTGATCGACGCGGGACGCGTGGACGGCGCGAGCGAGTTCGGCGTCTTCGCCAGGGTCGTGCTGCCGGTGATCCGCCCGGGGCTGGCCGCGCTGGCCGTGCTGACCACGATGAACATCTACAACGACTTCGTCTGGCCGGTCGTCGCCGTCAACGACACCGCCCACCAGACGCTCCAGGTGGTGCTGTCCACGCTGGCCCAGAACGTCACCGGCAACCGCATCGGCGCGGACTTCGCCACCGTATGGGGCGAGTTGCTCGCCGCGGGCAGCATCGCCATGCTGCCGCTTCTGGTGATCTTCGTCCTCCTCCAGCGCCACTTCATCAACGGCATCCTCGCCGGCAGCGTCAAAGGCTGACCAGGCACATCTCTCATGAAACGGAGCACCATGACCCCGCGCGCGGAATATCCCCGGCCCCACTTCGACCGTTCGCACTCCTGGTCGAGCCTCAACGGCGAGTGGGACTTCCGGGCCGGCACCGAGCAGGGCTGGAACCGGACCATCACCGTGCCCTTCGCCTGGGAGACCCCCGCCTCCGGGATCGAGGCCCACTGGCTGCCCGTGGCCTGGTATCGCCGCCGCGTGACCGTGCCCACGGCCTGGGCGGGGCAACGGATCGTGCTCCATTTCGGCGCCGTGCACCACGAGGCCACCGTGTGGGTCAACGGCGTCGAGGTGGCCGCGCACCGCGGCGGCTACACGCCGTTCGAGGCCGACGTCACCGGGGCGCTGCGCGAGGGCGAGCAGGAGATCGTGGTGCGGGTCGCCGCGCCGCTCGACAAGCGCGACATCGCGCACGGCAAGCAGCGCAGCGTGCCCCGCGACGACTTCGACGGCGTGTGCTTCACCCCCTCGTCGGGCATCTGGCAGAGCGTCTGGATGGAGGCACGCCCGGCCACGCACATCGCCGCGCTGACGCTGCGCCCCGCCGAGGGCCTGACCGGCATCGTGGCCGAGGCGCGCGTGGAGGGCCCGGTGGCGGAGACCCGGCTGCGCCTGTCCGTACGCGGGTGCGGCACGCCGGTCGAGGTGCCGGTCGGCGACGGGCCGGTGCGGGTGGAGCTGCCGATCGAGGAGCCGCGGCTGTGGTCGCCGGACGACCCGCACCTCTACCACGTGGACGCCGAGCTCGTCTCACCCGATGGCACCGACCGGGTCGCCGGATACACCGGGCTGCGCACCATCGATGTCGTGGGGGAGGACCTGTATCTGAACGGCCGCCGGCTGTTCGTGCGCGGCGTGCTCGACCAGGGCTATTGGCCGCGCACCGGCATCACGGCCCCCGCCGACGCCGCGCTGCGCCGCGACATCGAGCTCGCCGCCGCCGCGGGGTACAACCTGGTGCGCAAGCACCTCAAGCTGGAGGATCCCCGCTTCGTCTACCACGCCGACACCCTCGGCATGCTGGTCTGGGCCGAACCGGCCGCCACCGGACGCTTCTCGCCCGAGTCGGTGGCCGCCTTCGAGGAGCAGGTCGCTCCCATGGTCGAGCGGGACGGTAACTCCCCGGCGATCGTCATCTGGGGCCTCTACAACGAGGAGTGGGGCCTGGACTGGGACATCCCGGGCGACCCCGCCAAGCAGCAGGCCGCCGCGCGGGCGTACGACCTGCTCAAGAGCCTCGACCCGACCCGGCCCGCCGTGGACAACTCCGGCTGGACCCACGTCAGGACCGACCTGCTCGACTGGCACTATTACGACGAGTCGGCCGCGTCCTGGGGCAGGACCGTGGCCGCGCTGCTGGGGGGCGAGCAGGACGACTTCCCGGTGAAGCTCGGCCCCGACTTCGTCGTACGCAAGAAGCTCGCCGGCGCGCCGTCCCAGCCCCTGCGTGGGCTGCCCAACCTGAACAGCGAGTATGGCGGCGGCTTCACCTCGGTGGAACGCGCCTGGCACCTGCGCTGGCAGACCCAGGAGATGCGCCGCCACGACCGGCTGGCCGGCTATGTCTACACGGAGCTGTACGACATCGAGCACGAGTCGGCCGGGCTGCTCGACTTCGAACGCCGCCCCAAGGACCTGGCCGGCGTGGACCCCGCCCACGTCAACGCCACCACGACGCTCGTGCTCGACATCGTGCCGGTCGCGCCCGGCCGCGATCTGCTCAGCGCGTCGTGCGAGGTCGCCGTCGGCGTACGGGTCTCCCACCACGGCGCCGAGCCCGTGACCGGCCGCCTGCACACCGCCTGGACCCCGGTCTTCGGCGCCGCCCCCGCACACCCGGGGGAGCCGGGCCCCGCCGCGGAGGCGAAGCCGTTCCTGCTCGGCGCGCCCGCCGAGGTCCGCGCCGTGCTGCCGGACGGCTGGACCAGCGGGCGTCTGCACATCGCCCTGGTCGGCGGCGGGGGCGTGATCGCCCGCACCGCGCTCGACGTGGACACCCACACCGCCCACGTCATCGGGGACGACCCACGGGCCCGCGCCTGAGGCGGCAAGGTCGGCCGGCGGCCGGGCCGCCGGCGCGATCGTCATCGGTCCGCGCCGGGTCCCGCGCCCCCGTCCCGGGCGATCGGGTTCGGCCCGCCCAGTGGGATGCGCAGGGAGACGGCGCCGCGCAGGTCGAGCCAGGCCGCGTCCGGGCTCCGGACCAGGGGCGGCGGAGACCTCCGGAATCAGGTGGTCAGACGGAGATCGTGTGCGGCTCCGAGCGCGGCGAACTCCAGGAGCCGGGCGCCTTCCGCCTCGACCTCGGCGCGTTCGGGGGCGGACAGCGGCAGGAAAGAGTCGATCTCCAGAGTCGCCGACGTCCTGTCCGCGTCGAGTTTCCACGCACCTCTCACTTGGCCGTCCACGAGGAAGGTGGCGCGCATGCCGTTGCGGGTCGTCACGCGCCGGCGGGCTTCGTCCGAGATCACGCGGGTGCGGTCGGCATGGGAGGCCAGCAGGTTGTCATACTCGGGCAGGAAGCGAACCGGCGCGAGGGCGTCGGCGCCGGGGCGCGGCGCGTCCGGCAGGTCGAACAGCTCCACCCCATGCTCGTCGCGGAAGACCGCCAGGCGTGGCCGCAGCCGCTCCATGACGGCGTGCAGCCGGGTCAGACCCGCCCACGTCTGCACGTCCTTGACCGATGCCGGGCCGAACGCAGCGAGGTAACGCAGCACGATCCGTTCGGGGTCCGGCACCGGTGCGGGCGCGGTTCCCGTCCAGGTCGCCGCCGTGGCGTACCGTGCGGCACCGCCTACGCCCCAGACAGCGCGCGGCGGCACCTGAACCAGGGGCACCAGGTTCCGTACCACTGTGGCGAGCGCGCGGGGCTCGCGGCCGGGCCACCGCTCGCTCAGCGCCTGCCCGAGTTCTCTGGGAGTGAGGCGCCGCTCGCCGAGCAGGACGCGCCCCGCCTCCGCCACGGCCGCGCGGTCGAGACCGGCCAGGGCCTTCTTGAACGCGGTGTCCAGCTCCCGGTCGAGCGCGGGCTGGACCCATGTCCGCAACGAGCGGTAGTCCGCCGTCGTGACCAGATGGACGGTGCTGCGCATCAGCGCGACCCGCACCAGCCGGCGCCCTGTCAGCGCGTCCACCAGGTCATCGGTGCCGAACCTCTTCAACCTGGTCCAGAGCCCGAAGTAAGGCGCGTACGGAGCCTGGGCCTGCATTCCGGCCAGCCGCGCGATCGCCTCCTCGGCTGTCGCGTCGGCCCGCTCCAGCAGCATCTGGCGGGCCAGCAGCGCTCGCCCCAGCTCGCGTCGCTGCAGCACCGGCGGCATCGTGGCCTCCTTACGGTTCTCGGGGGCAGGGGGCAGGGGGGCAGGGGGCGGCGGTTCTCCGTCCCCCTGCCCTGGTCGGTCAGCCGCCGAAGTCGGCCTTGTGATCTGTGGTCCACTCGGCGTAGGTGCGCGCGGGGTGCCCGGTGATCTGCTCGATGACTCCGTTGACCGGCGCCGGCTTCCCGACCGTCCTTGCCATGAGACCGAACAGCGCCGCCAGGAAGCCGGCGTCCATGAACTGACTCATCTGCGCTCGCACGGGCTCGGGATCGAGGTCCTCGACGGTCAGCGTGCGTCCCAGCGTTTCGCCCAGGATGCGTACCTGCTGTGCCTGGGTCAGCGACTCGGGGCCGGTCAGGTCGTAGACCCGGCCCGCGTGCCCGCCGCCCGTCAGGATCCGTACGGCCACCTCGGCGACGTCCCGCTCATGTACGGCGCTGAAGGCGGCCTCGGTGTACGGCGCGCGGATGACATCGCCGCCCTGCAGTTGCATCGCGAACGTCAGCGAGTTGATGGCGGGGAACAGCAGCCGGAGGAACGTCCACTCGATTCCGGAGGCCTCGATGGCTTGCTCGACGTCACGGTGATATCGGGCGATCACGTCGGGCTGCCGCTCGGCCCCGTCGTCGACGGCCCCCGACGACAGGAACACCACCCGTCGCATTCCGGCCTCGCGCGCCGCCTCCAGGAGCGGAGCGATGTCCGCTCCATACTGCAGGACCAGGAAGGCGGCCTCGACACCCCGCACGACCGCCGGCAACGTCTCGGGCTTGGTCAGATCACCCTGGACGACCTCGACGCCCTCCGGCAGCCCGGCCTTCTCGGGGGTCCGGGTCAGCGCACGCAACGGAGCCCCAGAGGAGACGAGCTCCTCGACCGCCTGACGTCCGAAGTGAGCCGTGGCGCCAACGACCAGATACATAGGGTTTCCCTTCATTCGATGACAGTCCTGACATAACGGCCTGGAATGCTCTGCTCGCCGCAGGCCTCGCCGTCATGGAGGCGGCGTCGTCGTCCGTGATGCCGTCCCCGCCGTTCGTCATGGCCGTCACGCTAGATGCCAATTAGGTAAGATTCCGTCCTAAATTGGCTGGCAGACATTCGGGGAATGCTGGAAACCTGCCGCCATGCGCTGATCGCCCGCAGGATGCGAACGACGCCCTCGTACGAGGCCCCCGGCAGACGGAGCGGCAGGCCGGCGGTCAGAGCCGTCGGGCAACCGGTCCGGCAGTGCGATGCGATGAACGGTGTTTGCGCTGCTCATGGTGGGGTATTCGGCTGCGCGACCGGGAGGCGAGGCTTATGAACGATCGCCTGTTTTCAGATCGCCGGGAGGCGGGCCGGGTGCTCGCGGGACTCCTCGGCCGCTATCAGGGGCTGCCCGATGTCGTCGTCCTCGGACTGGCGCGCGGCGGCGTCCCGTTGGCGTACGAGGTGGCGACCGCCCTGGGCCACCCGCTCGATGTGCTCCTGGTGCGCAAGCTCGGCACGCCCGGCCGCGAGGAGCTGGCCATGGGGGCGATCGCCCCGGGCGGGGTGATCGTGCTCGACGAGGACGTCGTCCGCGGGTTCGGTCTCCAGCCCGACACCATCCGGCAGGTCGCCGAGCGGGAGTCCCGCGAGCTGGCGCGGCAGGAGCGGGCCTATCGGAGCGATGCGCCCGCCGCGGAGCTGCGCGGCAAGACCGTCATCGTGGTCGACGACGGGCTCGGGGCCGGGGTGAGCATGCGCGCGGCCCTCCGCGCGCTCTGGCAGCGCGAGCCGGCCGGGATCGTGGTCGCCATGCCCGCCGCGGCCGAGTCCACCTGCCAGGAGCTGTTCGTCCTGGTGGACGAGGTCCTCTGCGCGACCACGCCCATGCCGTTCCTCTCCGTGGGGGACTCGTACTGGAACTTCACCCAGACAACCGACGACGAGGTGCGCAGGCTGCTGCGCGCGGCGGCCTCGGTGCGGGCGGGGGCCCCGCCCGTCCGGACCGACCTCGCGGTCCTGCGTTCGGAGCTCGTGCCCGTGCGGGACGGGGTCCCCTCGGACGAGGTGCTGTTCAACATCGTCGGCGACGCGCGGTTCGTGCTGATCGGCGAGGCGTCGCACGGCACCCACGAGTTCTACGCCGCGCGCGCCCAGATGACGCGGCGGCTGATCGAGGAGAAGGGCTTCGTCGCCGTGGCGGTGGAGGCCGACTGGCCCGACGCCTACCGGGTGAACCGGTATGTCCGGGGGCGGGGTGACGACGCGACCGCCGAGGAGGCGCTGCGCGGCTTCGAACGCTTCCCGGCGTGGATGTGGCGGAACGCGGACGTGCTGGAGTTCGTCGGCTGGCTGCGCGAGCACAACGATCGGCTCGACGAGCGGGCGCGGGCCGGGTTCTACGGGCTCGATCTCTACAGCATGCACCGGTCCGCGGACGAGGTCGTGGCCTACCTGGAGAAGGTGGACCCGGCCGCGGCGGCGCGGGCCCGGGAACGTTACTCCTGCTTCGACCACAACGACGGCGAGGACGGGCAGGCATACGGCTTCGCCGCCGCCTTCGGCGCGGGCGAGTCGTGCGAGCGGCAGGTGATCGAGCAGCTCGTGGACCTCCAGCGCAACGCGCTGCGCTACCAGCGGGCGCAGGGGCTGCTCGGCGAGGACGAGTTCTTCCACGCCGAGCGCAACGCCGTGGTGGTGGCCGCCGCAGAGCGGTATTACCGCACGATGTTCGGCGGCAGGGTGTCGTCGTGGAACCTGCGCGACCGGCACATGGCCGACACCCTGTTCGCGCTGGCCGAGCACCTCGGCTGGCAGCGCAGCGAGGCGGCGAAGATCGTGGTGTGGGCGCACAACTCCCACCTCGGCGACGCGCGGGCCACGGAGATGGGCGCGCGCGGCGAGCTCAACCTCGGCCAGCTGGTGCGCGAGCACAACATCGCGGACTGCCGGCTGATCGGCTTCACCACCTACACCGGCACGGTCACGGCGGCCGACGACTGGGGTGGGCCGGCCGAGCGGAAGAACGTGCGCCCGGGGCTGCCCGGCTCGGTCGAGGAGCTGTTCCACAAGGTCGGGCAGGAGGAGTTCCTGGTCAGCTTCGCGCATTCGGCCGACGCGGCCGACCTGCTGCGCATGGCGCTGCTCGAACGCGCCATCGGAGTCATCTACCGTCCGCAGACCGAACGGCAGAGCCACTACTTCCAGGCCCGTCTGTCCGACCAGTTCGACGCGGTGATCCACATCGACGAGACCGGGGCGCTGGAGCCCCTGGAGCGTACGGCCGCCTGGGAGCGGGGAGAGGCGCCGGAGACCTACCCGGTGGCGGTCTGAGCCCCGGACCTGCCGGTCGCCTGGAGAAAGCGGAACGTCCGGGCCGGCGCCCGTGTGGGCCGGCCCGGACGTCAGGTCATGCTCAGACCAGGTCGAACCGGTCGAGGTTCATCACCTTGTCCCACGCCCGGACGAAGTCCGTCACGAACTTCTCCTTGGCGTCGTCGCTCGCGTAGACCTCCGCGACCGCGCGCAGCTCGGAGTTCGCCCCGAAGACGAGGTCGGCCCGGGTGCCGGTCCACTTGACCTCGCCGGTGGCGGTGTCGCGGCCCTCGAACGTGGACTGGTCCTCCGAGATCGACTTCCACTCCGTGCCCAGGTCGAGCAGGTTGACGAAGAAGTCGTTGGTCAGGACTTCCGGGGTCTGGGTGAGGACGCCGAGGTTCGACTGCTGGTGGTTGGCGCCCAGGACGCGCAGGCCGCCGACGAGGACGGTCATCTCGGGGGCGCTGAGGTTCAGCAGGTTCGCCCGGTCGATCAGCAGGTATTCGGCCGGCAGCCGGTTGCCCTTGCCGTAGTAGTTGCGGAACCCGTCGGCGGTCGGCTCGAGCGCGGCGAACGACTCGACGTCCGTCTGCTCCTGCGACGCGTCAACGCGGCCCGGCGTGAAGGGGACCTCGACGTCGAAACCGGCGTCCTTGGCGGCCTTCTCGACGGCGGCGCACCCGGCGAGCACGATCACGTCGGCGAGGGAGACCTGCTTGCCGCCGGTCTGCGCGGCGTTGAACGACTGCTGGACGCCCTCCAAAGTGCCCAGCACGGTCGCGAGCTGGTCGGGGTCGTTGACCTCCCAGCCGATCTGCGGCTGCAGGCGGACGCGCGCGCCGTTGGCGCCGCCGCGCTTGTCGCTGCCGCGGAAGGACGCGGCCGACGCCCACGCGGTGGACACGAGCTGGGAGACCGACAGGCCCGAGGCGAGGATCTGCTCCTTGAGGGCCGCGATGTCGGCGGCGTCGACGAGCTCGTACGTCCGCTCCGGCAGCGGGTCCTGCCACAGCAGCACCTCGCCCGGGACCTCCGGGCCGAGATAGCGGGTGACCGGGCCCAGGTCGCGGTGGGTCAGCTTGAACCACGCACGGGCGAAGGCGTCCGCGAACTCGTCGGGGTTCTCGTAGAAGCGCCGCGAGATCTGCTCGTAGATCGGGTCGGCCTTGAGCGCGATGTCGGTCGTCAGCATGCCCGGCGCGTGCCGCTTCGACGGGTCGTGGGCGTCGGGAACCGAGCCCTCACCGGCGCCGTTCTTCGGCTTCCACTGCCACGCGCCGGCCGGGCTCTTGGTGAGCTCCCACTCGTAGCCGAACAGGTTCCAGAAGAAGTTGGTGGACCACCGGGTCGGCGTCGAGGTCCAGGTGACCTCCAGACCGCTGGTGATCGTGTCGCCGCCCTTGCCGGTGCCGTAGCTGTTCTTCCAGCCGAGGCCCTGCTGCTCGATCGGGGAGGCCTCGGGGTCGGGGCCGACGTTGTCGGCCGGGCCCGCGCCGTGGGTCTTGCCGAAGGTGTGACCACCGGCGATGAGGGCGACCGTCTCCTCGTCGTTCATCGCCATCCGGCGGAACGTCTCACGGATGTCGCGGGCCGCCGCGATCGGGTCGGGCCGGCCGTTCGGGCCCTCCGGGTTGACGTAGATGAGGCCCATCTGCACCGCGGCGAGCGGGTTCTCCAGCTCACGGTCGCCGCTGTAGCGCTCGTCGCCGAGCCAGGTGGTCTCCGGACCCCAGTAGACGTCGTCGTCGGGCTCCCAGGCGTCCACGCGGCCGCCGGCGTAGCCGAAGGTCTTGAAGCCCATCGACTCGAGGGCGACGTTGCCGGCGAGGACCAGGAGGTCGGCCCAGGAGATCTTCTTGCCGTACTTCTTCTTGACCGGCCACAGCAGGCGGCGGGCCTTGTCGAGGTTGCCGTTGTCCGGCCAGCTGTTCAGCGGGGCGAAGCGCTGCTGGCCCGAGCCGGCGCCGCCGCGGCCGTCGCTGATGCGGTAGGTGCCCGCGCTGTGCCACGCCATACGGACCATGAGCGGGCCGTAGTGGCCGAAGTCGGCCGGCCACCAGTCCTGCGAGGTCGTCAGCACCTCGGCGATGTCCCGCTTGACCTCCGCGAGGTCGAGGGACTTGAACGCCTCGGCGTAGTCGAAGTCCTCACCGAGCGGGTTGGCCACGGCCGGGTTCTTGGCAAGGATCTTCAGGTTGAGGCGCTCCGGCCACCACTTGTGGTTGGCGTTGCCCTGCGTCGGGTGCGGGGCGCGCGTGTGCGCGACCGGGCAGCCGCCTTCGCCCTCCGTTTTCGGGTCGGCAACGATTGCGTCGTGGTTCTCGGTCAAGGGAATCCTCTGGAACTAGTCGATCATGGGGCTCAGGAAGCGCGGGCGCTGGAACAGCCGGGGCACAGGCCCCAGTAGATGACGTCGGCCTCGTCGATGGTGAAGCCGTGGTCGTCGGACGCGTTGAGGCACGGCGCCTCGCCGGTCGCACAGTCGACGTCGGCGACGACGCCGCACGACCGGCACACGACGTGGTGATGGTTGTCGCCGACGCGGCCCTCGTACCGGGCCGGGCTGCCGGCCGGTTCGATGCGACGGACGAGTCCCGCTGCGGTCAGGGCATGAAGGGCCTCGTACACGGCCTGGAGGGAGACGTGGCCCACGCGATCGCGGACCCCGGAGGCGATCGCCTCGACGTCGAGGTGGTCACCGCTGCGGACGGTCTCGAGCAGTGCCACACGGGCGGCCGTGACCCGCAGGCCGGCCCCCCGCAGTTCCTCGGCGGTCGTCGGAGTCCTGGGCGCGATCATGTCGCTAATTTATCGCCTAAACACGAAGAGTTCAAGAGAGCGAATCGTCCAAGATTATGTGTCTCTAAGGTGATTTCCGTCTCAGATCGCGCTCGGAGAAGACGGCCGGCAGGCCGCCGCGAGACGGCACGTGCCCCAAACGGGAGTAGAGGCTCGCATCGGCTTGCGCAAAAGCGGTCGGGGGCGCTGCCTCCTCGCGGACGTGCGGGGTACCTACGCAACCAGTCCGCGGGTTCACGGAGAGGGGGCATCCCCCCATGACCACAATGACCGAGCATCGGCAGCACGGGGCACACGAGCACCGGCACGGCGCCGGGTGCGGCCACGTCGCGGTGCCGCACGGCGACCACGTCGACTACGTCCACGACGGCCACCTGCACCGGGTCCACGAGAACCACACCGACGAGTGCGAGGCGAGCGGGCACGCCGTACACGACGACCACGACCACGAGCACGGGCCGGAATGCGGGCATGTGGCCGTGCCGCACGGCGACCACGTCGACTACATCCACGACGGGCACCGCCATGTCCGCCACGACGGTCACTGGGACGACCACTGACCTCGGCCCCGGCCGGGGCTCCCCGGCGGGGGAGGGCGATGCGGCCCGCCCTCGCCGCGCCGCTGATCGCCGCGGCCGGCCCGGCGAGCGGGGCCGACCTGGCCGCGGCGCGGACCCAGATGGCCCTGTCCCTCGGGTGGCACATCATCGTCGCGTGCCTGGGGGTTGGCATGCCCGCCCTGCTGCTGTTCACCGAATGGCGGGGGCTGCGCAGAGGCGACGACGACTACCTGCGCCTCGCCCGGCGCTGGGCCAAGACGGTGGCCGTCCTGTTCGCCGTCGGGGCCGTGTCGGGCACGATCCTCAGCTTCGAGATGGGCCTGCTGTGGCCGGGCCTCATGGGCGCGTACGGCCAGGTGATCGGGCTTCCGTTCGCGCTGGAGGGCATCGCGTTCTTCCTTGAGGCGATCTTCATCGGGATCTATCTCTACGCGTGGGACCGGCTCTCGCCCAGAGCCCACCTGCTGGCCGGGGTGCCGGTGATGATCGCCGGTGTGGCCTCGGCGTTCTTCGTCGTCTCGGCCAACGCCTGGATGAACCAGCCGCGCGGCTTCCGCCTGGAGGGCGGCCGGGTCACGGACGTGTCGCCCTGGGCGGCCATGTTCAATCCCGCCACTCCGCCGCAGACGATCCACATGATCGTCGCGGCGTTCATGGTGTCGGGCTTCGCCACCGCGTCCGTCTACGCCGTGGCCCTGCTGCGCGGGCGGCGGGACCGCTACCACCGCCTCGGCTTCCTCGTGCCCTTCACCCTCGCGGGGGCGCTGACGCCCGTCCAGATCGTGGTGGGCGACTACGCCGCACGTTTCCTCGCCGACTATCAGCCCACCAAGCTCGCGGCCATGGAAGGACTGACCAGGACCGGGCCGAACGCGCCGCTGAGCCTCGGCGGGATCTTCGTGGGCGACCGCCTGCGCTACGCGCTGGAGATCCCCAGCGGACTGTCGCTGCTGGTCGGCTACAGCCCGGACACCGTCGTCCAGGGGCTGGACCGCACGCCGCCCGCCGACCGGCCGCCCGTCACGCCGGTCCACCTGTGCTTCGACGTGATGGTCGGCATCGGCGTCCTGCTCCTGCTGCTGTCGGCCTGGCTCGCCTTCAGCTGGTGGCGGCGGCGCGAGATCCCGCGATCCCGCCTGTTCCTGTGGCCGGCGGCCGCCTCCGGCGTGCTCGCCGTCGTCGCCGTCGAGGCGGGCTGGGTGGTGACCGAGCTCGGCCGTCAGCCGTGGGTCGTGTACGGCAAGCTGCGCACCGCCGACGCGGTCAACCCCGCGCCCAACCTGTGGGCGGGACTCCTGCTGCTGATCGTCGTCTACACGGTTCTCACGGTGTCGACCGTGTATGTGCTGCGGCTCATGGCCCGCGCCCGGCCGGTGGCCGCGCCGCAGGAACCGGAGACGCCCTGATGGAGCCGGCGCAGGTCCTGCTCGGGGTCATGTGGCTCGGCCTGATCCTCTACGCGCTGCTCGGCGGCGCCGACTTCGGCGGCGGCCTGTGGGACCTGCTGGCCGGGGGCAGCCGGGCGGGCATGCCCCAGCGGCGCCTCATCGAGCACTCCCTCGGCCCCGTCTGGGAGGCCAACCACGTCTGGCTGATCTTCGTGCTCGTGATGCTGTGGACCGGTTTCCCCGCGGTCTTCGCGGCGGTGATGTCCACGCTCTACATCCCCCTCACGCTGGCCGCGTTCGGGATCATCGGCAGGGGGGCCGCGTTCGCGTTCCGCAAGAGCAGCACCGAGCTGTGGCAGCAGCGCCTGTTCGGCGCGGCCTTCGCGCTGTCGTCGGTGCTCACGCCGTTCTTCCTCGGCACGGTGGCCGGGGCCGTCGCGTCCGGCCGGGTGCCGCCCGGCCTGGCCAGGGGAGACCTGGTGGGCGCGTGGGTCAACCCGACCTCGATGCTGGGCGGCGTCCTCGCGGTGGCCGTCTGCGCTTATCTCGCCGCGGTCTACCTGTGCGACGACGCCGTGCGATCCCGCCTGCCCGGGATGGCCGAGGTCTTCCGGCGCAGGGCGCTGGCCGCGGCCGTCGTCACCGGCGTGGTCGCCCTCGGCGGCATCGGGGTGCTGCACGCCGACGCCCCCCGGCTCTTCACCGGCCTCACCCACGGCGCGCTGCCGTTCGTGCTGGCCAGCGCCGTGCTCGGCGTCGCCTCCATCGCGCTGTTGTGGCTGCGGCGCTACCTGCTCGTCCGCGGCACCGCGGCACTGGCCGTGACCGCCGTGCTGTGCGGATGGGCCGTGGCGCAGTATCCGCTCATGCTGCCGCCGGCCGTGTCCTACCGGGAGGTGGCGGCGGAACCGGCGGTGATCACGGCGGTTCTCGCCGTCACGGGCGTGGGCGCGCTGCTGGTGCTGCCGTCGATCGCGTGGCTGCTCGCCGTCCAGCACCGCCTGCCGTTGGAGCGGGGCGACCTGGGCTGAGCGGCCCGGACGGCCCGCAGGCCGGCACGGAGCCGTCCCCACCTGCGGGGATAGGCTGGGAGGCAGGGGTCGGAGCATGCGTGATCTGCTGAGGGAGTCGCGCCGCCCCCACCGCGTGCGCGAGCACCCGTACGCCCCCTGGTTCGCCGTGGGCGCCGTGTGCATCGGCGCGTTCATGGGACAGCTGGACGCGAGCATCGTCACCCTGGCCTTCCCCGCGATGCAGCGGGAGTTCGGCGCCTCGCTGGCGGCCGTGCAATGGGTGTCCCTGGGCTATCTGCTGGTGCTGGTCGCGTTGCTGGCCGGGGTGGGACGGCTCGCCGACGTGGCGGGCCGCAAGCTGGTCTATCTCTACGGTTTCGTCGTGTTCACCGTCGCCTCGGCCGCCTGCGGGCTGGCGCCGTCCCTGGCGGTGCTGGTGGCCTGCCGGCTGGTGCAGGCCGCGGGGGCGGCGATGCTCCAGGCCAACAGCGTGGCCCTGGTCGTGTCGAGCGTCCCCCGGGCGCGGATGCGGACCGGGCTGGGCCTGCAGGCGGCGGCCCAGGCGCTCGGCCTGGCACTCGGGCCGGTCGTCGGCGGCGTGCTGGTCGCCACGGCGGGATGGCGGTGGGTGTTCTGGATCAACGTGCCGGTCGGCTGCGCGGCCGTGATCGCCGGGCGCTACCTGCTGCCGCGCACGCGGCACCGGGGGAGGGGCGGCCGCTTCGACTGGCCGGGGCTGGTGCTGCTCGGGGCCTCCACCAGCGCCCTGCTGCTCGCCGCCTCCGTGGTCTCGGGCCTGGACCTGCCGTCGTGGTCGGTGCCCGCCCTGCTCGCCGTCGCCACCGGGGCCGCGATCGGCTTCTGGCGGTGGGAGGCGCGGGTGCCGTACGCGCTCATCGACACCGCCCTGCTCCGCAACCGGGTCGTCACGGCCGGGCTCGCGGGAGCGCTGGGAGGCTACCTGGTGCTGTTCGGCCCGCTGGTGTCGATCCCGCAGGTCCTCGTGGCGGGCGGCAGCGGCGAACTGGTCGCAGGCCTGGTCCTGACCGCGCTGCCCGGGGGCTTCGCGGTGAGCGCCCTGATGGGCGACCGCCTGCTGCCCCGCGCGTGGGGCGACCGGCGCAGGTGCGTCGTGGGCGCCGTGTCGGCGGCCGCCGGTTGCGCGCTGGCGGCGGCGGATCCCGCCGCCGAGGGCTGGGCCGGGGCCTGCCTGGCGCTGACCGGCGCCGGGCTCGGCCTGTTCGTGCCCGCCAACAACACCGTCGTCATGGCCGCGGTCCCCGAACGGGCGGCCGCCACCGCCGGCGGCATGGTCAACATGGCGCGCGGCATCGGCACGGCGCTCGGCGTCGCCGTGGTGACCCTGGCCCTGCATCTCGCGGGGCACCCGCACGAGGCCGGCGCCCGCGCCGCCTCGGCCGTCCTGGCGGCCGTCGCGCTGCTGGCCGCCCTCACCGCCTCGCGCCGGGTGCGCGACCGGGCGCCGTGACGCGTGCCGTGAGCGGGCTGTGCGGCCGGGTGGTGCGGCCGGGTGGTGCGGCCGGGTGGTGCGGCCGGGTGGTGCGGCGGGTGGTGCGGCCGGGTGGTGCGGCCGGGTGGTGCGGCGGGTGGTGCGGCCGGGTGGTGCGGCTCGAAGGCGGCCCCTACCCTGGTCGGTCATGACGACCGTGCGAGGGGGCGAGCCGCGTGAGCGATGAGGATGTGGCGTCCCGGCTCAGGGAGATCTGCCTGAACCTGCCGGAGGCCGTGGAGAAGCCGTTCGGGGGCCACACCGCGCCCACCTATCGGGTCGGCGACAAGATGTTCGCGATGACCGGTGAGGACGGGCGGTCGCTGACGTTCAAGGCCGGGCCGGGGGTGCAGGACGCCCTCGTGGGCTCGGACCCGGAGCGCTTCTTCGTCCCGCCGTACGTCGGGCGCAACGGCTGGGTGGGCGCACGCCTCGACGTCGAGCAGGACTGGGACGAGATCGCCGGGCTGATCGAGGACAGCTACCGGCTGATCGCGCCGAAACGGCTGGTCCGGCTCCTCGACGAACGGCCGATCGCTTGACCGGGTCGCTGCTGCCTCACAGGGGCGGGTAGGCGTTGGCGAGGAGCTCCCGGAACTGCGGCCCGAACCACTGCCCGGCCGCAGGCGCGTACGGCAGCGCCCCACTGGGCACGGTGCCCTGCATGTAGGTGGGATCGCACATGGGGTCGGGCTGGAGGCCGTCGGGGCCCGGGACGTTGACGCTCGATCCGTCGGAGACGCCCGGCGGCTTGATCCACGCGTACGCGTCGATGCCGTAGGCGGGCATGGCCGCGGGCCGCGCGCCGAGCCCGGCCCCGGCCTGGTTGCACCAGTTGCCGACGCTGTGGCGGCGATCCGTCCGCGACTCGTCGACGAACCGGTTCACGTCGCCCGATGTGCTGGTGCGGACCGGGCGATAGGGGCCGCCCCAGCCGCTGCGCGAGGTGTCGATCACCATGCCGATGCCGGGCCCGAAGCCGGCCGCGATGAGCCGCTGCCGGAACGCCTGGGCGAACGACAGCTCGTCCACGTAGTCGTTCCCGGCCACCCACCGCGAGTTCTTCACCGGCAGGCCCATATGCGTGGTGAAGTAGGGCTCGACCAGGGCGCCGTAGCCCGCGACGTTCACCGTGAAGCCGTGCACGGGCGAAGGCTGCCCTCCGGCCGCGCCCGCGATGCTCGCGAGCAGGTCGGCGGCCCTGCCGAAGTTGTCCGGATGACCGACGACGCCGTGATGGGAGGCGTCGAGGTAGACGTACACGTTGGGGATGGCGTGCAGCCGGGTCATCGCGTACCGCAGCGCCATGGGATAGGCCCCGCTCGCCTGTACGGCGGCGCAGCGGGAGGTGGCGGCGGGCAGGAGCAGCCCCGGCAGGAAGTCGGGCTCGACGATCGCCACGATGCGCAACCTCTGGTAGGCCGGGTCGGCCAGGATCTCGGCGATCGGATCGACATACTCGGTCCGATAGCGGTCGAGGCCGTCGGCCGCCACGCTGAAGTCCCCGTTGGACACCGCACGGGTGCAGTTGCGGTCGGGCAGGTCGTTCAGCACGATCTGGATCGTGAGCGGGGCCGAGCCGTAGGAGTCCTGCACGACGGCCTCGTCCAGATGCGCCCGCAGCCCGGGGAAGGAGGCGGTGCCCTCGATGTGGGAGACGCTGTCGAGCCAGACGCCGGTCGGCTGGATGGCCACCGCCGCCCCGCCGGGCTCGGACACGGCCGACGCGTACCACCAGGGATCGACGTAGCGTTCGGCGGCGACGTACGGGTTGTCGGCACGGGTGTCCGCGGCGGCGGGGGTGCCCGTGAGGACCGCCGTGACCGGCAGGAGGATCGCCGCCGCGATCGTCGCCATGAGACGCGCTCCCAGCCGCACCGCCATGCCGTGCCTCCTCACCGCGCGAGACCGTCGCCACCACGCACGATTCACCGGCCGGGCGGGCGCGTACAGGGTTTGATCGCACCTGCCGCCGTACGCGCGTGGGGACCGGGGGAGATCACCCGCCCTCAGCTTGGCGAACGCCGCGTCGCGCGAGGTCGGCCGGTGCCGCCGCGCGCCCGGTCGCCTGAAAGCTTCAGCCGGCCCGAACGGCAGCAGGGCGGAGGGCGGCGGTGCAGGAGGGCGGAGGCGCGGACGGTAACGAGGCGAGGGCTTCTGGTGGGACGCCCTGGAGGCCGCCGTCAGCGCGCCGCGGCGGCCGGCTCCGTGACGCGGGCGCCCGTCACGACGAGGCCCAGGCAGACCAGGGCCGCTGCCGCCACCGCCGCCAGCATGACGGGGTAGGAGAGCCACGACGACAGACCGGCCAGCACGGTGGGGAGCAGGAAGCCCGCGTAGGCGAGCATGTAGTAGACGCCGGTCAGCCCGGCCAGGTCGTCGGGGCCGGCCATGCGCTGGATCTCCAGCAGCCCGGAGACCACCGCGATGCCATAACCGGCGCCCAGGGCGGCGGCGGTGACGGCCGCGAGCCACGGCGACAGCAGCACCGCGTTCGCCGCGCACAGCGCCGCGCCCAGAAGCATCACGGCCATCGCCACAACCGGAGCCCGCCCGGTCCGTGCTCCCGCCGCACGGTCGCCCGCCGCGCCGATTCCCACGGCACCGATTTCGGCGCCCGCCTCTCCGGACATGGCCACGCCGACGTCCGTGTGGCGCAGTGCCGGGGCGTTCTCGCCGCTTTTCGCCGCGCCGTTTCTCTCCCCGCTGTGCAGCCACCTGGCCACGGGCTGCACCGCCGCGCCCGTGCCCAGGGTCAGCACGGTCAGCCCGGTCGCATACGCCAGCCCCCAGTCACCGACGCGGAAGCCGACGAGCTGGGGCGTGACCGCGTACGCAAGCCCGGCCGCGCCGAACACCCACGGCGCCATCGGCAGCACCACGAGCCGGAACCGCCTGCGGGCCGGTGCCGGGACGCGAAGGTCGTCCGCCAGCGCCCCGAGGAGCTCGCGCACCGAACCTCCCGCCCGCGCCGGCCGCGTCTCCGGCACCCTCAGGAGCAGCACGGGTATGGCCGCGGTGAGGAGGAGGTGGACGGCGTACGGGCTCACCATGGGCCACGGTCCCCACTGGGCGAGCACGCCCGCGACCCCGGCGCCGAGGCCGAAGCCCGCCGTCTGGCACAGCGCGGCCCGGCGCGCGGCGAGCCCGCCGTCCGTCCCTCTCGACAGCTCCTTCACCCAGCTGCTGCCCACCGACATGGCGATGCCGACGGCGAAGCCGGTGATCAGCCGTCCCGCGTAGATGGGCCAGGCGCCCTGGCCGCCGAAGCAGAGCACCAGGCTCGCGAGGGCCGAGGCGACGGTGCCGGCCACCAGCACGGGACGCCGTCCGCGCCGGTCGGACACGGGCCCGGCGAGCAGGAGCCCCGGCACGAGCCCGACGACGTACGCCCCGAGGAAGGCGTCGACGCTGAGGGCGGAGTAGCCGCCCAACCGGCGATACATCAGCAGCAGCGGGGTGAACTGGTTGCCGCCCCAGCCGCAGGCGAACATCGCCGCGGCGACGGCCCGCCAGGCGCCGGGACTGAGGACGACGGGACTGAGGGCGACGGGGTTGAGCGTGACGGGGTTGAGCGTGACGGGGCTGGGCGTGACGGCAGGCTTGGGGGCGGCCTGCCGGGGCTCCGGCATCCGCTGGGTTTCGGGCATGGGGACGTCGAACCTTCGAGAGGAGCGTGGGAGAGGAAGCGGATCAGCGGTCGGCGGGATAGGGCGAGCCGTGTGTCGCGGTGAGGTGATCGAGCAGGGCCGAGGCGAAGGCCGCGCTGTCTCCGGCGAGGAGGTGGCCGAGGAGGGCCTCGTGCTCGCCGGCCAGCACGGACAGCCGCTCCGGTCGCGGGCGCAGCGCGGCGATGCTCATCCGCCGCTGCCGGTCGCCGAGCGTGGCGTAGAACCGGCCGGCCAGCCGATTGCCCGACGCCTCGACGATGCACCGGTGGAACGCCTCGTCGGCGTCGGCGAACCGGCCGACGTCGGCGGCCTCGGCGAGGGCCCGCTGCTGCCGCAGCAGGTCGCGCATCCTCTCGTGGTGGTCGTCGCGCAGGCCGGTCCTGGCGATGCGCTCCGCCGCTGACCGTTCGAGGGCGAGCCGCAGCTCCAGGACGTCCGCGGCCTCTCCCGGCGGCACCGGCACCACCACCGCGCCGCGCTTGGGATGCAGCGCCAGCAGTTCCTCCGACTCCAGCCGCAGGAACGCCTCCCGGACGGGCGTCCTGCTCACGCGTACCCGTTCGGCGATCTCACCCTCGCTGATGAGGCTTCCTCCCGGCAGCTCGCCGGAGAGGATCAGCTCCTTGGTCACGGCGTACGCGGTGTGGGCGGCGGACGGGCGCTTCGCGGGATCGGCCATGCGAAGGAGCGTAGCAGTCATAGATACAACTTGTATCTATGGCTCTGGCCCATGCCCGACATCGCGGTCAGCAGGCTCATATGGGATTCCTGGGGCGATTGAGGCTTCACCCGCGCAGCGGAACGTGATACGGATCACATTGAACACCGGAATTTACTGCCGGTTGAGGAGGTTTTCTCGCGCTATGAGATCCATCCCGGTGTCCGTGCTGCTCGTCAAGCGGCTGCACGTCGACCTGTGCCGGTTGAGCAGTCGTCTCTGTCACTGAACGCAGTCACCACTCCCTCCCCCTCCACCACGCATGCCGCCTCGGCGTCAGCATGCCCTCCTGCCGGAGTCTCGTTCGTGAAGAAACTCTCCTTTTCCCTGCAGCTGCTGCTCGGCCTGGTGATAGGCGCGGCCCTCGGGTTCGTCGCCCGCGCCGGTGACGTCACCTGGCTCACCACCACCCTCACCGAAGTCGGCAAGATCTTCGTCCAGCTCCTCAAGCTCGCGGTCGCGCCGCTGGTCTTCACCGCGGTCGTCGTCAGCGTGGCCAACCTGCGCAACGTCAGCGGCGCCGCCAGGCTCGCGGGCAAGACGCTGCTGTGGTTCCTGATCACCTCGCTGATCGCGGTGGTCTTCGGCATCGGCCTCGGCCTGATCCTCAATCCCGGGGAGGGCGTCACCATCTCCACCGCCGGGGCGAAGGCCGTCGACCTGGACGGCGCCGGAACCTGGCTGGACTTCCTGACCGGCATCATCCCGACCAACATCGTCACCGCCTTCACCGAGCTCAACGTCCTCCAGATCGTCTTCCTGGGGGTCGTCCTCGGGGCCGCCGCCCTGGCGGCCGGCGAGAAGGCCGAGCCGTTCCTCGGCTTCAGCCGGTCGGTCCTCGATCTGGTCCAGAAGGCTCTGTGGTGGGTCATCCGGCTGGCCCCGATCGGCACCGCCGGTCTGATCGGCAAGTCGGTGGCCAGCTACGGCTGGGACCTGCTCGCCCCGCTCGCGAAGCTCAGCGCGGGCGTGTACATCGGCTGCCTGCTTGTGCTCCTGGTGAGCTACCCGCTGCTGCTCGCCTTCGTCGGCAAGGTCAGCCCGCTCGCCTTCTATCGCAACGCCTGGCCCGCGATCGAGCTGGCCTTCGTCTCCCGTTCCTCGGTCGGGACCATGCCGCTCACCCAGAGGGTCACCACCGAGCGCCTGGGCGTCGACCGCGACTACGCCTCCTTCGCGGTGCCGTTCGGGGCCACCACCAAGATGGACGGCTGCGCCGCCATCTACCCCGCGCTCGCGGCGATCTTCGTGGCCCAGGTGTTCGGCGTCCACCTGAACGTGGGCCACTACCTGCTGATCGCGTTCGTCTCCGTGGTCGGCTCGGCCGCGACCGCCGGTCTGACCGGCGCGATCGTGATGCTCACCCTGACCCTGAGCACGCTGGGCCTGCCGCTGGAGGGCGTCGGGCTGCTTCTGGCGATCGACCCGATCCTCGACATGATCCGCACCGCGACCAACGTCACGGGACAGATGGTGGTGCCCGTCCTGGTCGCCCGTTCCGAGGGCCGTCTCGACGAGGAGGTGTTCAGCGCTCCGCCGCAGTCTTTGGACGAGGCCCCCGCCGCGGTTCGTCCCGCGTCGGGTCCCGAGCCTGCGCTCGCCTGATCCTCCCTCCCGTCCGGCCTCGCCCACGACACTGCGTCGCGGGCGAGGCCGTTCCCTGCGGGCGGCGTGCACGGTGATACATGCCCGAGCGGTCGCTGATACACGGTCCAGGCGGTGCCGACACATGCCCCACCCACGATGGGCGGAGTGCGCGAACCCAGCGCGTCTTCTTCCCAAAGGTGGTCATCGATGTCCTCTGCTCGCATGTCCGGCCCGCGACCGCGGCCCAGCACCACAGGCAGCACCCAGTCGCCCGTGCCCCAGCCGTCCCGGCGCCGTACGCGGGGATCGCTCGCCGCGCTGGCGACGACGGGCGCGCTGACGCTGGCGGTCTCCGCGTGCGGCGCGGCGGCCCAGGCCGGGGACGGCGCCGCGGCCGTCAGTGCTGAGGTCCGCGCCGGCGCGTCCACGCCGGACGTACGGACGCCCCGGCCCGGCGCTCACAGCGCCGGTGACCCGCTCTTCACCTACCTCGGCAACGGTGGATACGACGTCGCCTCCTACGACATCCGGTACGACTACCGTCCCGGCACGACGAAGATGAACTCCTCCGTGCGCATCACGGCCACGGCCAAGCAGGCTTTGTCCAGCTTCAGCCTGGACTCGAAGGTGGACCGCATCACCTCGGTCTCCGTGCAGGGCGAGCCGGCCGCGTTCAAGGCATCCGGCGAGAAGCTCGTGATCACGCCGCGGCATGCCCTGCGCGAAGGCGAGTCCTTCCGTGTCGACGTCTCCTACCGCGTCGATCGCGGCGACGACACGCGGTCGCCCTCCTACCCGCCCACGGCGCACTACCTGCAGGCCTGGCTCGAAAAGGACGACGGTTTCGCGGTCATGGGCCAGCCCGACCGCGCCCACATGTTCTTCCCCGGCAACGACCACCCCAGCGACAAGGCCCGCTTCACCTTCCGCGTCACCACGCCCAAGAACCTCCAGGCGGTGGCGAGCGGGACGCTGCGCTCGCGCAGGACGACCGGGGGCCGCACCACGTACACCTACACCACCCGCGATGCCATCCCGACCGACGTCGCCCAGGTGGCCGTCGGCCGCTTCACGAAGGTGACGGCGCGCGGGCCCCATGGCCTGCCGATCCGCAGCTACCTCGCGACGGCCCGCTACAAGGCGGCGAAGCCCCGGGTCGACGACATCCCCGAGCAGGTCGCCTGGGTGGAGAAGGAGATCGGCCGCAGGTATCCGTTCGAGACCTACGGGGTGCTGGGGGTGCCGGGAGACTACGACGGCGTCGCCCTGGAGTCCGCGACGCTTTCCACGTTCAGTGTCGAAGGACTGACGCGTCCGGCCGAGGAGATCGCGCCGACCATGATCCACGAGCTGGTCCACCAGTATTTCGGCGACGCCGTCTCCGTGCGCACCTGGAACGACATGTGGATCAGCGAGGGCCACGCCGAGTACTACCAGCTGCTCTATTCCGTGGCGAAGGGGTATCGGAAGCTCGACGAGGTTCTGAAGCAGCGCTACGAGTTCGAGTTCGACAAGCGGGTCGAATCCGGGCCTCCCGCGCGGCTCAAGACGGCGCAGGACGTGCTGACCGGCGGGAACAACGGGGGCGTGCTGATGCTCGCGGGCCTGCGTCAGCAGGTCGGCGACTCCGTCTTCAAGAAGATCGAGCAGACGTTCTACGACCGATACGTGGGCAGGTCCGCGACCACGAAGGACTACATCGACGTGGCCAACCGCGTCAGCGGGCGCGACCTCACCTCCTATATCGAAGGCTGGCTCTACGGGGCCCAGGTGCCCCCGATGCCGGGCCACCCGGACTGGAAGCGAGCGGCGGCCCCGGCCTCCTGACGCTTCCCCGCCGTACGCCACTGAGAGGGGAGCACCGGGTGCGTCCTTATAAGCTCGCAAGCGCGCCATTCGCCGCCTTCGGGGAGACATTTCAGGTTTGGATATCAAGGGCGGGCCGCAGGCCCCTGTCACCGTGCTGCTCGTCGAGGACGACGAGGTGATCCGCAAGACGGTCGGGATGGCCCTGGAACGCTACGGCTACGCGGTGTCGACGGCCGGCGACGGCCTGACCGGCCTGGAGCTCGCCCGGGAGGGGCGGCACGACCTGTTGCTTTTGGACGTGATGCTGCCGGGCCTGGACGGCATCGGCCTGTGCCGCGCGGTCAGGGAGACCAGCCTGATCCCGATCCTGATGATGTCCGCGCGCGGTGACTCGCTCGACGTGGTGTCGGGCCTGGAGGCGGGGGCGGACGACTACGTCGTCAAGCCGGTCGACACCGGCGTGCTGGTGGCCAGGATCCGCTCGCTGCTGCGCCGGGCCACGTTCACCCCCGATCGCGCCCTCGATTACGGTCCCGGTCGCGCTCCCGATCATGTTTTCGATCGCGGTCCCGGTCCCGGTCGCGGCCCCGGCAGCGAGCCCGAGCGCTGGCCCACTCCGGGGTCCTCTGCCGAGCCCCCTGCCGAGCTCCCTGTCGGGCCTTCTGCCGGGCCTTCTGCCGGGTATCGACCGGATGATCCCCCGCGATCCGCGTCCGGCGGGGCAGGCGACCTCGTCTTCGGCGACCTGACCATCGACACCGACGGCCTCGAAGTGCGCCTGGCGGGCGAGCCGGTCGCGCTCGCCCCCACCGAGCTTCGGCTGCTGCTGGAGTTCGCGGCGCATCCGGGGATCGTGCTGGACCGCCAGACGCTGCTGCGCAACGTCTGGGACTACGGCTGGGACGGCGACAGCCGCGTCGTGGACCTGTGCGTGCAGCGGCTGCGCAAGAAGATCGGCGCCGACCGGATCGAGACCGTCCGGGGTTTCGGCTACAAGCTGCGGCGCTGATGTGAGCACCGAGCCCACCCAGTCCGCCGAGTCCACTCGCTCTGCGGAGCCCACCGACCTCCCCGGGCCCACCCAGTCCACCCGGTCCACCCAGTCCACCCGGTCCACCCGGTCCACGCGGTTCGCCGAGCCGGCCGAGTCCGCCGTGCTCGCGGAGGCTCGCCGTACGGCGCGGAACGGGCGGCGGACTCCGCCGGACACCCGGCACGGCCCGTCGGAGGCCCGGCGCGCGCCGCGCATCCGGGCGCCGCTGCACTTTCTGTCGCTCCTGGACCCCCGGTCGCTCCGCTGGAAGATCGCCGCGCTGGCGGCCGTGGCGTCCTGCGCGGTCGCCGTGGCGGTCGGGGTTCTGGTGCACACCACGACGTACGAATGGTCGCTGAACACGGGCAGGAGCGAGGCGTTCCAGGCCGTCATCCGTGCGGCGAGCGGCACCTCTGGCGAGGACCCGCCGGACAGCGCGATCGAGGACCCGGCCGAGCTTCCGCCGGAACTGCTGCGGCAGGTGACACCCCGGAAACCCGCGACCTGGCATGACGACTCGAAAGCCGTCACCTGGTACGACGACACGAAACCCGACGAGCCGTGGATGTGGGCGGCCGTCCGTGAAGACGGCCGTGTGCTGGCCGTCAAGGTGGACATGGGCGCCGAGCGGCGCAGCCTCCAGGCCCTCGACCGGCATATCGTCATGGCCACGCTGGCCGCGCTCGCGATCGTGGTGCCTCTCGCGGCGCTGGTCGCCGAGCTGCCCAACCGGCGGCTGCGGCGCGTGGCGGGAACGGCCCGGCGCATCGCGGGCGGAGACCTCGACGCCAGGATCGGGCCGGGTGGCCGGACCCGTGACGAGATCGGCGAGATCTCGGCGGCCGTCGACTCGATGGCGAGCGCGCTGCAGGAGCGGTTGCTCGCCGAGCAGCGTTTCACGGCCGATGTGGCCCACGAGCTGCGTACGCCGCTCATGGGTCTGATGACCTCGGCGGAACTGCTCCCGGAGGGGGAGATCACCGAGCTGGTGCGCGACCGGGTCGGGGTGCTGCGCGGGCTCGTCGAGGACCTGCTGGAGATCTCGCGCCTGGACGCGGGAGCGGAGCGGGCCGAGCACGTGCCGGTGCCGCTGGGCGGGGTCGTCGAGGAGTCCGTGCGCCGGACCGGGCTCCCCGCCAGGGTCGAGGTGATCGGCGATCCCGTGGCCGACACCGACCCACGTCGTCTCGACCGGATCATCGCGAATCTGGTCGTCAACGCGCACCGCCACGGGCGGCCTCCGGTCGAGGTCGGCGTGTGCGGCACGACGATCGTCGTACGCGACCACGGACCGGGGTTCCCCGGCACGCTGCTGGATGAAGGGCCGCGGCGCTTCCGTACGGGCGCGGCGGAACGCGGCAGGGGCCACGGCCTCGGTCTGACCATCGCCCTCGGCCAGGCACGGGTGATCGGCGCGGTCCTCGACTTCGCCAACGCTCCGGAGGGCGGCGCGGTCGCCACCGTCCGCCTCGACGCGGGCCCGCGCAGCTGAGACACGCGCGCTGACACGCGGGCGGCCGAGGCATTCCGGGGACGCGCAGCCCGCCGGAGCCGGACGGCCGCTGTCCGCCTCGACGCAGGCACGCGCAGCTGAGACACGCGCGGCCGGCACACGGGCATCCGGGGCGCGGTCGCAGGACCGAGGAGAAGCCGATACACGGCGGATACACAACCGCGAGCCAGTCGAGCGGCCGCTGACTTCTCACCGCGGCGGCGCGGAAATTCGCCCGGCACAGGGTGGGTGACGTGCGCAAACGCGCACCTGCCACCCGGAGGTGCCTTTCATGCCCCCAGCCCGCCTGCCCGCCGTTCCCGCTGTTCCCACCGGTCGCGCCGTTCGCGGCGGAGAGCGGCCGGGCTACCGCCCGCTCCTGCCGCTCCGCCGCCGTCGCGTCCTCCGCCTCGCGGCCTCGATGTGGGCCCTCGTCCTGATCGCCGTCGCCGTCGGCGGCTGCTTCGGATCTCCCGGGGGCGACGCGAACACGGCGGACGAGGGTCTCGCGGCCGGAATCGACCTGCCGTGGCCCGAGGACGGCCAGACGAGCGTCATGGTCGAGGGTCTCGGCGCTCTCGGCACCAGGGGGGAGCGGGAGCCGGTGCCGATCGCGAGCGTCACCAAGGTGATGACCGCGTACGTGATCCTCGGCGAGCATCCGCTGAAGGGCGCCGCCACCGGGCCGGTCATCGAGGTCGACAGGCAGGCCGCGGACGAGTCGTCGTCCAGCGAGGAGTCGAGCGCGCCGGTCAGGGAAGGCCAGAGGTTCACCGAACGTCAGCTGCTCGAACTGATGCTGATCCCCTCGGGCAACAACATCGCCCGCCTGCTCGCCCGCTGGGACGCCGGGAGTCAGGAGGCGTTCGTGGTGAAGATGAACCGGGCCGCCGCCCGGCTCGGCATGACCCACACCACCTACACCGGCGCCAGCGGCATCGAGCCGACGACCGTGAGCACCGCGGCGGACCAGCTCAGGCTGGCCCGGCAGGTGATGAAGAACGGGGTGTTCCGCTCGATCGTCGCCAAGCGCGAGGTCACGATCCCCGGCGTGCCCGGCACGATCGTCAACACCAACACACTGCTGGGCAGGTCGGGTGTGATCGGCCTCAAGACCGGTTCCACCACGGCGGCCGGGGGCGCGCTGATGTGGGCGGCCGAGGCCGAGGCCGCCGGCCGCACGTGGCTGGTCCTCGGCGTCGTCCTGCACCAGAGCGCAGGCTCGCCGCCCGCGGCCGGCCTGCGAGCCGCTCTCGACCGCAGCCGGGAAATGGTCGACGGGGTCCGCGCGGCGCTCGATTCGGTGATCGCGGCACAGGCCGCGAGCGCGCGGGACAGATGACGTGGGATGCGAGGCGGCGGCGACGGGCGACTTTGTCGGACCCGCTTGGCACGATGACCCCATGACTGAAGCGCCCCCGATCGACGCGATCCCCGACGAGATCGCCTACGCCGAGGCGGTACGGCTGGCGGCCGACGCGGCCGCGGCCTACTACGGTGACGGAACCTCCTCCCTGGACGACGACGCCTACGACAGGCTCGTCCGCGGCATCGCCGCCTATGAGAGGGCCCACCCCGATCAGGTGCTGGAGGACTCGCCGACGGGCAAGGTCGCCGGGGTCGTGGGCGATGTCCCGCACATCGTGCCCATGCTCAGCCTCGACAACGTGTTCGGGCCGGAGGAGCTGGCGGGCTGGGCCGCCTCGCTGGAGCGCCGGCTGGGCCGTCCGGTGAGCGCGTGGTCGGTGGAGCCGAAGCTGGACGGGCTGGCGATCGCCGCCCGCTATCGTGACGGCCGCCTCGTCCAGTTGGTCACCCGCGGCGACGGGAGCGCGGGCGAGGACGTCTCCCACGCGATCGGCACGATCGTCGGCCTGCCCCGGCGGCTCGCCGACCCGGTCACGGTGGAGCTGCGCGGCGAGGTGATGATGACCGCGCGGCAGTTCGAGGAGGCGTGCGCGAAACGGCAGGCGCACGACGGGACCACGTTCGCGAACCCGCGCAGCGCCGCCGCTGGCACGCTGCGGGCGCAGGACCGGCCGTATGTCTGCGAGCTGACGTTCTTCGGTTACGGCGCGCTGCCGCGGCCCGACGACACCTCCGGCCTCGCCACGCGGCTGCGGGAGTCGCCGCACAGCCAGGTGATGGACTGGGTCGCCGGTCAGGGTGTGCGGACCACGGCCGAGACGGCGGTCGCCGGGATCGTCGCGACGAGTGTGGAGCAGGTGCAGCGGCGGGTCGAGGAGATCGCGGCCGCGCGGCCGGAGCTGCCGTTCGGGATCGACGGCATCGTGATCAAGGCGGATGACGCGGCGGACCAGGCGCAGGCCGGGTTCGGCTCGCGGGCGCCGCGGTGGGCGATCGCCTACAAGCTGCCCGCCGTGCAGAAGATCACGAAGCTGCTCGGCGTGGAGTGGAACACCGGGCGGACCGGCGTGATCGCCCCGCGCGCGGTTCTGGAGCCGGTGGAGCTGGACGGCTCTGTCGTGACGTACGCGACGCTGCACAACCCCTCCGACATCGCGCGCCGTGGGCTGATGCTGGGGGACAGCGTCGTCGTCTACAAGGCCGGCGACGTGATCCCGCGGGTGGAGTCGCCGGTGGTGCACCTGCGCACCGGCGACGAGCAGCCCATCGTGTTCCCCGAGGTGTGCCCGGCCTGCGAAGGTGAGATCGACACCTCCCAGGAGCGGTGGAGATGCGTGCGCGGCCGCGACTGCCGTGCGATCGCGTCGATCCGATACGCGGTCGGCCGCGACCAACTCGACGTGGAAGGGCTGGCGGACAACCGCATCCAGCAGATGCTGGACGCCGGGTTGATCGCCGACTTCGGCGACCTGTTCTTCCTCACCCGCGAGCCGCTGCTGGGCCTGGAGCGGATGGGGGAGGTGTCCACCGACAACCTCCTGACCGCCATCGACAGGGCCAGGACCAGGCCGCTGAGCCGGGTGTTCTGCGCGCTCGGGGTCAGGGGCACGGGGCGCTCGATGAGCCGCCGCATCGCCCGGCACTTCGGCACGATGGAGGCCATCCGCGCGGCCGACGCCGAGGCGCTTCAGCAGGTGGACGGCATCGGCCCGGAGAAGGCACCCGTGATCGTCGCCGAGCTGGCCGAGCTGGGCGACCTCGTCGACAAGCTCGTCCGCGCCGGGGTGAACATGGTCGAGCCCGGTGTGGTGGCGGTGGCCGGTGGCGAGGGCGGCACGACCGTCCCGGCGCCGGAGGGTCAGGAGCCGGCTGCGCTGCCGCTGACCGGGATGACGGTCGTGGTCACGGGCGCGATGAGCGGGCGGCTGGCGGCCTTGTCCCGCAACCAGATGAACGAGCTCGTCGAACGGGCCGGAGGCCGGGCCTCGTCCAGCGTTTCCGCGAAGACCTCGTTGGTCGTCGCGGGAGAGAACGCGGGATCCAAGAGGGCCAAGGCCGAGTCCCTGGGCGTGCGGATCGTGTCCCCCGAGGAGTTCGCCGAGATGGTCGCGCAGTTGCTGTAGGCGCCCTGCCCGCTGTAGGCGACCCGGGTCCGCGCGTGGCTCACGCGCTCTCGCCGTCGGCAGCCTCGTCGGCGTGCTCGTCGGCAGCGTCCTCGGCAGGGTCGCCGGCAGGGTCGCCGGCAGGGTCGCCGGCAAGGTCGTCCGAGGACCGGGCGCCGGCGGACTGAAAGGGGATGCGCGCCACCAGCATGAAGCCGCCGTCAGGCGTCCCCTTCGTCTCCAACCGGCCGTCGAGAATGGCGATGCGCTCCTCGAGCCCCGCCAGGCCGAACCCCGATGGGGGAAGCAGGCGCTGGAGGGACATCCGCGCCCGGCCCTCATCCCTGCCGTTCGCCACCGAGACGGTCACGACGCCGTCGCGCGCCTCGCAGGCGACGCGCACCCGGGACCCGGGAGCGTGCTTCCTGACATTGCTCAGCCCTTCCTGCACGACCCGGTAGCAGGCGTGCCCGACCTGGGCGGGGAGGCCGATATCCGGCAGGTCGTAGTCGAGACTGACCCGCGTGCCCGTGGCGGCCGCCTCTTCCACGAGGGAAGGGATCGCCTTGGCCGCCGCCGTCATCCGGGACCCGTCGTCGCGCCTGAGCATCGCGAGCAGCTCGCGCAGCTCGGCGAGGGCCTGCACGCCCTTGTCCTCGATGGTCGTGGCGAGCCTGGCGACCTCGGGTCCCGCGTCGTCGCGGATGATCCCCGCGTTGAGGACCATCACGGTGACGGCGTGCGTCACGGTGTCGTGCATTTCTCGCGCGATCTTGCGGCGCTCCCGGACGGCCGCCCGCTCTTCGCGGTCCCGCACCTCGGCCCGCAACTCCGAGATCATGCCGCGGTAGCCGCGCACCCACGTGCCCACCAGCGCGGGCATGAAGATGAACATCAGCGCGCGTATCACGCAGAGGTAGAGGACGTCGTCCGTCCTGGGGTCCACGTAGTCGACGGCTGTGGCGGCCGTGATGAGAGGGAGGGTCACCAGCTGCCACTGGCGCACCTTGCTGCCGGCCGTCATCGAGTATGCGGCGAAGGCCATGGGCACGATCTGCCCGGTGGTCACGGCGCAGAGAGCCGAAGCGACGATCATGGGCAGTCCGGTGCGCCGGCGTAGCAGCAAGGCGCCCGCGGTGATCACCTCGATGACGATCTCGATCCAGGGCGGAACCGGGCCCCACAGGGAGAAGGACAGACCCAGGAGCGTCGGCGGGATGGTGAAACAGAGAATCGAGAGAGCCAGCAGCGCGTCGACGATCTGCCGTCGGTGCGCTGTGGTGAATTCGGCCAGCGTCAAGGGGACGCAGGCTGGACTCAGGGTGTTTCGCACAAGAGGGCTCTTTCTGGGAGGCAGCTCGGCTCCGCGCCCTCGTAACGCACCCTGACTGATCGCTTCTCCTCTCGGAGGAGATCACATGCTGAGGCGGGGAGCCGTCTTCCATGTACGCGACCATCGTGTGCCGAGAAGGGCCACATGGATAAGGCCGTGGTCTTCCTATGTGTGTCCATCCTGGGGGTGACACAGCCACCCAAAGCCGGTCGTCCTGGCGGACCGGTGCGAGCACTCCGCTTTCTCGAACGTGATCGGCGCAGCCTCCGCCGAACGATCGGCGATCAACCCAACACTACCCCAAATTGGGACATATTTCCTAAAAAATCCCCATAAGTGACGTACGGTGAAAAAGTGGACCGTAAGCGCCTCCTGGGAGACTTTCTCCGGGCTCGCCGCGAGGCCGTGAACCTGGAGGACACCGGACTGACGCGAATGGGCCGCCGCCGTACCCCTGGATTGCGCAGGGAAGAGGTGGCCATGCTCGCCGGCGTCAGCAACGACTACTACGTGCGGCTGGAGCAGGGCAGGGAGCGCCGTCCGTCCGAGCAGGTCCTCAACGCGCTCGCCCGGGCGCTGCGCCTCGACGCCGCCGCCACCGAGCACCTGTACGAGCTCGCCTACCCGAGGCCCCGGCCCCGGCCGGTCTGCCGGGAGGAGCAGGTCAGCCGCCGTCTGCTGCACCTGCTCCGGATGTGCGACGCCGCCCCGGCGTTCATCGTCGGCCGCTGGATGGACATGCTCGCGACCAACCGCCTGGCCGACGCACTCTGCGAGGGCCTCGACCACAACGACAACCTCCTGCGCATGTGTTTCCTCAGCCCGCAGGCACGCACCTTCTTCCCGGAATGGGAGGAGGCGGCGGCGACGAAGGTGGCGCAACTGCGAGCCATCGCCGGCACCGACCCCGAGGACCCCTTCCTGCCGCTGCTCGTGGACGAGCTGTCCGACCAGAGCGCGGATTTCGTACGAATGTGGGCTCGCCACGACGTCCTGCCTGGGGACGTGGAGGGTAAGCATTTCCACCACCCCTCGGTGGGCGAGCTGACGTTCTCCTACGAGACCTTCACGGCCAAGAGTGCCCCGGGCCAGCAGCTCGTCGTCTGCCAGGCCGAACCGGGAAGCGCGTCGGAGGACGCGCTCGCCACCCTCGCGCGCCTCCGGCCCGCCGTCACCCCTCCATGAGCCGGGACAGCCGGACGATCGCGCCGGCCGCGAGGTCGACGACCACCGGGCCGTGCGGCGACGGTCGTACGGTGCCGTCGTCCTGCGTGAGCGTGACGGACACGGCGACCTTCCGGTCGAACGTCGCCCGGTCGGCGACCAGCGGCTGCACCAGGGTGACCTCGAGCGTGGGCGCGTCCGCGGGGAGGACGGCCCGCGCCACCTCGACGCCGGACACCGCGAAGGCCAGCCCCACGCCGGAGACGCCCGCGGCCCGCAGGTCCACGTCCCGGCGGATCAGGACGGCCGTGTGGAGGTTCTCCAGGTAGACGTTGCGGACGACCAGCTGGGCGGGGTCCGCGGGGTCGAGCAGCGCCTGCGGCACGACGGCTCCGTCCCGGACGGCGGCGGGCAGCGCGACGTCCCCGTGGGCGGGCACGCGCGCCGGCGGGTCGAGCGGGACGCGCTCCCACCCCCCGACCGCCGGCCGCACCCACAGGGCCGTCACCGTGGCCGCCGTGTCGGCGTCGTTGCGCAGCCCGGCCGCGGTGACCCGTACGGGCCCGCCGGGGTAGGGGCCGGCCAGCTCGTCCACGTCCAGGTGCACGGTGGTCGCGATCGAGGTGGAGGAGTCGCCGGTGTCGAAGACGATCTGCGAGACCGCCTCGCCCCCGCGCAACTGCGTGACCGCCACGACGGCGTCGTCGTAGTCCACGTGCAGCGCCAGACGGATCGCGTCGTCGTCCAGGACGGCGCGCAGGCCGCCCTCCAGCGTGCTCGACCGCACCGACACCCCGGTCGACCCCACCGAGGGGGATGTCGGAAGCAGCAGGCGGACGTCGCGCCCGCCGGCGTCCGCACGCAGCAGCGACTCCAGTTCGGCGACCTCGGCCGCCGACAGATCGGGCACGCACCGGGCCTGCAGCCGGCACGGCAGGCCCGCGTCCACGGTGGCGTCGAACACCTGCAGCCACTCCAGCTGAGGGCGGCCGGCCACGTCGCGGGCCACCCGATAGTGGGAGGGCACGACGAGGTAGGTGGCCGGCTGCTGAAGCGACTCCCACACCGAGTATCGGTGGTCACGGTCCAGGCGCGGAGCCGGCGCGAACCGCCGGGCCGGGGCGCGGCCGAGCTGGAAGGCGTCCTGGCAGCCGACGATCACGGGCTCACCGCTCCCGACGTCCTGCCGGTAGAGGCCGGGGTCGTCCCGGCACGGCACCAGCAGCGGCAGACGGTGCGAGCGGGTCACCGTCACGCCCATGTCGATGGTGAACGACGGAGGGTCCGTGGCGAGCCCGCTCGTTCCCCTCGGGCCGGTGAGGATCCCGCCGAGCCGCCCGCCGAGCCGTCCCTTGAGCTGTCCGTCGAGGTCATCGCGGAGCACCAGGCGCCGGGCAGTGGGCGGCAGGGGGAGCGGCATCCGGGCGAAGGCCAGCCGGGCCGGCAGATCCTCCGCCGTCGCCTCCATCGGGGCCTCCGCCGGGGCCTCCCGCGAGACCTGCAGCGGGACCTCCGCCAGGGGCTCCACCGGGTCCTGCGCCAAGGCTTCGAGCAGTCCGTCCGCCGGGGCCTCGGCCGGCGACACCGTGAGGAAGGCCCGCCCCGCCACCGCCGATTCCGTGAACGCCGACTCTGTGAACGCCGACTCCGTGAGCAGCGGCGACACCTCGGCCAGCCGGATGGCGCCCCGACCGGCGATCATGAGCTCGCCGGGGACGCGGACCTCGGTGGTCATCACATCCGACCAGTTCGGATGCTCTTCGGGGATCGGGTGCTCCTCGCGGGGCGGCTCCTCGATCGGCCATCCCTGGACCGGCACGATCTCCAGACGCTCCGGCTCGCCGTGGACCATCGCGGAGAGGGCCCACGCGGCGAGCGTCTCCTGCACGCCGACGAAGCTCGTGCTGACGATCAGCCCGGCCCCGTCGCCCGGCTGGAAGCCCGGCGTGCTCAGCGCGCCGTACGCGGCCCTGGCCACGGCTCCGCTGATCTCGGCCCGGCAGTGGACGACGTCGTCGCGCCGGTCCACGTCGACCGGGAGCTCGGTGGAGGTCGGCCGGCCGGTGTCGGCGTCCACGAACGGGATGCGCAGCCGTACGCTCACGTCCGTCCACGGGACGGCCTGGGCACCGGCGGGCGGCGGGGGGAAGCGCAGCGCGGCGGTGACCGTCGCGCTGAGGACGGGCGATCCCTCGCCGTCGTGACCGGTGACGCGGAACAGGAACCGGAACGTGCCGGCGGAGGCGGGCACGAGCTCCGGCGCGGGCGCCCACCAGGGCGAGCCCAGCTGCGAGTCGGGCAGCAGGGGCTCGCCCCCGTCGGCCGCCCTGATGCGGGGGCCCGGCTCGTCGGACGGGAGTCCTGGGGTGTTCATCGCGGTCAGACCTGGCTCACGACGGTGACGCCGGGAGCGGTCTTCTTGGGCACCCGCACGGGCAGGTCGCCGCTGCCCTCGCCGTCTGTCCAGGGCCCGATCCACTCGTCTCCGTCCTCGAACAGCGTGCCCTTGATGATCACCCGCACCCGGTAGCGGTATCCCGGCGGCCGTCCCGGCTGCCCGGTGTAGAGGGCGAACCGGCGTTCCTTGTGGTGCTCCCCGGTGTCGGCCATGGTGAAGGTGAACGTCACGATCGGGCGTTCGCCGCCGTCGGGGCTCTCGCCCTTGGCCTGCACCTGCACCTCGACGATCTGGTTGCCCGCCGTCAGGTCGACGTTGATCGTGATCGGGGCGAGCACGAGCACGCCGGCGTTGTCGGCGCGCACGGCCACGTTCAGGCTGTCGGTGAGGGTGCCGAACGGGCCCGGGTCGAGGTTCACCTCGTTGGCCTCGACCATGATCCGGGTGAACCGGTCGTCGAGGGCGGACGGCGCCTCGTCGAACTGGATGGTGCGCCGGACGAACACCTTGTCCGGACGCCATCCCTCCGGCGCGCCGGTGACCTCCTCCGCCTTCTTCTGGCTCTGGCGGGCGAAGAAGACCTCGCTGGTCGAGCCGCCGGCATAGACGAGGGTCGGCGAGGAGGCGGGGGCGAGCGGCGTGGTCTCCCCGACGGGGGCGCCCTCGCCGCGCACGCCGGTCGTCGCGTCGACCTCCTGCGGCCGCGGCGGCGGCAGGAAGTCGTGGGCGGACCATGCGATCTTGCCGTCCACATCGGGATAGCCGATCTGGACGCTGGCGAACTTCACCGGGTCGCCGCTCACGCCGTGGTCCGGGTCTGGCCACTTGATCACGGGCCGGCAGACCGTGGTGATCTTGCGGTCCCAGTTGTCCAGGTAGAGCGTGCGGATGTAGCGGCTCTTGAGCTCGGGGTGGGCGGCCAGCAGGTCGGCCACGCCGTCCACGGTGCCGCCCATCGTGCTCGGCTGCGCGTACATCTCGTCGACCTCGAACGTGAAGGAGTTGGCGATCTCCACCCGGTCGTGGCGGAAGTTGAGGCTGAGCCCCGCGCCGAACCCCCAGCCGAAGATGTTGAGCAGCCCGCCGGGCTTCGGCGGGGCCGGGTCCTGGACCTCCGGCATCGGCTGGAAGATCACCTGCTTCGCCTGGTCCAGCCACATCGCCACGAGCATGTCGATGTATTTGGTGACCATCGCCTCCTTGTTGTCCGCGCCGGGGATGGTCCGGTCCATCTCCAGCTCGACCTTGATGTCGCCGTTCATCCGCAGGGTGTTCCAGGTGGCCTTGAGGTCGGCCGAGCTCCACCACCAGCTGGCGCCGGCCTGGGCCGTGAAGTGGCTGAACACCCGCTCCCAGTTGGCGGTCATGCGCAGCCGCGTGATCGGTGCCCACAGCGGCAGGGTGAGGTCGGCCGTCACCGCGATGGGCGCCTCGGTGCCCAGGAGACCCTGCTCCACCTGCGCCGCCGCGAACGTGCCGAGGTTGACGATGAACGGGTGCTCGGCGGTGGGGATCAGGCTGCCGGGCCCGGCGCCCTGGGCGGTGAGGAAGAACGGGTCGCCCGCGTTTCCGCCCTGAGTGCCGTCCTGGTCGGTGATCATGAGGCGCAGCGTGGAGCTCCTGATCGGGATCGGCCGGATGTCGGCGATCGTGGACCGGTCGGCCACGCCCGGCTTGACCTGCCAGAACCGGTCCCGGCTGCCCTGCTGCATCCGTTCCAGGATCTGCTTGTGCGCGTCCCGCAGGACGCCCTCGGGCGGCGCGCCGGTCATCGCGAAGCTGAGCACCCCGCCGGAGGTCTCCCGGGTCTGCCCGGGGGCCACGCCGAGGTTGGTCTGGCCGTCCTGCACGCCGAGGAAATGCAGGAAGCCGAGCCTGAGGTCGCCGTTCGGCTTGCGTGCCAGGCGCATCCGCTCCGGCAGCCAGTAGAAGACGGGGTTGGACCCCTGGGCCTGGAGTTCGTCGTTGTGCTTGTCGGGGAGGAAGACGAGGGAGTGTTCGACGCCGGCGTCGTTGAGGGTGACGGTCTCGAAGCCGCCGGCCATGATCGGTCCTGCTGGGTTCACCATCGCTGTCTCCTGAAGTGTGCTGGCTCGTGAACTGTGCTGGCTCGTGAACTGTGCTGTCTCCTGAACTGTGCTGGCTCCCGAACTGGGCGGGGACGCCGCTCACAGGGCGGCGGGGTAGTAGATGCGCGACCGGTCGAGGCCGCGGGCGGCCACGGCGGCCGCGTTGCGGAACAGCCGGAGGTTCGCCTGGTTTCGCGGGGCGATGCCGGGGTTGCCGTCCTCCCGCAGGTGCGACTGGGCCGCCGCGTCCTCCCACCGGCCCGCGTTCGCCGCCGCGGTGAAGCCCGGCCAGCGGGTGGGGAAGAACGAGCCGGTCCAGGCGATGCTGTGCGCCCCGAGCCGGGCGTCGGCGGGCCAGTCCGCCCACCCGGGGAAGAAGGCCGACAGCCGGGCCTCGTTGACGTCGAACCGCTTGCGGACGAGCTCGTCGATCGCGGCGTCGGGCAGCTCCAGGGTGTGGATGGCCTTGGCGGCCAGGTGCCCCTTCTTCGCGAGGCCGGGCTCGTTCTTGATCCGGTGCCACTCGGCCTCGATCTCCGCGCGGGTGGCGGGCCGCCCGGTGGCCGCGTGCACGAACGGCAGGGCGGCCGCCTCCTCCGGGGAGTCGACGAGGTTGCCGACGCCCGTGGTGACCAGGCCCTTGACGTCCTGGTAGAGGTAGGGGAGCCGGCCCTCCAACGGGGCGCTGAACTCGGGGAAGAAGTCCCTGACCGAGCGCGTGGATCCGGCCGGTCCGGCAGTCTCGGGAACGTCCTCGGCCACCGGCCCGATCGGCAGCCCCCGCCAGTCCTCTTCGACCGGCCGGGGGAAGCCCTCGGCCACCGAGCCGTCCTCGGGGTCGAGCCTCGCGTACTCGCTCCCCGAGAAGACGTACGGGTTGCCGCTGGGCCACCACAGCGCCGTCTCGATCCGTGGGAACGCTCCAGGCCAGTCGTCGGCGATCGACCTGGCCTCCGGGTCGATCTTGCCGCTCGCGCCGTCGAAGACCTGGTATTCCTCCCCGGAGAAGAAGTAGGCGTTGCCGCTGCCCCACAGGATCACGGCGTCGACGCCGAGCTCGAACAGCCCCGGCCACATCTCGGCGATCGGCCGCGGCCCGTCCAGCACGACCCCGTTCTCGAGGTCGTACGACAGGCACTGGTCGCCGCGGAAGAAGAAGACCGAGCCGTCGCTCCACGGCAGGGCGGCGTCGATGTCCGCCTCGAACAGGCCGGGCCAATGGTCGGCGATCGACAGTGGGTAGCCCTCGTCGGCGCCGTCGGTCTCGACGTCGTAGCGGATGTAGCGCTCGCCGGTGAAGAAGTACGCCTTCGCCCCGGACGGGGCGACGAACCCGCAGAGCGTGTCCACGGCCGTCACCCCCCGGCCGGAGGCGCGGGGTCGCCCGCCACCGTGGCGACGTGACGGAACCCGCGCGACTCGACCAGCCTGCCGCCTGCCGCCTTGATCCGCTCGACCGTCCGGGGCCGCAGCCGCAGCTCGGCGAAGTCGCCCGTCGCGGCGACCAGGTATTCGACCCGGCCGGGGACGGCCTCGTCGTCGCGCGTCCAGATCGCCCCGGACACCGCGCTGACCCGGGACGGCTCGGTGACCTCCTCTTCGAGCGCGGCCACCAGCTCCTTCTCGAACGCGTCCTGGATCATCCGCAGGGGGAGATGGACGGCGGCCATCACCAGGGAGTGGTCGTCCCGGGTCCGCAGCACGCCCAGCGCCGTCTCGTCGTCCGGCACCGCGCCCGCGACGGGCCGCAGGCGCGGCTCCTTGGTGTCGGCACCGAGCCGGGCGATCCGGGGACGCATGCCGAAGAACCCGCTGTCGCTCACCAGGATCGAGTGCACGATGCACCGGTACGCCGGCGGGAACCCGTAGCCGGCCTCGCGATAGAGGCTGCGCACGAACAGCGTGCCGGGCGGGTGCGGCGGGACGCCCGCGCCCGGCATGAGGTCGCCGGTCATGGCCTCCTCGAAGGCGGAGTCCACCGCCGAGGGGTGCAGCCGGATGTCGCAGAAGGTGAGGTTGCGCATGCTCAGGCATCCCTTCCGGTGACGCCGATCTGCATGTGGATGTGGTTCTTGTGGGCCTCCCGGCCGTGCGCCGTCCCGGGCGCGGTGGCCGGGTGGTCGGGATGCATGACGAAGCTGCGCTCGCCGATGGACGTGGGCGTGTCAAGCCCGTCGGGGCCGTCGGTGCGGTCCTGCCACTCCGAGGCGATGAACTCGTACACGGCGCGCCAGAAGTCGCGCGTGAACGGGTCGGCGTCCTCGTCGTCCAGGCGGTAGGACGTGCCGGACCCGGTGCCGGGCGGCCAGCTCCCTCCGGGGGTGGCGGCGGTGGATACGCTCCCCCAGTCGTCGTTGACGGTGAGCGTCCACTCCTCACCGTCCTCGGCCACCGCCTTGACGCCGACGAAGTCGACCGCCCGGCCCTGGCCGTGGCAGTCGGTGCGCGGGCGGCCCTGGCTGTCGACGCCGCCGCCTGAGATGCCGAGGTGGTAGAGCTCGACGACGTTGTAGGTGTCCTTCAGCCACTGGCACAGCCGCACCAGGGCGAGCGCGTTGCGGGGGTCCAGCCGGTCGGGCGCCGCCGGGTGGCTGGGCTGCCCGAACGTCACCGTGCCCGCCGCCAGATAGCGGACGACGACTCCGGCGACGTTGCCGTCCTGGCGCTGCTCGCCGTCCCAGCCGTCCAGGCTCACCCCGTCGGGGCCGCCCGCCCCCTCCAGCCTGATCACGTCGCTCGACTGCAGGTCGAGCAGCTCGGCGAAGGCGTCTTCCTTGCTCATCGCGCGTGCGGGATCGCTCACGATCCTGGTCCTTCCGGTGCGGTACGTCACCGCTGACGCGGTGGTCTGTCGCACGACGGATGGAGGTCAGGGGACCGGTGATACACCGAATCTCCGCGAATTTTCCCGCGTTCTGCGGCGGCTCACAGTGGGGCAGCTCCCGGTGGGGCGGCTCACGGTGGGGCCGCGAGCGGTACGGCCCCGGCTACGGCCGGGCGGGCAAGCCGGCGTGGCCGGCTATGGCCGGGCGTCGATCCAGCCGGTGATGACGGCCGCTCCGGCGGACGTGCGGACGTGCAGCCGGAAGCGCCGGGCCGGGACCGGTTCGATCACGAACCACCCGACCTCGTCCACCGGGACCTCCCGGACGGGGCCGTCGTCGTCCCGCACGAGGACCGCGCCGGGCTGCGCGGGCACGAGCTGCCCGCGCACCGCGTCGGGATGGATCTCGGCCTCGATGGACAGCTCGCCGGCGGCGAAGGTCAGCACGCGCGGCCCCGAGCCGTCCGGCCGCGGCTCGTCGCGCAGGCCCGCCGGTTCCCGCGCCGGGAGCAGGGAGTCGAACCACAGCTCGGCAAGCTCGGCGTCGGCGGTGCGCCACGCGAAGGCCGCCTTCCCGGCGCGTACGAAGGACTCGGGCACCCGGGCCTCGCGCACCGCGTGCCCCAGCTCCTCGATCAGCCGGTCGTCGTCGTCCCACCAGCTCGGTGTGTCCGTCACGCCGTCGTCCCCGTCCACGTCGATGAATCTAGGCCAGTTCGAGGGCGGCCAGCGCGCGGCTCCTGCGCAGCCTGTCGAGGCAGCGCCCGCGGTTGGGGCCGACCGCCCCCACCGGGACGCCGAGCGCGGCGCTGATCTCGGCGTACGAGGCGGGCGGCTCGGCGAACAGCATGCTCAGCAGCTCCCGGCACCGGACCGGCAGCTCGGCGAAGGCCGTGCGCAGGGCGTGCCGCCGCTCGGCCACCAGTATCTCGCCGTCCACGCCGTCGTCCTCCTTCCCGCGGGCGCCCGGCTCGGGGGCGTCCACCGGAACCTGCCGCTTTCGGGCGCGCAGCAGTTGCAGGCACTGTCGCTGGGTGGTGCGGACGAGCCAGCCGGGCAGGGCGGCCGGCTCGTGCAGCGTGTCGAGGCGTTCCACCAGCCGCAGCCAGACGCCGCCGGCGACGTCGTCCGCGTCGCTGCCGGTCACGCCGTAACGAGCGCACACCCCCCAGAGCAGCGGCGCATACCGTTCGACGATGGCGTCCCACGCCGCGGCGTCGCCCTCGCGCGCCCGGAGCACGAGGTCGACGACGACGGGATCGTCACGCATGCCCGGTCAGCCCTCCAGCGGATAGGGCCGGACCTCGCCGGCCTCGGCCAGGAGCTTGTCGAGTGCCTGCCGGGGCGTCACCGAGCCCGGGATCGTGCGGGCGGCGATCGCGCCGCTGACGAGGGCGGCCGAGAAGGAGGTGCCGCTCCACCGGGCATGCCCCTGGAAGGTCTGGCGGAGGCCGTCGACGTCGACCTCCCCCGTGAGGTACGCGCCCACGACCCCCACCCCGGGCGCCAGGCACGCCACCCACGGGAGGTCCGGGCTCCAGCCGGGCATGACCGGGCGCCCGTCCACCGTGCCGTACGCGCCGACCGCGACGACGGGCGGGACGGCGGCCGGCCAGCAGGCCGAGCGCCGGCTGCGTCCGGAGCTGAGGTGGGGGAGCGCGCCGTGGTTGCCCGCGGCGGCCACGACCAGCACCCGTGGGGCGAGCCGCTCGATCGCGCGGGCGATGACCAGCGGCGGCCCCCCGGAGAGCGTGAAGCAGCCGAGGGAGAGGTTGAGGATGTCCGGCTGGAAGGCGGCCGTCAGCCGCAGTATGGCCCGGGCCGTGTCCCAGGAGTCGGCCCGTCCCGTGCGGGCGTCGAGGACCCCCTCGACGGACAGCTCCGCGGCCGGCGCCTCCCGCTGGATGAGGCTGCTTACGAACGCCGAGTGCCCCGAGCGGTAGGGAAGCGGGTGCTCCGCCGTACCGGGCTGGGTGGAGGCGAGCGGGGTGTCGACGACGCCGACCCGCACGCCGCGCCCGGCGTCCTCGTGCCCGGCGAGCGGCTGCGGCACGTCGTCAGGGCCGGCGGGCTCCGGCTGCCCGCCGTCCATCGGCTTGTGCCCCAGCACGCCGAGCGCGCCGAGGGACATGGGTTTGTGCCCGAGGGTGGAGAACCCGCCGCCCACCACGTGCATGGGCTTGTGGCCGCTCTCCTGGACCGCGCCGTCCGGCAGGGACATGGGTTTGTGGCCGTCTCCGATGACCGCGTCCACGACCCGGTTCTTGCCGATCGTCGGCACCCAGCCGCCGCGGTCGGCGGCCGCCTTCTCCCGCAGCAGGGCGAGGAGCTCGCCGACCTCGACGGGATCGTCGTCGGCGTCCTTGAGGTCGCGCAGGCGGGCCAGCCCGAGGAGCTCGTCCCGGTCGTCGGGCGCGAGGGCGGCGCGCACGATGCCGAAGTCGTCCAGCATGCGCTCGACGGCCTCCAGGTGCAGGAGGTCGACGATGAGTTGGTCCGGTTGGTGCGATGTGGTGCCCGCGTCGACTGGCATCTGGATAGTGTCCTTCCCGGGGTCATGACTTTTCCGGAACGCGAACTGCCTCAGACGGAACCACGAGGGCCTGGCCGTGATACATCCAACGCAGGAAACGCCGCCGGGCGCAAGGGCTCACGGGAACGCTCCAGGTCGCGCCTCCGCGGGTCCCGGCGACGGTGACAGCGACGGCTTACCGGACGGATCGGCAGACGGATCAGCGGCCGGAGCCGGGGCGCGGGCCGGAGCGCGGGCCGGGGCAGAGACAGGGGCGCAGGCCGTGGGCGTGCGGGTGGACGCGTCGCCGGAGTCGCCGGAGCCGGCCGGCGCGCCGCCGGCCGAGGCGGTGCTGACGGAGGCGGTGCTGACGGAGGCGGTGCTGACGGAAGCCGAGGCGGCGCTGGCCGAGGTCGACCGCGACCCCGTCTCGGGCCTTCCGGCGGCCGAGAGGGCCGCCCGGCGAGCGGCCCGCGCGGGTCACGCGGTGGCGGCGTCCACGGCCGAACGCGCCTGGGGGCACGCGCTCCTCCACGTGGGCGAGCTCGACAACGCCATCGGACATCTGAGCCGCGCCGCCGCCTGGGGCGCACGGGCCGGCCGCGCCGACCTGACCGCCGAGGCGCGATACAAGCTCGCCTTCGCGATCCTGCAACGGGGCAGGCCGCAGGCCGCGCTGCGAGAGATCGACGCCGCCCTGCCGGATCTGACCGGCATGGCGGCCGCCCGTGCCCGCGCGCAGCGCGCGATCGTGCTGCACGTGATGGGCCGCCTCGACGAGTCGCTGGCCGAGTTCGAGGTGGCGCTGCAGGTGCTGCGCCGCCACGCCGACCTGCTCGGCGTGCAGCGGATGCTGATCAACCGGGCCCTCGTCCACTCCGACCGGCACGCCTTCGCCGCGGCCGAACGCGACCTGCTGGAGGCGGAGACGCTGGCACGCGCGCTCGGCCGCCCGCTGACGATCGGCCTGATCGCCAACAACCTCGGGCTCATGGAGACGCTGCGGGGCGACGTGCCGGCCGCGCTGCGCCACCTCGACCGGGCCGAGCGCATCATCGGCGCGTACGGCGCCCAGCTGGGCACGCTGCACCAGGACCGGGCCGAGCTGCTGCTGTCGGTGGGGCTGACGGCCGAGGCGAAGGCGGCCGCCGCCCGCGCGGTGGACGCCTACCGCCGTGAGCGCCGTTCGCTCAAGGTGCCCGAGGTGCAGGTGCTGCTCGCGCAGGCCGAGATCCTGTCCGGCGATCCGGCCGCCGCGCTGGGCCACGCCCGAGCTGCGCTGCGCCGCTTCCGCGCCCAAGGGCGGCGGGAATGGACGGAACTGGCCCGGTTGTCCGTGCTGTCCGCCCAGCGCGCCGCCGGTCTCCGGCCGCGCCTCCCGACGGCCGTCATCGACGTCATGGTCGCGACCCTGGACGCGGCGGGATGGCCCGCGGCGGCGCTGGACGCCGCGATCGTGGCCGCACAGGTGACCGCCGGGCGCCGCGTCCGGGAGGACGTACGGCGGGATGCCCGCCCGGACGAGGTATGGCCCGGCCGCTCCGGAGACGCCGGTGACGCGCGGGCGGGAGCGGAGCCGGCCGCCGGACGGCGCTCCCGGACGGCGGACGTGGCCGCCGACTATCTGAGCCGGGCCGCGGCGGCGACCCGATCCCGGGGACCTGCGCTCGTCCGGGCGCGCGGCTGGTACGCCCGGGCGCTGCAACGGCGGGCCGAGGGGGACGCGCGCGGCGTGCTCGCCGCCGTACGGACGGGCCTTCGGGTCCTGGACGAGCACGCCTCGGCGATGGGGGCCACCGACCTGCGGGTGCACGCGGCGGCGCACCGGGCCGACCTGGTGGCGCTGGGACTGGAGGTGGCCTTCGAGGCCGGCCGCCCCGACGGCCTCCTGGAGTGGTCGGAGCGCGCCCGGGCCAGCCGCCTGCCGGCCGCGCCGGTCCGTCCGCCCGACGACCCGGTGCTGACCGCGCTGCTGGCCCGGCTGCGCTCGGTCACGAGGGATCTGGCCGGTCAGGCGGCGGCGCCCGCTCCGCTGCTGGCCCGGCAGGCCGACCTGGAACGGCGCGTCCGCGACCACAGCCGCCGGCTCGCCGGCACTCCCGGCAACGCGCCCGCGGTGCCGGTCACCCCCCGGGACCTCGCCGCCTCGCTCGGTGCGTGGGCGCTCGTCGAGTACGTCCGCCGGGGCGCCGACCTGCACGTGCTCACCGTCGTGGACGGCCGCGTGGGCGTCCGCCGGCTCGGGACGACGGCCGAGGCGGCCGACCTGATCGAGCGGCTGACGTTCGCGGTGCGGCGCAATGCGCGCCCGGACGCCCGGCCCGAGGCGCTGGCCGCGTCCGCCGCGCTGCTGGACGCCGCGGCCGCCCGGCTCGACGCCCTGCTGCTCGGGCCGCCGGCCGAGATCGGCGACCGCCCGCTCGTGGTGGTGCCCACCGGACCGCTGCACAGCCTGCCGTGGTCCCTCCTGCCGTCCTGCGCGGGACGGCCCGTGACCGTCGCGCCGTCCGCGACGCTGTGGCACCTCGCCCGGACCCGCCTCGCGCCGGCGAGCGGAGCGGACGGCAACGGCAACGGTGACGGCGGCGCGGGTGTCGCGGCAGGGGGAGGGGTGGTCGCGGTGGCGGGCCCGCGGCTGCCGGCCGCGGGGCCCGAGGCGGCGGCGGTCGGCGCGATCCACGACGGCACCGTGCTCGCCGGAGCCGCGGCGTCGGTCGAGGCGGTGTCGGCCGCCCTGTCGCGGGCCGGGCTCGCGCATCTCGCCGCGCACGGTCACCTGTCGGCGGACAACCCGCTGTTCTCCGGCATCGCCCTCGCCGACGGGCCGCTGATGGCCTACGACGTGGAACGGCTGCCGCGGGTGCCGCACACGCTGGTGCTCGCCGCCTGCGACAGCGGCCGTTCTGTGGTGCGCACCGGCGACGAGCTGATGGGCCTCGCCGTGGCGTTCCTCGCCCGCGGCACGTCGCAGCTCGTCGCCTCGGTGCTGCCGATCCCCGACGCGGCGACGACGCCCGTCATGGTGGCCTTCCACGAACGGCTGGCCGCCGGGCGCCCGCCCGCCGCCGCTCTCGCCGAGGCCCAGCAGGCCGTACGGGGCGACGACCCGCGGACCGCCGCGGCGGCGGCCGGCTTCGTGTGCATCGGCGCCGGCGCCGTTCCCGTCCGCAGTCGTGGTCAGCGCCCTGATCGGGTCGCCGGCGGCGAGCGGGGGCCCGGCACCGTGACGATGTCCACCGGATGAGGTTAGGCTCACCTAATCAGTCTCACGAAGGGAACGTCCATGGCGACGACCGAACCGGCGCGGCGCGCACCCCGGGCGACCACCGGCGTGGTGGAGCGCACCGAGCGGCTGACCCCGCACATGATCCGGGTGGTGCTCGGCGGTGAGGGACTCGCCGGTTTCGAGGCGGGCGAGTTCACCGACCACTACGTGAAGCTGCTGTTCCCGCTGCCGGGAGTGGCCTATCCGGAGCCGTTCGACATGGCGGTGATCCGTGCCGAGATGCCGCGCGACCAGTGGCCGAGGACCCGGACGTACACGGTGCGGGCCTGGGACCCGCAGGCGCGGGAGCTGACCATCGACTTCGTCTATCACGGGGACGAGGGACTGGCCGGGCCCTGGGCGCTGCGGGCCCGGCCGGGTGACGAGATCCGCTTCCTGGGCCCCGGCGGGGCGTACGCGCCGAGCGCGGAGGCCGGCTGGCACCTGCTGGCCGGGGACGAGAGCGCGCTCCCGGCGATCGGCGCCGCACTGGAGCGGCTCCCCGCGGGGGCGCCGGCCCGGGTGTTCGTGGAGGTCGAGGGCCCGGAGGAGGAGCAGAAGCTGCAGACGGAGGGCGACGCGGAGATCGTGTGGCTGCACCGCCGCGGCGCGCAGGTGGGCGAGGCGCTGGTGCGGGCGGTGCGGGAGCTGGAGTTCCCCGAGGGCGTCGTGCACGCCTTCGTCCACGGCGAGGCGAACTTCGTCAAGGAACTGCGCCGATATCTGCGGGTGGAACGCGGCCTGCCGCTGGAGCGCTTGTCGATCTCCGGCTACTGGCGGCGGGGCCGTGACGAGGACGGCTGGCAGTCCTCCAAGCGGGAGTGGAACCGCGGCATCGAGGAAGAGGAGTCCGCCGCCCTCGGCGGCTGACACCGGACGGCCCCGGGTCGGGCGGCGGACCTGCGTCCGTGCGGGCTCCGTCGGGAAGCACGCGCACGTGGACGCCGCGCTCGGAGCCGGTCGGGCAGGCCGGGCAGCCCGCCAGGACGGCGGCGCCGCGCACGATCGCCTCCCGCCCCGCCCGCGTCTCCACCAGCCGGTCGAAGTAGGCGATGACCTGCACCGCCGCCCCGCCGCCCCGGCGTCCGGGTCGAGCGCCGACAGCCGTCCGACAAGGTCGCGCATCCGGTGCCCCCGGCCGGGTCAGCTGCCGAGGACGCGGCGCAGCCAGCGCAGGCGGGCGGCTCGGGCGTCCTGCGAGACGGCCGCCTGCGGGGCCATCATGTCGAAGCCGTGGAACCCGCCCGGCCACACGTGCAGCTCGGCGCTGCCCCCCGCCCGCCAGATGGCGCCCGCGTACGCGACGTCCTCGTCGCGGAAGGTCTCGGCCGAGCCGACGTCGACGAAGGCGGGCGGCAGCCCGGACAGGTCGGTGGCGCGGGCCGGGGCCGCGTACGGGGAGACGCCGGGGCCGCCGCGGGCGGCGCCGAGCAGAGCGTTCCAGCCGGTCTCGTTCGCGGTGCGGTCCCAGACGCCGAGCCCGGCCATCTGGTGCGACGACGGGGTGTCGTTGCGGTCGTCGAGCATGGGGCACATGAGCATCTGGCCCGCCAGGGCGGGACCGCCGCGGTCGCGGGCCATGAGCGCCAGCGCCGCGGCCAGCCCGCCGCCGGCGCTCGCCCCGGCGACGATGATCCGTTCCGGGTCGATGCCCAGCTCGGCGGCGTGAGCGGCGGTCCACACGAGACCCGCGTAGCAGTCCTCGATCGGTGCCGGGTGGGGGTGCTCCGGCGCCAGCCGGTATTCCACCGACACGACGACGAGCTGGAGCTCCTGAGCCCAGTCGAGCACGCCGTCCACGCCCACGCGGTTGTCGCCGACGATCATCCCGCCGCCGTGCGTGTGGTAGATCGCGGCGAGCGGGGCGGTGGCGCCCGCCGGGCGGCAGACGAGCAGAGAGACGTCGGGAGCGCCGGGCGGGCCGGGCACCGCCCGCTCCTCCACCTCGAAGGCGCCGTCGCGGGTGAGCGCCTCGTCGGGCAGGCTGGGGCCGTTCGCCGTCGCCGCCCGTATGAGCGGGATCATGTCCGGGGTCAGCGACGACGGCATGGACTCGCCCAGCACGGCGAGGGCCGCGGCCAGCTCCGGGTCGAAGGGCGGTGGGGTGGCGGCCGAGGGCAGGGTGTTGCTCAATGGGGCTCCCATATCGTGGAGGTCGCCTGCGACCAACTGGTCCGTGCTCACCATCGTGGAAAACACGGGTGCGACGATCCAGCGCCACGCGGCGGAGACTACCCCCGTACGGCGGGTGCCTCGACAGGGGCTGAGCGGCGTGAGCGGGTTTTAGATCCGCGTTACGCGCCCGCGGCTATGGTGACCCGCGACGACGTCTCGGGGAGCGGTCTCGGGAGTGCCCATGTCACAGCGAAAGGTGAAGCGCGTGCGCGCCGCCATGCGGCGCGAGGAAGCCAGGCGGCGCGAGGAGCGCAGGCGGCTGAGGCGCAAGATCATGTATGCGGCCGCCGGGGTGGTGGCGGTGGTGGCCGTCGCGACGGGAGTGCTGGTGTTCGTCTCCTCCGGACCGCCGGACACGGCGACGCCGGTCGCGAACGCCTCGCCGCAACCGTCCTCTTCGGCCACGAGCTCGGCCACAGGATCGGCCACAGGATCGGCCACAGGATCGGCCACGTCAGCGGCCACGAGCTCGGCCACGCCATCGGGGTCCGCGTCCCCTGAGCCGGCCGCGTCGGCGTCCGGCGGCGCCTCACCCAAGGCGACCGCGTCCGGCCGATGACCCGGGCCGGAGCGCCCGGTCCGGCCCGCTGACGGCGGGCCGGATTCACCAGGGCGTGACCGGGAGCCGGGCGGGGATTCACCGGGGCGTGACCGGGAGCCGGGCGGGGATTCACCGGGGCAGGGCCCGGCGGGGCGGCCCGCCTCCTCCCACCTGTACGCGCGCGGCGGCAGCGCCGGGCTGTGGGTCCGCCCCTCCCCGCTCGTACGTGGACGGGCGCGGCCTATCCGACGACGCCGGAGACGCTGGGCGGCCAGATGCCGACGTTCAGGAGCCGGTGCGCGTAGAAGTAGGCCACGAGCTGACTGCGGTTGCTGCAGGCGAACTGGACGAGCAGCTTGCTGATGCGCTCCGCCACCGTGTAGCGGCTGAGGTGCATCTCGCGGGCGATCCTCGTCGTGGTGTAGCCCCTCGCCAGCATGACGATCAGCCACCTGTCGCGATCATTAATCAGGCCGTCGGAAGCAAGGTCCATGTGCAGTCCCGGGTCGGATCGCCGTTCGACTGAAGGGAGCCTGGTGGGTGTCCCTTTTGCGGCGACCCTAGAAAGGGCCGCTTAACGATCGGTATGGCCGGACCATGGCCGCGGTTATGGCCCTTCCGGCCGTGCCGACAGCCCACGTTTGTGGGGTTGTGTTACCTGCTCGTCCCCGGCTCATACTCGACCTGCGACGCGTTCCGGTCAGCCGGGGACGAGCGGAGAGCCGCTCACATCGCTCAGGAGCACACCGACAGCGGGAGGGCGAAGTGAAGGGCAGGCTGTGTTGAGAGATGTCGTGACGGCCGTGGGGCTCACCAAACGCTATCGGGGCAGCGAGAGACCGGCCGTGGACGGCGTCTCCTTCGAGATCGCCGAGGGGGAGACCGTCGGACTCCTGGGCCCCAACGGCGCCGGCAAGACGACACTGATCAAGATGATCTGCGGAGTCACCACCCCGACCTCCGGTGAGATCCGGGTCTTCGACGCCGATCCGGTGCGCCAGCCCGTCCTCGCGAAGAGCGGCATCGGGGCGATGCACCAGACCGGTCCCTTCGACATGATGCTGCCGGCGCTCGACAACCTGCGGATCGCCGCCCGGTTCCGCGGGCTGCGGTGGCGCGACGTACGGCCGTGGGCCATGGAAGTGGCGGACTTCCTCGGCCTCACCGGTGCGATGCAGCGCCTGGTCTTCCAGATGTCGGGCGGTCAGCGGCAGCGGTTGCAGCTGGTGCGTGCGCTGCTCACCATTCCCCAGCTGCTCATCCTCGACGAGCCCTCCGCCGGCCTGGACGTCGCGGGACGGCGGCAGGTCGAGCGCTTCGTGACCTGGCTGCGCGAGGAGCACGGCGTGACCGTGCTGTGGACCAGCCACCACATCGACGAGCTGGAGCGCAACAGCCAGCGCGTCCTGGTCGTGGACCGCGGGAAGGTGCTGCGCTTCGCCAAGCCGCGCGAACTCGTGGAGGAGTTCGGCAGCACCCACCTGCTGGTGACCGTCGAGGACCCCGCCTCCGGCGTACTCGTGGCCGCCTGGGCGGAGTCCGCCGGGCTGCGGGCCAAGGCCGAGGACGACGAGGTGCGCATCGACGACGCGAACGCGCGCGACGTGCTGCCGGAACTGTCCCGACACTGCCAGGACCACGCGATCGCGATCACCGGAGTGTCGACCGCCGTGGACTCGCTTGAGGAGGTCTTCCTCCGGATGACCGGGAACGAGGGGTGACGATGGCCGCCGGGCTGCACTTCCACACCGCGCCCCCCGCCCGCACCGCGAGGGCGACCGACCTGTCCGCGGTGCTCTATCGGGAGTACGCGCTGCTCGCCCGCAACCGGGTCTACCTCATCCTCGGCCTGACGCCGATGCTGGTGTACCTGCTGCTGGTGAACACCTCGCTGAGCAACCTCATCAGAGTCGTCGACTACAAGGGCGTCAGCGTCGGGTTCGCGGTCTTCCTGCTCCCCATGACGCTGGCGATGTCGGTCGTCAGCGCGGCGGGCACGTCCGCCATGGCGGTGTTCCAGGAGGAGATGAGCGGGGTGGCCACGCAGTTGTGGTCATATCCCATGCGCAGGTCGCGTTTCCTGCTCGGCAAGATGATCGCCGGAGTGTCGCTCGTGCTGGGGCAGACCCTGCTGGGCCTCGCCGTCGCGGCGATCATGTTCGACCTCCCGTTCGGCGCGGAGAACTGGCTCGGGCTGCTGACGGCCCTCACGCTGTCGGCCCTGGCGCTCAACGGGCTCTACCTGGCGGCGGCGATCACGATCACGGACTACCAGGCGTTCATGGTGCTGTCGAACGTGTCGATGCCCGTTCTCGTCTTCAGCGCCCCCTCGATGTACACCACCGAGAGCATGCCCACCGTGCTGCAGTGGGTCTCCGTGGTCAACCCGCTGACGTACGCGATCAACGGCATGCGGGACGGCGCCGTCTTCGGTTTCGGCGAGGCATGGACCGACCTGCTCGTGCTGGCGGTCATGGCGGTCGTCGGCTACGCCGTGGGCGGCCGGGCCCTGCTCAACCGCGCCGGCAACATCTGAGCCCACCCGCCGGCCCGGCCGGCCCGAGCGCCCACACCGGCCGGCCCGATCCGGCGCCTCACCTGGGCGCTTCACCTCGGCGCCTCACCTCGGTGCCTCACCTCCAACAGGGCAAGGGGACGATGCGGACAGACACCTCCTCCCACTCGTGGATGCTCTCCCTTTCCGACCAGTCGAAGGTCCGGTTGCCGGGGACGGACCGGGCCCGCGACCCGGCCGCCTCGCTGGAGATGGCCGGCCATGCCGCGCGCAGGGCGGGGGTCACCAGGGTCGCGGACATCACGATGCTCGACACCCTCGGCATCCCGACGTTCCAGGCGATAAGGCCCACGGCCCGGACCCTCGCCGTCTCCCAGGGGAAGGGCGTCACCCCCGACCTGGCGAAGCTGTCCGCGATGATGGAGGCCATCGAGCTGTGGCACGCGGAGCAGCCGATGCGCCCGGTGACGACGGCCTCCCCGCGCGACGTGGCCGGGGAGCTGGTCTACGACGTCCACGCTCTCCCGCTGTGCACGCCGACCCTGCTGCACGACGGCCTGCCGGTGGAGTGGGTCGTCGCGAGGTCGCTGGTCGACGGGTCGCGGACCCTCGTCCCCAGGGACGTGGTGGAGTTCACCCTCGTCCGCAGGACGGGCTGGAACCCCCCGGCGTTCTTCTCCTCGACCAATGGGCTGGCCAGCGGGAACACGCAGGCGGAGGCCGTACTGCACGCCTTGTATGAGGTGATCGAGCGCGACGCGGTGACGGCCTTCGTCACCGGCGGCGACAAAGGCGTCCGGATCGACCCGCGTACGCTCGGGTCGCCGGTGATCGACGACCTGTGCGCGACGATGGAGCGGGCCGGGGTCCGCCTGGACGCGAGGTCTCTGACGTCGCCGACCGGGCTGCCGTGCTTCGTCGCCCGGATCACCTGCGACGACTATCCGCCGCCGTTCCTGGGCTTCGGGTGCCACCTGAGCTCCGAGATCGCGCTCAGCCGCGCCCTCACCGAGGCCGCGCAGGCCAGGCTGGGCTACGTCTCGGGCGCGCGTGACGACCTGCGGCCCGACATCCAGGACGACCTGGCCGCCAAGCGCCGGCCGGAGCCGGCCGAGGAGGCGGCGGGGCCGATATCGCCCGCTCACGCGCACGCGAGCCTGGTCGACGACCTGGAGGACGTGGTGAAACGGGCCGCGGTCGCCTTCTCCCACGCGCCCCTCGTCGTCGACCTGACGAGGGAGGACGCCGGAGTCCCGGTCGTCAGGGTGCTGGCGCCGGGCAGCCGCGTCTGTGCGGAGGTCTTCTGATGAGCCTGAGGTCTTCTGATGAGCCGGGCCTTCTGATGAGCCGGGGTCTTCTGACAAGCGGGGTGGTCCGATGAGCTCGCCGAACGTGGTCGTCTACACCGGGCCGACGGTCTCCCATCACGAGGTCCTGAGCGTCGTGCCGCACGCGCGGGTGCGGCCGCCCGTGGCCCGGGGCGATCTGCTCGCCGAGACCTGGAGCAGCGACGACACCGCCGTCATCATCGACGGCTACTACCGCGAACGGCTGTCGGTGGGCCACAAGGAGATCCTCTGGCTGCTCGACGAGGGCGTGCACGTCATCGGGGCGGCGAGCATGGGCGCCCTGCGCGCGGCCGAGCTGAGCCCGTACGGCATGAGCGGCGCCGGGACCGTGTTCGACATGTACGCGACCGGCGAGGTCGACGGGGACGACGAGGTCGCCGTGGTGCACGGACCGGCCGACCGGGGATACCCCGCCGTGACGGTGGCGCTGGTCAACATCCGGTACGGCTGCCGCGAGGGGGCGCGTACGGGCCTGGTCCCGGCTGAGGCCGGGGACCGGATCGTGCGGGCCGCCAAGGCGCTGCCCTTCATGCGGCGGACCTGGCACGAGCTGGACGCGGCGGTCGGCTCCGGCGACCGCGAGCACCTCGCGACGCTGGAGCGGCTGATCGGCACGGGGGAGTGGGACGTCAAGCGGCGGGACGCGATGGCGGCGCTGCGCGCGGCCGGCGAGCGCGCTGAGGCCAAACCCGGCGCCAAACCCGGCGCCGGATCCGACGCCAAATCCGACGCCAAATCCGACGCCGGATCCGACGAGAGATCCGACGAGAGATCCGATGCGTGGACCGCCGGCACGGCGCTGACGGGGATCACCCACTACGAGGCGCTCAGATGGCGGTCGAGGCGGGAGTACGCGCCCGGCAGGTCGATGACCGACCTCGACGTCCTGAACGCGGGGCGGCTGTTCGGCGACGACTACCCCCATCTGCACGAGGAGGCGCTGACCGGCCTGCTGCCGGGCTTCGCCGCAGATCAGGGCCTCGGCCTGGAGGCGTACGCCCGCGCCAGGCTCGGGGTCGCCGAGTCCGCGGCCCTGCCGCCCGTCCTCGCGTCGTGGCTCACGGAAACGGAACTCGCCGCCCTCCCCGTCGCCGAGCAGCTCCGGCTGGTCATGGTGCGGGTCTGGCCGGCCTGGCAGTCGGAAGACTGGAGGCCCGTCGTCCTCGAACGGGTCAGGGAGTCGGGCCACTGGCACGAGTGGTCCGAGATCGTCGAGCGCGCCGACGAGGCCGCGGAGCGGACCCGGGGCAGGCTCGCCGTCCCGCCGCCGGAGATCTGCGCGAAGATCTTCCTCCGCCGCTGGCACCGCAAGGGGACCTCGGCGGAGGTCGAGCTGGCCCGGCGGGGCTTCACCGGCATGCCGGAGCTGGGACACACCGTCAGGAGGTTCTTCGCCCTCGACGTCCAGAACGCGCGTGCCGCCGCCCGGTGAGCCGGCGAGTGAACGTATGCGGCGGGCCGGGGGACATGGCCGCCCGAGGGGCGGACAAGAAGGACAGCGCGCCCACGAGCACGGCGGCCGCTGCGGCCCGGACCGCGTCTCCGGAACCGCCGGCGTCTCCGGAACCGCCGGCGTGCCCGGAACGGCCGGCATGCTTCGGGAGGGGACGGCCATGACCACGACCACCCCTGAGCAGCCGTTCGACCCGGCGGCCGCGCGGCATCGTCCGAACCCTCACGCGCTGTTGCGTCGCATGCGCGAGCACGCGCCGGTCTACCGGTATGTGAGCCCGGCGAGCGGCCGGGTGCTGTGGTATCTGACGCGGTACGCCGACGTGCAGCGCGCGCTGCTCGACCCGGACGTCGGGCGTCAGCTCGACCGGCTGCCCCCCGACCTCGCCGCGCCGCACCGCCGGGCGGAGAGCCGCGACCCGCTGGCCATGCTGCGGCGCACCGTGTTCCATCTCGACCCGCCCGATCACACGCGCATACGCCGGCTGATGGCGCCGGCCTTCGGCATCCGTACGGTGGCCGTGCTGGAGCGGCACGTCCACCGGGTCGCGAGCGAGCTGGTCGAGGGCATGGCGGCCGCCGGAGGCGAGGCCGACCTGATCCGTGACCTGGCGCTGCCGCTGCCGATCCTGGTCGTCGCCGAGCTGCTCGGCCTGCCCTTCGAGGACCGCGCCCGGCTGCGGGGGTGGAGCGACGAGATCGTGGGCAGCGGGGACCCGTTCCGGGTGCGCTGCGCCGGCCTGGAGTTCATGGCGTACGCCAACGAGAGGATCGAAGAGCGGCGGGCGCATCCGGGGGAGGACCTGCTGTCCCGGCTCGCCGAGGCGGAACGGGCGGGCGGGATCAGCCGCGTCGAACTGATCTCCAGCGTGTTCCAGCTGCTGCTCGCCGGAGACGAGACGACGGTCAACCTGATCGGCAACGGCGTGCTGGAGCTGCTGCGGCACCCTGGCGAGCTGGAGCGGCTGCGCGCCCGCCCGGAGCTGATCGGCTCGATGGTCGAGGAGGCGCTGCGCTACAACGGCCCCGTCGGGCACTCCCGGCCGCTGTACGCCCTCGCCGACGTCGAGATCGGCGGCACGGTGATCCCCCGCGGGGACATCGTGGTGCCGGTGCTGCTGGCGGCCAACCGCGACCCCGCGGTCTTTCCCCGCCCGGACGTCTTCGACATCGGCCGCAGCCCCAACCGCCACCTGGGCTTCGGCCACGGCGCCCACTTCTGCCTCGGCGCGGCCCTGGCGCGGCTGCAGGCCACGGCGGCCATCGGCGCGCTGGTGCGCCGCTTTCCCGCGATCGGCCTGGCGGTCGATCCCGCCGGCCTGGAGTGGACGCCCGACCTCTTCCTGCACGGCGTACGCCGCCTGCCCCTGCGGCTGCGCGCTCGCCGCACCACCTGTAACACGCCGAAAGGAGCCGGCCCATGAGCGACCGACCGCGAGGTCTCGCGGGGTACGCCGCCCTGTCCCGGATGGCCTTCGGCTACCAGTCCTCGCAGATCCTCTACGCGGCCGTGCGGCTCGGGGTGCCGGATCTGCTGGCAGAGGGGCCCGCACCGGTGACGCGGCTCGCGGAGTCGACCGGGTCCGACCCGCACGCGCTCGGCCGGCTGCTGCGCGCACTGGTGGTGCTGGGCGTGGCGGAGGAGGGGGAGCCCGGGTGGTTCGGGCTGACCGACCAGGGGCAGCCGCTGCGCGCCGACCACCCGTGGTCGATGCGCGCCGGCCTCCTGCTGCTCGGCGACCCCGACACCTGGCGGGCGTGGGGGGCGCTGACCGACAGCGTACGGACCGGTGAGGCGGCGTGGGACCGCGCGCACGGCAGGCCGCTGTTCGACCACCTCGCCCGCCACCCGGAGCTGTCGGCGGTGTTCAACAGGGCGATGCACGAGGGCACCGAGCGGATCGCGCCCGCGCTCCCCAGGGCGTACGACTTCGGCAGTGCCCACACCGTCGTGGACGTCGGCGGCGGGAACGGCGCGCTGCTGGCCGCGGTGCTGGCCGCGACCCCGGGACTCAAGGGGATCCTGTTCGACACCGCGGACGGGCTCGCGGGCGCCGCAGAGGAGCTCCGGCGGGCGGGGCTGTCCGACCGGTGCTCCATCGAGGCCGGCGACTTCTTCGAGGCCGTGCCCGAGGGCGACGTCATGCTGGTCAAGGGCGTCCTGCACGACTGGGACGACGAGCGCTGCATCGCTCTCCTGCGCAGTTGCCGCAGGTCGATCGCGGCGGACGGCCGGCTGCTCGTGCTGGAGCCGGTGATGCCGTCCGGTCTCGGCACGCCGGAGGCGGCGGGAGCCGTCATGAGCGACATCGCCATGCTCGTCTACACCGGAGGAAGGGAACGCGGCATGACCGAGTTCCGGGACCTGCTGGCCGCGGCCGGGTTCGACCTGGCCGAGGTCACGCCGCCGCTGGGCGGATCGGACATCCGGGCCCTCGTCGCCAAACCGGCCTGAGCCTGCGACGGGAGGCGCCTCACCCGGTGGCGGCGGTGAAGCGGGTGCGCCGCCATGCGGCCAGGGCCGGATGCTGCGCGATCGCCTCCTCGGCCGTGAGGAGGGGCTCCGGCCGCCCGGTCAGCACCCGGGCGATCTCCGACCTGTCCGTCGCGGCGTCGGCGGAGATCAACGTCTGGACGCCGAAGAAGTCGGCGGCGAGTCGCGGGCTGCTCAGCTTCGCCTGGGCCAGGCGGGTGCGGATCTCGCGTTCGAACGCGTTGGGCTCCCGCCGCGGCGCACCGTCACACCCAGAACGCCCGGTGTCCCGCTCCGCGGCCCGGTCTCTGGTTCGCTCGCCGGTCCGCTTGCCGGCCCGCGCGGTGTCCTGCCCGGTGTCCTGCCCGGTGTCCTGCTCGGTGTCCTGCTCGATCGCCATCCGCCAGGACCGCTCGGCCTCCGCCGCGAGGGCGGCCTGAAGCCGGGTGAACAGGGACGGCCCGATCCCGTGCCGCGCCAGCTCCTCGCGCAGCCTGAGCGCGCCGAGCGCGGCGACCGACATGCCGTGCGAGTGGATCGGGTTCACCGCGACGGCGGCGTCGCCGACGACGGCGAAACCGGCGGGCAGGCGCGCCCGCTCGAAGAACCGCCTCCTGTTGACGGTGTCGCGATACGGCCGGACGACGCCGAGGGGGGTGGCCTCCGCCATGAGGTCCGCCACGATCGGGTGGCGCAGCGAGCGTGCGAAGGCCGTGAAGCCCTGCTCGTCCGTCGGCGGCTCGCCGCCGGGGGTGCCGGTCAGCGTGACGATCCACCGGCCGTCCTCGACGGGGAACAGCGTCGCCCCCCGGGCGGGCCGGCCCTTCTCCACACCGGGGTGCAGCATGATGGCCGGGATCGTCGCGGCCAGGTCGCCGGGCGCCTGGTAGAGGCGCGTCGCGTAGGCCAGCCCGGTGGCGACCGACACCTCCTCGACGTCCCCGGCGCCGATCTCGGCGAGCCACCGCGGCGACCGCGAGCGGCGTCCCGTCGCGTCGACGACGAGGTCCGTGCGTACGGTCTCGGGCGGCGCGCCCTGCCTGCTGACCGCGACGCCGGTGATCCGGGCCTCGTCTCCGATGAGCCCGAGCGCTCGCGTGTCCTCCCAGACCTCGATGTCGCCGCCGCCGAGCGCACGCCGCCGTACGACCTGGTCCAGCAGCGCACGGGTGCAGGAGATCAGGTGGGCGTCGGTGTGGAGGCGGCGGAACCAGCCGTCGGCGGAGTAGATGAGGGCGTCGCCGGGAAGGCCCCGCAGGTGCGCGCCGTTCGCGAGGAGGGCGTCGACCGTCCCGGGCAGCAACGCGTCCAGCGCCCGCGCGCCGCCGGCCACGAGCACGTGACTGTGGTGCGACTGCGGCAGCCCCCGCCGGGGGTGCGGACCCGACGGGTAGCGGTCGCCTTCGACCAGGACCACCTCGTCCGCGTGCCCGGCGAGCACGGTGGCGGTGAGCACGCCCGCGAGGCCGCCGCCGAGGACGACCGCCCGGCTCATCCGACGAGGCCAGGCGGGCGCGGGACCGGCTGACTCGGGGCAGGGGGACGGGAACGGGTCGCCGGCCGACGCGTCACGACAGCGCCTCCTCCTTGACCGCCGGCTCCTCGGCGGGGACCTCCTCGATGAGACCCTGCTCGATCATGGTGCCGATGAACTCCTCGACGTCGGCGACGATGCGCCTGCTCATCGCGGAGTTGCTGCCGGCGAACTCGCGGGACAGCTTGAACATGACCGGTTCCCGCTCGCCGTCGCTCGCCACCAGCTTCCATATCCGGGAGCCGGTGTCGTTCAGGCTGTGGAAGTCGCCCGTCTCGGTGTTGTAGAGCGAGACGCCCTCCCCGGTCTCCTGCCAGATCACGGCCTCGCTGATCCGCAGTGACACACTGACCTCCTCTATACGGGCGTGATGGGAAGCAACTCGCCGACCCTGACGGTGCCGCGCGAGGGGGGAACATAGGTCTTCCAGTCGTCGAAGACGGGATGGACGTCGCCGCTGACGACCAGGCGGGGCGTCGTCATCTCGCGGTCGTCGGCGGCGAGCTCCGACGGGCTGACACCGGCCTCCAGCCACAGCTGCGTGGCGATGCCGTGCCGCAGGATCCGGCACTGGTGGCGGCTGTTGCGCCGCAGGTCCCTCGACTCGGCCATGTGCGCGGCCCGGCATCCGCCGCCGCAGGACGCCTTGATGTAGCACTTGGCGCAGTCGGCGTGGTAGTCGCCGCCGAGCACGGTGCTGGTGCGCATCTGGCGCAGGAGCGGCCCGGCGAAGATCTCCGACAGCCGCTGCCGCCGTACGTTGCCCGCGTGGTGCGCCCGCCCGGTGACGAGCTTGCACGGATAGACGTCGCCCAGCGAGTTGACGTAGATCTCGTTGCCGCCCATCCCGCAGTTCGCCTTCACCGAGCACGGCGTGATCGGCCGCGGGCCGTCCGGCAGCAGCTTGCCCGCGGCCGGAGACGTCCAGGTGATCCGCTGGATCCGCATGTGGTCTTCCCAGCCGAAGTCGTACTCGTCGGTCTCGCCCCGGCCCAGGTCGTTGTGGTACATCAGCCGGATGCTGTGGACCTCCAGCCCCTCGGCGAACCTCGCGAAGTCCTCCAGCTCGTCCACATTGCCGGAGGTGACGATGTGGTTGATCCGCGGCACCACACCGGCGTCGTTGAGCAGCCGCAGGGCGCGGTAGGTCCGGGCGAAGGAGCCGGCGCCGCGCGTGCGGTCGTGGGTCTCGGCCGTGCCGCCGTCGACGCTCACCGTGACCATGCCGAACAGCTGGGCGAACCGCTTGGCCTGCTCGGGCTTCCTGATCATCGTGGCGTTGGTGACGATGTTCGACGTGAGCCCGCTGTCGTTGGCGTGCTCCACGATCCGGAACAGGTCCTTGCGGAGCATGGGCTCGCCGCCGGTGAAGATCATGGTCTTCGCCCCGATGGCGGCGACCTGGGAGACCAGGTCGAGCGACTCGGCGGTGGTGAGCTCCCCGGGAAGGCACTTCTCGGAGGAGGCGTAGCAGTACGGGCAGCGGAGGTTGCATCCGTCGGTGATCGCGTAATACACCTGGCGGAGCGCCGGCTCCCTGATGCTGAGCTTCGGACGGTTCCCGTTGTAGTAGACGATGCAGTTGAGGATGAGCTTGGCCAGGGTCCGGTCGGTCGCGTCGATGTCGCCGGTGTCGTCTCCCTCATCGGCCTCGCCGGTCTGGCCGGTCTGGCCGAGGGGCGCCGGCTCCCCGCCGGTCCGGGGACGGGCCAGGGCCGTCAGGACGGCGAACTCGCGTGCGTCGAGGACGCAGCGGCCGCCCACCTGCGGGTTGAGGACCAGGTACTTCCCGTCGTGCACGAAGTAGGTCAGGTCTGCCGGTACGTCGATCAACGAGCGGTTCCGGGCGAGTTTCCCAGGCATCATTCCCCTTTGCGCGCTCAGCCGCAGGTGCGGCCCCAGACTCTGTGGGCGACGCGCGGCCGGAGCCGCACCCGCGAACCGTCCTGACTATTCCGCCCCGGACCCGGAGCCCGACCAGGCTCCGCACAGGCACTTGCCCTCGACCGGCACGGTGTGGGCCTCCACCTCGGGCCGCGACCACTCGCCACCGGCGCCGGCGTGCGCCAGCACACCGGGAAGCGCGGTGGGGAGCTTGTCCTTGAGCGAGATGAGGAGGTCGACTTCCTCGCGGGTCAAGGTGGCGAACGCCGCCTCGACGTCGGCGGCCAGCGGGCTGTTCAGGATGCCGGCTTCACGCAGAGCTTCCCTTGGATCGAAGGCCATGCCTTCACCTCTCTGTCTGACGGGAATGCGGTGTATGTCGAGTATGTGCTGGTGAGAAGTGGGTCAGACAACCCCACAAACGTGGG
>NZ_VIRM01000004.1 GCF_006874475.1 Microbispora hainanensis
ACTCCCATGGACACGGAGGGCTTCATCGCCCTGCTCAACGAGGACCTGGAGAGCGAATATCGCTCGATCGTGCAGTACGTGCAGCACACGGCCACCATCAAGGGGGCGGAGTATCTGTCGATCATCGAGGAGCTCAGGCAGCACCTCGGTCAGGAGCTCGACCACGCGAGCACGCTGGCCGGGCAGATCGACTTCCTCGGCGGCGTCCCGAGCGTCCGCGTTCCCGAGGTGCCGGTGGCGACCGACGGCGCCGACGCCCTCCGGCTCGACCTGGAGCTGGAGCAGGAGCAGCTGCGCCGCTACCGCGAGCGCGTCGAGCAGGCGCAGGATCTCGGCCTGAGCGACGTGGCCGAAGCGCTGCGCCCGCTGCTGCAGCAGACGCAGGACCATGTCATGGACCTGCAGACCGCCCTGGGGAAGTGACGGACGGCGGCACGCGGAGTGAGGCGGGACGTCGCGGCTCGGGCCTGGCCGCGGCCTCCCGCATCCGGGCGCCGATGCACGGGCGGCGAGGTCAGCGCGGGCGGGCGTAGTCGTCGAGGGCGCGCACGATCAGGGCCCTCGCGTCGTCGTGGAAGGCCGCCACCTTGCAGAACTCCTCGAACGCCTGGGTGTAGAAGGCTACGTCCTCGACGTCGCGGAGCAGCAGGTCCCTCGTGCTGGTCGCCACCCCGACCAGGCATTCGTCGTAGATCCAGAACGAGTTCATCAGCGCGGACGGCAGCTGCGACTCGAACGGCAGCAGCCCGAACTCCACGTTCGGCAGCGTGGTCACCGCGATCAGCCGGTCGAGCTGGCCGCGCATCACGTCGGAGGGCGCGAGCCGATAACGCAGCACCGCCTCGGGCATGACGAACCGGAACCGCCGTGCGGGGTCGTACAGGATCTCCTGACGCCGCATGCGGACGCGGATCGCGTCGTCGACGTCGTCGGTGTACTCGTACACCCGCCTGACCTTGCCGAAGACGTGCCTGGCGTACTCGGTGGTCTGCAGCAGGCCGATCACCACGCCCGGCTCGAAGGCCCGGAACAGCCGGGTGCGCGCCTCCAGGTCGCGGACGTCCTCCTGCAGCGCGGCGAGGCCGTTCCTGTTCCGCTGCCGCCAGGAGTCGTGCCGCTCCAGCAGGCCGGCGGCCTGCCGGATCAGGTTGTCGATGGTCTCCGCGTCGGCCTCCACGGCCTTCCCCCATGCGGCCACGTCGTCCTCGGTGGCGGTCTGGCGGGCGTTCTCGATGCGCGAGACCTTCGACGGCTGCCAGCGCAGCCGCTCGGCGAGATCCTTTCCGGACAGGCGGGCGTTCTCCCGCAACCGGCGTAGCTGGGCTCCCAGGTCCATGCGGGCCTGATGGAAACCGCTCATGCCCACCTCCGGCCGTGGTGCGGTTCAAGGTAGACCCGGCACGCCGGATCATGCCAGAGGGAAGCGCTCACTCGTGATCGGCGCGGGCCTCGCGGTCCACGACCTCCAGGCCCTGGACGACTATCGTGCCGCGGTCGGTCTCGTAGAGGGAGGGGCAGGCCCCCGCCTCCGAGGTGGAGCCGAGAAAGCGCAATCGCATGTCCTTTTCTTCCGATTGACGGCGATCGGCGCAATCCTAGTCATGGGGGAATGGGCACGTATACAGCGCGAAGACGCTCGCCGAGCGCCTTCGCCTGGGCGTCGAGGAGCGGGCTGGCGGCCACGCCCCGGCCCAGGAGCCCGTGGACGACGAAGTTCAGCGCGTTCAGGTTCGGCAGTGCGAACCGTTCGATCGGCAGGTCGCCGACCTCCGGCAGCAGTTCCCTGAGCCGCTCCGCGGTCAGGAACGCCGCGAGCCACGGATAGCGTGCGGGGTCGCGCACCCAGACGCCGAGGTTGGCGTCGCCGCCCTTGTCGCCCGAGCGGGCGCCGGCGACCCTGCCGAGCGGCATGACCGCACCGGCCTCGAGATCCCCGGCGTACGGCGGAACCGCGTCGCCGGGCGCCTCGGCGGGCGGCCCGCCCGCCTGCTCGCCCAGCAGCGGACCGGACGGCGGGGTGTGCGGCACCTCGACGCGGACTCCGTCCACGGTCACCACCGGGAGCACGGCCCGCGCGTCGACCGACGAGGGCCAGTAGACCCCGTAGGGGGAGGCGTCGCCGGGCGGCGTCAGGCCGTAGAAACCGGGATAGCTCGCCAGGCCGGTCTCCACCACGGCGGAGGAGAACGCCCGCCCCGCCTTGCGCGGGTCGGAGTCCATGACCGTGATCCGCAGCAACGCCGTCCCTGCGTCGTCGCGGCGGCTCGCCTCCCCATGCCCGCTGCCCCGGGAACCGGATTCGCCGCCAACGCCGAGGCGGGTCAGCTCCACGTGGACCTGCTCGAACGACTCGCGGGGGACGCGCGCCCAGATCGCCTCCTGCGCGATGCGGGCTTTGGCCGCGATGTCGAGGCCGGTCAGCACGAGCGTCATCGTGTTGCGGTAGCCGCCGAGGTAGGTGACGGCGACCTTCAGCGTGTCCGGCGGGGGCTCGCCGCGCACGCCCGTGATCCTGACCCGGTCGGGGCCCTCCTGCTCCAGGAGGATGGTGTCGAACCTCGCGGTCACGTCGGGCCCGAGATAGCGGGGCGAGGCGATCTCGTACAGCAGTTGCGCGGTCACGGTCCCGGTCGAGACCAGCCCGCCGGTGCCGGGGTGTTTGGTGATCACGCTCGACCCGTCGGCGTACAGCTCCGCGATCGGGAAGCCGCAGTGGGCGAGGTCCGGCACCTCCTCGAAGAAGGCGTAGTTGCCGCCGGTCGCCTGGCAGCCGCACTCGATCACGTGCCCGGCGACGACGGAACCGGCCAGCGCATCGAGGTCGCCAGGGTCCCAGCCGAACCACCACATGCCGGGCCCGGTGACCAGCGCCGCGTCGGTGACCCGCCCGGTCATGACGACATCGGCGCCGTGCTCCAGCGCCACGGCGATCGGCCGGCCGCCGAGGTAGGCGTTGGCGGTCAGCGGGGCCGCCCGAAGGGTCTCGCCGGTGTCCGCGTTGACCGGCGGTTCGGCGAGCGGCATGAGGTCGTCGCCGGTGACGTGGGCGACGGCCGCGCGCAGCCCGAGCCGGTCGGCCAGGGCCGAGACCGCCTCCGCGCATCCGGCCGGATCGAGGCCGCCCGCGTTGGCGACGACTTTGACGCCCCCGTCGAGGCAGGTGCCGAGGACCTGCTCCATCTGGGTCAGGAACGTACGCGCGTAGCCGGGGCGGCCCTTGAGCCGGTTGCCGGCGAGGATCGACATGGTGAGCTCGGCCAGCCAGTCGCCCGTCAGAACGTCGATCGGCCCGCCCTCGACCATCTCCTTGGCGGCCGACAGCCGGTCGCCGTAGAAGCCGCCGCAGTTCGCGATCCGGATCGGCCCCGGCCGCCCGGCCTGTTCCGTCATCGCCCGGCTTCCGTGGCCGGAGCGTCGGCGGGGACCCAGGCGGCGGGCCGCTTCTCGGCGAAGGCCCGGATGCCCTCCTGCCCCTCCGCGGAGGTGAAGCGCTCCGCGGACAGCGCGGCCATCGCGCGGAACCCCTCCTCGACCGGCAGTTGCGGCACCTCCCGCACGAGCCGCTTGGTGATCGCCAGGGCCTCGGGGCCGCCGCGCAGCAGCATGCCGGTGTAGTGGGCCACGGTCGCGTCCAGGTCCTCCTCCGGGACGGCCCGGGTCAGCAGGCCGATCTCCACCGCGCGTCCGGCGGTGAAGACCTCGCCCGTGAGGAAATACTCCGCAGCGGCCCGGGGCTCCAGGCGGCGCAGGCAGGTGACCGCGATCATGGCGGGGACCACCCCGAGCCGCACCTCGGTGAAGGCGAACGACGCGGTCGCCGGGGCGACGGCGAAGTCGCAGGCCGCCACCAGGCCGAGGCCGCCCGCTCGCGCCGTGCCGTTCAGGCGGCACACGACGGGCTTCGGGCTCTCCCAGATCCGCAGCATGACGTCGGGGAACGACGCGGTGACCGGCGCCCCTCCGCCGCGCTGCTCCTTCAGGTCGGCGCCCGCGCAGAACACCGGTCCCGTGCCGGTCAGCACGATGACCCGTACGGCGGGCTCGTCGAGCGCCCAGGACAGGGCGTCGTCGAGCTGCCGCAGCAGCCGGGACGACAGGGCGTTGCGGTTGTGCGGCGAGTCGAGCGTGATCGTGGCCACGCCGCCCGCCTGCTCGCGGCGTACCAGCACGTCCTGGGGTTCGCTCACGGCTGCGTCGCCTCCCCGCCCCGATCCGCGCCGATCGGACTGCCGATCGGACTGCCGAGCGGGCCGCTGATCTGTTCGCCGATCTGCCCGCTGATCTGGCCGCCCATCTCAGCACCGCCTTCTGGGCCGCCTTCTGGGCCGGCTTCCGGGCCTGTTTCCGGGCCGGTCCCTGCGCCGGTCTCCGGCTGCGTCTCGGGCTGCGTCCCCGGCTGCGTCTCCGGCTGCGTCTCCGGGAGGCCTTCCGCGCCGGAACGTTCGCCGAGACCCGGATCCGGACCCGCACCCATCACGGGGTCGGTCACCGCACCGATCAGCGGGCCGGTCGCCGCTCCTGTGTCCACCCCTGTCTCCGCTGCCGGCGCTGTCGGGGGACCCTCCGTCCGTGCGCCGCCGTCCGGTTCCTGCGGCGGCGACGGCTCGATCACGGCGAGCGGCACGCCCGCCTCGACCTGCGTGCCCGGCATCACGTGCAGCGCGGCCACCGTGCCCGAGGCGGGAGACACGATCAGGTGCTCCATCTTCATCGCCTCCAGCACGACCACCGGCTGCCCGGCCTCGACCACGTCACCGGGCTTGACCTCGACGCGCAGGACCGTACCCGGCATCGGGGCGGGCAGCGCCCCCGGCGTCACGCTCGCGGCCGGCTCGGGCAGCCGCGTGACCGGGGTGAGCCGCACCGGACCGAGCGGGGAGTCGACATGCACCACGCCGGGGTGCGCCTCGGGGTAGGCGGCCACCTCGAAGGTGCGCCGCAGGCCCGCCGTCTCCAGCACCACCCGGCCGGGTTCCGCCGCCACGAGCGTGACGTCGTCGAATCCCTCGGCCCGCAGCCCGTCCCTGGTCAGCCGGTAGGCGACCTCCACGCGTCCGCCGTCCTCGGCGTCGAATGCCGCGCGCTGCGACTGGGAGGGGACGTTGCGCCAGCCGCTCGGCAGACCGCCCAGCACGCCGTGGTGGCGGGCGGCGGCGCGGTTGGCCGCCGCTCCGGCGAGCGCCGCCGCGAGCGCGGACAGCCGTACGGCCTCGGGACCGGCGAGCGGGGCCGGTGCGGGATGCCGGCCGAGGAAACCGGTGTCGAGCGCCCCGGACAGGAAGTCCGGGTGCCGCAGCACTCCCACGAGCAGGTCGCGGTTGGTCGTCAGCCCGTGGATCCGCGCCCGCGCGAGCGCGTCCGCCAGCCGCCGGGCCGCCTCCGCCCGGTCGCGGCCGTACGAGACGACCTTGGCGAGCATCGGGTCGTAGTGGACGCCCACCTCGGTGCCGGACGTCACGCCCGAGTCGAGCCGCAGCCGTGCCCCGTGCCCGAACTCGCCGTCCACGCCGGGGATCTCGAAACGGCGCAGCACGCCGCTCTGCGGGCGGCCCGCGGAGTCCTCCGCGTACAGGCGGGCCTCGATCGCGTGACCGACCGGGCTCGGCGGCAGTGCGGCGAGGTGGGCGCCCTCGGCCACCTCGATCTGCAGCCGCACCAGGTCGACCCCGTAGACGCTCTCGGTGACCGGGTGCTCCACCTGGAGGCGGGTGTTCATCTCCAGGAAGAAGAAGCCCTCGTCCGACAGCAGGAACTCGACGGTGCCGGCGCCCTGGTAGCCGATCGCGCGTGCGGCCCGGATCGCCGCGTCGCTCAGCTCGCGGCGCAGTTCGGGACCGACCGCGGGGGAGGGGGCCTCCTCGATCACCTTCTGGTGGCGGCGCTGGATCGAACACTCGCGCTCGCCGAGCGCCCAGACCGTGCCGTGGGCGTCGGCGAGGATCTGCACCTCGATGTGGCGGGCGCCCTCCAGCAGGGGCTCGGCGAACAGCGTGCCGTCGCCGAAGGCCGACAGCGCCTCCCTCCGGGCCGACTCGACGGCCCCGGCGAGATCGGCCGGATCGCGCACCACCCGCATGCCGCGCCCGCCGCCGCCCGCCGACGCCTTGACCAGCACGGGACCGGTCAGCTTCACGGGGGCGTCCGGGGAGAGCGGAATGGTCGGCAGGACCGGCACCCCGGCCTCCTCCATCAGCGCCTTCGCCTCGATCTTCTTGCCCATCGCGGCGACGGCCTCGGGGGAGGGGCCGATCCAGGTCAGCCCGGCGTCCAGCACGGCGCGGGCGAAACCGGCGTTCTCCGACAGGAAGCCATACCCGGGATGGATCGCGTCGGCGCCCGACCTGCGGGCCGCCTCGACGATCCGCTCCGGGTCGAGGTACGCCAGGGGGGCGCCCAGCCGTACGGCCTGGTCGGCCTCGGCGGTGTGCGGGGCGGACGCGTCGGCGTCGGTGAAGACGGCGACGGTCTCGATCCCCAGCTCGCGGCAGGTGCGGAAGACCCGGCGGGCGATCTCCCCGCGGTTCGCGACCAGCAGTCGCCCGATCATGACCCCTCACCCCCGTCGATCTTCATGAGCATCGTGCCGTTGACCATGCCGGTCACATCCGGAAGACGCCGTAGCCGGCCCGGCCCGGGTCCGGCGCTCCCGCCACCGCCGACAGGCACAGCCCGAGCACCGTACGGGTGTCGCGGGGGTCGATGACCCCGTCGTCGTACAGGCGGCCGGACAGGAAGAACGCCGCCGACTCCGACTCGATCTGCGCCTCGACCGCGGCACGCATCGCCGCGTCGGCCTCCTCGTCGTACGCCTGCCCCCGCGCCTGCGCGGCGGCCCGGCCCACGATCGACATGACGCCCGCGAGCTGGGCCGGGCCCATGACGGCCGACTTCGCGCTCGGCCAGCTGAACAGGAAGCGGGGGTCGTAGGCCCGCCCGCACATGCCGTAGTTGCCCGCGCCGTAGGAGGCGCCCATGACGATCGTGATGTGCGGCACGGTCGAGTTGGCCACCGCGTTGATCATCAGCGCGCCGTGCTTGATGATGCCGCTCTGCTCGTAGTCCCTGCCGACCATGTACCCCGTGGTGTTCTGCAGGAAGACCAGCGGCGTACGCGTCTGGTCGGCGAGCTGGATGAACTGGGCCGCCTTCTGCGACTCCGCCCCGAACAGCACGCCGCTGGCGTTGGCGAGGACCCCGACCGGGTGGCCGTGGACGCTCGCCCACCCGGTGACCAGGCTCGGCCCGTAGAGCGGCTTGAACTCGTCGAAGTCGCTGCCGTCCACCACCCGGGCCAGGACCTCGCGGGGGTCGAAGGGGACCTTCAGGTCCTCCGGCACGATCCCCAGCAACTCGTCCTCGTCGTACAGCGGATCCGCGTAGCCGGACGCGGGAACGTTCCCGGCCTTGCGCCAGTCGAGCCGCCGCACGATGCGACGGCCGATGCGCAGCGCGTCGTACTCGTCGGCCGCGAGATGGTCGGCCAGCCCGGAGGTCCGCGCGTGCATCTCCGCGCCGCCCAGCGACTCGTCGTCGGACTCCTCGCCGGTGGCCATCTTCACCAGCGGCGGGCCGCCGAGGAACACCTTGGCCCGCTCCCGCACCATCACGACGTGGTCGCTCAGGCCCGGCACGTACGCCCCACCGGCCGTGGCGTTGCCGAAGACCAGCGTGATCGTCGGGATCCCCTCGGCCGACAGCCGGGTCAGGTCGCGGAACACCTGGCCGCCGGGGATGAAGATGTCCTTCTGCGACGGCAGGTCCGCGCCGCCCGACTCCACCAGGTTCACGTACGGCATGCGGTTGCGCAGCGCGATCTCGGCGGCCCGCAGGGTCTTGCGCAGCGTCCAGGGATTGGACGCGCCGCCGCGCACGGTCGGGTCGTTGGCGGTGACGACGCACTCGACGCCCTCGATCACCCCGATGCCGGTGACGACGCTCGCGCCGACGGGATACTCGGTGCCCCAGGCCGCCAGCGGCGACAGCTCCAGGAACGGCGAGTCGGGGTCGACGAGCAGTTCGATGCGCTCGCGGGGGAGCAGCTTGCCGCGCTCCCGGTGCCGTTCGACATATTTGGGCCCGCCTCCGGCGACGGCCTTGGCGTGCTCGGCCTCCAGCTCGGCGAGCTTCGCCAGCATGGCCTCGCGCCGCGTGCCGTACTCGCCGCTGGAGCTGTCCAGCCGGCTCACGAGCACCGTCATCGCACCACCGAACCGAGTTCTGTCACCTGATGATCCTCCGTGGTGAGCCGCCGTCACGTCAACGAGCCGGGCCCGGCCTCCTGACCGGCCCCGGTGGCTTCGGGATCAGGCCATGTGGTTTCGGGATCAGGAACAGTGCGACCACGCGCTGCTCCAGGAGGTGCTGCCGTAGCCGCCGCCCCAGATGACGCACTTGCTCTTCGCCGGCAGGCGGACCGGCCCGGCGTAGGTCGTGTAGCTGCCGGAGTCGGTCTTCGACGACCCGCCCTGGACCTTGAGCACCGCGCTCATCTTGATCTTCCCTGGCACGACGTACTTGGACATCGTGATCACACAGTTGTAGCCGTTGGACGCGTTGTAGAGCAGGTATGTCGTCGCCGAGCCGTAGGAGTGCGAGTCGACGACGCCGTAGCCGCTCCCGCACACGCCCGCGGCGGTGTACGGGTTGGGCTTGGGTGCCGCGGTCTTCGTCGCAGTGGGCTTGGGCGCCGCGGTGGTCTTCGTCGCGGTGGGTTTGGGCGCCGCGGTGGTCTTCGACGGCGCGGGGGTGGTCTGGGCGGGCAGCGGGTTGGTCTGCGTCGGCGTGGTGGCCTTGTCGCTGGGCTTGACCTGGGCCCGGGCCGTGCGGGAGGGCGACGGCCGCGCCTGGCGGGTGCGCGCCGGGGTGGCGCCCGGCTTCGGTGCCACGCTCTGCCGGTGTGCCGAGGGAGTCGGCGAGGGCTTGCGGTCCTTCGGCCGCGTGGGTTCGGTGACCGGCTCGGACGGCTGCGGGACGGGCACCTCGACGTCCTGGGACTCCGTCACGGTGGGCGAGGGGGTGGGGCCGAGGGCGTCCTCGGACGAGATCTGCTGGGCGGACACCCACGTCGGCACGAGGAAGGCCGCCGCCGCGAGGGCCGACACCCCGACCGCGGCCGCCGTCCACGTCAGCACCGGCCGCCGTGGTCGCGACCCGTCGGAGCCGGGCCCGCGCCGCGCGGGCGATCCGGGCGGCGCGGGCGCTCCGGCACCCCGCGACCCGTGTGCATGAGGTCCGGGTGCATGCGGTCCGGGTGCCTGAGGTCCGGGTGCATGAGGTCCGGCCGCGTGCGGTCCCGGTGCGTGCGGTCCCGGTGCGTGTGGTCCCGGTTGTGTTCCCGGTGCGTGCGGTCCCGGCACGGGAGCGTGGGGTGCGGCGCCCTGCGGTCCCGGTGGGGGCGCCTGCGGCCCGGTCGCGTACGGTCCCGGCGCCTGCGGGGCGGCGGCGTGCCGTACGGGCACGGTGGGCTGCCCGGTGAGCCGCGCGACCACGTCCTCGGCCGAGGGACGCAGCGCGGGGTCCTTCGACAGGCACGCGGCGACGATGTCCCGCAGCGGCGCCGCGAGGTCGCCCAGGTCGGGCTGGGCGTTCAGGATCCGGGTGATCACCGAGGGGATCGAGTCCGCGCCGAAGGCGGGCCTGCCGGTGGCGGCGAACACCATCGTGACGCCCCAGGCGAACATGTCGGCGGACGCGCCCGCGGTGCCGCCGGAGAGCACCTCGGGGGCCAGGTAGGCGGGCGTGCCGATGGACGCGCCGGTCGCGGTGGACTGGGGCGAGTCGGGCGCCCTGGCGACCCCGAAGTCGATGACGACCGGGCCCTCGGGCCCCATCAGGACGTTGGCCGGCTTGAAGTCGCGATGGGTGATGCCCGCCCGGTGGATGGCGGCCAGCGCCGTCGCCGTGCTGATGGCGAGCCGTTCGAGCGCGGCGCCCCGGCGCGGCCCCTCCCGGTCGACGAGCTGCCGCAGCGAAGGCCCGGGCACGAACTCGCTGACGATGAACGGCTGATTGCCGGCGAGGTCGGCGTACAGCACGGGGGCCGTGCAGAAGGGCGCGACCCGCTGCGCCAGCGCGACCTCGCGCAGGAACCGCTCCCGCGCCTCCGGGTCGGCCGTCAGACGGGTGTGCAGCAACTTGACCGCGACCTGCTCGCCCGCCGGCCCGCGCCCGAGGAAGACGACTCCCTGGCCGCCTTCACCGAGCCGGTCGACGAGCGTGAACGGGCCCAGGCGGTCGGGATCCCCAGCCTCTAACGCCACCATCGCCCCCGATTACCACGCAAACTGACAATGGCACCAAACGCTACCAGTGGTCAGATGGCCTTACCGGGGTTGAGGATGTTCAGAGGGTCGAACACCTGCTTGATGCCCCGGTGCAGTTCGGCGGCCACCGGGCCGGTTTCGAGGCCGAGCCAGCGCTTTTTCAGCAGGCCGACGCCGTGTTCGCCGGTGAGCGTGCCGCCCAGGTCGAGCGCGGCGCGGAAGACCTCGTCGGCCGCGGCCCAGACCTCGTCCGGCGGCTCGGCGAGGCCGCGGTCGAACACGAACACCGGGTGCACGTTGCCGTCCCCCGCGTGGGCGACGGTCGCGATCAGCACGCCGTGCCGGGCCGCGGCCTCCTCGATCGCGGTGATCATCTCGGGGAGCACCGAGCGGGGCACGCACACGTCCTCCACGAGGCACTGGCCCAGCCGCTCCTTGGCCTGGTAGGCCAGGCGCCTGACGCCGATCAGCTCGGCGGCCTCCTCCGGCGTGGACGACACCGCCACGAAAGACGCGGCGCCGCAGAGCGCGGCCATCTCGTCCGCCGAGCCCTCGGCCTGGGCGATGAGCATCGCCCTGGTGGACGGCTCCAGCCCGATGTTCTTCCAGTCGTCGATGGCCTGCAGCGTCGTGCGGTCCATGAGTTCGAGCATCGACGGCTGGCAGCCCGCGGCGACGATCGCCGACACGGCCGCGGCGGCGTCGCGCAGCGAGGTGAACTCGGCGGCGACCGTGGCCAGCTCGCCCGGGGCCCGCCGCAGCCGCACGGTCGCGGCCGTGATCACGCCGAGCGTGCCCTCCGAGCCGACGAACAGGCCGGTCAGGTCATATCCGGCCACACCCTTCATGGTGCGGCGGCCGGTGTTCAGCACCCGCCCGTCCGCCAGGACGACCTCGAGCCCCAGCGTCGAGTCGCGGGTCACGCCATACTTCACGCACCGCAGGCCGCCCGCGTTGGTCGCCAGGTTGCCGCCGATCGTCGAGATCTCGTACGACGAGGGGTCGGGGGCGTACATCAGGCCGTGCTCGCGGGCCGCCCGGTCGAGGTCGGCGGTGATGACGCCGGGCTCCACGACCGCGATCTCGTCCTGCGGCGACAGCTCACGGATCGCGGTCATCCGGGCGAGGGACAGGACGACGCAGCCGTCGACGGCCGTCGCCCCGCCGGCGAGCCCGGTGCCCGCGCCGCGCGGGACCACCGGCACGCGATGCTGCGTCGCCCAGCGCATCGTGGCCACGACGTCGTCGCGCGACTGCGCGAGCACCACGCCGAGCGGCCTGCCCGGCGGCACGAAGGTGCGGTCCCTGGCGTACGAGTCGACGACGTCGGGATCGGTGAGGACTCGCCCGTCCGGCAGCGCCGCGGCGAGCGCGGAGGTCAGCTCGTTCACGTCTGGACTTTACGGCACAGTTCGGTATCAGGTCCCATCCGGAATTATTAACGGTTTTCGGTACAGATCACATTTTGACAACCATGCCGGATCGCTCTTTACCCGCCCTTTACCCCCTCGTTTAAGGTCCCGCATGCGCGCTCATCCCGGCGCGCTGCGCATGGGTGTCCGGGGAACCCGGACGGGAAGGGATCTCGTTGTCCAGAAGAATCCGGCGTCTCGCCGCGATCGTGCCCGCGCTCGGGCTGGCGGCAGGAGGTCTGGCCGCGGCCGGTGCGGCTGCGGCGCCCACGGCGGGCTATCAGCCCTCCGCCAAGGACCACTACATCAACTACGCGCCACCGCGCGTCCAGGGCGACTTCACCACCACCGAGGAGAAGGTCCCGTCCCAGGGCGCCAAGCGCACCGCCGCGCTGGCGCGGGCGATCGACCACAAGTTCGCGAGCGGCAACCCGGTCGCGGCGCGGGTGCTGGCCAAGCACGAGAAGCAGGCGATCAAGACCGGGAAGAACCCCTTCGACTTCATCTACAAGAAGGCGAAGACGACCCGGACCGCCAAGCTCCTCACGCTGCTGGTCGAGTTCAACGACCAGGCCAACGACGACTTCTCCGGCTGGTCGCACCCGAGGACGATCGACGACGTCGACGACTGCATCACCGAGCCGCCGGGCACCAAGCTGAACGGCCCGCTGCACAACACGATCCCCAACCCCGCCACGGCCGGCGGCGGGGGCAAGGACAACAACTCCATGTGGGTGGCCGACTTCAACACGGCCCATTACAACAACATGCTCTACACCTCCAAGGGGATCACGACCCGGGTCCGTCCGGACCTGAAGGACCCCCGGGACGGCAAGAAGGGCATCGACATCTCCGGCTCGACCATGAAGAACATGTACGAGGAGATGTCGAAGGGGGCCTACACCGTCACCGGTCAGGCCGTCGGCTGGCTCAAGGTGCCGCACTCCGAGGCGTGGTACGGCGCGGGCAAGTGCCACACCTACCCGCAGGACATGACCGGCCACCCGGACAACCCACGCGGCGCCGCCCAGCTCGCGGTCGACGCGGTCGACGCGCTCGTGAAGTCGAACCCGAACTTCCCGTGGGCCGACTACGACGTCGAGGACACCTCCGACGCCGACGGCGACGGCAACTTCGACGAGCCCGACGGCGTCGTCGACCACCTCGTGCTGATCCACGCCGGTGAGGACAAGTCGGGCGGCGGCGGCGCCGAGGGCACGCTCTCCCTGTGGGCCCACTCCAGCGACGTGGCCGGCGGCTACACGGTGCCGGGCACGAACGTGAAGATCTCCAACTACATCCTCCAGCCCGAGGACGCCGGGGTGGGCGTGTTCGCCCACGAGTACGGCCACGACCTCGGCCTGCCGGACCTGTACGACACCACCGGCCAGGGCGACTCCGACGTCGACTTCTGGGACCTGATGTCGAGCGGCTCGCACTCCGGGCCGATCTTCCAGTCCCTGCCCACCCACATGGGCCTGTGGGACAAGTGGGTGCTCGGCTGGGCCAACCCGAAGGTCATCGAGCCGGGCGGCAAGAACCAGCTCGTGACGGTCGGCCAGACGTCGCGCACGCCGAAGGGCACCGAGGACGGCGTCCGGATCAACCTGCCGGACAAGCAGAACATCATGTCCACCCCGCACAGCGGGTCGAACCTGTGGTGGTCCAACAGCGACCAGGACTGGGCCGACAACAAGCTGAGCAGGACCGTCGACGTCCCGGCCGGGGCGGACGCGAAGTTCTGGTGGTGGAGCGACTGGGGCATCGAGGCCGACTGGGACTTCGGCTTCTTCGAGATCTCCACCGACGGCGGCGCCACCTGGACCGAGCAGAAGATCTACAACGAGGACGGCAGCCTCGCCACCACCGGCGACGACTACACCGACCCCAACGGCCGCCTGAAGGACTACGGCAACAAGAAGTACGGCCTCACCGGTGAGAGCGGCGGCTGGCACCACCTGTACGTCGACCTCGCCCCGTTCGCGGGGACGTCCGTCCAGATCCGCCTGCGCTACGCCACGGACGCGGCGTCCGTGCAGCGCGGCTGGTTCAACGACGACTTCTCGCTGAACAACGGCGCCACCGCGGTCTGGACCGACGACGTCGAGGGCGGCGCCAACGGCTGGACGGCCACCACGGGCACGTTCACCGACACCAGCGGCGCCGGCTGGGTCATCCACCCCGGCCAGGAGCAGGCGGCGCAGTACTACCTCGCCGAGTGGCGCAACTTCGACGGGTTCGACAAGGGCCTGGAGTACGCCTACGACACGACCTGGTCGCATGACGGCGCCTGGAAGGTCGAGAAGGTCAAGTACAACGCCCCCGGCCTGCTCGTCTGGTACCGCGACACCTCGGTGTCGAACAACGACGTCTCGGGTCGCACGTTCGACCTGCCGTCGGTGGGCCCGAAGGGCGAGCTGCTCATCGTGGACTCGCACTTCGACCCGCTGCGCCGTACGGGTGCGGCGGCCGCGCACGACCCGAGCGTGCTGAAGAACCTGCCGTCCCGTCCGCAGTCGTCCAACGCGGCGTTCAACTTCGCCGGCACCTACCCGTTCAAGGAGTGCGTCGAGGGCGAGCCGTTCACCGAGTACTGCACCTCGTTCGGCAAGCAGGCCGCGGTGAAGGCGTTCACGGACGCCAAGGGCTGGTACCCCGGCCTGGAGATTCACGACGACGGCAGCCTGTACTACCGCCAGCGTGACTCCTCGGCGGTCGTCCCGTCCAAGGACAACCAGCCGTACTCGACCAGGATCGTCCACGCGGACGGCACCCCTGCGAAGGAGCTGTACGGCACCGACATCGGCGGACCGATCCTCGGCTCCGGCAACCCCGGCGACGAGGGCAAGCAGCTCGGCGTGCAGATCAAGCTGATCAGCCCGCTGCCGGCCAACCTGGCCGCGATCATCCAGGTGACCCCGGCCAAGAAGTAACCACCACCAGGTGGTCCCCGTGCCCGGCCGCCGTCCGCTCCGGACGGCCGCCGGGCACACTCATGCCGGGCACACTCATGCCGGGCACGGTTATTGCGGGCACGCGCGCCCGGCCGCGGCGGCCCCTAGCATGTGAGGGTGCGGAGCAAGGCGGATCACACGGCGGCCATCCACCGGGAGCGGAAGGCCGCGGTCGTGGTGAACACCAAGTCACGGCGGGGCCGCCGCCACTACGCCGAGGTGCTGCGGCTGCTGAAGGAGCGGGACTTCCGGCTCACCGGCGTCCACCCCGTGACCGACCCCTCGCGGCTGCGCGACATCATGACCCGCGCGCTCGACTCCGGCCCCGACCTGCTCGTGGTCGGCGGCGGCGACGGCACGCTGAGCAGCTCGGTCAGGCACGTGGCGGGCCGCGACGTCGCCCTCGGCGTGCTGCCGCTCGGCACCACCAACAACTTCGCCCGCAGCCTGGGGCTGCCGCTCGACCTGCCCGGGGCGATCGGCGTGTTCACCGAGGGCAAGGTGGCCGACATCGACCTCGGCATCTGCGGCGACCGGCCCTTCGCCAACCTCGCGAGCTTCGGCGTCTCCGTCGAGGTGGCGGGCACCGTCAAGCCGTGGCTCAAGCGGATGCTCGGCCGGGCGGCCTACCCGCTGACCGCGATGACGATCCTGCCGCGGCACCGGCCCTTCCGCGCGTACTTAACCGTGGACGGCAAGCGCCACGAACTGCTGACCCACCAGCTCAACATCGCCAACGGCCGCTTCCACGGCGGCTGGCAGATCGCCAGGGACGTCAGCATCGACAACCGCAAGCTGGTGGCCTACCAGCTCGGCTCCGGCAAGCGGCTGCGGCTGCTCGGGGAGACCCTGGTGCGGGCGACCACCGGCAAGTGGACCAGCCTCGCGGGCGGGCCGTTCGTGACCGGCCAGGAGATACTGCTGGAGACCGACCCGCCGATGGCGGCCGACATCGACGGCGAGGTGCGGCTGCGCACCCCGCTCATCCTCACGACCGTCCCGAACGGCGTCCGCGTGATGGTCCCCCAGAGCTTCGAGGACACCTGATCCCTACTCGGCCTCCTCGTCTCCCCAGGCGGCGAGGGTCCGGTATGCGGGTCGCAGCAGGTCGAGCAGCGGGATGTGCCTGGCCTTGACCTGCGGCGGGTCCAGCGCGCGCAGCAGCAGGTCGGGAGGCGACCCGGGATCGGCCGGCGGGCCGAGGCGGGCCGCCGAGGCGCCGGACTCGTAGAAGTCGCCGATCCGCTCGGCGAACGGGACGTCGGCCACGCCGAGCAGCCCGGGTGTCCCGCCGCCTTCCGGCTCTGTCTCGCTGTCTTCCGGCTCGCCCGGACTCCGCCCGCCGCCGGTGGCGCGGAGGGCGTCGAGCAGCGCCTCCCTGGCCATGCCCCGCCAGGCCAGCACCAGGAACGGATCGTCGTCGAACGCCTCGGCCAGCAGGTAGAGCACCGCCGACAGGTGCTTGCACGGAAAGCCCCAGTCGGGGCAGGAGCAGTCCATGTCCAGGCCGCGCTCGCCGGGGAACAACGGCAGCCCGCACGCCTCGAAGACCTGCTCGATCTCGTGCGGCATCTCCCCGGCCAGCAGCTTGGCCCGGTGGAGGGCCTGCGCGGCCAGCGCATCGACCAGCCCCGCCCACTCCCGCTCGCCGTACGCCGTGACGCGCACGCTCACGTCGTAAGGGTCCGGCCGCGAGCCCTGCACCCGGGCCTTCACCAGGCCAGGACCGAGGTCGAGGCCGAGCACCTGGCCTCGTCGCGCGTACGCGCGGCCCCGGCTCAGCCTGCCCGGGTCGCAGACGCGCTCCAGGATGTCGACGAACCGGCGCGACCACCACTGCTCGCCGATGGTCCCCCGCTTCGAGCGGGCCTTGATGCCGCCCTCGACCCTGATGGGCCGCGCGGCCTCGAACCAGCCGTCCCGCCCGACCGGCATTCAGCTCACCGCCTCGGGGGACAGGCGGAACAGCTCGCGCAGCTCCGCCGTGGACAGCGCGGCGATCCAGTCCTCGCCCGTCCCGACGACGCTCTGGGCCAGGGCCTTCTTGCGCTCGATCATCTCGTCGATCCGCTCCTCCAGGGTCCCTGCGCAGACGAACTTCCTGACCTGCACGTTGCGGGTCTGGCCGATGCGGAACGCCCGGTCGGTCGCCTGGTCCTCCACGGCGGGGTTCCACCACCGGTCCACGTGCACGACGTGGTTGGCCGCGGTGAGGTTGAGGCCGGTGCCGGCGGCCTTGAGCGACAGCAGGAAGATCATCGGCTCGTTCTCGGTCTGGAACCGCTCCACCAGCCCGTCGCGCGTCTTCTTCGGCAGCCCGCCGTGCAGCCACAGCACCGGGCGGTCGAGACGCGCCGCCAGGTAGGGCTGCAGCATCGAGCCGAACTCGGCGTACTGCGTGAAGACGAGTGCCTTGTCGCCCTCGCTGAGGATCTCCTCGGCCAGCTCCTCCAGCCGGGCCAGCTTCCCCGACCTGCCGGACAGCCGGGAGCCGTCCTTGAGCAGATGGGCGGGGTGGTTGCACACCTGCTTGAGCCTGGTCATCGCGGCCAGGACGTTCCCGCGCCGCTCGATGCCCTCGCTGCCGGCGATCCTGTCCATCATGTCCTCGACGACCGCCTGGTAGAGGCTCGCCTGCTCGGGCGTGAGCGTGCACCAGACCTTCATCTCCATCTTGTCCGGGAGGTCGGAGATGATCGTCTTGTCGGTCTTGAGGCGCCGGAGCACGAACGGGCCGGTCGCCCGCTTGAGTGCGGCGGTCGCCATCTCGTCGCCCCGCCGTTCGATCGGCTCCTGGTAGCGGTCGCGGAAGGCCCGCGCCGATCCGAGCAGGCCGGGGTTGCAGAACTCCATGATCGACCACAGCTCGGCCAGATGGTTCTCGACCGGGGTGCCGGTCAGCGCCAGCCGCGTCCGCGCGGGCAGCGAGCGCACCGCCTGGGCCTGCCGGGCGGCGGCGTTCTTGACGGCCTGGGCCTCGTCGCAGACGACCCGGGCCCAGGTGAACCGGGCCAGGGCGTCGCGGTCGCGTAACGCCGTGCCGTACGTCGTGAGGACGAGGTCGGCCGCGCCGGCCCGCTCGGCCAGTTCCTCGCCACGCAGGCGGCCCGCGCCGTGATGGAGGTAGACGTCCAGCGAGGGCGCGAAGCGGGCGGCCTCCTTCTGCCAGTTGCTGAGCAGCGACATCGGGCACACCAGCAGCGTCGCCCCGGCCCGCTCGCCCGACTCCCGTTCCTTGACCAGGAGCGATAGCGTCTGGGCCGTTTTACCCAAGCCCATGTCGTCCGCGAGGATGGCGCCGAGCCCGATCTCGGACATGAAGCTGAGCCAGGCCAGGCCGCGTTCCTGATAGGGCCGGAGTGTGCCGTGGAAGGCGGCCGGGGTCGCGACGGGTTCGAGGCGGCGGTCGGCCTCACCCGACAGCAGGTCGCCGAGCAGGCCGTCAGCGTCCACCTCAACGAGCGGAAGGTCGTCGTCCCCGCCGTGGATCAGCTCCTGGACGACCTCGCCGATCGTCATCTGACCGGAGCCGCGTCGCTCCACCGCCTTGAGCGCGGCCCCGAGCTGCCGGGCGTCCAGCTCGACCCACTGCCCGCGCAGCCGCACCAGCGGCACCTTGAGCCGCGCCAGCTCGGCCAGCTCCGCCTCGCTGATCGTCTCGTCGCCGACGGCCAGCTCGGCCCGGAAGTCCACGAGCTGCGCCAGCCCGAACCCCTGGTCGGAGGCGGCGCCGGGTCCGGAGCGGGACCGCGTGGTGAGCTTCAGGCCGAGCCGGGTGCGGCCCGCCCACGCGGGCAGTTGCACGCCGAAGCCGGCCGACTGCAGGAGGGGCGCGGCGTGCCGGAGGAAGTGGAAGGCCCCCTCCACGTCGAGGCCGACGTGCGCCGGCCGGGGATCGCGGAGCGCGTCGTCGATCCTCGGGTAGAGACGGGCCGCCCGGCCAAGCCCGGCGAGCAGCGTCTCGTCCGGCCGTCCAGGCAGGCCGGGCATGCTCTCGCCCGCCCAGACGAGGGGAGCGGGCACGTAGAGGCTCGGGTCCTCGGCCGACTGGAGAGCGAACTCGACCCGCCACGCCCCGCCGCCGGCGGTCGTCTCGTGATCCGGCTGGTCCTCGGCGAGGAGGGGCTCGACGAGGCGGAAGCACACCCTGACCGGGCCGTCGAGCTGGTGGGCCGCCTTGAACCAGTCCTCCAGCGGCCGGGCCAGCGCCTCCGCCTCTTCCTCACGGGCGCCGGGGAGGGCCGCCGTGTCTCCGGTGAGCGCCACCGTCCACCGGTCGGCCAGGGGGCTGCGCAGCCCGGGACGGTGCCCGCCGAGCAGGCGTTCCGGCAGCGCCTGCCGTACGGCGGCGTCGGCCAGGCCCGCCAGCGCCTCGGTCAGCACATGGGCGGACGGCCGCTCGTGCCCGACGGCCCGGCAGACCGGCGGCATGGCGGCGGCGAGCTCGCGGAAGCGGTCGGCGTGCGCGCCGGTCAGCACCGGCCGCCAGCGCGCCGCGTAACCGCCGTCCTCGGTGACGAGCTGGGGCAGCACCAGGCCACGCCGCACCAGGTCACGGGCATGGGCGGCGACGACCGCGAGATAGCGCAGGGACGGCCCGGCGACGGGCGGCGGTTCGAACGCCTCCGTCAGCAGGCGCAGCGCGGGCCCCGGCTCGACCAGCAGCGCGGGCACCCGCCACGGGCTGATCCTCGGTCGGCGCGCGGTGATCCGCAGGCCGGTCTCCGGGGAAGGGAGGGGACTGGTCGCCGAACTCGGCAGCAGCAGCACGGCGTCGCCGGACACGGCCTTGCCCGCCGCCTCGGCCGCGGCGTCCCCCCAGCGCGGCAGCTCCGCCGCCAGGGTGCTCGCCGGGACGGCGAAGGGATGGGGACGCGCCTCGGCGCGGGAGGCCACAGGCTCCACCCCGGTCGTCTGCTCCGCCCAGAGCACGAGTTTCCCGCCGTCCCAGGCGGCGTGGATCACCAGCACACCGTCTCCTCCCGCCAATTCGGAACGCTAGCAGCGGCGGCGGTGCTCCCCGGCCGCTCCGCCGCCGGTCGGGTGATTCTTCGACAGCCCCTGCGGGAGAACGTCGTCGCCGGGGCGTCACTCGGCGGGCGGGAGCCGTACGGCGATGTAGTGGCGCAGGTCGTCCTCGCCGAGCCGGGCTCCGGGGAGGGGTGATCGCGCGTCGGCGCGCAGGCCGTTCAGCATGATCTCCACCACGCGTTCCATGGCCTGCTCGTTGTGCATGCCCGGCGGCGTGTACACGTTCAGGGTCATCAGCAGAGCGACGTCGCCGGGACCGATGTCGGCGCGCAGCGCGCCGTCCGCCTGCGCCTGCTCGACCATGCGCAGGACGCCGGCGATCACCCGCTGCCGCATCGCATTCAGGCCGGGGCCGGTGCGCAGTTGCTGGTGCAGATGCGGCTGGAGCTTCGCCGGCAGCACGCCCAGCCGCAGGGCGACCGAGCCGCGCAGGAAACGGCACAGCGCGTGCCAGGCGTCCGGCTCCTCGTGCCACGACGTCTCCGCCAGGTCCACCAGGCGGCGGAGGCTCTCCTCGCCCACCGCCCGGAGCAGCGCGTCCCGGTCGGGGAAGCGGCGGTAGAGCGTGCCGACGCCGACGCCGGCGCGGCGGGCGACCTCCTCCAGCGGCACGTCGATGCCCTCTTCCAGGAACAGCTCCTGGGCCGCGGCGATGATCAGGTCCCGGTTGCGGCGCGCGTCGGCGCGCAGCCCCTTCTCCACGGCCACCTCATCAGAAGGATCTGGACGATTTTCCTCCGCTTAGGATACCGTCGCTTATATGGAGGAAATTCCTCCGGTTATGGGGTGCGTCATGAGCACAGTGCTGATCTCGGGGGCCGGGATCGCGGGGCCGACGCTGGCCTACTGGCTGGCCGGGCATGGATTCCGGGTCACGGTGGTGGAACGCGGGGGACGGCTCCGGTCCAGCGGCAACCCGGTGGACGTCCGAGGGCCGGCCGTCCCCGTCGCGGAACGGATGGGGCTAATGCCCCGGCTGCGCCGGGCCGCCACCGGCACCACGGGGGTCGGCTTCGTCGACGCGGCGGGCAGGCGGGTCGGCCGGATGGACATGCGCGCCGTGCAGCGGCCGGACGAGGTCGAGGTGCCGCGCGGCGACCTCGCGTCGATCCTCTACGAGGCGAGCCGCGACCGCGCCGAGTTCCTCTTCGACGACTCCATCACGGCGCTCGCCCAGGACGAGCACGGGGCGGACGTCACCTTCGAGCGGGCCGCCCCCCGCCGCTTCGACCTGGTGATCGGGGCCGACGGCCTCCATTCGGTGACGCGGCGCCTCGCGTTCGGCCGGGAGACGGGGACGCCGCAGAGCGGGCTCGTGCGGCACATGGGCCTGTACGTCGCGACGACGCCGCTGCCCGAAGGGGCCGCCGGGGCCGGCCGGGACATCCTCATGCACAACACGCCCGGCAAGGCGGTCGCCGTCAATCCCCGGCCCGGGGGCGCGTTCTTCCTCTACCGCAGCCCCGAGGAGCCCGGCTTCGACCACCGCGACACCGACCAGCACAAGTGGATGCTGATCGACGCCTTCGCCGGCGTGGCCTGGCGGGCGCCGGAGCTGCTCGGCCACGTACGCGCCGCCGACGACCTCTACTTCGACTCCGTCAGTCAGGTGCGCCTGCCCCGCTGGTGGAAGGGCCGTGTCGCGCTCCTCGGCGACGCCGCGTCCTGCGTCTCGCTGTTCGGGGATGGTTCCACCCTGGCCATGGCGGGGGCGTTCACCCTCGCCGAGGCGCTGGCCGTCCACTCCGGCGACCCCGCGGCGGCCTTCCGCGCGTACGAGGCGGCGCACCGGCGCCTGGTGGAGCCCAAGCAGCGCGGCGTCGCGCAGGCGTCGGCACTCCTGGTGCCCGCGACGCGAGGCGGCATCCTCGCCAGGAACCTGGCCACCCGCCTGTGGCCTGCCGTGGCCGCCGCCACGCGGCTCAAGCACGCCCTCGCCTGGTGAGCGGGGGCGTGGCCCCTGGCACAACTCGAACGTCGCTAGGCGGGGAAGGCGAAGAGGCGATACCGCGCGACTTCGACGAACCCGAATCGCCGGTACAGCGGCTCACCGGCCGGGCTCGCGGCGAGTGCCGCCAGCCGCGCACCGCGGTCGCGTCCCACGCGGAGCGCTGCCGCGGTCAGTGCTGTGCCGATGCCGCGCCGGCGATGCGTGTCCGCGACATGGACGAGGAAGATCCCGGCCACGTCGTGGACTGCGATCACTGTGGCCGTCCCGGCCACACGGTCGTCGAGAACCGCCGCCAGGCGGACGATGTCCGCGTTGTCCCGGCGTTGCGATTCGATCCGCACGATGTCGGGTTCGAGGTCCGGTGCGACGCCCATGGAAGCGCTGTAGGTGCGTACCAGTTCCGGCAGCCGGTCGTGATCGGTCACCGCCTCGTTCCGCAGGCCGGCCGGCGGATCCATCGGATCCACAGCCTGGTCGAGCGATCTGACCATCACGGGGAGCGTTGTCAGTTCCTGTGCTCCGTGCGTGGTCAGGGCGTACGCCGTGCCCGCGGGGCTGTCCGGGCCGACCCACCACCACCACGGCACTCCCGCGAGCCGGTCTCGGGCGGTGGCGGAGATCCGCTCGACCGCGTCCAGGGAGCGGACCCGGACCACGCCGTTGAACTGTGGCTGAGCCAGCCCGCTGCGGAAGTAGTCGAGGTCACCCTCACCGCGGTCCGCCATGCCCCAGCCGGTGAGGTACTGGCGGAAGTTGGCGGTCACGCGGGCCATGCTCCCGGGGTGCCGCAGGGCGCGCGGGGCACGGCTGCCCGGGGACGCGGCCGCCGCGAGCGGTTCGCCGGGTCCGTCTGACACGTTCGTCATGGGTGTCACCTCTGTCTGGAAGCCTCGTGCCTGCCCGAGGGCGGCCCGCGGGTGGTACGACGGACTCGAAGGCGCCGGCCGCGCCCCCCACGGGCTGCACCGTGGACCTCGCCGGTCCGTCACGGCCGTCGAACACCGCCTGACGGAACCGGGGAGCCGGCGGCCGGAGGCCCGTCGCGTCGTCCCCTCAGAGGCCGGACGTCCGCCACGTGGTGCCGGTGGCGGTGACGGCGAAGGCCTCGTAGCCGTCCAGCTCCTCCACCCACTCCCGCGCGGCGCCGCCCATGGCGAGGGCGCCCGTGGCGTACGCGTCGGCCAGGGCGAGGTCCGGCCCGATCACCGTCACCGAGGCCAGCTCGGCGGCGGGCCTGCCGGTGTGGGGGTCGATGACGTGCGCCCCGCGCTCCGCGGTGCCCGAGGTGGCCACGGCGAGGTCGTCGCCCGTCACCACGGCGGCCAGGTCTCCAGGCCGGAGCGGGTGGGCGATGCCGACCCGCCAGGAACGGCCGGGGTCCGGCGCGCCGGACAGCCGCACGTCGCCGCCGCCGTTCACGCAGTGGTCCGGCGCGCCCGCGTCGCGCAGCATGGCGGAGGCCCGTTCGACCGCCCATCCCTTGACGATGCCCGAAGGGTCGAGCCGGCCCCCGGGGTAGGCGGTGAAGTATCCGCGGGACCGGTCGGTCACCGACGCGCACATGCGGAGGATGCCGGCCACCTCCGGCGGACAGTCGGCCAGGGCGATCTCACCCCTGCCCAGCCTGCTGACCGGGCTGTCCGGCTTGTAGGTCGAGAAGACCGCGTCGACGTGGTGCAGCCAGGCCACCGCCTCCGCCACGTACGTCTCGGCGTCGTCGTGGCGTCCGCCGCGGTGACGTACGTCGAAGGAGAAGACGGTGCCCATCACGTGCTCGACGTGGCGGGTCACAGGCCGGCCTTGTCGAGCGCGCTCTGCAGGGAGCGGATGTAGCCCTCGCTGGTGTAGGTGGCGCCGGAGACCGTGTCGATCTGGGCGGATCGCGCCGACAGCGCCTCCTCGTTCAGGATCGGCAGCGCCTCGGTGTTGATCGCTATGTCGCGGCGGTTGTTGGCGGGGGCCACCGGCACCTTGATCCCGGCCAGCCTCCCCCCGGAGATCACGATCTGCACCTGCACCGGGCCCCAGCGGGTGTCGGCGGGGTCGCCGGTGACGGTCTTCTCACCGCTGGTGGCACCCGCGGCGGCGCCCTGCCCGGTCCACGCCGACCCGGAACCCGAGGTGTCCGGGGAGCCCTCGCCGAAACGGTCCCCGTCGTCCTCCCTGTCGTCCTGCCCGTCGCCCTGGACACCGTTTTGGGCCCCGTTTTGGGCCCCGTTTTGGGCACCGTTTTGGGCACGGTCGCCGTCATCCGCGTCACCGCCCTCGGTGACGGCGGCCGGACGCTCGGCCAGCGAGGTCACCTCGTGCGGTTTGAAGGACAGCAGCAGCACGAGACCGACGGCGGTGGCGAGCACGGCCAGAATGGCTCTGCGCATGGAACTCCCATCAAGGACGATCAGAACTCGAACGATTCGTGGTGGATGCGGCGCTTCGGCACTCCGGCGGCCCGCAGGGCGGCGGTGACGGTGTTCGTCATCTCGGCAGGCCCGCAGACGTACGCCTCGTGATCGGTCAGATCGGGCACCAGCCCGGCGAGCGTCGCGGGTGTGAAAGGGTCGCCGATCAGGGCCCGGGGGCCGACGCAGTAGTGCAGGGTCGCGCCGCGCGCCGTGGCGATCTCCTCGAGCTCGGCGCGGAACACCAGGTGCCGTTCGTCGCGCGCACGGTAGAGGAGGGTCAGGTCGCCGGGGGCGGCCGGCACCGACTCGAACAGCGCGCGCAGCGGCGTGATGCCGACGCCGCCCGCGACGAGCAGCACCTTGCGCGCCCGGCGCCCGCCGGCGGTGAACGCGCCGTACGGCCCCTCGGCGAGCACCCGGGTGCCGGGCCGCAGGCCGGCGAGACGGCGGCTCTGGTCGCCCAGGTCCTTCACCGTGATCCGCATCTCGCCCGCGCCGGGCGGGGCGGACAGCGAGTAGGGGTTGGGGGACCACCACAGGTCCCTGGTCAGGAACCGCCAGCGGAAGAACTGGCCGGGCTCGGCCCGCAGCCGGTCGAGGCGCCGCCCGGTCACGTACACGGAGACGACCCCCGGAGCCTCCGGCACCACCCGGGAGACTCTCAGGCGGTGCCGTACGGCCAGCCGTACGGGCGTGAGGAAGCGATACCACGCGATCAGCGCCGCGACGCCCCAATAGAGGGCGTGCCAGGAGGCGCGGGCGACCGGGGCCACCGCGAACTCCGCGCCCGTGGCGAGCTGGTGCCCGAAGGCCAGCCAGGCGGCCAGGTAGGTGTAGAAGTGCAGGTGGAACCACGTCTCGTAGCGCAGCTTCGGACGGATCCTGCGGGCGGAGACGACGCCGACGCCCACCAGGAGCAGCAGCGCGACGGTGGCGTTCAGCACGTCGGGATAGGTGAGGTTCAGCGTCACCGTCTCGCCGACCACGCCGGTGCGGTCGGTCAGCGCGTAGCCCCAGATCGTCAGCAGCATGTGCGCCACCGCCAGGCCCACGACGTAGCGGCCGCCCATCGAGTGCCACCGGGCGAGCCGGTCTGAGCCGGCACCGCGCTCCAGCGCGGGAACCCGGGCCATCAGCGCCAGCAGCACGGCGATCGCGTATCCGGCGAGCAGCCCGGTGACGCGCCCCGCGTTCGTCAGCCAGCCGTCGAGTCCCACCACGACAGGCGTGTTCGCCCACCACATGCCGACGACCGCGACCACGCCCGCGGCGATGAGCGCCAGGACGGCCTCGGGGCGGGCGCGCACGCTCCGTCGCCGCCGATGCGCGTGCCTGGCCGTCACCGCCCTCCCCGGGAATGTGGTGGTCACGGGTGTCTCCTCGTCGTCATCACGCGACACACCGTGCCAACGAAACCTCTCGTTTTCCTATGAACCGGGGCATTTGCGGACTCTTCATAGGATTTTCAGAGGTGGCTCACAGGGTAGCCCTGGTGAGCGGGGAGGACCCTGTAAGCATCATGCGGAAGACTTCGAACGACAAGCCCGGCCTGGTCCGCCCCGACGGGAACTCCGTACGTGTCCTCGTGGTCGACGACGAACCGGACCTCGCCGAGGTCCTCGCCGCGGTGCTGAAGTACGAGGGGTGGGAGGTGCGCACGGCGGGCGACGGGACGTCGGCCGTGCGGGAGGCGCGGGAGTTCCAGCCCGACGCGGTGGTGCTGGACGTGATGCTGCCCGACTTCGACGGGCTGGAGGTGCTGCGCCGCCTGCGCGCCGAGGCCCCGGACGTGTGCGTGCTGTTCCTCACCGCGCGCGACGCGGTGGAGGACCGTATCGCGGGCATCACGGCGGGCGGGGACGACTACGTGACCAAACCGTTCAGCCTGGAGGAGGTGCTCGCCCGGCTGCGGGGGCTGCTGCGCCGCGCCGGCATGGCGCGCAGCGCCGAGGGCGACCGGCTGACGGTGGGCGAACTGACGATGGACGAGGACGCCCGCGAGGTGACCCGGGACGGGGAGCTGGTCGAGCTCACGCCGACCGAGTTCGAGCTGCTGCGCTTCCTGATGCGCAACCCCCGGCGCGTGCTGAGCAAGGCCCAGATCCTCGACCGGGTCTGGTCGTACGACTTCGGCGGGCAGGCGCACGTGGTCGAGCTGTACATCAGCTATCTGCGCAAGAAGATCGACGTCGGCCGCAGGCCGCTGATCCACACGGTGCGGGGCGTGGGATACGTCCTGCGGCCGTGATCGCGCCGCCGTGACCGGATCGCCGCGCCCGATCGAGCCGTCCCGGGCTGAGCCGTCCCGGGCTGAGCCGCGCCGGGCTGAGCCGTCCCGGGCTGAGCCGCGCCGGGAAGTGTCGCGCACGCGCCGCCTTCTTCGCCCGGTGCCGACGACGTTGCGGGCCCGCCTGGTGGTGGGCACGCTGGTGCTGCTCGTGCTCGCCTGCGCGGCGGCCGGGGCGGCCTCGTCTCTCCTGCTCGAACGGTTCATGATCGAACGGCTGGACCAGCAGCTGTCCATGACGGCCGGGCGGTTCGCGGAGAGCCTGGCCCACGAGGAGCACGAGCAGCGCGAGCACGAGTATCCGCGCGATCCGTACGGCGGGCGCGGGGACTCGCGCGGGCAGGCGCCCGGCACCCTGGGCGTGCTCGTGCAGGACGGCCGGGTGGAGACGCCCGCTGTCGTGGGCCGGGCCGACCCGGTGCTGTCGGCGGCGGACCGGAAGGCGCTGGCCGCCGTCCCGTCCGACGGGCTCGGGCACACGGTGGAGCTGTCTTCGGACGGCCTCGGCGACTACCGGGTGATGGGCGTCGGCGACCCCGGCGGGGAGCTGCTCATCACCGGCCTGCCGCTGAAGGACGTGCGGGCCACCGTCCAGCGCCTGCAGATCGCCGAGATCGGGGTGTTCGCCGTCGTCGTGCTCGTGACGGGGATCGCCGGGGCCGTCTGGGTGCGGCTGTCGCTGCGCCCGCTGGACCGGGTCGCCGCCACGGCCCGGCGCGTGGCCCGCCTGCCGCTCGCCGACGGAGAGGTGGCGTTGCCCGAGGGAGTGCCCGACGAGGACCCCCGCACCGAGATCGGCCAGGTGGGGGAGGCGTTCAACCGCATGCTCGGCCACGTGGGACGGGCCCTCGCCCACCGCCACGCCAGCGAGCAGCGGATGCGCACCTTCGCCGCCGACGCCAGCCACGAACTGCGCACCCCGCTCGCCGCCGTCCGCGCCCACGTCCAGCTCGCCCGGCGCGACGAGGAGGCCGTCCCCGACGGCGTACGGCACGCCCTGGAGCGCATCGACGCCGAGTCGGCCCGCATGGGCACGCTCGTGGACGACCTGTTGCTGCTGACCCGGCTCGACGCCGGCCGCCCGCTGGCGCGCGAGGAGGCCGACCTGACCCGCCTGGTGATCGACGCCACCAGCGACGCCCGCGCCTACGGGCCCGGCCACCGCTGGAGGCTCGACCTGCCCGAGGAGCCGGTCACCGTGCCCGGGGACCCCGACCGGCTCCACCAGGTGGTGGCCAACCTGCTGGGCAACGCCAGCGCGCACACCCCGCCCGGCACGACGGTGACCGTGGCCCTGCGTGTGCCCGGCCCGGACAAGGCGGAGCTGACCGTGACCGACGACGGCCCCGGCATTCCCGAGGACCTGCAGGGCGAGATCTTCGAACGGTTCGTCCGCGCCGACAAGGCCCGCACCCGGGCCTCGGGCGGCAGCGGCCTGGGACTCGCGATCGTCAGGGCGGTGGTGGCCGCCCACGGCGGCACCGTCGACGTCGAGAGCCGTCCCGGCCGTACGGCGTTCCGCGTCATGCTGCCCGCAGGGCCGGTGGCGGCGGACGAGGCGCTCTGCGAATGATCCTGACCGACGGTGATCGTTTCCGGTAGTGTCGCCCCGTCCGATGCAGGAAGGGGGGACATGGCCGGGTTACGGGCGCTTCGCACCGACGATCCGCGGCAGGTGGGCCTCTACCGGCTGGCCGGCCTGCTCGGCGAGGGCGGCCAGGGGACCGTGTATCAGGGCCTGGCCCCGAGCGGCGAGCCCGTGGCGGTGAAACTGCTGCACGCGCGCTTCATCGGGGACGACCGGGCGCGGGCGCGGTTCGCGGCCGAGCTGGATCACGCGCGCAGGGTCGCGGCGTTCTGCACGGCGCGGGTGCTGGACGCCGACGTGGCGCGGGATCGGCCCTACATCGTGTCGGAGTTCGTCGCGGGGCCGTCGCTCAGCGAGGTGATCGCCTCCGGCGGGCCGGTGACGGGCGGTGCGCTGGAGCGGCTGGCGATCGCGACGGTGACGGCACTGGCGGCGATCCACGAGGCCGGGGTGGTGCACAGGGATTTCAAGCCCGGCAACGTCATCATGGGGACGGACGGGCCGCGAGTGATCGACTTCGGGATCGCGCGGGCGCTGGACGCCACCGGCACCGTGTCGAGCGCTGTCGTGGGCACCCCCGCCTACATGGCGCCCGAGCAGATCGCCGGGCAGACGGTCGGCGCCGCCGCCGACGTGTTCGCCTGGGCCTGCACGATCGCCTACGCCGCGAACGGAGCCACTCCCTTCGGGCAGGACTCCATCCCCGCCGTCATGAACCGCATCCTGCACGCCGACCCCGACCTGGGCCCCCTCGACGGTGGACTGACCGGCGCGTTGCGCGAGATCATCACCGCCTGCCTGGCCAAGGACCCGGCCAGCCGCCCCGCCGCCCGGGAGATCCTGCTGCGCCTCCTCGGCGCCGGCCACCCCGCCGGCCACCCCGCCGGCCACCCCGCCGGCCACCCCGCCGGCACCCTGCTCGCGCCCCTGCTCGCGGAAGGCGCCCGCGCCGCCGCCACCGGTCCCGGTCCTGCCCACTCTGCCGCCGATCCCGGCTCGGGTCCCGGCGCCATCCCGCCGCCCCCGCGCACGCTGCCGCTGTCCTCCGCACCCCCGGCCGCCGCCGACGCGCCTGCCGCGTCCCGGGTGCGCGGAGCGCCGCCGCTGATCGTCGCGGCCGTGCTGGCGGTGGGCGGGTTCACCGTGCTGCTGGACGGCACCGTGATGGGGCTCGCGGCGCCCGTGATCTCGCGCGAGCTCGGAGCGTCGTACACGGACGCGCAGTGGGTGATCATCGCCTACCTGCTGGCCGCGACGGTGGTCGTCCCCCTCACCGGGTGGCTGGCCCGGCGGTTCGGGGCGGCGGTGGTGTGGATCGCCGCGCTCGCCCTTTCGCTGGCCGGCTCGGCCCTGTGCGGGCTGGCCTGGTCGTTCGGCGCCCTCGTCGCCTTCCGGGTGATGCAGGGACTCGGCGCCGGGATGGTCTTCCCGCTGAGCCGCATCCTCGTCGCCGGTGCCGCCGACGTCGCGGCGGCCGGTGAGGTCACCGAGGGCGCAGGCCGCGAGCGGCCCGGCCGGGTGACGGCCCTGAGCGTGGTGGCCGTACAGGCGGCCCTCATGGCCGGGCCCGTCGTCGCGGGCGCGGTCGCCGACGCGCTGTCCTGGCGGTGGATCTTCTTCCTCGCCGTTCCCCTGCTGCTGCTGACGAGCATCCTGTCGGCCGTGCTCCTGCCCTTCGCGCCCCACACGGGGGCCGCCGAGCGGTTCGGCCCGGGGCGGGCGGCCCGGTCCGCCCAGCCCAGGCTCGTGGACCGGCGCCTGTTCCGCGACCGTGCGCTCACCGCCTCGGCCGCCGTGTCGCTGCTCCACCACGTCGCGTTCTTCGCCGCGGCGTTCGTGGTGCCGCTGTACTTCCAGACCGTCGACGGCATGTCGCCCGGGCAGGCCGGGTGGCTGTTCGCCGCGCAGGGGGCGGGCATGCTCGTCGTGGTGCTCCTGGCCGGAAGGCTCGTCGGCGCATTGCGCGACTCCCGCCTGTCGGTCCTCGCCGGTCTCGCCCTGGTCGCGGGCGGCACGCTCCCGTTCGCGCTCACTTCCGCCTACACGAATCCTCCGGTGCAGGCCGCGGCGCTGTTCGTCCGCGGCCTCGGGCTGGCGTTCGTCGCAACGACGTTGATGGCGCGGACCCCGGCGGCGACGACGGCCGGCGCCATGGGTGTGCCGGCCGGCGGTGCGGTGGGGACGGCGCTGATCGCCGTGGTGCTGGGGTGGCCCGCCGTCTCCGGTGTCCCGGACATGGGCGCGGCGTTCTCTTCGGCGTTCTCTTCGGCGTTCTGGGCGATCCTGGCGGCCGTGGCGCTCACGGCGGTCCCCGCCCTGTTCCTGCCGGCGCACGCGGCCCGCCGTACGGGCGTGTGACCTAACTCCCATCTGAGGGGGTGCAGTGAAACAAATGTTGCATATGAGCAATACTTAGGCCTCGGGGGGGCAGGGGGGTCTTTCTTCGCGAAGGTCCCTCCGCGACATGAGAGGTGTGCAATGACCGCGACCGCTACCGAGCGCAGTACGACTGACGGGCTTCGTCAGCCCTGGCCCGATGACCGCTACGAGGTCAGGTGCGACAGGGAGAGCCCGTTCACCGGTAGCCGTGACCGTTACCACTACGCCAAGAACGCCGTCGAGTCGGCGAAGGCGCTGGAGCGAGCGGGACTCGCCCGCCGTGTCATGGTCGTCAGGCTGGAGGACGAGACCGTCATCTACGACCGTGTCGGCGACGTGAACCTGCCTCCGGAGTCGTGGTGATCGGGCATGTCACGGCGTGACATCTCCGGTCGCGTCTGGTCCATATAACGCGAGACGATCCCCCGGGAGTGTGTCCCGGGGGATCGTCCGCGTATGGATCGGCCTGCTTGAGATCGGCCTGCTCAGGGTCGCCGGCCGGAGGGTCCGGTCCTTCGTGTGAGGAACGCCCGCCGGTCAGACGGGCGTGCAGGTCACGTCGGGGGCCTTGCCGCCGCCCAGGCGGGCGGCGAAGCCGAAGACGGTGGAGCCGCCGATCGGCAGGTTGCCGTTGTAGCTCTCGTTGCCGAAGGCGTACGAGCCGACGATGCCGACCACCGGGAGGGGCACGGCCCCCCACACCTGGGTGATGACGCTGCCGTCGGTGTAGCGCCACGACACACGCCAGCCCTTGATCGCCCATGAGCCGGTGTTGGTCACCGTGACCTGCCCGAGCGAGACGGCGTCGCGCGTTCCGGGCCATTCGCTGGTGACCGTGTAGACCGCCTTGCAGCCGATCGAGTCCGCGGACGCGGGGGCGGCCGTGATCCCCGCGGTCGCCAGGATGAGGCCTGTCGCGGCGATCGTCCTTCTGATCATCGATCTCTCCCTTGCTCGGCGCTGACGTGGATGCCCGCCTCCCCCAGAGAGGGGTCCGTCTGGGGAAGGCGGGCGACTGGGGCGAGCCCGGGAACTCGGGCTACGCGGGGGTGCAGGTGACGGTCGACGGGGCGGTGCCCGAGCCGTTGCCGGTGAAGCCGAAGCTCGTGCCGGCGCCGGAGCCCAGGTTGCCGTTCCACGACAGGTTCTTCACCGTGACGTTCGATCCGCTCTGGCTGACGGTGCCGCTCCAGAGCTGGGAGATGGTCTGGCCGCTCGGGAACGACCAGGTCACGGTCCAGCCGGAGATGGCCGAGGCGCCGGAGTTGCGTACGGTGACGTCCGCCTGGAAGCCGCCCTGCCACGAGTTGACGAGCGTGTACGTCGCGGTGCACGCCTTGCCGGTCGCCGGCGACGGGCTGGGTGACGGCGAGACGGACGGGCTGGGCGACGGCGACGGCGACGGAGACGGAGACGGCGAGGGCGACGGGCTGGGTGACGGCGACACCGACGGCGACACCGACGGCGAGGCCGACGGGCTGGGCGACGGGCTGGCCGACGGGGACGGCGATACCGAGGGGCTGGGCGACGGCGACGGCTCGGCCCCGGGCGCGTTGCCCCAGATCTTGGTCGATCCCGAGTAGAGCGTCATGTTCTGCACCGTCACCGGCGTGGACGGGGTGGTGGACACCCCGGTGTACGACCAGTCGTTCGACGGGTCCCACGAACCGGAGCTGGCGATGCGGAACTGCACCTCACGCCGCGACTCCGACTGTCCCTGCGGCGCGATGACCTGTCCGGAGCAGTCGATCGTGACGTAGTAGACCCTGCCGGAGAACTGCGTCGGGCCGGTCGGCGGCTTGCACTGGTTGTAGTTGGCCGTCAGCGTGATCTGGCTCGGCGTGGTGTCGCCGTCGAGGGTGAAGTAGTAGCGGAACGAGCCGTCGGTCAGGGCGCGGGCGGGCCAGGCCGAGTGGTTGTAGACCAGCGTCTTGATCTCGGTGAAGTTCTGGCCACTGGCGTTGAGCGCCGCCTGGATGTAGATCTCCGGGCCGTCGGGGGTCTCCGCGACCGGGAAGTTCGCCAGCGGGGTGCCGCCGTACTCCTTGTAGAGCCGCACCAGCGCGCTGGTGAAGCCGGCGTTGTAGTCGGTGGCGACCTCGTTCATCGTGTAGTCGGCACGGCTGTCGGTGTAGCTGTCGTCGGCCGACTTGGGGCCGCCCACCAGCGCGCCGTACAGGATGTGGCGGCTCTGCGCCGGCTCGCCGTTCAGGTTGTTGGTCCAGGTCCCGTGCGCGGTGCGGTGGTGCGGGTTGCGCGGCGGGTTGTTCCCGAAGCCGATCTCGTACGACGCCTTGCGCGGGTTGTCGCCGAGCGCGTAGTTGATCTGCCGAACGGCGAAGTCGTGGTAGCGGGCCTTGCGCGTGGTGTCGGTGAGCCAGTCGCTGTAGTAGAGCGCGACGAACGCGGTGTTGGCGGCGTAGCGAAGCGAGCCCCACGAGTCGAGCACGGCCTGGCCGCCGGGGGAGTAGTTCACCCGCTGCCCGTTGACGCCGACCGTCCAGAAGTCGAGCCACCTGTTCGCGTCGTCGGCGTACTGCTGCTTGCCGGTCAGCTTGGCCAGCAGCGCGTAGCAGCCGTACGACTTGTCGTCCCAGGCGATCGTCCACTTGTACGACTTGGTGGTCGACTGCGGCTCGGTGCCGAGGTTGGCGTAGTACGACTCGGCCTTGGCGAGGTAGGAGGAGTCCTGGGTGGCGCGGTAGAGCCAGATGGCGCCCCACACCAGCTCGTCGTTGTAGCCGCTCCAGGACTTGTAGAAGTTGGCCGCGTCGGTGATGCAGTCGCTGTACTTGCCCCGCACGGTGTCGGCGAACGCGTAGAGCTGCTTGGCGTGGCTGAGGAGCTTGTCGGCGTACGACGGGTCGGTGGGCCGGAACACGATGGAGGAGGCCGCCATCGCGGCCGCCGTCTCACCGGCCAGGTCGGATCCGCCGCACGAGGCGTCGATCTTGTACGAGGGCCGGCTCATCGGCAGCACCTCGGCCGCGCCCCACCAGGCGTGGTCGGGGTTGCCGCTGCCGACCTGGCCGTAGAGGACGTTGGAGGAGGGGTGCGCCTTGACGAAGTAGTCGTTGACGAAGCGCAGGCTGTTCATCAGGTAGGTGAGCTGCCCGGACGAGGCGTAGGCGTCGCGGTAGTCCACCGCGCCCCACGCGAGCATCGTCGCGCTGAACGCCATCGGCAGGCCGAACTTGACGTGGTCGCCCGCGTCATACCAGCCGCCGGTCAGGTCGAGACCGACGTCCTTGCCGTCGTTGAGCGCCGAGTCGCCGCGCCAGGTGACGCGGTTGGTGGACGGCAGCGTGCCGGACTGCTGGGCCTCGTAGAAGAAGAGCGACTTCTGCAGCGCCTCGCCGTAGTTGAACGCCGGGGCCGCGGAAGCCGACTGGGGAACGGCGGCCGGGACGACCGCGGTGGAGATGATCAGCGCCGCAAGTGCAGGGAACGTACGCCGCATGGGGATGAGCCTCACAGAGGTGGGGGGTCGGGGGCGCGGCGGCGGGTCAGGCGCCGCCGCGCCCCGGCTTACTCGGTCGTGTCCCGGAGGGACACTTCCTTGGGGTGCGGTGAAGGGTCAGGCGACACCGCACCCCGGCTTACGGGGCGTGCTCAGCCGTTGGGGAAGAGCAGGCCGTACTGTCCGAGCGCGGTGGCCACATCGGTCTGCGCCCAGAAGCGGTGGTAGTGGAAGACCGGAGCCGATCCACCGTTCAGGTACGACTGGACCTTCGACCAGTCCGGGTCGTTCTTGTACCAGGACCGGATGGAGATGAAGGTCGAGTTGCTGTTGATCGGGTCGCCGTTCGGCATCTTGCCGCTCCAGCCGGACGGGACGTAGATCGGGTCGTCCAGGCGGTTGTAGTCGGCCTTGGTCTCCGCGACCGACACACCCTTGGCGTCCTGGTTGTTCTTCCAGATGCCGTCGAGCAGGGCCTTGGCCGTGCTCTTGGCCTGGGCGTTGCCCGACTTGGCCGCGTAGAACATCAGCGTCTTGGCGTACGAACCCGCCACGCCGATGTCGTCGGTGTAGTCCTGGATGGTCACGTGCAGGCCGGTGTTGGCCGACGGCATCCCCGAGCCGCTGAAGCTGGCGTCCGGCTGGCCGGTCCACCGCAGCGTCGACGGGATCTGGAAGGTGCCGTCGGAGTTGACCGTGGTGCCCGACAGCGCCCAGGCGACCCACTTGTCGAGGATCGTCTTGGCGTCCGCGTTGCCCGTGGCGTAGTAGAGCTCGGCCACGCGCTCCATCGACCACGCCTGGAAGCCGAACCACTGGTTGGACGGCGGGTCGTGGTAGACGGGCTGCCAGTCATAGGCCATGCCGAAGAACTTCGGCAGGCTCGACGGCGGGGAGGCGTAGTGGCCCTCCCAGCTGTTGGTCGCGCCACCGGCGATGCCGCCCTCGGCCGACTGCAGCCACTTGTAGAACTGCAGCTGGCGGGTGAGGCTGGTCGACCAGTCGCTGACGGCGGTGGAGCCCTTCGGCTTCAGCGCGTTGACGTTCGACAGCGCCCAGGCCGCCATCGGGTTCTGGTAGCCGCCGTGGTTGTGGCTGGAGCCGATGCGCCAGGCCCATCCGGCCGACGTGTCGTACGCGCCGCCCCAGGCGTAGTACCAGGACAGCAGGTAGTTCGACGCGTTCTTGCCGGTGCCCGCCGGGCAGGAGGTGCTGGTGCAGTTCGGCTGCTTGAAGTACTTGTCGTACATCGCGTAGCGCAGGTAGTCGCCCATCTTGGCGGCGTTGGACACCGCGGTGGAGATCTGCGACTGCTTGCCCTGCTCGGTCGCCCAGGTCAGCGCCCAGTAGGCGGCCTGGACGGCGCGGGCGTCGGCGTCCGGCGCGTTGGTGTACTTCCACTGCTTCGCGTACGACGCGTCACCCGTGAACAGGTCGAGGAACCCGTTCGGACCGCCGAACTTGAAGGTGTCGCACGACGGCTGCGGAATGGTCTCGAAGACCGACTCCTCGGGGCCGCGCTGGTAGGTGTTGATGTACGCGGGCTTGGTGGTGCCGTCGCCGCAGCGGCCGAAGCCGTAGGTGTTGTCGACGTCCAGCAGCCAGTGCATGCCGTAGATGTCGGAGGTGCCGTACGCGCTCTTCAGCTCGTTCGCGATCGGGTCGGTGCCGACGCTGACGCCGCTGTCGAGCCGGGACGGGTACTGGCTGATGTCGTTCCACTCACCCGCGTACGTCGCCGGCTTGCTGGCGTCGTACTTGTCGTTGGTGGGCTGGTCGGCGTGCGACGGGATGATGTACTTCTCCATCGTCGTCCACGCGGTGTTGAACTTCGTCCAGTCACCGGTGATCTTGCCGTACATCGCCTCCAGCCACAGGTAGTAGCTGAACGCCTCGGACGTCGTCTCGTGACCCTGGTCGGGAGCCTCCACGAGCAGCGTCTCGACCGAGTGGTAAGGCACGCCTTCGGGCGAGAAGTAGCCGTTGGCCGGGTCGTGGATCTTGTTGTACATCGTCATGAAGTTCTTGATGTACTCGTTGTCCGTACCCGGGGTGGGGCTGGTCGACGGGCTCGGCGAGGGCGAGGGCGAGAGGGTCGGCGACGGGCTCGGGGAGGGCGAGCGCGTCGGGGACGGGCTCGGGGAGGGCGAGCGCGTCGGGGACGGGGACGGGGACGGGGACGGGCTGACGGTCGCGCCGCAGGTCACACCGTTGATGGAGAACGAGGCGGGCTTGTTGTTGCTGCCGGACCACGTTCCCTGGAACCCGATGTTGGTCGTCGCGCCGGTGCCGAGGTTCCCGTTCCACGACATGCTCGTGGCCGTGACGGTGGAGCCGCTCTGGCTCCAGTTCGCCGACCAGCCGTTCGACAGCCGCTGCCCGTTGGGGAAGTCGAACCGCAGCGTCCAGTTGCTGACCGGGTCGCCCAGGTTCTTGATGTCGAGGCTGGCCGTGAAACCGCCCGATCCGGAACCCCAGGAGTTGAGCGCGTACTGCACGTCGCAGGACACGGCGGCGGACGCAGGGGTCTGCGCCAGCCCGACGAGGAGGCCGCCGGACACGGCGGCGGCCGCCACAAGGGCGATCCGTCTCCGCGATCGTGGGAGCGCTCCCGTACTCAGAGCTCTCGTTCGCATTTGAGGAGGGTCTCCAAAGTGGGTTGGGGGTGGGAGCATCGGGTGACGAAATGCCAGGTAGCGGATTTCGTGACCGATGCGGGCAAGGGTGGATCTGAACCGATACGATGGGAGCGCTCCCACATCAGGATTGTCGATTGGGCCCCCGGTATGTCAATCACGGGTTGCAATCGCCTCACGCGGTGGCCCGAGCAGGCGGTGAGCCGAGGCCCCTTGCTGGCCTTTTGCCAGCCTCTGGCTCATGTGGCGCTATTTCATAACTGAAACTTTCATCTGTAACAGCCTGGCCGTTCACCCCGCCGGGGCCCGTGGTTAGGGCCCTCGGCTGCGGGTAGGCGCTTCCCAACCCTGGAAGGGAGGCAGGCCATGACCATCCAGAAGGAGTCGCTGTCCACCGGCGAACTCGTCCGCCGGCTGTCCGAGGACGTCTCCCGGCTGATCCGCGACGAACTGCGCCTGGCGCGGCTGGAGATGACTCGCAAGGGCAAACGCGCGGGAATGGGCGCGGGCCTGCTCGGCGCCGCGGGTCTCATCGCGTTCTACGGCGGAGGCGCCCTCGTGGCCACGGCGATCCTGGCCCTCGCGCTCGTGCTGCCGGCCTGGGCGAGCGCCCTGATCATCGGCGCCGCGTTGCTGGCGCTCGCCGGACTGCTCGCCCTGGTGGGCAAGGAGCAGGTGTCCCGCGCGACGCCGCCCACTCCCGAAGAGGCGATGCGCAGCCTCAAAGTGGACATCGACGTCATGAAGGGGAGCGTGCGCAGATGACCGAGACCGACCCCAAAGCGGCCCGGCCGAAGGCCGGGACCGTGGGTGTGCACAGACAGGACGTGTCCGAGCCGGTCACCGACCCGGAGTCGCTGAACGCCGTACGGCAGTCGCAGCCCGGCCCCGGGCCCGTCGCCGCGGCCCGGGACACCGAGACCCGGGGCGCGGGCGAGGAGAGGAAGGGTCACGACGAGATCGCCGAGGTCCGTCAGGAGATCGAGCGGACCCGCGACGACCTCGGCGACACGATCGAGGCGCTGGCCGCCAAGGCCGACGTGAAGGCACGGGCGCAGGAGCGCGTGCACGCGACCACCGCGGCCGCGCGGGCCAGGGTGGCCGGTGTCACCGGGCGCGTGCGCGAGGTCACGCCGGAGCCGCTGCGCGGAGCCGCGGGCAGGGCCGGGGAGCAGGCGAAGCGTCGTCCCGGCCTGGTCGCCGGCGCCGGAGCCGCGGCCACCGCGCTGCTGGTGCTGCGCCGGATCTCCCGGAGCCAGGGTCGGACGGCGAGGCCCGGCGTGTCCGGCATGTTCCAGAAGAGGCCGGGCGTCTCCGGCACGGCGGGCATGCCGCGGATGCGCGGCCTCGGCGGGGCCCGCAGGGGCAGGGGGATGTTCGGCGCCTCCGGCAGGACCGGGATGGCCCGCGGCGGAGCGCGGCCGTTCGGCTCCGGAGTGTCCGGCGCGAAGAGCAGGGCCGGCGCCACGAGCATGTTCGGCGCCAAGCGCGGTGCGCGCATGTTCGGCGCCGGGAGCAGGGCCGGCGGCATGGGCCCGCTCGGCGGCAAAGGCGCGCTCGGCGGGAAGAGGACGTTCGGCGGCATGAGCATGTTCGGCGGGAGGAGGACGCCCGGCGGCATGAGCATGTTCGGCCGCAAGGGGACGCTCGGCGGGGCGGGCGTGTTCGGCCGGAAGAGCAGGCGCGGCGGAACGGGCATACTCGGCATGCTCGGCCGGTCCCGCATGTTCGGCGGTCGCCCGATGTTTCCGCGGACGCGTCGCTCGCTCATGCGGAGGTTCGCGCATCGATGACCGGTCCCGAGGACGAGCGGGGGCCGTTGGAGAGGCTGTCGCGCCGCGACTGGATCGGAGTGGTCAGGCGCACGGCCAAGGAGTTCAAGGAGGACAACGTCCTCGACTGGGCGGCCTCGCTGACGTACTACGCCGTCCTCTCGATCTTCCCCGGGCTCATCGTGCTGGTGTCGATCCTCGGCCTGCTGGGGCAGAGCGCCACCGGCCCGCTGCTCGGGAACATCAGGTCGCTGACGCCGGGGCCGGTCCAGCAGATGCTGCAGACCGGCCTCGCCAACGTCCGGCAGCACCAGGGCACGGCCGGGGTGTTCGCGATCACGGGTCTGCTGCTCGCGCTGTGGGCGGCCTCCGGCTACATCGGGGCGTTCATCCGGGCGAGCAACGCGATCTTCGACATCCGCGAGGGCCGTCCGTTCTGGAAGGTGACCCCGCTCCGGGTGGGGCTGACACTCCTGCTGATGATCCTGATGGCGGCCTCCGTGCTCGCCGTCACCTTCACCGGCCGCCTCGCCGAGATCGCGGGGAACCTGCTCGGTCTCGGGCCCGCCGCGGTCACCGTCTGGGGCATCGTGAAGTGGCCGATCATCGTGGTGCTCGTGGCGGGCATGATCACCTTGCTCTATTACGCCGCGCCCAACGTCCGCCAGCCCGGCGTGCGGTGGCTCAGCCCCGGCAGCCTGTTCGCCGTCGTGGCCTGGGTCGTGGTGTCGGCGGGCTTCGGGCTGTACGTCGCGCGGTTCGGCTCCTACAACAAGACGTACGGCACGCTCGCGGCCGTGGTCGTCTTCCTCGTCTGGCTGTGGCTGTCGAACATCGTCATCCTCAGCGGCGCGGAGCTCGACGCCGAGCTCCAGCGTGGTCGCAGGATCGCCGCGGGCGAATCCCCCGCCGAGCCGTACGTCGACCCCCGCGACCCCCCGAAGAACCCCGAGCCCGAGGAGGGCCTGAGCGAGGCGCCCGGGACGCGGCGCGAAGCGCGCCGGGCCGGCGCGCCATAAGGCCGCACTCCGTCCCCGGCGGGGGGCATCGGCGAAGACAGGAAGGAAAGGCCCGGCGCCGGGCCTTCCTCATGCCGGGCGGCGTCGCGGCGGGCGTCGCGGGCCCGGGCTCACCCCGCGCTGAGCTGATCCAGAATAGTATTCTGGTGTGACGGTCCATGAAGCCCGCATCGGGCGCTACTACGAGGACTTCGTGGTCGGCGACGTCTACCAGCACCCGCTCGGCCGGACGATCAGCGAGGCCGACAACACCTGGTTCACGCTGCTGACGATGAACACCAACCAGAACCACTTCAACGCGCACTTCGCCGCCCGGGCTCCGGTCGGGAAGATCATCGTTAACTCGGGGCTCTCGGTGGCGATCGTGCTCGGGCTGTCGGTCATCGACGTCAGCCAGACGGCGATGATGAACCTCGGCTGGGACGAGATCCGGCTGATCCATCCGGTCTTCGTGGGCGACACCCTGTACGCCGAGTCGATCGTGGTGGACAAGCGCGAGTCGAGGTCCCGGCCGTACGCCGGCATCGTCACCTGCCGCACCCGGGGCCTGAACCAGGACGGCGACGAGGTGATGTCGTGGCGGCGCGCGGTGATGGTCTACAAGCGCGACGCACCTCACGACAAGGGGTATTTCCCGCGTGCCAAGACCGGCCCGATGGAGGCGTAGTGGACTTCGAGCTGAACGAGGAGCAGCGGCTGTTCCGGCGGACGCTGCGGGAGTTCGTTGACAAGGAGATCGTCCCCGTCGCCTCCGAGTGGGAGCGCACCGGGCGCTATCCGGAGGAGATCGTCCAGCGGTTCGCGCAACTGGGTCTGTTCGGCATGACCGTCCCGGAGGAGTACGGCGGGCTCGACCTCGACCGGGTGTCGTTCGCCCTCGTCTTCGAGGAGATCGCCCGGGGCTGGATGGGCGTGGCGGGGATCCTCGGCTCCCACTCCCTGTCGACCTGGATGATCGCCGAATACGGCACGGACGAGCAGCGCCGCCACTACCTGCCCGACCTGGCCGGTGGCGCCCGCCGTACGGGGATCGCGCTGACCGAGCCGGGCGCGGGCACCGACCTGCAGGGCATCGCCACCCGGGCGGTCCGCGACGGCGACGACTATGTCGTCACGGGGACCAAGACGTGGATCACCAACGCGCGGCACGCCGACCCGCTGCCCGTGCTGGTGAAGACCTCGATCGAGACGCCCGCCCATCGGGGGATGTCGGTGCTGCTCGTGGACGCCGGCAGCGAGGGCCTGACCGTGAGCCGCGACCTGCCCAAGCTGGGCTACAAGGGCACCGAGACGTGCGAGGTCGTCCTCGACGGCGTGCGCGTGCCGGCGTCGCGGCTGCTCGGCGGCACCGAGGGGCGTGGCATGCAGCAGGTGCTGTCGGCGCTCGAACTCGGCCGTCTCAACATCGCCGCCCGCGCGGTCGGCGTCGCGCAGTGCGCCTACGAGGCGGCCCTGGGCTACTCCCGCGAACGGCACGCGTTCGGGCAGCCGATCGCCGATTTCCAGGCGATCCAGCTCAAGCTGGCCGACATGGCGACCGAGATCCAGGCGGCCAGGCTCATGACGTACTGGGCCGCCGTGCGGTCGGAGGCCGGGCCGGTGCGCAGTGAGGCCGCGATGGCGAAATACTTCGCCTCCGAGGTGGCGCTCAGGGCGACGATGGAGGCGATGCGGGTCCACGGCGGCTACGGCTACTCGCAGGAGTTCGTGGTCGAGCGCCTCTATCGGGACGCGCCGCTGATGGCGATCGGGGAGGGCACCAACGACGTGCAGCGGCTGATCATCGCCAGGGCCCTCATCGAGGGCGACGCCACGCTCGGCTGGTGACCGTGGACGGCTGCGTGTTCTGCGAGATCGTGGCGGGGGAACGGCCCGCCCACGTGGTGCTGGACGACGAGGTCGCGGTGGCCTTCCTCGACACCCGGCCGGTGTTCAAGGGGCACGTGCTCGTCGTGCCGCGCGAGCACGTCGAGACCCTGGCGGACCTTCCGGCCGAGGATGTCGGGCCGTTCTTCACCCGCGTCCAGGCCGTCGCGCGGGCGGTCGAGGCGGGCACGGGAGCGGCCGGCACGTTCGTCGCGATGAACAACCGGATCAGCCAGAGCGTGCCCCACCTGCACGTCCACGTTGTGCCGCGCAACCGCAAGGACGGCCTGCGCGGCTTCTTCTGGCCCCGGGTCAAATACGACGACGACGCCGAGATCGAGGACTACGCGGCCCGCATCCGCGCCGCGCTGGACGAATCCCCTGATATGTGAATCTACAACGTAAAGGTGCCCCCATTATGGACTTCCTCCGCACCCCCGGCGAACGCTTCGCGGACCTGCCCGGCTTCCCCTACGAACCCCGCTACGCCGAGGTGACCGGCGGCGCCCGGATGGCGTACGTCGAGGCGGGCCCGGCGGACGGGCCGCCGGTGCTGCTGCTGCACGGGGAGCCGAGCTGGTCGTTCCTCTACCGGCACGTGATGGCCGTGCTGGCCGAGGCGGGCTGCCGGGCCGTAGCCCCCGACCTCATCGGCTTCGGCCGGTCGGACAAGCCGACCCGGCCGGAGGACCACACGTACGCCCGGCACGTGGAGTGGGTGCGGTCGCTCGCCTTCGACGCGCTCGACCTGCGTGGTGTGACGCTGGTCGGCCAGGACTGGGGCGGGCTGATCGGGCTGCGGCTCGTCGCCGAGCACCCGGACCGCTTCGCCCGGGTCGTCGCCGCCAACACCGGCCTGCCGACCGGTGACATCCCGATGCCCGAGGTGTGGCACCGCTTCCGGGAGGCCGTCGAGAGGGCGCCCGTGCTCGACATCGCCCGGTTCATCCAGTCGGGGTGCGTCACCGAGCTGCCCGAGCCCGTACGGTGGGCCTACGACGCGCCGTTCCCCTCCGAGGAGTTCAAGGCGGGGCCGCGGGCGATGCCGGGCCTGGTGCCGATCACCCCCGGCGACCCGGCCGCCCCCGCCAACCGCGCCGCCTGGCAGACCCTGGTCACCCTCGACCTGCCGTTCCTCGTCGCGTTCTCCGACCGCGACCCCATCACCGGCGGAATGGCGCCGATCCTGAAGAAGTCGATGCGCGGCGCGGCCGGGCTCGACCACCCCGTCATCGCCGCCGCCGGTCACTTCCTGCAGGAGGACGCGGGCCGCGAGCTGGGCGAGGCCGTCGCCGCCTTCGTCCACGCGACGGCCGCACGGTAGGCCCGGCGAGAGGCCCGGCGAGAGGCCCGGCGAGCGGCGGACGGAGCTGTCCGGCGCGCGATGGGGACCGTTCACCGCCGCGCGAGCGGACGGGCGGGGCATGCCGGGTAGGCTGCGGCGGCGTGGAACCGGTCGTCACCGTGCTCGTCGTCGCCGTCCTCGTCGCCGTGCCGGCGGTCGTGCTGTGGCGGGTGCTGCGCGGGCGGCGCGACCTCGGCAGCAGCCCCGCCGAGCGGGCGACGTTCGAGACGCTGCACACCGCCTCGCTGGCCGCGCCGCCGCTGCGCGCCGGGCTGACCCAGGCGGGGGCGCTCAAGGCGTCGCGGCACCTGCGCGAGCTGCTCGGCTCGCCGGCCATCGCCGTCACCAACGGCGAGGAACTGCTCGTCTACGACGGCGTGGGCGACCACCACGCGGCCGAGGCGTTCGAGCACGCCGCGGAGACGCTGAAGGACGGCCGCACCCAGGTGCTCGCGCTCGACTGCCTGCGGCCCGAGTGCCCGATCAGGCACGCCGTGGTCGTCCCGCTCACCACCGACGACCGGGTCGTCGGCTCGCTCGCGGCGTACGGCGACCACGCCTCGGCGGGGCTGGTGCGGGCGGCGCAGGAGGTCGCGCGGTGGGTCGACTCCCAGCTTGAGCTGGCCGAGCTCGACCGGTCCCGCACGATGCTGATGGAGGCCGAGGTCCGGGCGCTGCGGGCGCAGATCTCGCCGCATTTCATCTACAACTCGCTGACCACCATCGCGTCGTTCGTCCGCACCGACCCCGAGCGGGCCAGGGAACTGCTGCTGGAGTTCGCCGACTTCACCCGCTACTCCTTCCGGCGGCACGGCGACTTCACGACCCTGGCGGAGGAACTGCGCTCGATCGACCGCTACCTCACGCTCGAACGGGCCAGGTTCGGCGACCAGCTCCAGGTCACCTTGCGCATCGCGCCCGAGGTGCTGCCCGTCGCCGTGCCGTTCCTGTGCCTGCAGCCGCTGGTGGAGAACGCCGTGCGGCACGGCCTGGAGGCCAAGCCGGGCGTGGGCCGCATCACGATCGTCGCCGAGGACGCGGGCGCGGAGTGCGTGATCACCGTGGAGGACGACGGCGTCGGCATGGACCCCGACAGGCTGCGCCGCGTGCTCGCCGGGGAGGACCGCTCGGGCGCGGGCGGCATCGGCGTGGCCAACGTGGACGAGCGGCTGCGCCAGGTCTACGGCGACGAGTACGGCCTCGTGGTGGAGACCGGCGAGGGCGCCGGCACCAAGGTCGCCGTACGCGTCCCCAAATATCACCCCGGCGTCCAGACCTGACAGAGTGTCGTGCCCCTCGTAGACCTGCCGCCGTCATGTGGTGCGGACGGGCGAGCCGGTGACGCTCGACGAGCCGTTCCGGGTGACGCTCGCCCCCGGGGCGCTGCTGCGTCGCCGTCCGGGCTGACCCTGGGCCGCCGCGATCCCAGCCGTGATGCGGTCGTGATGGGGAGGCGTTGACTTCCACACGTTTCGGTCATCACTCTCTAGGGGATCGGTCGGTGAAAGGGGTGATCGTGAGCGGTCTGCGGGTTCTGGCGGTGGATGACGAGCAGCCCGCGCTGGAGGACGTCGCCTACCTGCTGCGCGCCGACCCCCGTATCGGTGACGTGCTCACCGCCCGCGACGGGGCCGCCGCGCTCCGGCTGCTCGACCGCGCCATCGCGGACGGCAGGCCGATCGACGCGGTCTTCCTCGACATCCGCATGCGCGGGCTCGACGGGGTGGTGCTGGGCCGGCTGCTGACCCAGTTCACCCGCCCACCGAAGATCGTTTTCGTGACGGCGTACGAGGACCACGCCGTGGACGCCTTCGAGCTGAAGGCCGAGGACTACCTGCTCAAGCCCGTACGACCGGAGCGGCTCGCCGAGGCGATCCGCCGGGTGTGCGGCAGCCGGGGCGAGCCGGGGGAGGGGCCGCAGGCGGACACGATCCCGGTCGAGCTGGGCGGCGTCACCCGGTTCGTGGCCAGCACCGAGGTGCGGTACGTCGAGGCGCAGGGCGACTACGCCCGGTTGCACACGGCGACCGGCAGCCACCTGGTCCGCATCCCGCTGGCCACGCTGGAGGAGCGCTGGGCGTCGGCGGGGTTCCTGCGCGTCCACCGCAGCCATCTCGTCGCGGTCAAACACATCGACGAGCTGCACATCGACTCGGGCAAGTGCGTGGTGCGGGTGGGGGAGACCGAGATCCCGGTGAGCCGCCGCCACACCCGTGAGCTGCGCGACCTGCTCGTCCGCCGGGCCCGCCGGGGCCAGGGCCGGTGAGCGGGCGGTGAGGGCACGATGACCGGCAAGCCACGCAGGGCGGCGGCGACCGGAACGCGCGGACAGGGCGAGGGCGCGGCGGCGAGCGGGAAGCCCCGCAGGGTGGTGGTCACCAGCCCGCGCACGGCGGCGGCGCCCAGGCCACGGCACCCGCTCACCCGGGAGATCGACGAGCAGACCCGCCTCGGCGAGGTCTACATGGGCTCCCTGGTGCGCACCCAGTTTCGCCTGGCGTTGTTCGTGTGCAGCCTGCTCGCCTGCGTCGTGGGCGGGCTGCCGCTGCTGTTCCTGCTGGCCCCGGAGCTGCGCGCGGCCGAGCTGCTCGGGCTGCCGCTGCCGTGGGTCGTGCTCGCGGGGCTGATCTATCCGGCGCTCGTCGGGGGCGCCTGGTTGTACGTGCGGCAGGCCGAACGCAACGAACGCGACTTCGCCGACCTCGTGGAGCGCCGATGACGACCGTGCGCCGGCCTTGGGGAGCGCCGGCGAGAACGGCGCGCCGGTGAACCAGATCGTCGCGGTCGTGCTGGTGATGCTGGCGACCGTGCTCATCGGCGCGTTCGGCATCCGGGTGTCCCGCACCACGTCGGACTTCTACGTCGCCTCCCGCACGGTCTCGCCCCTGTGGAACGCCTCGGCTATCGGCGGGGAGTATCTGTCGGCGGCCTCCTTCCTCGGCGTCGCGGGGCTGATCCTCACCTTCGGCGCGGACATGCTGTGGCTGCCGGTCGGCTGGACCGGCGGCTATCTCGTGCTGCTGGTGCTGGTGTCGGCGCCGCTGCGGCGGTCGGGGGCCTACACGCTGCCCGACTTCGCCGAGGCGCGGCTGGAGTCGATGGCGGTGCGGCGGCTGTCGAGCGTGCTCGTCGTGCTGATCGGCTGGCTCTACCTCATGCCGCAGTTCCAGAGCGCCGGGCTGGTCTTCCGTACGATCACGGGGGCGCCGCCGTGGACGGGGAGCCTGCTGGTGGCGGCGGTGGTCGCGACGAACGTGCTGTCGGGCGGCATGCGGTCGATCACGTTCGTCCAGGCGTTCCAATACTGGCTGAAGCTGACCGCGCTGGCGGTGCCGCTGGTGTTCATGCTGATGGCCTGGTGGTCCGACGGACGACCGGGGCTCGCTCCCGGGGACGAGTGGGTGCTGCCGCTGCACGGCCAGGAGCATCCGGTCTACGAGACGTACTCGCTGATCCTGGCGACGTTCCTCGGGACGATGGGGCTGCCCCACGTGCTCGTCCGCTTCTACACCAACCCGGACGGGCGGGCCGCCCGCCGCACCACGCTCGTCGTGCTGACGCTGCTCGGCGCCTTCTATCTGATGCCCGCGGTGTACGGCTACCTCGGCCACGTCTACGGCATGCCGCAGAGCGACACCGTGGTCATCGCCCTGCCGGGCCGGCTGGTCGGCGGGCCGGTGGGCGAGTTCCTGACCGCGCTGGTGACCGCGGGGGCGTTCGCGGCGTTCCTGTCGACGTCGTCAGGGCTGACGGTGTCGGTCGCGGGGGTGATCGCTCAGGACATCCTGCGCGGCGGGGTGCGGGCGTTCCGGGTCGCGACCGTGCTCGCGGTGCTCGTGCCGTTCGCGCTGGCGGGCGTGGCCCGGTCGCTGCCGGTGGCGACCGTGGTGGGGCTGGCGTTCGCCGTGGCCGCCTCGTCGTTCTGCCCGCTGCTGGTGCTCGGCATCTGGTGGCGCAGGCTGACGACGGCGGGGGCGATGGCCGGCCTGCTGGCCGGAGGAGGGCTGGCCTGCACGGCGGTCGTGATCACGATCATCGGCGGCCCGCACAGCGGCTGGGAGGGGTCTCTGCTCGCGGAGCCGGCGGCCTGGACGGTGCCCGTGTCGTTCACGGTCATGGTGGTGGTGTCGCTGCTGACGCCGTCGCGGGTGCCGCGCGGCGTGGCGCGCACGATGGTCCGCCTGCACACGCCGGAGACGTTGAACGTCGACCGGGGCGACTGGCGTCCGCGCTTCATGTAGCCCGGCAGTTTCACTGCGGCCGCGTTTCATGGAACGCATGGGTGACCGCTCGGCGCGAGCAACCGACCATTCGTCGCACGGATGCGCCATGTGAACGAGCGGGCGCTACGGCTGGGCGACTCGGCGGCCCCCGGGACTCGTCGCCGCACAGGGCGCACTCCTACGTTGAAGTGATCCAGATCACTGTCGAAGGAGATCTTGTGACCGTCCAGCACGATCCATCGGTCTATGAACGTATACAGGCGGGTGAGCAGTTCCAGGAGCTGCGCCGCCGCTACCGGTCCTGGGCCTTCCCCATGACCGTCGCCTTCCTGGTGTGGTACCTGCTCTACGTGGTGCTGTCGGGCTTCGCCCGGGACTTCATGGGCGCCAAGTTGTTCGGCAACATCAACGTCGCCCTCGTCTTCGGTGTGCTGCAGTTCGTGTCGACGTTCCTGATCGCGTGGGCGTACTCGCGGCACGCGGCGGCCAAGCTCGACCCGATCGCCGACGAGCTGCGCGGCGGGGCCGAGACCCGCGACGAGGTCGGGGAGGGCGCCAAGTGAGTCACGAGACGCTGTCCACGATCCTTTTCGTTATCTTCGTTGCCGGCACGCTCGCCATCACGTTCTGGGCCAGCCGCAACACCAAGAGCGCGGCGGACTTCTACGCCGGCGGCCGGTCGTTCAGCGGCCTGCAGAACGGCCTGGCGATCGGCGGCGACTACATGTCGGCCGCGTCGTTCCTCGGCATCGCCGGCATCATCGCGCTGTCGGGCTACGACGGCTTCCTCTACTCGATCGGCTTCCTCGTCGCCTGGCTGGTGGCGCTGCTGCTCGTCGCCGAGCTGATGCGCAACTCCGGCAAGTACACGATGGCCGACGTGCTGGCGTTCCGCATGTCGCCGCGCCCGGTCCGTACGGCGGCCGGCGTGTCCACGATCGTCGTGAGCATCTTCTACCTGCTCGCCCAGATGGTCGGCGCGGGCGCGCTCGTCGGCCTGCTGCTCGGGGTCCACTCCGAGGCCGGCAAGATCTGGACGATCATCGCGGTCGGCCTGCTGATGATCATCTATGTCGTGTTCGGCGGCATGAAGGGCACCACCTGGGTGCAGATCGTCAAGGCCGTCATGCTCATGGTCGGCGCCGCGCTGATCACCCTGCTGGTGCTCGGCAAGTTCGGCTTCAACCTGTCCGGCCTGCTCGGCGACGCCGCCAACGCGAGCGGCAAGGGCGACGCCTTCCTCAAGCCCGGTCTCAAGTACGGCACCGAGGCCCAGGGCGTCTGGGGCAAGATCGACCTGATCAGCCTCGGCCTGGCCCTGGTGCTCGGCACCGCCGGCCTGCCGCACGTCCTCATCCGCTTCTACACCGTGCCGACCGCCAGGGACGCCCGCAAGTCGGTCATGTGGGGCATCGGCATCATCGGCGCGTTCTACCTGCTGACCCTGGTGCTCGGCTTCGGCGCCGCGGCCCTGGTGGGCTCGAAGACGATCGCCGAGGCCGACAAGGCCGGCAACACCGCGGCCCCGCTGCTGGCTCAGAAGGTGGGCCAGGACATCTTCGGCGACGTCGGCGGCACCGTCCTGCTGGCGGTCATCGCGGCGGTCGCGTTCGCCACGATCCTCGCGGTCGTCGCGGGCCTGACCCTCGCGTCCTCCTCCAGCTTCGCCCACGACCTGTACGCGCACGTGTTCAAGCGGGGCGACGCCACCGAGCGTCAGGAGGTCGTGGTCGCCAGGATCGCCGCGTTCGTGATCGGCGCGATCGCGATCGCGCTGAGCATCTTCGCCCAGTCGCTCAACGTGGCCTTCCTCGTGTCGCTGGCCTTCGCGGTCGCCGCGTCGGGCAACCTTCCGGCGATCCTCTACAGCCTGTTCTGGAAGAGGTTCAACACGGCGGGCGCGGTCTCGGCCATCTACGGCGGCCTCATCTCCGCCGTGGTGCTGGTGATCTTCTCGCCGGTCGTCTCCGGCTCGCCGACGGCGATGCGTCCCGAAATGGACTTCCACCTGATCCCGCTGTCGAACCCGGGCATCTTCTCGATCCCGATCGGCTTCCTGTGCGGCTACCTCGGCACGATCCTGAGCAAGGAGTACAACGGCTCGAAGTACGCCGAGATCGAGGTCCGCTCGCTCACCGGCCTCGGCTCCGAGAAGGCCACGAGCCACTGACACCGGTTTGAGGCCACACGTCGCCGGCCCCAGGCGCCGCCTCCCACCGCCGCCGAGGGCCGGCGACCCCGGTGCGCCCGGCCGCGGGCGCTGTGCCCATTCGGCGCAGGCGCTGTGCCAGTCGGGCGGGGCCCGCGGCCGGGCGTATGCCTGCCCTGTCCCTCGCGTCATGGTGTTGGGGCACCCACTGTGGTTAAGGTTCGGTCCGTGGACAGCCCTCTCCAGACCGCCAAGGCGTGGTCCCGCTCGCGGAGAAGGAAGCAGCCGGCCGACGGCGACGCCCGCACCCGCATCCTCGACGCCGCCGAGGAACTGTTCGCGGGCGGCGGCTACGAGGCCACGCCCACCGCGCGCATCGCCGAACTCGCCGGCGTGCCCAAGGGCCTGGTCTTCCACTACTTCCCCCGCAAGATCGACGTGCTGATCTCGCTGGTGGACGAGCGCACCGTGGTGATCGAGGAGGAGGTGGAGGCGGTGCCCGGCGACGCGGCCGGCGCGCTGTCGCGGCTCGCCCGCAGGCTGCCGCTGCGCGCGTCCCCCGCGATGCGGCGCATCCTGTTCCGGGAGGCCGACACGCACCTGTCCGTACGGGAGCGTCTGAGCCGCCTGAACACCGAGATCATCCGCAGGGCCAGGTTCGCCCTGGAGCTCGCCCTGCCGGGCGGGCGGGGTGACGCGGCCCGGCTGGAGGCCGCCGCCGCGACCTTCGCCGCCGTCCTGCTCTACCAGGAGAGCATCTGCCTGCTCACCGGCCATCACATCGACCCCGACGCGGTCGCCGAGCTGATCGCGGGCGCCCTGCACTGACCAGGGACGCAACCCCGAAGGTCAGGCGGGCACCATCTCCTCCCGCTCATCCGGCTCCTCCCGCTCATCCGGCTCCTCCCGCTCATCCGGCTCATTCGGGGGCCGTACGGCGGGAGCGTCGCCGTGCGGGGCCGGGCCGTCGGCGGAGTCGCCGGTGAAGTCGCCGGTGGAGTCCTCGGCGGAGTCCTCGAGCAGGGCCAGGAGCTCGTCCATCGCCTCGCGCAGGTGACCGATCATGCTCCAGACGTCGGGCAACCGCGCCGGGCAGGCGACGACGCCGAAGTCCAGCCGCCCGTCGTACGACGCGCAGGTGATGCTGATCCCCCCGGTGGCGTCGGTGACCACCGACAGCGGGTGGTAGGCGAGCATCCGGGCGCCGCACAGATACAACGGCATGCGGGGCCCCGGCACGTTCGACACGATGAGGTTGACGCCCGCCCCCGCGACCCCCGCGAGGCGGAACACCACCGGCGTGGCCAGCGCCGCGAAGGCGTTCGGCACCATCGCGCACACGTCATCGAGCCACGTGCGGTGGGAGACGGCGAAGCGCCGCTTGGCGGCGGCCAGCGCCGAGCGCACGGCCGTCAGGCGTTCCGCGGGAGAGGCGACGTCCGTGGCCAGCGGCGTGATCATCGCGGAGATCCGGTTGCCGACGCCCGCCGAGTCCGGGGACGGCTCGCCCGCGCCCGCCGACCGCCGGGAGCGCAACGCCACCGGCACGGCGGCCACCAGCGGCCGGTCGGGCAGCGCGTCGTGGGCGAGCAGCCAGCGCCGCAGCGCCGACGCGCACAGCGTCATCACCACATCGTTCGGGCCCATGCCGAAGGCCCTGGCCACCTTCTTGACCTCCGCCAGCGGCACGGAACCGAGGGCGACCTCCCGCTCCCCGGAGATCGGGCCGTTGAACGGCGTGCGCGGCGCGACCAGCGGCGGCGTCTGAGGCAGTGGGCGCGCGTCTCCGGCGATCACGCGGGCGGCCTGGGCCAGGCGCCGGGCGTCGGGCAGCGCCGCCACCACCGGGATCGCGTCCAGGTCGGCGGCGGCGCGGGCGAGCGAGCACAGCGTCTCCACCGGCTGGACGATCGACCGGGTGATCGCGCCGGCGAGCATCGCGAGCATCCCGGGCGCCTGTGACGGCGCCGGGGCCGGGGGCGTCTCCACCCGGCGCGGCTCCGGTGACGGGTCGAGCAACGCGGTCAGGATCTCCGAGCCCGACACGCCGTCGATCGCGCAGTGGTGCACCTTCGTGTAGAGCGCGCACCGGCCGCCCTCCAGGCCGTGGATGAGGTGCGCCTCCCACAGCGGCCGCCGGCGGTCGAGCCGCCGCGCGTGCACGCTCGCCACATAGGCCGCCAGTTCCCGTTCCCCGCCGGGCGCCGGGAGCGTGGTCTCGTGCACGTGCGCGTCGAGGTCCACGTGCGGGTCGTCCAGCCAGTACGGCCGGTCGAGCCCGAAGGGCACGTCGGCCAGCCGCATCCGCAGCGGCGGGGCGAGGTGCAGTCGCTCGCGCAGCAGGGCGAGCAGCGCCTCCCTGGTCACAGCGCCGGAGGGCGAGGTCGACGGGTCGAGTATGGCGACGCCCGCCACGTGGGTCGCGGTCGTCGCCGACTCCACGCTCAGGAACTGCGCGTCGAGTGCCGTCAACTGGCGCATCTCAGCCATCCTCCCCGCTCACGCCGCCCGGGCCGCCGCGGGGCCGTTCGCCGGCATCCGGGGATTCACCGGGACCGGAGCCGGTTTCCCCGGCGCAGGATGATCGCCCGCACGCGCACCGTGACCATCATCGCCGCGGGGTGTTTCCACCGCGTGTCTCCCGCGTACCGCCGGGGAATGTCCAGCCGAATCCCTGACCTGTGGGAGACGGTCGGCCCCCGCAGTCCGCGAGGGTCAGGCCGCCACGAGGGATCGGAGGCGGGGGACGACGTGCTCGCCGGCGGAGGACGCGCCGCCGAAGTAGACGCCGGGCACCGGAGCGATCCGCTCCGCCAGCCCGCCCGCCTCGATCCGGTAGTGCTCGCCGTGGTGGTCGAGTAGTCCTCTTCTGATCGCCCGCGCAAACCTGCCCTCACCCAGTGGCCGCCACGGCGCGCCGCCGGTGCGGCAGGCGCAGCCCGAGGCGGCCGCGGAGCGTGGCATGGCCGTACTCCCGCTGGAACAGCCCGCGCTCCTGGAGGATCGGCACCACGAGCCTGGCGAAGTTCTCCAGGTCGACGGCGGTGTCGGCCGGCATGACCGTGAAGCCGTCCGCCGCACCCGCCTCGAACCACGCCTGCAGGTCGTCGGCGACCTGCTCGGCCGACCCCGCGAGCAGCCGGTGCCCCGATCCGCCGGCGCTGCGCTGGACCAGCTCACGGGGTGTGCGCGGGCCCTCCGCGAGCAGCGCCCGAGTGGAGGCGCCGAAGCCCGCGGAGAAGGCGTCGCCGGGAACGGCGGCGGGCAGGTCGCCGGCGGCGATCGGGTCGTCGGGACCGCACCCGTCCTCAGGCAGGCCAAGGTTCCGCAGCAGCACCCTCGTCAGCCGCTCGACCGGCAGCGTGGCGTACAGTTCGCGCTCCCGGCGCCGGGCCTCCTCCTCGGTCGCCCCGACGAGCACCACCACGCCGAGAGACACCTTCACGTCGTCGGGGTGGCGGCCGGCCGCGGCAGCGCGGCGGCGGATGTCGTCGCGGAACGCGACGGCCTTGGCCCGGGTCTGCGCCACGGTGAACACGACGTCCGCGAAGCGGCCGGCCAGGGCGAGCCCGCCTTCGGAGCCGCCCGCCTGGACGATGACCGGACGGCCCTGCGGCCCCGGTCCGACCGGGAGCGGCCCGGCCACCGAGAAGAACTCGCCCTCGTGGTCGAGCCGGTGGACGCGGGAGGGATCGGCGTAGCGGCCGCTCTGCTTGTCGGCGACGATCGCGTCCGGCTCCCAGCCGTCCCACAGCCGGGTGACCACATCGAGGAACTCGTGCGCCCGGCGGTAGCGGGTCTCCTTGCCGGGATGCTCGGCCAGGCCGAAGTTCGCCGCCGCGGCCGGCGTGCCGGTGGTGACGACGTTGACGGCCGCGCGGCCCCTGGTCACGTGGTCGAGCGTCTGGAACCGCCGGGCCAGGTTGTACGGCGAGTTGTACGTCGTCGAACTGGTGGCGATCACCCCGAGGTTCGTGGTGATCGCCGCCAGGTTGCCCAGCAGCACGAGCGGGTCGAGCCCGGTGCCGGGCGCCTCCTCGATCTCGCCGCCCAGCGCGGGGGCGTCGCCGAGGAAGACCGCGTCGATCTTCGCCTCCTCGGCGATCCGCGCCAGCCGCTGGAAGTGGCCGATGTCCAGGTGGGCCAGCGGGTCGGCGTGCGGCAGCCGCCAGGCGTGCCGGAAGTGGCCGGGCGTCATCAGCGACAGGGCGAGATGGAACCCGCTCATCGCGTGCCGCCCGGGACCGTGACGGGTTGCCGCGCGGGACGCCAGCCGAGCAGGGGCGCCAGCTCTCGCGCGGCGGAGGTGAGCAGCCGGAGGTGTTCGCCGAACTCGGGCACGCCGGGGACGAAGTTCACCAGCAGGTCGGTGATCCGGCGCAATGCCGGATCGGCGGCCAGCTCGGCGGCGAGCGCCTGCGGCGGGCCGAGCAGGGCGTGGTCGGCCTCCAGATACTCCTCGACGCCGAGAGCCGCGACCTCGCGGCGGGAGGACAGCCAGCTCTGCCAGCGCCGGACGCCGGGCGTGACCAGGCGTACGGCCTCCGCCCGGTCGGGGTGGGGATAGACGGCCCTGGAGACCTGCACCCGGGGCGCGCGGCCGGGCTCGGGCCATGCCTCCTCGTGGGCCTCCTCGTGGCCCTCCTCCTGGCCCTCCTCCTGGGCCTCCTCGTGGGCCGCGCGGTAGGCCGCGATCCACTCGGCCTGCTGCCGCTGCGCCTCGCGTACGGTGCCGCCGCGCCAGGCGGTGGCGCGGGAGAGCTGCAGCCCGTCACCGGCGCGTCCGGCGGCGGCCGCCGCCGCGTGCGCCAGTCCGGGATCACCGGTGGTGGCCTGCCACAGCCGCCGCCGCAGTCCGGCCGCGGGCGGGTGGAGCACCTCGCCGAGGCTGTTGAGCGTCGTTCCCTCCAGCACCTCGTGCAGCCGCGCCACCGAGGCGTCGAAGAGCCGGTGCCGGTCGGCCAGATCTTTCCCGAACGCCTCCCAGGCGCCCGGGAAGGGACCCGAACCCACGCCCAGTTCGAGACGGCCGCCGCTGAGTTCGTCGAGCGTCGCCGCGTCCTCGGCGGTCTTGAGAGGGTCCTCCAGCGGGAGCACCAGCACGCCGGTGCCCAGCCGGATGCGCGTGGTGTGCTCGGCGATCGCGGCGAGCACGACCAGGGGGGCGGAAACGTGCTCGTTGCCCTGGCGGAAGTGCCGCTGGATGACCCATCCCGAGTCGTAGCCCAGTTCCTCGGCGGCCACGAACAGGTCGATCGCCTCACGGTAGGCCCGGCCCGGCGGCAGGTCGCCGTCGAGGTGCAGCAGGAAGCCCAGGCGGAAGGGCCGGCCGTCGTCGACGCCGGCCCCGATCGTCGTGGTGAGGTCGCCCATGTCAGAGCCTCAGTCCTGTTCCGTGCACGCCGTGCTCGTCGAGCAGCGCCAGCTCCTCCTCGGTGAGCGGCGGGAAGCCGAGCGCCTTGACGTTGTGGTCGAGCTGCGCGGTCGAGCTGGCTCCGATGAGCGCCGAGGTCACCTGCGGCTGCCGCAGCACCCACTGCAGCGCGAGCTGCGCGAGCGACTGACCGCGCTTCCTGGCGATGTCGTCGAGCGCGGCGGCCCGCCGCCGGTAGGTGCCGTCGATGACGTCGGGCGACAGGAACGCGCTGTTGCCGGCTCGCGCGTCCGCGGGGATGCCGGCGAGGTACTTGTCCGTGAGCAGCCCCTGGGCCAGGGGCGAGTAGACGACGAGACCGAACCCGTCCTCGGCGGCCAGCTTGAGCAGGCCGTTGAGCTCGGGGCGGCGGTCGAAGATCGAGTAGCGCGGCTGGTGGACCAGCAGCGGCACCCCCGCCCGGCGCAGCAGCTCGGCGGCCTCGCGAGCCCGCTCCGGGGCGTAGTTCGAGATGCCCACGTAGAGCGCCTTGCCCTGCTGCACGGCGCTGACGAGGGCGCCGACGGTCTCCTCCAGCGGCGTCGCCGGGTCGGGGCTGTGGCTGTAGAAGATGTCGACGTGGTCGGTCCCCAGGTCGCGCAGGCTGTGCTCAAGCGATGTGAGCAGCGACTTGCGCGAGCCGCCCTTCAGGTAGGGGCTGGGGCCGATCGGGTTGCCGGCCTTGGTCGAAAGGACCAGCTCGTCCCGGTACGGCGCGAGCTCCCGCCTGAGCAGCGTCCCGAAGAACTTCTGCGCGGCCCGGTGCGGCGGGCCGTACCTGTCGGCGTTGTCGAAATGGGTGATGCCCAGGTCGAAGGCGTGCAGCACGATCTCGCGCTGGGTCTCGTACGGGCGGTCGAGACCGAAGTTCTGCCACAGGCCGAAGGAGATGGCCGGCAGGTCGAGACCGGAGTTCCCGGCACGCCGGTATTCCACCTTCTCGTAGCGGTCCTCGGCCGCCGCGTAGGTCGTGTCGTAAGCGCCGTAGCTCAAGTCGATGCCCTTTCTCAGTGGTCGCCGGTTTTCCACCGGTCGCCGGTTTCTCAGTGGTCGCCGGTGGTGCCGTGCGCGCGGGCGCGGCGGAGCGCGGACGGCTGCAGAGACGGGGTGTCGCCGCCGGTGTCGCGCTCGACGAAGTGGGTGCCCGGGGCGACGATCTCGTCGATCCGGTCGAGGACGTCCTCGCTCAGCTCGACGGTGGCCGCCTTGAGGTAGGCGTCCAGATGCTCGATCGTGCGTGGGCCGATGATCACACTGCTCACCGCGGGGTGGTTGAGCGCGAACGCCAGGGCCAGGTCGACCAGCGTGAGGCCGCTGTCCTCGGCGAGCCGGGCCAGTGCGTCGGCGGCGGCGAGCTTGCGCCGGTTGCGTTCGAGGGTGACGTCGAACCTGCCGGGGATGAGGCCGGCGCGCGCCGACTCCGGCTGCTCGCCGCCGACGCGATACTTGCCCGACAGCCAGCCCGCGGCCAGCGGGCCGTACGTCAGAACCCCGATGCCGTACGTGCGCGCGACGGGGAAGACCTCGCGCTCGGCGCCGCGGACGAGCAGCGAGTACGGCGACTGCTCGGTGTGCGGGGCGACGAGCCCGTGCCGGTCGGCCAGCCACTGCGCCTCGACGAGCCGGTGCGCGGGGAAGACCGAGGTGCCGTAGTAGAGGATCTTGCCCTGGCGGACCAGGTCGTCGAGCGTGCGCAGCGTCTCCAGCAGGTCGGTGCGCGGGTCGGGCCGGTGCGCCTGGTAGAGGTCGATGTGGTCGGTGCCGAGCCGGCGCAGGCTGTCCTCCACCGCGCGGACGATCCAGCGGCGCGAGTTGCCCGCGTGCCGGGGGTCGTCCCCGATCTGCCCGTGGAACTTGGTGGCGAGGAAGACCTCGTCGCGGCGGCCCTTGACGGCCTTGCCGACGATCTCCTCCGACACGCCCTGGGCGTAGACGTCGGCGGTGTCGACGGCAGTGATTCCGGCGTCGAGGGCGGCCCGGATGATTCTCGTGCTCTCGGCCTCCTCCTGCCACCGGCCGAAGTTCATCGTGCCGAGCGTGAGCGGGCTGACCAGGACGCCGGTGCGTCCGAGCGTCCGGGTGGCCTTGTCGGTCATGGTGTCCTCTCGGTGTTCAGAAGAGCCCGCTCGTCGGCGGTTCCTCTCCGGTCAGGTGGTAGGCGCCCGCCACGGCCGCCTTCCACTGGCGGGGGTTGTGGTTGGCGACCGTGCGGGCGTTGCGCCAGTGGCGGTCGAAGCCGAGGTCGCGGTTGGTGATCGAGCCGCCCGCGACGTCGAAGAGCAGTTCGGCGGCCCGCAGGGCGGACTCGATGGCGATCACACCGGTCTGCGCCACGGTGACGGCGGCCTCCGCGCCCGCCGCACGCGCCCGGGAACCGGTCAGGCCGCGCACCCCGTGCACGACCTCGGCCGCGAACAGCACCGCGGAACGGGCCGCCTGGGCCCGGGCGGCGATCTCGCCGACGGTCTGACGCACGTAGGGGTCGTCGACGCTCCTGGCCGCCGTGCTGTGTTTGATGGGCCGGGCCTTCTCCCGGACGAACCAGACCGCGTCGTCGAGTGCCGCGGCGGCGATGCCCGCCTCGACCGCGGCCAGGTAGAGCTGGGCGAACGCGCCCAGCCACGGGTTGTCGAGCAGGCTGTTGTCGCGGACCACGACCTCGTCCTCGTACGCCCGCACGTTCACCAGGCGGGTGGTGCCGCTCGCGGTCAGCCGCTGGCCGACCGCGTCGAAGTCGTCGAGCCGCTCCACGCCCTCGCGGTCCACCGGAAGGGTGAAGCCCAGCACGGTGCCCGACTCGTCCTTGGCCAGGCCGGAGAACCACGAGGCGTACAGGCCGCCCGTCGAGTAGTACTTCTCGCCGTTGATGACGTATCCGCCGCCGTCACGCCGGATGGTGGTGGTGACCGACCCGCTGGCGCCGCCGGTGCGCTCGTTGGAGGTGCCGGCGAACAGGTCGCCGTCGCGCAGCCGCCGCAGGGTCGTCTCCCGGCTGGGCAGGTCCGGCCGGCTCGCCACCTGATTGGCGGTGAGGAAGCTGCTGCGCAGCGCCTGGGCCACGTTGGAGTCGGCGCGGGCGATGGCGATGACGAGGTCGGCCACGTCGCGCACCGACCCGCCCGCGCCGCCGTCCTCCTCGGCGACGCCGATCAGCGTGATCCGCTCGCGGGCGAGCGCCCGTACGTCGTCGAACGCGTACTGGCGGGTGAGCTCGCGCTCGCGCGCACCCGCGCGCAGGCGCCGCAGGATCGGGGAGACCGCGGCGCGGATGCCGTCCACGGTGTAGCCGGTGGCGGCGTGGTCTGCGGCGGCGTGGCCCGCGGCGAGCGGCCCGGGGGTCACGCCGCCACCGCCGCGGGATCGGGCAGGCTCAGCGCGGCCCGCAGCGTGAGCGGGCGCGGAGAGGCAGGCGAACCGGCGGTGTCCGTCAGCAGGGGCGTCAGCGCCCGGATCGCGGCGATCACCGCGTCGGCGCCCCCGGTGGGCACCAGCTCGAACCCGTCCAGCCGGTGCTCGCGGGCCCAGTCGCGGAGCTCGCCGGCGAGGGTGGCGGCCGTCGCGGCGTCGCCGGGGCCGAGGTCGTCCCCGGCGATCTCGACCCGGCCGAGCAGCGCGACCTCCTTCCTGGAGCGGCCGGCTCGCCGCAGTGCCTCCGTCAGCGCGGCGTCCGCCCCGGCCGCCCGCTCCCGGCCGGCCACGACGACGTCCGCGGACCGCGCGACCGCCGTCACGTCCAGGACGTCCGGGTCGCCGAGGTCGGCGACGACGACCGGGCGTCCCTGCGCCGACGAGGGACCGTCAAGCGGCCCGGCGACCCGGTAGAAGGCCCCCTCGTGGTCGACGGGCCGGACGAGGGCGTCGTCGACCACGACGCCGGCCTCCTGGTCGCCGATCAGCGCCGCGCGCGGGAACGACTCCCACAGCCGGGTCAGCACGTGGGCGTACTCGCTCCACCGCGCGGCGGGGCCGGCGGCGTGGGGGCCGGGGGCTGTGGCCTGGCTCACCTCGTCGCTCCCGCCCGCGCGCAGCGCGACACCGGCCAGGCCGCCGGTCGCCCGGTCGAGGGAGAGCACGCGGCGTGCGGTGTTGTACGGCGCGTTGTGGGTCGTCGGCACCTCGGCGATGTAGCCGAGGCCGGCGTGGAGACCGTCGTGGAGACCGTCGTGGAGGCCGGCGAGGTAGGCCGCCACCACGGTCGGGTCGAGGACGTGGCCCGCGGCCACCCCGTCGAGCAGCCGTATCGCCGCGATCCCGGCCTCTCGCGCGGCCGCCGCGACGGCGGCGGCTCCGGTGAGCGGCACCGGCACCGGTCCCCGCGCCGGTCCTGCGGCGGGCGGGGCGGCCGGTTCACCGACCGCGAGAGCGAGCTGGATGACTGGACTCATGACAAGACCGCTTTCGGTTGTGGGACGGGACGTCGCGGGCCGTTCACAGGGCCGTTCACAGGGCCGTTCACAGGGCCGTTCACAGGGCCGTTCACAGGGCCGGCTCTAGTGGGCGGAGCTCGTACGGCCCGGCGTCGGGGAGGCCGAGCCCGAGGTGGTCGCGGAGGGTCGTCCCCTCGTAGTCGGTGCGGAACAGGCCGCGCCGCCGCAGCTCGGGCACCACGTGGCCGGCGAAGTCGTCGAATCCCGACGGAAGCACGTCGGGCATCACGTTGAAGCCGTCCGCCGCGCCCGTGCGGAACCACAGCTCGATGTCGTCGGCGATCTGCTCCGGCGTCCCCACGACGATCCGGTGACCGCCGCCGCCGGAGAGCTTCTTCAGCAGCCGGCCGAGCGTCGGCCGTTCCGTTTCGATGATCGCCTTGACCATCCGGTAGAAGGTCTGGGAACCACCGGCCTCGTCGGGGGCGACGAGCAGCTCGGGCGGGATCGGCTCGTCGTCGGACAAACCGTCCAGGGAGATGCCGAGCTGGCCGGCGAGCCGGCCCCGGGCGTACTCGCGGGGGAGGATCTCGTCCAGCAGCTCGCGCCGGGCCCTCGCCTCGGCCTCGGTGCCGCCCACGACGGTCGACAGCCCGGGCAGGACCACGACGTCCTCGGGCCGCCGTCCGAACGCGGCCGCGCCCGCGCGGATCTCGGCGCGGAACGCGCGGGCGTGCTCGATGTCCTGGTCGGCGGAGAAGATCACCTCGCCGACGCGGGAGGCGAGCCTGCGGCCGTCGCTGGAGCCGCCGGCCTGCACCACGACCGGCCGGCCCTGCGAGGAGACGAGCGCGGTGCGGGCCGCCCAGGCGGCGACGACCTGCTCGGTGAACTCGGCGGCGCGGCGGTAGCGCAGCGCGTGGCCGGGCTCACTCGTGCGGCCGAAGTTGCGCGCTGCCACCGCTCCCGCGGTGGTCACCACGTTCCAGCCGAAGCGGCCGCCGCTGACGTAGTCGAGGTCGCCGAGACGGCGTGCCAGCTCGACCGGGTCGTTGTAGGACGACGACAGCGTCCCGATCAGGCCGATCCGCTCGGTCTGCGCGGCGATCCGCGCCAGCACCGTCGTGGGCTCCAGGTTGTTGGCCGTACGGTGCCTGATCTGCGGGTCGAGCGACGGGCCGTCGGCGAGGAAGACGGCGTCGAGCTTCGCCTGCTCGGCCCTCTTCGCGATCGAGGTGTAGTGCTCGATCGTGTAGCTCGCGGTGCCGTCGGTGCCGGGGAACCGCCATGAGCCCCCGAAGACGCCCGCGTTGAGGATGTTGACGTTGAGGTGCAGTCGGCGTGACACGGCGATCTCCTTAGCGTGCGCCGGCGACGGCGAGCCCGGCTCCCGGGATCGCCTCCAGCAGTTGCCGGGTGTAGTCGTGCCGCGGTGAGCGGAACACCTGCTCGACCGGGCCGGTCTCGACCACGACGCCGTCCTTCATCACCGACACGTCGTCGGCGATCAGGCGTACGACGCCGAGGTCGTGGGTCACGAACACGTAGCTGAGGCCATACTCGGCCTGCAGGTCCACCAGCAGTCGCAGGATCTGGGCCTGGACCGACACGTCCAGCGCGCTCACCGCCTCGTCGAGCACCAGGATCCTGGGGTTGGGCGCCAGCGCCCTGGCGATCGCGACCCGCTGCCGCTGGCCGCCCGAGAGCTGGCCCGGCAGCCGGTGCAGGTGCTCTTCGTCCAGCGCCACCGCCTTCAGCAGCTCGGTCACCCGGGCCGTCCGCTCCCGCCTGCCCCGCGCGAGGCCGAAGGCGCGCAGCGGCTCGGCGACGATCTCGCTCACCGTGAACCGCGGGTCGAGGGAGGTGAAGGGGTTCTGGAACACGAACTGCAGATCCCGGCGGACCTCCCGCAGCCGCCTCCGGGACAGACCGGTCAGCTCCCGGTCGCCCAGGTGCACGGTGCCGCTGTCGGGCGAGGCGAAACCGGCCAGGATGCTCGCCAGCGTCGACTTGCCCGCGCCGGACTCACCGACGATGGCGTGCGTGGCGCCCTCGCGTACGACCAGGTCGGCGCCGTCCAGGGCACGCAGCTCACGCCGCGGGCCCCGGCCGCGCAGGCGGTAGGTCTTGGTGAGCCCCCGCGCCCGCAGCACCTCACGGCCGGGCAGCGGGCGCGGGCCCGACGCCGGCTCCAGCCGCCCGGAGTGCCGGGCGGGCGCCGCGTCGAGCAGCCTGCGGGTGTAGTCGTCGGCCGCGTTCTCCAGCACCCGGCGGACCGGGCCCTCCTCCACGATCTCGCCGTCGCGCATGACCAGGATCCGGTCGGAGCGGTCGAGCGCGACGCCGAGGTCGTGGGTGACCAGGAGGATGCCGATGCCGAGCTCCTCGCGCAGCCGCACGAGGTGATCGAGGATGACCTTCTGGACGGTGACGTCGAGCGCGCTGGTGGGCTCGTCGGCCACGATGATCTTCGGTTTGCCCGCCAGCGCGATCGCGATGAGCGCCCGCTGCTTCATGCCGCCGCTGAGCTCGTGCGGGTAGTGGTGGAACACCCGCTCGGCGTCCTTGAGGCCGGCCGTGCGCATGCTGTCCAGCGCGGCCTGCCTGTGCTGCGCGGCGTCGCGGGCCTCGGGCTCGTTGAACCGGACCGCCTCGATCACCTGCCGGCCGATCTTCTTGACCGGGTTCAGCGACGTGTTGGGGTCCTGGGGGATGAAGCCCACGTAGTTGCCCCGCACCAACGCCATGCGCCGGTCGTTCCAGCCCGTGACGTCGACGCCGGAGTAGGCGATGGAACCGGCCCGGATCCGCGCGGACTCCGGCAGCAGGCCGAGCGCGCCCTGGACCAGGGTGGTCTTGCCCGAGCCCGACTCGCCGACGAGCGAGACGAACTCGCCCGGCCCGACGTGCAGGGTGGCGCCGCGTACGGCCGGCGTCCACCGGCGGCGTCCGGCCCGATAGTCGATCACGAGACCGGTGATCCGCAGCAGCGGGTCCTGCCTGTCCGCATGTGGGTCGGTCATCGGCGGTGGTCCTTCCGGTAGGAGGTGCTGATGCGGTGGGTGGCGATGACGACGACGGCGAGCGCCGCGCCCGGCAGGATCGAGGCCCAGGGATGGACCGCCACGTAGTCGCGGCCCTCGGCCACCAGCAGCCCCCACTCCGGCTGCGGCGGAGGTGCGCCGTAGCCGAGGAAGCCGAGCGAGGCGACGGCGAGCACGGCCGTGCCGATCTCCAGCGCCGCCAGCGCGATCACCGAGCTGAGCGAGTTGGGGACGACGTGCCGGAGCATCACGCCCAGCCGGCCCACGCCGAGGCCGTACGCCGCCTTGACGTAGTCCTGGGTCACGACCGCGAGCACCTGGGCTCTCATCACCCGCGCGAACGACGCGATGGAGGAGATGCCCACCGCCAGGGCGATGTTCTGCGTGGAGTAGCCGAGGACCGAGACCACGACCATGGCGAGCAGCAGGCTGGGGATCGCCAGGAACACGTCGATCACCCGCATGACGGCGGTGTCGACGATTCCTCCGGCGAAGCCGGCGATCAGCCCCACGAGGGTGCCGACGCCGAAGGCGATGAGGACGGCGAGCAGGGTCGCGGTCAGGGTCGTCTGCGCCCCGTACACGCTGCGGGCGAACAGGTCGCGGCCCAGCCGGTCGGTGCCGAACCAGTGTTCGGCGCTCGGCGGCAGGAAGCTCGCGGACGCGTCGCCCGCGTAGGGGCCGTACGAGGTGAACAGGCCGGGGGCGACCGCCCAGCCGATCACGACCAGCACGACGAGCCAGGAGGCCACGAGGATCGGCTGCCGCGTGAGCTCGCCGAGGCGCCCGGCGATCGGGCGGGCGAAGCCGGCCCGGCGGCCCGCCGCGAGCGCGTCGAGTTCGACGGTCATCACCTCCTCCTCACGCGGCTCGGCCGGTGGCGAGCGCGGCCCGCAGCCGCGGGTCGAGCAGCGGATAGATCAGGTCGACGATCAGGTTGATCAGGGCGAAGCCGGCCGCCACGAGCACGACGGTCCCCTGCACGAGCGGGACGTCCAGCGTGTTGATCGCCGCCTGCGTCATGCGGCCGACGCCCTGGCGGGCGAAGACGGTCTCGGTGATGACCGAGCCGGCGATCAGGTTGCCGAACGTGATGCCGGCGATGGTGAGCGCGGGCAGGCCGGCGTTGCGGAAGACGTCGCGGACGATGATGCCGCCGCGGGTGGCCCCCTTCGCCCAGCTCGTCGTGACGTAGCCGGAGCGGAACTCGGTCGCGAAGCTGCGGACGAGGAGCTGCGCGATCGGGCCGGACACCGGGATGGCCAGCGTGATCAGCGGCAGGACGAGGCTCCGCGCGCCCCTGTCGCCGAAGGCGGGGAACCAGCCGAGCCGGAACGAGAAGATCTGCAGCATCAGGATGCCGGACAGGAAGACCGGCACGGAGACCGCGCCCGATGGCAGCGCCTCGACGAGGTCGCGAACCCACGCACGGCGGGCCGAGGTCGCGGCGAGCGCGATCACGAAGGCGATGACCAGCGCCAGCGCGAGGGCGCCGGCGGCGAGGAGGAGGGTGCTCGGCAGCACGTCGAGGATCGTGGGGACGACCGGCCGTCCCGACTGCACCGAGGTGCCGAAGTCGCCGGTCAGCGCGTGCCCGAGCCGGGTCAGATACTGCAGGATCACCGGCCTGTCGAAGCCGTAGCCCGCCGCCACCTGCTCGCGGACCTCGGGCGGCACGGCGTTGACCTCGGCGGGGTCGAAGAGCAGGTCCACCGGGTCGGCCGGCAGCACGAACAGCAGGACGAAGGTGAGGCTGAACGCGGCCCAGACCACGAACAGGGCCCGGCCGATCTTCAGCGCGAGGTAGCGCAGCACGACGTTCCTTCCACGGGCAGATGGCCGCCGGCGGTCACTTCCCGTTGCTCTTCCACGTGTCCACGAAGTGGTTGCGGGACTGGGCGTCGAAGATGATCCCGTGGACGTGGTCCGCGTGGGCGATCACCTGCGAAGGGTTGTAGACCGGGTTCACCAGCGCGTATTTGTCGAGCAGGAGGTCCTGCGCCGCCTTGGCGTACTGCTTGCGCGTCGCCGGGTCGAGGGTGAGCTCCAGCCTGCCCAGGGTCCGCGTGACCTCGTCCACGTCGATCCCGGGGGACTCCTTCGTGACGAACGAGCCGTTGCCGAGCGCCGGGCCGTACTGGAGGTTGAGGACCGCGGGGTCGTTGCGCGAGCGGTTGGCCGCGACGACGTTCCAGTCGGTCTTCGCCTTGGTCAGCAGGGCCGTGTAATCCGGGATGGGGACGACGGTGAGCCGCAGGTCGATGCCGATCTTCTTCAGGTCCTGCTGGATCGACTCGTACGCCGGCTTGTTCGCCACCAGGTTGCTGATGCCGAGCAGCTTGACCACGAGCTTCCTGCCGTCCTTGACCCGGATGCCGTCCGGGCCCTCCTTCCACCCGGCCTCGTCGAGGAGGCGCCCGGCCTCCTCGGGGTCGTACCTCAGCACCGAGCCGCTGTAGTCCACGTAGCCGGGGACCGAGGGGGCGAGGACCGACGTCGCCACGGAGTAGGAGCCGGTGAGCACCGTCTTCCTGATCGCCTCGCGGTCCCAGCCGAGCTGGATCGCCCTGCGCACCGCGATGTCGTCGGTCGGGAAGAGCCGGGAGTTGAGGTTGAAGAAGATGGAGGTGCCGGAGACGCCCCGATAAATGATCTTGAATCCCTGGTCGGCCAGCGGCTTCTCGTCCGTGGTGCCCACGTCGAGCGTGGCGTCGACGGCCCCGGACGTGAGCGAGCCGGTCCGGACGCTGGCCTCGGGGATCGTGTTGAACACGATCCTGTCGAGGTAGGCCTCGCCCCTGTGCTTCAGCGCCGGCGGCGCCCAGTTGTAGCCCTTGCGCCTGACGAGGACGGTCTTGACCTGCGGCTGCCACGACTCGTACACGAAAGGACCGGTGCCGATCACCTTCTTCGGGTCCGTCCGCTCTTCCGCGCTGAGCTTCAGCGTCGACGGCGACAGGAAGCCGGGCTGCGCGTTGGCGGTGAAGGACGAGGCCTGCAGGAAGCTGGCGAGCGGCTTCTCGAAGCGGACGACGGCGGTGTAGCGGTCCGGGGTCAGCGTCTCGATGTAGCCGGGCAGCAGGATGGCGCCGTTGGGGTTGATGCCCAGCTTCTCGTCGCCGTGCACGTACTGGTCGAAGTTGGCCTTGACCACCTCCGAGTCGAACGGGCTGCCGTCGCTGAAGGTGACGTCCCTGCGCAGGTGGAAGGTGAACTCGGTGAGGTCCTTGTTGTACTCCCAGGACTCCGCCAGCCACGGGGTGACCTCTCCGGTGTCCGGGTCCTGCCAGGTCAGCTTGTCGGTGACGTTGTTGCCGATGAGCGATTCCGCGTAGTTGGTGCCCCACTGCGGGTCGGGGCTGCGCTGGTAGTCGATGAGGGCGAACTGCAGGGTGCCGCCGTGAACGGGGGCGCCGGCGACGGCGGCCCGGCCGGTGGAGGCGTCCCCGCGGGTGAGGGCGAACCCGCCTCCGGCGACCAGGAGGACGGCGACGGCCCCGGCGACCCAGGGCCATCTCTTGCGCCTCGGGGTGGCGCGCTCGATTGCGGTGCGAAGGTCTGACATGAACGTTCCTCGTGCTTGACGGGGCAAGGGCCAGGCGGCGGACGGGACGAGGGGGAAGCGCCACCGCTCCGGGTGCGCGGGTGCACAGGGCGCGCGGGTGCACAGTGCGCGCGGACGATGAGGTGGATGACGGTCGCGGCCGCCTGACGTATGGCCGGCGACATGGGTCAGGGCCGGTGGCGCGGCCCTGATGACAGACGGGCTTCGCGAAACCGATGCGGGCTGTCCCGCGAACGGCGCGAGAACCGTTCAGCGCCGACAGAGCGCGCCCGCGAAGAAGGCGAAGTCGATCTCGCGCCTGGAGTACCGAAGCAACTCGATCACGAACTACACTTTACCTACTTGAGAACTAGGTTTTTTATGTGATCTGAGTCACAGTCACATCCGCCCGCGCACAGGACAGGGAGATCGTCGATGAGCCCGCAGTTCCTCTGGTACATCCCCAACCAGGCCGAGCCCGGTCACCGGGGCGACGACGTCGTCGCGAACCACAACAGCCTGGACACCTTGACCAGCCACGCCAGGGCCCTGGAGGAGCACGGGTGGGGCGGAGCGCTCATCGGCACCGGCTGGGGACGGCCCGACACCTTCACCGTCGCCGCCGCCCTGGCCGCGCGGACCGCGACGTTCCAGCCGCTGATCGCGATCCGTCCCGGCTACTGGCATCCGGCCAACTTCGCCTCCGCGGCCGCGACCCTGGACCATCTCACCGGTGGACGGGTGATGGTCAACATCGTGTCGGGCAGGGACAACCTCGCCGCGTACGGCGACAGCGAGGGCGACCAGGCCCACCGCTACGCCCGCACCAAGGAGTTCATCCGGATCGTGCGCCGGCTGTGGACCGAGGAGAACGTCACCCATCAGGGGGAGCACTTCTCCGTCACCGGCTCGACGGTGGTGCCGCGGCCGGTGGTCCGGGGTGAACGCCGGCACCCCCGGCTCTACTTCGGCGGCGCCTCGGAGGCCGCGGAGAGGGTGGCCGCCACCGAGGCGGACGTACAGCTCTTCTGGGGTGAGCCGCTCGACGGCGTCGCCGAGCGGATCGACCGGCTCCGGCGGCTCGGCGACAGGCTCGGCCGCGAGCACCCTCCGCTGGAGTTCGGGCTGCGCATCACCACGCTGGTGCGGGACACCACCGAGCAGGCCTGGGCCGACGCCGAGGCCAAGGTCGCGCAGATGGCCAGGGGCGCCATCGAACGCGACCCGAACAGGCACGCCGCCGTCGGTCAGCAGCGGCTGCTGGAGCTGGCCGCGCGGGGCGAGGTGCTCGACGACAACCTCTACACCACGCCCGGCAAGTTCGGCGGGGGCGGCGCCGGCACCACCTGGCTGGTCGGCTCGGCCGAGGACGTGGCGAAGTCGCTGCGCAGGTACGAAGCCCTCGGCATCACCCACTTCGTGCTCTCCGACACCCCCTACCTGCCGGAGATCAGGCGCCAGGGCGAGCAGTTGCTCCCTCTGCTGACGGCCGGTCGTCCCGCCTGAGGCGCTCCCCGCTGGGCTCGGCCGTACGACGGGGCCGGAGGAACGCGGGGACGAGCATGGGAGGGGCACGGCCGGCGGCCGGCCGTGCCCTCGCGGATCAGGGCTTACGTGCCAGGCCGCCGAAGCAGGCCACCTCGCGGGGCTCGCCCCACGGGTTGTCCTCCGCCCGCCACCGCGACACCGAGACGATGCCGGGGTCGAGCAGCTCAAGGCCGTCGAAGTAGCCCTCGATCAGCTCCGGACTGCGCGGGGTGTAGGGGGTGGCGCCGCTGCCCGCGTTGTAGCCGCCCAGCGCCTTGACGTACGCCGGGTCGGTGTCGGAGCCGTCGTAGAGCGCGAGATAACTGCCGGAGGGCAGGGCCTCCAGCAGCCGGCGCACGATGTCGCGCGCCTCGTCGTAGTCCGCGACCAGGCCGAGGATGCCCATCAGCATGAGCGCGGCCGACCGCGTGAAGTCGAGCGTCCTGGCCGCCTCCCGCAGGATGCGGCCGGGGTCGCGCACGTCGGCCTCGATGTAGTCGGTCGCCCCCTCGGGCGTGCTGGTCAGCAGCGCCTGGGCGTGCACCAGCACCAGGGGATCGTTGTCGACGTAGACGATCCGGGACTCGGGGGCCAGCCGCTGGGCGACCTCATGGGTGTTGTCGACGCTGGGCAGGCCCGTGCCGATGTCGAGGAACTGGCGGATTCCCGCCTCGCGGGCGAGATGTCCGACGGTGCGCACGAGCATCTGCCGCGACTGGCGGGCGATGTCCACCATCCCGGGGAAGACGGCGCGGATGCGTTCCCCCGCCTCTCTGTCGACCGGGTAGTGGTCCTTGCCGCCGAGGAAGTAGTTCCAGACGCGGGCCGAGTGCGGCACGCTGCTGTCGATCCTGCGGACGCCGGGGTCGTCGGCGGGAGGAGTGTCGCTCATGGGGGCCTCGGAGTGGTCGGAACGGGGAGACGACCGCACCCGCATCGGTGATCTCCGCTGGGTGCCGGCAGATCGCGCGTGGCGCCCATCCTTTCCGATCAAGCTCCGGCACGCAACCACCCGGGGCGCGCGGAAAGCGCCATGACGGCCGCGTTCGCCCCGATAGCATCCCGTCCGTCGCCGGCGTACGGCCGGGACGGCGAGGTCCATATCGGCGAGGTCCGTATCGGCAAGGTCCATACCGGCGAGGCCATTCGGGGAGGACAGGGATGATCTCGGCTCGGCCGGAGGGCGCGACCCCTCCGGACGGACGACCGGTACAGCCGCGGGGCGGGCCGACGGTGGTGCGCATGATGCTCGGCGCCCAGTTGCGCCGGCTCCGCGAGGCCGGGAACATCAGCCGCGAGCAGGCCGGGCAGGCCATCCGCGCCTCCACCTCCAAGATCTGCCGGCTGGAGCTGGGCCGCACCCCCTTCAAACGGCGCGACGTGGCCGACCTGCTCACGCTGTACGGCGTCGTCGGCAGCGGGGAGCGGGAGACGATGCTGGCGCTCGCCGAGCAGGCCGGCACGCCCGGCTGGTGGCACCAGTACAACGACCTGCTGCCCGGCTGGTTCGAGGTCTACGATGAACGACCTCAGCGTGCAGGCCGAGTCGGCCCGCGACACCGTGACGATGCTGCGCGGGATCCTCGCAGATTTGTGAGCGGATTCGTAAGCGGATTCGTAAGGGCCGGTCAGGCCCTGCCGAGGTAGGCCAGCAGGCGGTCGAGGGGCCAGGTGTTCACCACGTCGTCCGGGGTGAGCCAGGCCCGCTGCGCGATCCCCACGCCGAACCTCTGGTGGGCGAGGTGCGGCACGGCGTGGGAGTCGCTGTCGATGGAGAACTTCACGCCGTGGTGGCGCGCGAGCCGTACGAGGTCGGAGGGCAGGTCGGCCCGGTCGGGGTAGGAGTCGATCTCCATGATCGTGCCGGTCCTGGCGGCGGCGCGGAACACCGCGTCCCAGTCCGCGTCCACCGGCGGCCGCTTGCCGATCTTGCGAGTCGTGGGGTGGCCGATGACGTGGACGTGCGGGTTCTCGCACGCGGCGATGAACCGGCGGGTCATCTCCTCGCGCGACTGCGTGAAGTGCGAGTGCACCGAGGCGACGCACACGTCGAACCCGGCCAGCACCTCGGCCGGCCAGTCCACCGAGCCGTCCGGGGCGATGTTCAGCTCGCTGCCGTGCAGCAGCCGCATGTCCGGATATCTCGCCTGCAGCTCGGCGATGCGGGCGCGCTGGGCGAGCGCCTTGTCGAGGGTCATCCGCTGCATGACCAGGTCGGGCGCGTGGTCGGTCACGGCGTAGTAGGAGTAGCCGCGCATCGCGGCGGCGGCCACCATGTCCTCCAGAGAGGCGATGCCGTCGGTGAGGTCGGTGTGGGTGTGCAGGTCGCCCCGCAGGTCGTGCAGCTCGACCAGGCGCGGCAGCTCGCCCCGCAGCGCGGCCGCCACCTCGCCGCCGTCCTCGCGCAGCGCCGGGTGCACCCACGCCATGCCGAGCGCCTGGTAGATCTCCTCCTCGGTCTCCGACGCGATGAGGCGCTCGCCGTCGAACAGGCCGTACTCCGACAGCTTCCAGCCCTTCTTGACCGCCATCTCCCGGATGGCGACGTTGTGCTCCTTGCTGCCGGTGAAGTAGATCATCGCCGCGCCCCACGACTCGGCGGGGACGAGCCGCAGGTCGACCTGCAGACCGCGGTCGGTCCTGACCGAGGTCTTCCGCTCGCCCTTCGCGACGATCTCGGTGACGTACGGCTGCCGCGCGAACAGCTCCATCAGGCCGGGGTCGCCGACGGCGAGGATGTCGATGTCGCCGATCGTCTCGCTCATCCGGCGCAGCGACCCGGCGAAGGCGATCCGGTCGGCCGGCAGCGAGGCGATGACCCGCTCCGCGAGGTCCGCCGCGATGCCGAGGTGCACCCGGTCGCCCGACCGCTCCATGTGCTCGATGCCCTTGAGCAGGTTCTCCTCGGTCTTGGCGCCGAAGCCGCGCAGGCCCTTCAGGCGGCCGGCCCGGATCGCCTCGGCGAGCGCGGCGGGGGAGTCGATGCCGAGCTCCTGGAACAGGTACAGCGCCTTCTTCGGGCCGAGCGAGGGGACGCGGGTCAGCTTGCGGACCCCCTCGGGCACCTTGCCCCGCAGGTCGTCGAGCTGCCGGAAGCTGCCGCGTTCGAGGAACTCCTCGACCTTCTTGGCGATCGCCTCGCCCACGCCCGGGATCGACCGGACGTCGGTCTCCGCGAGGTCCCCGGGGAATCCCGCGATCGACTTGGCCGCCTTCTGGTAGCTGCGCACCCGGAAGGCGTCCCCGCCGCTCAGCGCGAAAAGCTCGGCGTACTCCTGCAGCGCCGCGGCTGCCTCGTCATTGGCCCGTCCCATGGGTCTCAGGGTAGGCCGTCTCAGGGGAGGAGAAGCGGGAGCGCACGTTCGAACGAACGGATCCAGTATGGCCAGGTATGGGTGCCGTTTCCGTAGAAATCGGTCGTCACCTTCACCCCGGCCTTCTCCGCGGCCGTGGCGAAGTTCCGGTTCTGCCGCATGATCGCGGCCTCGGTGCCGTCGACCGGTCCGTCCCCGTGGTCGAGCGGGCCGGGCTCGCCGTCGCCGGAGGACGTGTAGAGGCGCAGGCCCTTCAGCCGCCCGGCCAGGTCGGCGGGATTGTGCTCCGGCCATTCGCTCGGGTCGCCCCACAGGTCCTCGGTGTCCACGCCGTTGCCGGCCATGAACGACCGATATCCGGAGACGTCGTCACGCGTGTCGAGCACCCCCGAGAACGACGCCGCGGCCTCGAACATGCCCGGATGCCGGGCCGCGTAGACGAACGCGCCGAGCCCGCCCATGGAGAAACCGGCGACCGCGCGGCGCGCGCCCACGCCATACCGCGGCTCGACCAGGCGCGGCACCTCGGTCATGTGGAACGTCTCCCAGCCGGGGCCGTCGCGCCAGTCGGCGTACCAGCCCATCGGGCCACCCTCGGGGACGATGACGACGGCGTCGAGGCGGGCGGTCAGCCGAGCCACCTCGCCCGTCCTGAGCCAGTCGAAGCCGCCGCCGGCGCAGCAGCCGTGCAGCAGATAGAGCGCGCGCCAGCCGGTGGAGCCCGGTTTCCAGGCCGCGGGCTTCACCACCCACACCGAGCGCTCCCCGCCCGCGGCCGGCGAGTCGATCACGAGCCGGTCCGTCCGCCCGTCCACGGCCTCCTGCGAGACGACCGTGGCCGAGCCTGCGGGACGGGCGGACGGCGGCGCCGCGGACTCGGCGGTGCTCTGGCAGCCGGTCACCATGACGACGAGGACGAGCCACGCCACAAATGTCTTCACAAACAGGTGAGTCCCACACCGATCACCCGCCGTCAATGGTGGAGAAGGGCTTCGCGTAGACGAAGGGCCCGCGCGGCGGCGGCACCGCTCGCTCGAACACCCGCACCTGGAAATACTCGCCCCACGCCGGGTCAGGCGCCGTCACGCCGTGCGACTCCGCGGGCTCGAAGCCGAAACGGGAGTAGTACGCGGGGCTGCCGAGCAGTCCGACCAGCGGCGTGCCGAGCGCCTCGGCCGCCCCGAGCACGGCGTGCACGAGCGCGGAGCCGACACCCCGCCGCTGGTGATCGGGGTGCACGGAAAGCGGCCCGAGCCCGAGCACGGGCACGGAGCCCACATGCGCCCTCGTGCAGACGACGTGACCCGCGATCCCGCCGCGCGGCGCCTTCTCCGGTGCCGGTGCCGGTGACGCTTCCGGTGCCGATGCGACGAGCGACAGCTCCGGCAGCCAGCCGGGGTCGGTGCGCAGCTCGTCGAGCAATGTCACCTCCATCGGCGTCACCTCGATCGGCGTCACCTCGATCGGCAGGCCTTCGGGACGGCCGGGGTTGCGGGCCGCTTCGTAGGGCGCGAAGGCGGCGGCGACGACCACGCGGACGGCGTCGATGTCGCCGGGGTTCTCCCGTCGGATCAGCATCCGCTCAGCGTCGCGCCCGCCCTCGCGATCCGGCAAGGGATTTATGGGCCGGCCCGGCAGCCGGACGGGTACGCGCCAAGCGCTGTTTTTGCACCATCAGCGCGAATCAGCCGCAAATCTCGCCATAAGTGACAATGTTGCGCTCTCGACTGTCCATATTTTCCTTTGTGCGTGAATTGTCGAGGTTTTCGACGTCGCGGAAGCCCGGCGGGCTGCAGGCCGGCCGTGGTTGCGCGGCGGTCCGACTTGACCCGAATCCTGGGGGCCGAATACCTTCTCCTGAAACTTGCGGTTAACATTTGGAAAGTTTCGGTGGCGGTTCGCAGACACTGATCACCGTCTCGTCGTGGTCGTCCGGCCGCCCTTGATCCTCCTGCCGATGAGAGACCACAGAAAGGATCACCGATGCCAGAGCCGACGGACCCCGAGCCGGTCGCCAGGCCCGTCCCGCGAATCAACACCAAGATTCCGCATCCGGCTCGGATATACGACTATCTGCTGGGCGGCAAGGACAACTACGCGGCGGACCGTGAGGCGGCCGAACACCTCCTGAAAGTGTCCCCGGGCACCCGCGAGGGCGTCCGAGCCCACCGCGCCTTCCTCCGCCGGGCGGTGCGTCATCTCGCCGCCGAGGCGGGGATGACGCAGTTCCTCGACATCGGCACGGGCATCCCCACGCAGGGCAACACCCACGAGATCGCTCAGCAGGCCAACCCGGAGGCCCGGGTGGCGTACGTGGACAACGACCCCATCGTCCTGGTGCACGGCCGCGCCCTGCTGACAGGAAGCCCCATGGGGATGACCTCGGTGATCGAGGCGGACATGCGGCAGCCGCAGACGATCCTGTCCCACCCGGAGGTCCGGGCGGTGATCGACTTCGACCGTCCGGTGGCCGTCGTCCTGGCGGGCGTCCTGCACTTCGTGACCGACGAGGAGGACCCGTACGGCCTGGTCGAGGCATTCAAGGCCGCCGTGCCCCCGGGCAGCCGCCTGCTGCTGTCGCACATCACGCTCGACTTCGCCCCGCAGGTGCGCGAGGAGGAGTTCACCAAGCCCTACGACAACAGCACCGCGCCCATGGTGCCCCGCACCCGAGACGAGGTGCTGCGGTTCTTCGAGGGCTGGAAGGTGGTGGATCCGGGCCTGGTCGAGGTGGTGCGCTGGCGGCCGGACGAGCACGAGGACCGGGAGCGGATCCCCGGAGGTCACGCCTGGGCCTACGGCGCCCTCGCGGTCAAGCCCTGATCTCGGGCCGAGAGGGAAACGTACGGGAACACACATGGCCTCCGGTGCGATGGGCACCGGAGGCCATCCCCCTGCGAGCAGGGGTGACACGGGTCGTGGGAACGGCTCAGCACATGGAGCCGGCGGTCCGGGCGCCGCGGCGGCCTGTCGTGGCCGCCGCGGCGGTGGTCCCGGCTCCGGTCATCGCGCCTGGTGAGGGCGATGACCGGCCTGGCCGGACCCGTCGTGCTTTACTGCGTGAAGGTCCACTTCTGGTTGTTGCCGCCCCAGCAGGAGTACAGCTGGATCTGGGTGCCGTTGCTGGTGCCCTGTCCGACCGCGTCGAGGCACAGCCCGGACTGGACGCCCTGGATGGAGCCGTCGGAGTTGAGGCGCCACTTCTGGTTGTCGCCGCCCCAGCAGGAGTAGATCTGGACCTTGGCGCCGTTGCCGGTGCCGGCGGCGTCAAGACACTTGTTGCCGTACACCCGGATCTCGCCGGCGGAGGTGGAGGCCCACTGCTGGTTGGTGCCGCCGTGGCAGTCCCAGATCTGCAGCTGGGTGCCGTCGCTGGTGCTGGCGTTCGGCACGTCGAGGCAGCGGCCGGACGCGACGCTCTTGATCTGCCCGTTGCCGCCGCCACCGGGAGTGGGAGAGGTGCCCGGGCTGGGCGAGGTGCCGGGGCTGGGCGAGGTGCCCGGGCTCGGCGAGGTGGTCGGCGTGGCGGCGTTGAGAGCGTTCAGGACCGAGGTGTACGCGGCCTTCTTGTTGCCGTTGCTGTCGAACAGCAGCGGACTGGTGTTCGCGCCCAGCCAGGAGTCGCTGTCGCGCACGCCCCACACGGTGATGCCGATGCAGCGGGAGACGGCCAGGCAGTCGTTGACCACGCTCGCGTAGGTCGAGGCCGAACCGCCCTGGATGTCCAGCTCGGTGATGGCCACGTCCACGCCCAGCGCGGCGAACTGGGAGATGGTGGTGCGGTAGTTGCTGTTGTACGGGCTGTTGCTGTTGAAGTGCGACTGCAGGCCGACACAGTCGATGGGCACGCCGCGCGACTTGAAGTCGCGGACCATGTTGTAGACGCCCTGCGTCTTGGCCCAGCTCCAGTTGTCGATGTTGTAGTCGTTGTAGCAGAGCTTGGCGGACGGGTCGGCCGCCCGCGCGGTGCGGAAGGCGACCTCGATCCAGTCGTTGCCGGTGCGCTGCAGGTTGGAGTCGCGCCGGCCGCCGGAGTTGCCGTCGGCGTACGCCTCGTTGACCACGTCCCAGTAGGGGATCTTGCCCTTGTAGTGGGCCATCACGCCGTTGATGTGGTTGATCATCGCCTGGCGCAGCGAGTTGCCGCTGAGGGACTGCATCCAGCCCGGCTGCTGGGAGTGCCAGGCCAGCGTGTGCCCGCGCATCTGCTTGCCGTTCTGCGTCGCCCAGTTGTAGATCCGGTCGGCGTTGCTGAAGTTGAACTGACCCTGGTTCGGCTCAGTCGCGTCGATCTTCATCTCGTTCTCGGCCGTGATCATGTTGAACTCACGGTTCGCGATGCTCGTGTAGTTCCCGTCGCCGAGCTTGCCGCTGGCGATGGCGGTGCCGAAGTAGCGGCCGCTCTGCGCGGCCGCCGCGGCCAGCGTGCTCGCCGCCGCGTCGGCGGGAACCGGCACCGCCACCGCCACCGCGGCCGCGGCCGCGGTGAGTACGCCGACAGCGCCGGCGACCAGAGCCCGGCGCAGCCGGGTTCCGGGCGGCGACATGATGTTTTCGCCCATGTCTGAGCCTCCATAGATCACCTGGGGGAACGCGAAGGGTTCCCGTGAGACCGACGCCGCGCCTCGTCGCTTGAGGATGCACACCACCGGGGCGTCGTGATCGGCGGCCCCCTGCCGTGCACCACCACTTGGGGCCGGGGACCGCCTCGGAGGATCAGTGTGGAAACGTCGCCGAAACTTGTCAAGGCTTTACCAGAAACTTTCGGACTACCTGCGCGTTCCAGGCGTGCAGAATCGGTTAAGCAGTTGGCATCCATGCTCTGAAAGTTTCGGTGGCCGACTGTGCCGGCCGGAGGGGCACGATGAAAGTTTCACTACCGGCCTTTCGCCGGTCTCCCGGGTCGCCGCGACAACGCCCAGTTGGGCCGCACCCGGACCCCGGTGGTGACACGGCCCGGTATCAAGACCCTTGACAAGGGTTCTCCGTCTCGTATTGGCTCCGCCCCACACCACCTCCACCCACCCCGACGGAGAGGAGAGCCGATCGGAAGAGTAATTGTGAGCGCTCACAGTCGCCGGCGACGCGGCCTTCCGCCGCCCGCCCGGTCGTCCGCCGAAGCCGGAGACGCTCGGCCGGCGCGCGGGCACCGCGCTCGGCGATCGCCGGTGCGGGGGAACGGGACGATGGCACTACCCTGCCAGGGTGAGCGTGGAAGTGTCCGTGGTGGTCCGCTATCGCAAGGCCGTGACGTACGGCGTGAACGCGCTGCTCGGCGCGCTCGAGACCGCGAAGGCCGAGTGCGACCTGCGGCTCGGGACCACCCCGGAGGAGACCGCGGAGCACATCGCGGCCAGCCGCGCGGACCGCGTCCTGGTCCTGTGGTCGTTCTACTCGCCGGACGCGGAGGCGATGGCGGCCGAGCTGGCCACCGTACGGGCCCTCGCGGACGACCCCCGAGTCCTGCACATCGCCGGAGGGGTGCACGCCACCGCCGAGCCGCAGCAGGTCATCGACGCCGGCTGGGACCTCGCGGCGATCGGCGAGGGGGAGCCGACGATCGTCGCGCTGGTCGAGGCGCTGCGCGCGGACCTGCCGCCCACCGGCGTGCCCGGTCTGGCGGTGCGCGACGGCGACGGTGTGGCGCTGCGTACGCCACCGGCCCCGCAGTCACCGCTGGACGCCTTCCCGTCCTTCCCCGACCGGCGCCGCCACTTCGGGCCCATCGAGATCACGAGGGGTTGCGCCTACACGTGCCGTTTCTGCCAGACGCCCTTCATGTTCGGCGGCAGGTTCCGGCACCGCGGCGTGGACAGCGTGCGCGAGCACGTCCGCAGGATGGCCGCCCACGGCCTGCGCGACGTCCGTTTCATCACCCCCACCTCCCTCTCGTACGGCACCCAGGGGCCGGAGCCGGCCCTGGACGCCGTGGAGGAACTGCTGGCGGGCGTGAAAGAGGAACTGCCGGCGAACGGGCGGGTGTTCTTCGGCAGCTTCCCCTCCGAGATCCGTCCGGAGCACGTGACGCCGGAGGCGATGCGGCTGCTCAAGCGTTACGTGGCCAACGACAACATCATCATCGGCGCGCAGTCGGGCTCCGACCGCGTGCTGGCCGCGGCAGGCCGCGGTCACGGCAGCGCGCCGGTGCGCGACGCCGTGCGGATCGCCGTGGAACACGGCTTCCGCCCGAACGTCGACTTCATCTTCGGACTGCCCGGCGAGTCGTCCGAAGACCAGGACGCGTCCCTGCGGCTCGCCGCCGACCTCGCCGATCTCGGGGCGCGCATCCACACCCACACGTTCATGCCGCTGCCCGGCACACCGTGGCGGGACGCCGAGCCCGCGTTCATCCCGCTGGCCACGATGCGTGAGCTGGACCGGCTCGCGCAGCGCGGCGACGCCTACGGGCACTGGCGCAAGCAGGCCGAGCACGCGGCGCGGCTGGCCGAGACGGCCAAGGCCTACCCGCGCCGGGCGCGGCGCCGCCGCACCACCGACGGCTGAGAGACCCTGAACCCCCGCCCGCCGGGCCGTTGCCGGGCCCCGGCGAGCGGGGGCCTCGATCAGGGGTCGCGTGCTCAGAACCGCTGCGGCCGGGCCTGGTACGGCTCCTCGAGGAAGGCGATCTCCTCGTCGGTGAGCTTCAGCTCGACCGCGGTGAGGGCGTCGTCCACGTGGTGTTCCTTGGTCGCGCCGACGATCGGAGCGCTCACGCCGGGGCGGCTGAGCAACCACGCGAGGGAGAGGCTCGCGGGGGAGACGCCCCGCTCCTCGGCGGTGCGCGCCACCCGCTCCAGGATCGCCTCGTCGGCGGGCCCGCCGTACAGCTGCTCCTGCCTGGCGCCGTCGCCGACCTGCCGCACGGTGTCGGCCTTCTTGCCCGCGCGGGCAAGAAGGCCGCGCGCGAGCGGGCTCCACGGGATGAGGCCCACGCCCTGGTCGAGGCACAGCGGGATCATCTCCCGCTCCTCCTCGCGGTGCAGCAGGTTGTAGTGGTTCTGCATGGAGACGAACCGGGTCCAGCCGTGCGTGTCCGCGGCGTGCTGGGCCTTGGCGAACTGCCACGCCCACATGCTGGAGGCGCCGATGTAGCGGGCCTTGCCGGCCTTGACGATGTCGTGGAGCGCCTCCATGGTCTCCTCGATCGGCGTCTCGTCGTCCCAGCGGTGGATCTGGTACAGGTCCACATAATCGGTGCCGAGGCGGGCGAGGGAGGCGTCGATGGCCGACATGATGTGCTTGCGGGACAGGCCGTAGTCGTTCCTGCCCTCGCCCATCGGGAAGTAGACCTTGGTGGCCAGCACGTAGTCGTCGCGGCGGGGGAAGATCTTGCGCAGCAGCCGCCCGGTGACCTCCTCGCTGACGCCTCCCGAGTAGACGTCGGCGGTGTCGAAGAAGGTCACGCCGCCTTCGGCCGCCTTGCGCACGATGGGCTCGGCCTGCTCCTCGTCCAGGGCCCAGCCGCCCAACTTGGCCGGTTCGCCGTAGCTCATCATCCCGAGGCAGATCCGGCTGACCTTCATACCGGTGGTGCCAAGTCGTCGATACTCCATGACAGCACCCTATTTGCCCCATCACCGCCCCCACGGGTCGGCCCGGCCCGTCCTCGAGGTCGTGACGGGCTCCGCTAGCGTGCGGGGCTGTGACGGAGAACGTGTACGTGGGGAACGCGCATCTGGACGGACCCGCCGACCGCGGGTGGCTGCTGGGGCACTTCAAGCCCGCAGGCGATGTGCGGCACAGCGACGAGGTCGAGATCAAGTGGTGCGCGCATCCCCAGGGTGACCGGCGGGCGGAATGGGTCACCGGCGAGCGGCGCACCGCGCTCCTCGTGCTGATCAGCGGCCGTTTCCGCGTCGAGTTGCCCGGGCGGAGCGTGGTGCTGGAGAAACAGGGTGACTACGTGGTGTGGGGCCACGGGGTGGATCACTCCTGGTATGCCGAGGAGGAGTCGGTGGTGCTCACCGTCCGGTGGCCGTCGATTCCGGGGTACGCGGTCTCGGGCGCGGACCCCGAGTAGCGCCGGCACGACGTTTTGCCGGTTCCGCCGTTGATGGAATCTGCGGAGCCGTCTCTAGAATCTTGTTCCATGGCGATGTACGTCCCCCTCGGTCAGGGCCGATATCAGGCGACGGAGCACACCCAGGGACCGTGGGATCCGCGGCAGCAGCACATGGGACCCGTCACCGCGCTGCTGGTGCACGAGCTCGGCCGCGTCCCCGGCCGTGTTCCCGGCCGTGTTCCCGGCCATTTCCCGGGCCTGCCTCTGGCCCGGCTGGCGGTGGACGTGTTCGCCCCCGTCCCCGTGGCGGAGGTGGAGGTGCGCACCGACCTGATCAGGGACGGCAGGCGCGTGCAGTGCCTGGGCGCGTCCGTCACCTCCGGCGGGCGTGAGCTGGTGAGGGCGACCGCGTGGCGCATCAGGGAGGCCGGTAGCCCGGCGAGCGGGGCCGCGCCGCCGCCCGCGCCGGTCCCGCCACCGGCGCCGGCCGACGCGGAGTCGTGGATCGCGCGGGGCTTCGGCTATGGCAGGGCCACGGACTGGCGGTTCGTCAAGGGCTCCCCCGACGAGGCCGGGCCCGCGGTCGCGTGGGGCAGGGCGCGGGTGCCGCTCGTCGACGGCGCGGAGATCACGCCGCTGGAACGGCTCGCGATGTTCGCCGACAGCGGCAACGGCATCAGCGGTGTCCTGGACTTCGACGCCTACCTGTTCGCCAACGTGGACCTCACCATCTCGCTCTTCCGCGCCCCGGAGGGGGAGTGGATCTGCCTCGACGCGGCCACGACGATCGGTCCGCGCGGCCGCGGCCTCACCCGCACCACACTGTTCGACCAGTCCGGCGAGGTCGGCACGGCCACGCAGACACTGTTCGTCGGGCCACGCTGATTCAGGCGGACGTCACGACGCCGTGCAGGTGACGGGCGACGGCGTTCCGTTGGCGCCGCCGGACCAGCTTCCGGTGAAGCCGGCCGTCGTGGACGCGCCCGGCGCGAGTGAGCCGTTCCAGGACTCGTTGGTGACGGTCACCGTGGATCCCGACTGCGTGTAGCGGCCGCCCCAGAGCTGGGTGATGCGCTGGCCGTTGGGGAAGGTGAAGGTGACGCTCCAGGAGGAGATGGGCGTGCTCCCCGAATTGCGCACCGTCAGCCCGCCCTGGAAGCCGCCCGGCCACTGGTTGGAGATCTCGTACGCCGCCGAGCATGCGCGCCCACCCGCCGACGGCGAGGCGCTGGGGGAGACGGTCGGGCTGGGGGAGACCGTGGGGCTGGGCGACGCCGAAGGGCTGGGCGACGACCCGCCCGCGGGCGGCACGCGGATGATGCGGTCGTCGTCGCCGGTGGGTGTCCCTCTGCCGTCGCGGTTGCTCGTCGCCACCCAGAGCCAGCCGTCCGGGCCGACGGCCGCGATCCGCAGCCGTCCGTACGTCCCCTGGAACTCGGCCGCCGCGTTGCCCGTTCTGCTGCCGGCGCTGACCGGCACGGTCCACAACCGTCTGCCGCCCAGCGCCGCGGCGAAGAGCGTGCTGTTGGCGTACGCGAGACCGCTCGGCGAGGACTCGGAGGTGCTCCAGGTCTGGATGGGATCGGTGAAGCGCGAGTCGCTGCACATGCCCTCGCAGGTCGGCCAGCCGTAGTTGCGGCCCGGCTGGATGTAGTTGATCTCGTCCCAGGTGTTCTGGCCGAACTCCGAGGCGTACAGCCGGCCGCTCTCGTCCCAGGCGATACCCTGGACGTTGCGGTGACCATAGCTGTACACGCGTGAGCCGGAGAACGGGTTGTCCGGGGGGACCGTGCCGTCGGGCCGCATCCGCAGGATCTTGCCGCCCGGGCTGTTCAGGTTCTGGGCGTTGGCGGAGGTGCCGGCGTCTCCCGTGGTCACGTACAGCATGCCGTCCGGGCCGAAGGCGATGCGTCCGCCGTTGTGGAACTGGGCGCGGGGGATGCCGGAGAGGATCACCTGCTGGGTCTGCGGGGCGTTGAGGCGGAACCGGACCACCCGGTTGTCGGACGCGGAGCTGAAGTAGGCGTAGACCCACTGGTCCTGGACGTAGGTGGGGGAGACCGCGATGCCCAGCAGCCCGCCCTCGCCCTGCGGCGCCACATTCGGGACGGTGGCCACGCGCGTGGGCGCCGATCCGGGACTCACCTGGGCGATGGCGGCGGTGTCGCGTTCGGAGACGAGGGCGCTGCCGTCAGGAAGGAAGGCGATGCCCCAGGGGACCTGCAGCCCGGTGGTCGCGACCTGCGCGCGAGCGAAGTCGAACCCGCCGGTCGCCGCGCTCGTGGGGAGCGGCTGGGTCACGACGAGTGCGGCGGCGGCGGTGACGGCGCTGAGGGTGGTCGCGACCGCCGCGGCGAGACGCTTGGGCATCAGGGGCTCCAGGTCAGACGTCGGGATCCGGCTCGTGCCTCATCGAACGCGTCGGCCGGGCCCCGTGCAATCACCGTGCGGCGAACGGGGCGATCGTTTGCACGCCGCGGTCTCGCCGTTTCCCCGTGACCAGGGAGTTGTGGGTGCAGCACGCATCGGCACGGCGGTCAGGGCCGGGAAAATTTCATGGATCACGAAAGTTTTCACGCAGCTCTGCCGCCACGGCGACCGTGTGCGCGTGTGCGGCCCGTTCGGGCCCGCACACGCGTACGTCTCGTCAGGCGGCCGTGCAGGTGACCACCGGCACCTCGACGTTGCCACCGGCCCAGCCGATCGCGAACGACGTCGTCACCGCCGCGCCCGGCGGCAGCAGGCCGTTCGAGGCGAACGTCGCCGTGCCTCCCCGCGGGATGTAGCCGTTCCCCGCTTGCACGTAGGTCAGGCCGTTGGGGACCGTGAAGGTGACGGTCCACGAGGAGATGGGCAGCGTTCCCGTGTTCCGCACCGTCAGCTCGCCCCGGGAGGCCGCCACCCACGAGAGGATGAAACGGAGGGTCGCCTCGCACGAGCGTGTACCCGAGGCACTGGGCGACGGGCTCGGAGACGGTGAGGGACTGGGAGACGGTGAGGGACTGGGAGACGGCGACGGGCTGGGCGTTGGTGAGGGGCAGGGCGAGGCGCTTGGCGACGGGGTCGGGGAGTCCGATGGTGACGGACTGGGCGTCGGCGATGGAGACGGCGACGGAGACGGCGACGGAGACGGCGACGGCGACGGGCTGAACGACGCGGACGGGCTCGGCGACGGGGACGCCGAGGGGCTGGGAGTCGGCGACGGGCTGGGGGACTCCTCCGGAGAAGGAGCAGGCGAGGGAGTAGGCGAGGGGCACGGCCCGGCGCCGCCGGACGGCAAGGGCGACGGTGACAGCGGCGGCCCGGCCGACGGCGACGGGCTCGACGGTGGCCACGTGCCGCCGACGGGCGGGATCCGGATGATCCGGTCGTCGCCGGAGACAGGGGTCCCGCCGCTGTCGTAGTTGCTCGTCGTCACCCAGAGCCAGCCGTCCGGGCCGAGGGCCACGGTGCGCAGCCGTCCGTACGTCCCCTGCAGCTCGGCCACCGGGGTGCCCACGATGCCGCCCGCGACCGGCACCGCCCACACCCGCGTGCCGCGCAGGGCCGCGGCGAAGAGCGTCCCGTTGGCGTACGCGAGGCCGCTGGGCGACGCCTCGGCCGGGTGCCAGGTGACGAGTGGTTCGCGCACGCGTGCGTCGCCGCACATGCCCTCGCAGACCGGCCAGCCGTAGTTGCCTCCCGGGACGATGGCGTTGAGCTCGTCCCAGGCATCGGCGCCGAACTCCGTGGCGTACAGCCGGCCGCCCGTGTCCCAGGCGAGGCCCTGCACGTTGCGGTGGCCCAAGCTGTAGACGGGCGAGCCGGAGAACGGGTTGTCCGGCGGGACCGAGCCGTCGGGCCTTATGCGCAGGATCTTCCCGGCCAGGCTGCCCGGGTTCTGCGCGTTGCCGGGGTTTCCGGCGTCGCCGGTGGAGACGTACAGCATGCCGTCGGGGCCGAACGCGATCCGCCCGCCGTTGCCGGACAGGCCGCGGGGAATGGCGGCGAGGACGACCTGCTGCGAGTTCGGGGAGCTCCAGTGGAACCGGACCACGCGGTTGTCGGAGGCGGTGGAGAAGTAGACGTAGACCAGCTGGTCCTGCGTGAAGGTGGGGGACAGGGCGATGCCGAGCAGGCCGCCGTCGCCCGCCGGGTAGACGTTCCGGATGGTGGTCACCAGTGAGGGGGTGTATCCCGGATACACCCGCCAGATCTGCGCCGTGGTGCGTTCGGTGACGAGGGCGCTGCGGTCGGGCAGGAAGGCCAGCCCCCACGGGGACCGCAGCCCCGCGACGGCGACCTGCGCCCTGGTGAAGTCGAATCCGCCGGTGACCGCGGCGCCCGCGGGGGCCGGCCGGGTCACGACGAGCGCGGCGGCGGCGGTCACGGCGCAGAGGACGGCCGCGAGCGCCGCGGACAGACGCTTGGGCATCACGTGCTCCCGGGGAGGGTACGGGGTCCGCATGTCGGCTCGTCAACCAGCGAAGGCGTTCGCCGCGCCCGTGGCAATCGTCCTGCGCGGGCCCGTGCGCCGGCCTGCGCGTTCGTCCGCCGCCGGGGCCCGGGCGAGGAAACTTTCAGGCCTCGCGGCGGTGACGGCGACGGTCTGCCAGGCGCCGCCAATTGAGCGGCAAGCCGCTCACAAGTCCCGATGCGTAGAAAGAGCGGTGTGAACGACTACGACATCCGGCGGCCGGCGGCCGCCGACGCGGCGGCCATCCACGAGCTGGTCGCCGAGCACGACATCGACGTGACCGGCAAGCCCGACTGGACACTCGACGACGTCGCCGACACCCTCGGCGAGCTCGACCTGGAGCACGACAGCTGGGTGGTCCGCTCGGGCGGGCGGCTCCTCGGCTGGGGGTACGCACGGCGCAAGGGCACGAGCGACAACGTGGACGTCGAGGTGCAGGCGCGTGAGCCCGGCGCTGCCGCCCTCGTGTGGGATCTGGTGCTCGGGCGGGCCGGCGATCTCGCCCGCGAGGCCGGGCACGACCACGCCGTCGTCGACGTCAGCGTCTACGAGCAGGACACGGCCATGCGCGAGATGGCCAAGGAGCGCGGCTTCGCGCCCGCGACCGGTTTCCTCCGGATGCGCGCCGACCACGCGGGTGTGCGGCCCCTCTTCCTGCCCGGGGTCACGGTCGAGACCGGCTCGCCCGACGACGAGGGGGTGCTGCGCGCGGCGCACGCCGTCCAGCAGGAGGGCTTCGCCGAGCACTTCGGCTTCGTGCCGAAGACGTTCGGGGAATGGGCCGACGAGATGGAGGCGTCGAGCGCGAACGACTGGACGCAGCTCCTGCTGGCCCGGGTCCACGGCGAGCCCGCGGCCATGCTGCTCGGCACGAACCACTTCGTGCCCGACGAGAACTGCGGTTACGTGCGCACGCTGGCGGTGCGGCCCGCGTTCCGCGGGCGCGGTCTCGGCCGGCTGCTGCTCACGCGGGCCTTCGAGGCCGACGAGCGGCGCGGGCGGGCGGGCACGATCCTGCACGTCGACGGCAACAACACCACTCCCGCGCTCGGCCTTTATCGGTCGGTCGGCATGCGCCCGGTGCTCGTCATCGACGTCTGGCGGGCCCTCGTCCGTCCCGGATCTTGAGACCGTGTTGCTCACAACGGTGATGCCCCTAGTGTGAAACAGGGAGGAATCCGACAGCGAGGAGAGTTGATGCTGCACGAGAGGCTCGAAGGCGTCTACGACAACGTCCTACGCCGCAACCCCGGCGAGACCGAGTTTCACCAGGCGGTGCGCGAGGTGCTGGAGAGCATCGGCCCGGTGCTCGGCAAGCACCCCGAGTATGCGGAGCAGAAGATCATCGAGCGGATCTTCGAGCCGGAACGCCAGATCATCTTCCGGGTGCCCTGGGAGGACGACCGGGGCGAGGTGCACATCAACCGCGGCTTCCGGGTCGAGTTCAACAGCGCGCTCGGGCCGTACAAGGGCGGCCTGCGCTTTCACCCCTCCGTCTATCTCGGCATCATCAAGTTCCTGGCCGTCGAGCAGATCTTCAAGAACAGCCTGACCGGGCTGCCGATCGGCGCGGGCAAGGGCGGCTCGGACTTCGACCCGAAGGGGCGCTCCGACCGGGAGATCATGCGCTTCTGCCAGAGCTTCATGACCGAGCTCTACCGGCACCTGGGCGAGAACACCGACGTGCCGGCGGGGGACATCGGCGTCGGAGGCCGGGAGATCGGCTACCTGTTCGGTCAGTACAAGCGCATCACCAACCGGTACGAGTCCGGCGTGATCACCGGCAAGGGCCTGGCGTACGGCGGCGCCCAGGTGCGCACCGAGGCCACCGGCTACGGCTGCGCGTTCTTCGTGGAGGAGATGCTCAAGGCCCGGGGCACGTCGTTCGACGGCAAGCGGACGGTCGTCTCGGGCGCGGGCAACGTCGCCATCTACGCCATCGAGAAGGTGAACGAGCTGGGCGGCGTCGTCGTGGCCTGCTCCGACTCCTCCGGCTACGTCGTGGACGAGAAGGGCATCGATCTCGACCTCCTCAAGCAGGTCAAGGAGGTCGAGCGGCGCCGCCTCAGCGCGTACGCCGCGCGTCGCGGCGGCGAGGCGGCGTACGTCGCCGGGCGCAGCGTGTGGGAGGTGCCCTGCGAGGTGGCGCTGCCGTCGGCGACCCAGAACGAGATCACCCGCAAGGACGCCGAGGCGCTCGTGAGGGGCGGATGCGTCGCGATCGGCGAGGGGGCCAACATGCCGACCACGCCCGAGGGCATCCGGGTGTTCCAGGAGGCCGGGGTGGCCTTCGGTCCCGGCAAGGCCGCCAACGCGGGCGGCGTGGCCACCAGCGCCCTGGAGATGCAGCAGAACGCCAGCCGCGATTCGTGGACGTTCGAGTTCTCCGAGCGGCGGCTCCAGGAGATCATGAGCGACATCCACGCCCGCTGCCTGGAGACCGCCGACGCGTACGGCATGCCGGGCGACTACGTGGCCGGTGCGAACATCGACGGCTTCCGGAGGGTCGCGGACGCGATGCTCGCCCTCGGCCTCATCTGAGTCCATCCGCGCGCCTGATCCGAGCGCCCGTCCGGTTTCCCGGGACGGGCGCTCGTCCGGGGGGGTCATCCCCGGTTCCGGCGCAGGAGAGGCAGCGCGCAGACGCCCGCGGCCACGGAGACCGCGGCCACCCACAGCGAGGTCGTCGTGGCGGCGTGCGCGGAGGGGGCGAGGCTGAGGAACAGCGTGCCGAAGACGGCCACGCCGACGACCTGGCCGAGCTGGAGCATCATCGCCATCAGGCCGCTGGCGTCGGCCGCGTCCGCGGGCGCGACCCGGGCCAGCGCCACCGCCATGAGGGGGCTGAACGTGCCCGCCATGCCGGCCCCGATGGCCGCGAAGCTGATCTCCAGCAGCGGCTCGCCGTGGCCGCCGCCGGACAGCGCCGCCGCCAGGGCCAGCTCGCCCGCGGCGGTGACGACGGCGGACACGACGATCACCGGCCGGTGCAGGCGGGCCGGAAGCCGCTTCCAGTTGAGGCTGGTCAGCCCGAAGGCGCCGGCGGCCGGGATGAACAGGCAGCCCGCCCGCAGGGCGCTGTCACCGAGGCCGCCCTGGAGGTGGAGGGCCATGACGAACAGCCAGCCGGCGTAGGCCGCCATCACGAGGAAGATGCCGGACGCGGCGGCGGCCACCCCGGGGGCGCGCAGCAGGCGGCCGGGGACGAGCGGATGCGCCGCACGCCGCTCCACGAGCAGGAACGCGCAGAACGCGAGAACCGACAGGCCCATCGCGACCCACCCCCACAGCGGCCAGTGCTCCTCGTGGCCGAGCACGAGCGGCACGACCAGCAGGCAGACGGCGAGCGACAGGGTGACCAGGCCGGGCATGTCGAGACCCTGCTCTCGCCGCACGTGCGCGGCGGGCAGCATCCGGGCGCCGACGGCCAGCAGCGCGAGCCCGATCGGCACGTTGACCAGGAAGACCGGCCGCCAGGCCGTGCCGAACAGGTCGGCGGTCACCAGCAGCCCGCCGAGCACCTGCCCGACGACCGCACCGGTCGAGATGACCGTGGCGTAGACGCCGAGCGCCCGCCCCCGTGACGCGCCTTCGAAGGTGACCTGGATCAGGCTGAGCACCTGGGGCACCATCAGGGCGGCTCCCGCGCCCTGCACGAGCCGGAAGGCGATCAGCACGCCGGTCGACGGGGCGAGCCCGCACATCAGCGACGCGGCCGTGAACACGGCGAGCCCGGTGAGGAACAGGCGCCGATAGCCGATCAGGCCCCCGAGGCGCGCCCCGGTGATCAGCAGCATGGCGTACGCCACGGTGTATCCGGAGATGACGAGTTGCAGCCCGGAGCCGGTGGCCCCGAGGTCGGTGCGCATCGTGGGCGCGGCGACGTTGACGATGGTGGCGTCGAGGACGGCCATGAACTGCCCTGCCAGGATGACGCCGAGCAGCAGGGCGGGCGATGTTCGCCGCGCGGCCGGCGCGCGGGTGGTGACAGTGGTCATGGCGGCAACGATGCTGCCGCCGCGATACCGGTAACGAGAGCCTGCCGATACTGGTACTGACACCACCTGGCAACGCGGTCGCCCACCCGTGAGGATGGGGAAGGTGACGACGGGGATGCGCACCAGGAACACCAGGCGGGAGGAGCTCGCGGCCTTCCTGCGGAGCAGGCGCGAGCGGATCAGGCCCGAGGACGTCGGCCTGCCGCCCGGCCTGCGCCGCCGTACGCCGGGCCTGCGGCGGGAGGAGGTCGCCCAGCTCGCGGGCGTGGGCGTGACCTGGTACACCTGGCTGGAGCAGGGCCGCCCCATCAACGCGTCCGTGCAGGTGCTCGACGCCGTCGCCCGCACCCTGCGGCTCGACGCGGCCGAACGGGAGCACCTCTACCGGCTGGCGGACCTGCCGGAGATCGCCGATCCGGCGGGCGACGGGGAGGGCCTCGACGCCGAGGTGCACACGATCCTGCGCCGGCTCGACCCGCTGCCCGCGTGCGTCTACAGCGGGCGTTACGACCTGCTCGCCTGGAACGCCGCGTACGGCACGCTCTTCGCGTCGGTGGTCGAGCAGCCGCGGCTCGAACGCAACGTCCTGTGGCGGGTGTTCACCCTGCCCGACTGCTGCTGCCCGCTGGTGAACAAGGACGAGGAGCTCCCGCAGATGGTCGCCACGCTGCGGGCCGCGTTCGGCCGCCACCTGGGAGATCCGGCCTGGACGAATTTCGTCGCCCGGCTGTCGGCGGCCAGCCCGGAGTTCGCCCGGATGTGGGCGATGCACGAGGTGGCCAGGCCGGGCGTCCGGGTGAAGCTGTTCAAGCACTCGTCGGTGGGCCTGATCCGCCTGACGTCCACGAGCATGGCGCTGGCGACGCCGCCGGAGACCCGCATCGTGGTCTACACGCCGATGGACGACGAGAGCGGGCAGCGGATCGACTGGCTGGCGGCCCATCCGGAGGCCGCCCACTGCCCGCTGCATGCGACGCCCGCCCGCGGGTAAAGCCCCGGTCATGGCCTGTCGTATCACTGAACTCGTCGTCGACTGTCACGACCCCGAGCGGCTCGCCGCCTTCTGGTGCGAGGTGCTGGGTTTCGAGGTGATCGAGCGCAAGGACGGCTGGGTGGAGATCGGCCCGCCCGGCACCGGCTTCGGCGGTCTCCAGCCGACGCTCATCTTCGAGCCCGTGCCCGAGCGCAAGCGAGACAAGCTGCGCCTGCACTTCGACGTCAACCCCACCGACCGCGACCAGGAGGCCGAGCTGGAGCGCCTGCTGAAGCTCGGCGCCGTGCCGGCCGATGTGGGCCAGACCGGCGAGGAGGAGTGGCACGTGCTCGCCGACCCGGAGGGCAACGAGTTCTGCCTGCTGCGCCGCCGCCTGTGAGCTTGGCAGGGGGGTGATGCGGTAGCGTCCGGAGGGTGGCGAGGATCTTCACGGTCGACGAGGCCAGGTCGCTGATGCCGGCGGTGCTCGAGCACGCCCGCGCGTTCGTCGCCGTACGCGCCGACCTGGCCGAGCTCACCCACGACCTGCGGCACGCGGGCGCCTCACCCCTCGGCGGCCTGCCGGAGGCCAAGGGCCTGGAGGCGCGGATGGACGAGATCCTGACCTGGTTCGACGCCGAGGACATCGAGATCAAGGGCGTCGCCCCGCTGCTCGTCGACTTCCCCGCCGTGCTCGGCGAGGTGTCCGTACGGCTGTGCTGGCTGGAGGGGGAGCTCGCCCTCGGCTGGTATCACCGCAGCGATCTCGGCTTCCCCGGCCGCCGCCCGCTTCCCTAGCCTCACGCCCACCCCGTTTCCACCTCCGGCGCGGGCACGCCGGGGATCATGAGGGAATGCCCCGGAACTCGCTTGATCGCGCCCGCCGGCTGTGGGCGGCGATGGCCCGCGTCCCTGTCGCGTTTCCCGGCCCCGGCGACGTGGCCGTCGTGGTCTCGCCCGAGTCGTGGTTGTGCCCGCCGGGATGGGCGGGCGTCGTGACGCTGGACGGCGCCGCCCTGGCGACCGTGCCCGACGCCGATCTGGCCGAGCCGCTGCGCGACGCCCTGCCCGCCGGCCGCATGGATCCGTCCCTGCTGCCCTCCCTGCTGCCCTCCCTGCTGCCCGCCCGGCTCGCCGTCCGCGACGTGCTGGGCCCGGCGGCGCTCGCGTACCTCGACGCCGGAGACCCCGGTGCCGTGATCGTGGCCTGGCCCGGGTCGTGGCCTCGGCGGCGGTGGCCGACGCGCTCGCCGAAGGGCTGCTGCCGCAGTGGAGAGCGCGCCCGGAGCCGTCGCGGCGCGTCGCCCGGGCCCTCGGGTTCCGCGAGGCCGGTGCCCAGATCAGCCTTCTCCTGCGCCCCTGACCGCCGCGCGGGCGACCTTAGTCAGACAGGTCGTCGAAGCCGTCGAAACCGCCGAAGGCGGCGCCGTACCGGACGCACACCATGCGGGCCACGGACTCGTGCGCGCCGAGGGGCTCGGCGCACCCGGCGCCGATCGAGTCGGCGGCCGCCGTGATCCGGTCGAGGTCGGTCTCGGGGCCGATGACGTAGGGCACCATGGCGAGCCGGTTGGCGCCGATGTTGCGCAGGCGCTCGGCGGCGTCGCGCACGCTCGGCTGGCCGTCCAGCGCGGCGGGGACGACGGGGAGCGTCAGGCGGGCGGCCAGCAGGACGGCCGTCGCGTCGGCGCCACGGGCGGCCTCGTCGCCCCCGGCGGTCGCGACGATGATCCCGTCGACCGGCGACGAGACGTTGAACAGGCGCATCCGGTCGGCGCGGGCCAGGCCCGCCTCGGCCAGGCGCACGTGCAGGGCCTCGGCCAGCAGCGGATGCGGCCCGAGCGGCTCGGTGATCCGCACCGCGGCCTCGCTCTGCGTCACGGCGTCCCGTACGGCGCGCAGCACGCGCGGATGGGGCCCGGTGACGAGCGGGACGACCACCGCGGCCGGTCCGTCCGCCGGCCGCTGGGCGGCGATGGACGCGAACTCCTTGGTGAGATCGGCGCCGCCGTCGGCCAGCGAGACGATACGAAGGTCGATCTGCGGGTTGTCGAGCCTGACGACGGAGGCGACCTCCATGGCCACGTCACCGCTCGGGCCCGCCGGATCGCCGGCCTTGCCCGGCACCGCCAGGACCAGGGCAGGCGCGTCAGGCGGCAGGTCGGCGGGGAGGGGCCGTCTGTGGCGGCCGCCCCCAAACCGCGGAGAGCGCTCTCTGGTGGGGAGCTTCGGCGGGTCCTCGTGACCTTCGTTCACATCGGCGGATTCTAGGGCGAATCTGGTCGAAGAGCAGAACCAACGCGCGGCTTGTTGCGGCTTGGTGATCTAGGCGGTTTACCTGTTCGTTACTTGACGCTCTCCTGAGGACCCGGTTTGATATGGACTCATCCGGCCGTAAACGTTTACAGATCGTTGCACGTTACCGGCCGGTAAACGATTACAGGACACTCTCTCCCAAGTGAGGTTCCGTTGACCGAGGGTCCCACGATCACCACGATCGCGCAACGCGCCGGTGTGTCGATCGCCTCGGTGTCACGTGTGCTCAACGGGCTGCCCACGCGCGAGGACACCGTGCGGCGTGTCATGCGCGCGGCCGACGAACTGGGCTACGTGCCCAACTCGGTCGCCCGCTCGCTCCGCAACCGCCGCACCGACCAGATCGCCTTCGCGATGGCCGACATCGGCAACCCGGTCTACGTGGCCATGGTGCGCGAGATCCAGCCGCTGCTGAAGGCGGCGGGCTACCGGCTCCTGATCCACTCGACGGACGGCGAGGCCGAAGACGAGCTCGGCGTGCTGCGCGGGCTGCGCGAGCGCTACGTGGACGGCCTCATCATCAGCCCGCTGCGCGGCGTCACCGAGGAGCACGTCGAGGCCATCGTCGCCGCGCGCGCCCCCGTCGTGGTCATCGGCGCGCTGCCGGACGACATGCCGGAGGGCGCGCTGGTCGACAACGTGCGCACCGACTCGAGAGCCGGCGTGCGGCTCGCGCTCGACCACCTGCACACCATCGGCAGGCGGCGCATCGGCTTCCTCAACGGCCCGCTCGACACCGTTCCCGGCGCCGCCCGCGCCGCCGCCTACCGGGAGGCGCTGGAGGCGCTCGGCCTGCCGTACGACGAGGACCTCGTCGAGGTGGGCGACTTCTACCGCGACAGCGGCGCGCGCGCCGCGCGGGCACTGCTGTCGCGCGTGCCCGGCGTCGACGCGCTGATGTGCGCCAACGACCTCATCGCGCTCGGCGCGCTCGACGTGCTGCGCGAGCAGGGCAGGGACGTCCCCGGCGACGTGGCGGTGGTCGGCATGGACGACACCGACCTCGCCTCGGTGACCTGGCCGACGCTCACCAGCGTCTCGCTCGGGTCGGCCGAGCGCGGCCGGGCGGCGGCCGGGCTGCTGCTCGACCGGCTGCAGAACGGCCCGCGCGAGCCGCGGGTGTCGGTCGTGCGGCCGAGCCTCACCGTCCGGGGCTCCACCACTCTTCCGCCGGCCTCGCCGGGAGGTGCCCGATGACCGCTGTAGCCGAGCGGCCGTACGGCCGCGCCGGAGGCGGGCCGCGACGCGGGCCCCTGTCGGGGAGCGGGCTCACCCTCCTGCTCCCCGCGCTCGTGCCGGTGCTGCTGTTCAGCGTGGGCCCGCTGGTCTACGGCATCCTGCTGGCCTTCACCGACGCGCGGTCCGGCCGCAACACCGAGACCTCGTTCGTGGGCCTGGCGAACTTCGTGGAGCTGCTGTCGGACGGCGACTTCTGGGAGTCGTTCCGGATCGGCATGGTCTGGGGCCTGTCGGTGACCGTGCTGCAGTTCCTCGCCTCGCTGGGGCTCGCGCTGCTGCTGAACCAGGACCTCCGCCTGCGCGGCGTCGCCCGGGTGCTGGCGGTCGTGCCGTGGGCGATGCCGCCCGTGGTGGTCGGCCTGATGTGGCGGCTCGTCTATCACCCGGACGCGGGCCTGCTCAACGGCCTGTTCGGCTCGGACGTCGACTGGCTGCACGACTTCTCCCTCGCGCTGCCCGCGGTCATCGTCGTGGGGGTCTGGACCGGCATGCCGCAGACCACGGTCGTGCTGCTCGCCGGCCTGCAGAACGTGCCCAGGGAGCTCTACGAGGCGGTCAGCGTCGACGGCGCGGGTGCCTGGCGGCGGTTCTGGAACGTCACGCTGCCGCAGCTGCGGCCCGTGATCGTGGCCATCACCTCACTCGACTTCGTGTGGAACATCAACCAGTTCAGCCTGGTCTACGTGCTCACCCAGGGCGGGCCGGGCGGGCGGACGAGGCTGCCGATGCTGTTCGCGTACGAGGAGGCGTTCCGATACGGCTTCTTCGGGTACGCCGCGACGCTCGGCGTGGCGATCACGATCGTCGTGCTGGCCGTGCTGGGCCTGTACCTGTGGCGGCAGGCGCAGGAGGGCAACTGACATGACGCGTGCGCTGAAATATCTCGCCCTGCTGGGATATGTCGTCTTCCTGGCGTTCCCGCTGCTGTGGCTGCTGTCCACGGCGCTGAAGACTCCGCAGGAGATGGCCGCCCTCGATCCCACGTGGATCCCGCGCCGGCCCACGCTGGCCAACTTCGCCGACGCCTTCGCTGAGCAGGACCTGGTCGGCGCGGGGCTGCGCAGTCTCGTCGTCGCGGTCGCCACCGCCCTGATCACGGTGGCGCTCGCGCTGCCCGCGGCGTACGCGCTGGCCCGCTTCCGCGGCGTGGCCGGCAAGATCGCGATCGGCTGGGTGCTGGTCAGCCAGGTCTTCCCGGTCGTCCTGATCATCATTCCGCTGTTCATGGTGCTGCGGCGGCTGGAACTGGTGAACACCCTCGCCGGGCTCACGGTCGTGCACGTCACGTTCGTCATGCCGTTCGCGCTGTGGATGCTGCGCGGATATGTGCGGGCGGTGCCGCGCGAGCTGGAGGAGGCCGCGTCCGTGGACGGCGCGGGGCGGCTGCGCGCACTGGCCGCCGTCGTCGCGCCACTGCTCGCGCCCGGCGTCGTCGCGACGCTCCTGTTCAGCTTCATCTCGTCCTGGAACGAGTTCATGTTCGCCCTCGTGATCCTCAAGGATCCCGAGGTGGAAACCCTTCCGCTGACGCTGGTGCGTTTCGTCGGCCCGGAAGGGGTCGCCCGGCTCGGCCCTCTGGCGGCGGCGTCGCTGCTCGCGACCGTGCCGAGCCTCGTCTTCTTCGCGATCATCCAGCGGCGCCTGCGGTCCGGCCTGATGGCCGGGGCCGTCAAGGGCTGACCGGCATGGCGACCTTCGATAGGAGTTCTCAATGAAGAGATTGGGTGCCGCGCTGGCTGTGGCGGCGGTCGCGCTCACAGCGGCCGCGTGCGGGAGCGGCGGCGGTGACGGCGGTGACGGCGGCGGCGCGTCCGGGGAGCCGGTGAAGCTGCGCTTCCTCAGCCTGGCCTGGCAGAAGGAGTCGATCGAGGCCAACAAGCAGATCGTCGCCGACTGGAACACGGCCAACCCGAACATCCAGGTCGAGTACGTCCAGGGGAGCTGGGACAACGTCAACGACCAGCTCGTGACGTCGTTCGAGGCCGGCGACCCGCCGGACGTCATCCACGACGACTCCCCGGCGCTGTCGAGCTTCGCCTCGCGGGGCTTCCTGCTCGACCTCACCGGCAAGGTCCCCGCCGACCTGCAGAACGACATCCCGCAGGCCGCGTGGGACACGGTCACCTTCTCCGACGGCAAGAGCGGCCAGGGCGTGTACGGCGTGCCGTTCCTGCAGGAGTCGCAGGTGCTCATCGCCAACAAGAAGCTGCTCGACGACACCGGTGTGCGCATGCCCACCCCGGACTCCCCGTGGACGTGGGACGAGTTCGCCGACGTGTCGAAGAAGCTCACCAAGAAGGGCGCGTACGGCGTCGCCTGGCCGATGAAGTCGCCGGTCAACAAGGTGCTCAACCTGGCGCTCAACTTCGGCGGCACCTTCTTCGACACGAAGGACGGCAAGACCACGGTGAAGGTCGGGCCGCAGGAGCGCGAGGTGCTCCAGCGCATCCACGACCAGCTCTACGCCGACAAGTCGGCCGACCCGGCGGCGCTGGGCATGGGCACCGCCGACCCGCTGCCGGGCTTCTTCGCAGGCAAGTACGCGATCGTCCCCGCCGGGGTGTACCTGCGCCAGCAGGTCGCCGAGCAGGCGCCGGGCGGGTTCGAGTGGGTCACGCTGCCCCCGCTGAAGGGGCAGACCTCCCAGCAGGGCGCGGTCTCGCAGACGCTGTCGGTCGCGGCCGACAGCAAGCACCCCGACGAGGCGCTGAAGTTCATCGCCTACTTCCTGAACGGCCCGAACCAGGCGAAACTGGCCAAGGGTGACTGGCTGCTGCCGACCAGCACGTCGGCGGCGAAGGACCCCGCGCTCACCACGGAGGAGAACGGGTGGGACGTCGCCACCGCCTCGGCGAAGGATCTCGTCGTCGCGCCGTTCCTCAAGGTGAACGGGTTCGACGAGTGGAAGAGCAAGGTGGCCACGCCGGCGATGCAGGAGTACTTCGCCGACAAGATCAGCCTGGACGAGCTGGCCACGCGGCTCGTCGAGGAGGGGAACAAGGTGCTGGAGCGGTACAGCCGTTGACCTCCGTACGTGACCGCGCCCGGGGCTGTCTGCTCGGCCTCGCCGCCGGCGACGCCCTGGGCGCCCCCGCGGAGAACCTCTCTCCCGAACAGATCGCCGCGCGGTGGGGCGTGCTCACCGAGATCGAGCGCGGCGGCACCGACGACACCGAGTACACGATCTTCGCCGCCACCGTGCTCCTGCGCCACGGTCACGCGCTCACCTCCGAGGACGTGGCGCGGGCCTGGCGCGAGGAGATCGTGGCGCGGCTCGACGGGCCGATGCGCGGCGCCGGGTTCTCCGAGCTCGGCACCGTCGAGGCCCTGCGCCGCGGCCTGGAGCCGCCGCTGACCGGCCGGTGGCACGCCCACGGCTGGTCCGACGGCCTGGCCATGCGGGCCGCGCCGTACGGGATCTTCGCGGCGGGCGACCCGGACGAGGCGGCGCGGCTGGCGGAGACCGACGGGCGGGTGAGCCACACCGGCGAGGGGATACTCGGCGGCCGGGCGGTGGCCGCGGCGGTCGCGGTCGCGATGACCGGCGCCCCGCCCGAGGAGGTGGCCGGGGCGGCCCTGCGGGCGGTGCCGGAGGACTCCTGGACGGCCCGCAGCCTGCGCGCGGCGCTCGACGTCGCCGCCCGCACCCCCCGCCCCCTCCTGGCACGCGCGCTTCACGACTCCTTTGCGCGTGCGCTTCACGACACGGTCGTGGTCAAGCACTACCCGTGGACCGACCTGGCGCCCGAGGCGGTGGCCCTCGCGTTCGCCGCCTACATGGCGGGCGGCGGGGAGATCGAGGCGTCGGTCGTCACGGCCGCCAACCTCGGCAGGGACGCCGACACCACCGCCGCCGTCGCCGGGGCTCTCTCGGGAGCGGGCCGCGGTGAGGTGGCGGTGCCCGCGCGCTGGGCCGGGCGCATCGGCCCGGTGGCGGGCCGCTGCCTGCCCGTGGTCGCCGGGCGGGACATCCGCGACGTCGCCGACGAGATCGTGAAAGGAATGTAGGACCACATGCCATCGGGGGACAGGCGGGACGGGCCGCACCGGCTCGACCGCGTGCGGGGGGCCTTCGTCGGCCTCGCCGCGGGCGACGCGGCCGGATGGCCGGCCGCCCGGCACCGGTCCACGCTGCTGGCCGGCTGGAGCAGGCGGCTGCACCGGGAGCTCGACGCGTTCGCGGAGGAACACCAGGTCACCACACTGCCGGTGCCGTTCGCGCTGAACCAGCCGGTGGCGCCGCTGGCGGCAGGACCGTCGGACGACGCCGAGTGGCTGGCCTGGACGGCCCTGACCATCCGGGAGGACCGGGCGGAGGCGTTCGGCCGCCTCGCGGGCCGCGACGACGTCCGGGCGCGCATCTCGGTGTGGGCGGCGCTCGACAACCTGGCGGCGGGCAAGCGCCCGCCCGCCAGCGGCCACGACAACCCCCACCACTTCGACGACGCCGCGGCGGTGCGAGCCGTCGCCTTCGGCGTGGCCGGGCTCGATCCGCTGGAGGACGCGCGCGTCACTAACGCGGAGGACGGCGTGCTCGGCGCGGTCGCGATGGCCCGCGCGGTCGCGGCGCTGACGGACGGCGCCCCGATGGGCGAGGCGGTGGAGGCGGCGCTCGGCGCGCTGCCGCCGGACACGGCCATCGGGCACGCGGCGCGCGAGGCGCTCGCGGCGGCCCGGGCGGCGGGCTCGCCCTTCGCCGCGGTGCCGGCGCTGGACGCCGCCGTGCTCGACCACGTCTACAGCTACGGCGTCGCCGCCGCGCAGACCGTGCCGATCGCGCTGGCCCTCGCCGACGCCGCCGTCTCCTGCGGGCGGCCGCCGGAGGCGTTCGGCGCGGGCGTCTCCGCGGCGGCCTGCCTCGCGCCGGTCGCCGACTCCGCGCCCGCGCTCACCGGCGCGCTGCTCGGCTGCGCCGCGGGACACGACGCGCTGCCCGCCGCCTGGCGCGAGCGGGCCCGCGTCCTGGCCGGCTGCTGCCTGCCGGAGCTCGCGGGAACCGACCTGCTGGACATCGCCGGGCGGCTCGCATGACGCCCGGCACATCACGCGTACGGACAAGGGGGAGGACCGGATGACGCCGCAGGAGGACCTGCCGGATGATGACCTGCTGGCCGATCGCGCCGTGGGGTGTGTGGCGGGCGCCGCGGTGGGCGACGCGCTCGGCGGGGCCACCGAGGGGTGGACGCCCGAGCAGATCCAGGAGCGCTACGGGGGCCGGGTGCGCGGCGTCGTCCCTCCCTTCAACGAGGACTGGCGCAACGCCCGCCCGATCGCGCCCTACCACAAGGGGGACGGCCACGTCACCGACGACACGTTGATGACGCACGCCCTCATCCGGGTGTACGAGCGGGTCGGCGGCCATCTGGACGCCTACGCCGCCGCCGAGCACCTGGTGCCCGAGATGATGGGCGAGAAGCGGTGGATTCCCGAGCTGGAGGCCGAGGCGCTGCCGCTCCACCGGGTGTTCCTCGCCGAGAAGTGGCTCGTGCTGCGGCTGCACTACGGCCACGCCGACCCCCGCGAGGCCGGGGTCGGCAACATCGTCAACTGCGGCGCGGCGATGTACATGGCCCCGGTCGGCGTCGTCAACGCCGGCGACCCCGACGGCGCGTACGCCGAGGCGATCGACCTGGCCGGGGCGCACCAGTCGAGCTACGGCCGTGAGGCGGCGGGCGTGCTGGCGGCGGCGGTCGCCGAGGCGATGCGGCCGGGAGCGACGCCCGACTCGGTCGTGGCGACCTGCCTGCGGCTCGCCCGCGACGGCACCAGAGCCGCCATCGACGCGGTCTGCTCGGCCGCCCGGGGCCTCGGCCACTGGGAGGGCTCCTTCGAGGCCCTGCGGGCCGCGGTCCGGCCGTACGACACGGTGGCCGACACCTACCGCGACCAGGGCCTCGGGGCGCGGCGGCCGAGCCGGCTGCACAGCATCGAGGAGCTGCCGCTCGCGCTCGCGTTCCTGGTGATGGCCAAGGGCGACTACCGCGAGACGGTGCTCGGCGGCGTCAACTACGGCCGCGACGCCGACTCCATCGCCTCGATGGGCGGGGCCGTCGCGGGGGCGCTCGGCGGGCGGGCCGCCGTCCCCGCCGAGTGGCTGGACCAGGTGGCGACAGCCAGTCGTACGGACCTGGTCGGGCCGGGGCTGGCGATCGCGGGCGTCGCGCGGCGGGTGCACCGGGCCGACCGGGAGCGCCGCCGCGCGCACGAGGCCGCCTTCGACGCCCTGCTCGCGCCGCGGGGAGACGCGCGATGATCCGGCTGACGTGGGTGCAGCCGGAGGACCTCGTCGGCCACGAACTGCGGCAGGCGGACGAGGACGGCCGGGGAACGCTCCCCGAGGTGGCGGCCGTGCGCGAGCGCTGGCACGCCGCGGGCGGGCACGACGCGCCGCCCCGGGCGGGCGCCTCCGCCGGGCCCGCCCCCGAGGCGCTGCGCGCCCTGGCCGGGGAGCTGCTCGACGCGCTCGCGGCGATCCCCTCGCCGCTGCCCGAGCCCTCGGGCCTCGAAGAGATCGTCGCGAGCTGCCCCGGCTGGCCTGACTCGCCCGGCGCCCGCCCACGGGTGCGGCCCGAGCCCGGGCGGGTCCTGGCCGCCTGGTGGGGGAGGGCGGCCGGCTGCCTCCTGGGCAAGCCGGTGGAGAAGATCCCCCGCGAGGGGATCAGGGCCATCGCCGAGGCGACCGGCAACTGGCCGATCCGCGGCTGGTTCACCGCGAAGGGGCTGCCGCCGGAGATCGCGGAGCGGTGGCCGTGGAACCGCCGCAGCGCGGCCACCAGCCTCGCCGAGAACATCGACGGCGTGCCCGAGGACGACGACCTCAACTACGCGCTGCTCGCGCTCACCGTTATCGAACGGCACGGACGGGACTTCACGACCGAGGACGTCGCGAAGACCTGGCTCGACGCGCTGCCCGCCGGGCGGGTCTTCACCGCCGAGCGGGCGGCCTACCGCAACCTGCTCGCGGGTCTCGAACCGCCCGCGACCGCCGTTCACCGCAACCCGTTCAGGGAGTGGATCGGCGCGCTGATCAGGGCCGACGTGTACGGCTGGGCCAACCCGGGCGACCCCGCTACGGCCGCGGTCTGGGCGTGGCGGGACGCCCGGCTCAGCCACGCGGCCAACGGGATCTACGGCGCGATGTTCGCCGCCGCCATGTGCGCGCAGGCCCTCGTGGCCGAAGGCGTGGACGAGGTGATCGAGGCCGGGCTGTCGGTCGTGCCGCCCGGCTCGCGCCTGGCGGAAGCCGTACGGCAGGCCGTCGCGGACGCCGCGGCGGAGCCGGACTTCGAGCGGGTCGTCGACCGGCTGTACGCGCGGCACGGCCACCTCCACTGGGTCCACACGGTCAACAACGCGGCGCTGCTGGCGGCGGCCCTCGTCCACGGCGCAGTCCACGGTGCCGGGGACTTCGCCGCGATCGTCGGCGCGGCCGTGGCCGGAGGCTGGGACACCGACTCGGCCGCCGCCACCGCCGGATCGATCGCCGGGGCGCTGACGGGCGGCGTCCCCGAGCGGTGGACCACCCGGGACCGGCTGGCCAGCAGCCTGCCCGGCTTCGACGGCATCTCCATCGAGTCGCTCGCCGCCCGCACGCTCGCGCTGGGTGAGGGGGAACGACGATGATCTCGGTGTTCGGCAGCGCCAACATGGACCTGGTGGCGTACGTCGCCCAGGCCCCCGGACCGGGGGAGACCGTCACGGGCCGGGAGTTCCGCACGATCCCCGGCGGCAAGGGAGCCAACCAGGCGATCGCCGCGGCCCGCGCGGGAGCCGACGTGGCCTTCCTCGGCGCCGTGGGCGACGACGCGTTCGGGCCCGGGCTGCGGGCCGCGCTCGCCGAGGCGGGCGTGGACACCAGCGGGCTGCGGGTCGTGCCCGGCCCGTCGGGCGTCGCCCACATCGTCGTGCAGGACGGCGGCGACAACTCGATCATCGTGGTGCCCGGCGCGAACGGCGCGGTCACCGGGCCCGCCGGGCGGGACGCGGAGGTCATCGCCCGGTCCGGCGCGCTGCTGCTGCAACTGGAGCTCCCGATGGACGCCGTGGTCGCCGCGGCCCACGTCGCTCGTGCTGCGTCTCCTGCTGGGGAGTCCCGGGCCGAGGTGATCCTGACCCCGGCCCCGGCGGTGCCGCTGCCCGCCGAACTGCTGGAGGCCGTCGACCTCATCGTGCCCAACGAGCACGAGGCGACGGCCCTCACCGGCCGCGACGACCCCGGCGACGCGCTGGAGGCGCTGCTCGGCCTCGTCCCCGAGGCCGTCGTCACCCTGGGCGCCCGGGGCGCCCTGTACGGCTCGCGCGACGGCGCCCGGCTACACCAGCCCGCCCTACCGGTGCGGGCGGTGGACACGACGGCGGCGGGGGACACCTTCGCGGCGGCGCTGGCCGTGGCCAGGACCGAGGGGCACGACCCGGCGCGGGCGCTGCGCTTCGCCTCGGCCGCCGCGGCCCTGTCGGTGCAGCGCGAGGGCGCCAGCACCTCCATGCCCCACCGCCACGAGATCGACCGCCTGATGGAGGAGGGACTGTGACCGGGCCGCTCGACGGCGTACGGGTGATCGACGCCGCGACGCTGTTCGCCGGGCCGACCGCGGCGATGCTGCTCGGCGACTACGGCGCGGACGTCGTCAAGATCGAGCACCCGCGCAGGCCGGACCCCTCGCGCGGGCACGGGCCCGACGGGCTGTGGTGGAAGATGCTCGGCCGCAACAAGCGGACGATGACGCTCGACCTGTCCACCGAGGAGGGCCAGGACCTCATGGTCCGGCTCGTCCAGGACGCCGACGTGCTCATCGAGAACTTCCGCCCCGGCACGCTGGAGCGCTGGAACCTGTCCTGGGACCGGCTCAGCGCGGCCAACCCCGGCCTGGTGCTCGCCCGGGTCACCGGGTTCGGCCAGTTCGGCCCGTACGCCAGGCGGCCCGGCTTCGGCACGCTCGCCGAGGCGATGAGCGGGTTCGCCGCGATGACCGGGGAGCCGGACGCGCCGCCCACGCTGCCGCCGTTCGGGCTCGCGGACGGCATCTGCGCGCTGGCCACCGCGTTCGCCGTGATGACGGCCCTGCGGTCGGGGCGCGGGCAGGTCGTCGACCTGTCGATCATCGAGCCGATCCTGACCGTGCTGGGCGCCCAGCCGACCATCTACGACCGGCTCGGCGTCGTGCCTCCGCGCACCGGCAACCGCTCGGTCAACAACGCGCCGCGCAACACCTACCGGTGCCGCGACGGCTCGTGGGTCGCGGTCTCCACCTCGGCGCAGAGCATCGCGGAACGCGTGATGCGCCTGGTCGGACGGCCCGACCTGGTGGACGAGCCGTGGTTCGCCACCGGCGCCGGCCGGGTGGCGCACGTCGGCGAGCTCGACGCGGCCGTCGCGGCGTGGGTCGGCGAGCGGACCCGCGAGGAGGTGCTGCGGGCGTTCGAGGAGGCGGAGGCCGCGGTGGCGCCGATCTACGACGTGCGCGACGTGCTGGCCGACCCGCAGCTGACGGCGCTCGACGCGGTGACCACCGTGGAGGACCCCGAGCTCGGCCCGCTGAGGATGCAGAACGTGATGTTCCGGCTGTCGGAGACGCCGGGACACATCCGGTGGACCGGCCGTCCGCACGGCGCCGACACCGACGAGATCCTGCGCGGCCTCGGCCTGACCGGCGCGCAGATCGAGGCCCTGAGGGTCAAGGGAGTGGTGTGATGTCACAGGGTGATCGGGCATGAGCGGCGCCGACGCCTCTGGTGTCCCTGCCGCGCCCCTGACCTGGTTGTACGTGCCCGCCGACCGCCCCGACCGGATCGGCAAGGCCCTGGGCGGCGAGGCGGACATGGTGATCGTCGACCTGGAGGACGCGGTCGCCCCGGAGAACAAGGACGTCGCACGCGCCGGGGTGGTCGCCCTGCTGGCCACGCCGCGGCCGCGCGTGGAGATCCGGGTCAACGACGTCCGCACGCCGTACGGCCAGGCCGACCTGCACGCGCTCGGCACGCTGCTGCAGGGCAGCGGCGGCCTGCGCGTCCCCAAGGTGGAGTCGGCCGACGAGGTCCGCCGGATCGCCGAGGCCGTGCCGGGCGTGCCGCTGCGGCTGATCATCGAGTCGGCCCTCGGGCTGGAACGCGCCTTCGAGATCGCCACCGCCTCACCGGCCGTCGCCGGGATCGGCCTGGGCGAGGCCGATCTGCGCGCCGACCTCGGCGTGACCGACGAGGCGGGCCTGGCCTGGGCGCGTTCCCGCATCGTGGTCGCGGCCCGCGCGGCCGGGCTGCCGGCCCCCGCGCAGTCCGTGTTCGCGAACGTCCGCGACCTCGACGGCCTGGCCGCCTCCTGCGCCTCGGGCCGGGCGATGGGCTTTCGCGGCCGGGCGGCCATCCACCCCGTCCAGCTTCCGGTGATCGCGGCGGCCTACCGCCCGGCCAGGGAGGAGATCGTGGCGGCCCTGGAGGTCGTCTCCGCCGCCGACCAGGGTGCGGTGGCCCTCGCCGACGGTCGCTTCGTGGACGAGGCCGTCGTCCGCCAGGCCCGCCGCGTCCTCGCCGACGCCGGCGAGCACTGAGACTTCTGCCGTATTGGGACTCCTGCCGTAGTGGCCGAGGCCGGGCGGAGTCATGATGCTCCGCCCGGCCTCGGGGTCGGTCGGTTCAGGTCACGGGCAGTTGCCGATGTCGCTCTCGGCGGAGGCCAGGACGACGTCGGTCTTGGCCAGGCCGAGGGCGTTGACGGTGACGTGGACCGCGTTGACGGTCAGGCCCTTGTCGGGCGTGGTGAACGGGATCTGCTCGTTGAGCACCAGCTTCACCACGCCGACGTTGACCGTGGTGTTGGGCGCGACGTTCGTGGGCGCCGAGATGACCACCGTGTTGCCGACCTTGAGGGAGGCGATCGTCGTGGTCCCGCTCGATCCGGAGCAGGTGGTGGTGGAGCTCGACTTGATGGTCTTGAGGCTGATCACCGGGATGCCGGTGATCCCGATGGTCGTGTCGTCGATGGAGGCGGTGGCCTCGGACTTGCCGGGGAACTCGGTGGTGACGACCTTGGCGCACAGGGCGTGCGCGCTGATCAGCCCGCTGAGGGTGGCGGTGCAGGGCACCGAGGTGCTGCCGGACGACGTGGTGGAGACGGGGCCGGTGTCGGGGGTGCGGGCGATGTTGATCAGTTGCAGGCCGGCCAGGGAGGCGCCGGCGGTCAGGCCGTAGGCCCGTCCGGTCAGCCGCTGCGGCGTGACCTTGACCTCCTCGTCGCTGCACGGCGAGGTGACGGAGTTGTTGTCGGCGTCGCCGCTGTAGGTGGCGGTCCACCTATAGGTGCCGGCCGCGCCGATGGTCACGTCGCCGGACGCGGCGGTGCCGCTGTCGGACAGGTCGCCGGTGCGGGTGGCGATCGGCGTCGTGCAGTTGGTGTCGCCGGGTCCGAACAGCTCGAACTTGACGGTGCCCGTCGGGTGGTGGCCGCCGGACAGGGTCGCGGTGTCCGAGAGGTTCCCGCCCGCGGGCGTCTCGCCCGACGGGGTTGTGGTGATCTTCGGGGTCGCCTTCGGAACGTGCTCGGTGATCGTTTCGGTGAAGCCGGGCGACAGGACGTCGTTGATCAGGAAGTCCACCTTGCAGGTGAGGGTGCTTCCCGGCGCGGCTCCGTCGCCGACGGTGACCTTCTCGGAGAACGCGGCATCCTCGCCGCTGGTCACCGTACGGCTGTCCGGGGTCAGGGAGACCGACAGGTCCGGGTCGCAGTCGCGCAGCTTGTGGGTGACCGTGACCGGCAGGTTGTGCAGGGCCGCGAGGATGGTGTCGCTGACCTCCGAGGCGTTGAGGCCGGAGAACAGTTGCCCGTCCGTGGCTTCGGTGATCGCGGTCGCCTGCCCGGTCGAGTTCAGCCCGGCCAGGTCGAAGGCGAGCACGGTGATGTCGGCCGCCTGCAGGGCGCTGATCGCGTCGGCCAGCGAATGGCCGCCGCTGGGGTCGTGGCTGGGGGCGTCCCCGATCAGCAACACGATCCGGGTGCTGTCCGGCCGGAAGCCGACCGCCCCTGTGGCGACCTGATACAGGGCGCCGATGCCGTCTTCGGGGAAGTCGCCTCCGCCCGACGCGGACAGCGAATTGATGCCGGCGGTGACATCGGCCGGGTCGGCGGTGAGATTCTGCGCCACCCGAAATGGAGTCGAATCGGCCGCGTCCTTGTATTCGGCGACCGCGAACCGAGCGTCCGGCTGCGCCGCGGCGATATTGGACAAAATGGTGTTCGCGTTGGTCCGCACGTTGGAGATGACTCCGCCCATGCTCCCTGTCGTGTCGATCAGGAAAGCGATATCCGGCTTGGGCGGCACGGCGGGAGTGGAGACGGTTTTGTCGATCGTCTTCGATTCGCCGGGGGCCAGGTCGAGCGTTACGTCGGCGGGGGTGACCCCGGGTGCGGCGGATGCCGTTCCCACCCCGGCGACCAGCGTCGCAGCGGCCGCCGCCGCGCACACGGCGGCCCGTAATCGTCGCGTCATCATCACGGTTTTGTTCCTTCTGGTGTGGCGTTATGTCATCGGGAATTCGGCAGCGCCGGTCATTTCTTTGAATGCGCTACCCGGTGAGTCCTCTCCTCACGTGCCGGCGCGAGTGAATGCCGAATTCCATGGGTTGACGACCTCGCTGATCTGTTCGGCGCCGGCCGTTGATCAACGAGGGGGTGTGGCCACGGACATATGGTGACCGGTCAACGAATAGATGTAAATAGGCCCGCTTACGGCAAGTTCCCGATTGGCCACAATCGGCCACCCCACGCCGGTGGGAGGTCATCCGTGAGTGGCGATTCGTCCCGGATTTTTATTCGGATATGCCCGATGGCATGAGTAATGTGCAGTTTGTGACTGCAGAAAAGAACGGCCGTTTCCACCATTTATCGGCGGGCCCTGCGGCGCTTCAGGTTGTAACGCCGCTTCAGGTCGTGCGCTTGCTTCAGGTCGTACGCTGCGCCACGAACACGAACTCGCGGCCCGGGCGGTCGGGGGCGTCCCGCACGTCCAGCACGCGGTAGCCGTTCGCGGCCAGGCTCGTCTCCACCTCGTCCCGGTCCCGGAAGCGGAGGGTCGAGTCCGACGTGACCACCGCGCCGTCCGCCAGGAAGGTGTAGGTGTAGCGGAACGACACCAGTGGCAGGCTCACGTCGGTGACGTCGAAGCGCTGCTCCACGGGCCCGGCCTCCGGAAGGTCGAGGATCACCGGACCGGTGCCCGAGGCCCAGTCCTCCCACACCCGGCGTTCGGGCCGCCTGGTCTCGAACACGAGATATCCCCGCGGGCGGAGCGCGCCGTGGACGCCCCGCAACGTGCGCGTCCAGTCGTCGTCGGTGAGGAAGACCTGCGCCACGTTCCCCGTCATCACCGCGAGGTCGGCGCCGAACGCCGGGACCGTGGTGGCGTCGCCGTGGATCCAGGTGATCCTTCCGGTCCGGTCCTTCGCCCTCGCGATCCGCAGCGACGCCTCGGCGGGATCGACGCCCATGACCGTGCGTCCGCTGTCCGCCAGCAAGACCGCCAGGGATCCCGTTCCGCAGCCGACGTCGAGCACGCGGTCCGCGCCCAGCTCGCCGGCGATGGAGAGATAGACGTCAAGGTCGTCGCGGTCTCCGTCGAACGCGTCGTAGACGGCGGCCAGGCGCGGGTGGGCGAAGATCGGGTCGGGCACCCGGCGACCCTACTCCACCCCGTGAACCGGGAGCGTCACTCCCTGACCGGCCAGTCGCCGGAGGAGGCCCTCCAGATCGCGTTCGCGCGGGCGAGCCGGTCGACGACGTCGTCGAGTTCATCGGCGGGGACGGCCCGGTTGACCCAGCCGTAGCGCTCCGCGGTCTCGGCGTCGTACAGGTCGGCGCTCAGCACCGCCTCCAGCGCGCGGTTGCGGCCGGCCCTGGTGGCGAGATACTGCGTGCCCCCTCCGCCGGGCACGATGCCCATGAGGGCTTCGATCTGGCCGATCCCGGCACGGCCGATCGCCGCGAACGCCATGTCGGCGGAGGCGACGAACTCGGCCCCACCGCCGCGCGCCATCCCGGCGAGCTTGACGATGGTCACCTGGGGCTGGTGCCGCAGCAGTTCCCCCAGGGCCTGGAAGACGTTGACACCACCCGGGAGTCCGTGCGCGAGCTTGCCGAGCGCGTCCGGCGTGTCACCAGGCGACATGTCGACGTGGGCGATGAAGAACTCGGGTGGCACTGTCGAACACGACGACCCGAACCGAGTGGTCGTCCCGCAGCGTGGCCAGCAGGCGCCGGAGGTCGCCCATCAGGACGACGTCCAAGACGTTGACGGGTGGATTGTCGAGGGTGACGCGGGCGATGCCGGCCTCGCGGCTCACCCGCAGGGTCGTGTAGGCGTCGTTCATGGAGGTCCCCGATCCGTATCTGGTATGCACCTAGGTTCCCCATGCATACTTACGATGTGGCGGCGGGCGATCAGCCGTCAATAACGCACTTTCGGCATCTCAAGGATCGCGAAGGATACCGATATGGCCTTTCCGGAGCCCGGCACCTCGACGGACATCGTCTACCGGGCCGACTGCCCCAGCCGCCCGATCCTCGACCAGATCGCCGACAAGTGGTCGATGATGGTGATGGCGGTCCTGAACGAGCCCAGGCGGTTCAACGAGATCAAGCGCCGCCTTGAGGGCGTCACCCAGCGCGTCCTGACCCAGACCCTGCGCCGCCTGGAGCGTAACGGGATGATCGCGCGCCGCGTGCTCCCCACCTCGCCGGTCGGGGTCGAGTACTCACTCACGCCGCTCGGCGAATCGCTGCGCGAGCCGTTCGCCCGGTTGTACGACTGGACGGTCGACAACGCGGACGAAATCCAGAGGCATCAAAGGGAGTACGACCGGCGCGTGCAGAGCTGACAGCCCGGATGCGCGTGCCCCGTCGCGCCGGGGGCGCCAGGGCTGCGCGTTCCGCTCGCAGGCACCGAGCGGAAGATGTTCCGTTGCCATCATCCCACAAATTTGGTAGGAAATACCTGTGTTTACGGCATCGTGGTTGGCCCGGCGTCGGCACGTCGACCTGTGCCGTCTGAACGGCCCGGCCTGTCGCTCCTGAACCGCGCTCCTGACCTGCGCTCCCCGTCCGGTCCCCCGTACGGCCCCGTCCGGCGTGGCCGCCCTCACCGGACGACCCCCCTTCCGTTGCCGCGCCGTGCCCGCCTCGCCTCCGGGCGGTGCGGCGCCCTCCCCACGGAGCGACCACTGTGACGTCATCCCCCGCAAGACCCCACTCCAGATCCCCCTCAAGACCCCACTCCAGATCCCCCGCAAGAGGCCACTCACCGGGTCCCCGTCCGCTCCTTCCCGGCGAGGCGCCCGAGCCCGCCGGCCCGGTGGACGGCGAAGGAGCGCCCGCCGCCTTCGGGCGGGGCCGGCGAGGGCGCAGAGCCCGCCGGATCGGCGTGCGGGTGCTGTCGCTGCTCGCACTGCTCGCGTTGTGGCAGCTGGCGGCGGTCGCGGCGGGCAATCCGTCGTTCGTCCCCGCGCCCCGGGCGGTGTGGGACCAGCTCGTCCTGCTGTCCACCACGCACGACGGCGTCCGCGGCTACAGCGGTCACCTGCTCGTCGAGCATCTGGCGATCAGCCTGCGCCGCATCCTCATCGGCTCGGCGCTCGGCGTGGTGGCCGGGCTCGTCCTCGGCGTCGTCCTCGGCACCGTGCCGTGGATCCGCCTCGTGGCCGAGCCGGTCGTGACGTTCGTACGGGCCCTGCCTCCGCTGGCGTACTTCAGCCTGCTGATCATCTGGTTCGGCATCGACGAGACGCCCAAGCTGTGGCTGCTCGCCATCGCCGCGCTCCCGCCGGTCGCCGTGGCCACCGCCGCGGCCGTCCACGGCGCGCCGACCGGCCTGGTGGAGGCGGCGCGGGCGCTGGGCGCCTCACGACGGGACGTGATCAAGGATGTGGTGCTGCCGGCCGCACTGCCGGAGATCTTCACCGGTGTCCGGCTGGCCGTCGGGGTCGCGTACTCATCGGTCGTCGCGGCGGAGACCGTCAACGGCGTGCCGGGCATCGGGGGGATGGTCCGCGACGCCCAGCGTTACCTGCAGACCGACGTCGTGGTGCTCGGGCTGCTCGCGATCGGCCTGTCCGGGCTGCTGATCGACGGCCTGTTGCGCGCCGCCGAGAACCGGCTCATCCCCTGGCGCGGCCGCGCCTGAGCCCCTGTCCAGCCTCTGTCCAGCCTCGTCGATCTCCCTCCCACCGCAACTCCCTCCCACCGCAGAAGGAACCCTCCGCCATGTCACGACCACGCCTCACGCGCCTGCTTTCCGTCGCCCTGGCCGCCGCGACGGCCGCCGTCCTGGCCGCGTGCGGCGACGGCGCGGCCTCCGGCACGAGCGGAGGCGGCGGCGATGCCGCGGACCGCACCATCCGCATCGCCTATCAGGCGTTCCCGAGCGGGGACCTCATCGTGAAGAACAAGGGGTGGCTGGAGCAGGCGCTGCCCGGCTACACCATCACGTGGACCAAGTTCGACTCCGGAGCGAGCATCAACACCGCCTTCGTGGCCAAGAGCGTGGACATCGCGGCCATCGGGTCGAGCCCGGTCGCGCGCGGGCTGTCCGCACCGCTCGACATCCCCTACCAGGTGGCGTTCGTGCTCGACGTGGCCGGTGACAACGAGGCCCTGATCGCCCGCGACGGCACCGGCATCTCGTCCGTGGAGGGCCTGCGCGGCAGGAAGGTGGCGACGCCGTTCGCCTCGACGTCCCACTACAGCCTGCTCGCCGCGCTCGACAAGGCGGGGGTGCCGGAGTCCGCGGTGAACATCGTCGACCTGGAGCCGCAGGACATCCTGGCGTCCTGGACCCGCGGCGACATCGACGCCGCCTACGTCTGGCTGCCCACGCTCGACGAGATCAAGAAGACCGGCAAGACGATCGTCAGCAGCCGTGAGCTGGCGACGGCGGGGAAGCCGACCCTCGACCTGGGCGTGGTGTCCACCGCGTTCATCCAGGCGCACCCCGACGCGGTGGACGCCTGGCGCAAGGCCGAGGCCAGGGCGCTCGACCTGATCGCGGACGATCCCGACACCGCGGCCCAGGCGGTGGGCGCGGAGCTCAACATCGGCAAGGACGAGGCCAAGGCGCAGCTCAGCCAGGGCGTCTTCCTCAGGCCGGCCGATCTGTCCTCGCCGGAGTGGCTCGGCACGCCGGACAAGGTCGGCGGCCTGGCGCAGAGCCTGGTGAGCGCGGCGCAGTTCCTCAAGGACCAGCAGAAGATCGACGCGGTGCCCGGCCTCGCCGCGGTGGAACGGGCGATCTACACCAAGGGGCTTCCCGGTGTCCTCGCGCCCTGAGACGGCCGGAGCGGGCGAGGAGGTCGCCGCCGTCCGTCTGCACGAGGTCGAACACGTCTATGGCGGCCCGGGAGGTCCGGTCGCCGCCCTGGGGCCGATCTCCCTGACCGTCCCTCCCGGCGCCTTCCTCGTGCTCGTCGGGGCGTCCGGATGCGGCAAGAGCACGCTGCTGCGCCTCGTCGCGGGCTTCGAGAGGCCGGCCTCCGGCACCGTACGGACCGGCGGCGCCGCGCCGGTCCCGGGCAGAGGCGCCGGGATCGTCTTCCAGCAGCCCCGCCTGTTTCCGTGGAAGACCGTGGGCGGCAACGTCGAGCTGGCTCTGCGGTACGCCGGAGTGCCCCGTGCGGAACGTGCCCGCCGGGTGCCCGAGCTGCTGGAACGGGTGGGCCTGCACGATGTGGCGGACCGGAGGATCTGGGAGATCTCCGGAGGGCAGCAGCAGCGCGTGGCGATCGCCAGGGCGCTCGCCGGCGACGACCCGCTGCTGCTGCTCGACGAGCCGTTCGCCGCCCTGGACGCGCTCACCCGGGAGCGCCTGCAGGAGGACCTGCGCCGGGTGAGCGCGCAGACCGGCCGCACGTCGGTTTTCGTCACCCACAGTGTCGAGGAGGCCGTGTTCCTCGGCAGCCGCGTCGTCGTGCTCACCCGCCGGCCGGGCCGGATCGCGCTGGACCTTGACGTCACCCTTCCGCGCACCGGAGTGGAACCGGACGAACTGCGCGCCCTTCCCGAGTACGCCGCGCTCCGCGCCGAGGTCGGCCACGCCGTACGCGCCGCCGCCGCGTGAAGCACCACACCAACCAGGAGGACAGTGAGATGACCACAACGACCGCGGAGCGGCTGACCCTGCGGCCTCTCGGACCCCACTTCGGCGCCGAGGTCGAGGGACTGGACCTGGCGACCGCCACCGACGAGGAACTGGCCGCGGTGCGTGCCGCCCTGGTCGATCGGAAGGTGCTCTTCTTCCGCGACCAGCGCCTGGACGACGACGGGCAGGTCGCTCTCGGCCGCCGTCTCGGCGAGCTGACCGCCTCCCACCCGGTGGTCGGGGGCGTCGACGAGGCGCATCCGGAGATCTACGCGCTCGACAGCGCCGACAACGGCTTCGCCGACGTCTGGCACACCGACGTCACGTTCATGCCCCGCCCGCCGCTCGGCTCCATCCTGCGCGCCGTGATCCTCCCGCCCACCGGCGGCGACACGAGCTGGGCCGACGCCCAGCTGGCGTACGACTCCCTGTCCGAACCCGTGAAGGAACTGGCCGACCGGCTCACCGCGGTCCACGACGGCAACCGCGAGTTCGGCTACTACCTGGCCCAGCGCCGCGGCGGCAAGGGCAACGTCTGGGACGGCGAGCTCGTCACCCGGCTTGAGCCGGTGGAGCACCCCGTGGTCCGCGTCCACCCCGAGACCGGCCGCAAGGGGATCTTCGTCAACCCCGGGTTCACCTCCCACATCGTCGGCGTGTCCGAGGCGGAGAGCCGGGCCATCCTCGACCTGCTCTACGCCCACCTCACCAAGCCCGAGCACATCGTGCGCCACCGCTGGAGGATCGGCGACGTCGCCATGTGGGACAACCGGAGCACCGCCCACTACGCCAACCGCGACTACGGCGACGCGCACCGCGTGATGCACCGCATCACCCTCCGCGGCGACCGCCCCTTCGGCCCCGGCCGTACGGACGGGTGAGCGGGCGGGGGGAGGGGGAGCCGGCCGCCGGCTAGGCCTCGTGGTCCGGGCGCTCCTCGGCGAAGATGCGGGCGAGTTCGGCCCGGGAGGCGATGTCGAGCTTGATGAAGATCCGGCGAAGATGGGCCGACACCGTGTGCGGAGACAGGAACATCCGGGCGGCGGCCTGACGATTGGTCAATCCCTGGGCGATCAGCTCCGCCACGGCGCGTTCGGTGTCGGTGAGGCTGTTCCAGCCGAACTCCTCCTGGTGCGGCGGGGCCCAGTGACGGCGCCGGACGCCCAGCGCACGCAGGCGCGCCCGCACGCGGGCCGCGCCCCGCAGGGCGCCGATCCGCTGGTAGCCGTCGTACGCCTGGTCGAGGCTGTGGATGGCCCGCTCGCGGTCGGCGGAGGCGCCGGTCTTCATGAGCAGGACTCCGAGGTCCTCGGCGGCCGAGGCGCGCTCCCACAGTTGCGGGTGGTTGGCGGCGGCGAGGGCGAGGTCGGCGGGGTCGGCGTGGAGAAGACCGCGAGCATGCGCGGCCGCCGCGCCGAAGATGGGGTAGCCGGGGTTCCTCCGTGCGAGGTGGCCGGCCGTGTCGACGATGGTCTGCGCGTACGCCCGGTTTCCCGTGTCCAGCGCCAGCCGGGTCATGAAGACGGCCGCGAGGGGGGCCGTCATGAGCGTCCGTCGTTGCTGGTCCGCGTCCGTGTAGGTGGGGCGGAGGATGTCCATCGCCCGTTCGAGATCGCCCTGGCCCTCGGCGATCACGGCCTCCACCCACCTTTCCCAGGCCGATCCGAAGAGCATTCCGGCGGTGCCGGGCTCGCGCGCGTACCTCTTGATGTAGCGGGCCGCGGCGTTCATGTCGCCGCGCCGCACGGCGATGTACGCGAGGATCGACAGCCCCACGCGGATGAACCCGTGCGTGCCCATCTCGTCCGCGATCGTCATTCCGGCCTCGGCCTCGGCGACGGCGTCGTCGAGGCGGGCGGCGGCCAGTTTGACGCGGGCGCGGAAGAGCGCGGGCTGCGCGGCCAGCACGGTCACGCCGAGCGCCTCGATCTCCTCCTCGGCCGCCCGGATGGCCAGGTCGGCCGCTTCGAACTGACACAGGCACCGGTGAAGATGACCCAGCAGCAGCCGGGTGTACGGCCGCTGGACGGCCTCCACGGCGCCGCGGTTCGCGATCCGCAGGGCCTCGTCCAGATTCCTGAACGAGTCGTCGACCCGGCCGTCGATCATCGCGCACCGGGAGAGCATCAGCAGGGCGCCCACCACGGCCGTGTCGGAATGCCCGTCGCGATCGGCGAGGACGGCATCCGCCCGCCGTTGTCCCTCTCCCACGTCGTTCAGGGTGATGAGCCCCCAGAACACCGTCCACTCGGCGACGTCGCGAAGGTCACGGGAGATGTCGTCCTCGTGGAGCAGGCCTTCGGCCTGGGACACGGCGTCGGCCGGCCGGCCGCTCAGAAGCAGGATGTACGCCAGCGCGCAGCGCAGGCGATGCGCCAGCGCGGAGGGAGCCCTGCCGAGCGCGCGGCGAGCGAGATCGGCGGCCTCGCTCAGCCGCCCGATGGCCGTCAGGGCGTCGACCGCGATGGTGGCCCGGCCCACCCAGTCGGGGTCGGCGGCGTCGGTCAGCTCCAGCGCCCGGGTGGCGAGATCGGCGGCGGCATGCGGCGAGGACCGAAGCACCTCCCGCGCCGCCTGGTCCAGTGCGAGCAGGGCGCACGCGTCACCGTGGCCGGCGCTGTGGATGAGGTGCGCGGCGGCGGGAACGGCCGATCCGCCGCGTTTCAGCAGCATCTCTCCCGCCTCGCGGTGCAGGGCCCGCCGGACGGCGGTCGACAGGCTCTCCGTCACCGCCTCCCACAGGAGGTCGTGCCGGAAGGCCAGCTCGTGCCCGGCGGATCCGACGATGCCCGCCGACATCGCCTCCTCCAGCATGGGCAGCAGATCGCCCGTCGATTCGCCGAGCATCTCGGCCAGGTCCGTCACCGAGAACGAACGGCCCAGGACCCCGGCGACCTGGAGCATGTGCCTGGTCGGCCGGGACAGCTCCTCCAGACGCTCCCGGGTGACCGCCTGAGCCGACGGCAGCCGTGCCGACGCCAGCCGCGCGCGGCCGTCGGCGATCCGGAACCCGCCCTCGCGCTTGAGCTTCTCGATGAGGTGGACGAGCAGGAAGGGATTGGCGTCCGCTATGCCGGCCAGGGCCAGCACGTCCGGCTCGGGCGCCGCCCCGAGGACGTCGGCGACCACCTCGGCCACCGCCGCGTCGTCCAGAGCCTCCAGCCGGATCCGCCTCGCACCCTCGCGATCCAGCGTGTTGAACACGCGGTCGAGCCAGGGGATGTCGCCGCCGCCGGTCGTACGGGCCAGCATCCAGACGAGCGGGGAGGAGGCGAAGTCCATGGTCAGCGACCGCACCGCCAGCATGGTCATGTGGTCGGTCCACTGCAGGTCGTCCAGGGTGAGCAGCAAGGGCCCGTGCGCCACCAGCGCCTCCAGCGGTTCCTGCAGCTGCTCCAGCAACTGCAGCCGCCGGTCGGCCGGGCCGGGCACGCCGCCGCCGTCGCCGGTGGGAAGGAGGATCTCCCCGAGCGCCGAGGTCAGCGGGGCCAGCGGCATCAACTGGGTCAGCTCGTCCGCGACGCCGCGGACCACCCGGAACCCCCATCTGCCCGCGGTGACGGCGGCCACGTCGAGCAGGCGGCTCTTGCCGACGCCCGGCGGGCCCTCGACCAGCAGAACCCCGCCCCCGCCGACACGTGCCGCCCCGAGCCGGCCGGCGACGAGCTCCCACTCCCGGGCACGGCCGCGCCACCCGGGCCAGGATGCCTCCCGGGAACCGGGCCTATGCGTCGCATCCAGGACATTCCGGGATAACTTGCACATGAAGCCATAAGACACCCGGCGTACAGGACGTCGCAACAGGCCCCCGGTTGCCCCTCCATCGCGATCGGACGAGGCCGGACGGTAGATCTCAGCGCCGTGAGCAGCGCGTAACCCTACACACATGTGCGATACGAAGAAGGCCGTCCGCCGTTCAGGATCGAATCGGTCGACTCATTTCTCGCTTATGAGCCGACGCGTAAGCCACTCCCTCGACTGAGCGGTACCGAAGAACCATGTGCAGCGGACGACGCGCGACGCCTCCCGGCCCTCTCAGGAGCCTGGCATCCCTCGAATTCCTATTTCGAAAGGGTGGCGACGGTGGACCTGAAGAACGATGAGTTCCTGATCCTCCTGTGGCTGTTGTTCACGCTCTTCACGTTGCTCGCGTGGATGGCCGCCACAAAGGTCTTCGGGCACGTGCTGGCCGGCGGGTCGCCGATGCTCGCCTGGCGCGCACATGGGACGAGCGACGGTGCGAACCGCGCGAACGCCTCTCGCGCGGAGAACGGCGAACACGGATCCCGGACGCGGGCTCCCCGCCGCCCCCCGACGGCCGACCGGCCGCAGCACCGGCTCTCCGCGGCCGGCTCCACCGGCCACGCCTCCGCGGAGCACGCGCACGAGACCCCCGGTCACGCCGGAGCGTCGTCACCCGGCCCAGGGAACCACGGGAACGACCACCGGCATCCGGCCCGGCGGCGGCCGGACCTGTGGAGGCGCTGGGCGCCCGTCTCGATCCGAGGGCAGATGACCATGCTGGCCACCGCCATGACGCTCCTCACCCTCCTCCCCGTGGGAGGGGGGATGTACCTTCTGGCCAAAGCCGGGACCGTCCGAGGGGGGTGTGACCGGTGCGGGACCGCTCTGCCCCAGACCGGGACCCCGCCGGCGTACGGCCCGGTGGCACGGGGCGCCGGCCGGGCCCATCGCCTGGTGGCGGCCGGCCCCATCGGGTCCTCGCCCGCGGCGCGGGAAACGTCACCCCGGGCCCCTGAGAGGAGCCTCGGACCGCGCACGGGCGCCCCGGGGCGCATGCCGGCGCGCACCACTGTCTTCCCCGCCGGTGTCTTCCCCGCCGGTGTCTTCCCCGCGGGTGTCTTCCCCGCCGGGCCTCGGGCGGTCGTCGAGGCGGGGCAGACGCTGCTGGGCTTCGCGCGGCCCCGCCTCCCGCTGCTCGTGTCGCTCGAGACCGCCGAGCTCATCGCCCTGAACGCCTGGGTCACCTGGAAGGTGAGCGGATGGCTGCTCCGCCCCCTCGACGGGGTGAGCGCCGAACTCTCCCGGATCGACTTCGCCCACCTGTCCGCCGGCATCTCCGTGCCCAGGAGGGCGCAGGAGATCACGCGGTTGAGCCGCACGATCAACCAGGCTCTGGGGCGGGTGCAGCGGGCCAAGGAGGAACTCGAGGACCTCGCCCGCCGCCAGCGGCAGTTCGCGTCGGACGTCGCCCACGAACTGCGCACTCCCATCGCCGGGCTGCGGGTGCAGCTCGAAGCGGCACAGCAGGATCCCGGCGGGATGCCGCTGCCGGAGCTGCTCGAGACGACGCTGGTTCAGGTGGACCGGCTTGAGACGATCACCGAGGACATCCTGTGCCTCGCCCGTCTGCCCAACTGCCCACCCGCCGAGTGGCGGCAGGTCGACCTCGCGGCCCTCGTCAAGGCCGAGGTCGCGCAGCGTACGGATCGGCGCCCGGTGCGGCTCCGCATCACCCACGGGGCCATCGTCACCGCCGTGCCGTCCCAGATCAGCCGGGTGCTCACCAACCTGCTGAACAACGCGCAGCGGCACTCCAGGCGTGTAGTGTGCGTCGAGGTGCGGGTCGATCCCGCCTCGGTCGAAATCGCGGTCAGCGACGACGGGCCGGGGATCGCCGAGGCCGACCGTGAGCGGGTGTTCCAGCGCTTCACCCGGTTGGACGACGCCCGCAGGCTCGACAGTCTCGGCACCGGGCTGGGCCTGGCCATCGCCCGCGACATCGCCCAGGCGCATCAGGGGACCCTCGGCGTCGAAGAAAGCACAGCAGGCGGGGCGCGATTCGTCCTGCGGCTGCCGCGAGTCCGGCAGCCTGAAACGGGGTGATCATGAAGTTAGAGAACTGTTCTATCCGGGCCCGTCTGGCGCTGTTCGTGAGCGTCGTGGTCAGCCTGCTCTGCATCGTGTTCTCCATCGTCTTGTTGTTCGCCCTCAACAAGATGGCCACCGAGAACCTCACCAAAGAGGTGACGGCGGTCGGCGAGCTGACCGCGTACAACGTCGACCACGGTCAGATCGAGAATCCGCTGCCGCCGATCTCGGCGAACCTGATCCGCCCCGTCCAGGTGGTCAACCCGCAGAGACAGGTGGTCGCCGCGACCAGGGATTTGCAGCACCGGCCGCTCATGGCGCATTTCACGCCGGCAAGCCCCAGGCGGGTGGCGAGCGCCCTGATCTGCAATTCGGTCTTTCCCTCCGGCGGCTGCCATATCGTCGTCGCGCAACAGGTGTATCGCGACGGCGACTGGACCGTGTACAGCGCCGCACCGGCGCTGCCGTTCTTCGTCTATCCCGGCATGGTGGCCCTCCTGGTCGGGGGAACGGTCCTCTTCACCGGGGCGGTCGCCTACGGGGCGCGGCACACCGTCGCCAGCTCGCTCAGGCCCGTGGACGCCATCCGAGCCCAGCTCGACCACATCCGGAGCACCAACCTGGGCCGCCGGGTCCCCGTCCCCAAGGTCAAGGACGAGATCTACCGCCTGGCCCGGAGCGTGAACGAGACGCTGGACCGGCTGGAGCGCATGCTCGAACAGCAGCGGCGCTTCTGCGCCGACGCGTCCCACGAGCTCCGCACCCCGATCACCGCCATCCGCGTCCAGCTGGAAGACGCCCTCCTGGCGGCCGAAGACGTCGACCTGAGCACGTTGTGCGAGGACGTCCTGCCGAGCGTGGAGCGTCTCCAGGCGATCACCACCGGCCTGCTGACGCTCACCCGGTTCGACGCGGGCGTCCCGAACTCACGGGACCCGGTCGACCTGGCCGAGCTCATCGCCCTGGAGCTGAAGAGCCACCAGGGCGACAGGAGGGTCGTCCTCCAGCTGGCGCCCGGGATGATCGTCAACGGCGACCGGCTGCAGCTGCGGCAGCTGATCTGCAACCTGATCCAGAACGCTCAGCGGTACGCGTCGTCCACCATCACGGTCACGCTCCGGCGAGAGAACGGCGACCCGCGCTTCGCGAAGGGCGTCGCGGAGCTGGAGGTCCTCGACGACGGCGCCGGGATCGCCGCCGACCACCGTGAGATGGTGTTCCAGCGCTTCGCGCGGCTCGACAGCGCACGCAGCAGGGACGCGGGAGGAATCGGTCTCGGCCTCCCCATCGCCCGGCTGATCGCCGAACGCCACGACGGCACCCTGACCATAGCGGACAGCGCTCAAGGCGCCCGCTTCCTCGTCCGCCTCCCCCTGGACTCCCAGCTCGGCGGCTGACGGCTCACGCTTTCCGGGACGTGCCGGTGTCCGCCCTGTGTCCGCCCTCATCCGTGGCTCTCGCGGTCCCGGGCGGCGCTGTCGAGCAGCATGTCGAGCGCGGCGGGGTAGGCGCTGTCGTTCATGTCGGCCACCAGCAGGGGCGCGACCGCCGCGATGTTGGGGTGGGTGGCGGGGGACAGGCGGGCGTACGTCGCCTGCCACATCTCCTCGTCCGCCCTGCGCGCCCGATCCGGCAGCGCGAGGGACGCCGCGTCCAGCGCCGCGAAGGCCAGCGTCATGTCGATGAAGGCGTGGTAGACGCGGACCGCCGCACGGTCGGGGAAACCGGCGCCGCGCAGCAGCCCGAGGATCGCCTCGTCGGCCGCGATCTCGTGTGACTTCCCGCTGATGCGGCTGGCGGTCAGCACCGCGGCCTGGGGGTGTTCGAGGTAGGCCGCGTGGATGCGCAGGCCCAGTTCGCGAAGGCCGGCGCGCCAGTCGCCCGTGGCGTGCCAGCCGTCCATGGCCCGGCCGATGAGCATGTCGCCGATGGCCAGGGTCAGGTCGTCGATGCCGGCGAAGTAGCGGTAGAGCGTGCTGGGGTCGGCGCCCAGGGCGATGCCGAGCCGCCGTACGGACAGTCCCGCGGAGCCGTGCTCGCGCAGCATGCGCAGCGCGGTGCGCACGATCAGGTCCTCGGAGAGGACGACTCCGTTCTTCGTCGGGCGGCGCCTCCGGCGTGCCGACTCGGAAACCACCGGCTTGGGCATGGTGCTCCCTTCTCCGCCGTCTTCCTCGGCCCTTCCTCGGCCCTTCCTCGGCCTTTCCCCGGGCGCCACCTTATGCCAACACCATTGACGTTCCGTCCGCGGGTGACGTTGGATCGTGGACACCAAAGGGGTCTTTGTCCTTAAAAGGGAGCTTTGTCATGCGTGTTCTGCTCGTCGGCGCCGGTGGCGTCGGTACGGCGATCACCCGGATCGCGGCCCGCCGGTCCTTCTTCGAGCACATGGTCGTCGCTGACTACGACCTGTCCCGCGCGGAGGCGGCCGTCGCCGCGCTGGGGGAGGCGGGCGCCCGGTTCACCGCCCGGCGGGTGGACGCGGGCGACGAGGCCGCGGTGGCGGCACTGCTGGCCGAGCACCGCTGCGACGTCCTGCTCAACGCCACCGACCCGCGGTTCGTGATGCCGCTGTTCCGGACGGCGCTGTCGGCCGGCGCGCACTACCTCGACATGGCGATGTCGCTGTCACGGCCGCATCCGGAGCGTCCGTACGAGGCGTGCGGGGTCAAGCTGGGGGACGCCCAGTTCGAGATGGCCGCCGAATGGGAGAAGGCGGGCAGGCTGGCCCTGGTCGGCATCGGGGTGGAGCCGGGGCTGTCGGACGTCTTCGCCCGGTACGCCGCCGACGAGCTGTTCGACCACATCGAGGAGATCGGCGTACGCGACGGCGCGAACCTCACCGTCGACGGGTACGACTTCGCGCCCTCGTTCAGCATCTGGACGACGATCGAGGAGTGCCTCAACCCGCCGGTGGTCTACGAGGCCGGCCGGGGCTGGTTCACCACCCCGCCGTTCAGCGAGCCGGAGGTCTTCGACTTTCCCGAGGGCATCGGCCCGGTCGAGTGCGTCAACGTCGAGCACGAGGAGGTCCTGCTCGTGCCCCGCTGGATCGACGCCGAGCGGGTGACCTTCAAATACGGTCTGGGCGAGCAGTTCATCGGCACACTGCGGACCCTGCATCTGCTGGGGCTCGACCGCACCGAGCCCGTCCGGGTCGTCGCCGAGGGCGGCGCCGTCGTCCAGGTGTCCCCGCGCGACGTGGTCGCGGCGTGCCTGCCCGACCCGGCGACCCTGGGCGACCGCATGCACGGCAAGACGTGCGCCGGCACCTGGGTCAAGGGCGCCAAGGACGGCGCCCCGCGCGAGGTCTACCTCTACCACGTCGTCGACAACCAGTGGTCCATGCGCGAGTACGGCTCCCAGGCGGTGGTGTGGCAGACCGCGGTCAACCCGGTCGTCGCCCTCGAACTGATGGCTACCGGCGTCTGGTCCGGCGCCGGCGTCCTCGGTCCCGAAGCCCTGCCGCCCCGGCCGTTCCTCGACCTGCTCACGGCGTACGGCACCCCGTGGGGCATGCGGGAGCAGCAGGCGGCGTGATCACGCCCTCGCCCAGACCACTCCTCCGCCTCGCCGCGCCCTCCGCCTCGCCGCGCCCTGTGCCTCGCCGCCCTGTGCCGCGCGGCCCTGTGCCTCGCCGCGACCGGTGCGGCGAGGCCGGGACGACGGCCGGTCAGCCGCCGATGTGCCGGTCGAGGAAATCGCGGACGGTCTCGGCGAGTTCGAGGCGGTGGTCGGAGAGGGCGTGGTCGGTGTCGAACACGCGGTGCTCCAGGCGCGGCACAGGATAAGCGGTGTAGGCGGCCACCACGGGATCGTGGTGCCGCGCGGCGGGGGTGATGGTGTCGCGCCCGGCCGTGCCGACGAGCAGCACCGGCCGGTCCGCGAGCTTCGGGGCGAGCGCGGACAGGCTCCACGCCTCGCCCGCCTCCATCATCTCGTCCACGAGCGCGGCGCCGCTGGTCCCCCTCAGGGGCAGCAGGTCGTCGCCGAACCCCTCGACGTACGCCGCCCGAAGCGCCGCGTCCTCCCGGCAGGCGGCCGCGACGGAGCCGAAGTCGAACGCCGACACCGACACGACGGCGCGGACGCCCGGGTCGCCCGCCGCGGTCCTCAGCGCGGCGAAGCCGCCGAAGCTGTGCCCCGCCAGCGCCAGCCGCTCCGGATCGAGGCGGTGCGCTGCGGCGAAACCCGGCTCGCGTACGGCCGTCACGACACGGGCGGCGTCCTCAAGCGAGGTGGCCCACGACCAGGAGCCGCCGACGCCCCAGGACCCGCGGTAGTGGAAGACGAGGGCGGCATATCCGGCGCGGCGCAGATGCTGGGCCAGGTCGAAGTTGCGCTCGTGCCCGGGGAAGCCGTGCAGCAGCACGACGACCGGATGCGGTCCCGGCCCGGCCGGGAGGTGCAGGACGCCCAGCAGGGTCTCGCCGTCGCTGTCGAAGATCACATTGGCGTTGGCCGCCGGAATCTCGGGGGTCATCCGTCCTCGCATAGATCGAACCGATCGGTACGATCTAAGGCTAGCGGATCCGTCCGCGCCGGCCGCCGGGCGGGGCGATGACGGAAGGAGCCGTCACGCGGGCTCCATCGTGAGGACGCGCCCCGCGGGCTCGCGGGTGTGGATCCACGCGGGCAGCGCGGTCAACCCCGCGACGGCCAGCAGGATGGCGAGCGCGGCGGTCAGCAACCATGTGCCCGGGGGAGTGACCGACGTGGCGAAGAACCAGTACAGGCCGAGCCCGACCGGAACGCCGGCCGCCACCCCGGGCACGGCGGGCAGGAGTTGCGTGACGCAGTGCGCCGCGACGATCTGGCCCGGGGTGGCGCCGAGCGTACGGGTGATGGTCAGGGCGCGCCGGGCCTGCACGGCGGTGCCCCAGCTGAGGAGCACGGTGTTGAGCGTGGACAGCGCCACCAGCGCGAAGGTGACGGCGAGCAGCACCTGACCGGTCTGGTCCGTCCGCACTTCGAGGGGGCCGAACCGCCTGACCGCGGGGGTCGCGTCGAGCTCTGCGTGGAAGGTGAGCAGCGCGGTGACCATGACGGTGGTGGCGGCCGTGCCGGCGGAGGCCAGGACGGCGCGGCCGGGCCGGCGGGCGAGCAGCCGCACGCCGACCAGCAGCGAGGTCGGCAGGTAGGCCGTCACGGCGTTCAGGCGCGGACGGCGCGTGAGCGTGTGCGCCGGGTCGGCCAGGGTCTGGACGGTGCTGCCCCGCGCGGCGCGTACGGCGGGGCCGAGCGCACCGGTCACGGCGACCACGACGGCGAGGAAGACCGCGGCGAAGACGGTGACGGAGTCCGGAGGGCCGGCGGTGTCGAGCAGCCCGGCGCTGGGATCGATCAGGTGGGGCGCGGCCAGCGTCCCGGCGGCCAGTCCGAGCGCGGTGGACAGGAAGGTCAGCAGCAGGTGCGGCGCCAGCAGGACGGCGGTGACGGTGCCGGGGCCGGCGCCGACGGCCTTGAGCAGCGCGGCACGCCGGGTGTCACGGGCGGCGCGCGCGGTGGCGAGCGCGGCGAGGGTGACGAGCGCGGCCGCGGCGAGCAGCCAGCCGCCCACGACCAGGGCGGGCTGCATGTTCCTGATCATGACCGTGTCCGTGCGGAGGACGGTCTGCCAGTTGTGGGTGTTCACCCAGGAGTCGCCCCTGCGGTCGTCGGTGAACACGGTGTGACTCCACCGGCCGGGATCCGTCGGGTCGGTCAGCTTGAGATGGATCAGGTGGACACCGGCGGTGTGGCCCGCCGCCGCGCGGGCGTCGGCGGTGGTGAGCCAGACCCTGCCGCCGTAGTCGGATGGCCCGGGCCCCTGGGCCCAGTCGCTCCACGGATACACCGGGGTGGATGCGCTGATCGCGATCCCGACGACCGGATAGCCGCGTTTGCGGATGGTGACGCTGTCGCCGACGCGCACGCCGAGCGCCTGCGCGAATCCGCGCTCGATCACCGCGCCGCCGGGACGCACCCAGGTGCCGGAGGTCACCAGCGGCCGGTCCAGCTCGGACGGGGCGCTGTCCCGCCCCTCGACCGAGGAACGCGCGCTCTGGCCGTGCGTCCGGATGACGGTGTCGAACGCGAAGATCGGCTCGGCCTGCGCGGCCACGCCGGGCGTGTCCGCGAGGCGTCCGGCCAGGCCGGACGGATCCCTGTCCGTCGTGATGGCGGTGATGTCGGGGCCGGCGGTGGCCTCGCGGGTCTTCACGTACGCCGTGGCCAGGGCGGTGCGGGCCGTCAGCCCGAGGGTCAGGGAGGCGATGGCGAGGGTGACGGCGACCAGGAACACGAGGGCCTCGGCGGGGTGGCGGCGCACGTCGTGCAGGATCAGGCGCCAGGTCAGCAGCAGGTGTCCCATGCTCAGTCCTCCCAGCGCAGCAGCGCGCCGAGACCTGTGCCACTGAACCCCGTGCCACCGTCATGGCTGAGCCCTGTGCCGCCGTCGTGGCCGTGTCGCATGCCGCGGCCGTCGCCGTCCAGGCGGGTGTCGTCCGCCAGCGTCCCGTCCCGCATGGAGATCACGCGGTCCGCGGCGGCGGCGACGCGCTCGTCATGGGTGACCATGACCAGGGTCTGGCCGGCGGCGCGCAGCTCGTCGAAGAGCCGGAGGATGTCGTGGGTCGCGGCGCTGTCGAGGTTGCCGGTGGGCTCGTCGGCGAGGACGACCAGCGGGTCGTTGGCCAGGGCGCGGGCGACGGCGACCCGCTGCCGCTGCCCGCCGGAGAGCTCGGACGGCAGATGCCGGGCGCGGCCGGCGAGCCCGACCTGCTGCAGCAGTTCCCCGGCGCGGCGGCGGGCGGCCCGCGGCGAGGCGCCGGCGAGCAGCGCGGGCAGCTCGACGTTCTGCGCCGCGCTCAGCTCGTACATCAGGTGGTAGGCCTGGAAGACGAACCCCACGGATCGGCGCCGCAGCCGGGCCAGCGCCCGTTCGCCGAGGTGGTCGATGCGCATGCCGCCGAGCCACACCTCGCCCTCGGTGGGCCGGTCGAGCCCGCCGAGGAGCTGGAGCAGCGTGGACTTGCCGCAGCCGCTGGGCCCGGTCACGGCGAGCGTCTGCCCGGCGGGAACGTCGAGATCGACCCCGTCGACGGCCCACACCATGCTCTCGTCCTGCCCGTACACGCGGGTCAGGCCGACCGCCCGCAGCGCCGGCCCGGGGGCCTCGGCGGGCCGGCGGCCGTACGGTCCCGGGCGCGGGCTGTCGTCCGTGTCACTTCGCGACGACCGGCCCCTGACCCTCGGAACGACTGTTCTCATCCGTTTCCTCCGCCTTCCCCGCGCCGGGCGGACCAGGCCCGCTCGCACGCCTCCAACCAGCGCAGATCGGCCTGCAACCGGAGCGCGATGCCCTCCAGAAGCAGCCCGGCCTCCGAATCCGTGTCGTGAGCGAGGGCGGCGCGCTGGGCCTCGGCGAGGCTGCGCATCAGCTCCCGCCGCCGCGCGTCCACGAGCGCGACCGGGTCGGCCAGACCCGACTCCCCAGCGGCCACCAGCTTCAGATGGAACTCCGTCACGTCCGCTCTGGGCCCGGCGCTCTCGGCCATCCACGCGGCCACCCGCTCCTGCCCGGCCGCGGTCAGCGCGTACACCTTGCGCCGCGGGCCGCGCACCGGCGCGTCCTCGCGCTCCTGGACGACCAGGCCCGCCTTCTCCAGCCGCGTGAGCGTCACATAGATCTGGCCCGCGTTGAGCGTGTCTCCCAGCGGTCCGAGCGCGGCCGCCAGCCGCTGGCGCAGGTCGTAGCCGTGCGACGGCTCCTTCGTCAGCAGCGCCAGCACCACGTCCTGCACGGACCACCCTCCTCTGCGACCCCTCAATAGATAGCGGTTAGCCAAAAGGGCGTCAACCGGCCCGTGCACCCGCACCTCGGCTGCGGGACGGACGGGAGCGGACGGGACCCTCGGCGAGGGGGCGCCGCTCGCGGCCCTCGTCGCCGCCGGCCTTGCCTACGCGGCCCTCGTCGCCGCGGGCCTTGCCTACGCGAGCCTTGCCTACGCGCCCGGCGCGGCGCCGGGGCGCGGCGCCGGGGCGGCCTGCTGCGCGAGGCCGAATAGCGTGCCCGCGCCGCGGAGGAGCGCCTGAGCGTGGCGCGCGAGGTGCACGACACCGACGAGCACGTCTTCGCCGCGCTGCGCGCCGGAGCCGGTGGCTTCCTGACCAGGGACGTCGCCGGCCGGGCTGCGCTGCGGAGTGGCCGCCGTGGCGCCGTGGCCGCCGGGGACGCGTTCCTGTCCCCCCGAGGTCACCCGCCGCGTCATCGAGCGGTTCGCCCGGCGACAGGACCTCGCGCCCGACGCTGGGGAGCGGCTGGCCGCCCTCACCACCCGCGAGCTGGAGGTCGTGCGGCTCGTCGCGCTCGGCCTGTCCAACGGCGAGATCGCCGAGCGCCTGGCCATCAGCCCGCTGACCGCCAAGACCCACGTCGCCAGGCCCCCCGCAGCCCTCATCTGTGATCCCAGGAGATTCTTAGTTGATCTTGCATCGTCCTCAGGGAAGCGAGAAAATTAATACAAGTTTTCGAATCCATGGATGGAGGTGTGATGGATCTGTTCGACATCGATCCTGAGCACCTTCGTCATTCGAACGATGGCGACGGTGAGTGGTGGGACCGTCTGATCGCCAATTCCCCGCTGTGGTCGTCCGACGGCTCATCCGCCCGCGACCCCTTCCCGATCATCGGCTTCGAGCCGCCGCAGAACGCGAGCCAGCACGCCAGCACATCCGCCGGCGACGGTGCGTCCAGTAGTGGGAGCACAGCCGGCCCGGGCGCGGACACCGCTGGCAGGCTTGCCGACGACACAGAGGCCGACGGCACGGCCGACGGCACGGATACCGCGTGTGGGACTGCCCCTGGTGCAGACGGCGCTGGCGCGGATGCCACGCGTGGGGGTGCCGATAGCGCGGAATCTGGCGCGGGTGCCTCCGGCGTGGGTGGCCGTGGTCGCGGCCGTGCACGGTCGTCGTGGGTGGTGGTGGGGTGTGTTCGTGAGGTGGCGCAGGAGCTGGCGCTGGCGCCGCTTCCCGATGACGTGGACGTCTGCCTTGCTGAGGCGGAGGAGTTGCTGTTCGCCCGTGATCGGATCACGTGTGCGCTGGCCGACCGCGTAGGCCGGGTGCATGCGACCGGTCAGGCCAAGCAGCATGGGCATGCCTCCACCCGCTCCTGGCTGCGTACCGCCGCCGGGATGACGGTGGGCGGTGCGGGCCGCCTGCTCATGCTGGGGGCGGAGCTGCCGCGGCTACCGGTGGTGCGGGAGAAGTTCGCCGTGGGTGAGTTGGCGGCGGGGGTGGTGGAGGCCATCTGCGCCGCTGTCGCCGGGCTGACCGATGAGCAGGCCGGGTTGGCGGAGCCGATTTTGGTGGAGCTGGCGGGCAAGGCGGGGGCGGCGGAGGTGGCCAAGGCCGGTCGCCATTTGCGGGCGGTGCTCGACCCCGACGGCGAAGAACGCGATGAGCAGGCCGATTACGGGCGGCGGTTCCTGCGGGTCCGCCCGGGCAAGGGCGGCGGCGTGGAAGGGGAGTTCTACATTCCCCGTGAGCCCGGCGCCCGCCTGATGACCCTGTTGCAGGAGTACGCCAAGAAGAAGGCCGACGGCGATGACCGCACGCTGACGGAGCGCCAGGCGGACGCGCTCATCGCCGCGCTGCTGGAGCAGAAGATCGTCACCGAACTCCTCGTCGTGGTCAGCGCCGAATCCCTCCCCACCGACCCCGAAAACCCCGACCCAGCCACCGAAGACCCCGACGACCCCGCCGCCGACAACACCGGCAACCCTGCGCCCGCCGAAGCCGACGACCTCGACACTGCCGAGGCCGAGGCAGGTGCCGGTGCGGGGAGCGATGCCGACGGAGCTGTAGACGGCGGTGGTGGGGGCGCCGAGGGCGTCTGCGATATCGCAGAGGGCGACGTCAGCGGCGTCGGCACGGCCGAGGCCGACCCCGCCGCCGACCCCGCCGACAGCGCTGGTGATCGGGCCGAGATGGGCCACCTGGGCGACCTCAGCGACCTGGGCAGCACCGACGCCGCCACCGCCCCTGCCACCGGCTCCGGCGACGCCACGCCCGGACTTCCCGACGAGGAGTCTCGCGGCTGCGGGGTCGGTGAGCGCGGGGTCGGTGAGCGGCGGCCCGGCGAGCAGCGGCCCGGCGAGTGCGCGCCGCGCGACACCGCAAGCACCGCCTCCCCCGAGGTCGACGACGCCGGGGGCGACCACACCGTGAACACCAGCTCTGCCGAGGGCGACGAGAGCGCGTCCGCCAAGGACGGAGACGGCGAGCGTGCCCCGGCCCAGTCTGGAGCAACCTACGCCACGCGGCGCGCGTCAGCATGGCCGGCCGACGGTGGCGGGCATTCGCACACAGCCCCTTCGGACACAGCCCTTTCGGACGTGGCCCCTTCGGACACAGCACCTTCGGACGCGACGGCTTCGGACGCACAACCATCGCAGGCAGCGCCTTCGGAGGCGGCGCGGCCGGATCCTCCTCCCGAGGACCCCTCCGCACGTCACACCCACGCCGGGCCTCGGCCTGCGGGGGACTGCCGGCATGGACAGTGCACGCCCGAGACGTCACCGGGTGCGTCGGCGGGCACGATGCCCGGGGCGTCGCTCGGGACGGCATTGGGGGCGTCGTTGGGGATGGTGCCGGGGTTGTTGCTGGCGACCGGGCAGGTGCTGCCCCTCTCCAGCGTGCACCGCCTCGCCCGCACCAGCACATTGGTGCGGATCGTCATGAACGCCGACGGGCAGGTGCTCGACATGGGCCGAAAAGTCCGCCTGGCCACCCCCGCCCAAAGACGGGCCATCTTCGCCCGGTACGCCACCTGCTGGATCGACGGCTGCCCCCTGCCCGCGACCATGTGCCAGATCGACCACGCCGACAACTGGAGCACCGGCGGCCTCACCGACCTGAAGCTCCTCGGACCGGCCTGCCAGTTCCACAACCGGGACCGCTACCAGCACCCCGAGCGCTACACCCGCCGCAAAGAAGGCACCGACCGCTGGGCCTTCACCTACCACCGGATTGGGAGCAGGCGGCTGCGGGAGTGAGGGAGGGGCGACGCGCGGACAGGACCGGGCGACTGCGGGAGTGAGGCGGGAGGCAAAGTGGGCGACGCGCAGGCCGGCCGGGCGGCTGCGTGCATGACCACCAGGCCGAGGGCCGACACGAGGACCGATGCGAGGGTCGCCGGCGCGATGTCCGCTGGGCGCACAGTCCTTCACAGTCCTCCTTCACAGTGCGCCGCACGCTTCACAGTGCTGCGCTGCGGGGCTTCGCAGTGCTGCGTCGCAGGGGCTCACAGTCCGGCCCCGTGCGGCCTGTCGGCTGAGGGGCCGCTGTCAGGGCGTCGTGACCGCGGACTCGATGCTGCGGTGCCAGGCGGTGCCGTGCGCGAAATCGAGCACACCCGAGGCGCCGCCCACAGCACCGCCCACGGACCTGCCCAGGGCGCCACCCGAGACGCTGCCTGAGGCACCGCCCTCGCGCAGGTCGTCAAGGAACCGCTGGTAGGCGCGGGCGACCGCGTAGGCAGGCGCGTCGGCGCGGGGGTCCACGGCCGACGTACGGCGGGACGCCAGGTCGATCCGCAGCTCCTCGGGCTCCCCAAGGACCGACGCGAACCCGTGTGCGCGAGGGGGATGGTCAGCAGCGCCGTGCCGTTGGCGGCGTCACGGCCCCGCCCACGCCGAGACGCGGACGGGACCGGAGCAGGCCGGGAGCACCGGGAGCAGGCCGGAGCAGGGCCAAAGCAGGGCCAAAGCAGGGCCGGGAGCAGGGCGCCTACCGCGTCAGGCCCGGTACGGGACCGGTCACCTGGGCGTGGCCGGCGGGGCGGCTGGTGAAGGAGCCCCTGCCCTGGGTGCGGCCGCGCAGCCCGGTCGCATACCCGAACAGCTCGGCCAGCGGCACGGTCGCGGTGACCACGACCGTGCCCGCCCGCGCCGCCGAACCGGTGACCCGGCCGCGCCTGGCCGCGAGGTCGCCCAGCACCCCGCCGACGGCGTCCTCGGGCACCGTGACCGTGACCTCGGCCAGCGGTTCCAGCAGCGCCATCTCACCGGCACGCAACGCCTCCCGCAGCGCGAGCCGCCCCGCCGTGCGGAACGCCATCTCCGAGGAGTCCTTCGGGTGGGTCGCGCCGTCGGTCAGCGTGACCCGCAGGCCGGTCACCGGGTGACCGCCGAGCGGGCCCTCGGCGAGGGCGTCCCGGCAGCCGGCCTCCACCGCGCCGACGTACTCGCGCGGCACCCGGCCGCCGGTGACCGTCGACCGGAACTCGAAGCCCGCGTCGTGGTCCAGCGGCTTCACGTCGAGCACGACGTGCGCGAACTGCCCGGCACCGCCGTCCTGCTTGACGTGCCGATAGAGCAGCCCGGACACCCCGCGCACGACGGTCTCCCGATAGGCGACCCTCGGCCGTCCGACGGCGACGTCGAGCCTGTGGTCGCGGCGGAGCCTCTCCACGGCGACCTCCAGGTGCAGCTCGCCCATCCCCGACAGCACCGTCTGGCCGGTCTCTGGGTCGGTGCGGACCGACAGCGAGGGGTCCTCGTCGGCCATCCGGGCCAGCGCGGTCGCGAGCCGGTCGGCGTCGCCGCGCCCACGCGGCTCGACGGCCACGGAGACGACCGGCGAGGCCGTGACCGGCGGCTCGAGGACCAGCGGCGCACCGGGAGCGCAGAGGGTCGCTCCGGCGCGGGCGGCCTTGATCCCGGCCACCGCGACGATGTCACCGGCCGTGGCGCGGTCCGTCTCGGTGTGCCGGTCGGCCTGCACCCGGAGGATGCGTCCGATCCGCTCGGTGCGGCGGGCGCCGGCGTCCAGCACGACGTCTCCTCTCCTGATCGTCCCCGAATACACGCGCAGGTACGTCAGCCGCCCGGTGGGGGCGGCGTGCACCTTGAAAACCAGCCCGGCGAACGGCGCCGCCGGGTCGGCGGGCCGCTCCTGCCCGGCTCCGTCGCCCGCGGCGCGTACGGGCGGTACGTCGGACGGCGCGGGCAGGTAGGCGACGACGGCGTCGAGCAGCGGTTCGACACCCCGGTTGCGGTACGCAGACCCGCACAGCACCACGACGGCCTCACCACGCAGGGTCAGGTCGCGCAGGGCGGCGGCCAGGGTCGGCGCCGAGATCTCCGGGAGGGCGCAGAACTCCTCCAGCGCCGCCGGATGGAGCTCGGCCACCGTCTCCTCCAGCAGGCGCCGGCGCCGGCGCGCTTCGTCGGCGAGGGCGTCCGGCACCGGACCTTCTGCGACCGTGTCACGGCCGGCCTCCCACACCAGCGCCCGCATCCGCAGCAGGTCGACCACGCCGGTGAACCCGTCTTCCCGCCCGATGGGCAGCTGGACGACCAGCGGGATGACGCGCAGCCGCGCGCGGATCGACTCGACCGCCGTGTCGAGGTCGGCCCCGGCGCGGTCCATCTTGTTGACGAACGCGATGCGCGGCACCCCGTACCGGTCCGCCTGCCGCCACACGGACTCGCTCTGCGGCTCCACCCCGGCGACGGCGTCGAACACCGCGACCGCGCCGTCGAGCACCCGCAGCGACCGCTCCACCTCGTCGGAGAAGTCCACGTGACCCGGGGTGTCGATCAGGTTGATGCGGTGGCCGTCCCACAGGCAGCTCACGGCGGCGGCGAAGATGGTGATCCCACGGTCGCGCTCCAGGGGGTCGAAATCGGTGACGGTGGTGCCCTCGTGCACCTCACCGCGCCGGTGGACGGTGCCGGTGAGGTAGAGGATCCGTTCGGTGACGGTGGTCTTGCCCGCGTCGACATGGGCGAGGATGCCCAGGTTGCGGATGCCGGTCAGCGGGACGAGGTGATCGCGGTTCAGGTCGGCGCGCATGGCCATGCCCTTCGGGAAGGTGCGTACGGTGGCGGGCGCGATCGGCCTGACGAGACGAACCGGCCGGATTCCGGCCGGGCGCGACCCCTGGGGAGACAACGCGAGGACCGCCGGGGAGTCCGGCGGACGGCAGGCGGAGCGGGGCACGTGGCACCGCCCCGGAGAGCCCGCATGCGGCCTCAGTGTTCAGGCACCTTGTGGTCGCAGTGGGGGCGCAGGCTCCGTCCTCACCAGAGGGGGGAGAGTCTCAGCAGGAAAGTCTCAGCAGGAAAGTCTCAGAAGGGGTGCGGAAGCTCGTCAGGAACGTCCGGTGCGGGCCGCGCGGCGGGCACCGGGAAGCGACGTAGACACCAGGATCACCTCGTGCCGTGACCGGAGGACGACGACCGCGACGCGCTGGCGCATGGTCAACTCCTCTCACTCGGTCAAGGCGCACGCCGCAGTGGGGCGCGCGTGATCACTGGCGAGTGTACGGAAACCGCCCTGGCAGGAAAAGGGTTTTTTCTCTCCGGCATGCGGGGCGGCGCGCAGCGGGGGAGCGAGGGACGGGGGGAGGCACCGTCCGGGGGAAGATTTGACGGACACTTCCCCAGGGCCCTTAGGAGAAAATGCATGCAGGTCCACGACCTGTCCGCCGGAGGTGACGTCCTCACGCGCGTCGAGGGGGTCGCCCGCCGCGCCCTTCGCCACTACGACGTTTCCCCCGACGCCTCCGTGACGCTGCTCAACGTCTCGGAGAACGCGACCTTCACGGTCGCCGGCGGCGGGCGTACGACGATCCTGCGGGTCCACCGGCTCGGCTACCACTCGCCGGAGGCGATCGCCAGCGAGCTCGCCTGGCTCGACGCGCTGCGCGACGAGGCCGGGATCGTCACGCCGCGTGTGCTGCCCGCCCGTGACGGCTCGCGCGTCGTCACCGTCCGCGAGCCGGGCGCGGAGCCCCGTCACTGCGTGATGTTCGAGTTCCTTCCCGGCGCGGAGCCGGCCGAGGACCGGCTGGTGGAGGAGTTCGAACGGCTGGGCGCGCTGACCGCCCGCATGCACCGCCACGCCCGCGCCTGGGCGAGGCCCGCGTTCTTCACCCGCTTCCACTGGGACCTCGACGCCGCCTTCGGCCCGGGGGCGCGGTGGGGCAGGTGGCAGGACGGCGTCGGCGTCGACCGGGAGGCGCACGCCGTGCTGGCCCGGCTGGAGGCCGAGCTGCGCCGCAGGCTGGAGCGGTTCGGCAAGGGCGCAGACCGCTATGGGCTCATCCACGCCGACCTGCGCCTGGCCAACCTCCTCGTGGACGGCCGGGCGGGCACCAGCGTCATCGACTTCGACGACTGCGGTCTCGGCTGGTATCTCTACGACCTCGGCGCCGCCGTCAGCTTCATCGAGCACCGGCCGGAGGTGCCGCACATGGCGGAGTCGTGGGTGCGCGGCTACCGGTCCGTGCTCGACCTCCCGAAGGAGGACGAGGCCGAGATCTGGACGTTCATCCTGTTCCGCCGCCTCCTTCTCGTCGCGTGGATAGGCTCCCATCCGGCCGCCGACATCGCCGGGGAGCTCGGCGCGGGCTACACCGAGGGAAGCTGCGAGCTGGCCGAGCGCTACCTCGGCGGATCACTCTGAGAAGTACCTGTGACCACACCTGATCGCAGGATGCGGTGAGCCGGTTGTGGTTCAATCGGGCGGACCATGCTCTGTGGTGGTTCGTCCGTGAGAAGTGAAGAGGGTGAGCAGGTGTCCCGCGACCCCGATGGTGAGAGCGCGGCCGAGGCGGCGGCGGTGCTCGCCGCGGAACGCGGGCTCGTGCGGCTCCCGGAGGTGACGGGGTGAGGGCGCACACCTCCCCCTGGGAAGTGCGAGTGGCGAGCGCGCCCGTCAGCTTCGGTGTCTACCGCCCGGCCGGCGCGCCGCTGGGGCCGCAGGAGATGCTCGCGACGATGCGCGAGGCCGGGTATGACGGCACCGATTCCGGGCCGATCGGCTACCTGGGCACCGCGCGGACCCTTCCCGAACGGCTCGCGGCGCAGGGTCTCGGGCTCGCCGGCGGCTGGGTCGACCTGCGCTACGACGACCCGGACGGCTTCCGCGAGGACCTGGCCGCTCTCGACACCGCCCTCGACGTGTTCACCGCCGTCCGCGACGCCGAAGGGGCGGCCGATCCGCGGTTCGCGCCCCGGCCGACGCTCGCCTGCCCGGACCGGCCCGAACGGTTCGCCCGTCCCGGCATGCCGGCCGACCGCAGGCTGTCCCTTCCCGACGGCGACTGGCCCGCGTACGCCGGGTGCATCGACGAGGCGGCGGCCCGCTGCCGCGACCGCGGCCTGGAACCCGTCTTCCACCACCATCTGGGCACCGACGTGGAGACGCCGGAGGAGATCGAGCGGCTGCTCGGCTCGACGGACGTCTCGCTGTGCCTGGACACCGGGCATCTGTGGCTGGCCGGAGGCAACCCCGTCGCGGCGATCCGCGACTGGTCCTCGCGCATCAGGCAGGTGCACGTCAAGGACGCCTCCCGGGACGTCCTCGCCCGGGTCCGCGCCAACGGCGGCGACCTGTGGGACCTGGTCGCGGCGGGCGGCTTCCCGCCGCTCGGGCAGGGCGACCTGGACCTGCCCGCCGTACTGGCCGAGCTGCGGCGATCGGGCTACGAGGGCTGGATCGTGATCGAGCAGGACGTCACGGCCTTCCGCGCCTCGGACACCGAGGCCCTCGCGCGTGCGGTGGCCGACCAGCGGGCCAACCGCGCCGCGTTCGGCGAGGCCCTCCGCGCCGCCGGCCTCGCCTGACCGGGCCTCGCCGGGCGCGCGCCGGGGACAGGACCCGGCGAAGATGGTGGGATGACGACCGCCGCGCGTTACGCCGAGTTCGCCGCACGAGAGGCCCACGGCGTGTCCCCGGCGTACGAGCGCCTGGCGCTCGCGGTCGCCCGCGACCGCGAGATGCTCGCGTTGCTCGGCACGCTCCCGCCCGTGAAGCGGCAGCCGAACCTGCTGTTCGCCGTCGTACGGCTCCTCGGCGGCCCGGTCGAGGACCCCGCGGCGTTCCGCGACCACGTCATGGGGCACTGGCCCGCTGTCGAGGCGGAGATGCGCATCCGGGCCACGCAGACGAACGAGGCCGGGCGGTGCGCGGTGCTGCTGCCCGTGCTCGCCGCCCTGCCGCAGCCGCTCGCGCTGCTGGAGGTCGGAGCCTCGGCCGGTCTGTGCCTCTACCCCGACCGGTACGCCTACCGCTACGGCGACCATCCGGTCGGCTCCGGCGAGCCCGTTTTGGACTGCGCCGCGACCGGGGTGACGCCGCCGGCCCGTCTCCCCGACGTGGTGTGGCGGGCCGGGCTGGACCTGAACCCGCTCGACGTGACCGACCCCGCCGACGTCGCGTGGCTCGACGCCCTCATCTGGCCGGAGCACGAGCGGCGGCGGGCACGGCTGCGGGCGGCGGCGGCCGTCGCCGCGGCCGAGCCGCCGCTGCTCGTGCGCGGCGACCTGGTGGACGACCTGCCGGAGCTGGCCGCGCGGGCCCCGGCGGGCGCCACGCTGGTGGTGTTCCACACGTCGGTGCTGTATCAGGTGCCGCCGCCGCGCCGCGAGGCGTTCGCCGAGGTGGTCCGGGGGCTGCCGGGACACTGGATCGCGAACGAGACCCCGGACGTGCTGCCGTACCCCGATCTGCCGGAGCCGCCGCCGGGTGTCGCGCTGCGCAGTGTTCCCCCGCTGCGCAGCGTGCTCGCGCTGGACGGGAGACCGCTCGCCTGGACGATGCCGCACGGGCAGGCCATGACCTGGTTCGCGTGACCGCGCCCGTCGTTCCCCGCGGTTTTGTCGCTCGCCGCCGACACCGAGATCACCGACCCCACGATCGCCGGGCAGATCCGTCCGTGACTCACTGCGCGCCGCGCAGCCTGCGCAGGAACGCCAGGATCCCGGACCTCGGGCGCGCGTCGCCGCCGTCCGTGGCACCGTCCTGTGCGCCGTCATTCGGGGCCGGTGGCGCCGGCTCGTCGCCGGCTTCCGGCCGGGGCGTGCCGGAGAAGCTCCGGCTGAGCTCGTAGTGCACGGGCAGGGCGCTCAGCGTGCGGACGAAGGGGGAGGGACGCCAGGGAAGCCGTTCTGCCGGTTGCGTGGGCTTCAGCGTCGAGAACCGTTCGAGCAGGCGGCGCACCGCGATCGTGGACATCTGGGTGGCCAGCCGCTGGCTCGGGCACCTGTGCGGGCCGGCGCCCCACGCCAGATGGGCGCGGGTGCTCCGGACCGAGTCGCGGGCGAGCGCGCCGCCGAACCGCGGATCGGCGTGCGCGCCCGCGATGGACAGCATCACCGGGTCGCCGGGTGCGATGGTGAAGCGGCCGAGCTTCACCTCCGTCCTGGCGTAACGGAAGGTCAGGTTGGCCAGCGCCGGGTTGGTCAGGGCGACGCGGTTGACCACCTCCTCGATCGCGCCGATCGACACGCTCTCCCTGAGCCGGGGATTGGTGATCGCCTCGAAGACGACGTTGCAGATCAGGCTGCCGGTGAAGTCGAGAAAACCGGACAGCATCATCAGCTCACGGGCGAGCTCCTCGTCGGTGAGGTCCGGCTTCGCCTCGATCATGTACGACGGCAGGTCGTCGCCGCGCCGCTGCCGTTTGACCCGCGCCAGTTCGAGGAGGGCGGCGTGCAACCGCTGGTACGCCCCGGCGGAGTCGGGGCCGTTCAGCAGACGCCACTGGTCCTCCACCATCTCCTCGCCCCGCTCGATCGTGACGCCGAGCAGGTGGTTGGCGACGAGCAGCGGGAACGGCCGTCCATACTGGGCGGCGAGATCGGCCTGCCCGGAGGGCCCGCCCTCCGCCAGCACGCCCGCGAGATCGTCGCAGTGTCTCACCATGGCGCGTTCCAGTCGCTGTGCCTGCTCGCTCCCGGGCTCCTGGAACGGCCGGAGCCCCGCGATCCAGGCGCCGCGCAGAGCCCGGTGCCTCTCCCCGTCGTGAAAACCCGAGTTGTCGGCCTGGAGGAGGGCGAGCAGCGGCCAGTCGGCGGGAACGCGCCCCTCCGCGTACGCCCGCCAGTGGTCCACGCGCTTGCTCCACATGTCGCGCGGGTTCTGCATGATGTGCAGCACCTCGTCGTAGCCGATCGCGAACCAGACCGGCACGCCGAGGACGTCGATCGGGGCCACCGGGCCATACCTGGCGCGCAGGCGCTCGTGCACGAGCGCGGGATCGGCTTCGTAGTCCTCGGTGAGCAGGGACTCCAGCGGCAACGAGATGAGCCCTTCCACGGCCGACGGGGACCATCTATCGGAGATCAAGGGGGGTGCCCGCCTTTCCAGCCACATATGCGGTATGGGCGGCGATCTTAGAGCCTCCGGGCCGTGGACGTCAGCGAACCGGCGCGACACGTGGCTTCCGGGCGGCGGCGGAGCGGCGACGTAGTGTGGCGGCATGACGCTGGAGCTCGACGGCAGGATCGTGAAGATCACGAATCCGGACCGCGTGGTCTTCCCGCGGACCGGGCACACGAAGCTCGACCTGATCTCCTACTACCGCGTGGTCGCCGAGGGGGCGGTGCGCGGCGTGGCCGACCGGCCGGTGATACTCAAGCGATTCGTGCACGGCGTCGATCAGGAGGCGTTCTTCCAGAAACGGGCGCCCGCCAAGCGTCCCGAGTGGGTGGAGGTCGTCGAGCTGCGCTACCCCTCCGGCCGTACGGCGGACGAGGTGGTCATCCGCGACCTCGCGCACCTGCTGTGGACGGTGAACCTGGGCTGCGTCGACCTCAACCCCCACCCCGTGCGGGCCCACGACCTCGACCATCCCGACGAACTGCGGATCGACCTCGATCCCGTGCCCGGCGTCGGCTGGGCGGAGATCGTCCGGGTCGCCCTGGTCGCCAGGGACGTGCTGGAGGAGCACGGCCTGACCGCCTGGCCCAAGACGTCGGGCTCGCGCGGATTCCACGTCTACGCCCGCATCGAGCCGCGCTGGACCTTCCGGGAGGTGCGGCGCGCCGCCGAGGCCGTGGCCAGGGAGGTCGAGCGCCGGGAGCCGGACGTCGCCACCAGCCGGTGGTGGAAGGAGGAGCGGCAGGGCGTCTTCGTCGACTACAACCAGAACGCCCGCGACCACACCGTCGCCTCCGCCTACTCCGTACGGCCGACCGGCCTGGTCTCGGCCCCGCTGGCCTGGGACGAGGTGCCCGGGTGCCGGCCGGAGGACTTCACGCTCGCGTCGATGCCCGACCGCTATGCCGAGAGGGGCGACCCGTGGGCCGCGATGGACGGGCGGGCGGGGTCGCTCGACGCCCTGCTGGAGCTGGCCGAGGCCCAGGGACCGCGGCCGGACAAGCCCGCGGCCCCGCCCAGGCAGGGACGGCGTCAGTCCGTCATGCCGCTCGTCGAGATCGCCAGAGCCGCCACGCGCGACGAGGCGATGGCCGGGCTCGAACGGTGGAAGGCCCGCCACCCCGAGGTGGCCCGCCTGCTGCAGCCGGCCGACGTCCTGGTCGACTCGATGCGCGGGCGCAGCTCCACGTGGACCAGGATCAGGGTCAACCTCCGGCACGTCCCCGAGCCCGACCGCCCCGGCCAGGAACCCCTTGAGGTCGACTACGACCCCTATGAGTCCTACCGGAGAGATCAGCCGGGGCCGTAGACCTCCCACAGCTCGCCGAGGAAGAAGCGGCAGAAGCGCGTCACTGCCGCCGCGCCGTCCGGCCCCGCCGTACGGAAGGTCGTGAGCATCCGCACGAGGTCGGACGGCAGGATGCGCAGCGTGCCCGCGGCGACCACCGTGGCGTCCTCGTCCCCGTCCTCCTCGACGTGCCCCTCCAGCAGGCGGGCGTGCAGGGTGGAGGTGTCCAGCCACAGGCGGGTCGGCGCTCCCGGCTGGATCTCCTTGCGCCCGGCCAGGGTGCGGGGGCGGTCGTCGGCGTCCCAAAAGTGCAGGCGGTAGCACATGCGCCGCTGCTCGGACGTCTCCCCGGGGACGAACAGGTTGAACGAGCCCCGGGCGATCGGCCGCCTGCCCCCGCACATGTCGGCCTCGATCCAGCCCTCCGCCCTGGCCTCGTGCTCGGGTTCGGTGAGGAAACGGTCGACGTCGTCGAGGGTGATCGTGAGGCGGAAGGCGAACGGGGACCCGGCGACACCCCCACGGGCCGCACGGCGGGCCGGGCCGGGCGTCAGGCGTCCCCGCATCTCCTCCACGAACCACAGCGACGTCCGGCCATCGAACACGCTCGGCTCGTCTGCGGGCCCGCCCGCGAAGGGACGGCCGCCGCCGGAGACGGCGACCGGAACCCCGGCGCCGGCCTGCGCCCCTGAAACCTGTGCCCCGCCGCCGGCCTGCGTCTCCGCCGCTCCCACCGTCTCCTGGGCCTCCGGCGCGGTGGCCGCCGCCCCCACCGGCACGGCGGACACCTTCACGGCCCGGGCCCCCGCCAGGGGCGCGGCGAGGGACGCGCGGCCCTCCAGGATCCGGGTGCTCATGCGGTCGGCGAGCGCGGCGATCGTCAGCGACGGGTTGGCGCCGACCGGCCCGGGCAGGGCCGCGCCGTCCGCCACGTACAGTCCGGGGAAGCCGAAGACCTCGCCGTACGCGTCGCAGACCCCCTCGCCCGGATGGCGGCCCATCGGCGCGCCGCCCAGGGGATGCACGGTCATGACCCGCTTGCGCCACCACGGCGGGCTGTCGGCGTACTCCGCGCCGAGCACGTCGCCGATCCTGCGCATGATCGCACGCAGCCGTTCGTAGTAGTCCTCGCTGGTCTCGCTCGTCCAGTCCACGTCGAGCCGGCCGTCGCGCAGGCGCAGCCTCCCGTCGGGGACGTCGCGGCCCATGCCGAGCAGCGGCAGCGAGGTGCCCGACAGCTCGCCCCGGCCGATGAGGTCGGCGAACTCCGCCGACAGGTTGGTGTCGTGGGTGAGGATGTTGCGCAGCCGCCGCAGCAGGAACCGGGCGACCCGTCCCGGCCCCATGTCCGCGCCCTCGACCAGGTAGTCGACGAACTCGGGATAGCCGCCGTCCTCGATGTAGGCGCCGCGCCCGTCCGCGCCGTCGTCGAGCCGGATCGCGCTGGTGATGACCGGTCCGCGGCTCGCCCGGATGGGCCGGGTCCTGCTCCGGTCGGTGGCCCGCAGCAGGAACGCCAGCATGTCCCCGTTGCCGCAGAAGCGGGTGCCGAGCGTCCCGCTGAGGCCGGGGAAGGCCGCCCGGTTCTTCAGCAGCAGGTAGGACGTGCCGTACGTGCCGGCGGCCAGGACGAGACGGTCGCAGCTGATCGTGTGCGGCCCGGTCCACCGGGGCGGCCCGTCGCCGTCGTCGACCGCCTCGTCGCCGCGCGGCATGTGCTCGACATACTGCACGTCGTAGCCGCCGCCGACGCGCGGCCTGATGCGCCGCACCTCGTGCAGCGTGCGCAGGTCGGCGCCGTGGCGCCGGGCGGCCGACAGGTAGGTGTGGTCGAGGCTGTTCTTCGCGCCCTCGTTGCAGCCGAGGTCGCACTCGCCGCACAACCGGCACGTACGGCGCGGCACGCCGTGCAGGTTGCCGTACGCGGGGTCGGCGAGCGGCACCCCCTGGCAGGGCTGCGCCCCGGGCGACGGCGCGAAGCTGACGGCCAGCGGCGGAAGCCGCCAGTCGAGCCCCAGCTCGGCCGCCGCGTCCCGCATGGCGAGCGTCTTCAGCGTGTCGTCGAAGCCCGCGTGGCTCAGCGGATAAGGCGAGACGCCGATCATGCGCTCGACCGCGTCGTAGTGCGGTTCGAGATCGGCCCTGGTCACCGGCCACGACTCGTAACCGCCGTCGGGCAGCGCCTGCTCGTGGACGAACCAGTCCTCGTCCTTGCGCAGCATCACGTTGGCGTAGATGAGCGAGCCGCCGCCGAGGCCGCTGGCGACCACCGAGTCGCAGTCGGAGAAGCTCCAGATGTCGAACATCCCGTACAGGCCCTCGGCGGGGTCCCAGAAGGCGCGGCCGAGCTGGGCCGGGCCGCGCGGGAAGTCCCCCGGCGCGTACGCCCTGCCGCGCTCCAGCACCACCACCGACAGCCCCGCCTCGGCGAGGCGGTAGGCGGCGACGGAGCCGCCGAAACCCGAACCGACCACGACCGCGTCGACGTGTTCCATGAATGATCTCTCACTAATGATCTGTCAGTGCCGTGGTCAGCGGCCGCTGTGCCGCTTCAGGAAGTCGAGGATGTGCGGGAAGACGTCCCGGTGCGCGTTCCTGCCGATCAGGGGGTCGATGTGCCCGTAGCCGGGCAGGACCCGCAGCTCGTGCCGCCCGGGCGCCACCTTCGACAGGGCGCGGTGGCAGACGATGTTGGAGTCGGTGAAGACGTCGTTGTGGTCGCCCGTGAGGAACAGGATGGGCGTGTCGACGTCGGCCGCGTTGACGAGGTAGTCGTCCGGCAGCGCGGCGAACCTCGGGTCGCCGGTGTCGTACTTCACCGCGCGCCCGGCGGCCACCATCTTCCGCACGTGCCGGTAGTAGTGCAGGTCGCTGGCGCCGTTGAGGTCGGCGAGCCGCTCGTGAAGGTGCGTGCTCGGCGACAGGTTGCCGTGGCGGTACATCGCGGGCCTGCCGCTGCCCCACATGAAACTCTGCATGTGGCAGGCCGGCTCCCGGCACTCGGGATGGAAGAAGGAGATGGCGCGGGCCAGCAGCCACCGCCGCGACAGCGGAGGCGCGTCCTTGAAGCGGGGGTCCAGGTAGGACAGGCCGGTGCCATACTCCAGCAGCGCCGGGCCGAGGGTCAGCTTGAGGCGGGCCCAGGGGTGCACCCGGGGGGTCAGCGCGACGCTGTTGGCGACCACGCTCGCGATCCCGCTCACGGCCCCGGAGAACAGGCTCATGTGGAAGCTCACCGACCCCAGGCAGTGGGCCACCACGTGGATCCGCCGCGCCCCCACATGGCGGCGGATCTCGCGCAGTGCTGCCGGGTGGTCATACTGGGCGATGTCGTCCAGCGTGTGCCTGCGGGTCTCCATGGTGTACGGAAACCTGTTGCTCATCCGGAAGTCCAGCGCCCACACGTCGCCGAACCCGCCGTCGTGCAGGAACCCGACCAGGTTCGTGTGCTCCGGCATGATGAACATGTCGCTCGACGAGGTCAGTCCGTGCACGAGCAGCACGACGTCGTCCTGCGCCCCCTGCGCCGGCGTGTCGTGACTGCGGAACCGGGTGAGCTGTAACCCCAGCTCGTCCTCTGTGGCGAACGGATGGACCGTGACCTCGGAGTTTCGCACGCCGTCGAGCGTGAACCGTGGTATGCGGTGTTCCATTCGGTCGCCTTTCTGCCCGGGGCTACGATCCCAGGACCGGCTATAGCGACGACATCGTGGAAAACCCGTACTTGTCCGCACTCAGCGCGTGAGGGCGGTCGCCACGCCGACCCGGGAGGTCACCTCCAGCTTGGCGAAGATCCGCGACAGGTGCGTCTCGACCGTACGCACGCTGAGGAAGAGCCGCTCGGCGACCTGCTGGTTGGTCAGCCCTTCGGCGACCAGCAGCGCCACCTCCAGCTCCCGGGGCGACAGCCCGAACCTGGCCGCCTCCCCGCTCGCGGCCGTGGTCGCGCCGCCGCCCACCCGTACGCCGAGGCGGCGCAGCTCGCGCTCGGTGCGCGCCTTGAGCGCGCGGGCGCCGCAGGAGTCGAAGACCTCGGCCGCGGCGCGCAGGTTCTCCCTGGCCCGGCTCCTCCCGCCGGGCGCGCCGAGATGCGCGAGCCCGGCGGTGAGCAGGGCCCGGCCCGCGTCGAGCCGCCGCTCGCCCGCGGCCAGCAGGCGGGCCGCCTCCTCCGCCGCCCCGGCGGCGGAGGACGGGTCCTGACGGGACAGCGCGTGCGCGCGGGCGAGCGCGGCGAAGCCGCAGTAGGCCGGCAGGCGCGGTTCCTCCAGGCGTACGGCGAGCGCCGCCCACTGCGCGGCCCGCGCGCCCGCCTCAGTCGCGGTCTCAGTGCCGGCCTCGGCGTCGACGACAGTGCCGGCGACAGTGCCGGCGACAATGCCGGCGACAATGCCGATCACGGCGCCGGCCACAGCGCTCGTCTCCCGGGAGGCGTCCGCGTAGGCGAGCGCCTCGCACGCCTGGAGCAGCGTGCCCGGGTCCACCCGCGGCGAGTCGAACCGGTTGCACGCGTCCAGGACCGCCTCGACGCCCTCGGCGAACCGGCCCGCGTTGACCAGGGCCTGCCCGCGCGCGTAGCGGGCCGTGGCCTCCCAGGTCTCGCCCGCCCCGACGCCGCAGCGCACGGCCTCCTCGCCGGCGCGGATGGCCGCCTCGTCGTCGCCGCTCCACGACTCGGCCAGGCAGAGCTGGGTGAGCGCGAACACGAGCTGCTGGCCGGAGTCGAGCAGCCGGGCGCACTCGACGGACTCCTCGGCGGTGGCCCTGGCCTCCGCCAGGCGGCCCGTCGCCACCAGCGTCTTGGCCCGGCCCGCCAGCAGGTTGGTCAGGATGTAGGTCTGCCCGGTCGACCGCGCGACGGCCGCCGCCCGGTCGAAGTGCCGCAGCGCATCGCCATAACGGCCCAGGTAGGACTCTGCCCAGCAGAGCCAGGCGATGGCGTCCAGCCACTCGGACAGGTGCTCGTCCGGCGCGTCCGCGAGCAGCTTGCCGGCGATGTCGGCGTAGCGCAGTGCGTCGTCGACGCGCCGCGCGGCCAGGGCGGGCATCGGGCGCAGTGCCGCGACCGCGACCGCGAGCCCGGGCTCCCAGTCGTCGGCGTTGTCGGGCATCAGGTCGAGCACGGCCTGGGCGGCCCGGAAGTCCACCCGCATCATGCTCTCGGCGACCAGGCGCATCCGCATCGGCACCGCGGCGGCCGCCCGCGGGTTGGGCATCCGGCTCAGCTCGTCGAGCAGCAGCGCCCTGGCCTCCTGCGGGCGGTCGAGCTGGCGCTCCATCAGCGCGCAGACCCGGGCCGCGCGGCCCCTGCGGGGGTAGTCGTCGTCGGGCAGCATGCGCAGCAGCTCGCGGGCGGTGTCGCGGCCCTCCGCCAGCCTGCCGCTGATCCCCTGGGCCCAGCTCAGCTCCAGCATCAGCGCGAGCCGTTCCTCCCGGGCCGCGGCGTCGTCCGGCATGAGCCGCAGCGCCGCCTGCAGCCAGTGCGCCGAGGTGGCCGGCGCGTGCGCGGTCACCGCGCGGGCCGCGTCCACCAGCACCTTCACCGCCCGCCGGTCGCCGAACGACCCCGAATGCTCCACATGGTGGGCCTGTACGGTCGCGGGGGCGCCCAGCTCGGCCAGGTGGGCCGCGATCCTGGCGTGCGCGCCCAGGCGCCAGCCCGCCGCCGCCGACTCGTAGACGGCCCGCCGCACGAGAGGGTGGCGGAAGCGGAACCGCCCGCCCGCGCTGCGGACGATGTCGCGCTCCACCAGTTCGTCCAGCGCGGCCAGCGTGGCGGCCGGCGGCACCTCGGCGGCCACCGCGGCGATGGCCGGCTCGAACTCGTCGGCGGCGACCGCGGCGGCCTGGGCCACCAGCAGCGCGCCGGGGGACAGGTCACCCAGCTCGACCTGCAGCGCGGCGAGCACGGTCGGCGGCAGCTCGGTCACGTCGGTGCCGTCCATCCGGGCCAGCGCCTCAAGATAGAACGGGTTTCCGCCGCTGGCCTCATACAGGGCCATGCTGCGCCCCCGGCTGACCCGGGGACCGAGGAACTGCCGGACCTCGGCCGCGCTGAGGGGACCGGCCACGACCTCGTGCCCGCGCGGGCCCGCCGCCGAGGCGAGCCTGGCCACGCGGGGCGCGGCCTGGGCCGGGCGGAAGGCCACGGCCATCAGCACCGGGCCTGCGGGCGGATGCCGCACCACGTGGTCGAGGAACTCGATGGTGCCGTCGTCGGCCCAGTGGACGTCGTCGAGCACCAGCAGCAGGCCGGCCGGGTCGGCCAGCGCGCCCACCAGGTGCCGTACGGCCCGATAGAGGCGGTAGCGGGCCAGGCCGCTGCGGTCGTCGGCCAGCGCCGGCTCGTCACCGGCCCTGGCCCCGCCGGCAGTGGCCCCGCCGGCGGCCGTCCCTCCGGCGGGGGCGCCGTCGGCCGCGAGCCCGGGGAAGACGCCGGACAGCAGGGCGGCCTGCCCGGCCCCCACGGCCCTGACGACGGCCTCCCGGCGTGCGTCGAGATGGTCGTCGAGCGCGTCGACCAGGGCGCTGTAGGGAAGCATCTGCTCATACTCGGCGGCGCGTCCCCACAGGGGCGTGAAGCCGTCTCCGCCGGCCATCGCCGCGAGCTCGCCGAGCAGCCGCGTCTTGCCCGCGCCCGGCTCACCGGCCAGCGCGAGGAACTGGAACCCGTCGCTGCGGCTCGCGGCCATCGCGCTCCGCAGCGCGGCCAGCGCGTCCCGCCGTCCGACAAGGGGCGTGGACGTGCCCGTGACGACCGGACCGGTCGTACGTCCGTCCATTCGCACCCCACACGCGAACGCGCGGGCCGCCCCCCGCCAGGCCGCGCCGACAACACCAGTAAATGCACTTTACAGATCACGGGACCCGTGCAGGGGGCAGGTCCGGCATTGACACCCTATGGAAAGTATTCGAAAAGGAACCGGTCAGTTCGGGCGATTGCGGGATCAGAGGTGCATGGCACCGGGTACGGGACGCCTCGTTCGGGCGTCGTCACCGCGGAGGTGCCAGGTGCTGGACCGCATCGCCGATCCCAGGGGGCGGCGCACGCCGTACGGACCTCCCGACGCGGTGGAACGGCTGGCCGCCGCCCTGCCGAGCCACATGCGCGACGCGCTTCCCCCGGTCATCCGCCTCGGCAGCCCCTGGCCGGTGCGGGTGGACATGCTGACGGAGGACGGCGCCGCCGAGCCGGGCGCCGAGCGCTGGGTGCCCGCCGTGTCCGCGGCGGGCTCCAACGGCGACGCCCTCGACCTGGCGGTGCGCGGCGGCCGGATCGTGGGGGTACGCGGCCGGGCCGGCGACCGCGTCAACCACGGCAGGCTCGACCCCCGGGAGTGGCAGGCATGGCAGCCTCGCGCGGGCCGGCTGACCCGGCCCCTCATTCGTGAAGGCGGGGCGTGTACGGACGGGCGGCTGGTGGAGACGACGTGGGACGTCGCGATGGAGCGCGTCGTCGCGAAGTCGCGGGAGCTGCTCGCCCGGCCCGGCGGCTGGGGCCGTCTCGCCTTCCACACCGGCACGCGGCTCTTCCTGGAGGAGCACTACACCCTCGCCGTCGTCGGCAAGGCGGGGATCGGCACCCCGCACATGGACGGCGACACCCGCTGGGGCGCGGCGGCGGCCGCGGCCGCGCTCGCGGCGAGCTTCGGCACCGACGGCCAGCCCGGCTCGTACACCGACGTGGACCACTGCGACGCGCTCGCGCTGTGGGGGCACGACTGCGCCGCCACCCATCCCGTGCTGTGGGAGCGCATGCTCGACCGGCGGCTCGGATCCCGGCCGCCCGCCATGATCGCGGTGGGCCCGGAGGGGACGGCGGCGGCCGTGGAGGCCGACGTCCACCTCGCCGTGCGTCCCGGAACCAACGTGGCCCTCCTCAACGGCCTGCTGCACGAACTGATCGCGGGCGGCTGGTATGACGCCGCCTACGTCGCCGCGCACACCGTGGGGTTCGAACGGCTGTGGCGGATCGTCGAGGCGTACCCCGCCAAGCGGGCGGCGGAGATCTGCGCGGTGCCGGTCGGGCAGATCGAGCAGGCCGCCGAGATCCTGGGCGCGGCCGAACGGCTCGTGTCGACCGTGGGCCCCGACTTCCTGGGCTCCAATCAGGCGACGGCCGCCGCCTGCCAGGTCAACAACGTCCACCTGCTGCGCGGCATGCTCGGCCGGCCGGGGGCCGGGCTGTTCCAGCTCGGCGGACCCGGGTGCGACGCGCTGGTGACGGGCTCGGGCGCGGACCTGCCCGGCCTGCGCAACTGGGCCGACACCGGGCACGTGCGCGAGCTCGCCGACCTGTGGAACGTCGACCCCGCCGTGATCCCGCACTGGGGGCCTGCCACGCACGCGACCCAGATCCTCAGGTATGCCGAGGAGGGCTCGATCGGGCTGCTGTGGATCACCGCCTCCGACCCGGCGGCCACGATCCCCGGCCTCGACCGGATCCTCGCGAGGGAGGACCTGTTCGTCGTCGTCCAGGACGCGTACCTGACCGAGACCGCGCGGCTTGCCGACGTGGTGCTCCCGGCGGCGGTGTGGGGCGAGAAGACCGGCACCGTCACCGGCGCCGACCGCACGGTGCACCTGTGCGAGAAGGCGGTCGACCCGCCGGGGGAGGCCAGGGCCGACCTCGACATCCTGCTCGACTACGCGCGGCGGATGGACCTGCGCGACCGGGACGGCCGGCCGCTCGTGCACTGGACGGACGCCGAGTCGGCGTTCGAGGCGTGGAAGGCGTGCACCAGGGGCCGTCCGTGCGACCACACCGGGATCACCTACGACCGGCTGCGGGCCGGCGGCGTCCAGTGGCCCTGCACGCCGGCCGGCTCTCACGGCCTCGAGCGGCTGTACGCAGGGGGGCGCTTCGCCACCAGGCCGGGGGACTGCCAGACGTTCGGGGCCGACCTCGCCACGGGGGCCGAGCTGGGCGAGGAGCGATACCGCGCGGAGAACCCCGGGGGACGGGCGTTTCTTCACGCCGCGGATTTCGAGCCGTCTCCCGAGGTCGCCGGCGACGAGCATCCTCTGGTCCTCACCGTCCGCCCGGCGCGGCGCCGTGGTCCGGCCCGTCTCGGCGATGCCGTCGCCGCCCCCGAGCCGTTCCCGGCCGAGCCGTGCCTGGAGGTCCACCCCGGCGACGCCGCGTTGCTCGGCATCGAGGACGGCGACCTCGTCAGGGCCGAGTCGCCTCTCGGCGCGCTGGAGGCCGTCGCGCGCCTGTCGGGCGGCGTGCGCCGGGGGGTCGTGGTGCTGCCGCTCGACGGGCCGGGCGAGGCCCTGGCGCGAACGGTGGCGGAGCTGACGCTCACCGCGTGGGACCCGGTGTCCCGCCGGCCGCTGCGCACGGCGGTGGCGGTCCGGCTGGTGAAGGCCGGGCGGCGCGGGGAGGCCCCGGTGGAGGAGGCCCCGGTGGAGGAGGGCCCAGTGGGGGAGGCCCCCGTGGGGGAGGGCCTCTACTCGGCCGCCGCCACGCGCCTCGGCTGCGGCGCGAGCGCGCGGCCCGAAGTGACGGCCGCAGCCGGGGGAGGGGAGGCGCCGGAGCGATACGAGGAGGTCTGACGTCCGCGATCGCCGGAGATGAGGTGGGTCGGCCTACCGGAAGGAAGCGACGACACATGGCCCTTGCAGGCACACGCACCGCTTGGGGGGACGCCGTCCGCGGATGGGATGAGCGGTGAGCGAGCAACTGGCGCGCTACCTGGAGACGCTGTCCCGCACGCAGCACGCGCTGTCGTCCGGGTTCCGCGCGCTGCGGCGAGGCCATCCCCGCGAGCCGGACCTGTGCGGCGTCTGCGAGCGCCTGGCCGCGCAGTGCCGCGATCACGCCGAACGACTGGAGCCCTTCCTGCACAGGTACCGCTCCGCGGAATGGCGCGATCCGCGTTCCGCCCCGTCGCGGCCTCCCGGGCTGAAGGCACCGGGGTTCGACGCCCTGGGGTTCGATGTCGGGCTCGATGCCGGGCTCGATGCCGGGCTCGATGGCAGGGGTTTCGGCACGGGTGCTTTCGACGCCGGTGGCTTTGGCAGGGGCGAGTTTCATACCGGTGGCTTTGCTCCTGGCGGCTTTGAAGCCGGGGGTTTCGACGCCGGGGGTTATGACGCCGGGGGTTATGACGCCGGGGGTTTCGACGCCGGGGGTTTCGACGCCGCGAGTATCGACGGCGGGGGTTTCGAGGCCGTGGGCACGGAGGCCGGGATCGCCCGGCGCCCTCGCGTGGGGCCGGGCTCGCCCGGCGGGGACGGCGGCGGCCTCGCGCTGCTGCGCGACCTGCACGGGCTGTACCTTCTCGCCACCGGGTGCGACCTGTCGTGGAGCGTGGTCGCGCAGGCCGCCCGCGGGCTCAGGGACGACGAGCTGCTCGGCCTCGCCCGCCACTGCGCCCCCGAAACGGCCGTCCAGTTGCTCTGGCTGCGCACCCGGATGCACCAGGCCGCGCCGCAGGTTCTCGTCGTGCCGTCTGCGAGTCCACAAAAGGGCGACAAAGGCCGTCATTAAGAAGAAATCTAGAGCCGAATCGTAGGATTTCCGGAGTAAATAGATTGTGTATGTAGAGGGTAATTGATAGAAGATTATCGCGGCGCTGGAACGGCGGGGAGCGGGCCGCGCCCATCGTGACACCGGTGCTCGACGGCGGGGGCCGCACCGGTGGCGGCGGAAGCGTTTCGTCCCGGGCGATACGGGCTGCCGCGACTTCGCCGGCGGCGCCGGCCGCGTGTCAGCGGCCGGCGCCGCCACGCATCGAGGCTCCGCGGGAACGGGGATGTGCCCAGCCCGTCACCGGTGTCCGTGCCGCTCCCAGCCACGCGGCGAGGCCGGACCGCGAAACCGCTTTTCCCGTCGCGGCGTAGGATGGGGGCCGACTTCACGGGAGGGCCGAGATGGGCGGGGTCGCCGTTCGTGACCAGTCCGGACATGCCGGCGGAGGGCAGCGCCGGCACGGAGCCGAGTTGCAGCGGGCCATCTTCGACGCGGTCTTCGCCGAGCTGAGCGAGGTCGGCTTCGCCCGGATGACCATGGACAGCGTCGCGCTCGCGGCCCACACGGGCAAGGCGGCGCTCTACCGCCGCTGGGGCAACAAGAAGGAGCTCGTGCTCGACGCGCTCGGCAGCGTGCTGCCGTCGCCGTACGCCGTCGAGCTGACCGGGCACGTCCGCGACGACCTGATCGCGCTGCTGTCGTGCATCCAGCGCGCGGCCGACGCGACCCGGGCCGGCGCGTTCCACGCGATGGCCGTGGAGGGCGACGGCGACTGCCGCAAACTGTTCGACCAGCGGGTCCTGCGGCCCTGCAAGGAACTGATCGCCGAGGTCCTGCGGCAGGGGGTGGCCAGGGGCGAGGTGGCGTCCGAGGCGGCCGATCCGCTGGTGGCCGCGGCCGGCCCGGCCCTGCTCGCCGACCACATCATCACCGAGGGCACCGCCATCTCCGAAGACCTGGTCATCTCGGTCGTCGACCGCGTCCTGCTGCCCCTGACGGCGGCGATCCCGGCGAGAAGCTCGTAGGCGAGCCGGGCTAAGGCTGTTCTTCGCGCGTCCTGAAGCCGCTGGTGAGGCTGATGACGAGCAGCGCGGCGCCGAGCACCGCCGCCGCCAGGAACGCGCGGGTGAAGCCGTAGGTGGCCGCGTGCTGCGCCTGGGCCTGCGCGGACAGGCCGGCCACGGGATGGGCGGCGGCGTCGCGTGCCGCGGTGCCCGCGACGGTGACGAGCGCGGCCAGGCCGAGTGCCGTGCCGAGCTGGGAGGTGGTGTTGAGCATGCCCGAGGCGGCGCCCGACTCGGTCACGGCCACCCGCGCTGTCGCGCCGACGGTCGCGGGGACGTAGACGAGGCCCGCGCCGATGCCGAACAGCACCAGCGGAACGGCGATGCCAGGGAAGTAGCTGCTGCTCTCGTCGAGCCGGCTGAGCCAGAGCAGCCCGGCCGTGACCGCGAGGGCCCCGATGGCGGTCGGGATCGCCGGTCCGGTCTTCGGCAGCAGCGCCGCGGTGCGCTGTGCCGACACGACCAGGACGAGCGAGATGGGCAGGAACGCGAGACCCGTCTGGAGCGGGCCGAACCCGAGCACCTCCTGCAGGAACCGGGTGAGGAAGTAGAACATCCCGGCCATGCTCGCGCCGACCACCAGCATGGCCGCGTACGAACGGAGCCGCAGCGAGTCGCGCAGCAGGTGGAGCGGGGTGATCGGCTGCCGGGCGCGCGACTCGGCCAGCGCGAACAGCGCCAGCGACACCACGGCGACGCCGATCGCGATCAGAGTGACCCGGTCGCCCCAGCCGGCCGAGGCCGCGTTGATCAGCCCGAAGGCCAGGGCGCCCATGCCGATCGTGGAGGTGAGTGCGCCGGCGAGGTCGAACCTGCCGGGCAGCCGCTCGGCTTCGCGGATGAAGAGTGGTGTGAGGACGAGTACGGCGACGGTGATGGGCACGTTGATGAACAGGACCCAGCGCCAGGAGGCCACGTCGGTGAGGACGCCGCCGACGATGAGCCCGAGCGTGGCCGCCGAGCCGGAAACGGCTCCCCACGACCCGAGGGCGCGGGTGCGTTCGGGCCCTTCGGCGAAGTTGGCCGAGATGAGCGCGAGCGCGGACGGCGAGGCGAGCGCCGCCCCCAGTCCCTGGACGGCCCGTGCCCCGAGCAGCCAGCCCGGGGTCGGGGCGAGTCCGCCGGCCAGCGAGGCCACGCCGAACAGCGCGACGCCGGTGATGAAGACCCGGCGGCGGCCGAGGATGTCCCCCGCCCGCCCGCCGAGCAGGAGCAACCCGCCGAAGGTGACGGTGTAGGCGTTGAGCACCCAGGCCAGGCCCTCGGAGGTGAAGCCGAGCGTGTCGTGGATCTGGGGCAGGGCGATGTTCACGACGGTGACGTCGAGGACCAGCATGAGCTGGCAGAACAGCAGGGCGGTGAGGATGACGCCGGGCCGGTGCCGGGCCGGGCGGGTGGACCGCGTGTCGGTCGTGGGGGTCGGCAAAGCGGGCTCCAGGGAGCAGCGGGGCGGTCGGGTCGGCCGGCCGATAGTGAACGTGGACGTCTACTCCGCACACTATAAGAATTAGTGAACGCCGACGTCTACAACTCGCTGGACGGCCGTACCTCGGCCGAATCACGTCTTGAGCGCCAGGTGGAGCCCTCGGCCCACAGTCCGGGCCTGGGTCAGGGTGGGATCGGGACCGCTCAGGGGTGCGGGCGCCCGGTCGGCCCGGCGGCGACCGTAACAAACGAAAAAGGCCGAGCCGCGAACGCGGCCCGGCCTTTGACGGGTGTGGTGGACGATACTGGGATTGAACCAGTGACCTCTTCCGTGTCAGGGAAGCGCTCTCCCGCTGAGCTAATCGTCCGTGCCCGGATCTTGCCCGGACTCCGAGCGGAAGACGGGATTCGAACCCGCGACCCTCACCTTGGCAAGGTGATGCTCTACCACTGAGCCACTTCCGCAGCCATCGCCCGGGTTTTTCCCGGCGACGCGTGAACAACTCTAGCGGATCCCGGAGGGTGCCGGTGCCAACTGACTTCAATCCCGGCGCGCACGCGGCACGTGACCGAAGCGAGGCGAGACGTTGACCCGCGCACGAGGTCGCGCGCAGGATGAGCGGCAACGGTACGCACGAGGGGGTTACGCCATGGCGAAGGTGCTGATCATCACCGGTGACGCGGCCGAGGACCTTGAGGTGATGTACCCGTACCAGCGGCTTCTGGAGGAGGGCTACGAGGCGCGCATCGCGGCGCCGTCCGCGAAGAAGCTGCAGTTCGTGGTGCACGACTTCGTGGACGGCTTCGACACCTACACCGAGAAGCCGGGCCACACCTGGGCGGCCGACGTCGCGTTCTCCGACGTGAACCCGGACGAGTACGCCGCGCTGGTGATCCCCGGCGGCCGGGCCCCCGAGTACATCCGCGGCGACCGGGACGTCCAGGAGATCGTCCGCCACTTCGCGGACGCCGGAAAGCCGATCGCCGCGCTCTGTCACGGGCCGCTGGTGCTCGCCGCCGCCGGGGTGCTGAAGGGCCGTGAGAGCAGCGCGTACCCCCCCTGCGCGACCGACGTCGAGAGCGGCGGCGGCACGTGGGTCGACAGCGAGGCGCACGTCGACCGGAACCTCGTGACCGGGCGGGCCTGGCCTGACCACCCGGCGTGGATGCGCGAGTTCATGAAGGTGCTGCGCGCCGCCGCCCCGGCGATCTGATCGCCCGCGCCGGCCTGCGGGGGCGGTTCTTCCCGGATCCGCCCCCGATCGCGGCGGCCCGCACGCCGCATGTGCGGAGGGCCGCGCGGCGTCGGCCGAGGCACTAGAGTCACCCGCCATGACCGAATCCGCCCCCTATCTCACCGCGACGGCCGAGGCGTACGACGCCGTCGCCGACCTCTACGCCGATCTCTTCCGGGACTCGCTCGGCCGCCTGCCGCTGGACCGCGCGGCGATGGCCGCGTTCGCCGAGCTCGTGCGGGCCGGCGGCGCCGGGCCCGTCGCCGAACTCGGCTGCGGCCCCGGCTACGTGACGGCGCACCTCCGGGCTCTGGGGCTGGACGCCTTCGGCGTCGACCTGTCACCCCGGATGATCGAGCTCGCCCGTGCGGCGTACCCCGGGCTGCGCTTCGAGGTCGGTTCCATGCACGCGCTCGACCTCGCCGACGGCGAGCTGCGCGGCATCCTGTCGTGGTACTCGGTCATCCACACCCCGCCGCGGGAGCTGCCGCCGTACTTCGCCGAGTTCCGCCGTGTCCTGGCCCCCGGCGGTCACCTCCTGCTCGGGTTCTTCGAATCCGAGGGCGATCCGGTGACGGAGTTCGACCACAAGGCGGCGCCGGCGTACCGCTGGCCGATCGACGGCCTCGCCGAGCTGGCGCGCGAGGCGGGCTTCGCCGAGGTGGCACGGATGCTGCGCGCGCCTCTCGAAGGCGAGCGGTTCCGCCAGGGCCGCCTGCTGCTGCGCAGGAGCTGAACCCCGGCGGGCAGCCTCGCGGACACTGGCCTGACCGGGGCGAGGGGCTGTCATGGCGCCGATTGGAGCCTTCGCGGAGCTGATCCTGCCCGAAAACGGGCAGGAAACTTGTTAGTCGGTATCGGCGCTGCGTTAGGGTCCTGCTCTGTGTCCACGGCACGGCATCCCTTCGAGGATCTGATCGGTCATCTCACCCGGACCACGTCACTGGGGCCCGGGGAGGCGGCCCGCGTGGTGGCCGACGTTCTGGCGTACTTCGGCGAGCCCGCGGAAGAGTACGTGCGGCGCCGCCACGGCGAACTCAAGTCGAGGGGGCTGACGAACGACCAGATCTTTCCCAGAATCTCCGCCGAGCTCGCGGGAAGGCGTGTCGCGGCACCGGAGCTGACCCTGCGCCAGCTCCGGCGGATCGTTTACGGATAGGAGCGGTTATGTGCGGAATCGTCGCTTACGTCGGGCCCAAGGATGCGGCACCCATCCTGCTCGAAGGTCTCCAGCGACTGGAGTACCGGGGCTACGACTCGGCCGGCCTCGCCGTCGTGAACGCCAAGAGCCTCAAGACGCGCAAGGTCAAGGGCCGGGTCGCCGACCTGGCGGCGGCCGTACCCGCGAAGTTCAAGGGCACGAGCGGCATCGGGCACACCCGCTGGGCCACCCACGGCGCGCCCAGTGACGTGAACGCGCACCCGCACCTCGACCAGGAGCAGCGCATCGCCGTCGTGCACAACGGCATCATCGAGAACGCCGACGAGCTGCGCCGCCGTCTGGAGGGCGAGGGTGTGAAGTTCGAGAGCGAGACCGACAGCGAGGTGCTCTCGCAGCTCGTCGGGCGCATGGTCAAGGAGACCGATTCGCTGCGTGAGGCCGTCTCGCGGGCGCTGAAGAGCGTGGTCGGCACGTACGGCATCGCCGTCATCGACGCGCAGCGGCCCGGCGAGATCGTGGTGGCCCGCAACGGCAGCCCGATCGTGCTCGGCCTCGGCGAGAAGGAGATGTTCGCCGCCTCCGACGTCGCCGCGCTCATCCGCTACACCCGGCAGGTCGTCCACCTGGAGGACGGCGAGCTGGCGGTCATCAAGGCCGACGGGTTCAACACGTTCACCAGCGACGCCAGGGAGACGGCCAAGGAGCCGTTCACGGTCGACTGGGACGCCGGTCACTACGACAACGGCGGCTACGAGCACTACCTGCTCAAGGAGATCTCCGAGCAGCCCGACACGGTCGCCCGCACGCTGCGCGGCCGGATCGACGACCGGTTCCACATCGCCCACCTGGGCGGCCTCAACATGGACGCCCGCGAGACCCGCTCGTTCCGCCGCGTGAAGATCATCGGCTGCGGGTCCGCGTACTATTCGGGGCAGATGGGCGCGCAGCTCATCGAGGAGCTGGCCCGCATCCCCGCCGACGCCGAGCCCGCGTCGGAGTTCCGCTACCGCAGCCCGGTGGTCGAGCCCGACACGCTGTACGTCGCGATCAGCCAGTCGGGGGAGACGTACGACACGCTCGCCGCCGTGCAGGAGCTCAAGCGCAAGGGCGGCCGGGTGCTCGGCATCGTCAACACCGTCGGCAGCGCCATCGCCCGGGAGACCGACGGCGGCATCTACCTGCACGCGGGCCCCGAGGTCTCGGTGGCCTCCACCAAGGCGTTCACCTCCACGGCCGTGGCGTTCGCGCTGCTCGCCCTGCACCTCGGCCGCGTACGCGACCTGTCGCCGGCCGACGGCCGCAGGATCTGCGAGGGCCTGCGCCGGCTGCCCGAGCAGATCAAGGAGATCCTCACGCTGGAGGACCGGATCAGGGATCTGGCGAAGAAGTACGCCGACTCGCCGGGCATGATGTTCGTCGGCCGGGTGCGCGGCTACCCGGTGGCCCGCGAGGGCGCCCAGAAGCTCAAGGAGATCTCCTACGTCCACGCCGAGGCATACCCGGCGAGCGAGCTCAAGCACGGCCCGCTCGCGCTGATCAGCCCCGAGCTGCCGACGGTCGCGATCGTCCCGGACGACGAGCTGCTCGACAAGAACCTCACCACGCTGGGCGAGATCCGGGCCAGGCACGGACGCATCCTCATGGTCGGCCACCGCACCTCGGAGGCGGCCGACGACTGCATCGTGGTGCCCAAGAACGAGGTCGAGCTCGACCCGATCCTGCTGACGATCCCGCTGCAGCTGTTCGCCTACCACGCGGCCGTCGCCCTGGAGCGCGACGTCGACCGCCCGCGCAACCTCGCCAAGAGCGTGACGGTCGAATAACCGGGTGCACGCCGTACGGCCCGCGCCGCGCGCCGGTGCGGGCCGTACGACGTCAGGCGGTGGACGCCGGTGGTCAGGCCGGGGACGCCGCAGGCGTGCGGACGGCGGCGACGACCTCGCTCGTGTCCAGGCAGGCGACGCCCATCCCGGCCATCTCGCGGTCCGCGCCGGCGGTCCAGCCGGACAGGGCGTCGCGGACGGCGACGGTGCGCAGGTCGCGTTCTGTCGCGTCGACGAGCGTGGAACGCGGGCAGTTGGGGTAGTTGCACCCGGCGACGACCACGGTGCTCACCGCGCGCTCCGCGAGGTGCTCCAGCAGGCGGGTGCCGAAGAAGGCGCTCCAGCGGGGTTTGTACAGGATGTGCTCGTCCGGGCCGATCTGCTGCGCGCGTCCCGCCAGGAGCAGGTCCGGGTCGAGCTCACGTTCCCCAGCTCTGCCGGGGAGCAGTCTGCCGGGGAGCAGGCCGGCGGCGAGCTGCGAGCCCGGCGAGTGCGGGTTGACCGTGCCGCGCAGCGTCCGCCGGCACAGGTCGGCGTTGCTGCCGTCGGGCAGATAGAGGCGCACGACATGCACGATGGGCCGCCCCGCTTCGCGGAACGCGTGCGTGAGGCGCCGGACCGCGGGCAGCACCTCGGTGGTGCCGGCGATGCCGGCGACGAAGTCGCGCTGCAGGTCGATGGTGAGCAGAGCGCTGCGGGAGAACTCGGGGCTGGTGTATTCGTCCACGTCCGGCAACGCTAGGCGCGCGAGCGGCGCCGGTCTTGTACGTCGTTGCGGGCGAACCTGCCCGGGGTGGCCGCGAACGTACGGCGGAAATGGCGGTGCAGGTGCGCCTGGTCGTAGAAGCCGCTTTCCGCGGCGGCACGCGCGACGGTGTGCCCGGCGGTCAGGAGCTGCTGGGCACAGCGCAGGCGGAGCTGGAGCAGGTAGCCGTGCGGAGTGACGCCGGTCTCCCGGCGGAAGGCGCGCAGGAGCTGGAACCGGGGCAATCCCGCCACCTGCGCGAGCTCGTCCAGGCTCGGCGTGCGCCGGAGGTCTTCGGCCAGGTGCCGCTGCACCTTTTGGATCGGCCCCAGCGGCGCCGTGCGGATGGGCCCCAGCGGCGCCGTGCGGATGGGCCCCGACGGCGCCGTGCGGATGGGCGCCGACGGCGCCGGGGCGATCCCGCGGCGCGTGTAGCGGGCGAGGATCTCGCTGCACAGCGCCTCGAACTCCTCCTGCGCGGCCAGGGAGGTCTGGTCCTGGCGGCGGTGGAGCCGGATCAGGCGGGCGGCCAGGCGCGGGTCGTGCGGAGTCGGTGAGGAGAAGGCCGGCCGGTGCCCGGCGAGTTCCACCAGCAGCGGCTGCGGGATGTAGAAGACCCGGTAGTCCCAGCCCTCGGCGATGCCGGGGCGGCCGGCGTGGATGGTGTCGGCGTCGAGGAGGAGCAGACTGCCCGCGGGCGCGTGCTCGGTGGCGCCGCGATAGCGGACCGCCTCCACCCCGCGCTCGATCGCCGCGACGGCGTATTCGCTGTGCGCGTGTGGGACGAACCGATGCGTACGGAAGGACGCCGTCACCAGCCGCATGTCGTCCCGGCCGTAACGGTGCTCGACGAGGTCCTCCATGGGTGCCTTTCTATCCGACGCCTGTATCTGACGCAGCCCCGGGTTCGGGACCCGGGTGCGAGAACCGCCCATCGATCGCCGCAGCCGTAGCGTCCGTTATGTGGTGACATGGTGTAGTTACTCATAGTCTGTGCGTGTAAGGGACTCTTCGGGCGGGAGGGTGCCGACATGCGACGCCGTACGGTCCTCGCGCTGGGAGTCCTGGCCCTGGCGGGCGCATGCGGCGTCCAGGCACCCACGCGCCGCGGGGAGCTCTCCCTGACGGTCCCGGGCCCGCCCGGCGGGTGCGGGGAGGGCGTCGCCGCCGGATTCAAGTCCCTCGTGGAAGGGCGTGGCTGGGCCCGGGCCGTACGGATCAGGCGGGAGGCCGGCGACGGCGGGACGGCTCTCGCCGACCTGAACCGGCCGGGGGCCGGCCTGGTGGTCGCCGACTCCGCGCTGATCGCCGCCTGCGCGCTGGCCCGCGACCCCCTCCTCGTGGCCCGGGCCGTCCCGCTCGCGCGGCTGGCGGGGGAGTGGGAGGTGCTGGTCGCCTCGCCCGACTCGGGCTATCGCACGTTCGACCAGTTCGCCGCCGCGCTGCTGCGCGACCCCGGAGCGCACCGGGTCGCGGGCGGCGCCGACCGCGGCCCGGAACACCTGCTGCTCGGCATGACCGCCCGGGGCCTGGGAGCCGACCCCCGCCTGCTCGACTATGTCGCGTTCGGCACCAGGGCGCAGGCCGTCGCCGCGGTCCTCGACGGGCGGCTCGCGCTCGGGTTCGGCAGCAGGCGCGAGGTCGCCCCCCACGTGCGCGCCGGACGGCTGCGGCCGCTCGCCGTCTCCTCCGCCGAGCGGCTTTCCGGGGTGGACGCGCCGACGCTGTCGGAGTCGGGCGTGCGCGTCGTGTTCGCCGACTGGACGGGGCTGATCGCCCCGCGCGGCACACCCGAACCGGACGCCCTGCTCGACCTGTGCCGGGCCGTCGCCGACACGCCGGGCTGGCGGAGCCTGTGCGACCGCAACGACTGGACGCCGATGTGGCTCGACGGCGACGACTTCCGCCAATGGCTCGTCGGCGAGGCACGCCGTACGGCTCTGCTCCTCAATGATCTCGGACTCCGGTGAAAAACACAACTTGTGGGGGCGCTTGCGGGAAGGGCCACTAGATGTAGGATCCATCGCGTTGCTGGTTCACCTTGGTGAGGCAAGAGGGAACCCGGTGGAAACCCGGGACTGCCCCGCAGCGGTGAGCGGGAACGACCGCCGTCGGCACAGCACGGTGCTGTGTCTTCAAGCACTGGGCGCGAGCGCGCCCGGGAAGCGACGGCCAGTAGGACCGGCAGGGCGCGAGCCCGGCCGGGCGCCCGCGAGTCCGAAGACCTGCCAGCGACGCGTGCGCATGGGCGCGCGCTCCGCGCCGGGCCCCGAGGGCGGGCTCGCCGCATCGTCACGGCACGGTTCCCTCTCGTGCGCGTGCGCCGCGGCATGCCTCCCTCCGGTCCGGCCGGGACACGAGACGACGAGGAGAGGGCATCTGATGACGATCACCGCACCCGCCGTACGGCAGGCATCGGCCGGCCCTGACGGCGGGTGGGACGCGGCGAAGGTCTGGCAGGCCATCGAGGCGGCGGCGGCCGGGGTCATCGCCGACCCGGAGAACTCGCGCCGGGCCGCCAGGCTGCTGACCGGGCTGATCGCGGAGGAGACGGCGGCCGAGGGGGTGCGCACGTTCTCCGAGTCGGTCGCCGCCGCCCACGCCGCCGGGCTGCTGGGCGACGCCGTCGCCGCGTTCGTGGCCGGCGAGGCCGAGGCGCTCGACGCGCTGATCGACCCCGCGGCCGACGACCGGTTCGAATACTTCGGGCTGCGCACCGTCTACGACCGCTACCTGCTGCGCCACCCCGTCACCCGGCGCGTGGTCGAACGCCCGCAGCACTTCCTGCTGCGGGTCGCCTGCGGGCTGTCGGCCACGGTGGCGGAGGCGGCCGAGCTGTACGGCCTGATGTCCACGCTGGCCTACCTGCCCAGCTCGCCGACGCTGTTCAACTCGGGCGCGCGCCGCCCGCAGCTGTCGTCGTGCTTCCTGCTCGACTCGCCACGGGACGAGCTGGAGAGCATCTACGAGCGGTATGGCCAGGTGGCGCGGCTGTCGAAGTACTCCGGCGGCATCGGCGTCGCCTGGACACGGGTGCGCTCGCGCGGCTCGCTGATCCGGGGCACCAACGGCCTGTCCAACGGCATCGTGCCCTGGCTGCGCACCCTCGACGCGTCCGTGGCGGCCGTCAACCAGGGCGGCCGGCGCAAGGGCGCGGCCTGCGTCTACCTGGAGACCTGGCACGCCGACATCGAGGAGTTCCTGGAGCTTCGCGACAACACGGGCGAGGAGTCGCGCCGCGCGCACAACCTCAATCTGGCCAACTGGGTGCCCGACGAGTTCATGCGCCGGGTCGAGACGGACGGCACGTGGTCGCTGTTCGACCCCAAGGAGGCCCCCGAGCTGACCGACCTGTGGGGCGAGGCGTTCGACGCCCGCTATCGCGAGCTGGAGGCCGCCGGGCGCTACGTCAAGCAGGTGCCGGCCCGCGCCCTCTACGCCCGGATGATGCGCACGCTCGCCCAGACCGGCAACGGCTGGATGACGTTCAAGGACGCCTCCAACCGCGCCTCCAACCAGACCGCCAGGCCCGGCAACGTCATCCACCTGTCCAACCTGTGCACCGAGATCCTGGAGGTCACCAGCGACGGCGAGACCGCCGTCTGCAACCTCGGCTCGGTCAACCTCGCCGCGCACCTGACCCCCGGGGGCGACGCCGTCGACTTCGGCAGGCTCCGCGCCACCGTCCGCACCGCCGTACGGTTCCTGGACCGGACGATCGACCTCGGCTTCTATCCGACGCCCGAGGCCGAGGCGGCCAACCGCAAGTGGCGTCCGGTCGGCCTCGGCGTGATGGGCCTCGCCGACGTCTTCTTCGCGCTGCGCCTGCCGTTCGACTCGCCGGAGGCGCTCGCGCTGTCGACCCGCATCGCCGAGGAGATCGCGCTCGCGGCGTACGGCACCTCGGCCGGCCTGGCCGCGGAACGCGGACGCCAGCCGGCGTACGAGGAGACCCGGGCGGCGGACGGTGTGCTGCACCTCGACCACTATCCGTGCACCCCGGCCCACCCCGAGGAGTGGGCCGCGCTGCGGGCCAGGATCGCGGAGACCGGGCTGCGCAACTCCCTGCTGATCGCGATCGCGCCGACGGCCACGATCGCCTCGATCGCGGGCTGTTACGAGTGCGTCGAGCCGCAGGTGTCCAACGTCTTCAAGCGGGAGACGCTGTCGGGGGAGTTCCTCCAGGTCAACCGCTATCTCGTGCGGGATCTCCAGGCGCTTGGCCTGTGGACGCGGTCGATGCGCGACGCGATCAAGCTCAACGACGGCTCGATCCAGGACATCGCCGCCATCCCGGGCGAGCTCAAGACGCTCTATCGCACCGCCTGGGAGCTGCCCCAGAAGGCGCTCATCGACCTGGCCGCCGCGCGGCAGCCGTACGTCGACCAGTCGCAGTCGCTCAACCTCTTCATGGCCGCCCCCACCATCGGCAAGCTCTCGTCGATGTACGCCTACGCCTGGCGGTCGGGCCTGAAGACCACCTATTACCTGCGCTCCCGCCCGGCGACGAGGATCGCCCAGACGACCGTCCCCGCGGTCGCGCCGGTGGAGGCCGTCGCCTGTTCGCTTGAAAACCGCTCCCTTGAGAACCCGGAGATCTGCGAGGCATGCCAATGAGAACGATGCTGCTCGACCCCGGTATGGACCTGACCCTGCGCCCGATGCGCTACCCCGGGTTCTACGAGAGGTATCGCGCGGCGATCAGGAACACCTGGACGGTCGAGGAGGTCGATCTCGCCTCCGACCTGGCCGACCTCGCGACCCTCGACGAGGGGGAGCGCCACCTGATCAACCGGCTCGTGGCGTTCTTCGCGACCGGCGACTCGATCGTGGCCAACAACCTGGTGCTGAACCTCTACCAGCACGTCAACGCCCCAGAGGCGCGGCTGTACCTCAGCAGGCAGCTCTTCGAGGAGGCGGTGCACGTCCAGTTCTACCTGACCCTGCTCGACACCTACCTGCCCGACCACGACGAGCGGGCCAAGGCGTTCGCCGCCGTCGAGCACATCCCGTCGATCCGCGACAAGGCCGAGTTCTGCTTCCGCTGGATCGACTCGATCAGCGAGCTGAACCGGCTGGAGACCCGGGAGGACCGGCGGGCCTTCCTGCTCAACGTGATCTGCTTCGCCGCCTGCATCGAGGGACTGTTCTTCTACGGCGCCTTCGCGTACGTCTACTGGTTCCGCTCGCGGGGGCTGCTCGGCGGTCTCGCGACCGGCACCAACTGGGTGTTCCGCGACGAGTCGATGCACATGGAGTTCGCCTTCGAGGTGGTGGACACCGTACGCCGCGAGGAGCCGGACCTGTTCGACGACGAGCTGGCGGCCCAGGTGGCGCGGATGATGGAGGAGGCGGTCGCCGCCGAGCTCGCCTTCGCCCGCGACCTGTGCGGCGACGGGCACGGCGTCATGAGCGCCGGCAACATGCGGCGTTACCTGGAGTACGTGGCCGACCGCAGGCTCACCCGGCTCGGCCTGCCCGTGCGGTACGGCACGGACAACCCCTTCCCGTTCATGGAGTTCCAGGACGTGCAGGAGCTGGCGAACTTCTTCGAGCGCCGCGTCTCGGCCTACCAGGTGGCCGTCGAAGGCGACGTCAGCTTCGACGAGGCCTTCTGATCTGTCGGTTTTCGGCGCTCCCATAAAGGGCAAAGGGAACGCCATGACGACGAGAGGGGGCGCCGTCACAACGGCAGCGTGGAACTGGGCGACCTTGGCGATCACCGTGGCCGCCGCGATCGTCGCGGTGGAACTGGTGCGCCGGGTGCTGAAGTCGCGGCTGATAGGGGAGCGGTGGGCGCTCGCCGGGCCGTTCGTGCGCAGGTGCACCTGGCCGGGCTTCGCCGCGGCCTTGGCGGGCACCGTCAAGGCGGCCTACGACCCCGGCATGCCCGGATCGGACTCCCACGGCTTCCAGCGGGTGCTCTCGCTGCTGCTGATCGCGTGCGTGACCTGGCTGCTGATCCAGGCGGCGTACGCGGTGACCGACGTCGTCCTCGACCGGCTCATCCGGGTCGAGGGCGCGCGCAACCGCCGCGCCCGGCGCATCCGCACCCAGATCGGACTGGTGCGCCGGGTGTCGGCGGCGGTCGTGGTGGTGCTCGCGCTGGGGGCGATGCTGTTCACCTTCCCGCAGGTGCGGGCGCTCGGCGCGGGACTGCTCGCCTCCGCGGGGATCGCGGGCGTGGTGGGCGGCATCGCGGCCCAGTCCACCCTCGGCAACATGCTCGCCGGGCTGCAACTGGCCTTCAGCGACGCGCTGCGGCTCGACGACGTGATCGTGGTGGAGGACGAGTGGGGCCGCATCGAGGAGCTGACCCTCACCTACGTGGCGCTGCGCCTGTGGGACGAGCGGCGGCTCATCCTGCCCGTGTCCTACTTCACCGGCAACCCCTTCGAGAACTGGACGCGCCACGAGAGCCGCATCCTCGGCAGCGTGTACCTCCGGGTGGACTGGTCGATCCCCGTCGAGGAGGTGCGCACCGAGCTCTACCGCGCGCTGCGCGAGAACCCGCTGTGGGACCAGAAGGACTGGACGCTCCAGGTCACCGACGTCACCCAGGAGGGGCTGGTCGAGCTGCGCGCCCTGATGAGCGCGGCCGACTCCGCGAGCGCCTTCGACCTGCGCTGCGACATCCGCGAGCACCTGGTGAAGTTCGTCCGCGAGAAGTACCCCGAGAGCCTCCCGCGCCTGCGCGTCGACACCGCCGCACGCTGACCCGTCTCATCGGCCCTCTCCTCGGACCGGGCCCTGAGAGCGGTGACGGTGTCAGGGGGCGTTGGACGGCCGCAAGAGCCTGCTCGCACCGGCGATGAGCGCGGTGGCGAGGATCCAGCCCGCCGCGATCAGGCCGTTCGCCGGCCACTGGGTCCATCCGGCCGGCTCCCAGGCGCCGCGCTGCTCGAACACGCTCACCGGCACGAGCAGGTCGAGCGTGTAGACGAAGGCGTTGAAATGGCGCGTCTCGTCCAGGCCGATCTGGTGCGGCGGCCACCGCGTGAAGATTGCCGTGCCCGTCGCGAGGAGCAGCGCGGCCCACAGCCCGGCGAGCCAGGGCCGGTATCCGTACCCGACGAGCCCGTCGAGCAGCCGGCCCCACAGCCGCCCGGGCAGCCGCAGCGTCCGCCGCCGCGCCCGCTGCCTGGCCAGCAGCACCCGGCGCGCGTCCGGCTCGTGGCCGATGCGCCGGCAGTAGGCGGCGAGCTGCTCGTACGGCTGGGGGCGGTAGCCTCCGGGGTCGCGCCGCAGCCAGGAGAGCCGGTCGGCCAGGGTCGCCGGGCCGCGCAGCGACTCGTACGTGAGCCCTTCGAGCCGCACGTGGCCCGGGTAGCTGTCCGGACGGTCGAACAGCACACCGAAGCGGGAGTAGCCCAGGTTGACCTCGCCCTCGATCGACTCGGGCAGCAGGATGAGCTCGTCCGCCTGCATGTGGCTCAGGTGCAGCGCCCGTCCGGAGGCCCGCAGCACCGCCCCGTGGAACGACAGGACCCCGCCGATGCGCGCGCCGCGCAGCCGTACGGTGCCGTGGGCGGTGAAGCCCGCGCCGAGTTCGGCCGCGGCGGCCTCCAGGTGGTCGGCGTGCACGGCGGGGACGCCGTCCGCGGTGACGACCGCGCCCTGGAGGTAGAGGCCGCTGGAGAAGCGGGCGCCGATCAGCCGCAGCCCGCCCGTGGCCCGCATGTCCCGTAAGAAGGCGCTGCCGTCCACGACCAGCCCGCCGGCCCACAGCGCGACCGACTCCCAGGGGCGCGGCTCCTCCGATCCCTCCGGCCCGCTCCAGCGGGCCTGTTCCAGGAGGGACGACGCAGGCGCGTCACGGTAGGGATCCTCGCCGGGTGTGCCCACCCGGGTGCCGGAGAGCCGGAGCTGCCCGGTCACGTGGGCGTTGTCCAGGCGCACCCCCGCGCGTACGGCCGATCCGTCCAGGTCGAGCAGCCCGTCGATCGTGGCCCGGCCGGCCCGGAAGCGGAAGATGTCGCAGCGCCGCAGCCGTACGCCCCTGGTCCTGGCGTCGTTGAACGAGACCGTCCCGGCGATGTGACAGTCGAGCAGGTGGATCTTCGCATCGATCGTGGCGTCGGAGAGGTTGAGATCGCCGATGATCCGGGCTCCGGCGAGCCGGACGCCCGGCACCCGCGCCGATGCGCCGGCGCCCCGGTCGAGCACCAGGGCGGAGATCACCTCCGCCCTGACCACCCGGGAGCGGCCCCATTCGCCGCCCGAGGAGGGGTCCGTCTCCCGGCCGTGGCGCAGGTCGACCCAGTCGCCGGTGGGGTAGGCGTCCCAGAGCCGCCGCTCGGCGGGGGTGAGCCGGCGGAAAGGGGGGCGCGATCTTCCCATGGGCCGACGATAGCGCCGATCTTCCAAGGAGCCCTTGGGGGAGCAGGCGTCGGCAGTCCGGTGTCAGGCGCCGCAGTCGCAGCCGCAGCCGTCCCCGCAGCAGCAACCGTCCCCGCAGCAGCCGTCGCCCGAGCAGCAGTCGGAGCACGACGAGCAGCAGTCGGCGCAGTCACAGCAGTCCGAGCAGTCGGGGCAGTCGCAACTGTCGCAGCAGCACCGCTCGTTCCACGGCGCGTCGCGATGTTCGCTCCAGGGCGGGCGGTAGAGCCCGCAGGTCAGGAAGACCCCCACCCCGGCCAACGCCGTCAGCGCGATCCCCGGACGGTTGCCGGGACCCCTGGGGGAGCCGCCGGGCGGGGCGTCGGGCGGGGCGTCGGGCGGGGCGTCGGGCGGCGTGGGGGAGGCGTCCCCGTCCGGCGTGCGGTGCACCGCGCAGGCGGCGCCGTGGGCACGCGTCCCGAACGCCCGGTCGACGGCACGGCGGGTCTCGTCGCACAGCAGCGCCTCGACCAGGTGCCGCTCCTCCAGGTCGAGGTCGCGTACGGCCAGGCGCAGCCCGTGCAGCGCCTCCTCGCACACGCGCCGGGCCTCGGCGGGCGAGGCGCCGGTCGCGTCCAGCGGGTTGTACGCCCCGCGGGCCCGGTCCTCGGCGAGGTCCTCGACCGCGTCGATCAGGTGCGCGATCCGGCCGAAGAAACGGCCGGTCTCACGCAGGCTCTCGGCGTTGCCCGGCCGGTCGGCGAGCACGGCGGTGTGCGCGAAGGCCGCGGCCACGGCGGTCTCGGTGGGCTCGGTGACGTCGAGCAGGCCGCGCCCGGAAGACGACTCCAGCAGCGCCTGGCGGGCGGAGACCTCGGTCAGGACGGCCGTGTCGAAGCCGATCGACTCCGCGCCGCGCCGGGCGGCCGAGGCCCAGGCGGCGGCCATGGCGCGCAGGGGGACTCCGGCCACGCGCCGGGCCGCGATCCCGTCGCCGTCGGTCGCGTGGTCGCGGATCTTGCCCGAGGCGAGGGCCAGCGAGACCACGGCGGCCAGGCGGGCGCCCCGGTCGTCCGACGGCACCACCTCCGCCCGCTGGAAGCCGCGCAGCGCGCAGGGCCCGGCGGTCCGCCGGTTCGGCCCGCCCTCCTGTGACCGGTCCCGCGAGTGTGCCCGCGTCTGGGCCTCGGTCAGGACGGACAGGATGAGGCCGTCGTAGTTGGTCGCCATGCGGGCCGGCTGCCCGTGCCGGTCCCGCAATGTCAGGCAGAGCCCGCACAGGTGCGCGCGCCAGGCCGCGTGGACGGACGGGCAGGAGTGGCGGGCACACGGCCGGAGGATCCCGAACACCGAGAGACTCCTTGGGGGGTCATGCGTACGGGATCGTCCCGCTGCGCGGCGATTATGCCATCGGGCGCCGGGACCCTGCTGCCGCTGTGGGACGGACGAATCGGACAATCGAGAGATGGAAGTTACCGACGGGTTCGACCTGCGCCTCGACGAGCACGTCGCCACCCTCACCCTCGACCGGCCTGCCAAGCGCAACGCCGTGACCGCCGCCATGTGGCGGGCGCTGCCGGGCATCCTCGCGGACCTCGCCGCCGATCCGAAGGTGCGCGTCCTCGTCCTCACCGGAGCGGGCGGAACTTTCTGTTCCGGTGCCGATATTTCGGAAATTCATGAGCTTGGCGATAACGAGGATGACACCGGTCTCACCGTTGTCGCAGAGCACGCACTCATGACCTTTCCGAAACCCGTGATCGCGATGATCGAGGGATACTGCGTCGGCGGCGGATGCCAGCTCGCGCTCGCCTGTGATCTGCGCGTCGCGGCGGCCGGGGCCCGCTTCGGCGTCACCCCGGCCAAGCTCGGGATCGTCTATCCGCTCAGGTCCACGCGGCGGCTCGCGGAGATCGCCGGACCCGCCACCGCGAAGCTCCTGCTCTTCTCGGCGGAGCTCATCGATGCAGATCACGCCTTGCGCACCGGCCTCGTCGACGAGGTCTGCCACCCGGAGGACCTCCGCGGGCGCGTGTACGGCCTGGCGGCCACGATGGCCGGCCGGTCCCGGCTGACGCTGGCGGCGGCCAAGCAGATCATCGACGGCCGGGCCGGGGAGGCCGAGGTGCGCGCCTGGCAGCGGGAGGCCAGGGAGAGCGGCGAATTGGCCGAAGGTGTCCGGGCATATCGGGAGGGGCGTTCCCCTGGATTCTCTTGGGATGCAAAATAGGCATAAACGGGACTCGCAGTGGTAATGACCCTGTGAGGTGTGAGATGTCGCAGAATCTATTCGCCAGGTTCGCCCGCTGGCTGGGACTTGACAGGAATCCGCTTCGGCGCCGGTGCGACCGGGTCGAAGCGGTGGTTCGGCTTGTCGCGGTGCTGGGAATCGTGGCCGCGATCGTGTTCGGCGTGATGCTGGGCATGCGCGAGTACGGCAACGGCCTGAAGACGGAGGCCGAGCAGGCGCGCACGCGGCATCAGGTCGTCGCCACGCTGACGGGCAACGTGGCGACGCCCCGGCTGTCGGTGGCCGGAGCGGCGGTCGGGCATGCCCAGGCCACCTGGGTGGCCCCCGACGGCACGGTGAGAGCCGGTGTCATCGAGGTCTCGCCCAACAGGAACGCGGGAGAGACCGTGCGCATCTGGACCGACGACAAAGGCGTGATCACGCCACGGCCGCAGGACCGGGAGACCACGGTGGTCGCCGCGCTGACCGTCGGCACGGGCGTCCCGCTGGCCGCGACCGCGATCCTCGCGCTGCTGGTGACCTGCACTCGCCTGGTCAACCAGCGCAGGGCCCGCCGGGCGTGGGAGGCCCAGTGGACCGTGGTCGAGCCCATGTGGCGGATCAACGGCCGCTGACCGGGCCCACGCCACAGCGTCCACGACCGACGTAACGCATCGTGACGCCGGCAGGCCGACATGACCGGGCGACGTGCATGCCGGCCGGCTCTTCGGCCGCCTCGACGCCCCCTCACGCCTTGACCAAGCCCTGCGCCGAGCCCTGGAGTTCGACGGCCTGTTGCCTCGGCAGGGTGAAAATTTCAGCGGCACGGCATGCCGCGACCGCCGGTCATCCCCGGACACCAGACGGACCATCGTCGGCTACGCCCGGACGCGGTGCCGCCAACGTACAGTGACGGATAACGTCCAGATCACCAAATATGGCCTATGTGATTGAACGCCGAAACGAGATCGTTTCACTGCGTGCGTGACTGTCCGCCTGTACGCCATCGAAGGGCCGTGTCACATGTCTGTGGCTGACCTGTCAGACGCCAAGCGAGAACTGCTCCGACGCAGATTGCGGGCCCGCTCCGCACGCGACTCCATTCCCCGCCGCCCGGAGGGCGTCGAACCCCCGATGTCCCCGGCCCAGGAGCCGCTGTGGTTCATGGAGCAGTTCACGCCGGGCACCACCACCTACACCCTCGTGCTCGCCGTGCGTTTGCGTGAGCCGCTGGACGAGGACCGGCTGGCCCGCGCGCTCGCCGAGCTGCCGCGCCGGCACGAGGGCCTGCGCCAGCGGTTCCCGGCGACCGAGGAGGGCACGCCCGCCGTCCACGTCGTGGACACGGCGGAGGTGCCGCTGAACCGCACCACCGCGGCCACGGACGACGAGGCGATCGCGCTCATCGGCGCCGAGACCGCCATCCCGCTGGACCTCGCCCGGGGCCCGCTGCTCAAGTGCGTCGTCGTCAGCAAGGCCGAGGACGAGCACATCGTCGCCCTGCTGGTGCACCACATCGTGGCCGACGGGCAGTCGCTGCACCTGCTCATGCGCGACCTGCTCGCGCTCTGGCACGGTGAGGAGCCGCCCGAGCCCGCCGTACGCTTCGGCGACGTCGCCGTGTGGCAGCGTGAGCGGTCCGTGGGCCGCGAGCTGGACTACTGGCGCGGGGAGCTGGCCGGGCTGCCGCGCCTCGAACTCCTCACGGACCGGCCCCGCCCGGCGCTGCAGACACTCGACGGCGCGACCCACGTGCGCTCCCTCCCGCCGGACCTGATGGACGGCGTCGCCGCGCTGAGCCGCGACCACGGCGCGAGCACGTTCATGACCCTGCTGGCCGCCTATCACGTCCTGCTCTCCCGGCTGACCGGCCAGGACGACTTCGCCGTCGGTGTGCCGGTGGCCGGGCGGAGCAGACCCGAGTTCGAGGACGTCGTGGGCATGTTCGTCAACGTGCTGGCGATCCGGGCCCGGCTGGACGGCGAGCCGACGTTCGCCGAGCTGCTCGCCCGCACGAGGAGCACGGTCCTCGCCGCGCTCGATCACGAGGAGCTCCCCTTCGCCCAGCTCGTCGAGGCCCTCGGCGTGCCGCGGGACACCAGCAGGCCGCCCCTGATCGACACGATCTGCTCGATGAACGAGTTCTCCCCCGGCGACGGCATCGAGGTTTTCCCGCTGGCCCCCGCGTCGGCCAGGCACGACGTGGAGCTGTACGTCGTGCCCACCGACGACGGAGGCCTGAACTGCGCGTTCACCTATCGGCCCGAGCTGTTCCGCGAGGACACCGTCGCCCGGATGGCCGGGCAGCTCGAAGACCTGCTGCGGGCGATCGTGCGCGACCCGCACGTCCCGATCAGCCGGCTGCCGCTGACGGGCGACGACGCCCTGATCGCCGGCTGGAACGCGACCGGCGCGGACTACCCGGACACGGCCACCCTGCACGGCCTGATCGAGGAGCAGGCCGCCCGCACGCCCGAGGCCGTCGCGGTGACCTTCGCCGGGCGGTCGTGGACCTACCGGCAGCTCGACGAGCGGGCCAACCGGATCGCGCACCGCCTCGCAGGGCTCGGCGTGCAGCCGGGCGGCCTGGTCGCGGTCTGCGCCGAACGCTCGCTCGACCTGGTCGCGGCACTGCTCGGCGTGCTCAAGACCGGCGCGGCGTACGTGCCGCTCGACCCCGGTTATCCGGCCGACCGGCTGGCGTTCATGCTGGCGGACTCGGGCGCGCCGGTCGTGCTGACCCAGCAGGACCTGGCGGAGCGGCTGGCCACCGGCGGCGCCGTCATCCTGCCGCTCGACCTGGACGCCGTGTGGGACGGGCTGCCGGCGACCCCGCCCGAGGCGAGGGGCGGGCCCGGCACGGCCGCCTACATGATCTACACCTCCGGCTCCACCGGCCGGCCGAAGGGCGTGCCCAACAGCCACCGCGGCATCGTCAACCGGCTCGACTGGATGCAGAAACGCTTCCGGCTCACCGATGCCGACGTGGTTTTGCAGAAGACCCCGGCCGGGTTCGACGTCTCGGTGTGGGAGTTCTTCTGGCCGCTGCTCACCGGCGCGCGGCTCGTGCTGGCCGAGCCCGGAGGCCACCGCGACCCGGCCTACCTGCGTGACCTGATCAACGCCGAGCGGGTGACCGTCCTGCACTTCGTGCCGTCCATGCTCGGCGCGTTCCTCTCCGAAGAGGGCGTGGAGACCTGCACCTCGCCGCGCGTCATCGTGTGCAGCGGGGAGGAGCTGCCCGTCGACCTGGCCGAGCGCTGCCTGCGCACCCTCCCGGCCGAGCTGCACAACCTGTACGGCCCTACCGAGGCGGCCGTCGACGTCTCCGCCTGGCAGTGCACGCTGCCCGCGCTGGCGGGCCGGGTGCGGGTGCCGATCGGCTCGCCCATCCAGAACATCACGCTGCACGTGCTCGACCGCCACGGCGAGCCCGTGCCCGTGGGGGTGCCCGGCGAGCTGTACATCGGCGGCGTGGGCGTCGCGCTCGGCTACCACGCCCGCCCGGAGCTGACCGCCGAGCGGTTCGCCGGAGGCCGCTATCGCACCGGCGACGCGGCCCGCCGGCTGCCGGACGGCACGATCGAGTTCCTGGGCCGCCTCGACGGCCAGGTCAAGCTGCGCGGCCTGCGCATCGAGCTCGGCGAGATCGAGGCCGTGCTCCGCGAGAAGGCCGGGGTGCGGGACGCCGCGGTGATCGTACGCGAGGACGTGCCCGGCGACCCCCGGCTGGTCGCCTACCTCACGGGCGACGACGTGCCCGAGCCGGCCCAGGTGCGCGCGGCGATCAGGGGCACGCTGCCGGAATACATGCTGCCGTCGATGTTCGTGGTGCTCGACGCCCTTCCGCTCACGCCGAACGGCAAGCTCGACCGGGCCGCCCTGCCCGTGCCGCAGGCGCAGGCCGACGTGCCGTACGCCGAGCCGGAGACCGAGACCGAGCGGGCCGTCGCGGCCGTCTGGGCCGAGGTGCTGGCGGCCGAGCGGATCGGGGCCGACGACGACTTCTTCGATCTCGGCGGCCACTCGCTGCTCGCCGTCCAGGTCGTCGCGAAGCTCCGCAGGGCGCTGCCCGCCGGATCGGCGCAGGTCGGGCTGGTGGACGTCTTCACCTACCGGACCGTGCGCGAGCTGGCGGCCTACGCCGGATCCGGCGAGGACCGCCCGCGCCCGCTGCTCCAGCGGCTCACCCCGGCGCGTACGGCGAGCGTCACCTACGTGTGCGTGCCGTACGGGTCGGGCAGCGCCGTGGTCTACCAGCCGCTGGCCGACGCCCTGCCGGCAGACCAGGCGCTGTACGCGCTCGCGATCCCGGGCCACGACGTGGGCCTGGACGAGGAGCCGATGGCGTTCGACGAGCTGGCCGCCCGCGCCACGGAGGAGATCCTCGCCATCGACGGTCCCCTGGTGATCTACGGCCACTGCGGGGTCGGCGCCGCGCTCGCGGTCGAGCTGGCCACCCGGGTCGAGGCGGCGGGCCGTGCGGTGGACGCCGTCTACGTCGGGGCGATCTTCCCGTTCGCCCGGCCGCGCGGGGTCATGCGGGCACTGTCGAGAATCGGGGAGTTCGACCGCCTTCGCAGCAGTCAGACCGACATCAACCGCCTCAAGGCCCGCGGGGTGGACCTTGAGGAGCTCGATCCCGGCGTGGCCGACCGCATCATCCGCACGATGCGCCACGACTCGAAGGCCGCGGAGAAATACTTCACCGGGCTGTTCGACGCGCCGGACCGGCCACGGTTACGTGCGCCGATCATCTCGGTGGTCGGCGAGCGCGACCCCGCCACCGAGTTCTACACCGAGCGCTACCGCGAGTGGGGCTTCCTCACCGACGTCACGGCGCTCGTCGTCCTTGACGAGGGCGGCCACTACTTCCTGCGCTACCGGGCGGAGGAACTGGCCGCCGCCCTGCGCACCCACACCCACATGGAGGTCTCCGACCGCTCGGGCGACCCCTCGTGGTGGGTGCACGCGGTGTCGCACGGGCCCGACGAGCACGGGTCCGACGAGCACGGCTCCGGCACGCCCGGGTCCGACAAGCAGGGCGTGCGGCCCAGCATGGGCCGCTTCCTCACGATGTCCGCCGGGCAGCAGCTCTCGATGATCGGCTCAGCCCTCACCGGGTGGGCCCTGCCGCTGACCGTCCTCATGGACTCCGGTTCGATCGGGCAGTTCTCCACGCTGGCCGTGCTCAACCTGGCCGGGCTGCTGATCTCCCCGCTGGCCGGGGCGATCGTCGACCGGGCCGACCGGCGGCGCGTGATGCTGTGGGCCGACTGCGCCTCGGCCGGGATCCAGGGCGTGCTGGCCCTGCTGCTCCTCTTCGGCGACATCCGGATCTGGCAGATCTATCTGCTGATCGTCGCCCTGTCGACGGCGACGAGCTTCCAGCGGCTGGCCTACCAGTCGGCGGTGCCGCAGCTCGTCCCGAAGCACTATCTCGGCCATGCCATCGGCGTCACCCAGATGACCAACGGCGTCGCGCAGCTCGTCGTCCCCCTCGTCGCGGCAGGGCTGCTGGCCTGGATCGGGCTCGGCGGCATCGTGGCGATCGACGTGGCGAGTTACGCGTTCGCCATCGTCACGGTGCTGCTGGTCCGCTTCCCCGACACGCTGCCCTGGCGGCCGCGCGAGCCGCTGAGCACGGAGATCGCCAAGGGCTTCACGTACACGTGGCACGACCGGGGCCTGCGCTCGACGCTGGTGTTCTTCGCCGTGCTCAACGTGTTCCTGTCGCCGCTGCTCCTGCTGGTCTCGCCGCTGGTGCTCTCCTTCGCCACGCTCAAGGACGTCAGCGTGATCTCGCTGGTGTCGGGGCTCGGCGTCCTGCTCGGCGGGCTGACCATGTCGCTGTGGGGCGGCCCGCGCCGCGGGCGGTTCCGCGGTGTGCTGGCCTTCGCCGTGGCCATCGCGGCGGGCGCCGTCGTCACCGGCCTCGCCCCCTCGCTCGTCGTGGTCGGCGTCGGGGCGTTCGCGCTGTCCTACTTCCTCACGCTGATGAACGGCATCTACGTCACGATCGTGCAGATCAAGGTGCCCGCGCGGTTCCACGGGCGGGTCTTCGCGCTCAACACGTTGGTCGCCTGGTCGACGCTCCCCATCGGCATCGGCCTGGTCGCCCCGCTCGGCACCGCGCTGTTCGACCCGCTGCTGGCCCCGGGTGGGGCGCTCGCCTCGACCGTGGGCGCCCTGATCGGGGTGGGCCCCGGCCGTGGGATCGCCTTCCTCTATCTGGTGTGCGCGCTGGGCATGATCCTCGTGGCGGCCGGCGCCCTGCGGGTGAGGCGGCTTGCCCGCCTCGACACCGAGATGCCGGACGCGCTGCCCGACGACCTCGTCGGCGTCGAGGCCATCCGGAGTCGCGCCGCCTCGAACTAGAGGCGCCGGGTCAGCGCGCCGAGGTTGGCCTCGACCCAGCGGAGCCGGGCGAGCGTGCCGGTGGGCTCGTCTCGCCCGGCTCCGCCGAGGAAGGCCAGATAGCCGCGCACCCAGCCGCCGAAGACCCAGGGCTCCGCCGGGATGTCGCCGCCGGCTTTGCGATAGCCGCTCACGGCGGCGTCGAACCGGTCGAAATCGACGCTCCCGTCGAGGCGGGCCGCCCAGTCGAGGGCCACGCCCGCGGCCTCCTGCTCCGCGACGTACGGACCGGCGGTGTCCCAGTCGATGATCGCCAGGCTGCCGTCGAACCGGAGCAGGGCGTTCTTCGGGTGCAGGTCGCCGTGCGACATGGTCAGGGTGCCCACACCGGCCGGTCGCGCGGTCGCGGCTTCGAGGCCGGACAGCCCCCACGCCGGATCCCCGGCCGGGTGGCCGGCGGGGTGGCCGGCGGGGCCGGAGAGGTCCGCCCGCGGTGGTTCCTGAGGAGCGCCGGCACGACCGGCCGCGTGGACGGCGGCCACCAGCTCGCCCATCGCGGCCGACAGCTCGGCGCTGAGATCGCCGAGGGCGGGCGCCTTCCCGTCGAGCCAGCGATGCACCCGGACCGAGCCGTCCCCGATCGGGACGACGTACGCCCCTGTCGCGGGCGACGGGACCGGCTCGGGCACGGGGACGCCCGCCCGCCAGGCCGCGACCTCGATCTCCACGGCGGGCGCGGCCGACGGCGGCAGCCGCTTCACGGCGTACGCGCCGGTGATCGTGTCGAGCCGCCACACCTCGTTGTGGTAGTAGCCGGCCACCCGCAGTCCGCGGGTCACCGCCAGGCCGAGGCCGAACGCATCACAGACCACGCCGATATCGAGATCCATCCCCGCATTCTGCCCCGCTCGGGGCTCAGCGGTCGACGATCTCGTTCTTCCCGATCACGACCACACCGCTGCGGGTCACCGCGAAGCGCTGGCGGTCATACTCGAGGTCGAAGCCGATCCGGGCGCCGTCGGGGATGACCACGTTCTTGTCGATGATGGCCTTGCGGACGATCGCACCCCTGCCGATCTTGACCGAGCCCATCAGCACCGAGTCCTCGACGTGCGAGTGGGAGTGCAGCACCACGCCGGGGGACAGGATCGAGCGCACCGCAGTGCCGCCCGACACGATCACCCCGGGCGACACGAGCGACTCCAGCGCGTGCCCCACCCGGTCGCCCTCGTTGTGCACGAACTTCGCCGGCGGCAGCGGATCGTTGCCGGTGTAGATCGGCCACCGGTCGTTGTAGAGGTTGAAGACCGGCTGCACCGAGATGAGGTCCATGTTGGCCTCGTAGTAGGCGTCGAGCGTCCCCACGTCGCGCCAGTAGCCGCGGTCGCGCTGGGTCGAGCCGGGCACCACGTTGTCCGCGAAGTCGTACACCTCGGCGCCGCCGCTCTTGACGAACATCGGGATGATGTCGCCGCCGAGGTCGTGCCTGCTGCTGGGGTCGAGGGCGTCCTCGCGCAGGGCCTCGATGAGGGCCTGGGTCTTGAAGACGTAGTTGCCCATCGAGGCGAAGATCTGGTCGGGCGCGTCGGGCAGGCCGACGGCGTCCTTCGGCTTCTCGCGGAACGCGACGATCCGGCGGCCGGAGGGGTCGGCCTCGATGACCCCGAACTGGTCGGCCAGTTCGAGGGGCTGACGGATCGCGGCGACGGTCACGTCCGCGCCCGAGTCGATGTGCTGGTCGACCATCTGACGGGGATCCATCCGATAGATGTGGTCCGCGCCGAAGACGATCACGTGATCGGGCATCTCGTCGTAGATCAGGTTCAGGTTCTGGAACAGCGCGTCGGCCGATCCGGCGAACCAGCGCGGCCCGAGCCGCTGCTGCGCCGGCACGGGGGTCACGTAGTTGCCGAGCATCGACGACAGCCGCCACGTCCGGGAGATGTGCCGGTCCAGGCTGTGGTTCTTGTACTGCGTCAGCACCACGATCTGCCAGTAGTGCGCGTTCGCCAGATTCGACAGCACGAAGTCGATGAGCCGGTAGATGCCGCCGAAGGGCACGGCGGGCTTGGCCCGGTCCGCGGTCAGCGGCATGAGCCGCTTGCCCTCTCCACCCGCGAGCACGATCGCCAGGACCTTCATAGGCAGGACCTTAACCCGCGAAATGGCTAACAAACACCAGTTACACCGGCAAACAGCGCGGATCGGGACTCTAAGCTCACTCGTATGCGTGTCGATCTGCTGAGCCGCGAGTATCCGCCCGAGGTGTACGGCGGCGCCGGAGTCCATGTCGAATACCTCGCGCGGGAGCTTCGCGGGCTGGCCGACGTGCGCGTCCGCTGCTTCGGCGCGCCGCGCGAGGAGCCCGGCGTGCGGGCCTACCCCGTCCCCGGGGGACTGTCCGGCGCGAACGCCGCCCTCCAGGTGCTCGGGGTCGACGTCGAGATGGCGGCCGGGTGCGAGGGCGCGGACGTCGTGCACAGCCACACCTGGTATGCCAACTTCGCCGGGCACGTCGCCAAGTTGCTGTACGGCGTGCCGCACGTGATGACCACGCACAGCCTGGAGCCGCTGCGCCCGTGGAAGGCCGAGCAGCTCGGCGGCGGCTACACGCTCTCGTCGTGGGCGGAGCGGACCGCGCTCCACGCGGCCGACGCGATCATCGCGGTCTCCGAGGGCATGCGCCGGGACGTGCTAACGGCATATCCCGAAATATCGCCCGATCGGGTGCGGGTGATCCACAACGGCATCGACACCGAGGAGTACGCGCCGTCCCGGGGCACGGAGGCCCTGGTGAAGCACGGCATCGACCCGGCCGTGCCGTACGTCGTCTTCGTGGGGCGGATCACCCGGCAGAAGGGCCTGGTACACCTGCTGCACGCGGCCCGGTCGTTCGACCCGGCGGCGCAGCTCGTGCTGTGCGCGGGCGCGCCCGACACGCCGGAGATCGCCGAGGAGGTCACGGCGCTCGTGCGCGAGCTGTCGGCCTCCCGCAAGGGCGTGGTGTGGATCTCCGAGATGCTGCCCAGGCCCGAGGTGATCCAGATCCTCACGCACGCCACCGTGTTCGTGTGCCCGTCGGTGTACGAGCCGATGGGCATCGTGAACCTGGAGGCGATGGCGTGCGAGACCGCCGTCGTGGCGACCGCGACCGGAGGGATCCCCGAGGTCGTCGCCGACGGTGAGACGGGCCTGCTCGTCCCGATCGACCAGGGCGCGGACGGCGAGCCGCACGACCCGGAGGCGTTCGCCGCGGCGCTGGCCGAGCGGGTCGACGCGGTGCTCGGCGATCCGCGCCTGGCCGCCGCGATGGGCGAGGCCGGGCGCGTGCGCGCCATCGAGCACTTCTCCTGGCGGCGGATCGCCGAGCGCACCCACGAGCTCTACGCGTCGCTCACCCGGCCGAGCTCGGGATGATCATGGTGACGCCCGGATGCGCGCCCGGCCGGGTCAGCGCGTCCGGCGCGTCGTCCAGGCCGACGGTGCGGGTGACCAGCAGATCGGGGTGGAGCACGCCCGCCGCGATCAGCTCCAGCATCGGGGGATAGGCGTGCGCGGCCATGCCGTGGCTACCCACGATCTCCAGCTCGTGCGCGATGACCCGGCCCATCGGCAGGGACGTCTCCCCGGGCAGCAGGCCCACCTGCACGTGGCGGCCCCGCCTGCGCAGGCCGCCGATCGACGCGGCGCAGGTGGCGGGGGCGCCAAGCGCGTCGACGGAGACGTCGGCGCCGCCGCCCCCGGTGGCCGCCCTGACCCGCGCGCCGGTCTCCTCGGGACCGTCGCCCTCGCCCGCCAGGACGCACTCGGCCGCGCCGAACCGCCGGGCCAGGTCGAGCGCGCCGGGCGACACGTCCACCGCGACGACCCGCGCCCCCACGGCGGCGCCGATCATCACGGCCGACAGGCCGACCCCGCCGCAGCCGTGCACGGCGAGCCACTGGCCCGCCCGCACCCGCCCCTGCTCGACGACCGCGCGGAACGCGGTGGCGAAGCGGCAGCCCAGGCTCGCCGCCGTCGTGAACGCCATGCCGTCCGGCAGCCGCACGAGGTTCACGTCGGCGTGGTCGATCGCCACCAGCTCGGCGAACGACCCCCAATGGGTGAAGCCGGGCTGCGTCTGGCGCTCGCACACCTGCTGGTTGCCGGTCGTGCACTCGCGGCAGCTCCCGCAGGCGCAGATGAACGGCACCATCACCCGGTCGCCCGGCCGCCAGTCGCGCACCCCCGGGCCGGCCGAGTCGACCACACCCGCCAGCTCGTGCCCCGGCACGTGGGGAAGCACGGCGATGTCCGCGTCGTGGCCCATCCACCCGTGCCAGTCGCTGCGGCACGCCCCGGTCGCCTCGACCCTGATCACGACGCCGTCCGGCGGCGCCACCGGGTCCGCCACCTCGCGCACCTCGGCCCGCCCGCCGAACTCCTCGTACACAACCGCGCGCATGTCCACGCTCCTTTCCCAGGCCGTACGCTAATCGGGTGATTGCGATCGATCGGGTGCGGATGGCCTTCACCGACCGGCACGGCGGTATGAGCACCGAACCGTACGGCACGCGCAACCTCGGCGGGGCGGTGGGGGACGACCCGGCGGCGGTCGCCGGGAACCGGGCGAAGACGGCCGCGGAGTTCGGGCTCGACCGCGTGGTCTACATGCGCCAGGTCCACGGGACCGACGTCGCCTACGTGGAGGAGCCGTTCGGGGAGGAACCGCCCGCGCTCGACGGGGTGTTCACCGACCTTCCCGGGCTCGGCCTGGCGGTCCTGGTCGCCGACTGCGCGCCCGTGCTGGTGGCCGATCCGGTGGCCGGCCTGGTCGGCGGCGCACACTCCGGGCGGCCGGGCACCGAGGCGGGCGTGGTGCCCGCCCTGGTCGAGGCGATGGCCGCGCGGGGCGCCCGGCCGGAGCGGATGACGGCCGTGATCGGGCCGTCGGCCTGCGGCCTGTGCTACGAGGTGCCGGAAGACCTGTGCGAGCGCGTCGCCGCCCGGGTGCCCGAGACCCGATCGCGGACCCGGCAGGGCACGCCCGCGCTCGACATCCGGGCCGGGATCGCGGCCCAGCTCGCCCGGGCCGGGGTCGCCGACGTCCGGCACGACGACCGCTGCACGATCGAGACGGCCGACCTCTACTCCTACCGCCGTGAGCAGCGCACCGGGCGCTTCGCCGGCTACGTCTGGCTCACCGGCGCCTGAGCCCGCTTCGCGACGGCCGCGGGGGGGCGTCTCAGGCCTGTGCCCGTGGCTCCAGCCCGGCGTACGCCTTCCTGAGCAGCGCGTGCAGGGTCGCCCGCTCGTCCTCGTCCAGCGCGGCCAGCAGGTCGTCGCGCACCTCTCCGGCCTCGCGCAGGGCCGCATCCAGCGTGGCCCGGCCCTCGGGGCTCAAGGCCACCCGGTAACGCCGCCGGTCATCGGGGTCGCGCTCGCGATCCACGAGACCGAGCGGCACGAGCGTGTCCATCACCGCCACGAGGTCGCTGGGGTCGATGCCCAGCCGGGCGCCGAGCTCGCGCTGGGACGCCGGGCCGAAGTCGCGCAGCGCGGCCAGCACGGCCATGTCCCACAGGCCGATGCCGTGCGCGCGGAGCCGGTCGCCCATGCGGCGCCGTCCGGCGATGCCCACCTTCGAGAGCAGGAACGCGGTGATCCCGAGCAGGGACGGGGGAAGTTGCGGCACGTCGCTCACCGGAGCAGGATAGGGCACATCCTATCGTTGGTACCTACCAAGGAATTTTTCATGGACGCTCTCTACCCTCGCGTGCTCGCCTCCCGATTCGCCGAGTGCTTCCGCTTCTACGACGGCCTGCTCACCGCGGTCGCGGGCGTGCACCTCGCCAAGGGCGCGGAGACGGGGCCGTACGTCAACTGGGACCGGGACGACGAGGGGGTGCTGGCCCTGCTCGACCGCGAGATGCTCGCCAAGGTCATCGGCGTGGACCTCGACCGCGGCCATGACGGCACGATGCTGGTCCTGACCGTGAGCGACGTCGACCAGGCCGCCGCCGTGGGGGCCGCCAACGGCGGCCGGATCGTGGCGCCGCCGAGCCCCCGGCCCGAATGGGGGCCGACCTGCCGCACCGCCCACCTGCGCGACCCCGACGGCAACCTGCTGGAGCTCCAGTCCTACTGAGCATCGCCACGCGGCCCGCGCAGCGCGCCCAGGAGGCCGAGGGTTCGTGCGCGCTCGCGCGGGTCTCCGAAGAGGCTCACCACGAGTTCGGTCACGCCCGCCTCCGCATAGGCCCGCACGGCGCGCTCGACCGCCGGCTCGTCCCCGGCCACGACCGTCTCCTCCACCCCCGACTTGCCCTGGCGGTCCAGGATCGCCCGGTAGCTGGGCAGGTTGCCTGCGGGTCCGAGGGACTCCGCGACCCGGCGCCGTACGCCCTCGGGGCCGGCGGTCACACTCATGATCACACTGGCGACGACGTGTGGCCGCGGCCGTCCGGCGGCCGCGGCGGCGCGGGTGACCGCCGGTGTCACATGGCCGGCGATCGTCTCCGGGCCGGTCCAGACGGTCACCGCGCCGTCGGCGAGTTCGCCGGCCATCCGCAGCATGACCGGCCCGAGGGCGGCCAGCAGGACCGGCGGCGGCTCGGCGCCGGGCACCACGACCCGCCCCGCCGCGGTCAGCGTCTCCCCGTGGTAGTCGACCTGCTCGCCCCGCAGCAGCGGCACCAGAGCGGACAGGTATTCGCGGACGTGCCGTGCCGGCCGGTCGTACGACAGGCCGAAGTGTGTCTCGACGAGCGGCCCGTGGCTCGGCCCGATGCCGAGCGTGAAGCGGTTGCCGCTGGCGGCCTGGGCGGTGAGCGCCTGCCCGGCGAGCGCCAGTGGATGTCTCGGGTAGGTCTGGGTCACCGCCGTGCCGACGGCGATCCCGGGCACCTCGCGGGCGGCGAGGGCGGCGAGCTGGACGGCGTCCCACGACAGGACCTGACTGAAGTAGGCGCTGTCGAGGCCGGCCCCGGCCGCCTCGCGCACCTGCCCGATCAGCTCGTCCAGGCCCAGGCCGTTGCCTCCGGCGAGCACTCCGAGTCGCATCGCGCCTCCAAGGTGAATCGGAAATTCCGCTTCCAGGTGCGCACCCTACAATAAGCTGAACCTCGGATTCCGGTTGGGAGAGACCTGTGCGAGCCGACGCCCGGCGCAACCGCGCGCTCATCGTGGACGCGGCCGCCGGCCTGTTCACCGCCAGGGGCCCGGAGGTCTCGATGGAGGAGATCGCGCAGGCGGCCGGCCTCGGGGTGGGCACGCTCTACCGCCACTTCCCGGACCGGCGGGCGCTGCTGGAGGAGATCGCGGCCGGCGCGTTGCGGACCCTGCTGGATGCGGCTCGGGACCATGCCGCCCGCCCGGGGAGCCGGTGGGACGCGCTGCTGGCGTGCGTCCGGCGCGGTGCCGACCTGCCACTGGCCCTGACCAAGTCGCTGTCGGACGGCGCCGAGGCCCATCCGGAGCTGGGTCCGCTCGTCCGCGGCCTCGACGCCATGCTCGAAGACCTGGCCGAGGGAGCCCAGCGGGAGGGTGCCGTCCGCGACGACATCACACCGCGCCAGGTCGTCGGGCTGCTCAGCGTCGCCGTGTGCCGTCCCGGTGCCCGGCCCGACGACGCGCTCACCATCGTCATCCTCGACGGACTCCGCACGCGGGCGGCCTCGCGCGGGGTCCGGACCTGACGACAGACGCCACAGACGGCGGGGGCTCTTGCCGGCGGCTTGCGGCGGTTGCGGAAAGCCTGCGGCAAGGGATGTGCAGGCGGGCGGGCCTATCACTGAGGTGCACGGACCCGGCGGCGACGGCCGGACCGGGACCGCCGACCAGCACCCTCACCCCCGCAGCAGCACAGGAGACTGTCATGAAGCGCACCCTGCTCGGTCTGGCCGCCGCCACGATCTCCGGTCTGGCCGTCACCGCCCCCGTCACGCTCATGGCCGGCCCGGCCTCCGCCGGTGGCGACTTCGGCCCCAGCACCTGCCTGGAGGGCTACGTCTGGCGTGAGGCCCGCACCGGCGACGTCGTCTGCGTGACGCCCGCGACCCGCACGCAGACCAAGGCCGACAACGCCGCAAAGGCCTCCCGCTGGACCTCCGGCCCGTTCGGCCCGCACACCTGCGTGAACGGGTACGTCTGGCGCGAGGCGTTCACCGGCGACGACGTGTGCGTCACCCCCGCCGTCCGCGCGCAGGCCAAGGCCGACAACGCCAAGGCCGCCGACCGCAGGGTCTCGGCCCGGCTGTGGATCAGCCGTTACACCGTGGCGCCCGTCGACAACGGCGACGGCACCGCCACCCGCACCTCGGTCGACGACATCCCGCGCCTCAAGCTCAACGGCGACCACTACAACTTCGGCAAGGTCAGGCTCTACATCCGTTACAACACCGGCAGGCTCTACTGGAGCGGCACGGTGAACGCGAGCGCGCACAGCGGCTACGCCGGCGGCAGCTTCGGCAAGAAGACCGGCGTGTTCGACTGCTCCGGGGGCGGCAAGGCGGCCAACGCCTACGCGCAGGCCCAGGACGTCGTGTCCGGCCGCTGGTCGCCCCGCGTTCCCGTACGCGTCGGCTGCGCCGTCCTGTGACGGACGCCACGGGACGAGGGCACCGACGACGCCGCACGGCAGACGACCACACGGCAGACGACGGCACTGACGACAGCACGGAGGACCGGTCCGGTCGGGCCGGTCCTCCGGCATGTCACGGGGAGTCCCCAACGGAGGTCAGCGGAGCTTTTGAGAGGCCTGGCGTTCCAAGCATCGTGATCGGGGTAGTCGGTGGGCCTGCGGGGACCGCCGGAGGCCCGCCCGCGACCCGGCCTCCGGCGGTCCTCACTTCCTGATCACGTGAGGACTGACATGGGAACCGCGACCCCGGTGCCGGAGACCAGGAGCAGGAGCGACCACGACCTGCCGGCCGACGGCGCGCACGCCGCCATCCGGCGGTGTGGCGGTCGGCACGGCGGCGAGTCCGCCGGCTCCGGCCCCGCCCCGGCCTCGGCGCGGGAGCGGCGGCCGGCCGGGAGCGGCCGATGAACGGGTGGCGCGGGCGGCTCGGCCCCGAGCGCGCGCTGGGCCTGCGGCTGACGGTGGCGACGGCGGCGCTGGCGCTGATCGCAGTGCCGTTCACGGTGCTGCTGGTCTTCGTCAAGACCGCCTTCGGCCCGCTCACCGAGCTCGACCGCGGCGTGGCGTGGCGCCTGCACGCCTACGCGATCGACAACCCGGGCTTCGCCCGGCTGATGCACCTGATCAGCGACGTCTTCGCGCCGCTGACCTGGCGGATCGCGGTCGGCGTCGCGGTCGCCTGGCTGGTCTGGCGCCGCGCCTACCACCTCGCCCTGTGGGCGGCCACCACGATCACGGTCGGCGGCCTGCTCGGTCTCGCTCTGAAGGTGGTCGTCGCGCGGGCCCGGCCCAGCTTGCCCGATCCCGTCGCCGTCGCCCCCGGCGCGTCGTTCCCCTCGGGACACACGGTCAACGCCGTGCTCGGTGCCGGGATCCTGCTGCTGCTCGTCCTGCCCCTCGTACGGAAGCGCGGCCGGGTGCTCGCCTGGACGCTCGCCGTGCTGATTCCGCTGGCGGTCGGCTTCAGCCGCATCGCGCTCGGCGTGCACTGGGTCAGCGACGTGGTGGGCGGGCTGCTGTTCGGCGTGGCCGTGGTGGCCACCACGGCCGCCGCCTTCGAGACCTGGCGCCGCCGCGATGCGGGCCGCCGGCCGGCCCGGCCGTTACGCGAGGGCGTCGGGCCCGAGACGAAGAGGGCGATCTCCCCCTAAGGAGGACGAATTGGACGGTAGTCGTGGCACGGCCCGGAGCGCCCGGACATCCTCGACGCCCGGCCGACGAGCAGCGGCCGCGGAGGCCGCGCGGCGGATCCTGCTGCCGCTCGCGCTCATGGCCCTGGTGACCCTCGGGCTCGGCCTGCTGCTCACGAAGGTCATGGAGCACTCGACGCTCGTCGCGCAGGACGAGGCGGTCAGCCGTGAGATCGCCCAGGAGCGCACGCCGTTCTGGAACGAGGTGACCCACTACGCCTCGATGCTGTCCGACACTCCGGTGATCATCGTGGTCACGGCGATCATGGCGATCCTCTTCCGGATCGCGTACAAGCGGTGGAGGGAGTCGGTCTTCCTGGTGGCCGCCGTCTGCGCCCAGTCGGCGATCTTCCTGCTGGCGACCGTGTTCGCGCAGCGGGCCCGCCCGCACGTGCCGCACCTCGACCCGGCGCCGCCCACGTCCAGTTATCCGTCGGGGCACACCAGTGCCGCCGTGGCGTTCTACTGCGGCGCCGCGGTCGTGCTCACCCTGCACACCCATCGCCACACGATCCTGAACGCGCTGTGGTGGCTGCTCGGCGCGGGCGCGGCCCTGGCGGTCGGCCTGGCCAGGCTCTATCGCGGCATGCACCATCTGACCGACGTGAGCTGGGGCTACGTGCTCGGGATCTTCTGCGTGGTCGTGCTCGCCCAGGCCCTGCTGCTGCGGCCGATCACGGCGCGGCGGGCCGCGCCGGAGAAGCGGGCCGTACGCGGGGCCGCGCTGACCTGACCCGGCTCGTACGGCCACAGGAGGAACAGCGCACCACAGAAGGCACAGGCACATGGGCGGCCACCGGCTCGACGGGGAGCCGGTGGCCGCGTGTGGTCAGGCCGAAACGCCGGTGAGGCGGCAGGCGTCCGCCCAGCGCGCGGGATCGACCACGCTGGGGGCGGTCGCCGTCGCGGGTTCCGCGGCGGTTCCCGCATCCGGCCCGGCGCCCGATCCGGCGTCGGATCCGGCGGTGGTTCCCGCGGCGGGACGCAGCAGCGCCCAGCAGTCGTCGATCGCGTCGGCCAGCAGGTCGCGCAGCAGCGGATCGGGGTCGGGCACGCACGCCTGCGCGATGCCCCGCACCGCGAGCTGCACCGTGTTGGGCGCCGCATACCTGCGGAAGCCCTTGGGCGAGATCCGCACGCCGCGCCCGAAGGTGTAGGCCCAGCGGGCGGCCTCCGGCACCTGGGCCAGCGCATACCTGCTGCGCTCGTCCAGGTAGCCGGCGGGGCGGCCCTCCAGTTCGGCGAGCACGTGCTCGCCCGACAGGATCGAGACCGCCATCGCGAGCTGGCGCTCATGTGCGACGACCGGCAGCGCGGCCCTGGCCGCGCACAGGGCGATCCGCGCGTCGAGGCGCGGATCGTCGCCCGTCAGGCCGATCACCGACGGGATCAGCTCGGCCAGGCGAGGCCGGGCGGCGTCGGAGGTGTGGTCGTTGACGAGGCGGGCGAGCCCGGCGAGCAGCGGGTGTGTGCACGACGGATGGTCGCTCCACCGCTCGCCTGCGAGGTAGGACGCGAACTCCATGAAGCAGGCGCCCTTGCTGGGATTGCGATGCTTTCCACGAGAGAGCATGGGCATCGCTGGAGGCATCTGACCGTGCACGAGCTACTCCACGCTGAATCGCCTGTTGTGTCCCTTTCAGTGTGCGCCCGCCTTCGGACGTTGAGAAGAACTCTTACCGCGACTTGTCCATCGCATGCCGGGACGCGTCAGTGACACGGCGGAGACAAGGAGGAGACAAGGAGGGGAGGAGAGCGCCGGCCCGTGGTCGCCGGGTCGTGGAACCGAGCCGGGAGCCGGCCGGGACCGGGAGACCAGTCGCCGATGCCCCGCCCGCTTATGTCTCGAGTCACGGTGTGCCGAGCGCGCCCCGCGTTACGGCGTCCGATGCACCGCACCGCGGCGTCCGCACAGAAAAGAAGAGGTGGAGACGGGATTTGAACCCGTGTACGCGGCTTTGCAGGCCGCTGCCTCGCCTCTCGGCCACTCCACCAGAGCGAGGCCCATAATCGTGACCTCTCGGAGCGGAAGACGGGATTCGAACCCGCGACCCTCACCTTGGCAAGGTGATGCTCTACCACTGAGCCACTTCCGCGTCCGCCTTGCGGCGACGTGGCTACTGTACCGGGTTTTCGGCAGCGGTGTGTACTCGGAACGGCGCTCCGGTGTCCGGCTCCGAAGGGCGCCGTGGTGCGCGACTCAGAACGGCCGGGCGCTCGGCTTGCGGAACGCGCGGTCGGCTCCCCGCTCGATCGCGGGCAGCGTCAGGAAGATCTCCAGGATCCGCGTGAGCCGGTGCACCTCGTTGCGGTGGAAGTACGGACCCTCGGCCCTGGCGAGCATCAGCGACAGCGCCAGCGGCGGCAGCGGCGCGACGATCACGTGCAGGCCGGACGGCAGCGTGGCGGCCGTCGGCCGGGGCGGGGTCTCCTCCGGGAACGGGATGTCCTCGGGCGCCCGCCAGCTCGCGTACACGGTCATGCGCGGGTCCTTCTCGGTCGCCGCCGCCGCCCAGTCGGCGCTGAACAGCACCGGCATGGAGTCGATCAGCGTGCCGAGCGCGCGGTCGCCCGCCGTGGTGAGGAACTTCAGGATCTCCAGCTCCGGATAGGTGCCGGGCGCCTCCCTGGTGCCCCAGATGCCCTCGATGCTGACCTCGTCCACGCCTTCCAGGGCCCGTACGAGGTCCTCGCGAGGGGCGGCGTCGGGCCAGTAGACGGTGAAATCGTCGAGGGCGCGCCCGTCGCCCCGGTCGAGCACCGTCACCTGCGTGATGTCGGCGCCCGCGGACCCGAGGATCCCGGTCACCTGGCTCAGCGAGCCCGGACGGTCCGGCAAGGCGATTCTCAGCCGCAGCAGCATGACGACCTCCCCCACCGATGGTCCTGGTCAGATTATCCGGGGCAAATCCCTCACGTCCACGATCTTGTACGTCTCACAGTCCGCAGCGGGGAGAATGAACGGGTGAAAGTCGGCGCGCTCGAGGTCTGGCCCCCGGTGGTGCTCGCTCCCATGGCGGGCATCACGAACATCGGTTTCCGGACGTTATGCCGGGAGCAGGGCGGCGGCCTGTTCGTGTCCGAGATGATCACCTCGCGCGCCCTGGTCGAGAGGGTGCCGCTGACGTTCCAGATGATCCGGTTCGGCTCGGACGAGTCCCCGCGCAGCATCCAGCTCTACGGGGTCGATCCGGCCGTCATCGGCAAGGCCGCGCGGATGATCGCCGAGGAGGACCTGGCCGACCACATCGACCTGAACTTCGGCTGCCCCGTGCCCAAGGTCACCCGCAGGGGCGGCGGGTCGGCCCTGCCGTACAAGCGCAACCTGCTGCGCGCCATCCTGCGCGAGGCGGTGACCGGCGCCGGGCCGCTGCCGGTCACGATGAAGATGCGCATGGGCATCGACGAGGACCACCTGACCTACGTCGAAGCGGGCCGGATCGCCGTCGAGGAGGGCCTCGCCGCCGTCGCCCTGCACGCCCGTACGGCCCGCCAGCACTACGGCGGCACCGCGCACTGGGACGCGATCAAGCGGCTGAAGGACGCGGTGCCCGAGATCCCGGTGCTCGGCAACGGCGACATCTGGAGCGCCGACGACGCGCTGCGCATGGTCGCGGAGACCGGCTGCGACGGAGTGGTGATCGGCCGGGGCTGCCTGGGGCGGCCGTGGCTGTTCCGCGACCTCGACCTCGCCTTCCGGGGCTCGGCCGAGCGCGTCCGGCCGAGCCTGGGACAGGTCGGCGCGATGATGCTGCGCCACGCCGAGCTGCTGTGCGAGGTCATCGGCAGCGAGCCGCACGGCCTGGCCGACTTCCGCAAGCACGTCGGCTGGTATCTCAAGGGCTTCGTCGTCGGAGCCGAGACCCGCCGTGCCCTCACCTCGGTCACCCGGCTGCCGGAGATGGCCGAGCGGGTGGCCGAGCTCGACGCGGACCAGCCGTGGCCGGAGGAGGCCGACGGCCCGCGCGGCAAGAGCGGCGAGCGGTCGAAGGTGTCGCTGCCGCACGGCTGGCTCGACGACCCCGACGACATGACGATCCCCGGCGCCGGAGCCGAGGACCCCACCTCCGGCGGCTGACCGCGCCTGTGGCACCCGCGCGTAGGCTCGGGGGCATGGCGAACGCGATCATCACGGCCCGTGGCGTGGGGCTGGACCTGGGCGGTGTGCCCGTGCTGCGCGACGTCGATCTCACCGCCGCTCCGGGGGAGATCGTCGCGGTCATGGGGGAGAACGGCGTCGGGAAGTCGACGCTCCTGCGCTGCCTGGCCGGTCTGCATCCCTCGCCCCGCGGCGAGATCGACGTGTTCGGCGGGCCGCCGGCGGACCTCCCGGGCTTCTGGCGGCGGGTCGTGCAGGCCGGCGACGAGCCCGCCTGGTATCCGGGCCTGAGCGTCCGCGAACACCTTGAGCTGATGAGTGCCGTCCAGCAGGACGCCCGCCTGACGGTCGACGAGGCGCTGGAGACGTTCGAGCTGACCGCCCGGGCCGATCTCGCCCCGTTGTCGCTGTCCACCGGCCAGCGGCAGCGGCTGTCGCTGGCGATGGCGCTGCTCCGGCCGAGCCGCCTGCTCCTGCTCGACGAGCCGGAGCGCGGCCTGGACGCCGGGTTCAGGCAGCGCCTCGCGGGGATCCTGCGCGGTTACGCCGCCGAGGGCGGCACGGTCGTGATGGCCACCCATGACGCGCTGCTGGCGCGGGAGGCGGGAGCCCGTGTGATCACGCTGCGGGCGGCGTCGTGATCCCGGCGACTGCGCGGACACATCCCGCTTTCGCCTACCTCCGCGCCCGCCGGAGGCGGCCGGCGTCCTGGTCGGACCGCTACACGAGCGTCTTCGTCCTGCTCGTCGCCGCCGCGGTGCTCGGCCATCCGGTCGCGGAGGCGCTCGCGGGGCTGGCCCATCGGGCCGATCCCGCGCGGCTCGGCCCCGGGCTCGCGCTGGTCGCCGCGGCCTACGCGGGCTTCCTCGCCCTGGCCCGGGCGCTCGGGCCCGTCGTGCTGCCCGCCGCCGACGCGTCGTGGCTGGTGACGTCGCCGCTGCCCCGCCGGGCCGTGCTCGGCCGTACGGCGCTGCTCCTGCTGGCGGCGGCGGTGCTCGCCGGGGCGGCGCTCGGGCTGACCGCGCTGTGGATGTTCGGAGCCCCCGGCCAACTCGGGGTGCGTCTCGCGGCGGCGCTGGTGCTCGGCGCCGCGGCGGGCGTGGGCGGCATGGCCACGGCGGTGCTCGGCCAGCAGTCCCCGGCGGCGGACGTCCGGCTGCAGCTCCTGATCGGCGGGGCTCTTTCCGTGGCCGTGCTCGCGGCCGTGCTCGGCGCGGGGCCCACCCGCCGGGTGCTCGCCGCCGTCGCCGAGGCGCCCGCGTCCCTGGGCGCGGCGGTCGCCGGCGTCGCCTCCGTCGTGGCCGCCTTTCTCGTACGGCAGGCCTGGGCGGCGCTCGACCGCATCCCCGCCCGCCGGATCCTGGCCTCCTCGACCAGGACGGCGCGGGTGACCTCGGCGGCGACCACCCTGGATCCCGGGATGCTCACCTGGGTCGCGGAGGACGCCCACTGGCGCGGCCGTGCACTGCGCTCGCGTCCCTGGCCCCGCCTCGTGTCGCGGCTCGGCCCGGCGTCCGCGCTGGCCTGGCAGGAGTGGCTGCGGGTGGGCAGGCGGCCGGGCCGCCTGGCGGCGCTGATGGGCGCCGCGGCCCTGCCCGCCGTCTGTGCGAGCGCCACCGGCGGCGGGCTCGGACCGGCCGCCGGGCTGCTGCTGTGCGGGGCGCTGACCGCGGCCGCGATGTGCACCGCAGGGGTCCGGCGCGACGGCGGCGACCCGGCCCTGGCCCGGATGCTGGCCGTGGACGGCAGGGCCGTGATGGCCGCACGGGCGGTGCTGCCCGCGCTGCTGGCCGCCGCCTGGTCGGCGCTCGCCCTGGCGGTGCTCCAGGCCGTGGGCGCGCTGCCGCCGGGGGCCTGGTGGGCGTTCGGTCCTGCGGTCGCCCCCGCGCTCGCCGCGGGCGCGCTGCGGATGGCCCGGCGACGGCCCGTCGACCACTCCATGCCGGTCATCGACACCCCGGGCGGCGCGGTGCCGACGGGACCGCTGTTCTGGGCGTTGACCGGCGTTGACCTCGCGCTGGTCGGGTCGCTGCCCACGCTGGCCGCCCTGGCGTCGCGACCCGCCTCGGTAGCGCCGTACCTCGCGGTCCAGGCCGTCGCCGGGGCCGCGGTGCTCGCCGCCTACATCCTGCGGACGGGCAGCGGCAACCGCCCGTGAACGCGGGCCCGGATCATCCCCGGGCCCGCCGCACCGGCTGCCACGCCGCCGGGTGGTCCCCGCCGCGGTCGCAGACGCAGCAGCGGTCGAAGCGGAACGGCCGGTCGCCCGACTCCTGCCAGATCCCGGCGCTGTAGGGGTCGCTCGACGCCGGGTTCACCAACCTGGCGATCACGAGGGCCACGACCGCCCTGGCGCACAGTCATGCCTCCCCGCGCGCCCGCTCGCCGCGCCCACGGCTGTTCCTGGTGGAGCCGCTGTGACACGAACACATGCTTGCCGGTGTGCAGCGCCTCCGCGACGTGCCGGGAGGAAGGGCCGCCGTCGGCGCCGTCCACGACGTACAGGCAGTCGGCCAGTCCGCAGGTCACGACGCGCGCGCGGTCCGCGGCGCGGCCGCCGGGAGCGGTGCCGGGCCAGCAGGAGGAGACGACCGCGCCGCGCTCGGCTATCCGCTCGGCCACACTGGCGTACTCCCCGAGGGCTGCCAGGTCGCCGACGCCGCCCTCGGGGACGCACACGGTCCGCCCGCCGGCGGCCAGCGCGGCCCGGTGGACGGCGGCGTCCACGGGGGTGCGGAGGGGGGCGACGACGACCAGCCCGGCCTCGGCTAGGGCCCGCGCCGCGGCGGTGGCGTGGCCGGCGGCGTGGCCGGCGATCACGGTGACGGCCCGATGGTCTCCGGGCCGGAACCCGCCGCGCACCCAGAGGAACGGCGGCCGGTCGTACGCCCAGAGCAGGTTGCCGGGGTAGACGGCGTCGAGCACGGTGACGAGGTGGACCCCCTCGGCTCGCATGGCGGCGATGAGCTCACGCCCCCACGCGAGGTCGGCGGGCCCGACGCGGGCGGCGAGGGCGGCGGCGTGCGCCCGGTCGTCCTCGTCCCGGCTCGCGCACGCGCCGTCGAGCAGCTTCAGCGCGCTGCCGGCGTCGAGGATGACGCGTGCGGTGTGGAACCAGGGCGCGCCGTGCGTGGCCCTGGTGAGGGCGAGGACGCCCGCCTGCTCCTGGATCGTGGTCATGCTCATCACCAACTCGGATGTGCTTCCGGCGAGAACGTACGCTCCGGCACCGACATTCGCGGACGGGGATCGTGGTGGTGCGGTGGCCATCGTGCCGAGCCCGGCGCCGCGGCGCTTGGCGTTCCCGCGAACGGGCCATGCCCGATCGGGCTTTGACAGCCGGAGCCCGCCTCTGCGGACGGCCGGGCAGGAGTGCGCGACCCGCTTCGAACGGCCCGGCCTGCGCGTAGGAGTGGGACTACGGACTGTGACCCGACTGTGATCTCGATGATGACTACGCGAAGTCAACTTCGGCGTACCTTGCCGTCAAGGCGTTGCCGCACCGCAGGGGAGGGGCGTGACCGAGACCCGGGCCGAGACGTCGGCGGAGGACCTCGTCGCCGAGTTCGACGCGGAGCGTCCCGCCCGGCGCCTGTCCGGCCGCACGGCGGCGCTCGTGACGATCGTCGCGCTGGCCCTGTCGCTCTACGCGCTCTACCAGACCTTCCGGCCGGGGGCGGTCCTGCCCTACCGGATGGCGTTCCTGGCGGTGGTGCTGCCGCTGGCCTTCGTCTGCTACAAGGCGCGGCGCGGGGGCAGAGACCGCCCGGGCGCCATCGACTGGGTGCTCGCCGCGTTGTCCCTGGCCGTCTGCCTGTATCCGATCGTCGTCTTCGACGACCTCATCCGCCGGGCGTACGCGCCGACGGCGCTCGACGTGGCGGCGGGCGCGCTGCTCACGCTGCTGCTCTTCGAGGCGTGCCGGCGGACCGTGGGGTGGATCCTCCCCGTCGTGTGCGTGGTCTTCTTCGCGTACGCCTACTACGGCGGCTACCTGCCCGCCGACTGGGCGCTCGGACACCGGGGCTACGACCTGGACCGGATCGTGGCGGCCTTCACGATGGGCACCGAGGGCGTGTACGGCGTGCCCCTCGACGTCGCGGCGACCTACATCATCCTGTTCACGATCTATGGCGCGGTGCTCGACGTCTCCGGGGCGGGACGGTTCTTCGTCGACGTCTCCTTCGCCGCGTTCCGCCGCTCGCGCTCCGCGCCGGGGCGCACGGTCACGCTCGCGGGGTTCCTGCTCGGCACGGTGAGCGGCTCCGGCGTGGCGACGACGGTGAGCGTGGGCAGCGTGGCCTGGCCCATCCTGCGCAGGGCCGGCTATCCGCGCGAGCAGGCCGGGGGAGTGCTCGCGGCGGCCGGCATCGGCGCGATCCTCTCCCCTCCCACGCTGGGCGCGGCGGCGTTCATCATCGCCGAATACCTGCGCGTGAGCTACCTGACCGTGCTCGTCTACGCCACGATCCCGACCGTCCTCTACTACCTGGGCGTCTTCCTCGCGATCGAGATGGACGCCCGCAGGTACGGCACGCGGGCGGTGCCGGTGGACACGGGCGGCCCCTGGCCGTTGATCAGGCGCTTCGGCTACCACTTCAGCTCGCTGTTCGTGATCATCATCCTGATGGCCTTCGGCCAGTCGCCGTTCCGCGCGGTCGTGTACGCCACGCTGCTGGCCTTCGCGCTCTCGTTCCTCGACCGGGAGCACCGGCTCACCCCGCGCCGTGCCGTACGGGCCCTGGCGGCGGGCGCCACCGGCGTGCTGCCCGTCGCGGTCACCTGCGCGGCGGCGGGCACGATCGTCGGCGTGGTCACGCTCACCGGGCTCGGGCTCAAGGCCGGATCGCTGATCGTCGGCCTGTCCGGGGGGAACCTGGCGGCCACCGCCGTGGCCTGCGCGCTGGCCGTGCTTCTGCTCGGGCTGGCCGTGCCGGTCACGGCGTCGTTCGTCATCGCCGCCGTGATCATCGGCCCCGCGCTGCTGAACCTCGGCGTCACCCCGGCCGAGGCGTACATGTTCATCTTCTATTACGCCGTGCTGTCCGAGGTGAGCCCGCCGACCGCGCTGTCGGCCTTCGCCGCCTCGGCGATCACGGGCGGCAACGCGCACCGCACGATGTGGGCCACCTGGAAGTACACGCTTCCGGCGTTCCTCGTGCCGTTCGCTTTCGTGCTCACGCCGTCCGGCGCCGGCCTGCTGGCCCAGGGCCCGATCGGCGAGGTCCTGCTCGCCGCGGCCGTGTCCGCGCTGGCCGTGGCCGTCCTCGCGGCGGCCACCGGAGGCTGGATCATCGGCCCCGCCGGTCCGGCCGAGAGGGGTTTGTGCGCGCTCGCGGCGGTCCTGCTGCTCGTCCTGTCGCCCTGGCCCGTGCTGGCCGGGCTGGGCGTCGCGGCCCTGGCGCTCGCCGTCCACTTCGTCCGCAGACACAGGGAGGCCCTTCCGTGAGGTTCAGGCTTGTGACGGCGCTGGCCGTCACCACTGCACTGCTGGCCGCCGGTTGCGGCGGCGACCGGTCGGCCGCGAACGGCGGCACGGGCGGCGGGACCCGTCTGTCGATCGCCACCGGCAACACCACCGGCGTCTACTACGTGCTGGGCGGCGGGCTCGCCGAGCTGATCGACAAGCACCTGCCGGGCCACCGGGCGACCGCGGAGGCCACCGGCGCCTCGGTCGAGAACATCCAGCGGGTGGTCAGGGGGCAGTCCGACGTCGCCTTCACGCTCGCGGACACGGCGGCCGACGCGGTCAAGGGCACCGGCGCCTTCACCTCGCCGCAGCCGATCCGCGCGCTCGCCCGGCTGTACGCCAACTACACGCACGTGATCGCGCGGGCCGACGCCGGGATCACCTCCGTCGCCGGACTGCGCGGCAGGCGCGTGTCCACGGGCTCGCCCAACTCGGGAACGGAGGTGATCGCGCAGCGGCTGCTCGCCGCCGCCGGGCTCGATCCCGACAAGGACGTGAAACGTCAGGCGCTGTCGCTGCCGGAGACCGTGCAGGGGATCAAGGACGGCACCCTCGACGCGCTCGTGTGGTCGGGCGGGCTGCCCACTTCGGGCATCACCGACCTGGTGACGAGCATGGGCGACGAGGTGACCTTCGTGCCGCTGGACGACGTGCTGCCCGCCGTGCAGGCCGCGCACGGCCCCGTCTACGCGGCGGGCGTGCTCCCCAAGGCGGCGTACGGCACCGCGTCCGACGTGCCGACCATCGTCGTGCCGAACCTCCTCGTGGTGAACACCGCGATGGACGCCAAGCTCGCGGAGGACCTCACCCGGCTGCTCTTCGACCACAAGGCCGACCTGGAGAAGGTGCACGCGTCGGCCAAGGAGATCACCCTGGCCGACGCGCCGAAGACCGACCCCGTGCCGCTCCACGAGGGCGCCCGGAAGTTCTACGGCTGACCGGGCCCGATCCGGAGGCGGGCCCGATGCGGAGAAGGGCGCGGCTCACAGGCGGGTGAGGCCGGTGACGTGGAGCACGGCGTGGCCCTCCTCGTCGGAGGCGGCCAGGTCGACCTCGGCGCCGATGCCCCAGTCGTGGTTGCCGGCCGGGTCGTCGATGATCTGACGCACCCGCCACAGCTCCTTCTCCTCCTCGATGAGCAGGAGGGCCGGGCCGCGGGCGGCGGGGCCGGTGAGGATCTCGTCGTGCTCCTCGTAGTAGGCGTCGAGGCCCGCGCCCCAGTCGACGTCCGGGTAGAGCTCGACCAGCTCCTCCTCGCGGTCGAGCGCGGCGAGCTCCACCAGCCGGAACATCGCGTTGCGGACCAGCACCCGGAAGGCGCGGGCGTTGGCGGTGACCGGGCGGGTCTTGGTCTCCAGCTCCTCCCCGGCCGCCAACGCCTCGGCCGGGTTGGCCAGCTTCTCCCACTCGTCGATCAGGCTGGAGTCGACCTGGCGCACCAGCTCGCCGAGCCATTCGATGAGGTCCACCAGGTCGTCGGTCTTCAGGTGCTCGGGCACCGTCTTCGACAGCGTCCGGTAGGCGTCGGCCAGGTAGCGCAGCACCGTGCCCTCCGAGCGGGCCAGCTCGTAGAACTGGATGTACTCGGTGAAGGTCATGGCCCGCTCGTACATGTCGCGCACGATCGTCTTCGGGCTGACGACGTGGTCGCCGACCCACGGGTGGCCGCGCCGGTAGGTCTCGTACGCGCCGAAGAGCAGGTCGGCCAGCGGCATCGGATGGGTGATCTCGGCGAGGCGCTCCATCCGCTCCTCATACTCGATGCCGTCGGCCTTCATCTGGGCGACCGCCTCGGCCCTGGCCTTGTTGAGCTGGGCGTGCAGGATCTGCCGGGGGTCGTCGAGCGTGGACTCGACGATCGAGACCATGTCGAGCGCGTACGTCGGGGAGGCGCGGTCGAGCAGCTCGAAGGAGGCCAGCGCGAAGGTGGACAGCGCCTGGTTGAGCGCGAAGTCCTCCTGCAGGTCGACGGTGAGCCGGGCCATCCGGCCGTGCTCGTCGGGCTCGGCGAGCTTCTCCACGATGCCGCCGGCCAGCAGCGAGCGGTAGATCGCGATGGCGTGGCTGATGTGGCGGCGCTGCGCCTTGCGGTCCTCGTGGTTGTCGGTGAGCAGCCGCTTCATCGCCTGGAAGCAGTCGCCGGGCCGGTTGATGATCGACAGCAGCATGGCGTTGCTGACCTTGAAACGGGAGGTGAGCTGCTCCGGCTCGGCCGTCTGGAGCTTCTCGAACGTGTCCTCGCTCCAGCCGACGAACCCCTCCGGGGGCTTCTTGCGCGCGTAGCCGCGGCGCCGCTTGGGGTCGTCGCCGATCTTCGCCAGCGCCCGCTCGTTCTCGATCACGTGGTCGGGCGCCTGGCAGACGACGTATCCGACCGTGTCGAAACCGGCCCGGCCGGCCCGCCCGGCGATCTGGTGGAACTCCCGCGCCCGCAGCCGCCGCACCTTGGTGCCGTCGAACTTCGACAGCGCCGTGAACAGCACGGTGCGGATCGGGACGTTGACCCCCACGCCGAGCGTGTCGGTGCCGCAGATGACCTTCAGCAGGCCCGCCTGGGCCAGCCGCTCCACCAGCCGGCGATATTTCGGCAGCATGCCCGCGTGGTGCACGCCGATGCCGTGCCGTACGAGCCGCGACAGGGCCCGGCCGAAGCGGGTGGTGAAGCGGAAGTTGCCGATGAGGGCGGCGATGGCCTCCTTCTCGGCCTTGGTGCACATGTTGATGCTCATGAGCGCCTGGGCCCGCTCCATCGCCGCGGCCTGGGTGAAGTGCACGACGTAGACCGGGGCCTGCTGGGTGGACAGCAGCTCCTCCAGCGTCTCGTGCAGGGGAGTGGTCCGATAGGAGTAGATCAGCGGCACCGGGCGCTCGGCGTGCTTGACCACGCTGGTGGGGCGGCCCGTGCGGCGGGTGAGGTCGGTCTGGAAGCGCTCGACGTCGCCGAGCGTGGCCGACATCAGCACGAACTGCGCCTGCGGCAGCTCCAGCAGCGGCACCTGCCAGGCCCAGCCGCGGTCGGGCTCGGCGTAGAAGTGGAACTCGTCCATGATGACGGTGCCGACGTCGGCGTCCGCGCCGTCGCGCAGCGCGATCTGGGCGAGGATCTCGGCGGTGCAGCAGATGACGGGCGCGTCGGCGTTCACGGTGGCGTCGCCGGTCATCATGCCGACGTTCTCCGTGCCGAACAGCGCGCACAGGTCGAAGAACTTCTCCGACACCAGGGCCTTGATCGGCGCGGTGTAGAAGCTGATCTCGTCGCGGGCCAGCGCCGCGAAGTGCGCCCCGGCGGCGACGAGGCTCTTGCCCGAGCCCGTGGGCGTGGACACGATCACGTTGTTGCCGGAGACGACCTCGATCAGCGCCTCCTCCTGTGCCGGGTAGAGCGTGAGCCCCCGATCGGCGTTCCAGGACGCGAACGCGTCAAACAGCGCGTCCGGGTCGGCTCCGGCTTCTGGGCCGGACGGAAGACGGCGGAGGAGGCTCATGCTTTCGCTCACGCCTCTTATCCTGCCCAAGACGCATGACTGTTTCGACCGGCCCGACGTACGGCAAGGTGTGGCACAGCTACGTCAAAGGGGTGTGGCGCTGCACGAAGCCGCAGGTCAAACCCACAAACTAGCGGTATGGGGGAGAAGTGGGCCGGGCTCGCCGCGCGCCGGGATGCGGCGGCTGACGTGCTGCTCGCCGTCGCGGTGCTCGCCTTCGGGCTGCCGCCGGTGTTGTTCGGCCGTGCCTTCACGGACCTGCCGTTCCTCGCCGTGCCGTGGTGGGCGCAGGTCACCGCCGTGTGCGCGGCGGCCCTGTCCATGCTGGTGCGGCGCAGCGTGGCCTGGCCGATGATCGGGGCCACGGTCGCCTGCGCCCTGCTCGCCGGTGAGACCATCCCGCTGATGCTGGCGGCGTACTCGATGACGGCGCACAACACGGTGCGCCGATGGCCGTGGGTGGCCGCCGCGCTCGCCGGGATCTACATGCTGGCCGACTGGGCCAGCCCCTACACCGACCGGCTGCCCGTCGCCGTCGCGGTGCGGGCGATCACGCTGATCTTCCTGCCAGCGCTGGTGGGCACCTGGGTGTGGCGCTACCGCACGATGATCCGGGAGCTGCGCGCGGGCGTGCGGGCGCGCGAGGAGCGCGCCGCCGCCCAGGAACGCCGCCGCATCGCCGGTGAGCTGCACGACACGGTGACGCACGCGGTGACCGTGATGGTGCTGAACGCCGGTCTCATCCAGGACACCGACGAACTGGAGGAGATCCGCAAGCTGGCCAGGAACATCGAGGACAAGGGCGTGCGGGCGCTGACCGAGCTGCGCGAGCTGCTCACGGCGCTGCGGCGCAGGGACCTGCCGCCCTCGGCGGAGAGCGTCGAGGGGATACCCCGCCTGGTCGAGGAGTGCAGGGCCACCGGCCTGCGCGTCGCCCTGCACTACGACGTGCCGGAGGAGACGCTGTCGCGGCAGACGGGCCACGCCTGCTACCGCGTCGTCCAGGAGGGCCTCAACAACGTGCGCAAACACGCGCCCGGGGCCGACGTGCACGTGGTCTGCGAGGCCCACGGCGGCGTGCTGAACGTGTCGGTCGTCAACAGCGGCAAGGGCCGGGCGGTGCCGGTCCGGGTGCCGGCCGACGCCGGGGGCGGCTACGGGCTGCCGGGCCTGCGTGAGCGGGTCGCCCAGCTGGGCGGGCGGCTCACGTACGGCCCGACCCGCGAGGGTGGGTTCGCGCTCACCGCCACCATCCCCTTCCACCCGCCCGAGCCGTGCGAGGCCTGACCCGTACGCGTCACAGGCCGAGGTCTTCGATCTCCTTGAGCAGGGCCGCCCTGGAGCCGGGCGGGGCGGGCGTGCCGGTGGACCCGCTCCCGGTCGTGCCCGTGCCCGTGCCCGCGCTGGTGCCCTTGGCCCGCCGGTCGCGGAACAGGTAGCCGCCGAGGATGCCGCCCGCGAAGCCGAAGACGTGGGCCTGCCAGCCGATGCCTTCGGCCGGCAGCAGCCCGGCGAACTGGTAGGCGAAGCACAGGCCCATGACCAGGCCGATGACGATGTCGATCAGGTGCCGGTCGAAGGCTCCGCGCACGAGCACGTACCCGAAGTAGCCGAACACCAGCCCGCTCGCGCCCGCGCCGACCGTGGAGGAGTCGGCGGTGAACCACGAGCCGAGCCCGCTGGCGACGGCGATCAGCGCGGTCACGCCGAGGAAGCGCCGCACGCCCCGGTAGGCCGCGAGGAACCCGAAGATGAACAGCGGCCCGGAGTTGCCCTCGATGTGCTCCCAGCTCCAGTGGAGGAGCGGCGCGGACACGATCCCGGGCAGCCGCCCGAGGTCCCATGGCCTGATTCCGTAGCTGTAGCTGAGCGAGTAGGCCGAGGCCCAGTTGGCCACCTGCACGACCCAGATCAGCGCCAGGAAGCCGACCATGACCCAGAAGGCCTTCCTGGCCTCGGCGATCATGATTTCGGCGGTGCGGCCGTCGCTCACGGAACCTCCCCCGTCACTGAGGATCACGCGGGAAAGATACCGCCGACGGCCGCACGAGTCACTGGGTTCGCGGGGCAGGCAGGAGAGTGTGGCGGGCCGCCCAGAGGGTGCGGCTGCCCCGCACGGTCAGCGGCGTGCGGGCGACGGGGCGAGCCGGGAGCCGGGCGGTTCCTGACCGCCGGCCGCCCGGCCCGCCCCCGCCGGCTACACGCGTTCGATGACGACGATCGGGATCTCCCGGTCGGTCTTGGTGACGTACTCGTCGTACGCGGGCCAGGTGGCGGTCATCGTCCGCCACATGTCCGGGCGTTCCTCGGGGGTCGCCGTACGGGCGTGCGCCTTGAACCTGTCCCCCTTGATCTGGAACTCCACCTCGGGCTCGGCCTGGAGGTTGCGATACCAGAGCGGGTGCTCGGGGGCCCCGCCCTTGGAGGCCACCACCAGATAGGCGTCGCCGTACGGCTGATAGATCAAAGGAGTGCTACGAGGCAGGCCCGACTTGCGGCCCTTGGTGGTGAGGATGGCCACCGTGGTGCCCTGCCAGTCGTGGCCTTCCTCGCCGTCGGTCTCGATGTAACGCTTGACGTGTTCCTGTCCGAAGAGCATGTCGATCACCTTCCCATCAGAGCGGGATCAACTACCCGAGGCGTCGGCCAATTCCAGGGCGACCTGCAGCCCCGCCGCGGTCCGCTCCTCCTCGGTGGAGGATTCGTCGCGGATGAAGAACCAGGCCGCGTGCATCGCGAACAGCGCCATCGAGCGCCGCAGCCGGACCGGCAGCGGGTCGTCCGGGCCGCACAGCGCCCGCATCAGCTCGCCCATGCGCTCGCGCATCAGGTCGACCTGGGCGTGGCCCTGCAGCGCCGTCTTGTTGCGGTCCATGAACTGCATGATCTCGTGGTGGCGTCCGTCGGTCATCTGCGCCGAGTAGCGGCGGATGAGCTCCCCCCGGATCTCCGGGGTGCGGGGGTGCCCGTTCGCCCATGCGATCAGCTCGTCCAGCGCCTTGACGCGGTCTTCGATCAGGCTGGCGACGATGTCTTCCTTGGTGCGGAAGTGGTAGTAGAGTGCCGCTTTGGTCACGCCGAGGGCCTCGGCTATCTCCCGGAGCGACGTCGCCTCGTACCCCTGCTCGGTGAAGAGCCTGATCGCGACCTCCTGGATGCGGCTGCGCGTATCGGTTTGAGCACCCATTCCCACGGTTCCTAATTAACTTGACGGCCGGCAAGTAAGGACAATACCGTGCCTCGGGCACTAGCCTGTCGGCAAGTAAGTAATTTTCTCCAAAGGGGGCACCCATGACTACGGAGACCGCGGCCGCGCCCGGCCGGTCCCGGGAAGTGATGATCGTTTTACCTGGTCTGATGCTGGCGATGATGCTGGCGATGCTGGACAACATGATCGTCGGTACGGCGATGCCGAGGATCGTCGGGGAACTCAACGGCCTGGACTACTTCACCTGGGTCACCACGGCGTACGTGCTCGGCACCACGGTCTCCACGCCGATCTGGGGCAAGCTCGGCGACCTCTACGGGCGCAAGAACATCTTCCTGAGCTCGATCGTCATCTTCCTGGTCGGTTCCGCGCTCTGCGGCATGGCGGGCTCGTCGCTGTTCGGCGGCACCGGCGACGGCATGATCGAGCTGATCGCCTTCCGGGCGCTGCAGGGCCTCGGCGCCGGCGGGCTCATCGTCGGCGTGATGTCGATCATCGGGGACCTGGTCCCGCCCCGTGAGCGGGGTCAATACCAGGGCATCATGGCGGCGATCATGTCGCTGGCCATGATCGCGGGGCCTCTCGTCGGCGGTTTCATCACCGACAACCTCAACTGGCGCTGGGCGTTCTACGTGAACCTCCCGCTCGGCGGCGTGGCGCTGCTCTGGCTGGTCCTCAAGCTGCACCTGCCCCGGCACCGCACCGAGCACCGCATCGACTGGCTCGGCGCGGCGGTCCTCACCGTGGCGATCACGGCGATCGTGCTGATCACCTCGTGGGGCGGTCAGGAGCACGGATACCCCTGGGGCTCCTGGCAGATCCTGGGGCTGGCCGCGCTGGCGGTCGTCGCGCTGGCGGTGTTCGTCCCGATCGAGCGCAAGGCGGCGGAGCCGATCCTGCCGCTGCACGTGTTCGCCAACCGGAACTTCACGCTGATCAACCTGCTCGGCTTCCTGCTCGGTTTCGCGATGTTCGGCGCGATCACCTTCCTGCCGATGTTCCAGCAGATCGTGCAGGGCTCGACGGCCACCAACTCCGGGCTTCTCCTGCTGCCGATGATGGCCTCGTCCATGGTCGTGTCGCTGTTCGTCGGCCGGGCGATCACCAAGACGGGCAAGTACAAGAGCTACCCGGTGATCGGTGGCGTGATCATGGCCATCGCGATGTGGCTGCTGTCGACGCAGGACGTCCACACCCCCGCCTGGCGGACCGGCGTCTACATCGCCGTCCTCGGCCTCGGCATGGGCTTCCTGATGCAGACGACCATGCTGATCGCGCAGAACAGCGTCGAGCAGAAGGACATCGGCGTCGCCAGCAGCGCCTCGACGTTCTTCCGCTCCATCGGCGGTTCGTTCGGCATCTCGCTGTTCGGCGCCATCTTCAACAGCCGGCTGGTCGACGAGATCACCGCCAAGCTCGGCCCGAAGGGCGCCGCCCTGGCGGGCTCCGGCAGCGGGACCGTCGACCACAAGGTGCTCGACGCTCTCCCGCCGACGATCAAGGCGGGCTTCCTGGAGGCGCTCGCCAACACGATCGGAACGGTCTTCCTGTGGTCGGTCGTGTTCGCCGCTGTCGTCCCGGTGATGGCGGCCTTCATCAAGCACGTTCCGCTGCGCAGCGGCGCTCCCGGCGCCGCCCCCGGCGAGAAGGCGGAGCCGATGGCGGCCGCCGCCTTCGAGTGACCCGATCCGGATGACCTGATCCGGTGGCCTGATCCGGAGCCGATACGGCGCACGTCCCCGCGCGGACGTGCGCCGTATCGCGTTCTGCGGGCGGATCAGGCGGGCCGCTCGGCCCGGTCGCCCGACCAGTCGGTGTGGAAGGAACCCTCCCGGTCGACCCTCCGGTAGGTGTGCGCGCCGAAGAAGTCGCGCAGCCCCTGCAGCAGCGCGGCGGGGAGCCGGTCGCGGCGCAGCCCGTCATAGTAGGCCAGCGCCGAGGAGAAGCCCGGCGTGGGCACCCCGATCGTCGCCGCCGTCGCCACGACCCGTCGCCACGACTCCTGGGCCTCGTCCAGGGCCTGGGCGAACGTCGGGTCCACCAGCAGCGTCGGCAGATTCGGGTCCGCATCGTACGCCGCCCGGATCCGGTCGAGGAAGCGCGCCCGGATGATGCAGCCGCCGCGCCAGATCGTGGCCATCGCGCCCAGGTTCAGGTCCCAGCCATACTCCGCGCTCGCGGCGGCCATCTGGTCGAACCCCTGGGCGTACGCCACGATCTTGGAGGCGTACAGCGCCCGCCGCACGTCCTCGACGAGGCCGGAGTCGCCGGCCGTCCCCGAGGGGCCGGTGAGCGAACGGGCGGCGGCCCGCTGCTCGGGGTGGCCCGACAGGGCCCGGGCGAACACCGCCTCGGCGATGCCGGTGACCGGGACGCCGAGGTCGAGCGCGCTCTGCACGGTCCAGCGGCCGGTGCCCTTCTGCTCGGCCTGGTCCTGCACGACGTCCACGAACGGCTTGCCCGTGGCGGCGTCGGTGTGGCCGAGCACCTCGGCGGTGATCTCGATCAGGTACGACTCCAGGTCGCCCCGGTTCCACTCGCGGAAGACGTCGGACAGCTCCTTCGGGGTGAGCCCGAGAGCCTGCCGGAGCAGGTCGTACGACTCCGCGATGAGCTGCATGTCGGCATACTCGATGCCGTTGTGCACCATCTTGACGAAGTGGCCCGCGCCGTCGGGGCCCACGTGCACGCAGCACGGCACCCCGTCGACCTTCGCCGCGATGTCCTCGAGCAGGGGGCCGAGGGTCTCGTACGCCGCGGCGTCGCCGCCGGGCATGATGCTCGGGCCGTTGAGCGCGCCCTCCTCGCCGCCCGAGATGCCGGTGCCGACGAAGTGGATGCCCCGCTCGCGCAGCGCGGCCTCCCGGCGGCGGGTGTCCAGATAGTGGGCGTTGCCGCCGTCGATGATCATGTCACCCGGCTCCATGACGGCGGCGAGCTCCTCGATCACGGCGTCGGTGGGCGCCCCGGCCTTGACCATGATGATCGCCTTGCGAGGCCGTTCGAGGGAGGCCACGAACTCCTCGATCGTGCCCGCCGGCAGGAACGCGCCCTCGTCGCGGTGCTCCTCCATGAACCGGGTCGTACGGCTCTCCGTGCGGTTGTGCACCGCGACCACGTAACCGTGGTGGGCGAAGTTCCGGGCGAGGTTGCGGCCCATGGTCGCCAGGCCCGTCACTCCGATGTCTGCCTTGTCCATGTCTACAGTCATACCGCTCCCCGGGGTGTGGGCGACCGGCGCGGGTGGGTGTGTCCCGGGCCGGTCCGCCGCGGGTGACCGCTCGGTGGTCGATCTGTGCCGATTCGTGGCCGCTCAGTGGATGCTTAGTGGCCGGTCAGTGGATGCTCAGTAGCCGTAGCCGCCGGACGGATGGGAGTGTGACGGCGCCGGTCTGGCCGAGGTCGTGGGCGCCGGCCTGGACGTCGGCCTGGGCGAGGCGGCGCCCGCGGCCGGGCGGATCAGGCCGAGCAACCCGTGCCGCGCCCCCGAGATGCCGGCCGAGAACCACACGGCGTCGGCGCCGCCGTTGGCCGCCGTGCCGGGTTCGAGATCCCACAGCCCCTCGACCGCGATCGCCCTGCCGTCCGCCCCGCGCAGCGGGCCGAGGTAGCGGCCGGTCCTCGGGTTGTACGCGTTGATCCATCCGTCGCCGAAGTTGCCCACCAGCAGCGCACCGGCGTACGCGCCGAACCCGGCGGGGGCGAGCGTCAGCGCCCACGGCGCGTTCAGCGGGCCGCGGGAGGCGAGACGCCGCACGAAGCGGCCGCTCGCGGTGAACTGGCTGACGAACCCGTTGCCCCGGCCCGCCACCGGCCTGCCGGTCGCGGGGTCCCGCTTGGCGTACGCGACGACGACCGAGGTCCCGGCGATCTCGACGTTGAAGGGGGAGTAGTGCGCGGGGAGGAACGGGTCGCGGAACGCGCGGCGCGACAGCCGCACCCGCCGGAAGTCGTCGTCGAATACGTGGAGGGCGCCGTGGGAGAAGGAGGGCGCGAGCAGAAAAGTGCCCCGGTCGGTGTTCATCAGCGCCAGACCCTTGTAGTCGGCGCCGCGCGTGAACGCGGCGATGACCGCGCTGCGCGGATCGGCCTTGGCGCTCCAGGCGGTGATGGCGCCGCTGGGGCTGGAGAAGATGAACGAGGCGGGCGCGGTGCCGGCCTTTCCCTTGATCGTGAAGGCGTCGCCCGTGTACGCCACCTGGCCGGTCGGGGTGCCGCCGGGGATCGCCACCGTGGTGGGGGCCTTCCTGGCCGTACCCGCGCCTCCCGTGTAGACGGTCGCGGTGCCGGTCCCCGCGTTGGACACCCAGAGGGTGGCGCCCATCGCGAGGCCCCAGGGGTTGACCAGTTCGGGGTCGGTGAGCGCCGCCCTGCCCGCCACGTCGGAGACCAGGTCGACCCGGGCGAACCGGGCGGGGGTGCGCGCCGTGCTCCCGGACCGGTTCGCCGCGGTGTGGACCTGGTGGCCGGAGCCCTGCCCGGAGCGGGAGGCGTGGGGGGCCTGGGGGGCGTGGGACGCGTGGAGGGACGAAGCGGGGTGGGCCGGTGCCGCTCCGGCCAGCGCCAGCGCGAGCGGCGCGGCGCAGAGCGTGACGATACGTGCCCGCATGGGGCCTCCTGAGAGTGGTCAGAACTGTGTCGGCATGCCCTTACGCCCGGAGATACGCCGCCGTCCCGTTCCGGGTTCACCCGACTTTTCCGCAGGTAGCGGGCGCGGGCAGTGGCAGGTTTGCCCTATCCTGACAAAACCCGCAAAGCAAGCGGGTTTTGTATAGACATGGTCGTCCGATGGCGAGGACACTTGGCCTCGCGCCAGCCCGCTGGTAATTCACTACAGCCAAGAAGGGCCGGTGCCGAGCCGGCCCCGTCCACCGTCGTCGCTCAGTACGGAGAAGAGACGTGTTCGCACCGAAGCCGGAACGGTCAGTCGTCGCGGTTCCTCCGCCCGGAGACGGGCCCGGATTCTGGGCGGGTGCGCCCAGTGCCGTGGCCAGGGACGGATGGATTTACCTGGCCTACCGGCTGCGCCGGCCGCTCGGTGATGGGCGGGGGTACGCCGTGGAGATCGCCCGCTCGGCCGACGGGGAGCGGTTCGAGAAGATCCTCACCATCACCAAAGACGAGATGAAGACCGAGTCGCTGGAGCGCCCGACCCTCGTGGTGACGCCGGAGGGCAGGTGGCGCCTTTACCTGAGCTGCGCCACGTACGGCACCAAGCACTGGCGGGTCGAGATGATCGAGGCCGCCGGGCCCGCGGAGTTCGACCCCGCCGACGCGCGGGTGGTGCTGCCCGGCGACCTCAAGACCGGTGTGAAGGACCCCGTGATCCTCCACCACGGCGGCGTGTGGCACCTGTGGGCGTCCTGCCACCCCCTGGAGGACCCCGACGAGGCCGACCAGATGGTGACCGAGTACGCCACCAGCACCGACGGCGTCGAGTGGACCTGGCAGGGGACCGCGCTCGACCGGCGGCCCGGCGAGTGGGACTCGCGCGGCGTGCGGGTGAGCGCGGTCACGTTCAGCGGCGGGACCGTCATCGCCTACTACGACGGCCGCGCGTCGGCGGAGGAGAACTACGAGGAGCGCACCGGCGTGGCCATCGGCCCCGACCCGTCCACGCTCACCGCCACCGGAACCGCCCCCGTCGCCCAGTCGGAGCACGCCGGGGGAGGACTGCGCTATCTGTCGATCGTGCCCGTGGCGGGGGGCCACCGCCTCTACTACGAGCTGACCCGCGTCGACGGGGCCCACGAGCTGCGCACCGAGCTGCACTGATCGCTCCGGCGGGCGGTTACGGCGCCCGGGGCCCCGGGCGGGGGTCACGCCCCCATGGGATCGCCTCCAGGCGGGCCGTTCATGCCCTGTGGCCGGACGGCCGGATCGGGGGTGTTCCTGACGCGGCCGTTGCGAGCCTGCCGCTGGCCGGAGGGGCGGGCTCCGACCAGGCCGCCCGAGCGCTCCCGGGGGCGCAGCCAGTCGCCGAAGTCGTCCCCGGAGTCGTCCCCGGAGTCGTCGCCGGAGTCGTCGCCGGAGTCGCGGCCGAGCACGTCGCGCAGCAGCGCGATGTCGGCGGCGAAATAGGCGAGCAGTTCCTGGCGCTGCGCCCAGGTGAGCGGCCGCCGGGGCTGGCCGTCGCGCTGCAGCACCCGTTCCAGCGGCGCGGTGAGCCGCTGGCCCAGCACCGGATCGCCGAACCGGGCGAGCCGGGCCAGGAGGCGGTGCCTGCGGTTGTGCCGCGGATGGGCCGTGACGTTCTCCCTGGGCACCTCGCCGACCAGCCCCTGCTCCACCCCGAGGAACGCGCAGATGCGATCGAGGGTGGCGGCGGGGCGGTCCACCAGGTCTCGATAGCGGAAGACCAGCACCTGCTCGCGGGGGAACAGCGTGAACAGGTGCGCGAGCTGCTCGCCGTACCGGCCGAGGCCGACGTAGTGCCAGAACGGCGACCAGCCGTCGGCGATCCGCCGTTTCTCGGCCGCGCACGCCTCGATGACGTCGCCGATCGGCTCCAGCCCGGCCGACCACAGGTGGGTCCAGTTCGAGTGGGCGCGCTCCACTGGGTCGCGCAGCGAGACGATGAGTTTCGCGTGCGGGACCGCCTCCTTGATCCGCCGCTGGGCCGCCCGGTCGTAGAGGTAGAAGGGGGTGGACTCGCCGCGCAGCGCCTGCGGCGGCGCGTCCGCGAACAGCGCCTCGTAGTCGGCGCGCCGCCACACGTGCTCGCGGTAGGTCTCCGCGTCCCCCGGCCCACCCTTCAGCGGAGGCGGGCCGTCGGTGAGGAAGAACTTCGGCTCCTTGACGGGAGACATGAACAGCCGGGGATGGCGGGCCAGTGCCGTGTGCAGGGCGGTGGTGCCGGCCTTCGGCACCCCGATGACCAGGAAGTCGGGCAGGGCCATGGGAGTCCTCCTACTTTCCCGATTGATTAGATTGGTTTTGCCCCTTCCTTGCCCGGAAAAATCACCCGACGTCGGTGTAGTACCACCCGAAACGGGTGGCAATGCCGTATCGCAGCCCCTATCTGGACGCATGGCTCCCCGCCCGGTACGCAGGGCCGCGACCGGGAAGCGGCGGGACGTGGTGGGACGTGGTGGGACGTGGTGGGACGCGGTGGGACGTGGTGGGACGCGGTGGGGACCGGGTCAGCCGGAGGTCGCGCCGCGCGCCGCGACGGCCGGTCGCACCCACACGGCCGGTCGGCGACGGGTGAGCGCGGCGGCGTGCCGCTCGCCGTCGGACCAGACCTCGAACCACACCTCGTTGCGGCCGGCCTCGCGGACCAGCCCCCACCGGTCGGCCAGCAGGTCCAGCAGCGGCAGGCCCCGGCCGCCCTGGCTCGACCCGTTGGGGAGCGGATGGCCGGCGCACGGCGGCGCGGCCGACCCGTCGTCCTCCACACAGATCCGCACGCGGTCGGGCAGGCGCGAGACGGTGACGGTGAAGGTGCCGCCGTCCCCCGATCGCGAGTGGACGACCGCGTTCGTCGCGATCTCGCTGGTCAGCAGCACGCAGTCGTCATGCCGGGGATGTCCGCGCCCGAGCGCGGCGGACACGAGCCTGCGTGCCCGCCCCACCTGGTCCCGCCCACCCGCGAGCCGGGCCACGCGGTTCCCCGCGCCGTCCCCCGAGATCTCCATGAGCTCCTCCCAACGCGTGACCATGTGGCCGCCGCAGGAGAGGACGTCCGCGCCCGCGCCCGCGATGTCACGGGAAAGTAGGAGTGTCCTTGCCCCGCTATGCCGGAAAAGCACCCCGCCCTCTCGACATGTGCGGGGCGAACGGCTCGGTGGGGCGGGCTGTGTGGCGCAGGGCGGCGACAGCTACCGGAGGCCCCTACTTCAGGGCGGTCACGTAGTCGTACGCGGGGGTCGTGACCACGCTGGTGTTCGCCCAATCCTGCGTGGGTGCGCTGGAGGTGACGACGTGCTTGCGGGTGCCGTTGATGAAGCCGGCGAACGGCTGAAAGTCCGATGTGGGCCAATATCCGGCCCAGTAGTCGTAGGTCCCGCGTCCCAGCAGGACGTCGTCCTGAGTCGCGATGACCCGGCCGAGGTAGGCGACCAGCTGGGGGCCGTCGTCGGCGAGCCAGTCGCCGTCCTCGTAGGCGACGCCGTCGAGCGACATCAGGTGATAGAGCACGACCTTGCGCATGGGGTTCTCCTCGTGGCCGGTCCAGTGGTCGATCGCGTAGGCGGCGGAGACGGTGCCGCACTGGTCGTGCCGCCGGCCCGGTGACGGACGGCGCCCTCCGGTCGTCGCGGGCTCCATGATCGCCTGATTGCGGGCCCCGCGATACGTTTTGCGGAAACCGCACACAATCTGATCTTGATCAGGTTCGCGTGGCGGGACGGGTCACCGTACGCGAGGTGTCTCGGAGGCGGTCGCCGTGCGATCACCTCCGGCGGGGGAAAGCGACGGGGCGGCGGGACCGGTTCGTCCGGTCCCGCCGCCCCGCTTCCGTCGGGAGCCGCGCGGCGCTCTCTCTGTCAGGAGCCGCGCGTGGCTCTCCGCGTGAGAGTCCGGGTCAGGGTCCGCGTCAGGGCCTGCATCAGGAGTCGTGCGCCGCCGACCCCGGGGCGGAGCCGTTCACGACGAGCACGCGCTCGCGCTCGGGCACCTCGATGGCCGGGAACGTTCCGGTGTCGACGATCCCGTGCTCCCGGAACGCCGCCTCGATCAGCGCGTACGCCTGTGGTTCGAGCTTCCACAGCGCCCGCCACTCCTTCGCCACCATGAGGGGGATGCCCACCTCCTGCGCGATGTCGGCGGCCCGGGGGACGTACTTGCGGGCGATCTGCTGGTCCCAATACTGCCGGGCGGCCCGGAGCTGGGCCGCGCGCTGGGCGGTGTCGACGACGGGCGGCGCCGGCTCGGCCGGGATGTCCTCTTCCTCGTCGTCGATCAGCTCGGCGATGGTGGGGGCGGGCAGCGCCGGGGGAACGGGCTGCTCGGGCTCGGGCGCCCAGGGGACCGGCGGAGCGAGGTCGATCAGCGCGGAGGTGTTGTAGAGCGCGCCGATCTGGGACAGCAGGGCCTCCTGCCGCTTCTCGTCCACGGCCAGGCCGGTGTATTCCACGGCCTGGTCCATCGCCTTGTCGAGCTTGGCCATCGCGACGCGCAGCTTGCGGCCGGACGCCCCGGCCTCGCGCAGCGCACGGACCCGCTTGGCCGCCAGCGCCACCCTGGTCAGCCTGCGGTGGGCGTCCACCTCGCTCGCCGTGCGGTCGCTCGCCTCGGCCAGGCCGACCCTGACCAGAATGCGCTCCGGGGTGAGCCGCCAGTTGATGCGGCCCCGGCCGGTGATGCGGACCCGTTCGATGGCCATGCCGCGCTCCCACAGCCAGGCGGCGACGAGCGGGGCGGCGAGACGGAAGACGGCCTCGGCGACGCTGCGGGCGTCCATGCTCGACAGGACGGCCGACAGGCACGTCAGCACCCACACGGCAAGGCCGTCGATGCCGGCCGAGTAGTTCTCCCGCATGTTGCGGCGCGCTCGTACGGCGCTGGTGATGACGGCGACCTCGATGAAGGCGAACAGCAGGAGCCGCAGCGGCCCGTCGAATCCGAGGACGTCGCCGGAGAAGCGCCACATGCCCTGGGCGGAGACGCCCGTGGCGATGCTGGCGGCGACGATCGTGAGAACGTCCTCGGTGGGCCGGCCGGCCGCCCAGCGGCGGAACAGACGGATCAGGGCGCGCAGGGCGAAGAAGGCAAGGACCAGTAAGACCAGGGCGATGACGCTGATGATGATCGTTTCGACCGGATTGGCCGATACGAAGGCGGTGATTTGGTCAATGGGGGGCATCAGTCACGGTCTCTCGACGTCCGATGGTTTTCCTCGAGATCATTCCAGAATCGCGCCGCCCTTTGGTGCCAAACACGGCTCTCCGTGAACACGCCGTCGCCGCGGGTTCAACGGGAGTGTGGCCGCGGCGGGACATTGACCGGCCGGTGACCGCTACGTACCGGCGAGCAGCCGCAACCTGCGGGCGCCGAGCCTGCCCAGGATGGTCGGCGGCACGAGCCTGGACGACGACCCGGCGGCTCTGATCAACCAGGACGCGCCCGAGCACACCCGCTATCGGCGCATCATGCAGAGCACGTTCACTCCCCGGCAGATCGAGCGCTGGCGGCCCCGCGCGGTGGCCATCGCCGCGGAGTTGCTCGACGCGGCGGGGGAGGAGTTCGACGTGGTCGCCGACTTCGCCTTGCCGCTGCCCGCCCGGGTGATCTGCGAGGTGCTCGGCGTGCCGATGGACCGGTTCGAGCAGTTCCGCGGCTGGACGGAGATGTTCCTGTCCACCTCCGAGGCGAGCGCGGAAGCCAGGGCGGAGGGGTTCACCGCGTTCATGGCGTACGCGCGGGACCTGGTCGCGGAGCACCGGACCAGGCCGGGCGACGACCTCATCGACCTGCTCATCTCGGCGCGCGACGGGCAGGACGCGCTGAGCGAGGACGAGCTGACCCACATGGTCTTCACACTGATCATGGCGGGGCACGAGACGACCGCCTCGATGATCATCCGGGGCGCGTTCCGCCTGCTGTGTCACCCCGGGCAGTACGCGGAGCTGACCGTGCGCCCCGAGCTGCTGGAGGCCGCAGTGGAGGAGATCCTGCGGCATGAGGGTCCGGGAGGCAACGGTCTGCTCCGGCTCGTGACGGAGGACGTCGAGCTGTCCGGCGGCACCGTGCCGGCGGGGACCGTCGTGCTGCCCAACCCGGCGGCGGCCAACCACGATCCCTCGGTTTTCGACGACCCGTGGCGTTTCGACATCCGGAGATTCGCGGAGTCCACGCCCGATCCGCACCTGGCGTTCGGCCACGGCCCCCACTACTGCCTTGGGGCGAACCTGGCCAGGATGGAGCTGCAGGAGGCGTTCCGCGCCCTGGTCACGCGGCTGCCGCGGCTGCGCCCGCAGGAGGATCTTCCGGGCGTGCGGTGGACCGACGACGGCTTGATCCACCGGCCGCGCCGGCTGCTGGTCAAGGCCGGCTGAACCGCGCCGCACCCGGCCCGTCCGAAGCCCGTCCGAAGCCCGGCCGGTCCGGCGTCCGTCAGATGTCGAGGTTGAGGCGGGCGATGGGCTCCACGAGCTCCTCCTCCTCGTAGCGCAGGTGCGACAGCAGTACGTCGGACAGCAGCTCGACCTGGTCGCGTACGCCGTCGAGCCGGTCCGGGTCCTCGATCATCGCGACGAGGGCGGCGTCCAGCCGGGTCAGCACCCCGGCGATGACCTCGTGCTCCTCCTCAAGCCGGGCCACGACCGGCGCCAGCGACTTCTGCGCCGCCGCCAGCATCGGGAACATGTGCTCGTCCTCGATGGTGTGGTGGGTGGTCAGCAGACGGCAGTACGACGCGCAGAACGTGCCGAGCGTCCAGTAGTTCTGCCGCATGGTGAGCTCGTTGATCATCGAGCGGAGCGCGGCGGCGTCGGAGCGTCCCGCGGCGACCTGCTCCAGGGCGTCCCTGATCTGGGTCAGCTCCCGGCGCAGGTGGTCGTGGATGAGCACGAGCCGCTGACCGTTCGCCTGCTGGCGCGGCGGCAGCGCGGCGATGTCCCGCTTGGGCAGCCGCGGCCGGGTGGCCTCGTCGAGCACCGCCCTCGTCTGCGTCCCCTCCGCCTGGGCCGCCTTCGCGATCCCGATCGGGCCCTCGGCGTCCGGCCGCGGCTCGCGGGCGCGCTCCCGCGCCACTGCGTCGCGTACGGCGGGGGCGACCTCCTCGGCGAAGACCTTGAGGTCCCTGTCGTCGTCCACGGCCAGCACGAACACGCTCATGCCGTGGCCGAGCGCGAGCTCGCTGAGCTGCTCGGCCCACACGGCCGGCGGGCCGTCCAGGAACCCCTCACCGGCGGCGCCGGAGAACCGGCCGGCGATGTTGTAGACGCGGCGGATCTCACCGGGGTCGCGCCCGGCCCGATCGGCCGCGGTGTCCACGATCTCGCTCATCGCGCCCAGCTCGCCGGGCGCGGCATAGCCGGAGGAGGGCACCCACCCGTCGCCGAGCCGCCCGGTCAGCTCCAGCATGCGCCGCTTGTACGCGCCGAGCCACAGCCCGATCGGATGCGGGGGGAACGGCCCCGGGCGGGCGCCCTCCAGCCGGTAGTGCCCGCCGTCGAGCCGTACGCCCTCGTCGCCCGGCGTCCACAGCGCGCGCAGGACCGTGATGGCCTCCTCCAGCGCGTCCACGGCCTCGCCGGGGCTGCGTCGGGGGCCGCCCATGGCGGCGATGCCGTCCCAGAACGCCCCGGAGCCGAGGCCCAGCTCGACCCGGCCTCCGCTCAGGATGTCGAGCGACGCGGCGGCCCTGGCGAGCACCGCCGGCGGGCGCAACGGCAGGTTCACCACGTCGGGGAACAGCCGCACCCGCTCGGTGCGCCCCGCGAGCGTGGACAGCAGCGTCCAGGTGTCGAGGAACGCCGGCTGGTAGGGGTGGTCCTGGATGCCGACGATGTCGAGCCCGATATCGTCGGCCAGCACGGCCTGCCGGACGATTCGGTGGTGCCCCGCCGCGTCGGGCGTGAGGAACGCCCCGAACCACAGCTCATGTCCAAAGTCGGCCATTAAATCGCTACCTTTCCGCGTCTCGGACCGGGAGCCTACCTTCGTGACAAGATCCGGCGATATGTCCCTCACCGCCCCCGGTGGCACCGTCCTGTCGGTCGTCATCGGCTCGCGCGCGTACGGGCTGGACACCGAGGAGTCGGACGTCGACAGGCGGGGGGTGTTCGTGACGCCCACCCCGATGTTCTGGTGGCTCGACAAGCCGCCCGACCACGTGGAGGGGCCGCTGCCCGAGCAGTTCTCGTGGGAGGTCGAGCGGTTCTGCGTACTCGCGCTGGAGGGCAACCCGGTCGTGCTGGAGTGTCTGTGGTCGCCGCTGGTGGAGCTGGTCACCCCGGTGGGCGAGCGGCTGCTTGCGCTGCGCCCGGCGTTCCTGTCCGCGAAGGCGCAGCGGGCGTTCGCGGGATCGGCCGAACGGCAGTTCCGCCGTCTTGGGCCGCATGACCCGCCCGGGCCGGGCGGCGACGGCAGGCGGTGGAAGATGGCGATGCACATGATCCGGCTGCTGCTGGGCGCCGTCCACCTGGCCCGTCAGGGGGAGCCGCTGATCGCGGTGGGGGCCCACCGCGACCGGCTGCTCGCCGTACGGCGGGGGGAGACGCCCTGGCCCGAGGTGCTGGCGTGGCGTGCGCGGCTGCTCGCCGAGCTGGACGAACCGGCCGGACGCGCGCTGCCCGTACGGCCCGACAGGGCGGCTGTCGAGGAGTTCCTGACCGAGGTGCGGAGGTCGGCCCTGTGACTCGTGGCGTCGCGCGGACGACTCCTGGCGTCGCGGAGGCCCGCTCCATGACCGTGATCGAAGGAGAGGCGCCGTGACCGCCGTCCTGCCGTCCTGGCTGCCGGAGGTGGCCGCGGGTGAGCGGCACCCGCTCGTGTTCGCCACCGTGAGCGGTGCCCATCTGTACGGGTTCCCCTCCGTGGACTCGGACGTGGACCTGCGGGGCGTGCACGTGCTGCCGGCCGAGGAGGTCGTCGGCCTGCGCACGGGTGAGGAGACCGTGACCCGCTCGTGGATCCGCGAGGGCGTGGAGGTCGACCTCGTGACCCACGACCTCGCCAAGTTCTGCCGGCTGCTGCTGGGCCGCAACGGCTACGTGCTGGAGCAGCTCCTGTCGCCGCTGGTCGTGACCACATCCCCGCTGCACGAGGAGATGCGGGCCCTCGCGCGGGGCTGCCTGACCCGGCACCACGCCCACCACTACCTGGGGTTCGCGCGCACGCAGCGGCGGCTGTTCGACCGTACGGGGGAGCTGAAGCCGCTGCTCTACGCGTTCCGGGTGCTGCTGACGGGCGTCCACCTCATGCGTACGGGCGAGCTCGTCGCCGATCTCACGCTTCTCGACGACGGGCCGCCGTACCTGCCCGGCCTGGTGGAGGCCAAGCGGGCGGCCGAGCACGGCGGGCTGACGGGCGGCGCGCCCGCCGCGGAACGGCTCGCGGCCGACCTCGACGCGCTCACCGCCCGCCTGGAGGAGGCCCGGGACGCCTCCGCGCTCCCGGACGCCCCCTCGGCCCACGACGCCCTGCACGACCTCGTCGTACGGACCCGGCTCGCCGGACGCCCATCGGGGGACTGAACGGTGAAACAGGACGCGGACACGCGAACAACGCGGGGTGCCGCCCCATACACGGGGGCCATCACGGATAATGGGCCAAGCCGCCATCATCCCAGGAGAACGCTTTGACCACTCAATTCGGCAAAGACAACCTCGACCTGGCCGCGAGCGCGGAGGCAGTCGCCGACAGCGCGCCCACCGGATCTCTGCGCCACGCCGCCGCCAAGTCCGTCGCGATCACCTTCGCCACCACCCGCGACGCCGCCCAGGCCCGCAGCACACTGAACGGCATCTCGCCCGACGACGTCCGGCAGGCCGCGCTGGAGCTCTTCGACGAGCTCTCCGCCCGGGCCGACTGATCGGCTCGCCGGCCGCGCCCCGCTACGGCGCGGGCGACCAGGCGATGACGGGCGGCCGGACGGCCGCGCACAGGGGACGCCCCTGCGCGTCGGTGAGCCCGAGCCGCCCGACCAGCGTGCCGGAGCCGATCGCGGCCTCGATGAGATCCGGTTCGAGCCGGTCGAGCATGAGCTTGGCCCGGCGGAACACCGTGAAGCCGCCGGCCGCGTCGAGCGTGCCCCAGCACAGGTAGACGAACCGGCCGCCCGGCCTGCCCTGGACGTACGGCCCGCGGATGTCCGCCGCGCCCTCGGCGGTCGCGGACACCGTGCAGTCGAGCGTCCACTGCGCCGTCGCGGCGTCACCCGGGTGGAGATCGAGGACCTCGCCAGGGCGGTCTCGCCGCTGCACGCCCACGTGGATGCCGGAGTATCCCGGGAACCCCGCGCCGGGCGGGCAGACGCGGCCGGGCAGATCGGTGGCCTCGATGCGAATGCGCATGCCGGCATCCTCACAGACGGCTCCGACAGAATCCGCCGTCCTCGCCGGACGAGGTCCGGCTCTTGATCGTGCCCTGCCGTTCGAACCGGGCCCTGACCGGTCGGCGAGGGGTGGCCGCAGCGCGAAGAAGGCCGGTCCCGTGGTCTCGGGTCCGGCCTTCGGATGGTGCTTGGTGGTGGGCGATACTGGGATTGAACCAGTGACCTCTTCCGTGTCAGGGAAGCGCTCTCCCGCTGAGCTAATCGCCCTTGGACGAACCAAGAGGTGGAGACGGGATTTGAACCCGTGTACGCGGCTTTGCAGGCCGCTGCCTCGCCTCTCGGCCACTCCACCGTGACAAGCTGCACAGTGTCAAGCTCCGAGCGGAAGACGGGATTCGAACCCGCGACCCTCACCTTGGCAAGGTGATGCTCTACCACTGAGCCACTTCCGCGTCCCCGGCTCTGTCCGGCCGGGCTCACGGGAAGACTTTATCGAATCTCCCGCCGACTCCCCAAATCAACGGCGTTCCCCCTGCTCAGGCCGCGAGTTCGGGCCGATGCTTCGAGCCCGGTCGAACCGTCTCCGCGTTAGCGTCGAAGCATGTCCGTGACACATGACCGCACACACGCCGCCGTCCTCGGCGCCGCCGGGGCCGCGCCGGAGCCCGGCACGGCCGAGATCGCACGGAACGCCGAGATCGCAGGGAGTGCCGGAGTCGCGCCGAACGCCGGGATCGCGGCAGGCGAGGAGATCGGGGGGACCGCCGAGGTCGCGGGGGACGCCGACATCGCCCCCGTCGCGGCCCTGATCGCGGATGCCACCCGGGCCGCCATGCTCACCGCGCTGCTCGACGGCAGGGCGCTGGCGGCGGGGGAGCTGGCCACCATCGCGGGGGTGAGCGCCCCCACCGCGAGCTCCCACCTGGCCCGGCTCCTCGACGGCGGCCTGGTGACCGTGGTCAAGCAGGGACGGCATCGCTACTACCGTCTCGCCGGTCCCGACGTCGCCCGCACCCTGGAGGTGCTGGCCCGGATCAGCGGGCGCGTCGCCGTACGGTCCCTGCGGCAGTCGCGGCAGGCCCGGCTGCTGCGGGAGGCCCGTAGCTGCTACGACCACCTGGCCGGCCGGGTGGGGGTCGAACTGTACGACGCGCTGGTGCGCGAGGGGCGTCTGATCGAGGCGGACGGCGGCTGCCTGCTGACCGCGAGCGGCGCGGACGCGCTGGCGGAGCTCGGCGTGGACGTGGAGCGGGTGCGCCGCGCCCGCCGCAGGTTCGCCCCCGACTGCCTCGACTGGCTGGAGCGCCGCCCGCACCTCGGCGGGGCGCTCGGCGCCGCGGTGCTGGACCGGCTCCTGGCGCGGGAATGGCTGGTCCGGGGCACTGTTCCCCGCGCTCTGCGGCTGACCGGCGCGGGGCGGGAGGGACTGGAGAGGATCTTTGGATGTAAGGACCTAAGCTGAGATACGCTAGTTACTCGCCACGCGCAGAGGGCGCGAGCGGCACGACGTGAAAGAGTGGGACATGCGCGACAACGAGGTCGTGGCCGTCGGCCCGGGACCCCTCGCCTTCGACGACGTGGTCCGGGTCGCGAGGCACGGCGCACAGGTCCGTCTGACCGGCGACGCGATCGCCGAGATGGCCGCCTCGCGCGGGCGGGTGGAGGAACTCGCGGAGTCCGACACCCCGGCCTACGGCGTCTCCACCGGTTTCGGCGCCCTCGCCACCCGCCACATCGACCCCTCGCTGCGCGCCCAGCTCCAGCGCAGCCTCATCCGTTCCCACGCGGCCGGCTCCGGGCCAGAGGTGGAGACCGAGGTGGTGCGGGCCATGATGCTGCTGCGCCTGCGCACGCTCGCCACCGGCCACACCGGTGTGCGCCCGGCCACGGCCCGGGTGCTGGAGTCCCTGCTGAACGCCCGGCTCACCCCGGTCGTCCACGAGTACGGCAGCCTCGGCTGCTCGGGCGACCTCGCCCCGCTCTCCCACGTCGCGCTGACGATCATGGGCGAGGGTGTCGTGAGGGACGCCGAGGGACGCCTGCGGCCCGCCGCGGAGGCGCTCAAGGAACACGGCGTCGAGCCCGTCGAGCTGGCCGCCAAGGAGGGGCTGGCGCTGATCAACGGCACCGACGGCATGCTCGGCATGCTGGTGCTCGCGCTGCACGACCTGTCGCGGCTCCTCACCACCGCCGACATCAGCGCCGCGATGAGCGTGGAGGCGCTGCTCGGCACCGACTACGTCTTCGCGGCCGACCTGCAGGCGCTGCGGCCCCATCCCGGTCAGGCCCTGGCGGCGGCCAACATGCGGACGCTGCTCGCCGGCTCGGGCGTCATGGCCTCCCACCGCGACGGCTCCTGCACCCGGGTGCAGGACGCCTACTCCCTGCGCTGCGCCCCCCAGGTCGCCGGCGCCGCCAGGGACACCCTCGCGCACGCGTCCGCCGTCGCGGCCCGCGAGATCGCCAGCGCCATCGACAACCCCGTCGTGCTCGCCGACGGGCGCGTGGAGTCCAACGGCAACTTCCACGGCGCCCCGGTGGCGTACGTCCTGGACTTCCTGGCCATCGCGGTGGCCGACCTCGCGTCGATCGCCGAGCGGCGCACCGACCGCATGCTGGACGTGGCGCGCAGCCACGGCCTTCCGGCGTTCCTCGCCGACGATCCGGGGGTGGACTCCGGGCACATGATCGCGCAGTACACCCAGGCGGCGATCGTGTCCGAGCTCAAGCGGCTGGCGGTGCCGGCCAGCGTGGACTCGATCCCGAGCTCCGCGATGCAGGAGGACCACGTCTCGATGGGCTGGTCGGCGGGCCGCAAGCTGCGCCGCGCCGTCGACGGCCTCACCCGCGTGCTCGCGATCGAGCTGCTGACCGCCGCCAGGGCGCTCGACCTGCGCGCGCCGCACGCGCCCGCGCCGGGCACCGGCGCGGTCGTGGCGACCCTGCGGGAGTCCGTCGCCGGGCCGGGGCAGGACCGCTTCCTCGCGCCGGAGATCGAGGCGGTCGTCCGGCTCGTGGAAAGCGGCGCCGTGGTCACCGCCGCCGAGTCCGCCGTCGGCCCCCTGGACTGAGTCTCCTGCGCTAGGTCTCCTGGACCGAGTCCGCCTGGTCTGAGCCCCCAGATCGACGCCTCAGAGGCGCAGCCGGTCCATGTCGGTCCATGTCGGTCCATGTCGGTCCATGTCGGTCAGGAACGTCCTGATGTGCGGGATCCGGCGGGGGCTTCCGTCGCCCGGGACGCCGCGAACGGGACGACGGCGGTGAGGTCGTGCCCCGCCAGCCCGGCCGCGACCGCCCCCGCGAGCAGGTCACGGGCGGCGGCGGTCACCGTCTGGTGTCTCCCCGGCCCCTCGGTGGCGAGCCGCAGGTCCTTGGCGGCCAGGCCGAGGGCGTACCGGGTCTCGAAGGGGCCGGACTCGGCCACCGGCCGCAGCCGCTCCGCGAGCCCGGCCAGCGGCGTCGCCCCGAGGACGTCGAGGAGCGCGGTGCGGCCGACTCCGAGCTCGTCCGCGTACGCCATCGTCTCCGCCAGCCCCACCTGGGCGGTCACCAGCGCGCTCATCACGGCGAGCTTGGTCGCGGCGCCCGATCCCGGCCCGCCCGCCTCGTGGACCGTCCCGAAGACGCGCAGCACGTCCGACACCCGGGCGAGGTCCTCTGGGCGGCCCCCGGCGAGCACGACCAGCGTTCCCTCGGCGGCCGGGCCCACGCTGCCGAGCACGGGGGCGTCGACCAGGCCCACGCCCTCGGGCAGCAGGCCGCTCAGGCTCCGCACCGCGTCGGGGCCGATCGTGGACATCTCCACCAGCACCGACCCCGGCCGCAGCCCCGGCAGCGCCGCCCGCACGACCTCGGACACCGCGTCCGGATCGCTCAGCATGGTGATCACGATGTCCGCTGCTGCGGCGGCCTCCGCGGCAGAGGGGGCCGCCTCAGCGCCCGGCACGTCCCGTGGCGTACGGTTCCACACGGTCACCTTGTGACCGGCCGCGACGAGGCGACCGGCCATCGGGACACCCATACGCCCCAAACCAAGAAAAGCAATCATGTCCTGGACACTATTGGAGGAAAAAACCATTCCACCAGCGACTAGATTGCATGGCGACCATTCCCCTCCCTCATGGATCGGAGCATGTTCGACACCGACGCGCTTGTGCTGCTCGACGTCGTGGCCCGTACGGGATCGTTCACGGCCGCCGCGATACAGCTCAACTACACCCAGTCGGCCGTGTCCCGGCGCATCGCGTCCCTGGAGGCCCAGGCGGGCGGTCCGCTGTTCGCACGGCTGCCGCGGGGCGTGCGGCTGACGCCCGCGGGCCGGACGCTGCACCGCTACGCCCGGGAGGTGCTGGAACGGCTCGGCCGGGCGGGGGAGGAGCTCGCCGCCATCCACCAGGGCAGCGGCGGGCGGCTGCGGGTCGGCGCGTTCGCCACGGCCAACGCCGTGCTGGTCCCCGCCGCCCTGCGCGAGCTGCGAGCCTCCCGCCCGGAGGTGTCGGTCAGCATGGTGGAAGGCCTGAGCACCGCGCTCATGGACGGGCTCGGCCGCGCGGAGATCGACATCGCGGTCGTGAGCGACTACCCCTCCGGGCTCGGGGCGGGTCCCGAGGTCGAGGTCACCCGCCTGCTGGAGGACGAGCTGCTCGTCGCCCTCCCCGCCGATCACCCGCTGGCCGGGAGCGAGCGGGTGGACCTGCGCGACCTGCGCGACGAGAGCTGGATCGAGGGCGCTCCTCCCGGCACCGTGACCATGCTCGGCGCCGCCTGCGCCCGGGCCGGCTTCGCCCCCAGGGTCGACCTGCGGATCGGGGAGTGGACCGGCAAGCTCGGCTACGTGGCCGCCGGGCTCGGTGTCACGCTGGTGCCCGCCATGGCCGCGCCCGCCGTACGCGGGGACGTGGCGCTGCGGTCGCTCGGCGAGCTCGCGCCGCGCCGCACCGTGTATGCCGCCCTGCCGCGCACGGCTCCGCTGCCCGCCGCCCGCGCGCTGCTCGGCCTGCTGGCCCGCCGCGCGGCCTGAGCGACGGCGTCCGCGTACGGCGTCCGCGTACGGCGTCCGCGTAGGGCGTGGGCCGGGCCGTCCGATTGACGGCTCCGGCCGGCCGCGCACGGGACGGCCCGGGGGCGCGAGAATGGACACGTGTACGACGCATTCGCCCATATCGGGGGTCACCTGGCCACCGGCCTGCGGGAGGTGACCACCGATCTGGCCGCCCTCGACGGCTCCGGCTGGTGGGCGGTGGTGGTGTCGTACGAGGGGAAGGTCGTCTGCGCCCGGTTCGACGACGTGCGGCGCGCTCCGCTGCCCCGGCCGCGCGGCCCGTGGCGGGGCCCCGGCCGCGACGCCTGGGCCACGTCCCTCGACCGGGAGGGATACGAGCGGGGCGTCCAGCGGATCAGGGACTACATCGAGCGGGGAGAGGTCTACCAGGCCAACCTCTGCCGCGTCCTGTCCGCGCCGCTGCCCTCGCCGGACGTGGACCCCCTTGCCCTCGCCGTACGGCTGGCCGAGGGCAACCCGGCCCCGTACGCGGCCGTCGTGGACGTGCCGGGGCTGACGGTCGTGTCGGCCTCGCCGGAGCTGTACCTGTCCAGGCACGGCGAGGTGATCGAGTCCCGGCCGATCAAGGGCACCGGCGTGACGGCGGACGATCTCCTCGACAAGGACTACGCGGAAAACCTCATGATCGTCGACCTGGTTCGCAACGACCTCGGTCGCGTGGCGGAGGTAGGCTCTGTGACCGTGCCCTCGCTGTTCGCGGTCGAGGAGCACCCCGGGCTCGTGCACCTGGTGTCCACGGTGCGGGCGCGGCTGGACGGCGACGCCGGCTGGCCGGAGCTGTTCGCCGCCACCTTCCCTCCGGGATCGGTGACCGGAGCGCCGAAGTCGTCGGCGCTGCGGATCATCAACGAGCTCGAACCGGAGCCCCGCGGGCCGTACTGTGGGGCCGTGGGCTGGGTCGACGCCGACCGGCGCGAGGGGGCGCTGGCGGTCGGCATCCGCACCTTCTGGATCGAGCACGACACGATCCGGTTCGGTACGGGCGCGGGCATCACCTGGGGCTCCGACCCCGGGAGGGAATGGCACGAAACCGAGCTCAAGGCCGCCCGGCTCATCGGCCTCGCTTCCGGAGGACGGTCCGAGGACGGGCCGCGACGTCGGTAAGGAACGGAGCAGGAGATGTCTGTACCCATCTGGGTGAACGGGGAGCTGTACGAGCCCGACAAGGCCGTGGTCTCGGTGTACGACCACGGGCTGATGGTCGGCGACGGCGTGTTCGAGACGGTCAAGGCGGTGAACGGGGAGTCCTTCGCGCTGACCCGCCACCTCGACCGGCTGGCGCTGTCGGCCAAGCGCATGGACCTGCCCGAGCCCGATCTCGCCGCGATCGCCGACGGCGTGCGCCGCTGCCTGGCGGCCGCGCCGAAGTGGCCGCTGGCGCGCATCAGGATCACCTACACCAGCGGCCCTGGCCCGCTCGGCTCCGACCGGGGGGCGGCCGGCACGAACGCCATCGTCATCGTGGGCGAGCAGGCGCCCTTCCCCGCCACCGCCGACGTCACCGTCGTTCCCTGGCCCCGCAACGAGCGCGGCGCGCTGGCCGGCGTCAAGAGCACCTCCTACGGCGACAACGCCAAGGCCCTGGCGTACGCCAAGGAGCGCGGCGGCGCCGAGGCGATCTTCGAGAACCTCGCCGGGAACCTGTGCGAGGGCACCGGAAGTAACATCTTCATCGTCACCGGCGGGCGCCTGATCACCCCGACGCTCTCCTCCGGCTGCCTGGCCGGCATCACCCGCGCGCTCACCCTCGAATGGTGCGGCGGCGAGGAGGCCGACGTGCCGATCTCGGCGCTGTACGAGGCCGAGGAGGCCTTCCTCACCTCCACGACCCGCGACATCCAGCCGATCAGGGCCGTGGACGGGAAGGCGCTGCCGCAGGCGCCCGGACCGGTCACGCTGGCGGCCATGAAGGTCTTCGCCGAGCGTTCGGCCTCCGACCTCGACCCGTGATCGGTCAGTAGGAGCGCTGACTCTGGGCGTTGAGCTCGTCGAGGCGTACGGCCTTGGCGGGATCGGTGCGGGGATCGTCCAGACGCAGCACGTCGAGGCCCTTGGTGATGTCGCTGGAGTAGATGTAGCCGTTGTAGTAGTAGGCCGACCATGAGCCGCCGAGATGCAGATCCGGCGCCAGCGGCCCGCGCTCGAAGTAGGCGATCTCCCGCGGGTGGGCGGAGTCGGTGAAGTCCCAGACCGAGACTCCGCCCATGTACCAGCCCTGCACCATCACGTCGCGGCCCGGCACGGGCACCAGCGCGCCGTTGTGGGCCACGCAGTTCTCCTTGTCGCTCTGGGCCCGGGGGATCTTGAAATAGCCCTGCCGGACGAGCGTGCGCTCCGGCGTCAGCGCGTAGATCGCGTCCGCGCCCTTGGTCGCGCTGATCGAGGGCAGGCAGGTGGCGGCCATCCCGCCGCCCAGCTCGTCGCTGAAGACCACCTTCGTGCCGTCGTTGTTGAACGTGGCCGAGTGCCAGATGGAGAAGTTCTTCTCGTCGCGTACGGACTGCAGCAGCGTGGGGTGCACCGGGTCGGAGATGTCCAGCAACACACCGTCGCCGAAGCACGCGCCCGCGGCCAGCTTCTTCTCCGGATAGACGGTGATGTCGTGGCAGCCGCCCGCCACGTCATCGCTGTCCGGCCTGCCCGCGAACAGCTCCGGCTTGGCCACGACCCGCGCCTTCCCGGGATCGGCGACGGGGACCTCGACGATCGAGATGTTCTGATGGGGCGGCGCACAGTTCGTCGTGTCCGGCTCCGGGCCGGGGGAGGAGACGTACAGGTAGAGCGTCCCGGCGTCCTTCCCCGGCACGATGGCGTGCGTGTGGGAGCCGCACTCGGTGCGTACGGACTTCAGGTAGCGCGGGTGGGTCTTGTCGGAGATGTCGAAGACGCGGATGCCCTCCCATTCTCCGGAGTCCGCCGGGTCTCCGGCCTGGCTCGCGCAGGTGTCGTCCGTACGGGGCTCGTCCACCGACAGGAACAGCAGGTCGCCGGAGACCGAGACGTCGTTCTGCCCGCCGGGGCACTCGACCCTCGCGACGGTCTTGGGGTGTGCGGGGTCGCCGATGTCGTGCACCGTGAAGCCCTTGTAGTTGCCCACGAACGCGTAGCGGCCCTGGAAGGCCATGTCGGTGCCCCAGTCCTCCGGGCCGTCGAACGGCGCCGCCAGGGGGACGTTGGCGACCAGCGTCATGTTGGGGCTGTGCCGGATCTCGTCCTGGCCCGGAACGCCGGTCGCAGCGGCCTCCGGGGACGGCGCGGATTCGCCGGAGGAGCAGGCCGCCGCCAGGAGGAGGGCGGACGCCGCCAGCGCGGCCTTCAGCCTCGGTCTGCTCACGTCGCCCCCATGTCGGTGGATCATCGCCCACTATGGAAGCTATGTCGAGCCCGCGGCCGCTGTGGACCGGATTGGTAACGGTTGGGCTGGCAGTTGCGCCGGTGCTGGCCGCCTGCTCGTCCGAAGCCGCTCCACCGGCGCACGCCGACGCCCCCGTGATCGTCCCGGGCGCCCCCGGGCAGTCCGGGGCCGCGCCGGCCCGTTCACCGGCGCAGGCGGGGCCTGTGGCGGCCGACGTACGGTTCGCCGAGGCGATGATCCCGCATCATCGGCAGGCGCTGGAGATGGCGGCGCTGGCCGCGGCGCGGGCCGGCGACCCGCTGGTGACGGCGGTGGCCGAACGCGTGGTGGACGGGCAGCGCCCGGAGATCGCCGTGATGGAGTCGTGGCTGCGGGGCCTGGGCCGCACCGCGCCGCCCGCGCACGACCACGGACCGGGCGGCTATGGAATGGCAGGTGAGGAGGAGCTCAACCGGCTGCGTACGGCACGCGGGCGCGACTTCGACAAACTGTTCCTCACGCTGATGATCCGGCACCACGAGGGAGCGGTGAGCATGGCGGCGCAGGAACTGCGCCGGGGACGCGACCGGGCCATGCGGACGATGGCCCAGGACGTCGTCACCGGCCAGCAGATCGAGATCGCCCGGATGCGGGGGATCCAGCGGAGGCTGGGCTAGTCGTTCTAGGAACTCCAGAGCATGTTGGTGAGCTCCTCGTCCAGGTCCATGAAGTCGGTCTCACGACCGGCGGGGACGAGCTCGTAGGTCCGATGCAGGAACTCGGTGAGAGGGGCCAGGGGCACCTCGAACAGGGCCTGGCCGAAGGGCGAGGTGAGGCTGATGTTGAGCGTCCGCTCGCCGTCCGAGCGGGCCGGCCACACCTGGACGTCGCCGTCACCCACGCGCCGCACGATGCCCACGGTAAGCAGCTCGCGGGCGAAGATCCACTCGACCGGCTCGTCATTCCCCACGTGGAAGGCCATCCGGATGGCGTACGGATCCTCTGCCGTATAACTCAGGCCGGCGAGCAGGGGGACGGTCGTACGGTCGGGGACCACAAGCCGAAGGCCTAGCTCGGCAGAGACGGTGGTGCTGTTCATCGTCAGCCAAACCTTTTCGTCGTCGGGTCCCCTGTCAGGGGCTTTCACTGCGTCTTCACTGTGCGGTCGGGCCTCGCCGGGCGCTCGTGCTACGAGACGAACGAAGAGACCCGTAGGAAAGATTCCGCCTCCAGGCCCTTCTGTAACGCAGATCACAGCTTGACATTCGGTCATCTACCAGCTCAAACATCACCAACAGGCTTGTCCTTACCTCTGCTTTGCGTGTCGGCGGGGCCGCGTCGGCGATGCCATTGCGGGCGAATGATCTCAGGTCGTGCGTATAGGTCGAGCATGGAGCATCACGATGCTATGACACCACACCCCCACGCCGGGGACGCTCTGGCGAACCTTTCGAAGGTGTTGACGAAGGCGGGACGATCGGGCCGGCCGGTCCGCGCTTTCGCCATCACCCCCTCGAGTGCGGTATGGTTTTCCCCGTCGGCGCCGCAAGGCGCAGACGAACCCGGGCGATTAGCTCAGCGGGAGAGCGCTTCGTTCACACCGAAGAGGTCACTGGTTCGATCCCAGTATCGCCCACACGATCAAGGCCCGTCGGAGACACGTCTCCAACGGGCCTTTTCGCTGTCCAAAGCTTTGATACCGGCTCCGGTCCTCCTCGCCTCGGAGATCGGCGGCGGGATGACTGTCCGGTTTCGGGAGCAGACCGCCGTAGCGGTGCGTGAGGGGTGCGTGCGTAGCGATCCGCTCGTGCCCGAGGATGCGTGCCGCCGGGGGCGCGTGCCCGCTCCTGCAGAGGACTCAGAGCTGGTCAGCGGTGATTGCCGAAGGGCCCTCTCCTCTGCCCGTCAGCGCCTTCGCCATGACCTGCTTCCTGCCCACGCCGTCACGCAGCAGGTCCCCCGACTCTCCGGTGTCCTTGAAGCCGTGGCGTTCGTACAGGGCGATGGCCCGACTGTTATCCGGCATCACGGACAACCGCAACGTCCTAGCCGCCCGATCACACACGGCCCACCGCTCGACCTCTCCGATCAACAGGCCTCCCACTCCCTCACCGCGAACCGAGGGACTCACCCAGAAGGAGATCAACTCTGCTTCGTCGGCTGTCTCGGCCGGAATGCCGGTGACCATTCCAACCGGACGGTCGTCGATCGTGGCGATGACATTGTGGGAACCGGGCATCGCCAGGCGCGCCCGCCAGCGTTCCTCGCGGTCGCCTTCTCCCTGCCACTCCGACAACGTCGAGCCGAACGCCTGCGGCGCCTCGGCCAGCGCAGCGAGCCGCAGCTCGCGCCAAGTCGCCCAATCGTCCTCGTTCAGGACATGTAGTTCGATCACCACCGAAACCTACAGGTGGACCGGGGCGCTAACAGAGCCATAGGCGGCCGACGAGCGACCTGGGGACGGAAGCACGGGGGCAGCCGGGCGTAGTCACAGGTTGCCTCACGGTTCAAACCGCCGCCCGTGCCGGGCGACGTTGGTGCGGCGCGTCCGGACGCGGCCGCGCATGTGGCCTCTTCGGGCCGGTCCTGCCCGCGTGAGATCTTTCTTCGCCTCCGGCGGGGTGACGGCATCGAGCACAGGCAGGGGGACCCACCGGCTCGCCCCGCTAGGCACGATCCAAGCATCGGGATCGAGGAGGAGGAGGGCTCAACAGCCGAAGGACGAGCGTCCTTCTGCGGGGGGCTACATGAGTTGATCGATGTGGTGGAACCTTCGGGGTGCTCCAAGCTGCGGAGGGTAGCCTGATGGCATGACTGCCGAGCCGGTACATCACGCCGACGACGACCCTGCGGAGATCTTGCGTGTGCTGCCGGAGCGGTGGCACGAGCAGTTCCTCAACGAGTACCACAGCGCGTTGGATGCAGCCCACGAAGTATGGCGATTCCAGCAACTTCGTGAATTGTTGCATGTGTGGCGGCTACACGCGGCCGCGGTGTCCAATCCGGACTTCGCCCGTGCCGAGCGAGCGGTTCGGGAGAATCGCCGCGACGAGTTCGTCTCAATGGAGGATGCCTTTCCTGGTTGGGCCGATCGCTGATGAGCTACCGCGTGGAGCTACACGTGGCGGCGTTGTCTCAGATGAAGGGGCTCCCGGTGGAGGCGCTCGATGCTCTGATTTCACGAACGGCGGATCTTGTGGAAGAACCTTGGGACGCGCGTGCCCTCTACAAGGACGAGCCGGAATTCCGCATGACCGCATTCGGGGATCTCGGTGTCATGTACTTCAAAGTGGACGATGCCGACGAGCTCATCACGATCTTCAATGTGACATGGGCAGGGTAACGCGAGACTCAGCGGGAGGCCGGTGTTGTGCCCGGTGGTCCGCCATCGGGGTGACGAGCTGAGTGACAACGACCCTGGACGCCCACAGACGGAGACGGACGTCCACGGCCAATCGGTCCAGGTCAGCAGCCGTGTCCGGGCATGTCGACGATCTGGTGGATGTGCTTCACACCGAAGAGCTCACTGGGTCGATCCCAGTATCGCCCACGCGATCAAGGCCCGTTGGAGACCGCCTCTCCAGCGGGCCTTTTCGCTGTCCAAAGCTTTGACACCGGCCCGGGACTTCGTCGCAGCGGCCAGGGGGAATGTCCGGTCTCAGGGGCAGATCGGGGGCAGACTGCCGTAGCGGTGCGTGAGGAGTGCGTGCGTCGTGATCCGCTCGTGCCCGAGGATGCGTGCCGCCGGGGCCGCACCCGCTCCTGCCGAGGGCTCAAAGCGACGAGCACGACGCCGGCCACCGCGACCACACGTACGCGCCGCAGACGGCTGAGATCCTTCTTCGCCTCCGGCGGGGTGACGGCATGGAGCACAGGCAGGGGGACCCACCGGCTCGCCCAGTGAGGCACGGATCTACGACGGGATCGAGATGGAGGGCCTCGACAGGCGCAGCCTGATTGGCCTTCTGGGGACTACATAAGTTGATCGATTTGAATATCGAAGAGCACCTCACCCGGCGCCCCGAACGCGCAGGGCCTCGACGAAGGCCAGGCAGACCGCACGTCTGGTGGCCCTCGGCAACGCCTTAACGATCACGCAGTAGCGGGAGTGGTCATCGACGCCAGCCGCGCTCTACCGGAGTGAGCGTGCCGTCGAGGATGGCGTAGGCCGGCCGGGAAGCCCGACGCGGCCAGCCCAGCGAATGAGGGGTCACACGTCGTACGACCGGCCGCGCGTGCGGGTGCAGGGCGCAGGGGCGGCGCTCGGTCGGGGAGACGGCCAGGGCGGACGGATCATGCCAGCGCAGGCGCCTGCTCGGCCGAACCGGACGCCACACCGGCGGGGACACGCTGCTGGGCGGGCTCCCGGCCGGGCGGCTCAGGCGCGGGCGGCAACTGGAGGGGAGCCGCATGCGCGAGTGCGGGCCGGGCCGGCGCGCGCCCGCGCAGCCGGGCCAGGGCGAGCCCGGCGGCCACGGTGGCCAGGACCACCACGACACCGGTGACCTGCAAAGTCACGCGGGGGCCCACGATGTCGCAGAGCAGGCCGAGAAGCGGCCCGCCGATGGCCCCCGCGCCCGCGCTGACCACGCCCTGGACGGCGATGACCCGGCCGCGCATGTGGTCGGGGCTGTCCAGCTGGGCGCGGGTCGCGAGGGTGGTGTCGATGATCACAGCGCCGGCGGCGATCGGCAGCATGAGCACGCCGAAGGCGGCCAGGCCGGGCATGAAGCCGCTGACGCTCTGGCCCACGCCGGTCAGTAGCGCGGTGACGAGCAGCAGGGCCACCGTGAGGCGGGGACGTCCGGCGGCGATCACCCCGCCGATCACCGTGCCGATCGCGAAGATCGTCGACAGCAGCCCGTATCCTCCGGCGCCGGCGGCCAGCGGTCCGGAGCTCATCGCCGCCATGGTGACCTGGTAGTTGCGGCCCAGGCTGCCCAGAATCAGCGCGAGCGCCAGCAGCACCACGAGCCAGGGCGTGCGAAGCACGTACGACAGGCCGGCGCGCACCCCGCCCCGGTCCGTCTCGGAGCGCAGGAGCCGGTGCATCTCGGAGGCACGCATGGCGAGGACGGCCACGATGACGGCGGCGAAGCTCAGGGCGTTGACGAGGAACAAGCCGGCCGTGCCGGTGAGTGGGAGAAGGGCCCCGGCCAGGCTCATGCCGAGGATGCGGCCGGCCGAATTGATGATCGATCCCAGCGCGAAGGTGTTCGGCAGGTCCCGCGCGGGGACCACCTCGGCCCCGAATCTGCCGAGGGCCGGGCCGCCGATGGCGTTCACGACGCCGCTCGCGAACACGATGGCGTACACCGGTGCCAGCGAGCCGGGGGCGCCCGCGGCGGCGAGCGCGAGGAGAGCGGCGAGCGCCGCCTGAGCCACCTGCGTGGCGAGCACGACCGGGCGGGCGGGGAGCCGGTCGGCCAGGGAGCCGCCCCACAGCCCCAGCAGGAGCGTGGGCGCGGCCTGGAGGACCAGGCTGAGGCCCACGCTGGTCGCGGATCCGGTGGCCGAGAGGATCAGCCAGTTGACCCCCAGCACCTGCATCCAGGTGCCAGTGACCGAGACCAGGTCTGCTCCTGCCCAGAGGCGGTAGTTGTGATGGCGAAAAGAGCGCAGCGTCGCCGCAGGCAAGGGCACTTCTTTGTCCTTCTTTGGGGCAATTGTCCGGAATGGCAACACCGTGAGCCGAGAGAAGGATTCCGATCGGACCGAAATATGGCGCGGATCACACCCGGAGAAGGTTTGACCAGGCTTCCTCTGGAGGTGGCCCGCGTCGGCTGGAGAGGGGGACAGTGGCACCGGTGCCCCCGACACGAGCACCCCCGGCGCCCGCGGCCTCGCGTCTGCGGAGAGGCCCTCGGACGGGACCTTGCCTCAGGAGAGGACGCAGTGGGTGCCGGTGTAGATCATCGGCATGCACTTCTTGCAGTGGACGCACAGTGACCGGGCGGCGGCACCCCAGCGCATGCGCGCGACCAGGCCAGGCTCGCGGAGCAGGGCGCCGGGCCATGACGACGAACTGGACGCCCTCGGCCATCCCCTGCGCGGTGAGGTAAACGGACACATCGTGGGGCAGCGGGTTCGGCGTCAACATCACGATCACCGACGCCGGCTGTCCGGTGAACCAGAAGAGCCGTCTGAGTGCTCGACGACGTCGTTCCCTTGGAAGGTGCCCAGGCGGAGGGACGCGTCGATCGCTGATCTACGCTCGGGTTTTTGTGCTGGCTAGGCTGAACGCGTGACTGATGCGGCGGGACGGGTCGAGCCGTCTGGGGTGTGGGCCACAGCCGTGGGCGTGGCCCGGGTGAGGGCGATGGAGACGGCACGCGAGCAGCCGCTGTTCCGCGACCCGCTGGCGCAGGCCTTCGCCATGGCCGGTGGGAGAGACCCTGGGGCGCCGCCGCCCCCGCGCGCGGACGAGGCGGCGCAGCGCCGCCGCCTCGGTGTAGCCTTCTCGATCGTCATTCGGACGAAGTTCCTCGACGACCTGCTGGAGCGGGCGGTCGCGTCCGGCGTCCGGCAGGTCGTGCTGCTCGGAGCCGGGATGGACAGCAGGGCCTTCCGGATGGAATGGCCTGAGGGGACCCGGCTGTTCGAGGTCGACACAGCCGAACCGCTGGACTTCAAGGCGTCGGTGCTGCGTCAGGAGCGGGCCGTTCCGCGCTGCGAGCGGATCATCGTCTCGGTCGACCTGCATGAGGACTGGCCCGGCGCCTTGGCCGCGGCCGGGCACGATCCGGCGCAGCCGACGGTGTGGATCGCCGAGGGACTGCTGATCTATCTGCCCGAGGACGCGGTGCAGTCGCTGCTCGAACGGGTCGGCGCGCTGTCCGCCGCAGGCAGCAGGATGGGCCTGACACTGGGCTCGCGCGGTGTGCTCGAACGCTTCGGCGGGGACACCACTCCGGGATCGGCGGCGTCGATGTGGGTCTGGGAGATGCCGGAAGACCCGGTCGGCTGGCTGGACGGCCTCGGCTGGGAGGCGGAGACCTTCACCCTGCGTGAGCGCGCCGAGGTCTACGGGCGTCCGATGCTCACCCCGTCGCAGCTTGACGAGGGCGCCGGCGGACTGGTCTCGGCGGTGCGCGCGGCGCACTGAGCACGATGAAGGCCGGCCCCCACATGTGGCGTCGGTAGAGCTCTGGCGCATGCTGTCCGGCTCCGCGTACTCCAGCACTTCCTGACCATGACGAGTCAGCCGCCACCGGCGCAACTCCATGAGACAAGGCCTCGCACGACGTTCAGGTCCAGGCCACCCGGCGGTCATCGCCCGCATGACGGGTGGAACGTGTCCGCCTCTCCTCGGAGGCGGGCGTTCCTACCCAACAGACGGAGAAGCACGAAATGCGCATCCGCGCCCATAGGCGCCGCGACCCCCGCTCTCGCAACGTCCGGCTCGGCGGACGACGCTCAGACCGAGAAGGCCTCGGTCGTCACGACACCTCAGGCCGTCACAACGCCCCGAATCAAGGCGCCCCACGAGCGCGAGCTCATCGGCGCGTTGCACGAGCACAGCGGCTATTCCGACGGATGGCCCGGCTCGCGACCCGCCGACTACTTCGGGTCTGGGCGCGATAAGCACGACCTGAACTTCGTCGGATCGAGCGAGCACTGGCCACCGATCGACGTCGGCGCGAACCTGTGCCCGTACGACGCGGCGATGGTCGCGATGACCTCGCCCGTCTACGTCCGCTGATCCCTCGATCTCAGTCGAGACGAGGCCCCGGTCCGTTGGACCGCGGCCTTCGTGCTGTATGGGAGTCGTATGAAGAAGTGGGGGGACGCTCCGCTCGGGGAGGTTGTGCCGGACTCGCTCAGGCGGCGCGTGGATCTCGGACGTGATGGTCGGGAGAGCGGCGCGGCCTGCGTCTTGCGGGTCCGCCGGCGGTCTCACCCGCCGGCAAGGGGATACCGGCTGCGGGCGGAGGCTGGGCGCCGGTTCAGCGGTGAGGGATGCGTTACGGCGGATGAACGTGCGCGTGACGCCGGGGAAACGACGGCCCCGTACATATCTGTCAATCGACAGAAATCCCCCCAGCGCCCGGAGCCTCGATGGCCGTCACCGTCCCTTCCTCGCCCCCCACCGACGAGAGCGCCCTGCAGACGTTCGGCTACCGCCAGGAGCTGCACCGCAGCATGGGCAGGTACGCCTCCTTCGCCGCCGGATTCTCCTTCATCTCCGTGCTGACCACGGTCTTCCAGTTCTTCGCGTTCGGGTACGCCTTCGGAGGCCCCGCCTTCTTCTGGACCTGGCCCGTGGTGCTGGCCGGGCAGATCCTGGTCGCCCTCAACTTCGCCGAGCTGGCGGCCCGTTATCCGATCTCCGGCTCCATCTATCAGTGGTCCACCCGGCTCAGCACGGCGGCGTTCGGCTGGTTCGCCGGATGGATCATGATTCTCGGGCAGATCGTCGTGATCGCCGCCGCGGCGCTCGCCCTCCAGGTCGTGCTGCCCGCGATCTGGCCGGGATTCCAGCTCGTCGGCGGCGACCCCACGCCCACCACCGCCACGGGAGCGGCCAACGCCGCGATCCTCGGCCTGATCCTGCTCGCGCTCACCACGACCGTCAACGTCGTCGACAACCGCGTTCTCGCCCGGGTCAACGGCATCGGCGTCAGCGCCGAGATCATCGGGGCGGTGCTCATCGTGGTGCTGCTGCTCACCCACGCCGAGCACGGCCCCGGCATCACGCTCAGCACCGGCGGGCACGGCGGAGCCATCGGCGCGCTGCTGGTCGGCTCGTTCACCGCCGCCTACGTCCTCATCGGGTTCGACAGCGCGGGGGAGCTGAGCGAGGAGACCCGCAACCCCCGGCGGGTCGCCCCGCGTACGATCCTGACCGCGCTCACGGCGGCGGGGGTGCTCGGGGGGCTCATCCTGTTCGCCGGTCTGCTCGCCGCGCCCAGCCTGACCGACGGGAGGCTGGCCGCCGAGGGCCTGTCGTACGTGCTCACCAGCAGGCTGGGCGACTGGGTGGGCAAGCTGCTGCTGGCCGACGTGGTGCTCGCGATCACCGTGGCGACTCTGGCGATCCAGACCGCCGCCACCAGGATGCTGTTCTCCATGGCACGCGACGGGGCGATGCCCTGGTCGAGGGCGCTGTCGCGGGTCTCGCCCCGCACCGGGATGCCGACCGGGCCCGCGCTGGTCACCGGGGTGGCCGCGGCGGCCATCCTGCTGCTCAACTTCGCCTCTCCCGAGGCGTTCCTGGCCATCGGCACCACCTGCATCGTGCTGCTCTACCTGGCGTACGCGATGGTGACGGGCCCCCTGCTGCTCCAGCGCGTCCGCGGCGGCTGGCGGGGCGGCGCGCCGGCCGGGTTCGCCGAGGACGGCAGCCGGCTGTTCAGCATGGGCCGCTGGGGCCTGCCGGTCAACGCGCTGGCGCTCTGCTACGGCCTGGCGATGGCGGTCAACCTGGCGTGGCCGAGGGCCGAGGTGTACGCCCCGATCACCGGCCACTGGTTCTTCCAGTGGTTCACCCTGCTCTTCCTGGCGGCGGTGGTGGCCCTCGGCGCGCTCTACCGGCGGCTACGCCGGCCCGCGGCCCGTCTCGCGCAGGCCGGGCAGATCCCCGTCGGGAACGCCGGCCAGGCGTAGCGCCGCGTCGGCGGTGGCGGCCGCCAGCGTCTCCAGGACGTCGGCGGCCATCTCGCCCGGAGCGTCCCTGCGGATCAGGATGACGCCCTCGATCAGCGCGAACAGCAGATCGGTGCGCAGCGCCAGCTCGCCGGGCGTCAGCGCCGCGCCGGCGGAGGTTTCCGCCAGCAGCCGGCCGTACGTGTCCTTGAGTTCGTCGCGCATGCGCCGGAAGGCGGCGAACCGCTCGGTGCGCACCTCGGGCAGCAGGTAGAGCGCGCCCAGGTTGTGCGGGCCCGAGCACAGCAGCCTGGCGTCGCAGTGGCACAGCTCCCACAGCCGCTGCTCCGGCGTGCCGCCGGTGAGAGCGCGGGCGGTCTCCAGCGAGGGCCGCACCGTGCTCTCCAGCAGTTCGGCGAGGATGTCCTCCTTGCCGCCGAAATAGTGATAGATCGACGCCTGCCTGATCCCGGCCCGCTCGGCCATCGCCCGCGTCGAGGTCGCGGCGTAGCCGTGCGTCGTGAACAACTCCGCCGCCGCCGTCAGGATCTCCTCCCGGGGGCTCAGCTCACTTCGGGGCCGTTCGACGGCTCGCGGCCTGCCGACTCTTCTGACGGTGGAACGGGCACTCACCGGACGATCGTCGCACACCTCCGGACGGGCGCCGCCGCTGTGCGCTTCCGGTAACGGACGGGAAACGTCGCGACGCGTGAGAGGAAACACGCGCCGCCTAATTTCTGTCGTGCGACAGAAATTCGCCCCCCGGAACTTCCACCCCCCGAGGAGAACGCGTCATGGCGACCAGCACGACGTACGGCGCGCGCGAGCACGCCCGAGCACAGGAAGGCACCACGAGCGACACGATGCCGGTGCTCCCGGCCTCCGACTGGCCCGCCCCGCCGGACGGCGTCGACCCCGCCGATCTCGTGTGGGCCGAGACCGTCGCCGGGGGCGGCTACACCCACAGGGTGCTGGCCCGGGGCACCGAGCTGCGCCTCACCGACCTGGCCGGCGACGCCTGCGCGCACCTGCTGCTCTACGTCGAGGGCCGCCCCTGGGAACGGCTCAACGTCGCCGACACCGTCAAGGTGCTGTGGAACGCCTACCTCGGCGAAGGCCACCTGCTGCTGTCGGACCAGGGCCGCGTGCTGGCCTCGGTGGTCGCCGACACCTCCGGCCGCCACGACACCGTCTGCGGGACCTCCAGCCTGCGGCGCAACACGGAGCGGTACGGCGACGGCTCGCCGCAGGGCGCGTCCCCCGCCGGGCGGGAGCTGTTCACGCTGGCCGCCGCCAAGCACGGCCTGCAGCCCCGGGACCTGCCCCCGTCGATCTCCTTCTTCCAGGGGGTCACGGTCGGCCCCGGCGGCGGCCTGACCTTCACCGGCTCCGCCGGGCCCGGCGCGTCGGTCACCCTGCGCGCCGAGATGCCGCTCGTCGTGCTCATCGCCAACACCGCGCACCCCGTCGACCCGCGCCCCGCCTACACCTGCACCCCGCTGGAGGTCCTGGCCTGGCGCGCCCGGCCCACCGGACCCGACGACCTCCTGTGGCAGGCGAGCCCCGAAGGCCGCCGCGCCTTCCTCAACACCGCCGAGGTGACCCGATGACCCTCACCGGCACGTCCGTGCTCGATGTCCCCGTCGCCGCCCGCGCCCCCTGGTCGGGGATCATCCGCGCCGGGCAGGAGCTGACCATCACCGACCTCGGCGGCAACCAGGCGGTCGACTGCCTGCTGTACGACGCGCACGACACGGCCGTGCGCTACAGCGCCCCCGACACGATCCACGCCCAGGGCAACATCTTCCTCACCACCGGCAGCGTGCTGCTGTCCAACGAGCACACCCCGCTGATGACCGTCGTCGCGGACACCTGCGGCCGCCACGACACCGTCGGCGGCGCCTGCTCCAAGGAGTCCAACACGCTGCGCTACGGGCACCACACCTACTCCCAGCACGCCTGCGTCGAGAACTTCCTCATCGAGGGCAGCCGCCACGGGCTCGGCAAGCGCGACCTGGTCAGCAACATCAACTGGTTCATGAACGTCCCGGTCGAGGCCGACGGCACGCTCGGCATCGTGGACGGCATCTCCGCCCCCGGCCTCGCGGTCACCCTGCGCGCCGAGACCGACGTGCTGGTGCTGATCTCCAACTGCCCGCAGATCAACAACCCGTGCAACGGCTTCGACCCCACGCCCGTGCGGATGACGGTGCGATGAACACCCTCCTCGTCGCCAACCGGGGCGAGATCGCCGTCCGCGTCATCGCCACCGCCCGTCGCCTCGGGCTGCGCACGGTAGCCGTCTACTCCGACGCCGACCGGGGCGCCGCCCACGTCCGTCTGGCCGACCACGCCGTACGGCTCGGCCCCGCTCCCGCCCGGGAGAGCTACCTCGACGCCGGCCGGGTGCTGCGGGCCGCCCTGGACAGCGGCGCGGACGCCGTGCACCCCGGTTATGGCTTCCTGTCGGAGGACGCCGCCTTCGCGCGCCGGGTCGAGGCCGCGGGGCTGGCCTTCGTCGGTCCCACCCCCGAGCAGCTCGACCTGTTCGGGGCCAAGCACACCGCCCGCGCCGCCGCCGAGGCGGCCGGCGTGCCCCTGCTCCCCGGCACCGGCCTGCTCCCCGGCCTCGACGCGGCCCTGAGCGCCGCGAGCGACATCGGCTATCCGGTCATGCTCAAGGCCACCGGCGGAGGCGGCGGCATCGGCATGCGCGCCTGCCGCGACGCCGGCGAGCTGGCCCAGGCGTGGCAGAGCGTCGAGCGTACGGCCGCCGCGAGCTTCGCCTCGGCCGGGCTGTTCCTGGAGCGCCTGGTCGAGGGCGGCCGGCATGTGGAGGTGCAGGTCTTCGGCGACGGCATGGGCAACGTCGTCACGCTCGGCGACCGCGACTGCTCCCTGCAGCGACGCCACCAGAAGGTGCTGGAGGAGGCCCCCGCGCCCGGCCTGCCGCCGCTGGTGCGGGCCAGGCTCGCCGACAGCGCCGCCGGCCTGTGCGCCTCCGTGCGCTACCGGTCGGCGGGCACCGTAGAGTTCATCTACGACCCGGTGCGCGCCGAGCCGTACTTCCTGGAGGTCAACACCCGCCTCCAGGTGGAGCACCCGGTCACCGAGGCGATCTACGGCGTCGACCTGGTCGAGTGGATGCTGCGTCTCGCCCAGGGCGACGCCGGGCACGTGCACGCCGCCCTGCGCACCCCGCCCGTAGCCGTCGGCCACGCCGTCGAGGCCCGGGTCTACGCCGAGGACCCGAGCCGCGACCACCGGCCCAGCGCGGGCCTGCTCACCCGCGTCGCGTTCCCCTCGGGCGTACGGGTCGACGGCTGGGTGGAGACGGGCACCCAGGTGAGCAGCTCCTACGACCCGCTGCTCGCCAAGGTGATCGCGCACGGCGCCGACCGGCAACAGGCCCTCGACCGGCTGGCCACGGCGCTGGCCGAGACCGGGATCGACGGCGTCGAGACCAACCTCGGGCTGCTGCGTGCCGCCGCGGACGACCCCTCCGTACGGGCGGCCACGCACGGCACCGCCACCCTGGCCGGGCTCGCCGACGGCTCCCGGCGCGTCGAGGTGGTGCGGCCCGGCATCCTCACGACCGTGCAGGACTGGCCGGGACGCACCGGCTACTGGCAGGTGGGCGTGCCGCCGTCCGGGCCGATGGACGACCGCTCCTTCAGGTATGGCAACGCCGTCCTCGGCAACGACCCCGGCGCGCCCGGCCTGGAGTGCACGCTGCGCGGCCCGGCGCTGCGGTTCAGCCACGCCGTCACCGTCTGCGTCACCGGCGCGCCCGCGCCCGTCACCGTGGACGGCGCGCCGGTGCCGCGGTGGGAGCCGGTCACCGTGCCCGCCGGCGGCGTGCTGGACATCGGCGCCGCCGAAGGGCCGGGGCTGCGGGTCTACCTGCTCGTCGCGGGCGGGTTCGACGTTCCCGCCTACCTGGGCAGCGCCGCGACGTTCACGCTCGGCGGGTTCGGCGGCCACGGCGGCCGGGCCCTGCGCGCCGGCGACGTCCTTCACGGGGGCCGCCTCTATGACGGGGGCGCGGACGGGGGAGCCGAGACAGGGGAGCGGCCCGAGTTCGGGCACGCCTGGCGGATCGGCGTGGTCGAGGGCCCGCACGCCAACCCCGAGTTCTTCACCGACGACGACATCCGCGACTTCTACGCCGCCCAGTGGAAGGTCCACCACAACTCCGCGCGCACCGGCGTCCGCCTGGTCGGCCCCAAACCGCGCTGGGCCCGCCTCGACGGGGGAGAGGCGGGACTGCACCCGTCCAACATCCACGACACCCCCTATTCGGTGGGCGCCGTGGACTACACCGGTGACATGCCGGTCGTGCTCGGCCCCGACGGCCCCTCGCTCGGCGGGTTCGTCTGCCCGGCCACCGTCGTCACCTCCGAACGCTGGAAACTCGGCCAGCTCCGGCCGGGAGACACCGTCACCTTCGTCCCCGTGCCGCCCGCGGTCGGCGCCCCCGGCGACGGCGGCGTGCTGCACCGTCTTCCCGAGACCGGCGAGCGGCCCGCCGTCACCTACCGGCGCAGCGGCGACGACAACATCCTCGTCGAATACGGCGCGATGGAGCTCGACCTGGGCCTGCGCATGCGGGTGCACGCGTTGTCGGAGGCGCTCGCCGCCCGCGACCTGCCCGGTGTCGCCGACCTCACCCCCGGCATCCGGTCGCTTCAGGTCCACCTCGACCCGGCCGTGCTCTCGCAGCGCGACCTGCTGGTCGAGCTGCTCCACATCGAGGCCGGTCTGCCGCCCACCGGGGAGCTGGAGGTGCCCAGCCGCGTCGTCCACCTGCCCCTGTCGTGGGACGACCCCGCCACCCGGGAGGCCATCGCCCGCTACATGGCGGGAGTGCGCGACGACGCGCCCTGGTGCCCGTCGAACATCGAGTTCATCCGGAGGGTGAACGGCCTGGAGGACGAGGCAGAGGTCCATCGCATCGTCTTCGACGCCGAATATCTCGTCCTCGGGCTCGGCGACGTCTATCTCGGCGCGCCCGTGGCCACCCCGCTCGATCCCCGGCACCGCCTGGTCACGACCAAGTACAACCCCGCCCGCACCTGGACCGCCGAGAACTCCGTCGGCATCGGCGGCGCGTACCTGTGCATCTACGGGATGGAGGGACCGGGCGGCTACCAGTTCGTCGGCCGCACCACGCAGGTGTGGTCGAGCTGGCAGCAGCGCGGCGCGTTCCAGCCCGGCTCGCCCTGGCTGCTGCGCTTCTTCGACCGGATCCGCTGGTATCCGGTGACGGCCGAAGAGCTGCTCGAACTCCGCGCCGACCTGGCGGCCGGGCGCCTCGAGCCCAAGATCGAAGAAGGCGTGTTCCGGCTCGCCGACTACCGTCGCTTCCTCGACGAGCACGCCGGCTCCATCGCGGCGTTCCGCGAACGGCAGGCCGCCGCCTTCGCGGCCGAACGCGCGGCCTGGCAGGCGGCGGGCGAGTTCGACCGCGCGGAACCGCCGCCGGGCCCGGACGAGACCGAGCTGGACGTCCCGCCGGGCTGCCGCGTGGTGGAGGCGGAGTTCGCCGCGAGCGTCTGGCAGATCGGCGTCACACCCGGCCGGCGGATCGCCGCGGGGGAGCCGCTGATCGTCCTGGAGGCGATGAAGATGGAGTCCGCCGTCCTGGCCCCGGAGGACGGCGTGGTCGAACGCGTCCTGGTCAGGCCCGGCGAGCAGGTGGAGGCGGGCGTCCCGATGGTGGTGCTGAGGAGTGATCGTGGCTGAGACGGCACTGGACCGGGTCCGCAGGGCCTACGCGCGGATCGCCGAGACGGATCGTCCGGAGGTCTGGATCGACCTGCGGCCCCAGGCCGACGTGGAGGACGAGGCCGCCGCCGTGGACGCCCGGGTGGCGCGCGGCGAACGCCTTCCCCTCGCGGGGCGCCTGCTGGCGGTGAAGGGCAACATCGACGTGGCCGGACTGCCGACCACCGCCGGCTGCCCCTCCTACGCCTACCTTCCGGACGCCGACGCCCCCGCCGTGGCCGCCCTCCGCGCGGCCGGCGCGATCGTGCTCGGCACCACCAACCTGGACCAGTTCGCCACCGGGCTCGTCGGCACCCGCAGCCCGTACGGCGCGGTGCGCGCCGCCACCGACCTGGCCCGGATCTCCGGGGGATCCAGCTCGGGTTCGGCGGTCGCCGTCGCGCTCGGCCTGGCCGACCTCGCGCTCGGCACCGACACCGCGGGCTCGGGCCGGGTCCCGGCCGCCTTCAACGGCATCGTGGGGATAAAGCCGACCCGCGGCCTGATCCCCGCGGACGGCGTGGTGCCCGCCTGCCGGAGCCTCGACTGCGTCAGCGTCTTCGCCCGCACGCTCCCCGAGGCCCAGCGGGCCCTGGCCCTGATGACCCGCCCTTCCGCACGGCCCGCGTCCCGTCCGGCCCGCCGTACCGGGCCGTGGCGGGTGGCCGTGCCCGCCACCGCCGATCTCGGCCCGCTGGCCCCGGGGTGGGCCGAGGCGTTCGAGGCGACGGCCGACCGGCTGGCCTGGGCGGGCGTGGAGACCGGTCCGATCGACCCCGGCCCGTTCCTGGAGGCCGCCGCGCTGCTCTACCAGGGGGCGTTCGTCGCCGAGCGCTACACCGCCGTCGGCGCGTTCGTCGAGAAGGGCGGCCCCGACCTGGATCCCGTCGTCGCCTCCATCATCACCGCCGCCCGTGACCTGCCCGCCCACCGCCTGTTCGCCGACCGGGAACGGCTGGCGGAGCTGCGGGAGCGGGCTTTCTCCCTGCTGGGCGACCACGACGCCCTGCTCCTGCCGGTCACCCCGCGCCATCCCACGCCGGCGCAGGTCGCGGCCGACCCCGTCGGCGTCAACGGCGACCTCGGCCGCTTCACCAACTTCGTCAACCTCTTCGACATGTGCGCGCTGGCCATACCGGCCGGGCAGGTGGACGGCCTGCCGTACGGCATCATGCTCGTCGGCCGGGCCCACGCCGACGACGACCTGGCGGCCATCGCCCGGCTGCTCCAGCCGGCCGTACGGCTGGCGGTGGTCGGCGCGCACCTGTCGGGCCAGCCGCTCAACCACGAGCTCACCACGCGCGGCGCCCGCCTGGTGGCCGCCTCCACGACCGCCGCGCGTTATCGGCTGCACGCCCTGGCCACCGACCCGCCCAAACCCGGGCTCGTACGGGTCGCCGAGGGCGGCGCGGCCGTCGAGTGCGAGGTGTGGGAGCTGCCCGCCGAAGGGCTGGGCGACCTGCTCGCGGCCCTTCCCCGTCCGATGACGTTCGGGCAGGTCGAGCTGGCCGACGGCGCGAACGTGCCGGGCTTCCTCTGCGCGCCCGAAGGGCTGCGGGGCGCGGCCGACATCACCGGGCACGGGGGGTGGCGCGCCTACCTCCGGTCGCTGGCGGTCCATGGCGCGCGGCCGATGACCGGGTGAGAGAAGCCGGGCCGGGAAGGAGAGGCTCGAGCGATCCTCTAGCCGGCTGCGGTAAACACGCGTGGGAGCCGTGGCTCGTCCGGTTCCCCGTCGTCACTTCGCATCCGACCGAGGAGCCGCTCTTGCCTGCCCTCACCCGTCTCGCGCTGGAGCGACCCCGTACAGTGGTCGCGATATGGCTGGTTCTGGCCGCCGCCGCCGTGCCGCTGATGCTGCACCTGCCCGGCGCGCTCAAGGCGGGGGGTTTCGAAAACCCCCGAGGGGAGAGTGTCAAGGCGCAGCACGTCCTGGAGCGCACATTTCACGAGGCGCCACAGGAGCTTCAGGTCGTCCTGCACACGGCCGCGGGAGACGTCACCCATGCCGTCGGCCGTGCGGCCGCGCTGGCGAAGAACTTCCCCCACGTTGCCTCGGTGGAGGACTACCGCCAGAATCCCCGCTGGTTGTCGGCCGACCGGCACACCACATTCCTGAGGCTCGGCTTCCGGGCCGATCCCACGACAGTGCAGAACCTCATCGGTGACCTGCGGCACCGGATGACCGCCGGGCTGGGTGACCAGGGCGTGGAGGCGCATGTGACCGGTGCGCAGGCGCTCGACTACGACCTCAGCGTCCAGTCCGAGCAGGACGCCGGCACCGCCGAGATGATCGCCTTTCCGCTCCTCGTCATCGTGCTGCTCCTGGTGTTCCGGTCGGTGGCGGCGATGTTGGTGCCGGTCGTGCTGGCCGGCATGGCCCTCGTCTGCGCCATGGCGATCGGCTATCTGGTCGCCCGCGTCAGCGACGTGTCCATCCTGTTCAACAACGCCGTCTCGATCATCGGTCTGGCCGTGGCGGTCGACTATTCACTCTTCATCATCCGGCGCCACCGGGAGGAACTCGCCGGCGGGAAGGACACCATCACGGCCTTGAACACCGCGATGCGCACCGCGGGGCACGCCGTGCTGTTCAGCGGACTGGCCGTGGTGGCGGCCCTGCTCGCCCTGCTGATCCCCCGGCTGATGGTGTTCACCAGCATCGCACTGGCCGGCATCATCGTGACACTGGTCGCGCTGGCCATGTCCATGACGCTGTTGCCCGCCGTGTTGTGTCTCATGGGCAGGCGCATCGACTGGCTGCCGATCCGAATCCGCAGGACCCGTGGCGGCACCGGGCGCGCACCGTTCACCGCGCTGCTCGCCCGGCTGCACCGGCGCCCCGTGCCGCTGCTGCTGGCCCTGGCCGTGATGTTCGCACTGATGGCCTGGCCCATCGGATGGATCAGGCTTCAGGCGCCCGTGGCGAGCCCCGAGATCCTGCCCCCCGATGCCGACTCGCGGCAGGGTGTCGCGCTGCTGCAGGAGGCCCTGGAGCCCAGGGATCTGTTCCCGCTGCAGGTGGTACTGACCACGCCGCGCCAGAACGGTCCGGCGCCGTTGGTCGAGAGCGTACGGGCCGTCATGGATCAGGCGGGGACAAGTGGGCGGGTGGTGTCGTCTCAGTCGGTGACGAGGATCGGCCTGCCGTCCGTCGCGCTGGACGCGGCGGTGGGCGGTGACACCGCCGCGCTGCCGGCCGAGGCGAGGGCCGCATTCGCCCAGTTGTGGAGTGAGAACGCGGGCAGATACGTCACCAGGGTGGTGATCGTCCCCGCCGAAGGGCCGGACAGCGACCTCACCCATGATCTGGTGCGGGATCTGCGCGACCGCCTGCCGACGGCGGTCCGGCCGGGTGTGAGCGTGCAGGTGACAGGCGCCACCGCCCAGGGGGTCGACTACGACGATGTTCTCGTCGGTTCCATGCCGGCGATCCTCGGCGCCGCCGCGCTGATCACACTGGTGCTCCTGGCCTCGGCCTTCCGCTCATGGTTGCTGCCGCTGCCGGCCCTGGTCCTCAACGCGACCGTGGTCGCGGCGAGCCTCGGCCTGCTGACCTTGATCAGCCAGAAGTGGCTGGGGCAGCGGATCGACAGCACCACGCCGGCCCTGGTCTTCGCGGTGATGTTCGGCCTCAGCATGGACTACCTGGTGATCATGATCTCCCGGATGCGGGAGGTGTACCTTGTGCGGCGGAACCACGTCGAGGCGATCGACGTGGGCATGCGCCGCACCGCCGCCCTGGTGAACAGCGCCGCCCTCATCATGGTCGCGGTCTTCGTGTCGTTCCTCGCCGCGAAGATCAGCGTCGTCCAGCAGTTGGGGCTGGGCTTGGCCATCGCCGTGGTGCTGGACGCGCTGATCGTCCGGTTGCTGGTCATGCCGGCCATGCTGCACCTGTTCGGCCCGCGGATCTGGGGCCGGGTCTCCCCGGCGAGCCCGGCCTCTTTCAACGGGGGTCTTCAGGAGGAGACTCCGCAGTCATCATCGCCGTGAGGAACGGCCGGCGCAGCTTCCCGCTCGACGTCCTCGGCAGGGTTCCCGGCCGTACCACCGCCACCCTGCCGGGGCGCACTCCAGTCTCGCCCACGACGGCCCGCTCCACCTCCTGCCGGAGCCGCTCGCTCCGCGCGGCGTCGCGGTGCAGCGGGGTCTCGACCACGATCACCAACCGCTCGGTGCCGCTGCCGGCATCGGGCAGGCCGAGCGCGGCCACCCCCACGGCTCTGACACCGTTCACCGTAGCGGCGGCCTGTTCGAACGGCTGCGGCTGGTAGTTGCGCCCGGCAATGATGATCAGATCTTTGTGCCTGCCCGTGACGAACAGTTCCCCGTCCAGTGTGAATCCCAGATCCCCGGTGTCGAGCGAGCCGTCGTACGTCTCGATGCCGTTCTCGGAGAGGTAGCCGGTCATCATCGAATCCCCCGTCATGAGCACGCGGCCGACGATGCCGTCCGGCAGTTCGCCGCCCGCGTCGTCGACGATCCGGATGCCGACGCCGGGCACCGGCAGGCCCGACGAGACCAGTTCTCGTGTGTCCTGGGCGGAGGAAGGCGGCAGGGCGACGCCTCTGCCCGCCAGCGCGGCGGCGGACAGCGCCTCGACCCGAGGAGTGGCGCCGGACCGTGAGAACGACGCCGCCAAGCCGATCTCGGCCAGGCCGTAGCAGGTCCGCATGGCCTCCGGGCGGAAGCCGTACGGGCCCAGCGTGCGTTGCCACAGCCGGAGCGTGGCGGCGTCGACCACTTCGGCCCCGTTGAAGGCCACACGCCAGCCGCTCAGGTCGAGCCCGTCCAGTGGCAGGCGGTCGGCCAGTGACGCGACCAGCCGGTAGGCGAAGTTGGGTGCCGCCGAGACGGTGCCCCCATATCTGTGCATCAGATCGAGCCATATCTTCGGGCGCGCTGCGAAGGAGAGCGGACTGACGAGCACCGCGGGCACGCCGAACAGGAGCGTCGTCAGTGTGGCGCCCACCATGCCCATGTCGTGGTAGAGCGGCAGCCAGCTCACCGCTACGTCGTCGCGGTGCAGTGGAGTGGCCCCGCCGATCGCCTTCATCGCGGCGAAGAGGGCACGGTGGCTCAGCACGATGCCCTTCGGCGCGGCGGTGGTGCCCGAACTGAACTGGATCAGCGCGGGAGCGTCCGGAGCAACCGTCACGACCTCCGCTTCGATGGCACGTTCCCGGAACGGCGGGCACACGACCGCGCCCGCGCTCCCCAGGATCTCCTCCGCGAGCGGACGCACTCCGGAATCGCACACGAACACCGCCGGCTCGGCCACGTTGACGATCTGCCTGGCCCGGTCCGCCCACGCACGCCGCCGGGCGAAGCTCATCGGAGGCTCGACCAGCATGGGCACGCCCCCAAGCAGCATGGTTCCGTACAGTGCGGCCAGCAGATCGGGCGAGGTGTCGAGACACAGGCAAGCCCTGCCGCCCGGGCGGAGCCCGGCGCGGGCCAAAGTGGCGGCGGCGGTCCGGGCACGGTCGTAGAGCGCCCTCACGGTCAGGCGCGTCTCGCCGTGAGACTCGGGTAAGTGGTAGGCGACCGCCGACGGCTCGCGCGCCGCTCGCGCGGCGAGGACACCGGCCAGAGTGTCCCCACCACACGGTGCGGCGAGCACGCCGGCGGGGGATCCCTCGCCTCCGCGCTCGTGGTGAAGGTCGGCTTTCATGGCAGGATGAAGGGGAATCCGTGCTTGTCCAGTTCGAGGGCGGAGTCGGTGACCGCCCGGCACAGCTCGTCGATGTCGGCGTCGCTGTGCGCGTCGCCCGTGAAGAACATCGGCAGGCTGAGGGTGTAGACGCCGCGGCGGCGCAGCATCAGTGTGAGCAGGAACAGCCCGATGGGGTTCACGGCCGAGGCGAAGCGGCGGTAGTCGTCGTAGGAGTCCTCGGCGATGAACCCGAAAGAGCCGATGAAGTCGCCGAAGCCGAGCAGGCGCAGCGGGATGCGGGTCTCCTCGCGGAAGGCGGCCAGGTGCTCCTGGATCTTGGCGACCTTGGCCCGGGTGCGTTCGTAGTAGGCGTCGCCGGCCTCCCTCAGCAGGCTCAGGGACGCGTACGAGGCCGCCAGCGCGAGATGGTTGCCCGCGTGCGTCGTCTGCACGCAGGTCTTGCGCCCGATGTCGGTCAGGGGAAGCCCGGTGGTCTGCATGTGGTCGAGCAGCTCGGCGCGGCCGCCCACCGCCGACAGCGGTATTCCGAGCCCGGAGACGACCTTGCCGTACGTGTACAGGTCGGCGCGGATGCCGAAGTGACCGGCCGCGCCCGCGGGGCCGAAGCGGAATCCGGTGAGCACCTCGTCCAGGATGAACGGCACTCCGAGCTGCGCGCACCGCTCCGACACCGCCTTGACCTCGGGGATGGTCTGGTCCAGGAACGGATAGGACTGGCAGACGGGGTCGGCGATCACACAGGCCAGCTCGTCGCGATTCCGGTCGATGAGATCGACGGCGGCCTCGATCCGGTGAGGGAGGACGAGCACCTCGCCCGGAGCGACCCCGGCGAAGGCGGGCATCCTGGGAATGCCGTTCTCTCCGATCTCGGGGAAGGGCTGGATCAGCGGATGACCGTGTGCCATGAACGCGGTGTTGTGCGCGGCGACGTCATGGACGCCGTGCCAGCAGCCCTCGAACTTGGCCACCAGCCGCCGGCCTGTGTGCGCCCGGGCCAGCCTGATCGCCGCGTTCGTGGCGTCGGTGCCGGAGTTGAGGAAGGCGAACTTCTCGCAGTGGGGCACCAGTTCTCGCATGAGCCGGACGAGGTCGAGCTCGATGGGATTGAGATATCCATTGCCCGTGCTGACGGCGAGCTGCTCCCGGACGAACTCGACCACCCGGGGAGGGTTGTGCCCCCAGAGGGACTGGCCGCCGAAGCCGAGATGGAGGTCGAGGTAGGAGTTCCCGTCGACGTCGAGCAGGCGGCTGCCGCGGGCCTCGGCGACCACGAGCGGGAACGGCGGGGCGTGGAAGGGCAGGAAGACGTCGTTGGTGACGGACAGTTCGCGCACCTGGGCGGCCAGTTCGGTGGAGCGCCGCTGCCGTTCCGCGAGCTCCATGACGAGGTCGGCCACCCACGGCTGGCCGAGAATGTCGTCGACGAGTTGTTGCGCGGCCGGCGCAGAGGGTGAGGACATGCGTGCTCCTCTCACAGGAGACGAAGGTCAGGGCAGGATGAAAGGAAATCCGTGCTTGTCCAGTTCGAGGGCGGAGTCGGTGACCGCCCGGCACAGCTCGTCGATGTCGGCGTCGCTGTGCGCGTCGCCCGTGAAGAACATCGGCAGGCTGAGGGTGTAGACGCCGCGGCGGCGCAGCATCAGTGTGAGCAGGAACAGCCCGATGGGGTTCACGGCCGAGGCGAAGCGGCGGTAGTCGTCGTAGGAGTCCTCGGCGATGAACCCGAAAGAGCCGATGAAGTCGCCGAAGCCGAGCAGGCGCAGCGGGATGCGGGTCTCCTCGCGGAAGGCGGCCAGGTGCTCCTGGATCTTGGCGACCTTGGCCCGGGTGCGTTCGTAGTAGGCGTCGCCGGCCTCCCTCAGCAGGCTCAGGGACGCGTACGAGGCCGCCAGCGCGAGATGGTTGCCCGCGTGCGTCGTCTGCACGCAGGTCTTGCGCCCGATGTCGGTCAGGGGAAGCCCGGTGGTCTGCATGTGGTCGAGCAGCTCGGCGCGGCCGCCCACCGCCGACAGCGGTATTCCGAGCCCGGAGACGACCTTGCCGTACGTGTACAGGTCGGCGCGGATGCCGAAGTGACCGGCCGCGCCCGCGGGGCCGAAGCGGAATCCGGTGAGCACCTCGTCCAGGATGAACGGCACCCCGAGCTGCGCGCACCGCTCCGACACCGCCTTGATCATGGGAACCGTGTGCTCGGCGAAGGGGAAGGAGGACGACACGGCGTCGCCGATGACGCAGGCCAAGTCGTCACGGTGCCGCTCGAGCAGCTCAAGGGCGGCCGACGTGTCGTTGGGCAGCACGAGCAGTTCGGCCGGCGTGGCCGTCGCGACCCCCGTCAGGGCGGGCAGCGGCTCCACACCTTCCGCGCCGATCTCGGGAAAGGGCTGCACGGGATGACCGTGGTACCAGAACGCGGTGTTGTGCGCGGCCAGGTCGTGGACCCCGTGGAGGGCGCCTTCGAACTTGGCCACCAGCCGCCGTCCGGTGTGTGCCCGGGCCAGCCTGATCGCCGCGTTCGTGGCGTCGGTGCCGGAGTTGAGGAAGGCGAACTTGTCGCAGTGCGGGACGAACTCGCCGAGCAGTTCGGCGAGTTCCGCCTCGATCGGATGGAGATATCCGTTCCCCGTGCCGGTGCCGAGCCGGGCGCGGACGAACTCGACCACCGGCGGTGGATTGTGCCCGAACAGGGCTTGAGCGCCGAAGCCCAGGTGACAGTCCAGGTAGGAGTTGCCGTCGGCGTCCTCGATCCTGCTGCCCTCGGCCCCGGTCGTGACCAGCGGGAACTGCGGCGCATGGAAGGGCCAGAAGTTGTGGTTGCCGACGGACCGCCCGCGCACCCGGGCGGAGATCGCAGCCGACTCTCGCTGTCGTTCGGACAGTTCGGTGAACAGATCTGTCACCCACTGCCGCGTGAGCAGGTCGGCGACCAGGTCCTCGATTGTCATGGGTCTCCTTCGAAGGGCAGGTTCAGAACCTGATCAGGGCCGACTCCAGGGTCAGGCCCGGCCCGAAGGCCAGGAGCACGCCGTACTCGCCTTGGGCGGGACGCACCTCGCGCATGATGTGGTCGAGAATCAACAGGACCGTCGGGGAGGAACAGTTTCCCCAGGAGGACAAGATTCTGCGGGACGGCTCCAGCATCGTCTCCGGAAGCCGGAGACGATCACCGACGAAATCGATGATCTTCGGTCCGCCGGGATGGATCCCCCAGTGCGCGATGTCGCCGATCCGCAGGCCATGCGGTTCGAGCAGCCGGGTCACAAAGGGAACGATGGCTTCCGAGAGGTACAAGGGGACGTATGGCGACAGCGTCATCCGGAACGCGTCGTCCATCACCCGCCAGGTCATGGCGCCTGCCGTGGCGCCATGCGTCTCGGTATGAGTGGCCATCACGACCGGCCCGTCCCGGTGCTCCTGGGCGGACGCCAGCAGGATCGTCGCCGCCGCGTCGCCGAACAGGCCGTTGACGACGACCTGCTCCTTGGTGACCTCCGGACGCAGGTGCACCGAGCACACCTCGGCGCAGGTGACCATCGCCAGCTCCTCCGGACGGGCGGCGAGCGCGTCGAGCGCCACCTTCAGCCCGTTGAACGCTGCGTAGCAACCCATGTGCCCGACGAACGTCCGCCGCAGGTCCCGGCGCAGCCCGAACTCCTCGGCGAGCAGCATCTCAGGGGTAGGACCGGCGTAGCCGGTGCAGCTCACGAAGACGTACGTGCCGACGGCGTCGCGGTCCACGCCCTCAAGCACGGCGCCCACCGACTCACGGCCCATCGCCAGCGCGTGCCGCTCCCAGGCGTCGATCCGATCCCGCATGCCGGGGAAACCGTCGGCGTAGTGCGACTGCGGTGTCCACGCCAGCCGGCGCTGCCGCACCTGGGTGCTGGTGAAGACCTTCTCGGCGTCGGGTACGCCGGCGTACAACCGTTTGTAGAAGGAGGCGAACAACTCGTCCTGGGAAACGGCCGGGCCTGCCGCCGCGGGCCGCAGCGCCACTATCCGCGCCGTCGCGGGTTTCACGTACGCTCCAGTATGCGAGTCTCGGCGACCTCTTTCACGGCCGTGAGGAATCCCTCGGTGACCTCGTCCATCTCCTTCTGCGCGAACGGCTCGATCAGCACCAGCACGACGGGGGCGACGTCCACCCAGGCCTCCGACCGCGTGTCGATCCGCAGCCTCGTTTCCTCCGGGGTCGGACCGTCCTCGATGAGGAACCTGCCCCAGGAGCGGAAGTTGTGCTCGCCGTGCGGCTCCCAGGCGATCGCGTCGGGCTCGCCGGTGTCGAACCGGGCGACGTAGTCAGGGGTGAAGGCGATGGCGCCGTTGGAAACCTGCGCCAGCCGGTAGTGGTAGAGGTCGTCGCCGATCCGTTCCAGCTCCTCGACTCCCGGCATCAGGCGCCCGCAGCCGACCACGTCGGCGAGCAGCGCGCGCAGCCGCTCCCTGCCGGTACGGATGAGGACGCTGCGATTGGTCGCTGACCTGATCCATGCCATGTCTCAGCACTCCGAAGTCTTGACGGCATGTCCGATGTAGCTGACCGCGACCGAGCGGGTCAGCTGAAAACCACCGAGCGATCGTCCCCGCAGCACCGCCGCGAGCAGCCGGTGGGCGGAGGCGGCGGGTGCCAGTCCGCGGATCTCGGCCGGCCGCAGGCCGTGGCGGGCGAGCGTCTCGGCGAGTTCCCGGGGGCGGATGAACATCCGCCAGTTGTGCGTACCGGGATGAACGATCTTCGCGAGCCGCTCCGCGGCCAGGATCGCCACCAGGTAGGACGCCAGAGTCCGGTTGATCGTGTCGAAGACGAGTACGCCCCCCGGGCGGAGCACGCGGGATATCTCGGCCACCGCGCCCGGCAGATCGTGCAGGTGCTCCAAAACGTCCGAGACCACGACCATGTCGATCGAGGCCGGGGCGACCGGCAGTTGATAGGCCGAACCCACGTGGTAGCCGACCTCGACTCCCGAGGCGCGGGCGTGCCTGCGCGCGGCGTCGACGGCACCCTCCGACAGGTCCACCCCGGTCACCCGATAGCCGAGGGCGGCCAGCTGTTCCGCGACCAGGCCGCCGCCGCAGCCCACGTCCAGCACGCGCAGGCCCGCCCGGTCGCCGAGCCGGACGCCCACCTCGTCGAAGTAGCCGACTCGCGCCGGGTTCATGTCGTGCAGCGCGCGGAGCGGGCCACGCCGATCCCACCAGGCGTCCCCCACCGACGAGTAGTAGTCGTTGTCGATCCGGACCGTGCCCGGATCGAGTGCGGTGAGCCTGCCGGGTGCCGATGCCATCACAGCCACCTCGGTGTCGCGTCCGGGTCGATGAGGAGCGCCGCCTTGCCGATCCGCTCGCGGGCGTGGTCGGGGGACAGCGGCGGGGCGGTGGCCTTCAGGCTGCGCCAGATCCGGCTCATCTCCTCGGCGGCCAGGGGGTCGGTGACGAGTTCGAACGCCTTGGACACGACCTCCTGGGCCGCCTCGGCGACGTAGTGGGCGACGACGGGGTCGCCGGGGTCGTGCCGGGCCATAAGCGCCCTCATGGTGGCCAGGCTCGCTCTCATCCGTGCCGTCGTGAACTGGCCGCCGGGCAGCCGGGACCGTTTCGCGTCGCCTTTGACGTCGCGCACCGCGAGTTCGTACGCCTGCTCGGCCAGGCCGAACATGGTCCCGGCATAGCGTTCGCCGGGCCCCCCGGCGCCGGCCGGCACCGCCGGCCGGGTCGTCTCGTTCATTCGGCCCACCTCGGTTCGGCGAAGATCGGCACGTCCAGGGCGTGCTTGCCCGCCCACTCCAGGACCACGTCGGCGGCCGGAGGCACCAGCAGGCCGGCGATGACGTCGCGGTACATCCGCTGGAGGGGGGAGGCGGAGACCAGGGAGGATCCTCCCTGCACCTGCATCCCGAGCGTCACCACCTCGTGGGCGAGCCGGGTGACCTGCATTTTCATCAGGCTCATGTCCAGGTAATGGGCGATCGGGCCGGCCGTGTCATGGTCGGCGTGCACGGCCGCCTCGAGGTGCGCCCGCGCCGCGGCGAGCCGGGTGGCCATCTCGGCGACCCGGAACTGAACACCGGGCAGGTGCGCGTTGGGCTTGCCGATCACGCTGAGCACCCGCCGCCGCTGCGTGGCCGTGACGTGCTCCAAGGCCGCCCGGGCGATGCCGACGAAGACGGAGGCGAAGCTGCACCAGGCCCAGTGGACCCCGGTCATGAACAGCAACGGCAGCTTGCCCGGCTCGCCGACGGACCACCGGTCCTCCACGAAGAAGTCCTCGATGGCCAGAGTGTGACTGCCGGTGGCGCGCATCCCCGCGGCATCCCATTCCTCGATGACCCGGATGCCCTCGTCCGGCTTGGGCACAAGGAACGCCATCGGCTGTGGCAGGCCCCGGTCGTCCTTCGTCGCCGCGGACAGGAACAGATGGGTCGCCCCGGGGAAGCCGGTGAAGAACCCCTTGCGCCCGTTGAGCACGTAACCGCCGTCCACGCGCTCGGCCTTGGTCGTCGGGTGCCACCAGTTCCCGCCGACTCCCGGCTCGCTGAACCCACCGGCGATCACGGCGCCCTCGGAGACCGCGCGGCAGACCCATTCCGCGTCCTGGCCGCCCAGCTGGGCGATCATGGCCAGGCCGTGGACGTGCATGTTCACGGAGAACGCCGTGGACGCGCAGGCGCCGGCGAGCACCTGCTGCGCCTCGCACAGTTCGCCCAGGCCGGCGCCGTCGCCGCCATACTCCCGCGGGATCGTCATCGCGGTGTATCCGGTGCGCACCAGCTCGGCCAGGTTCTCGTGAGGGAAACCGCCGTCCGCGTCGTGGCGGGCGGCCCGCTCGGCGAAGGCCGGGGCCAGCTCACGGGCGAGCGCGACGTAGTCCCGGCGCCGGGCCCTCGCCAGATGATCGGCCATCGACCCGACGCTGTCCGCCCCGGCCTGGCAGGCGCCCGCCAGCCACGGCGTCAGGTCGGCCTCGGGGTGCTGCTCGTGGATGCGGGCCGCCAGCCGTACGAGGTCCAACGAGTCGAACCCGAGGTCACGGGTGAGCGATGTTCGCGGCCCTATCTCCTGGGGACGCAGGTCCGGTTTAACCGCGACGAGGTGTTCCACCAGGGTGGACAGCTCGGGTGGGCTTGCTGTGATCACATTGATCCGCCTCCTGATGTAACCGCGGACGAGCCGCCGGGATGCAGCATGGCCGACCACCGTCGCAGCAGCCTTGAGTTGTATTCGAGCCACGCACCAGGGCCGCTGTGGAGCATGAGCGCATCACCGGACGAAAGGACGCGATATGAGCGACACCGGGCTGACCTTCGAAGGCAGGGTCGAGGACCTGCACCGGGCGGTGCGTGACCACTACGACAAACTCATCGACCTGTACGAGCAGATGTGGGGCGAGCACATCCACCACGGTTACTGGGATCTGGACGATCTCGGCGTCTCGCGGCACGAGGCACAGCGGCGTACGGTGAACGAGCTGATCGCGTTCGCGGGCGTCCCCCGGGGGGCCCGGGTCCTCGACAGCGGCTGCGGCGTCGGCGCCTCCTCGATCATCCTGGCCCGCGATCTCGGCTGCGACGTGGACGGCATCACGCTGAGCCGCGAGCAGGTACGGCGGGCCACGGAGAAGGCCGCCGAGGCCGGAGTGTCCGGCCAGACCAGGTTCCTGCTCATGGACGCTATGCGCTCGACCTACCCGGACGACACCTTCGACGTGGTGTGGTCGCTGGAGAGCTGCGAGCTCATGCCGGACAAGCGGGCCTATCTCGCCGAGTGCGCCCGGGTGCTCAAGCCGGGGGGAAAGCTGGTCGTCGCGACCTGGTGCTCCCGAGACGACCGGCTCGATCCTTCGGAGGTTCGCCTGCTGCGGCGGCTGTACCGGGACTTCGCGGTTTCCCACGTGCTTCCACTGGACCGCTACCGGAAGTTGTGCGAGGAGGCACTCCTTGTCGACGTCGCCACCGCGGACTGGACCGAGCACGTCCGCACCACCTGGAAACTGTCCGCGGACATCGCCAGGCCCCTGGCCAGGGATCCCTTCTTCGTGTGGAAGCTGATCCGGGCCAAGGGCCTCGACGTCTTCCGCTTCGTCAACTCGGTGCCGCTGATGAAGAAGGCCTACGATCGGGACGTGATGCACTACGGCGTCTTCTGCGCCACCAAGCCGGCCTGACCGTCGAGGCGGTCACTCCTTGGTGAAGCAGAGGATGAACGCGTCGCCCTGCCGGGCGGGGGTGTAGGCGGTGTCGGGGTAGGCGCGGTACCTGTGCCGTTCGACCAGGACGCGGTCGAAGAAACGCAGGTACCGGTCGAGCATCACGGCGGGGGTCGCGGTGCAGGTGGCCGCGTCGGGGACCGCGCCGTCAAGGGAGAACATGGGCACGAACGTGCCGCCGGACCGCAGCGCGCGAACCAGCTTCGGCATGAACTCGTCCAGCAGGTCGCGATCCTCGAAGAGCTCCTTGGGCAGCTCGGGGTCGAAGAAGATCCCGTCGAAGCTGCCGGGCTCCAGTTTGTCGACATAATCGAAGAAATCCGCCTGAATGATTGTCAGTGTGGGGGGCGGCGCCGGGTGTTCCTCCCGGAACAGCTCGATGACCTTGGGGTATTTCTCGACCACGGTGTGCCGATAGGTGTCGGCGCGCTCCGCGATGCGCAGCGCCGAGTAACCCAGACCCAGCCCCACCTCCAGGAACTCCCCGCCCCGCTCGCAGAGCAGGTCGGCCGAACGCCACATGAGCGCTCGTTCCCAGCCCTGCATCGCTTGCACCTCGTCGATGTACAGCGTCACGTCGCCGTTGCCGCCCCGGACCAGGGCGATGTCGGGAACCTGCATCGTCGTCTCCTCCATGTGCTCGTGGTTCGCGGATCAGCCGCGCCGGGGGGCGAGCATCCGGCCGACCAGCCCGGTCGTGTGCGTGCCCTTGCGGAAGCTCGGGTTGGCCAGGACCTCGCGCAGGAAGCCCACATTCGTGGACAAACCGGGGCCGTCGGCCACCAGCTCGGTCAGCGCTCGGTCGAGCCGGTCGAGCGCCTGGTCCCGGTCGACGCCCCAGGCGATCACCTTCGCCAGGAGCGGGTCGTAGTCCGGGGGCACCCGCATCCCGGCGTACGCGTGGGTGTCGACCCGTACGAACGGTCCGCCCGGCGGGACGAACTCGGCGAGCAGCCCGGCGGTCGGGGCAAAGTCCCGGGACGGGTCCTCGGCGTTCACCCGGCACTCGACCGCCACCCCGCGGCGCACGACGTCATCCTGGCGGAGGGACAGGGGCCGCCCGGCGGCGACTGTGAGCTGCTCGCGCACCAGGTCGACGCCGGTGACCATCTCGGTCACCGGGTGCTCCACCTGGATGCGGCAGTTGGTCTCGATGAAGTAGAACTCGCCGGTCCCGTGGTCCACCAGGAACTCGAACGTGCCCAGGCCCCGGTAGCCGATCGCGCGCGCGCCTTCGAGAGCCGCCTCGGCCATCCGGCGGGCCAGTTCGGGGCCGATCGCGGGCGACGGGGTCTCCTCCACCAGCTTCTGCCGGCGCCGCTGCGCCGAGCAATCCCGTTCCCCGAGGTGGATCGCGTTTCCGTGGCTGTCGCACAGCACCTGGACCTCGACGTGGTGCGCCACCGGCAGGTAGCGCTCGAGACAAAGGCGGTCGTCGCCGAAGAGCATCTGCGCTTCGGCCCTGGTCCGGCGGAAGGCCGCGGAGAACGCATCCCGATCGGATATCACGCTCATCCCGCGTCCGCCGCCCCCCGCCACCGCCTTGACGATGACGGGATAACCGATCTCGTCGGAGAGCGCGGCCGCGTCATCCTCCCGCACCGGCTCCAGGCTGCCCGGCAGCACGGGCAGCCCGGCCGCGCTCATCGCGGCCCGTGCCGCCGCCTTGTCCCCGAGCGTCTCCATGACGTCGGGCGGTGGTCCGATGAAGGTCAGCCCGTTCTCCGCGCAGATCCTGGCGAACTCGGGATCCTCCGACAGGAAGCCGTACCCGGGATGCACCGCGTCGGCACCGGTGCGCAGGGCCACCTCCATCAGAGCCGCCGCGTCGAGATAGCTGCGCCGAGGCGCGGACGGCCCGATCTGCACCGACTGGCCGGCGATCCGTGACACCGCCGAGTCGCGGTCGGCGGTGGAGTGCACCGACACGGTGCGTATGCCCATCTCCGCGCAGGTGCGGGCGACCCTGAGAGCGATCTCACCGCGGTTGGCGATCAGTACCGTGGTGAACATCAGCGTCCCCCTCCCACGAGAGGCTCCTCCTGGGGGGTGGAAGCGCCCGGGAAGAGCGCGGCGCATCCCGCGTCCCCGGACGGAGAGATCACCATGAGGGGCTGGTCGTACTCGACGGGGGCGCCGTCCTGCACCAGGATTTCGACCACCTGCCCGGCGGTCTCCGTCTCGATCGGATTCATCAGCTTCATCGACTCCACGATCGCGACCTGCTGGCCCGCCTCGACGATGTCGCCCACGGAGACGAACGGCGCCGCCCCCGGCTCTGCCGCGCGGTAGAAGGTCCCGACCAGCGGAGCTCGTATCTGGCCGGGCGGGGAGTCCGGTGCGGCCGGATACGCCGCTCCGCGGCCGGGCCGTTCGTCCGCGGCCGCGCCTGAGGGTGCGACAGGGCCGGCCGGGGCCACGGCCTCCCACGTCATCTCGGCGCTGACCGTGCCGTGCCGGATCTTGAGCGTGACCGGCGGGCGCGGCAGGAGCGAGACGAGTCTCGCGGCGGCCTGGCAGAGCCGGTCGAGTTCGTCATGGGGAGGGGGCGGGTTCACGCTCGATCACCTCCAAGGGCGACGGCCAGGGGAGCACGTGTAACCGGCAGGCCGAAATGCCGGAACCGGCCGTAGCGCTGACGGATCAGTTCGGTGGGAGAGAGCGGAAGCAGTTCCGCGAGGGCGGCGTGGATCGCGGCGCCCAGCATGCGGGCGGCCAGGACGGGATCGGTGTGCGCGCCGCCTTCGGGTTCCGGCACCACGCCATCCACGACCCCCAGACGCAGCAACTCCTCGGCTTCCAGTCGCAGAGCGCGGGCGGCCTCGGGTGCGGCGGCCGGGGTCTTCCACAGAATCGACGCGCAGCCCTCCGGGCTGATCACCGAGTACCACGCGTTGGCGCAGATCAGCACCCGGTTGGCCACGGCGAGAGCGAGCGCGCCGCCGCTGCCGCCCTCACCGGTGACCACGCTGACGACAGGAACCGTCAGCCGGGCCATGAGCCGCTGGCTCTCGGCGATGGCCGTGGCCTGACCCCGTTCCTCGGCCGTCACACCCGGATAGGCGCCCGGAGTGTCGACCAGTGTGACCACGGGCAGGCGGAGTTTCTCCGCCAGGCGCATGAGCCGGGCGGCCTTGCGATATCCCTCGGGCTGCGGCATGCCGAAATTACTGGCCACCAGTTCGGCCGTGTTGTGCCCCTTCTGATGGCCGATGAGCATCAGGGGGACGCCGCCGAGGCGCCCCATACCCGCGAAAACCGACCGCGAGTCGCCGAACACGCGGTCGCCGCGCAGCTCTTGGAAGTCCTCCAGCAGCAGTCCCGCATAGTCGGCCGTAGTCGGCCGGCGCGTGTCGCGGGCCAGCCGAACCACCTCCCACGCGTCCCGCTTCCGGGGGACGTACGCCGGGGGCCGCGGCGGTGGCCGGTGATCCTCCCCGCCCACCAGCCTGCTCAGCACACCGCGCAGCTCGTGCCGGGGGACCACCGCGTCCACCATGCCGTGCTCCAGCAGGAACTCGGCGGTCTGGAAGCCCTCGGGCAGTTCCTCCCTGATCGTCTGCCGGATGACCCGTGGGCCGGCGAAGCCCATCCTCGCGCCGGGTTCGATGAGGATGACGTCGGCAAGGGTCGCGAAAGAGGCGGCCACCCCGCCGAAGGTCGGATCCGCGACCACGGAGACGGACATGACGCCCGCCTCGTCCAGCGCGGCGAACGCCTGGCTGGTCTTGGCCATCTGCATCAGTGAGAGCACGCCCTCCTGCATCCGTGCGCCGCCGGAGGCGGTCACGGTGATGAGCGGACGCCGCTCCCGCTCCGCGATCTCGGCTGCCACGGTCACCAGCTCGCCCACCGCCGATCCCAGACTTCCGCCGAGGAAGCGGAAGTCCATGACCACCAGCACGACCGGCCGTCCGTGCAGCAGGCCGCGCACGCACACGGCGGCCTCGGCGAGGCCCGTGGTCTCCCGTGCGCTCGCGAGGCGTTCGGCATAGGGGACGCTGTCCACGAAGGAGAGCGGGTCGGGCAGCACCTTCGGCGTTTCCACGGGGGTGGCCGAGCCCCGGTCGAGCAGCTGCTCCACCCGGTCGGCGGCGGTGACCGGATGGTGGTGGCCGCACTCGGAGCAGACTCCGAGGCTCCGGGCGAAGCGGCGATGGTGGATCATCGCCTGACATCGCCGGCAGCGGATCCATCGTCCGTCCGACATTGGTTGCCTCTTCTCCGGTCGTGTCCTAGAAGGCGGAGATCACGTTGAAGGTCTCGTAGGGATGCTGCCTGCCGGTGTCGAGGTAGGGCCGGAGCGGACTGGTGTGGCGGTGGCTGCTGCTGTGCACCCACCTGTCCAAGTGCCACTGGCTCTCCCAGTGACTCGTGACCATGAGCGTGGTCTCGTTCACCTGGGAACGCAGCAGTTCGTTGCCGAGCATCCCAGGGGTGCCGACGAGTTGCTCGCTGACCTGCCGGTAGGTGTCGGCAAGCGGCTGCACGTCCTCCTTCGGCACCCGGTACCAGAGGATCACTCGTACCTGCTCGTTCATCGTTCCTCCACCAGTTCGTAGACGACGTGCATCGTTCGCATCGAGCCTCCGTTCCTGTACGGCTGCAGCAGCGCACGATTACGCACGTGCTCCAGGCTCAGTTCGAACTCCCGGAAACTGGGCTCGTCCGTCCAGTCGGTGACCACGTAGTAGGTGGTCCCCTCGCTCTCGTCGCCGGGAGAGCGCGACAGCCACTGTCCTCGGTTCGCCGGATGCCGGGCGACGCCCCTGGCCACTTCCAGCCAGGCCCGCTCGAAATCGGCCTCGGTTCCCGGCCGCACGCGCATGTCCAGCATCACGCGGAACGCCGCGGTCTCGGTCATACGGTCCACACCGCCATCGCCTCGACGTTGCCGAGGAAGACGAGGATCGCGATGACCGTGCGTACGAGATTCCACCTGCCGAAGGCCGGGCGTGGATCGCGCTGCTTCCAGTCGGCCGGCAAGGTGCTGGGATCGAGGTCCATGACCGTACGCTTCAGCCTGGCGTTCCTGGTCGCGGAGACCACCATGATCGCCACCAGCGCGACGATGAGGAACGTGAGCAGGAACTTCGAGTCGCGGGTAGGGGAGAGGAAGAGCAGCGCCACGTCGCAGGCGAGGGTGCCGGCGACCATGAGCGGAGCGAGTGGGTCGAAGCGCGGCGACCAGTACTGGTGCAGCCGCACGTACTCGCCGGCGGGAAGCCGCCGCATCCATGGCACACCGCCGATCGCCGACCACAGGAGCATGCCGGCGACCAGCCCGCTCAGCACGATGGAGATCTGGGAGAGCAGCACGCCCACGGCTCAGCCCCCCGCCGCCTCGCGCTCGATGATTTCCTTGATCCGCTTCATCTGGATCTCGGTGTTGCGGTTGAGCCTTTCGGTCATGGCCTGGTCGTCCACCGGCGCCTGGGGCCACATCTCGAAGTCCTGGACCCAGCGCATCCGCACCCCGCCGCCGTCGGCCTCGGTGTACTCCCAGAAGAGGTTCATGTACTTGAACCAGCCGGTCTCGATTCGCCGCGCCCGCACCGTCCTGGTTCCGGCGTCAGCGGTGCGCTCCGACACCCAGCTCCACTGGTTGCCGTCGGCGTCCGGATGCATGGTCAGCCGAAACCTGACGGTGTCGCCGTCCTTGGCGAGCACCTCGGCCGCCGCGTACTCGCTGAACAGCCGCGGCCACGACTCGACGTCGTTGGTCATCTCCCAGACGGCGTCGGCGGGAGCATCGATCACGACCGCGTTGTCGGTGTGTCCCGCCATGATCACACCGCCCGCCACTGATAGAAGGGGACGGCCATGGCGTCCTTGGGCTCCTTCCACGCGGGGTCATACGGCGAGATGTGCCGTGCCAGCTTGGTGTTGACGTCCTGGTAGAGGTCGGTGCCGCGTGCTTGGTAGAGCCGGTCGGAGATGTCGTCGTCCGCCTCGACCAGGTGGAAGTACAGGTCGTGGAAGCGGAAGAGGGTCCGCTGGGAGACCCCGACCATGCGAGGCAGTTCCGTCGCGTCCGACTCGGCGAAGATCTCGGCGACCGAGTCCGCCTCCGAGGGGCGCATCCGGGCCACTATGAGCGTTCGATGCACGTGACGTCCTTTCTCAGACGGTTGTTCGATGGGGGATCATCGGTGAGAGCCGCCGTCCCGCCGCGGCCAGCTCTCCCGGGGGGTTGAAGCTGTAGCTCAGCCGGACGGCCGGTCCCGGCGTCCGGCCGAACCGGGAACCGTCGGCCACGCGTACTCCGGTTCGTTCCGCCGCTTCGGGACACAGACCGGGCACCCACAGGAAGAAACCGCCGGATGGTACGTCGACCCCGCCGCCGAGCCCGGAGACCAGCGCGTCGCGTCGCACCCGCAGCTCCCTCCGCAGCCGGACCAGCCTGTGGTCGTAGCGCCCGCTCGTGACGAGCGCGGTCACGGCGAGCGAGGCAAGATGGTTGAGCCCGCCTCCGCTGGTCAGCAAACCGCCGGCGGCGAGCCTGCCAGTGAGCGCCGGGTCGGCCAGCATCCAGCCGAGCCGAAGCCCCGGCCCAAGGGTCTTGCTGAAGGTGCACAGCCGGATCACGCCGTCGTACTCCGCCAGTTCCGCGAGTGAAGGCGGCATGGCCACCGGGTCCAGGCGCAACTCCGTGTAGGCGTCGTCCTCGACGATCGGTATGTCGTTCTCTCTGGCCACCGCCACCAGCTCCCGGCGGCGGCGCTCACCGACGAGCAGCCCCGTGGGGTTGTGGAAGGTCGGCATGAGATAGGCGAAGGCGATGCGCCGCCCCGCCCTCCGGTGCGCCCGCGCTGCCTCGGCCATCGCCTGTGGGTCGGGGCCCTCGACGTCGGACGCGATGGGGCGGAGCAGCAGTCCGCGATCGGCGAGGATCCGCAGGCCGAGGTCGTAGCTCAGCGGCTCGCAGAGAACCACGTCGCCCGGTTCGGCCAGCGTCGTCGTCAGCAGGTGCAGGGCTTGTGACGTCCCGGCGGTGACGAGCACGTGTTCGGGCCCGCATGACGGTCCGCCCGTCGCGGCCCGCGCGGCGAGAGCCCGCCGCAGCGGCAGCACCCCCTGGTTCTCCCCGTAGCTGAGGGCGGCGGCGCCGTACTCCGCCAAAGCTTCTTCGTAGGCGGACGCGATCAGGCCGGTCGGCAGCAGGTCCGGATCGAGGTAACCCGGCCCGAGGTCGGCGACCCCGTCCTCGGCGACCGCCTGCACGATGCCCGCGATCCACCGGCGCCGGTGAGGACGAGGTCCGCCCGGAACCATCGCTCAGTGCTCCGTCAGGACGGACCGCAGCTCGCGGACGGCCGCGCCCAGCGCGGTGTACGGCCGGGCCAGCGCGATGCGCAGCGAGTGCTCTCCCCGGGAGGGATCGGCCCAGTAGAACTGGGTGCACGGCAGCGCGTGCACCTGACGCTCGTACAGCTCCGGCCAGATGTCCGCGCAGCGCCGGTCGCCCAGGTCCACCCGCTCCACGCTGACCCGGCTGCTCGGGTCGAGGAAGGTGACGCCCGGCAGGTCCGCGAGCGCTTCGCGCACGAGCCGCCGGCCCCCGGCGATGAACGCGTGCAGGTCGGCCAGACCGCCTCCGGCCGCTTCCTCCGCGAAGCGCTCGACGAGCGCGAGTATGAACGGCGAGACGCCGAGCAGGATGTCGGAGTAGATCCTCGGGATCGGCAGTCCCACGTTCTCGCTGTAGAGCAGCAGCCCGACCTTCAGGTCCAGCGTCGGCCACAGCTTCCCGGTGTCCTCGATCACGACCCAGCGGCAGCCGCTGCTCTCCAGGATGGCGTAGTGGTCGTAGTGCGCGCGGGTGTCGAAGCCACGGAATGAGGTGTCGAGCGCGAGCACCACGTCCCTGCTGCGGCACTCGTCCGCCAGAGCGGCCAGTCGCTCCGCGGACAGCACGCGGCCGGTGGGATTGTTCGGGGTGGTGACGAAGACGCAGCCCACGCCCTTCGGGATGGGCTCCCCGCTGTGCAGCGCATCCTCCTCCACCGGCACCAGCCTCAGGCCGACGCCGCGCAGGATGTCGGGAATGTTGTCGAAGGTCGGGTGTATCAGCGCCACCGCGTCGGTCTCCGTCACGAGCGACCTGGCGAGGATCTCCATCGCCACCGAGGACGCGTAGCAGCTCAGCACGCGGCCGCTCGGATAGCAGTGCTGTCCGAACAGGTGGAGGAAGGCTCCGTGCGCGGCCCGTTCCAGGTCCTCCACCGGCTGCGCCGCGGCTTTCTCGAAGAGCGTGGGCAACTCCTCGACGATCCGCTGCTGGGCTTCGCTGAGTTCCTGGCGGGCGTGACCGTCGGCCACGTTCAACTCGCTGTTGAGCGCCAGGTACTCCAGCTCGGTCAGGTTGGCCGAGCTGAGCTGAAGTGCTGGTTCGATCATGTCTGTACCCCGTCCTGGAGCCGTTCAGAGAGCGATGCGGATGCGGTACTGGTCGAGCCACTGGTTGATCTGCAGGACCATCTCCATGTCGGTGAGGTCCCGCCATGCCCGCCGCGGCTCGCCCGGCCCGGCCAGCAGCGCGTTCACTGCGGCCAGGTCGAGCAGCGGGAGCACCGGAGACGCCGGGTCCGCGAGAACGCGCCGCAGCTCCGCCTTGAGCATCGGGGCGTAGGCGGGGTCGCGGCCGGTAGGGAACTGGCTGGGCGCCCGGTGCAGGACCGAGGCCGGCAGCAGATCGGCGGCGGCCGCGCGGAGCAGGCCCTTCGGACCGCCGGAGGTCTTCATCTCCATGGGAACGTTGAACAGGTACTGCACGAGTTCGTGGTCGCAGTACGGCCAGCGCACCTCGACGCCGCCGGCGAGGCTCGCGCCGTCGTCCAGCGCACAGCCGAACTCCTGCCACCCCTGCAGGTGGAGGAAGTAGATCTCGCGCATCCGGCGATCCCGCGGGTCCTCCCCCTCCAGATGGGGCACCCGCGCCAGGTCGGCCCGGTAGGCGTCGGCGCAGTAACCCGGGATGTCGAGCCGGGTGAGCAGATCCGGGCTGAAAAGGCCGGTGCCCAGGCCCTGCGGCGGCAGGTGGTGCGCGGTCGCCGCGATCCAGGGATAGGTCGGCGCCGCGATCACGGCCGGGTCGTCCATGCCCATGAAGGAGGCGAAGACCGTGTCCGCCTGTTCCCCCGCGAGAACCACCCCGATCCGTTCCCCGATCCGCCGGCACAGCGCGCGCAACGACGCGGGGAACTGCGGGGCCGCCACCGGCATGTCCTGCTGCGCCCGCACGGCCGTACGCCGGAGCACCGGATCCACCATGTCGCCGCTGTCGAGCTCGATCAGCTCGTGCTCGGAGCCGATGTGCTCGGCCACCGCTCGCGCGTACGGCGCGTCCTCGCTGCTGCGCATCGGCCCCGGGCCGGATGCCTGCCCGCCCTTATAGCTGACGGTGAAGGTGCGCAACCGATCCCCGCCGTTCCGGCGCAGCACCAGGGCTGCCAGGGCCGCCACCGTGCTGGAGTCGACACCGCCCGAGAGCAGGACGCCGACGGGGACGTCCGCCGCGAGCCGGCGGGCGACCGAGGCCTCCAGCAGCTCGCGTACACGCCGTACGGTCGTCTCGCCGTCGTCGGTATGCGGCGCCGCGACCAGACGCCAGTAGAGCCGTTCGTCCGTGCCCTTCTCGTCGATGACGACGATCTCGCCGGGCCGCACCCGTCGCATGCCGCTGATGGGGGTGCGGCCCGGCGTGCTCGTGAAGGCGAGCAGCTCACGCAGTCCGCCGGCGTCGGCCACGGGGTCCACGAGCGGATGGGCGAGCACCGCCTTGGGCTCCGATCCGAAGACCACGCCGGTGTCGGTGGGGTGGTAGTACAGCGGTTTGACGCCGAACCGGTCCCGCGCGAGCAGGAGTCGCTCGGCCCCGCTGTCCCACAGGGCGAACGCGAACATGCCGTTCAGACGGGCGGCACTCTCCTCACCCCATTCGAGATAGGCGCGGAGGATCACCTCGGTGTCGCTGCGGGTCCGGAAGCGGTGGCCCCGCAGGCCCAGCTCATGGCGCAGCTCGCGGTGGTTGTAGATCTGGCCGTCGAAGGCCAGCACCGTGGTCTCCTCCGACATCGGCTGCCGCCCGCCATCGAGGTCGACGGCGGCCCTGCGGCGGTGGCCGATGACCGCGTGGGGAGAGGTGAAGATTTCCTCACCGTCCCCGCCACGCCAGGCGAGCGTGCCGAGCTGGGCGAGCACGATGTTGCGGTCCGGTACGAGATTGCGGTGGAAGTCCACCCATCCAGCGATGCCACCCATCCGCGAGCTCCTCCGCATGGTCGTTGAGGTGAGTGCCGCAGCGGCACCTGCCGAGGATGCTGGCAGGGCGGGATCGGCGCGCGTTCAAGCCGTGATCGAGCACCAACCAAGGGCGGAACGGGCGAGAACGTCCTTCACGAGATGGGCGGGCTCCCGCCCGGGCGGGGTAGCGTCCGCACTACCTCCGGGACTCCTGTGATCACCCGTGACGGCGGGCGTCCGCTCTGGTTGGTTGGGACCATGGATCGGACGTCTTCCTCCGAGGCGGTGCGGCTGAGCGAGGTGCGCCGCGTGTACGGCTCGGGAGCGCATGTCGTGACGGCACTGCGCGGGGTGAGCGCGGTGTTCCCCACCGGCTCCTTCACGGCGATCATGGGGCCCTCCGGCTCGGGCAAGTCCACTCTCCTGCAGTGCGCGTCCGGCCTGGACCGGCCCGACGGCGGGCAGGTCGTGATAGGCGGGGTGGACCTGGGCGGGCTGAGTGAACGACGGCTGACGGAGCTGCGCCGTGATCGCGTCGGGTTCGTCTTCCAGTCCTTCAACCTGGTCGAGAGCCTGAACGCGGCGCAGAACATCTCGCTGCCGGTGCTTCTGTCCGGCCACAGGCCGGCGCCCGGGCATGTCGAGGAGCTCCTGCGGACGGTGGGACTCGCCGACCGGGCACGGCACCGTCCGGCGGAGCTGTCCGGCGGGCAGCAGCAGCGCGTGGCCATCGCCAGGGCCCTCGTCACCCGGCCCGAGGTGCTCTTCGCAGATGAACCCACGGGCGCGCTGGACAGCCGCACCGGCAGGGAGGTGCTGCGTCTGCTCAGGCAGCTGGTCGACGAGCGGGGCGACACCGTCGTGATGGTGACCCACGACCCGCTTGCCGCTTCTCACGCCGACCGGGTGCTGTTCCTGTCCGACGGGGCGCTCGTGGGGGAGCTGTGGTCGCCGTCCCCGGCGACCGTCGCCGCCCGCCTTGCGGCGCTGGAGGACACGGCTTACGAGGACGTGCCGTGAAGGGGACGACGACCCTGCTTCGCGTGGCCTGGATGACGCTGCGCGGCCGCCTGCCCGGTTTCGCGGGCGCGATCGTGGCCCTCGCGCTCGGGGTGGGCTACAGCGGGGCCGCCGTCTCGGTGCTCGCCACCGGAGCGGCGCTGCCCGCCGGCACGCCGCTGTCCGTACGGCAGGCCGCGCAGGAGTCGGGGTCCCTCCTCGTGATGCTGGCGGTGATCGGTGCCTTCGTGACGATTCACGTCGTCGCCGGCACGTTCGCCTTCGTGGTGGCGCAGCGGCGGCGCGAGCTCGCCCTGCTCAGAGCCGTCGGCGCGACACCGCGCCAGGTCCGGGGCATGGTCATCGCCGAGGCCTGGCTGGCGGCCCTGCTGGCCTCCGCGGTCGGCATCGTGCTCGCCTTCCCCCTCACCGGGGTCATGACTTCGCTGCTACGGTGGCAGCGGCTGCTGCCCGCCGGGTTCGAGTCCCGCGTCTCGCTCGGGGCGCTGGCGGGCGCCTTCGCCGCGGGGGTGGTCATCGGGGTGCTGGCCGCCGCCGCCTCGGCCGGACGCGCCGCACGGGTACGGCCCGCCGAGGCGCTGCGCGACTCGGCGCTGGCCGACCGGCCGATCGGACGTGGTCGCTGGCTGGGCGCGCTGGCCTTCCTGGCCTGTGGCGGGGGCATGCTCGCGCTGGTGCCGGTGGCGCCCCCGGACGGCCGCATGCCGCTCACGATGTTCGTGTCCCTGCCGCTGGTGCTCGGGTTCACCCTGCTCGCCCCCGCCTTCGCCGGATGGGCGGGGGCCGCTGTGGCCACCCCCCTGGTCCGGGTGACCTCGGCGACGGGCCTGCTGGCCAGGGAGAACGTCCGGCAGGCCGTACGCAGGACGGCCTCCACCGCCGCTCCGGTGCTCGTCACGGTTGGACTGACGGGTTCGCTGCTGGGCGGCACGGCCCTGCTCGGCCAGGCGATTGCGGCGGACTTCCGGCAGGCCTGGCGCTCCGATCTCGTGGTGTCGGGGCCCGGAGCCGCCGAGGTGGGGACCGTACGGGGGGTGGTCGCCGCGGTGCGGGTCACCAGGGGGGAGGTCGTGGTCGCGGCGAACCGGACCGAGCGCAGGGTCGACGCGTTCGGAGTGCGCCCAGAGGGCCTCGAGCGGGTCATGAACCTGTCCAACGTCGCCGGCGACCTGGCCGGACTGCGGTATGACGGTGCGGCCGCCGACCGGAGGCAGGCCGAGACGTTCGGGTGGAGGCTCGGCGGGCCGGTCCGGCTGACCCTGCCCGGCGGGAAGCCGGCCGTGCTACGGCTGACCGCGGTCTTCGACGGGTCCCCGTTCGGCGGAACACTGCTGCTTCCGCGCGACTTCCTCCCGGGCCCGGTCTCCGTACACGTGGCCGTCGCTCCCGAAGCGGCCGCCGGCACGGTGGCCGCGGCCATCGAGCGGCGATGGACCGGCATACATGCCGCCTCGACGGCGGAGTCGGCGAGCGCGGCGAGCGGCGCGCGACTGGGGGGCATGCGCATCGGCGCCCTGGCCCTGGCGGCGTTCGCCGTGGCCTACACGCTCATCGCGGTGGCCAACACGTCCGTGATGGCGTTCGGCGCCCGCGGGGCGGAGTTCGCCCGGCTGCTGCGGCTGGGCGCTCGAAGGGTGCAGGTGCTGCGGATGGTGCTGTGGGAGTCGCTGTCCGTGTCGGCCATTGGGGTGCTTCTGGGCGGCGCGGTGACCGCCGTGGCGGTGCTGGGGCTACGCGAGGTTCTGCGCGGGCTCGGGGTGACGGTGGTGCCGGACCTCCCGTGGGCGCAGATCGGCTCGGTCGCCTGCGCGTGCGTCGCGGTGGTGACGCTGTCGGGCCTGATGCCGGCCGCCCTGCTCGTGCGCCGTCAGGGCCCCTCCTCGCGCAGATAGTGCAGCACCGCCATGACGCGGCGATGCTCCTCGTCCGTCGGTTCGAGGAGCAGCTTGCCGAAGATGTTCCCGACGTGTTTGAGCACCGCCGCGTCCGTCACACCGAGCCTCCTCGCGATCGCGCTGTTCGACTTGCCCTCCGCCATCAGGGCCAGCACCTCTCGCTCGCGTGGTGTGAGCCGGGCAAGGGCGGACTGGTCCCTGCGGTCCTCCAGCAGCCGCACCACCACCTCGGGGTCGATGACCGTGCCGCCTCCCGCCACCCTCGTCACCGCGTCCAAGAACTCCTCGACCTCGCCGACCCGGTTCTTCAGCAGATAGCCGAGACCCCTGCCGGCGCCGGACTCCAGCAGTTCCAGGGCGTACGAGCGCTCCACGTATTGGGAGAGCACCAGCACCGCCGTCCCCGGGTGCCCGGTGCGGATGCGCAACGCGGCGCGCAGCCCCTCGTCGCGGTAACCCGGTGGCATGCGCACATCCACCACGGCCACGTCGGGCCGGTGCCCGGCGACCGCCTCGAGCAGGTCGCCGGCGTTGCCTACCGAGGCGACGACGCGATGGCCGAACCGCTCCAGGATGTGCCGCAGGCCCTCGCGCAGCAGCACCGCGTCGTCGGCGATCACGACGTCCACTCGACCTCCACCCGCACCACGGTGGGCCCTCCGGGCGGACTCGACAGGCCGACGGTGCCGCCCACCGCCGCGACCCGGTCCGCCAGACCCGTGAGGCCGCTGCCCAGACCGGGATCGGCGCCGCCCCGCCCCTCGTCCCGTACCTGCAGGACCAGTCTGCCGCACCCGGGCGTGGCGCACGGTTCGGAGGCGAGGAGCAACTCGCCCCTGCGCGCCCCGCTGTGCTTGGCGAGATTGGTCAGCGCCTCGCAGGCGGCGAAGTACAGCGCCGCCTCTACCGCGTCCGGCGCACGCGCGCCTCCGACGCGCACGGTGACCGGCACCGGGCACCGCTTGGCGGCCTCCGTCAGCGCCGCACCCAGGCCGCGGTCGGCCAGGATCGCAGGACGCATCCCGCGCACCAGGTCGCGCAGCTCGTCCAGTGTCTCCTGCGCCTCCCGATAGGCACGGTTCACCAGTTCCCCGGCTTCGGCCAGTTCCCCGGCTTCCACCGCCGCCCCGGACAGCTCCATCTTCGCCAGGCCAAGTGTGATGAGCAGCCCGGTGAGCCGTTGCTGGGTGCCGTCGTGCAGGTCGCGCTCCAGCCGCCGCCGCTCGCTGTCGAAGACGTCGGCCAGCCGGGCGCGGGACCGGTCCACCTCGATGAGCTGCAGCCGCAGGTCGCCGTCGTCGGGCGCGAGCAGGATCCGGGCCAGCATCGCCTCGGCCGCGGCCGCGGCGCAGATCAGATAGGCGGCGAGCACCGCGGCCAGCAGTCCGCCGGCCGCCGCCGTCCAGGCCAGCTCCGGCCGGGCCACCACGGCCTGCCAGGAGGCGTTCGCATGCGGCGTTCCCGGCAGCGAGTTCCAGAACGGCGCGGCGAGGGGCATCAGCGCCGTGGCCGCGACGAGCAGCAGGCCCGCCAGGTTGACCGGGGCCAGCAGGCACAGCAGCAGGCCGTGCCCGGCCTCGCGCCACACCATGGAGCCGGTCGGCGGTTCCGCGCCGCGCGGGAGCACCGCCGGGATCGGACGGTGATCCACCAAGCGCAGCCGGGCGCGCTCGGCCCGGCCCAGCAGATCCGTCCAGTGGGACACGGATCGCAGCAGCCGCACCCCGACGATCAGGGGCGCCGTCACCGCGCCGGCGACCAGCAGGACCACGGTCCCCGCCAGCCAGGCGACCGCCACGACCGGACCCGACAGCAGGTACGCCGCCGACCGCCAGGGCAGCGAGGACAGCGGCACCCGCCACAGCATTCCGGACAGGGTGCGCCACGGCCCCGGGTCACTCTCCATATGCTCCCCTGGATAGAGCCTTCGTCCAGCGGTGGTCCAGGCCGGCTCGACCGCCGTTGTCCGGCTCGATGCCCGTACTTACGCTGCGCCCATGACCGTCGCGCAGCAAACGGGACCCGTCGGCTACTCTCTCCCGCTCTCCCCCTCCGGCACATCGTCGATGATCACACCACCACCCTGGCATTTCTCCGGGGAGGTGATGATGGTCGACTACCGGGTGGATCCGGCAGCGGCCGTGCGCTTCCTCCCGCCTGGCCTGGAGCCGGGCCCCGACCCCGGCAGTGCGGCCGCCGTCTTCGCTGAGTGGCAGTGGTGCTCGGGCTCCGGAGAGGAGCTCGCCGATCCGGCTCGTTGCCGCTTCGCCGAGTTCCTCGTCCTGCTGTCGTGCGAGCATCGGGGCGAGCCGATGGCGCGCTGTCCCTACGCCTGGGTGGACCAGGCGGTGCCGCTGGTACGGGGGTGGATACAGGGGATGCCCAAGCAGCACGGCGCCATTCACCAGACCCGTCCCGTCTCCGTGGGCCGCGCGGGCCCGCGGCGAGCCGCCGGTGGACACTTCGCGGGCACCCTCAGCGTGCACGGCCGCACGCTGGCCACCGCCGCTGTGACGCTCTCCGGCCCCTCCCGGCCACCGGGGCTGCACACGGTGCCCCTCGTCCACAGCAGGTTCTTCCCATCCTGGATTCCGGGGGAGGAGACGTCACCCGACCTGGTCGCCTCCCGGGTCACGGACGTCGAGTTCGGCGAGGTGTGGACCGGCCGCGGGGAGCTGAGCTTCCCGCTCGATCCGGTGCACGACCCCGACCTGGCTCTGCTCGCGCCCATCGAGATCGGTTCGGGCTACATCTTCTCCTATGCGGAGACCCTGCACGGCGGCCGCAGGCTCGGCTGACGGGCGTCGCTAGAAGAAGACCACCGTTCCGGCGTCCACCGGCCGCCGGAACGCCCGCCACATCCACGCCTGCGCGGCAGCCGCCAACGGGAGGGCGGCAAGCGCGAGGCCGCCCAGCGTACGCAGGGTCTCCGCGTCCGCGGTGCCCTCGGGCAGTTGCGCGGCCAGCCTTAGAAGCACCATCAGAACGGGGCTCGCGACGGCGGCGGAGCTGAGCACCAGCGCCCTTGCGTGCCTGTCCGCTCGCACCGCCGTGTCCGCGGCCCACAGCGCCCCAGCGGCCAGGGCCCCCACCCCGGTGACAGGGAGCACGACGCTCCACTCCCTCGGCAGGACGAAGACGGCACCGGCGCCGACGGCGAGCACGAGCAGCGCCGCGGCGGGCCGCAGCAGGCGGGCGGCCCTCTCCCGCGCCCTCGTGGCCATGTCGTCCCGCAGCCGCGCCACGAGGAAGATCGCGCCGTGCGCGGCGAACAGTGTGACCAGGACGGCCGCCCACAGCAGCGCGTACGGCCCGGTCAGCTGCCAGGCGCCGGCCGTCGTGCCGGGCTCGGGGAGCCCGGCGAGAGCGGCCCCCACGACCATCCCCCAGAAGGCGGCGAAGGCCGTGCTGGCCGCGACCAGCAGCCGATCCCAGCCGGCCCGCCAGCGCAGGGACGGCTGCCGGCTGCGGAACCAGACGGCCGCGTCCCGCAGCACCCAGATCAGCAGGCCGGCCGCGACGAGCGGGTACAGGCCGCCCAGAACTCGATCCTCGACGAGTGGGAACGCGCCGCTGAGCACACCCCCGACGGCCACCAGCCACACCTCGTTGCCCAGGAAGAACGGACCGATCGCGGTGATGAGCATGCGGCGCTCGCCCTCGCCACGGCCGAGCCGGCGCAGCAGGACGCCGGTGCCGATGTCGAAGCCGTCCACCACGAAGTAGCCACCGAGCAGCAGCCCCAGCAGGACCACCCATACGACATCCATGAGATCCTCCGGTATGGGCCTGGGTCAGAAGGCCATCAGACGGTCCCTGGCGGGCTCGGCCACCGTGGTCCCCAAGGGCGTGTGCCGGGGCCCCCGCCGGGCGAATTTGACGATCAGCCAGTAGTCGAGGACCACCAGCGCCCCGAGCACCAGAGTGAAGCCGATGTATGACGCGAGCACGAGAACGGGCGGGATGGGTGACGCGGCCTGTTCCGTGGTCAGCAGGCCGTAGACGGCCCACGGCTGCCGGCCCACCTCGCGCACGATCCATCCCATGACGACCAGCACCAGCGGCAGCGGCGCCATCGCCAGCAGTACGTACAGGGGCACGCGGAGCCGCGCGATCCAGTTCCGGAACAGCAGCAGCAGACAGACCGATGTGGTGAGTGTGAGGACGAAGGCGCCGTTCATCATGACCTGGTACGGCACGGCGATCCAGGAGGGCGGCGCGAAGTCGCCCTGCCCGAATCGCTGGAGCATCGCCTGCCGCGCCAGCTCCAGCCGATGCGGGTCCTGGTACATGACGGCGAGCTTCATCGGCTGGTACTGCTCGATGGCGACCTCCTGGAGGAAGCCGAAGTGGATGATCGAGTATCCGCCCGCCGGGGCGGCGACCACGCCCCACCGCAGCGAGCGGCGGAACACCTCGGTCTCCGAGGTGCGCTTGATCAGGTGCCAGGAGCTGATGCCCGCCAGGAACATACCGCCGGCCAACGCCGCCGCCGAAGCGACGTGAAGGAAGGCGTCGGTGAGGCTGATGTTGGCCAGCAACGCTTTCAGGTCGGTCAGGACCACGACGCCGTCGCGGGCCGCGTAACCGACCGGGTGCTGCAGGAACGCGTTCGCGGCCAGGATCCACAGCGCCGAGACGTAGGCGGCGACCGCAACCAGCCAGATCAGGGCCAGGTGCACCCATTTGGGCAGCCGGTTCCAGCCGAAGATCCACATGCCCAGGAAGGTCGCCTCCACGAAGAAGGCGACCAGTGTCTCCAACGCCAGCGGCGCCCCGAAGACGTTGCCGGCAGCCTGCGTGAGCCCACTCCAGTTCATGCCGAACTGGAACTCCATCACCAGGCCCGTGACGATTCCCAGGGCGTAGTTGATTACGTAGAGCGTTCCCCAGAACTTCGTCATCCGGGCGTACACGCTCTTTCCTGTGATCGTGTAGACGGTCTGCATGGCCGCGACGAGCACGACGAGTCCCAGCGACAGGGTCACGAAGAGGAAATGGAAGGACGTCGTGGTGGCGAACTGCAACCGTGCGAGGAGAAGAGTGTCCATCATCGCTCCGAGTGTTCGCCGCCGGACAGGCCGGATCGGTGATCAGCCTGTCACGGCGGCGAACGTCTGTCGTCGGATCACGGGAGGCTGATCCGGCTGCCACAGGGGGAGCAGCCCGCGATCGCGCCTACCGCCCGGGGCGTAGTCATGCGGCCTGAGTGAGCCGGGCGTCGACCATGGCGAGGAACTCGCGCGGAGTCTGCGTCTTGTCGGTCTCGCCGTCGCCGAGTTTGATCCCGAGCTCCCGTTCCACTCGTACGGTGATCTCCAAGACCGCCAGCGAGTCGTAGCGTAGGTCTTCGAAGGAGGTGTCGTGGATCTCCCCGTCGAGATCCACGCTCGCGTCCTCGCCCGCCGCTTCACGCATGATCCGGCGCAGGTCCTGGATGGTGAACTGACTCATCGCTGATTCCTCTCCTCATCGGGTTGCCGCCTTCGGCATCGCCGGGGCGGGGCGGAGTGCCGGGGATGCGCAGGGCGAGCGCCGCCGCGAGTCCGGCCACCGCACACAGAGCCGCGATCGTGAACACGATCGCCGTTGCGGAGCCTTGATCATCGGTACGGGCGAGTTCGAGCCGGTAGACGCCGCTGAGCGTCGCGAGCCCGAGCAGACCGCCCAGCTGGCGGCTGAGCGACTGCACGGCGAGCGCCGAGCCCAGATCGGGCCGGGGCGCGTGGTTCATGACCGCGACCGAGTAGACCTGGAACAGCAGGCCCAGGCCGATCCCGAGACAGACCGTGGCCGCGATCCCGGCCGGCGAGACGCCGGCGTCCGCTTGTACGGCGAGGCCCGCCAACCCGGCCAGGAGAAGGCCCGCTCCCGCAACGCCGAACATCTGGGGGTGCCCCCACCGGGCCATGAGCGGGCTTCCCGCAAGCGACACGACGAGCGTGCCCGCCGTGATCGGAAACAGGGACGCCCCGGCGCCGGTCGCGTTCATGCCTGAGGCGACCATCAGCAGAGGCAGGAATGTGATGGCGGCGAACATGGCGAGGCCGGTCATGAACCCCTGCACGTACGCGGCGACGAGGACGCGGTTGCCGAACAGGCGGAGCGGCACGATCGGCCGCCGGGCTCGCCGCTCCACCCGCACCCACAGCACGAACAGGACGACGGCGCCCACGCCCAGCCCGGCGACGACCGGCGAGGTCCATGAGTGAACGGTGCCCGCCCAGCTCGACAGCAGCACCAGGCACACGCACGCGGCCGCGAGCAGCGCCGCGCCGGGGTAGTCCACCGCCGTCTCGCCCTCGGACCGGGCCAACCGCCGGGTCGTGGCGATGAGGACGAGCGCGGCGAGCCCGAAAGGCACGGACAGGAAGAACGTCCAGCGCCAGCCCAGCGCGTCGGTGACGAGACCGCCGAGGAACGGGCTGACCGCGCTGGACACGTTCACGGCCGTGGCGAAGAACACCTGGTAGCGCACCCGCCGGCGCGAGTCGAGCAGTTCCGCGTAAACGGCGACCGCGGAGACCATGAGACCGCCTGCCCCCACGCCCTGGACGACGCGGAAGACCACCAACTGCGTCATCGACCCGGCGAGACCGCAGAGCACCGAGCCCGCGGACAGCAGGGCCAGGGCCGTCACGAGAACCGCCTTGCGCCCGAAGATGTCGCCGAACCTGCCGTAGAGGGGCGTCGCCACCGTGGACGCCAGCACGGCTCCCGTGGTGACCCAGGCGAACAGGTCCAGCCGGCCGAACTCCGTCACGATCGCCGGCAGCGCCGTCGCCGTGATGTTCAGGTCGACCACGGCGAGCACCTGGGCCAGCAACGCCGCGGTCAGCGGGGCCAGCGAGCGCGGGCCGGTGGCCGGCGCGGCTAGCTGGGGACTCGCCACGGGTCATCCTCTCCGCCGCCGGGTTCCTGCTCCCACGGAACGCACCAGAAGACCTGCACCGAGCCGAGAAGGTGGAGGAACCGCAGGAGCGACTCGACCAGCCGGTGTCTCATGGCGCCCGTCCCTCCAGGCCGCCGGCGCTCAGCAGGCAGCGCAGCGCCGCCCTCACATCGTCCTGTGGGTGCTCGACCGCCTCCCCGCGCCGCCATCCGACGATCCCGTCAGGGCGGATCAGGACGGCCCCGCCCGCGCCGACGCCGTGACGCCGACACCACTCGGCCGCACCGGCGGCGACGAGGTCGTCGGTCATCAGGTGTGCGGCGATGTCCACGCCGAGGTCGGCGGCCACCCGGCCGGCCGCCACAACCCAGCTCCGGCCTGCCGGCCCGGCCATGAGGGTGAAGCCCCGGCCGAACAGGTCAAGGGTCGAGCGGCCGCCCGGATGAAGCTCCAGATGCGGTGCGCGGACGCCGATCTCAGCGCCATTGGTTTTCGGATCGACGACGTGCGGCGCCCGTGGGTCGGGCTCCACCAGCGCTCCCGCCGGATACCGGTAGCCGAAGGTCAGGGAAAGATCGTCGATCAGCCCGTCCCCGCCCCCCGGGCGGCCGAATCCCACGTGGGTCCTCACCCGTCGCAGGCACTGGTCCACCGTCAGCTCGGCCACCGGACCGCGCTCCGCCTCGTAGCTGTCGAGCAGCGCGTCGCCCGCCACGCCTCGCAGTACATGGGCGAGCTTCCAGGCCAGGTTGTGCGCGTCCTGGATGCCGGTGCTCGCACCGAAGCCGCCCACCGGAGGCATCACGTGGGCCGCGTCGCCGGCCAGGAACACCTGTCCCTCCCGGTACCGCGTCGCGGTCAGCGCCGACAACTCCCACGACTGCCTGTCGAGGATGCGTACCGGCAGGCCGGGCACGCCCACGGCGGCCCGTACCAGCGTCACGCAGCGGTCCTCGGGATACTCGGGCAGCGGCTCGGGATGCTGGATGTAGAGGATGCCCTGCCGGAGCGTGTCATCGTGCACAAGCAGCCCGTCCACCTGCTCGTTGCGCACCTGGCAGATGGCGAACCGCCGGTCGCCCAGCGGTCCGCGCAGATCGGCTTCGAACACGATGCTGAGCTGGTGCGCCAGCGCTCGTGTTCCCTTGAGCTCGATGCCGAGCCGCTTGCGCATGGGGCTGCGGGCACCGTCGGCGGCGACCAGGTACCGCGCTCGCATCCGGCCGCCGTCGCGCAGGGTCACCGTCACACCGTCGTCGTCCTGCGAGAAGGACTCCATCTCGCAGCCGAATCTCACGACCGCGCCGAGGTCCTCCGCACGCGACCGTATCAGCGGCTCCAGGCGATCCTGGCTGCACAGCGCCCAGGATGACGGGCTGATCCCCTCAAGATCGCCGGCCGTGGGAAGGTCCGCGCGGAACACTTCCCGCCCGGCCAGGCTCTCGACCCGGGCCCGCATGGTGTGGTCGGCGAAACCCTCGCCTGCCTTCCGTACGGCGGGCTCCAGGCCGATCTGCCGCAGCAGTTCCACGGCCCGGGGGTTGAACCCCCTGGCGCGTGGGTGAGCGGACAGCCGGGACCGCCGCTCCAGGACCTGGCACGGCACGCCGTGCCAGGCAAGGAAGGCGGCCGCCGACAGCCCCGCGACGCCCCCTCCGACGACGAGAACGGCGGTCGACTCTCTCCGGGCGCTCATCGCGGACGGCGGGCGACGACCAGCGTGTTGTGGGCGCCGATCGAGGACGAGCCGATGTCGGTGAATTCGGCCTCCGTGAGCCAGGATCTGCACTCCCCGACCGTGTACTCCGACCCGTGCGGCGTCACCATGAGCATGTTGAGGCTCGTGAGGAGGGCGCCGGCCGGCCCCCGGCGATCGTCGTCGATCATAGGGTCGCAGATCAGCAGCACGCCGCCCGGAGGCAGGGCCCGGTGCGCCGCGCCGACGAGCAGGCGCCGCTCGTCGACTCCCCAGTCGTGCAGGACGTGGCTCATGACCAGCGCCTGTGCGGACGGCATGGGGTCTTCGAAGAAGTTGCCCGGATGGAAGGTCACCTTGCCGGTGAGCTGGAGCTGGGTCATGTGTTCGTGGAACACCGGCTCCACCCCGGGCAGGTCCTGCACGCCGACCCGCAGATGGGGGTGGCGGCGCAGGATCGCGGCGGCCAGGTTGCCCCGTGCGCCGCCGATGTCGACCACGGAGTCCACCGTCGACCAGTCGAACGCCTCGGCCAGCGCCGGGCCGATCATCCCGTTGAGGTAGTCCATCCCGGCGGTGAAGTTCCGCCAGGCCGCCGTCGTGCGGTACTGCTCGGTGAACATCTCCGGACCGGAGCCCCAGCGGTTCTGCGGGTCGCCCGTGCGGAGCGCGTCGACAAGCCGGTCCCACCGTGCGTCGGCCTTGCTGAGGAAGGCCCCGACATACGACGGCCGGTCGGCATTGAGGTAGTGCTCCGCTATCGGCGTGTTGCGGTAGGCGTCGCCCTCGCGCTCCAGCATCCCCAGCGCCACGAGGGCGTCAAGGAAGTCCGCGGTACCGCGCGGGTGCAGGCCCAGGCGTTCACCGAGCTCCGCCGCGGTGCCGGGAGCTGCGGAAAGGCTGGTGAAGACGCCCAGTTCCGCCGCGGTGAGGATGGTCTTGCGGCTGAAGTAGGCGGTTCCGAGCCGCCACAGGGGCTCGGCGCTGACCGCGTCGCTCGCCGGTGAGTGCACGTGGGTGGTCACGAAACCTCCATAAGGGAGAGGGCCGGAATGTCCAGCCCGAGCCGGTTGTTGATCCGCCTGTGGCCGACCGCGAGGATCGCCGCGACGGTGGCCGCGAGGATCGCGAGTCCGAGAAAGTAGAGGGGAGCGGGGCTCGACCCGCCGGACATCGCGGCGCGGGCGAACTGGCCCGCGACGACGGCGCCGACCGCTCCCGCCAGCCACCAGAGCCCCATGAACTGGCCGGCCGTTCCGGCCGGCGCCACCTGCGCGGTGGCGCCCAGCCCGGCGGCGCCCACGACGAGCTCGGCACAGGCCAGCACCAGGTAGACCGCGGTGAGCCAGAGCGGCGAGACCGGGCCCGCCGCGGCCAGGCTCGCCGCGAGCGTCATCAGCAGGAGGCCGACGGCCCCCAGTGACAGTCCGAGCGCGAGCTTGACCGGCACATCGAGCCTGCGGCCGGCGCCCGTCCAGAAGCGGGCCACGGCCGGGGCGGCGAGGAGCACGAACAGCGGGTGCAACGTCTGGAACCAGCTCGCGGGAAGGATGAAGCCGAACAGGCCGCGGTCGGTCGACTCTGCCGCGAACTGGTTGAAGACCGAGTTGGCCTGACTGGCCAGCAGGAAGAACACGGCCGTCGCGAGGAAGATCCAGCCGTAGGAGCGCAGTCGCCGGGCGTCGTCCCGGCTCACCGCAGGACCTCGCAGGATGGACCGCACGTACGGAATCGGCGCCAGGAGGACCAGCAGCCCGAGCCCCGCGACGAAATGCTCTATCCCGGCGCGCCCCGTCAGCACGTCGAGCACGATGAGAACCGCCACCAGGCCGGCGCCCAGCGCGGTCCATCCGCAGACGCGCCGCAGTGTGCGCCGGTCCGCGGGCTGCGGTGGGTATCGGCCGATGTCGCCGAAGTGCCGCAGGTTGCGCAGGAAGGTGGTCAGACCGACGGCCATGCCCGCGGCGGCGGCGCCGAAGCCCAGGTGCCATCCGACCCGTTCCCCGAGGAAACCGGTAACGATCGGTGCCGCCAGAGCGCCCATCTGGATGCTGACGAAGAAGAGTGAGAATCCCGCCTCTCGCTGCGCCGACGCCCGTGGGGGATAGAAGGACCCGAGGAGCGCCGTCAGGTTCGGCTTGAGCAGCCCCGTTCCCGCGGCGATGAGCGCGATGCCCGGATAGAAGGCGGCGACAAGCGGCAGCGCCAGACAGAGGTGGCCGGCGGCGATGAGTACGCCTCCGTACACCACGGCCCGCTGCGCGCCGAAGACGCGATCGCCGAGCCAGCCGCCGGGTACCGAGGCGACGAACGTCGCCGAGACGTAGAGCCCGACGAGAGCTCCCGCGCTGCCCGCCTGCATGCCGAGCCCGCCGGTGTGCGCGGGCGCGGTGGCGTACAAGAAGAGGATCGCCATCATTCCGAAGAAGCTGAACCGCTCCCACAGGTCGGTCAGGAACAGCGTGCTGAACCAGCGTGGCTGGCGCCATGGCCAGAGCTCCAGCGGTGGTGACATCTCATCCAACTCCCGAGGTCGGCCGTCGGCGGTGATGCTGGCAGCCGGATCTCGCGTCTGATTCGTGTTCCGCTGGTGCGCCTCGTCCGTTCTCGAGCACATCTCGACGGCGACGCGATCGGTGATGGCGACGCTGAGGCTCCGCCTACACGCAGGAGTGTCAGCAATGACCGCTCAAGAGACCGAACAGGCGAAGGGGCTGCGGTTTCCGTTCGCCTCCCCGTGCCCGGGGGAGCCGGCGCCCGAATTCGACCGGCTGCGGGCCGGCCGCCCGGTGACGCAGGTTACGCTCCCCACCGGGGACGTGGCGTGGCTGGTAACCCGCCATGCGGACAATCGGACGGTGCTGAGCGACGCCCGGTTCAGCCGGGCGTTGACGACGCGTCCCGGCGCACCGCGGCTGCAACCGATCCCTCCCGATCCGAACTCGGTGTTCAGCATGGACCCGCCCGAGCACACCCGGCTGCGCCGGCTGGTGTCCCCGGCTTTCGGCAGCCGGCGCATGGCCGCGCTACGACCCGTGATCGAGCGCGAGGTGGATCTGCTCGTCGACCGGATGGTCGAGACGGGCCCGCCGGCGGATCTGGTGTCGGGCTTCGCGAGGCGGCTGCCGATCACCGTCATATGCGAACTCCTCGGCGTGCCGGCCGGGGACCGTGAGCGGATCGCCGGGTGGGTCGACGTGCTGCTGAGCCTGACGACCTTCGAACCGAGTCAGGTCGCCCAGGCTCGGGCCGACCTCAAGCGCTACCTCGCGGAACTCATCGCGGTCAAGCGGGACAAGCCGTCCGACGACCTGTTCAGCGAGCTCATCGAGGCCCGCGACGCCGCCGGCCTCCTCAGCGAGGAGGAATTGGTGATGATGGGCGCCACCGTGCTCACGGGCGGCTTCTTGAGCACGGCGAGCGAGATCGCCCTGTCGTTCCTCTGCCTGCTGCGTCACCCGGATCAGCTCTCGCTGCTACGCGCACGCCCCGGCCTGCTGTCATCCGCCGTGGACGAACTCCTGCGCTACAACGCGCTGACGACCGGCGGCGGTCTCATCCGTGTGGCCACCGAGGACGTGCGGCTGGGCGAGGTCACGATCAAGGCAGGCGAGGGGGTGCTCCCGGCCATCTCGGCCGCGAACCGCGACCCCGACGTGTTCGACGATCCGCACCGGTTCGACGTGAGCCGCGAGGGCGGCCCACATCTCACCTTCGGCTTGGGCATCCACTACTGCCTCGGCGCGCGCCTGGCCCGGATCGAGCTTGAGGTGGCGCTCGACGTGACGCTGCGGCGCCTGCCGGGGCTGCGGTTGTCCGTGCCCCTGACCGAGTTGCGCCCGCAGGGCGGTCACCTCATACGCGGGCTTCCGGAGTTGCCGGTCACCTGGTGAGGTCAGGACCGGGGGCGCGGACGCACCAGGCCCGACTCGAACGCGAAGACCACGAGCTGGGCCCGGTCGCGGGCCGAGAGCTTGACCATGGCCCGGCTCACGTGGGTCTTGGCCGTCGCCGGGCTCACCGTCATCCGCTCGGCGATCTCCCCGTTCGACAGTCCCGCCGCCACCAGCGAGACCACCTCCCGCTCGCGTTCGGTCAGCACGCTCAGCTCGGGAGGGGGCGGACCGTCCACTGTCCTGCCGGCGTACTCCCTGATCAGACGCCGCGTCACACTCGGGCTGAGCAAAGAGTCGCCCGCCGCGACCACCCGTACGGCCTGGAGGAGCTGGGCCGGTTCGGTGTCCTTGACCAGGAAGCCGGAGGCTCCGGCGCGCAGCCCGCGGAAAACGTACTCGTCCAGCTCGAACATCGTCAGGATGACCACGTGGACGGCGTCGAGCCGGGGATCGGCGGCGATCCTGCGGGTGGCCTCGATGCCGTCGAGTTCCGGCATTCTGACGTCCATGAACACGACATCGGGCCGCAGCTCGACGGCCATGGCCACGGCCTGGTCGCCGTCCACGGCCTCACCCACGACCTCGATGTCCGGCTCGGAATCGAGCAACGCACGCACGCCCGCCCTGATGAGCGGCTGATCGTCCGCCAGCAACACCCTGATCACGCCGCACTCCCCGCCGGGATCCTCGCCCGCACCCGGAACCCCCTGCCCTCCGCCGGTCCGGCGCAGAACTCCCCGCCGGCGATCAACACCCGCTCCCTCATCCCCACCATCCCGTTGCCCTCGCTGATCGGCGTACCGGCGGGCACGCCTGCGCCGTCGTCCACGACCTCCACCACGATGTCGCGGTCGTCGAAGTCGATCGTCACACAGGCCCGCCGCGCGCGGGCGTGGCGTATCACGTTCGTGAGCGATTCCTGGACGATGCGGTAGACGGTCAGATCGACCCCGCCGGGCAGCTCACGCTGTTCCTCCGGCAGGCTCATCGAGACCTCCAGCCGCGCTTCACGCGCCCGATCGACCAGCTCGTTCAGGCGGTTCAGGCCGGGGGCCGGCGGGAGCGGCCGCCCCTCGTCGTCCACACCCCGCAGCACGCCGAGCATGCCGCGCAGTTCGACCAGGGCGTCCTTGCTCGCCCTGCGGATGGCCCCGAGCGCGACCCTGGCCTGCTCCGGGTCGCGCTCGATCAAATGCTCGGAGACTCCCGCCTGCAGGTTGATGACGGAGATGCTGTGCGCGAGGACGTCGTGCAGTTCCCTCGCGATGCGCAGTCGTTCCTCCGTGATCCTGCGCCAGGCCGCCTCCTCCCGGGTCCGCTCGGCCTGCGCCGCGCGCTCCCGCTCAGCCAGCAGGCGTTCGCGACGGTCGCGGGAGACCTCTCCTCCGACCAGGATGAGCCCGAGCCAGGTCGTGAGCCACACCAGCCCCTGCACGTCCGGGGTGCGTCCCCAGAGCGTGCCGAGCAGGTACGTGGCCAGGGCCCAAATCACCATGGCGGTCACCGCCGCCATCCGGCGTCCCGCGCTGACCGCGGTGAACAGCGCGACAGCCGGCGGAATCGTGAAGGCCCCACCCGGCAGGTCGAACGCCTGGTAGCACAGCGAACCGGCCAGCACGGCGACCATCGTGGTCACCGGCGCCCGGCGCCGGGCCGGCAACGGCACCGCCATGGCGATCAGGATCAGGTACGCGGCCCAGTCGGGTAGCCGCCCCGCGGGGGAGGACCACGCGATGGCGGCCGTCGCCCCCACGGTCACCGCGGCGACCGCTGCCGCGAGCACGAGATCGTCACCGGCTGCTTTGGACAGTGCGCGCGGCATGACAGTCAGTCTACGAACCTCAGCGTCTCTTGAGGAGGAGACCAAGAGGCGTGGACAGCTTCTCGATCCGGAGCTGACATCGTCTCAACGAGCCGACCAGTCTCGTGCGAATCGGCATGTCCAACCTGGTTCTGCGCACATCAGCCAGGTTCAACGAGGGGAGTCCGATGGCTGTGGAGCAGGTCCGCGTCACCAAGGTCGCGGCAGCCGGGGTCAGCCCGAACCGGCGCAGGGGCGGAGACATCCGTGTCCTGCTCAGTCCGAAGACGGTGGGAACGACCAGTGGATTCATGGGTGTCCTCACCCTCGCACCCGGTGAGCACGTCTCGGAGCACTACCACCCGTACTCCGAGGAGTTCCTCTACGTGGTGCGGGGCCGGCTGACCATGCGGGTGGAGACGGACGTCGTCGACCTGGAACCGGACGACGCGCTGGCCGTACCGATCGGGGCCAGGCACAGGCTGGTCAACACCAGTGACGAAGAGGCTCTGGTCGTCTTCCACCTTGCACCGCTGGCGCCCCGGCCGGAGCTCGGGCATGTGGACACAGAGGAGCCGCCGCAGGCCGGAGCGCCGAGCCCGCAGGTAGGCGGGAACAGCCGGTGAACAGGCGGGTCGTCATCACAGGGATAGGCGTGGTCACCCCGGGCGGGATCGGAACCAAGGACTTCTGGGAGCAGCTCACCGCGGGCCGCACGGCCACCCGGCTCATCCAGGCCTTCGACGCGAGCGCCTACCGCTCGCCCATCGCCGCCGAAGTCGATTTCGACCCGGCTCTCGCCGGACTGACCGCCCGGCAGGTCCGGCGGATGGACCGGGCCGCGCAGTTCGCAGTCGTCTCGGCCAGGGAGGCGCTCGCGGACAGCGGCCTGGAGACCGACGCGGTGGACCCGGCCCGCATCGGCGTGAGTCTGGGCAGCGCCGTCGGCTGCACCGTGGCCCTGGAACGGGAGTATGTAGTGCTCAGCGACAGCGGCCGTCAGTGGCTCGTCGACCACGAGTACGGCATGCCGCATCTGTACGGATTCATGGTTCCGAGCACGCTCGCCTGCGAGGTCGCCTGGGAGAGCGGGGCGGAGGGCCCGGTTCAGCTCGTGTCCAACGGCTGCACCTCGGGCCTGGACGCCGTCGGATACGGTGCCCAGCTTGTGGCCGAGGGAACCGTCGACGTGGCCGTCGCCGGCGCGACCGACGCACCGATCTCCCCGATCACGGTGGCGTGCTTCGACGCGATCAAGGCGACCAGCCCCAACGTCGCCGACCCCGAGCACGCCTCACGGCCGTTCGACCGCGACCGTGACGGCTTCGTGCTGGGCGAGGGCGCGGCCGTGCTGGTCCTGGAGGGCCTGGACGCCGCCAGGGCGCGCGGCGCGCACATCTACGCCGAGATCGCGGGTTACGCCGCGCGGGGCAACGCCTACCACATGACCGGCCTGAAGCCGGACGGCCGGGAGATGGCCGAGGCCATCAGGGCCGCGCTGGACCAGGCGCGGCTCGAGCCCGGCGACGTGGACTACATCAACGCGCACGGCTCCGGCACCAAGCAGAACGACCGACACGAGACGGCGGCCTTCAAGCGCAGCCTCGGTGCGCGGGCCTATGAGGTCCCGGTCAGCTCGATAAAATCGATGATCGGGCACTCTTTGGGGGCCATCGGCGCGATCGAGGTCGCGGCCTCCGCCCTGGCACTGGAGCACGGGGTCGTCCCGCCTACGGCGAACCTGCACACGCCCGACCCCGAATGTGACCTCGACTACGTGCCTCTGACCGCACGGGACCATGCGATGGACGCCGTGTTGAGCGTCGGTAGCGGCTTCGGCGGCTTCCAGACCGCCATGATCTTGACGCGTGCGGGGAGCTGAAGGAATGCGGGAGTCGCTTGTCGTGACCGGGATCGGCGTCGTCGCGCCGACCGGCACCACCGCCGACGAACACTGGGCGGCGACGCTGGAGGGCCGCAGCGGCCTCGGCCCCATCACCAGGTTCGACCCGGCCGCCTACCCGGTGCGGATCGCGGGGGAGGTGAAGGGCTTCGCCGCCACGGAGCATCTGTCCAGTCGGCTGACCACGCAGACGGATCACTGGACCCACATGGGGCTTGTCGCCGCGGAAAGCGCACTGGCCGACGCCGGGACAGTGCCGGCTGAGCTGCCCGAATACGAGATGGCGGTCGTGACAGCCAGTTCGTCGGGCGGCACCGAGTTCGGCCAGCGGGAGATGACCGGGTTGTGGAGCCTGGGCCCCGAGCACGTCGGCGCCTACCAGTCCATCGCCTGGTTCTACGCGGCCACGACCGGGCAGATCTCCATCCGGCACGGCATGCGCGGACCCTGCGCCGCGCTCGCCACGGAGCAGGCCGGCGGGCTGGACGCGGTCGGGCAGGCCAGGCGGACGCTGCGGGCGGGGGCGAGGCTCGCCCTGGTTGGCGGCACGGACGCCTCGCTGTGCCCCTACGGACTGGTCGCGCAGCTGTCCAGCAGAGCACTCAGCACGGTGTCCGACCCCGCGCGCGCCTACATCCCTTTCGACGTGTCCGCGTGCGGCTACGTGCCCGGCGAGGGCGGAGCCATGTTCGTGATGGAGCACGGGAAGGACGGCGCGCGTACTGCCGATCGGTACGGAGAGGTCCTCGGGTATGCGGCGACCTTCGACCCTGCGCCGGGCCGGGGCAGGCCGCCGGGATTGCGGCGGGCGATCGAACTCGCGCTGGCCGACGCGGGGTTGCGCCCAGGCGAGATAGACGTCGTATTCGCCGACGCCATGGGCGTGCCGGCCGCGGACCGCATGGAGGCCGAGGCCCTGTGCGCGGTCTTCGGACCGCGTGCCGTCCCGGTGACGGCGCCAAAGACGTTGACCGGGCGGCTGTACGCGGGAGGAGCCGCGCTCGACCTGGTCACGGCTCTGCTGGCGCTGCGTGACGGGGTGATCCCGCCGACGGCGGGAGTGGTCGAACTCGATCGAACTCTCGGTCTCGATCTGGTCGGCGACGAACCACGGGAATTGCGCCTGCGCACTGCGCTGGTGGTCGCCCGGGGCCACGGGGGGTTCAACTCCGCACTCGTCCTGGGGCGGTAACACATACGCAAAACGGGACATAGGTTGCATTAAGATGTATTTTTGTCCAAACAACATATATCACTTCCGTGCCCTCTTATGTCCCCCTTACAATTAGGTAATCCCCTCTTGTTGAAAGGTGGACAAACTATAAAGCCCGCTTCGAACACCCTTCCTGAGATAGGTGAGGTATGCTCAAGTTCAAGGTGCTCGGCACGCTCGAAGTGCTCCAGGATGGTCGCCATTGCACACCGACACCACCAAAAGTTCTCCGGGTCCTGGCTGTTCTCCTGCTTAGAGCCAACCGCGTCGTGCCAGTCGAGACGCTGATCGAGG